>JABAKE010000020.1 GCA_019779905.1 Modestobacter lapidis | reverse complement strand
TTGGGCGGCAGTGATGTCCCCGGCAGCGAACCCCGCGGCCATGACCGGGAAGTGCTCCAACACCCGACCCGAACGCACGATCCGGGAGGCCTCGGCCGGCGCCAGCCGCGGATGCCCGATCAACCACGACCGCGTGCTCTTCAACCCGTCGTACTCGACGGCCTGCGTGCAACCCGCGTGCCGCACCGTCCGGGCCAGCTCGGCGGTGGCCCGGTTCACCACCCGCACCAGCTCCGCCACCCGATCCAGCACCAACCCATCGCTCAACCCGTGCAGATCCTCAGCCGCGAGCGCGTCCAGAGCCGAGGACAACTCGCCCATGACACCTCCCGCAGCGACTCGAACTGATGTTCGAAGCCTACCGCGAGCCAACGACCATCACAAGATGAAAGTCCAGCTCAGGGCGGCGAAACGACCCGTCAGGAGGCGGCCCCCGGTCTTGGTGGCAGTCTCCACCGGATCACCCGATCATGGCGCGAAGGACGACGCGACGACCAGTCGGATCCGACCGGTCCGAACGAGAGGAGACACAGTGCCCAGGTTCGTGACGATCAGGTACGGGGACGGGGCGGGCTACGACCGCACCGACGCCGCGGTACGGGACGCCGCGCACGCGCACGACGCCCGTCTCCAGGAGACCGGCGTCGCGATGGGCATCGCCGACCCGCGCGAAACGCGCCCCTTGTGTCGCCCTGGACCTGCACGTACAGTTTTATGTACGTGCGGATGGAGGTCGGTCATGCGAACGATGAGCTATTCAGAGTCCCGCGCCAAGTATGCGGAGACGCTCAGCGCGGTCGTCAACGACCGCGAGGAGGTCGTGATCACCCGCGCCGGGCACGATCCGGTGGTCATGGTGTCGCTCGACGATTATGAGTCGTTGAAGGAAGCCGCGTACCTGCTCAGAAGCCCGGAGAACGCCCGTCGACTGCTCGCGTCCATCGATCGGCTCGAAGCCGGTCGGGGGGTCGAGCGGGGTCTCGTTGAGTGAGGCTGGTCTGGGACGAAAGCGCCTGGGATGACTACTTGTGGTGGCAGACTCAGGACCGAAAGATCCTGAAACGAATCAACACCCTCATCGCGGACGTCGACCGCCACGGCAACGACGGGATCGGCAAGCCGGAACCCCTGAAGCACGGGTTCCACGGCTACTGGTCGCGGCGCATCACCGATGAGCACCGACTCATCTACCGGATCAACGACGACGAGATACGCATAGCTGCCTGCCGTTACCACTACGGCAGCTGAGGCGTCGCATGGGACGACGAGCCGGCCATGCGTCACGTCGTCAGACGATCCGCACCCGTAGCCGGCGGAAGCCGCGGCCCTTGCTCTCCATCTTCACCACCTCGACCCGGCCCACCATCGAGGTGGACGCCACGTGGGTGCCGCCGTCGGCCTGGGTGTCCAGCCCGACGATGTCCACGATCCGTACCTCCTCCAGGTCGGGCGGGAGCAGGTTGGTCGCCGTCCGGATGATGTCCGGGATCGCGAACGCCTCGTCCCGCGGCAGCACCTTCACCTCGATGCGGCGGTCGGCGGCGAGCTCGGCGTTGACCGACTCGGCGATGCGGTCCTTGAAGTCGGGCGGCACCTCGGCCAGGTCGAAGTCCATCCGGGCGGTCAGCGGCTCCATGTTGCCGCCGGTGACCAGCGCCCCGAAGTCGCGGAACACCACGCCGGTGAGCACGTGCAGGCCGGAGTGGGTGCGCATCAGTGCGGTCCGGCGGTCGTCGTCCAGGGCTCCGCGCACCGCCGTGCCCACCGGCGGCAGCGGGTCGCCGTCGGCCGGCAGCAGGTACAGCTCGTCGCCGCGCCGGGTGCCGGCGATCCGGGTGCGCACCCCACCCCACAGCAGCACGCCCTCGTCCGGCGGCTGCCCGCCGCCGCCGGGATAGAACGCCGACCGGTCCAGCACGATCCCCGTCTCCGGGTCCGACGCGACCACCGTCGCGTCCCACTCCCGCACGGTCGCGTCGACGAGGTCCAACCGGTGGGTGCGTCCGTGTCCGTACGTGGTCTCCACCGGGTCATCGTGCCCGCTGCCGCCCGAGGGCGCGGCGAGCCCTGCGCGTGAAGGGGTGCGTCGGCCCTCAGCTCGGGGAGGAGTCCTCGTCGGGCACCCGGCTGAACGTGGCCAGCGATCCCTTCTTCGAGAAGGCCGCCCACGTGTTCAGCGAGGTGATGGCGACCACCGCGATGCACCAGAACACCAGGAAGGCCTGGCCGCCCCCCTCCGCGTCGCTGAACTGGGTGACGCCGAACACGAGCATCCCGATCCCCACGACGATCCCCAGCACGGCGGCGGGTCTACTCGGCTTGTACCGGTACGAGCTCATCGGGAACAGCCCCTCTCCTCGGCGAACGCCCTGGTCAGGCACAGGATACCGAGATGATGATCTACCTGCGAGCCGAACGGGCGTGGCCGCGACCGTGGGCGCGGGAAGAAGCGCGGCCCCCCGTACGGTTGCCAGTCGCCACGGAGCACGTCCACGCGCCGTCGTCCGCACCCCTCACCGAGGAGCAGCACCCCGTTGTCGAGCTCGTCCCGCGACGTCGCACCCCATCCCGACCTGGCCACCGAGCAGGACCACGTCACCGGCCTCTACCGCCGGCTCGACACCGCCCGCGCCCGGGCGGTGACCCGGATGGAGCAGGCCATCTCCGGGCCGGTCGCCGGCAATCCGCAGGCCCTCGGCGAGCGGGAGGCCGCCGCCGACTTCCAGGCCCGGCGCATCACCATGCTGGATGCCGCCGAGCCCGGCCTGGTCATCGGCCGGCTCGACCGCACCGAGGTTCCGCAGCCGCTCTACATCGGCCGCACCGGCCTGGCCGCCGACGATCCCGGCGGCGACCCCGCCCTGGTCGACTGGCGCGCCCCGGCGGCCCGGCCGTTCTACACCGCCACCGCCTTCTCCCCCGACGGCGTGGCACGCCGCCGGCACATCCGCACCCTCGGCCGCCGGGTCACCGACATCGACGACGAGGTGCTGGTCCTCGCGGAGGGCGAGGAGGGCGACCCCACCGCCCTCACCGGCGAGGCGGCGCTGCTGCGTGCGCTGACCGCCGACCGCACCGGCCGGATGACCGACATCGTCCGCACCATCCAGGTCGAGCAGGACCGGATCATCCGCAGCGACGCCCGCGGGGTGCTCGTCGTGCAGGGCGGCCCCGGCACCGGCAAGACCGCCGTCGCGCTGCACCGCGCCGCCTACCTGCTCTACACCCACCGCGACCGGCTGGCCCGCAGCGGACTGCTCGTCGTCGGGCCCACCCCCACCTTCCTGCGCTACATCGCCGACGTGCTGCCCGCGCTCGGCGAGACCGGCGTGCTGCTGTCCGGGCTCGGCCAGCTCCGGCCGGGCATCGACGCCCGCGCCGACGAGCGGCCCGAGGTCGCCGAGGTCAAGGGCCGGCTGGTTATGGTCGACGTGCTCACCCAGGCCGTGAAGCAGCGGCAGACCGTGCCGCGCGGGGTCCGCGAGATCGTCGTCGACGGGGTGCCGATCAAGCTCCGCCCGGCCGACCTGTCCCGCGCCCGGACCGTCGGCCGGCGCGCCTCCCGGCTGCACAACCTGGGGCGCGGCGCCTTCGCCCGGGCCGTCGTGGACCTCGTCGCCCAGCGCTACGCCGACCGGCTCGGCGCCGACGTCCGCGGCGGCGCCGGCCTGCTGGACGCCGGCGATGTCGCCGCCATCCGCCGGGAGATCCGCGCCGAGCCCGCGGTCCGCGCCCTGGTCGACGAGCTCTGGCCGCGGCTGACCCCCGAGCGACTGCTCACCGACCTGTTCGCCGACCCCGACCGGCTCGCCGCCGTCACCCCCGGCTGGGACGACGCCGACCGCGCCCTGCTGCACCGCGCGCCGACCGGCGACTGGACCCCCGCCGACGTGCCGCTGCTCGAGGAGGCCGACGAGCTCCTCGGCCTCGACGACTCCGCCGAGCGGGCCGCCGAGGAACGCCGGCAGCGCCGCGCCAGGGCGTCGGCGCAGCAGACCCTCGACCTGCTCCACGGCTCCCGCTCCACCGACCTCGAGGACGACGAGGAGGGGGAGGAGCTCACCGCCGGCGACCTGCTCGATGCCGCCGGGCTCGCCGAGCGCGAGGAACTGGCCGACTACCGGACGACGGCCGAGCGGGCCGCCGCCGACCGCACCTGGGCCTTCGGGCACGTGGTGGTCGACGAGGCCCAGGAGCTGTCGGCGATGGCCTGGCGGCTGCTGGTCCGCAAGTGCCCCACCCGCTCGATGACCGTGGTCGGCGACCTCGCCCAGACCGGCAGCCTGGCCGGCGCCGACAGCTGGGCCGACGTCCTCAAGCCGCACGCCGAGGGCCAGTGGCGGCTGGCCGAGCTCACGGTCAACTACCGCACCCCGACCGAGATCATGGCGGTGGCCGCCGACGTGCTGGCCGCCGGCGGGTCGCTGCTGGCGGCCCCCCGGTCGGTGCGCAGCTCCGGCGTCCCGCCGTGGGCTGCGGCGGTGCCGGCGGCCGAGCTGCCGGCCCGGGTCGCCACCGCGACCGCGGAGTTGGCCGCGCAGGGCGGCACCACGGCGGTGCTCGCTCCGCGCACCCGGCTGCCCGCCGTCCTCGCCGCCCTGCAGGAGACGCTGCCCGCCGTCACGGCCGGGCCGGACGCCGATTCCTCCGCCGGGCCCGTCGTGCTGCTGCCCGAGCAGGCGAAGGGCCTGGAGTTCGACTCGGTGCTGCTGGTCGACCCGCAGGGCGTGCTCGACGAGGGGGTGCGCGGGTACAGCGACCTCTACGTCGCGCTGACCCGCGCCACCCAGCGGCTCGGCGTGCTCTCCCCCGGCGCGTTGCCGGCCGAGCTGGCACGCCTGGTCACCGCCTGAGCGGCGGTACCCCGCCGGCGGGGGCGGGCGGCAGCACCGTCGTCCGCTGCCTCAGTCGACCCGCAGCACCTCGGCGACCGGCCGCCGCCCGCTGGCCACGGCCTCCCCGGCCGGGTACCCCAGCCGCAGCAGCATCTGCGGGTGACCCACCAGCGCGAGCCGGTGCGACAGCCGGTTGCGCGCCCACGGCTGGTCGAGCGCCTGGGTGAGCGGGGAGGCCGCGAGCCCGGCGACGGTGACCCGCAGCAGCAGCCGGCCCAGCGCCTGCCCGGCCTGCAGCCAGCCGGCCCGGTCGTCGGACATCGTGCCCAGCAGCAGCACCGCGGGGTGTTCCACCGACGGCGGCGGCTCGTCGTCGGCGGCGGCCGGCGCCGGCGGGCGAGCCGCCCCCGGGTCGGCGACGAAGTCGCGGACCAGCCAGTTGGACGGCCGCCGCGACCGGTCCCCCTCCGGCAGCGCGGCCACCGGCACGCCGTCGGAGGCGGTCGGGTCGGTGCGCGTCCAGGCGTGCAGCTCGGCGAGGTAGGCCGGGTCGCGCTGCTCCAGCTGCTCGACCTGGCCGAGCAGGAACACCGTGGCGGCCTCCTCGTCCTCCCGGCTCACCGGCTTGAGCCACACGCCGTCCCGGCCGATCTCGGCCTGCAACTCGTCGACCAGCCCGGTCGGCACCGGCCGGTCGAGGAACGGCAGCCGGTCGGTGTGCCGCCGGGCGATCGCCCCGGCCAGCTCCCGCTCGGCCGCGGACGGCTCCCGCGCCCCGGTCACCCGGATCGTGGCGAGGTGGTCGGGGTCGGCCGGGTCGGGGACCAGCTCCGCCTCGCCGGCGTGGCCCAGGGCGGCCAGCGCGACGACGGCGAAGTGCACCGCGACCCCGCAGCTCACCACCTGCTGGCGCCGGGTCGGGTCGATCGCCGGCAGCGCCCGCCCGGGGTCCAGCCGGACGTCCAGCCGGTCGCCGGTCGCGGCGAACAGCCACGGCTGCGTGTTGTGGATCGACGGCGCGCGCACCGCCTGCCCGACCACCTGCTGCCACTGATCCGCGTCGAGCACGTCGGCCTCCACGATCCTCGGTCGTCCTGCCCCTGACCCTACGGGCGGCGGGTGAGGGCCAGCAGCGCGATGTCGTCGGACCGGTGGGTACCGGCCAGGTCGCCGAGCAGCCGGTCGCACAGCTCATCGGGGTCGGTGGTCGGAACCCGGGTGGCGGCAGCCAGCAACCGGGCCAGGCCGGCGTCGATGTCGCTCCAGCGGCTCTCCACCAGGCCGTCGGTGAACAGCACCAGCGTCGCTCCCGGGGGCACCACGCCGGTCCACTCCGCCGCCTCCCCCGGCGGCGCCCCGAGCATCCGGGTGGGGCGTACCGGCAGGAACTCGGCGTGGCCGTCGGTGATCAGCAGCGGCGGCGGGTGGCCGGCCGAGGCGACCCGCAGCTCGCCCGACGGCAGGTCCAGGGACGCGAACAGGGCCGTGGCCATCCGTTGCAGGCCGAGCAGCGGCCAGCTGGCCTGCAACCGGTCGATCACCGCCGACGGCGACGGCGACTCGACCAGCAGCGCCCGGTACACGCTGCGCAGCTGGCCCATGGTGGCGGCCGCGGTGATGTCGTGCCCGACCACGTCACCGACGGCGATCGCCACGTGCCCCTCACCGAGCGGCGCCACGTCGTAGAAGTCGCCGCCGATCTCCGCTCCCCGGTTGGCGGCCAGGTAGCGCACCGCCACCGCCACCCCGGGGACCTCCGGTGGGGGCGGCGGCAGCAGCGTGGCCTGCAGCGTGTGCGAGGTGCGGACCTCGAACTCGTACCGCTGCGCCTTGGCCATGACCAGGGAGACCTGGTGGGCGAGCTGCTCGGCGACCTCGACGTCCGCGGCGGTGAACGCACCCCGCCGCCGGTCCGCGCCCAGGGTGAGCACGCCCAGCACCCGCCCCTCCGCGACCAGCGGCACGGCGACGATGCTGGTGAGCTGCAGGGCGCGCACCGTCCGCAGCTCCACCGGATCACGGACCACGGTGGCCAGCCACGCGTCGTCGACGGCGGAGAACCACTGCGTGCGGCCCTCGGCCAGCGCCCGCTGCGCCGGATACGGCAGGTCGCGCGCCGGTGGGGCCCACTCGCGGAGCGTGTCGACCAGGTGCTGCCTCGCCGGATCGCCGTGCCGGGCCACGACCCGCTGGACGCCGTGCTCGGTGGCCAGGTCCAGCACGCACATGTCGGCCAGCCGCGGCACGGCGAGGTCGGCGAGGCGCTCGACCGTCTCCGCCACACCGGTGGCAGCGGCCATCAGCCGGGCCGCGTGCAGCAGGAAGCCCGACCGCTCGGCCTGCCGGGTCGTCTCCTCGTGGAGCCGGGCCCGCTCCAGCGCCTGGCCGGCCTGCCGCCCGAGGGTCCAGAGCAGGTCGACGTCGCCGGCCGGCAGCTCGCCGTCCACCGGCTCGGCGAGCGAGATCAGCTCGCCCTCCTGCCGGCCCAGACCCAGCACCAGGACGCCCAGCCGTCGGGTGTCGACGGTCACCGGGACGACGACGAGCGCGGTGAGCCCGCCCGCGACGAGCGCGGCGTCCAGCTCCGGCCGCTGCTCGCGCAGCCGCCCGCCGGGGGTGAGCACCCGCAGCCCCTCGGCGAGCTCCAGGGCCACCCGTCCGCCGGCCGCGGTGGCCAGCTCACCCAGCAGCCCCGGCGGGAGCCCCTCGCTGCGGGCCACCACCAGGGTCGGTCCGCTCTCCCCCGGCCCGCCGCCGACCGGCACCGATGCCCGCTCGTCGGGCTCGTCGCCGACCAGCCAGAGCGCCACGCCGCGGGCCGACAGCGCCGCCCGCGCCCGGTCCACGACCACGGCCGCGACGTCGGCGACCGAGGTGGCGCCGGCCAGCTCCTCGACGACCTGCTGCAGCGTCCGCGCCCGCGCCCGTGACTCCTCGGCTGACCGCTGGGCGGTCAGGATCTCCCGCTCGTACCGCCGGCGGGCGGTGGCCTCGAACAGCGTCGCGCGCACCATCACCGGGGCGCCCTCGCCGTCCCGCACCTCGACGGCGTTGACCAGGCACGGCAGCAGCGTGCCGTCCACCCGGACGACGTCCAGGGCGACCTCGCGCACGGCTCCCTGCATGCGCAGCAGCGGCGCCAGGTGGGTGTCGTGGAAGACCTGGCCGCCGACGCTGAGCAGGTCGCGCAGCTTGGTGCGCAGCAGCTGCTCGCCGGCCAGCCCGGTCCAGGCGCAGAAGGTCCGGTTGACCTTGACGATCGTCCCGTCGGGCAGCGTGGAGAGGTAGCCGCACGGGGCGTTCTCGTACAGGTCCGCCGAATCGTCCTCCAGCAGCTGGTCCAGGTGCGCGCGCCCGGCGTCGTCACGCCGGCGCTCGGCCGCCATGGCCCGGCCCGTCAGAGGAACGACCGGATGGCGGCGGTCGTCTCGTCCGGTGCGCTCAAATTCGGGCAGTGCCCGGTGGCGGCGAGCTGGTGGAAGACGCTGCCCGGCACGTGGTCGTGCACGTAGCGGCCGACGAACTCCGGCGCGATCACGTCCTCGGCGCACTGCAGCACCAGCGTCGGCAGCCACAGCGAGGCGAGGTCCGCCCGGTTGTCGGACAGGAACGAGACCCGGGCGAACTGCCGCGCCACGTCCGGCGCCGTGCGGCAGAAGCTGTTGGTCAGTTCCGCGGCCAGCTCCGGCCGGTCGGGGTTGCCCATGATCACCGGGGCCATCGCGGCCGACCAGCCGAGGTGGTTGGCGTCGAGGCTGTCGAGCAGTTCGGTGATCTGCGCCCGGGAGAACCCGCCGGCGTAGCCCTCGGCGTCGACGTACCGGGGGCTGGGGCCGACCATCACCATCGCGCCGAACCGGTGCGGCGCCTGCCGGTAGGCCAGCAGGCCGATCATCGCGCTCACCGAGTGGCCGACGAACACCACGTCGGTCAGGTCGAGCTCCTCGAGCACCTCGACGAGGTCATCGGCGTACCCGCGCAGCGAGCCGTACTTCACCGGGTCGTAGGCCGACAGGTCGGAGTGCCCGAAACCGACGTGGTCGAAGGTGACCACCCGGTGGTCGACCTCGAAGTCGGGGGTCATGAACCGCCACATGTTCTGGTCACAGCCGTACCCGTGGGCGAACACGACGGGCCGGCCGCCGGGGACACCGCTCACACGGACGTCGTTCCGTGTGCTCACGATCATGGCCTGAACCTACCGACCGGAACGGCGGGGAGCCACCTCCGCGCCGGGTGCAGGAGCGCCCCGTCGAGGAGGTGGCCCGTCCCTCGTCCCAGCCGACCGACCGGCCGCTCGCGCCGGCCCGTCAGCTCACGGCCGTTCGGGGAACGCCGCCAGGATCTCCTCCTGCGTGGTGTGCTGGCCGCCCTTCATGGTCGCGCCCACGTTGACGAGCTGGTCGATGTCGGCCAGCGGGTCGCCGTCGATGAACACCAGGTCGGCCAGCTTGCCGGGCTCGACCGTGCCCAGGTCCGCGGCCACGCCCATGGTCTCGGCCGCGATACTGGTCGCCGTCCGGAGCGCTTCCGCCTCGGTCATGCCACCGGCGACGAGGGACCGCAGGACCATGTGGTTCTGGATCCCCGGGATGGCCAGGGGGGAGTCCGTTCCGGCCGATACGTTCCCTCCGGCCCGCAGAATCTCCGCGTACAGAGCGGTCGACGCCGAGATCCGCGCCACCTGCTCGGCCGTCGGCACGGTGGCCACGGCTTCCTCGACGCGCGCGATGTCGCTGGCCGGCAGCAGTCGCTGCACCCGCGGATCGTCGGCCAGCCCAGGCTGCAGCCCGAGCAGGCCTGCCGCGTTGAACGGCGTGGCCACGAGGTCGACGCCGCCGGCGGAGTACACGTCGACCACGTCCTGGTAGCTGCGTCCGGCCGGGCTGGTGACGTTGTTGTAGCCGGCACGTTGGGTGGCACCCAGGTGACTCGTGCCGTCCAACCCGAGCGTGGCGGTCGTGGTGAGGATGTGCGAGAAGGCCGGAACTCCCTCAGCGTGCGCGACCTCCGCAACCCGGGCCATGTGATGCGGCGCTGTCCGAACGTAGGTTTTGTAGAGGTCGGGCTCGAGGGCGCTTTGCCGGTCCAGCTCCCGCTCCAGCTGCTCGTCGGACACGATCGCGCGCGTCTCGGGGTGCGAGACGCGGGAGCCGTCGATGAGTTCACCGGCGACGAAGGAACGCGGCCCGAGCAGCTCGCCGGCGGCGAGGGATTCCCGGGCGGACACCGCCTCGTTGAGGAACCCTCCCATCGACACGGTCGAGGTAAAGCCCATGGACAAGTAGAAGTTCCACCACTTGGTGCCGTAGAAGCGCATGTCCTGCGGGTGGCTGTGCATCTCGAACATGCCGGGCATCACGGTCTGGTCGGAGGCGTCGATGAACCGCGCGCCCCGGTGGCCGCGATCCCGGTGCGGCTCGACGCGGACGATCCGGTCTCCGTCGAGGACGATGTCGACGTCCTCGACCGCCTCCTCGCTCACGCCGTCCCACATTCGTCCGGCATGGATAACCGTGCGCCCGTGGGCGACATCGTCCTGCCACTTCAGCTTCACCTCGTGCTCGCGGACGTCGCCCCCGTCGATACCGACGGACGTGAGCTCCCCGTGGTGGAGGTAGAGCAGCCGCTGCGAGTCCCCGCTCCAGGACGGGGAGTCGGCGGTCTCCTCGGTCACCTGCCGGGCCGGGCCGGTCGGCGCGCCATCCGGCCCCACGGGGATGACCCAGAGGACGGACTCCATGATGAAGGCCATCCAGGCGCCGTCCGGGGACCACACCGGCCCGCTGTCACCGAGGTCGGCGATCGATCCGTCGTCTGCCACCGGGTAGGGGACCTGGGCGCCGGTCTGCGTGTCGACCACCCAGATGGAGTTGAAGTCCTCGCGGAACCGCTTGTTCGGGGCGAAGGCACCGTCACCCAGGGCCAGGTACCGGCCGTCCGGCGACCACGACGTCCCCTCCCACAGTTCCCCTCCGGGACCGGCACCGAGGCTGGTCACCGCGCCGCTGGCGAGGTCGAGGACCTGCAGGCCGTTGTCCTGGTCCAGGTAGGCCAGCCGTGCCGTGTCCGGGGACAGCGAGGCGCCGTACTCGGCCCCCGCACCGCTGGTGAGCTTCTGCTCCTGACCGGTCGCGAGGTCGCGCCGGTACACGTCCGGCGACCCCTGCTTGTCCGAGGTGTACGTGATCGCCTGCCCATCCCGGGACCACTCGACGTCGTACTCCCAGTACTGGTCGTCGGTCAGCTGCCGCGGCTTCCCCGCGGTCAGGAGGTGTAGGTCGTTGAGCGCGCCAAAAACGATGGTTCGGCCGTCGGGCGACAGCCGGGGGTTGACCAGCCCCTCAACGGAGTGGGGCGCCGATGAGCTCCACTCCCGTTCCTTGGGTTCCCATACGGGCCGCTCGAGCTCCACGACCGCCTCGAAGGGGATCTCCTGTCGCGCCCCAGTCGTCAGGTCCCGGATCCACACCCGGCCGTCGGCCGTGTAGAGGAACGTGCTGTCCGACATCCACCGCGGGGCGAAGGTGAAGACGTCCTCGCCCTGGGTGACGGCGGTGCCGTTGAGGAACAGGCCGCCGCCCTGCCAGTAGAGGACGCCGGACCCGTCCGGCGTCCAGGACGGTGCCCGTCCGCCGGTGGTCAGAGGGCGGCGATTGCCGTCCCGGTCGACCGCGGCGATCAGCGTGTTCCGGCCCTCCGCCTCGACGAAGGCGATCTCGTTGCCGTCGGGGGACCAGGCAGGCTCGTACTCCTCGGTGGCACTGCTCGTCCAGCGGGTCAGATCACCGCTGTCGACGGCGACGGCGTAGATGTCGAACGATCCCTCGCCCGCGCGGTCGGAGGCGAAGGTGATGGCGCTGCCGTCGGGTGACCACGCCGGCTCACGGTCGTCATGGGAACCGAACGTCAGCTGACGGAGCCCCGTCCCGTCCGGGCGGACCACCCAGATGTGGTAGTACCCGCCGCGGTAACTCTGAAAGGCAATGAGCCCGCCATCGGGCGAGTAGACGGGCCGGGTGGCCTCCAGCGACGGCTCGGTGATCTGTGTCGCCACCCCGCCGTCGGCCGGGACCGTCCACAGCATCGAGTAGACGTCGAGGACGACGGTGCCGCCGTCCGGGGACACCGCTGCCGCGAGGTTGGTGACCTCCGACATCGGCACCTCCACCGTCCGGGAGGACCCGTCTCCGGCACTGGCCGGGTGCGGGGCCACCGCCGTCCCGACAACGAGAGAGGCGACGGCGAGCCCGGAGACGGTCACCATCGCCGAGGCGCGACGCCGACGCCGCCGGGCCCGTGCCGGGCTCTGCCCGCTGTAGTGGATCCTCGATCGGCTGCGCGGCACGGCGCTCTCCCCACGTGGACACCCATGCCTGACGCCCGCCCATTGCGCGCCCCAACTATGCGTGGAGTGCGCGGAGGATCACAACATCATGTCGACACGTCGTCAAGTTTATGTAGCACGTCCGGCCGGACCGGGACGGACGACAGTCATCACCACACGGCTGGCCGGCCGTGCGGGAATGCGGCGCAGCGAGATCGACAGGTCCTGCTCGGGCAGCACGTACTCCAGCGCGGCGAGCCGGCCGGCGAGCGCCGCCAGCAGCGCGACCGTGACGTCCTCCCCGGGGCAGCGGTGCCCGGTGCGCGGATCGCCGGCGCCCTGCGGCACCAGCTCGAACGGGCCGATCCGCCGGACCTCGCCGCCGGCGAGGAACCGCTCGGGCCGGAAGACGTAGGGGTCGCCCCACAGCTGCGGGTCGTGGTTCTGCCCGAACAGGTCGAGCAGCACCATCGCCCCGGCCGGCACCCGGACGCCGTTCCACTCGACCTCCCGCGGCGCCCGGCCACCGATGAACGGCGCGAACGGGTAGAACCGCCGCACCTCGTGGGCGAAGGCCGTCGGAAACGCCGCGTCCCCGGTGCGCAGCCGGTCCCGGTTGGCCGGCCAGGAGTGCAGCGCATGGGCGGCGAAGGCGACGAACCAGCAGACGGCCACCGTCGGCCGCAGGACGTTGAGCAGCTCGACCGCGGCCACCCGGGGCTCGAGCAGCTCCCCGTCGGAGTCGCGGTGCCGGCAGACGACGTCGACCACCGACCCCGCCGGGACCGTCCGGGCGCCGCTGCGCACGTCGTCCACCAGGCCGGCGAGCCAGGCCTCGCGCCGCTGCCGGACCCGGCGCGCCCGCCAGTGCCGCGGGGCGCCGGTGGCGAAGCCGTCGACCAGGGTGGTCAGGTCGCGGGCCAGCGCGGGCACCTCCGCCTCGGTCAGCGGCACCCCGGCCCAGCTGCACACGCCGCGGGTGAGCACCCGGCCCACCTCGTCGAACAGCACCACCCGGGGGCGGGCGGCCCACTGCGGCACGGCGTCGTCCCAGGCCGCGGTGACCGCGTCGACCAGCGCGCCCGTTCCCGAGCCCATCAGCAGGTCGACGAACATCGCCTTGCGCACCCGGTGCGCCTCGCCGTCCAGCGTGTGCACCGCGCCGTGGCCGAACAGCGTGCTGACCACCGGTTCGGGCAGCGCACCGCGGCGATGCACGTGGTCCTCGTCGTAGAGGAACCGGGCGCCCTCGGGCCCGGCCACGCCCAGGGTCCGCCGGCCCATCAGCCGGGTGTGCAGGGCGGTCCGGACGCCACCGGCACGGGCGGCGGCGCGGCGGCGGTCGGGGAACCACGCGTACCCCTGGGTCAGCATCGGGATCGTGTTGTCCAGGCGGAGCCTCCGGATCATGGTCTGCCGTTGCCCACCTGTCCGGCGGGGAAACGGCCCGGGTCCTCGTACCCGAGCCGGGCGAGCAGCTCCTGCACCTCCTGGCCGGCCCAGCTCTGCCCGGACCCGACGTCGATCTCCTCGGCCACCCGGCTGAGCGCCGCGGACAGCACCGTCTCCTCCTCGTCGAGCAGCCCGCGGTACGCGGGGTCGAGGAGGTAGCCGGCCGGCCGGCTGGACAGGCACCCGAGCAGGTCCAGCAGCACCTCCAGCCGACGTGCGGCCTCGGCGGCCGACGCGTCGGCCGGCGCCATCGCCACGGTCGCCACGTCGCGCTCCCACAGCCGGGCCCGGACCGGGTCCTCGCGCAGCGCCAGCACGGTGCCCGCGTGGCGGTGGTCGCCCGCCATGGTTCCGTCCAGCGCGGTGCGCACCTGGTGGGCGATCCGGATCAGGTCGTCGTCCAGCATGGAGGTGCCCACGAAGAGCACGTGCCGGGTGAACAGCAGCGACTGGAGGACCCCGGCCAGCGCGCTGCGGGAATCACCGCGCAGGTACTCCTCCCGGGTGAGCACGATGCTCCCCGGGCGGGCGGCGTCGCCGTGCAGCTTCAGCAGCCACGCGCTGCCGGGGGTCGCCTCGTCGAACGGCAGCACCTCCAGCCGGCGGCCGACGTCCTCGGCGGCCAGCTCGACCAGCGGGTCGTAGTTGGTGGTCACGTACTCGCGGACCGGGAGCCCGGCGATCATCGCGTGCGCCAGCGAGTAAGGCCCCGGTCCGAAACGCTGGTGCACGTAGGCCCCGAGTTCGTCGCGGCCGAGCTCGCGGGCGAGCAGCGCGGCGGCGTCCTGCGGCGGCAGCTGCGACAGCCCCGCCCGCAGACCGTCGTCCAGCCCGGCCCGCCCGGCGAGCTCGTCCAGCAGCTGCTCCCAGGTGGGCAGCCCGGCGGCGGCGCTCACCCCCGCCCCCAGGAACACGGCGAGCTGGCCGCGCCGGGCGCGTTCCCCCAGCTGCCCGGCGACCCGGCACAGCTCGTCGGGCAGCTCCCAGCCACCGCCGTCGGCACGGCGCACCCGCTGGGCAGCGGCCAGGTCGCTGGGCCGGCGCAGCACCAGGGCGACGTCGTAGCCGTGCTCGTCGGCCGCCTCCCGCAGCACCGGCAGCAACTGCTGCAGCAGGGCGCCGCGCTCTCCTGCCGCGCCGCCCCAGCCGGTGCCCAGCGCCGGCAGCCCGACCAGCCGGCGGGCCCGCCCGTGCGCCGGCCGGGGCACCTCCCGCCGGGCGACGGCGGCCAGCGCCTCGCGTGCCCCGGCGAGCAGCCACGGCAGGCCGCGCCCGGCGTCGTCGAGCGTGTCGACCAGCCACGCCTGCCGCTCACCGGCGCCGGGGACGGCGACCACCCGGTCCGCGCCCGACCAGTCGACCTGCACGACGGCGCCGCCGTCGTCGGCGCCGGTGACAGCGTCCGGCGGCAGCAGCGACACCCAGCTGCGCGTCACCCGCAGCGAGCGGTCGGTCGGCACCAGGACGTCGTCGCAGGACAGCCTGGTCAGGTCGGCGCCCACCACGAACACGTGCCCGCTCATCCCGCGCCGCTACCCGCCCGAGCCGTTCGGCACCATCGACCCGGGCTCGAGCCCGGCGCCGGCGCGGACCCGCCGCGCCGCGGCGTACGCGGGCCGGCGGAAGCGGGCCAGCGGGCCATCGGCCCGCAGCCCGGGCGGCGCGTGCAGCACCGCGTCGACGTGCAGCTCGGGGTCCAGCGGCCGCAGCGGGTTCCCCACGCGCAGCCGGGCGAAGGGCTCCCACGCGCCACCCTCCAGGGCGGCGACCAGGGTGAAGCGCAGCGGCCGGCCGGCCACCGCGGCCGCCAGCGGAGCCGGTTCCGTCGGGACACCGGAGCCCTCCGGCAGCGCGGCCAGCTGCACCGGCCCGAACACGGAGCGGTAGGACATGATCGAGCCGTAGGCGGTCGCGGCGTCCCGGCGCAGCACCGGCACCCGCCGCGTCCACCGGCCCCGGCCGGTCGAGGACAGCAGCAGGTCGACCGGCCGGGCCCCGGACCCGTCGCCCGGCAGCCGCACCACCAGGCCCAGCACGTCCGGCCACGCCCCGGGCAGCCCGGCCCCGCGGGAGAACCGGACCAGCACCCGGTCGACGCGCCGCTCGTCGAGCCAGTCGATCCCCCAGGGCCGGGGCGGGCCGGTGCGGTGCAGGACGCCGCTGCACAGCGCACCGCGCGGGTGCATCGGCTTGGCGCCGCGCACCCGGGTCAGCGCGGCCAGCGGGACGGCGACCGCACGGCCGGCCAGGTCGACGAGGTCGGGCACGGTCCTTCGGTACCACCGGCGGCGCCGTTCCACCCATCCCGGAGCCGGACCGGCGCGGCCGGGAGGATGCCGGCATGGACCATCCGCCGCTCGGTCTGCTGCTGGACGTGGACGGGCCGATCGCCAGCCCGCTCACCCGCACCGTCGCCCAGCCGGGCATCCTCCCGGACCTGCGGGCGCTGCTGGCCGCCGGCATCCCGGTGGTGTTCAACACCGGACGGTCCGACGCCTTCCTCCGGGAACGGGTGATCGCGCCGCTGGTGGCCGGTGGCTGGCCGGCCGGCGCCCGCCTGCACGCGGTCTGCGAGAAGGGCGCCGTGTGGGGCACGGTCGGCGCCGACGGGCTGGGCGAGGTGCACGTCGACGACACCCTCGCCGTGCCACCGGTCTGCGCGGAGGTGGTGGCGGCACTGGTCGCGGGCGGGCACGGTGCGGCGATGGACGTCGACCGCACCAAGCGCTCGATGGCCACCGTCGAGGCCCGCACCGACGTGCCGCCCGCCGACTACCGCCGCGCGCAGGCCGCGTTCGACACCGACCTGGTCGCGGCGCTCACCGCCCGCGGGCTCGGGGTGCGGCTGGGCGACCGGGTCGTCCGGGACGCGGCCGGCCGCTGCCCGTGGCGGGTGGACCCCAGCGTCATCGCCACCGACCTGGAGTCCGTGTCGGTCGGCAAGGACCTCGGCGCCCGCCGCGCCCTGGAGCTCCTCGCCGCCGACGGGCCGCTGCCCCGCAGCTGGCACACCGTCGGGGACTCCCCGAGCGACTACCGGATGGCCGACCAGCTGCACGGGCTGGGCGCCGAGGTGATGCACGTCGACGTCCACCCGGCCGGCCCGCCGCCGGCCCGCCCCTACCCGGTGACGATCGACCCGGTGCTGCGCGACGACGCCGCGGGGGCCCGGCACCTGCGGTCGCTGGTGACCCGGTTCACCTGACCGGGGCGGCGTCCGCGGTGGTGCCGGGCGGGCCGGCCCGCCGGGCCGGGCTCAGGAGCCGCAGCCGCCCGCGCCACAGGCGCATCCGCCGCAGCCGCCGGCCGGCGCGGGTGCCGGGCGGCGGGCGATCCGCCACATGCCCACCGCACCGAGCAGGTTGACCAGCCCCAGCGCGGCCACCAGCACCGCGAGCACCGCGGTGCCCACCCCGAGCAGCGCGGCCACCCCGGCCGCCACCGCGAGCAGGACGGCGCCGGCCAGCACGGCGGCGCCGGCGACCCCGGCCACTCCCCGGCTCGTCCCCGCGGCCAGCGCGAGGGCCGGTACCGCGAGGACGAGCCCGGCGACCAGCACCCAGGCCGACGTGGTGCCAGACAGCAGCGCCACGGCGGCGGCCACCAGGCCGAGCCAGACGGTGAGCGCACCGGAGGCCGCGGCGTCCCGGGGCAGCTTCCCGGCGCGGATGTCGCGGAGCATGCCCGCACCGCGCACCGCGGCGACCGCGCCGAGCCCGGCCAGCAGCAGCCGGTCACCGTCGTCCCGGAGCAGGGCGACCGACCCGAGGGCCAGCAGCACCCCGCCGAGCAGGGCCATCCGGGGCCACGCCGTCCGGGCGGTCTCGGGGGCGGCGGGCTGGGGGCCGGCCGTCAGCCGGCCGCTCGCGGTCGCAGCGTTCGTCACGCCGACCAGTGTCCCCCACGGCCGGTCCCGCGGGCGCGGGGATGCCGCCGGCCGGGTCGTGGCGACCGCGCGACGCTCCGCCGGGCGGCGGGCCCGCCGCTGTGCCAATCTGAGCGGCCTCGCCAGAGGGGCGCACCGGATCCGGGGCACACCCCGCTCCGACGACCGAAGGGGACCACCGTGACCAGATCGGGCACCGCGGCCGGCGCCGACCGGGCAGGCAACAGCGATGCGCTGGAGAACCTGGCCCGGGTGGGGCTGATCGCCTACGGGGTCGTGCACCTGCTCATCGCCTGGCTGGCGCTGCAGCTGGCCTGGGGCGGCGGGACCGGCGGCGAGGCGGCCGACCAGTCCGGCGCGCTCGCCACGCTGGCCGAGCAGCCGTTCGGCCAGGTGCTGCTGTGGGCCCTCGCCGTGGGGCTGCTGGCGCTCGCCGTCTGGCAGCTGGCCGAGGTCCTGCGGCACCGCGCCGGGCTGCAGCGCACCGGGGACGCGCGCAAGAAGGCGATCGTCACGATCGCCAAGGCGGTGGCCAAGACGGTCATCTTCCTGGCGCTGGCGTTCCTGGCCGTCCGGTACGCCACCGGGGGCGGGCAGGGCAGCTCCGGTCAGCAGCAGACCGTGTCCGGGGTGTTCGGCTGGCCCGGTGGCCGCTTCCTGGTCGGCATCGCGGCGCTCGTCCTGATCGGGGTGGGCATGTACCACGTGCACAAGGGCCTGACGAAGCGCTTCCTCAAGGAGATCGACTGCGCCCAGGCACCGGCCGCCCAGCAGCGCCTGGTCGAGCGGCTCGGGCAGGTCGGCTACCCGGCGAAGGGCGTCGCCCTCGGCCTGGTCGGGGTGCTCCTCGGCTGGGCCGCGATCACCTTCGACCCGGCGAAGGCCACCGGGCTGGACGGCGCCCTGCGCACGCTGCTGGACGCGCCGTTCGGGAAGTGGCTGCTCTCGCTGGTTGCCCTGGGCATCGCGGCCTACGGCCTCTTCTGCTTCTTCCGTGCCCGCTTCCCGCAGCGCACCTGACCCGGCCGGGTCGAGCGCCGCGCACCCGCGGGCAGCCGGGCACGGCCGGCCGGGCAGCGCGGTCCTGCAGCGGGTGCACGACGTCGTCGCGCACGCCCGCGAGGTCACCGACCACCCGGTGCTGACCCACCTGGCCCGGGTCGGCCTGGTCGCCTACGGCGTGCTACACGTGCTGATCGGCTGGCTGGCGTTCCGCATCGCCTGGTTCGTGCAGCCCCGTATCGAGGACGCCGACCAGACCGGGGCGCTGGCCACCGTCGGCAGCTCCCCCGGCGGCGGGGTGCTGCTCTGGCTGATCAGCCTGGGGCTGTTCGCGCTGGCGCTGTGGCAGGGCGGCGAGGTACTGCGCTGGTGGACCGGGCTGCTGCGGCCCGGTCACCGGCTGCGGGTGGCCTACGTGTGCGCCAAGTGCGGGGCCAAGGCGGTGGTGTACGGCGTCCTGGGGGTGACCGGGCTGTTCTTCGCCGTCGGCGCCGACTACGACGCCGCCGCCCGGTTGCGCGACCTCACCGACGAGACCCTGACGTTCCCCGGCGGCGCCCTGCTCGTCATCGCCGCCGGGCTCGCCGTGGCCGGCGTCGGCGCGTACGTGACGCTGCGCGGCTTCACCGGCGGGTTCATGCGGGACATCGACCTCCATGCCGCACCCGACCGGTACGAGCCGGTCATCGAGCGGATCGGCCGGGTGGGCTACGTGGCCAAGGGCATCGCCTTCGCCGTCTCCGGTGGCCTGCTGGTCTACGCGGCGGCCACCGCGGACGTGTCGACGGCGACCGGTCTGGACGGGGCGCTCAACGCGATCGGCGCCGTCCCGACCGGGCAGTGGCTGCTCACCGCGGTGGCCGTCGGGTTCGCCGCCTTCGGCGGGTACGCGCTGGCCCGGGCACGCTACCCCGACCGCGACCCCTCGACCTGACGACGGACCCTCCGCCGAGCACGACGGCCGGCCTTCAGGAGCCCGCGCCGAGCCTGCGAGGCGTGGGGGAAGGCCGGTCCTTCAGCAGTCCTCGACGACGGTGAAGATGTCCCAGAGGCCGGTGATCTGCAACGGGCGAACGACGGCGCGGGCGGTGCCGCAGCGGACCCGCAGGACCCGGTCGGCGCCGACCGCGGCGCGGTGCGCGGTGGCCAGCGCCGAGAGGCCGGCCGAGTCGAGGAAGGTGACCTGGGAGAGGTCGACCTCCACCGGAGCGGCGCCCGGACGTTCGAGGGCGGCCAGCAGGCATTGACGCAGCCCCGGGGCGGTCGACGAATCGACCTCGCCCACGACGGTGATCCGGCAGCCGTCGGCCGATGTGGTCAGGCGGACGTCGATGCAGTCGGGGTCGAGTTCTACAGGAAATGCGGTCATGGACGCCTCCGGCGGGCCGGGCCGGTGGCGGGACCCACCGGCCGGTGCGTCGGGCAACGTGCACCCGAGCGCGGCTGCTGGTTGAACCGCGCCGCCGACGCTAGGGATCCGATGCGTTGTGCGCAAGAGTCTCTCGGCGTGGCGGCCCCACGGCACCGGGTGACGGGCACCCGGGCGCTGCCGGACCTCAGCCCCAGACCTCCTGGGCGGTCTCCACGACCAGGGCCAGCTTGGCGATCTGCTCGTCCCGGGTGAGGGAGTTGCCCTCGACCGTGGAGGAGAAACCGCACTGCGGGGAGAGCGCCAACTGCTCCAGCGGCACGAACCGGGCCGCCTCGTCGATCCGCCGCTTGAGGTCGTCCTTGGCCTCCAGGTCGGGGCGCTTGGTGGTGACCAGGCCGAGGACGACGCGCTTGCCCGGCGGCACGAACCGCAGCGGCTCGAAGCCACCGGAGCGGGCGTCGTCGTACTCCAGGAAGAAGCCGTCGACGTCGAGGTCGCCGAACAGCGCCTCGGCGACGAAGTCGTAGCCGCCCTCGGCGACCCAGGAGGACCGGAAGTTGCCGCGGCACAGGTGCGTGGTGACGGTGAGCCCCGCGGGCCGCCCGGCGAGCGCGGCGTTGATCTGCCGGATGTAGCGCTCGTGCTGGTGCTCGGCATCCCGCCCCTGACCGGCCAGCTCGGCCCGCTGGGCAGGGTCGTTGAGGTAGGCCAGCGAGGTGTCGTCGAGCTGCAGGTACCGGCAGCCCTGCGCGGCGATGCCCTGCACCTGCTGGCGGTAGGCCGCCGACAACGCATCCCAGAAGGCGTCCTCGTCGGCGTACACGCTCGGATCGATCGCGGCCGCGCCGCCGCGGTAGTGGACCATCGACGGCGACGGGATGGTGAGCTTCGCGGTCTGACCCTCCCCCACGACCGACTGCAGGTACCCGAAGTCGGCGGCGAAGATCGGCTCGTCGATCGACAGCGGGCCGTCGACGTGCAACCCGGCCGGTGACCAGTCGATCGAACCGTCGGCGTTCTTGAAGTGGACCGGCCGGCCCCCGCCCTCGACCCGGGTGATCCCGGTGATCGCGTAGATGAAGTCCATGTGCCAGGTGCTGCGGCGGAACTCGCCGTCGGTCGCCGTCGCGAGGCCGGCGTCCTGCTGCAGCCGGACGACGTCGGCGATCGCCTCGTCCTCGACGGCGCGCAGCCCGGCGGCGTCGAGCTCCCCGGCCGCGAACCGGGCGCGGGCGTCGAGCAACCCCGGGGGTCGCAGCAGGCTCCCGACGTGGTCGGCGCGGAACGGGGGGCCGGAGGTGTCGGACATGCCCGCCAGCATGCGCCGGCCCGGCCGGTTCCGGGGCGCGGTCGGGCCGCTCCCGAGGGGAGGCCCGTCGGCCGTCGGAGAACAGGCGGATACTGGTGGCATGTCGAAGCGGGTCGTCGTCGCCGGGGCCATCTGGGTCGTCCTCACCGTCCTGGCGTTCCTCGTCGACCCGATCCTCGGCGCCTGCGTGCTGATCTTCGGCGGCATCGGCGTGGTCGTCGCGGCGCTGGGCAGCACCTACGACCAGCACCCCGATTTCGAGGCCCGCGAGCTGGCCCGGGCCCGCAGGCGCAAGGCCAAATGGGAACAGCACCGGGTCAAGAACGCCGACGCGATCGAGCGGGACCGCGCGCGCTACACCGCCCACCAGGCCAAGCTCGCCGCCAGGCGCGAGGCCGCCGAACGCGAGGCCACCGACCGGCCCGCCTCCTGACCGTCGCCGTAAACCGCTCGACCTCCGCCGACCCGGCGTCGTACGGTCCCCGGCATGGGCACTTCCTCGCTGCGGCTGCGCACCCCCTGAGCTGATCCGCGGGCGCTGCCGAGCAGCCCCGCCGTCCGCCGGTCCGCTGCCGACCGGCCGCGACCGCTCCTCCCCTTTTCCGGCGTGCCCGCGCCGATGTCGCGGGCACGCCCCTACCCGCCCTCCCGGAGACTCCCCATGTCACGCCCCACTCCTGCCTCCGCCGGCCCGGCCGGCGATGCCCGCGGCCAGCTGCCCGAGGAGGCCCGCGCCGGCTTCGACCGGCTGGTGCACGCGGTGCTGGCCGCCCCCGGCGCCACCCGGTCCGCCGCCCTCGGCGCGGCGCTGCGCAGCCAGCTGCCCGGCACCGCCGGGGTCCGCTGGCTGCACGCGGCCGGCCTCTCCCCGACGTCCCGGGCAGCCGACCTCACCGCGGCACACTGGCTCTCGCTGCACCAGGCCTGGCTGGCCCACGAGCAGGCACCGCGAGCGGGAACCCGGGCCGCCGGGCACGGCCCGCGGGCCGACAGCCGGCACGGGCACGCCCCCGGCGCGCAGGCCATCCCGCGCTACTACTGAAAGGACCCTCCTGCCCCCCATCGCTCGCAGGCTCGCGACGGGCCCCTGCAGGAGGGCCGTCACCGGGGGCCGGGCGGGGTCCATCAACCGGAGATCGCGTCCTCCGCGGCCAGCTCGGCCGCCCGGTCGGGCTGCGCGAAGGCCTCGGCCAGCGCCTGCCGCAGCGGCCAGGCACCGGCCCGCCACGCGAGCGCGCGGCCCAGCGCGGCCGGGCTGCCGTCCACGGCGTCGGCCTCGTCGCCCGGCCACCAGGCGACCGCCCGGTTCCCGGTCACGGTGAGCCGGCGGTGCACCGCGACCCGGCCGGTCAGCTCCGGCACGTCCAGCCGGGCGGCGGCCAGCTCCGCGCCGGGCACCTCGGCCCAGCCGAGCTCCCGGTCGGGCCGGCTGGTCACCCGCGCCCGCACCACCTCGCTCGCCAGCGGCAGGTCCAGCAGGTCCGCGACCGGGCCCGGCGCACCGCCCGCCGGCACCACGGCCGAAGGGACCAGTGGCTGTAACCACGGCGCGTCGAGGACGACGGCGTCCGCGCTGACCTGCGTGGGAGCCACCCGCACCCGGTCCGGCGGGACGACGTCGACCCCGTCGAGCGCCACCGCGAGGCGGGCGTGGACGTTGCGCAGCAACGGCGCCGGCACCGTCCGGGCCGGGTCGCCCAGCCGGTCGAGCAGATCGAGGGCGTCCTCCACATCGGCCAGCACGTCGGCGACGGTCGCGGGTGGCCGCAGCAGCGCGCGGACGGCGTCGTCCAGCGGCGGAGCGGGTTCATACAGTCCCTGCAACTGCGTGCTCGCCGGGTCGCGGAGCCGGTCGGGCCGCTCGCCGCCGAGCACCGGCGAGGTGCGCAGCCACCAGCGCAGGTAGCCCGGTACGACGGTGCCGCCGAGGTCGACGTCGGCCCGGGCCGCGGCCGGCAGCGCGGCGAGCAGCGGCAGCGCCCGTGCCCAGTCGCGCACCAGCTCCAGGTCGCGCACCGCGGTCAGCGGTGGCCAGACCGGTGGGGGCGCGCCCGCGGGCAACCGGTCCAGGACGGCGTCCACCCAGTCGGCGGCGCGGTCGACGTCGAGGTCGTCGGGGTGCTCGGCGGTGATGCGGGCGAAGGTGTCCAGGACGCCGACCGCCCGCAGCGCGCCGGGGTCCTGCCCGGCGGCGAAGGCGGTGTCGAGGGTGCCGAGCGACCCGGGCTCGAGCACCTCGGCCAGCGCCGATCCGGGCAGCACCAGCTCGCCGGCCGCCGCCCAGCCGCCGTCGTCGTCGGGCAGCGCCAGGTCGGCCAGCCAGGGCAGCTCCCCCGGCGCCGGGCCGGCCGCGGCGACCAGGCTGAGCACCGCGACCGCCAGGTCCTCGACGTCCTGCTCGTCGGCGCCGCCGTCGTCGGCCCGCTCCAGCGAGGTCCCGACCACCGTGCGCACCTGCGGGTCGGCCAGCACCGCGGCCGCCGTGGCCGGCTGCGCACCGAGCCGCTCCAGCACCCGCCGGGCCGCGCCGGCCACCACCGCCGGCTCGGCGATCCGCAGCCCCAGCGGGGCGAGCCGGGCCACCGGGAGCGACTCCTCGGCCAGCAGCACGCCGGCCGGGCTCTGCGCGGTGCGGCCGTCGGCCAGCGGCACCGGCAGGCCGGCGAGCTCGTCGCGGTCGGCGTCGGCGAGCGCGGCGTAGAGCGCGGCCCACCACTCCGGCGGGCGCCGCACGCCGCGCACCGCCTCGACCACCTCGGCGAGCCCGGCCCGCCGCACCCCGAGCGCGCGCAGGGCGCGGGCGCCACCGCGCCGGGCCCAGCCGGCCGGCAGCAGCCCGGGGAGCACGCCGGTGAGTGCGGCCACCCGCTCCTCGGTCGGGTCGTCCAGCGCGACGGCCCGGTCGGGTCGCTGCAGCGACTGCTCGCCGGCGACCGGCAGCCAGGCGGCCGCGGCCAGCCGGGTGAGGATCGCGCTGCCGAGGGCGGCATCCAGCTCCGCGGCGGCCAGCCCCGCCGCCGGCACGAGGTCGAGCACCACCGGGTCGGGCGATCCCCCCGCGGTGAGCTCGGCGAGCAGGTCCGCGTAGGCGCCGGCGGCGGCGGCGAGCAGCGCGTCGGTGACCGGTCCCGGAACGACGTGCCGCCGGTCGGGGCCGAGCGGGAACGGCGCGATCAGCCGGGCCGGCAGCGAGATCGGCTCGTCGCTGGCCGTCGGGGCGTGCAGCACCTGGCGGCCGGTCAGCGGGCGGGGTGCGCCGTCGTCGTCCAGGGGCACCGCCCAGGTGAGGGTCCAGCCGCGGCGGTCCCGCTCCTCGACCGGCCGGTCGGCGACGAGCGTGGCCGGCAGTTCCCCCGAGCACCGCCGGACGTGCCACGTCGTCGCCCGGTCGCCATCGGTCAGGCGTGCTTGCTGTACCGACAGCACGCAGGCGAGCCGCCGGACGGCGCCACCGGTGACCACCTCGACCTCTGCCAGGCCCGGCAGGGCGAGGAGCAGCTCCGGCTCCAGCGCGGTCAGCGCCTCCCGCACGGCGTCCTCCGCGCCGGGGCGCAGCGGCAGCACCACCTCGGTGGCGAACCCGGCCGGTGGGGCGCCGTCGGCGTCGAACGGCAGCCGGAGCACCGGCACCGCTCCCCCGCGCCGGGCCAGCTCGTCGCCCAGCACCGCGACCCCGGCCACGGCCTGCCGGGTCTCGCCGGCGCTGAACCGCACCGAGCGGCCGGTGGACAGCACCGCGGGGGCGTCGCTGACCGCGAGCACCGCGGCGAAGCCGACGCCGAACCGGCCGACGCTGGCCGGCTCGTCGCGCTTGGCCGACGCCCGCAGGGTGGCCAGCGCCTGCACGCCGGCGTCGTCCAGCGGGGTGCCGGTGTTCGCCGCCCGCAGCACCGCGCCGCCCGGTCCGGCGGCCAGCTCGAGCCGCAACCGGCCGGGTACCCCGGCGCGGGCGGCGGCGTCGGCGGCGTTCTGGGCCAGCTCGATCAGCAGCCGGTCGCGGTACCCACCGCGGACCAGGTCCTCCTCGGCGTTGGCGTCCTCCCGGAAGCGGGCCGGCGAGTCGGTCCAGGCGGCGAGCACCCGGCGGCGCAGCTCGGCGGGGAGGGCGGGGTCGGGCATGGGGGCCAGCATGTCAGCGGGCCGGGCTGCAGCGGCGCGCCCCGGATCAGGGACGGACGCCGCAGTAGTCCTCGGCGAGCATCCGCCGGCCCGGCTCGCGAGTGGCCAGGCCACGCAGCTCCGCGGCGCGCAGCGAGTCCTCGAACGGATCGCCGGAGGCGTGCAGCAGCCGGGCCATGCCGCAGGAGAACGACATCGCCCACCACACGTGCTGCAGGCAGGTGGCCGTGTAGGCGTCGGCGAGCGCGGGGTCGCCGCGCAGGAGGGCCACCAGTGCGGGGGCGAGCACCCGCACGTCGCGGACGGCGAGGTTGAGGCCCTTGGCGCCGGTTGGCGGCACGATGTGCGCGGCGTCCCCGGCCAGGAAAAGCCGGCCGGCCCGCATCGTGTCCGAGACGTAGGCCCGCAGCGGGGCGATCGCCCGCTCCAGTACCGGGCCCTCGGTCAGCGACCAGCCCTCGGCCGACAGCCGGGTGTGCAGCTGTGCCCAGATCCGGTCCTCCGGCCAGTCCGCGAAGGTGTCGGTGGCCGGAACCTGCAGGTACAGCCGGGTCAGCGTCGGCGACCGCATGCTGTGCATCCCCAGGCCGGACCGGGAGAAGGCGTAGACGACGTCCCGCCCCGACGGCGGGGCGTCGACGAGCAGCCCCAGCCAGGCGATCGGGTAGTCGCGGGTGAACACCCGGGCCGCCGCCACGGTCCGCCGGCCCACGCCGTGGAAGCCGTCGGCGCCGACCACGACGTCGGCGGTCAGCGTCCGCTCGACTCCCTCGTACCGGTACCGGACGGTCGGGGCAGCGCCCGCGATGCCCTCGACGGCCAGCGCCTCGGCCTCGAACAGCAGCGGATGGCCGGCCGCCAGCCGGTGCGCGACGAGGTCCGCGACGACCTCCTGCTGGCCGTAGACGTACATCGGCTGCCCGCTCAGCTCGGTGACCGGCAGCACGTGCCGCTCTCCGTCGATGCGCAGCTCGAACTGGTGGGAGACCATTGCGGTGGCATCCAGCCGCTCCCCGACACCCAGCTCGCGCAGCAGCGCCACCGTGCCCGGCTCGAGCGCGCCGGCCCGCACCCGGGACTCGACGTGGGAACGGCTGCGGAGCTCCAGCACCACGCAGTCGACGCCCTCGCGGGCCAGCAGCGCGGCGAGCACCAGGCCGGCCGGCCCGGCACCGAGGACGGCGACCTGGGTGCGGGCCGGCACGCCGGGGGGTGGGGTCACACGGCACCTCTCGGATCGCAGAGCAGAGCACGGGCCCCCGTTCTCCCGGGCGGGAGGACGGGGGCCCGTCGGATCACTCCTGGCCGATGATCTCGGCGCTCTCGCCGGAGTAGTCCCACTCCATCTCGCTGGTCCAGCCGCCGGTCTCCGAGGAGTACGACGCGATCTCACCGGACTCGGCGATGAAGGGGTCCTCCGGACCGTTCGTGCTCTCCTCCGGGTGCAGCATGAGCGGCCGGGTGATGTCCATGTTCCAGGCGGCGTTCATGGTGTTCGCCCGGGTCAGGCCACCCTCCATCTCCGCCGCGTCGCGCAGGTTCTGCACCAGCAGCGTGGCGAAGTTGTAGCCGTCGAGCGCGTTGCCGAGGCGGGCGAGGTCCGTCTCCCCCGCGGCCTCCATATCGGCGAAGTACGCCTGCATGGCCTCGTCGTCGTTCCAGCGCGGGTCGGAGGGATCCTTGCGGAACAGCGGGGCCACCGCGCCGTCACCGGCCGGGTCGACCGGGGTGATCCACTGGCCGGCGCCGTTCGCCGAGGAGTTCAGCACCACGAGCCCGTCGTACCCGGCCCGGGCCAGGCCGGTGAGGAAACCGGGGGCGTAGTTCGGCAGCGCCTCGAGCACGATCGCGTCCGGGGAGCCGGCGACGGCGGCGGAGATCTGCGCGTCGATGCTCGTCGCCCCCGCCGGGATGGTCTGCGTCGGCTGGACGGTCAGCCCGGCCTCCTCGGCCAGGCCCGGGAGGGCTGCGTGGAAGTCCTCGGACAGCGCGTCGGAGCCCTTGATCTCCGCGATGCTGCCGCCGGGCACTTCCTGGGCGATGTAGTCGACGATGGCCTGCGCCTCGACCGGCGCCGACGGGATGCCGTTGATCGTCCACGGGTGCTCCGTGGGGTTGTTGAAGTCCGGGCCGGTGGTGATCGTCCACAGCTGCGGGACGCACGCGTTCTCGTAGATCGTCTGGGTCGCCCTGATCTGCGGCGTGCCGATCTGGGCGATGTTGGCGAAGACGTCCTCCGGACCGACGAAGGCCTGGGCGTTGCTCACCGCGCGGGCGGCGTCGTAGGCGTCGTCCTCGGCCACGAGCTCGATCTGGTGCCCGTCGATCCCGCCGGCGGCGTTGACCTTCTCGAGGACGGCGTTGATGCCGGCCACGTTCGCCGCGCCGCCGGAGGCCAGCGGACCGCTCAGCGGCTGGCTGGTGCCGATCCGGATGGGCTCGCCCTCGGGCAGCTCGGTGGTGGCCCCCTCCGGGCAGGCGGAGGTGTCGACGGTGAACTGGCCGTCGGCGCTGGTCTGTCCGCCTCCGCCGCCACCACCGGATGTGCCTTCGCTCCTGCTGTCGCCACAGGCGGCGGCTCCGAGCAGGAGCAGGCCTGCACCGGCGACGGCCAGCGATCGGGTCGTTCTCGTCATCGAGTTGTCTCCTGGTCGGTACGGATGGGTGCTTCAGGTGAGTGCGTGGGGTGCCCGCCGATGGCCGGGGTCGGCCCGGCCAGGCCTCCGTCGGGCTCGCCCGCGGTGGTGGCGCTGCCGGGGGCCGCGTCGGTGGCCACGGCCGCGGCCTCGGGCGGGACGATCCGGAGGAAGCGGGTGCGCAGCCGGGTGAGCAGCGGCACCAGTCCACCGGGGACGAAGTAGATGAACACGATCAGGACGACGCCGTAGATCACGTTGGCGAACAGCCCCGGTTGGTCGGTCAGGCTCCGCAGGAACGGGATCTGCCCGGCCCACTCGGCGGTGTAGTACGGCAGGAAGACCATCGCCAGGCCGCCGATCCAGGCGCCGGACACGGTGGCCGCGCCGCCGAGCACCATCGCGGTGATGAACAGCAGCGTGACGGTGAACCCGACCGTCGAGGGGCTGACGATGGGCGTGGTCAGCAGGTACATCGACCCGCCGATCGCGCCGTACATCGCGCTGACGGCGAAGGCGACCGTCTTGACCTCCGCCGGCCAGATGCCGGAGATGGCCGCAGCGGTGCCGTTGTCCCGCAGCGCCACCATCGACCGGCCGACCCGGCTGCGCACCAGCCCGGTGGCCAGCCAGAACAGCAGACCGGCGACGGCCGCCATCACCAGGAACATCCACCCGCGGTCGGAGACGTCCAGGCCGAACCAGCCCGGCTTGTCCCAGCTGATCCGGGCGGTCTTGCCGGCGACCCCGCCGGTGCCCAGCGCCAGGCCGATCGGCTGGCTCACCACGACCGGGAAGGCGACGCCGACGGCGAGGGTGATGACGGCGAGGTAGAGCCCGTGCAACCGCAGCGCCGGAACCCCGACCGCGAAGCCCAGGGCCAGGCCGAGCACGGCGGCCAGCGGCACCGTGGCCGCCCACGCCCAGCCGTGGTCGGTCACCAGGATGGCGGTGGTGTAGGCGCCGATCCCGAAGAAGGCACCGTGGCCCAGGGAGATCTGACCGCTGAACCCGGTGACCAGGTTCAGCCCCAGCACGGCCACCGAGTAGGCGATGACCAGGCTGAACTGCCCGATCCGGAAATCGCTGACCAGCACCGGCAGCAGCAGCACGACCAGGGCCGCCAGCAGCAGGCCGGTCCCCTGCCAGACCCGGTGCGACCGGGATCCCTCGAGGACGACGCGCGCGCTCACGAGTGCTCCTCGCTGACGCTCGTCGCTCGCGAGCGCGGCCATGCTGCGCTCATCGTCGAGCTCGCTCATACCCTCTCCAAGGTCTTGGTGCCGAAGAGGCCCTGCGGCCGGACCAGCAGTACGACCAGCACCACGATCAGGGCGATGACGAGGCTGAGGTCGCCCTCGATGAAGGTGAACAGGCCGGGGACGAAGGCCATGATCAGGCCCAGGGCCAGCCCGCCGACCGCCGCGCCGGGAACGCTGTCGAAGCCACCCAGGGTGGCCGCGGCCAGGCCGAAGATCAGGATGGACGCCATCGAGTTGAAGTCCAGGGTGCCCGCGGTCTCGGCGACCAGCGCGGCCGCGAGAGTGCCCAGCGCGCCGGCGATCCCCCAGCCGAACATGAACATCCGCCCGACCGGGATGCCCATGACCTCGGCCGCCTCCCGGTTGGCCGCCACGGCCCGGTAGCCCAGGCCGAGCTTGGTCTTCTCCAGCAGCAGCCACAGCCCCACCAGGAGCAGCACCAGCACCGCCAGGATGCCCAGCGCGACGTAGGTGATGAAGAAGGGCGGCGGCCCCACGAGGACGTCGATCTTGTCCTCGATCTCCCGGGGGAACGGCTCGGGGGCCGGCACCGGCTGGGTGCCCCAGATGATCGCGATCACCGCGTTGATGATCAGGAACAGCGCCAGCGTGGCCAGCACGACCGGGAAGATCCCGCGCTTCTCCAGCGGCCGGATCAGACCGCGTTCCACGCCGGCCCCGAAGACGAAGGAGACGACCAGGGCGATCGCGATGGCGATCCAGACCTGCACGCCCTGCTGGGTGAGGGCGAAGACGACGAAGGCGCCCAGGGTGGCCATCTCGCCCTGGGCCAGGTTGATGTGGCTGGTGGTCTTGTAGACCAGCACGACGGCGAGGGCCACCAGCGCGTAGAGCGCGCCGTTGGTCAGCCCACCGACGAGCAGCTGCAGCAGGAAGGCGGGGTTGTCGATGTTCGGGGACATGGCGGCGCCTCAGTAACCCAGGTAGGCGCGGCGCATCTCGTCGTTCCCGCGCACCTCGTCCGCGGTGCCCGACAGCACGATCGAGCCGGACTCGATGACGTAGCCCCGGGAGGCGAACGAGAGCGCGAGCTCGGCGTTCTGCTCGACGATCAGCATGGACACGGACTCCTCGCGGTTGATGTCCTCGAGCTGGGCGAACAGCCCGCGCGTGATGATCTGGGCCAGCCCGAGCGACGGCTCGTCCAGCAGCAGCAGCTTCGGCCGGGCCATCAGCCCGCGGGCGATGGCGAGCATCTGCTGCTCCCCGCCGCTCATCCCGCCGGCCAGCTGGCCGCGGCGCTCGCCCAGGCGCGGGAAGACCCCGTACCAGCGCTCGATGTCGGCCTCGATGGCCTTGGTGTCCTTGCGGCCCCAGGCCCCGACCCGGAGGTTCTCCTCCACGTTCAGCACGCCGAAGACCCCGCGGCCCTGCGGCACGTGGGCGATGCCCCGGCGGATGATCCACTCGGTGGGCCGCCCCACGAGCTCGGTGCCGCCGAGGCGGATCGACCCCCGGGTGCCGACCATGCCGCAGATCGACCGCAGCGTCGTCGTCTTGCCCGCGCCGTTGGCCCCGAGCAGGACGACGACCTCGCCCTCCCCCACGACCAGGTCGATGCCACGCAGCACCTCGGCGTCGCCGTAGGCGGCGTGCACACCGGACAGCTCCAGGAGCGGCTCAGCCACGGTGGCTCCCGGAGGGGCGGGTCCCGGTGGCGGCCGGGTCGGCGGCCGGCTCGCCGTCGGCGGCGGCGTCCCCGCCCAGGTAGGCCTCGATGACCGCCGGGTCGCGCTGCACCTGGGCGGGCGTGCCGTCGGCGATCCGCCGGCCGAAGTTCAGCACGGTGACCCGGTCGCTGACGCTCATGACCATCTTCATGTGGTGCTCCACCAGCAGGACGGAGATCGAGAAGTCGTTCCGCAGCGCCTTGATCACCGCGCCGAGCTCGTCGACCTCGGAGTGGGTGAGCCCGTTGGCCGGTTCGTCGAGGAGCAGCAGCTTGGGCCGGGCCGCCATGGCGCGGGCGATCTCGATCCGCTTCATGGTGCCGAACGGCAGCCCGGCCACCGGTCGCAGCGCCAGGTCGGCCAGACCCAGCCGGTCCAGCAGCTCCATGCCGGCGGTCCGGGCCGCGGAGTCGTTCCGGCGGGTGCCCAGCCGCAGCGCCGACCGCACCCACCCGCCGGTCCCCCGGGAGTGGGCGCCGACGGCGATGTTGTCCAGCACCGTCATCGTCGGGAACAGCGCGATGTTCTGGAACGTCCGGGCCACCCCGACCGAGGCGATCCGGTGCGCGGGCAGCCGCAGCAGGTCCGTGCCGTCGAGCAGCACGCGGCCGGAGCTGGCGTTGTAGACCCGGCTGACGACGTTGAACATCGTCGTCTTGCCCGCGCCGTTGGGGCCGATGAGCCCGCAGATGGTGCCGCGCGGGACGTCGAAGGACAGCCCGTCGAGGGCGACGACGCCGCCGAAGCGCACGCTGACGTCCTCCACGCGCAGCAACGGGTCCGCGTCGGCCAGGAGTGCGCCGTCCGGCTGCGGAACGGCGGCGGTCGCACCGGTCATCGCGTCACTGCCACCGGAGGAAGCCCATACCGCAGCCGGTGCCGGCCGACGTGCGGTAGCACGGGGCGTACTCCGACCAGGCGACCTCGCGGTCGTGCATGGCGCCGGCGACGGCGACCCAGTTGCGGATCTCCGAGGAGCCCGCATGGAGCTTGTCGGCCGGGATGGTGCGCAGCGACTCGGCGTCGCGGTTCGCGATGCCGTCGAGCACCCGGCGGTCGAGCTCCTCGTCGACGACGAAGTGGCTCAGCCCGCCGGAGGCGACCAGCACGACCCGGGCGTCGACCGGGGAGGCCTCGATCGCCGCGGCGAGGGCCTTGCCGAAGTCGTAGCAGCGCTTGGCCGAGGGCTGGTTGGGCGGGTAGTAGGTGTTGAGCATGACCGGCACCACCGGGACGTCGGTCCGTTCGCCCAGCAGCCGCTGGATGATGAAGCCGTAGGCGTGGCCGAAGCCGTGCCCGGGCGGGGTGGTGGCGATGCTGGCCACGTCGAACTCGGCGCCGACCAGGCCGGTGATGGCATCGAGGGCAAGCTGCGGGTGCCCGTCGAACTTGTGCACGACGTCCATCGCGTAGCCGGTCTTCACCGCCTCGAAGAACTCCCCGGGCGGGGCGCCGTCCATCGTCTGGGTCTCCCAGCTGTCGCCCCAGAAGATCGCCATCGACGGCTGGTTGCTGGCGTCGAAGACCTCCTCCTGGTCGTCGCCGATGACCACCAGCACGTCGGGCCGCAGCTCGGCGAGGTCGGCGGCGAGCCGGTCCATGCCCTCGAGGCAGGCGGTGTAGCGCTGCTCCCAGACCTCGTCGGAGAGCTCGGCGGTGTACGCCTCACCGACGGCGGCGCTCAGCTCGTCGAAGGTGACGTGCCGGCCGGCCGTGTCGAACAGCTCCTTGTTGCTCCGGTCCTGGGCCGCCCGCTCCCGCCACAGCCGCGGGTTGGTGAGCAGCATGGGGCTGTGGGACGTGCCGATCGCACCGACGATGGTGGCCATCAACGCTCCTCGAGAAGTAGGCAGGGTCCGGCGGACGTGCCGCCGGGCGGTGGGAGTGACGAGGAGCCGGGGGCCACGGGGGGCCGGTCCCGTCCGGCTCGGACGGGGTGACCTGGGTCACGAAGTCGTTGTGCACACTTTGGACGGCCGACAACGATGTGTCAAGGCGCGTCGCCGTCGCGCGGTGTCCGCCGGCCGACCCGGAGGCCGACCGGCGGACCGCCGTCAGTCGGTGACCGGGTTGCCGGTCACCGGGTGGTCGTAGTGGAACGGCACCGTCTCGGTGCGCGGGAACATGCCCCAGTCGTCGACGATCTCGTCGGGACCGTGCGGGTCGTCCGGATAGGTGTCGGTCAGGTAGCCGGCGTACTCCACCGGCGCCTTGGACCAACCCTGGTCGAACTGCCCCTGCCACAGCGAGCGGAAGTTCAGCACCTTGATCCGCCACTGACCGTCGACCTTGACGTACTCGTTCTCGTAGACGCCGCCCTCCCACCACTGGCGGAAGCCCTCGACGGTCTCGTGGTTGCCGGCCGACATCAGCGAGCGGAACCGGCCGCGCGCCGACTGCCCGTCCTCGGACAGCGTGATGACGCCCTGCATCTGGGGGTGGTCGAGCAGCCGGCCGTAGCGGGGGCCGTTGTGGCCGTCGGCGAACTTGGTCATGAAGCGGCCGGTGTAGAGCCGCTGGGCGCCGGCCTTGCCGTGGAAGACCCCGTGCAGGAAGTGCACCCGGGTGTCCTCGCGGTCGGCGAACAGCTCGACGACCTCCTCGTAGTAGGTCTTGTCGAGGTAGTAGCCGTACTGGTACTGCAGCTTCCGGACCGCCTCGATGTCCTCGGCCCGCGTGAGCCGGTCCTCCAGCTGTGCGAGGCGCGCCTCGAGGGCTGCCACCTGGTCGCTCATGTGAATCCTCCGTGTTCGGCCTGCCGGCGCCGCCGGTCGCGACGGGCCACCGGAGGGAACCTAGGTGTGTTCCTCGCCACCGTCAACGATTCGCCCAACGTTTCCGTCGCACGGCAGGGATCCGGCATTCCGCAGCGTCGAACCATCCCCTGACACGACGGGGTTTTCGCTGGTCAGCGGCTCGTCGTCCGGGTCGGCGACCCCCGATCAGCGTCTCGTCGGTCTGATGCGCTTCCTTGACGGCGGGAGTGCCGGATGACAGCATCGCGGCCACTGACAGGCTGGTCGTGACACGCCCGCGAGGCGGCCTGCGCCGCCGGGCGACCGCCCGGCCGACGGGCCGCGCGCCCGGCGGAGACGAAGGGGACACCATGCTGATCGACGCTGCGGCCAGGCTCGAGCCCGACGCCCTCCGGTGCCCCTTTCCGGCCTATGCGGAGCTGCGCGAGCGGGGGGTCACCTTCGTCGAGGCGGCCAACGCCTTCCTCGTGACGCGCGCCGAGGACATCGACACCGTGCTCCGGGACGTCGAGACCTTCTCCTCCCGCAACGCCATCGGGGCGCCGCCGATCCCGCCGGACAGCGAGCTGGCCAAGCGCGTGCCGTTCCTGCTGCTGTCCGACGAACCGGAGCACTCCGCGCGGCGCAGGCTCGTGCAGCGGGCCTTCACCCCGAGCCGGCTGGCCAAGTTCGAGCCGCGGATGCGTGAGCTGTGCACCGAGCTCGTCGAGGGCATGCGCGGCCGCACCGAGGTCGACTTCATGGCCGAGTTCGCCGTTCCGCTGCCGATCGCGGTGATCACCACGGTGCTCGGCGTGCCGGACGACGAGGCGCCCTCCCTCCGCCGGCTCTCCGAGGAGCTCGCCGGCACCGTCGGGCACCACGGCGCCGACCCGGCCGAGATCGTCCGGATCGCCGAGGAGTTCGCCGCGCTGCTCGCGCCGTCGCTGGAGGCAGCGGCCGCCGCGGCGGAGGAGCAGACGATCCTGCACACCATCGCGGCCGCCGAACGCACCGCCGGGCTGCCCCGCCACGACTCCACCCGGTTCGTGATGGAGCTGCTCATCGCAGGCAACATCACGACGACCGACCACATCGGGAACAGCATGATGCTGCTCGCCCGGGATCCCGAGCTGGCCGACCGGGTGCGCCAGGACCCCTCCCGGCTGATGTACTTCATCGAGGAGTCGCTGCGGTTGGAGTCGCCGATCCAGGGGCTGTTCCGGATGGCCACCCGGGACACCGAGGTCGGCGGCACGGCCATCCCGGCCGGCTCCCGCGTGCAGGTCATGTTCGGCGCGGGCAACCGGGACGAGGCCCTCGTCGAGCGGCCCGACGAGCTGGACCTGGCCCGCAAGTCGCCCTCGGCGCACCTCGCCTTCGGCAAGGGGATCCACTCCTGCCTGGGCAACATCGTCGCCCGGATGGAGAGCCGGGTCGCCCTGGAGACCGTGCTCGGCAGCATCCCGCGGTTCGAGCTCGCGGTCGACGCCGGCGCGGTCGAGTACCTGCCCAGCCTGGCCAACCGCGGGCCCGTCTCGCTCCCGCTGCGCCTGCAGTGGTGACCCCGCGACCGGCCGTGGCGGTCGTCACCGGCGGCGCCCGCGGGATCGGCCGGGCGCTCGCCGAGCGGCTGTCCGCCGACGGGCACGCGGTCACGGTGCTCGACGTCCTGGAGCCGGCCGACGGCGCGCTGCCGGGGGTCGGGTGGCTCTACTGCGACGTCACCGAGCCCGACCAGCTCCAGGCCGCCATGACGACGGTGGCCGAGCGCGGCGGTGGCATCGACGTCCTGGTCAACAACGCCGGGCTGATCTCGCCCCGCCGTTCCTACACCGACAGCGGCAAGGCCGAGCTGATGCGGTATCTGGAGGTCAACGCGGTCGGCTACGCGCTGGCCACCCAGGCCGCGCACCCCTGGCTGGTGGCCGGCGAGCGGGGTTGCGTGGTCAACGTCGCCTCCCGGACCTTCTTCACCGGCAGCCCCGGCCAGCTGGCCTACGTCGCCAGCAAGGGCGCCGTTCTCGGGATGACCCGGGTGCTCGCCCGCGAGCTCGGGCCGCACGGCGTCACGGTCAACGCCGTCATGCCCGGGCAGGTCGCCACCCCCGGCACCGAGCAGTACAACGACGAGGCCGACTTCGACCGCACGATGGCCGCACAGGCCATCCGCCGGCGGATCCAGCCCGAGGACCTCGCCGGCCTGGTCTCGTTCCTCGCCGGCCCGGACGCCCGGATGGTCACCGGCCAGACGATCATCTGCGACGGCGGCGGCCACCTGCACTGACAGCCCCCCACCGGGCTTTCGGTCCCGGAAGCCCGGTCAGCGGGGCAGGCCGAGGGCGCGGGCGACCAGGTTGCGCTGGATGTCGTTGGTCCCGCCGGCGACGACGGCCATGATCGAGAACCGCAGCGCCGCCTCGAACGACTGGGGCGCGCCGGCCGGGCCGCCGTCGGCGAGCGCCGCCGCCGGGCCGACCACCCGCAGCACCGCCTCGCCGAACTCCTCCTCCAGCTCGCTGCCGACGATCTTGGCCATCGGCGCCTCCGCCCCGCTGCCGGCACCGGGGTCGAGGGTGCGCCGGGCGCTGGCCGCGACCAGCGCACGGGCCGCCTGCAGCCGGGCGGCGAGCGCGGTCAGCTCGCGGCGGGCCGCCGAGTCCCGTCCCCCCGCGAGCTGGGGGTCGGCGCGCAGCAGCACCAGCAGGTCGTCGAACAGCCGCAGCAGCCGGGCGGTGCCCGAGGCGATCACGATCCGCTCGTGGGCCAGCGCCTCGGTGAGCACCTGCCAGCCGCCGTTCACCTCGCCGATCCGCGCGGAGTCGGGCAGCCGGACGTCGTCGAAGAACGAGGTGCAGGAGATGCCGCCGGCCAGTGACCGGTGCGACTGGATGCTCCAGCCGGGCAACCCGACCGGCACGCAGAAGACGGTGATCCCGGCGTGTGCCTTCGCCGCCGGGTCGGTACGCACGGCCAGCCAGATCCACTCGGCCTGGTCGGCCCCGGTGCCCCACATCTTCGTGCCGTTGACCACCCACTCGTCACCGTCGCGCACCGCGCCGGTGCGCAGGGAGGCGAGGTCGGAGCCGGTCTCGGGCTCGGAGTAGCCGAGGTAGAACGGCATCCGGCCACGGCTGATCAACGGCAGGAACCGTGCCTGCTGCTCCGGGGTGCCCCGGTGCGCGATGGAGGGGGCGAGCATCCCGGCCGCGGTGCGGGCCAGCGGGGCCAGCCCGGCGTAGGTCAGCTCCTCGCTGATGGCCACCTGCTCGGCCGGGTCCGCGCCCCGCCCGCCGTGCCCCGGGGCGAGCCCGGGGGCGAGGTAGGCGGCGCCGGCGAGCAGGTCGACCAGCGCCGGGTCCTCCCCGGTCAGCCCGGCGGGCACCTGCTCGGCGATGAACGCCCGCACCTCGGTGCGGGCTGCCTCGGCGCGCTCGCCGAGGTCCAGCGGCGGCAGGCTGCCCCCGCCCTCGAGCAGCAGGTCGGCCGGCTCGCCGGCGGCCAGCGGCAGCACGGCCAGCCGGGTCACGTCGGCGTGCACCCGGCGGAAGAGCCAGGGTGCCTCGTGCTCCTCGAAGTAGCCGGTGGCGGCCAGCGTGTGGTGGGCGCCCAGCTGCACCCGCGGGGCGGCGACGACGGCGTGCGCGACGGCGAGCTCGGCGGCCAGCAGCCAGCCGGGATCGCCGGCCAGGCCCCGGTGCACGGCCTCGTCGGCCAGCGCGGTGAACGCGGCGACGTCGATCGCGCCGTCGACGCTGCGGTGCGAGACGGCCTGGAACGCCCCGATCGGCCGGCCGAACTGGTGCCGCAGCGAGGCGTGCGCCAGCGCGAGCTCGGCCGACCGGGCAGCCGCCCCGAAGGCGCGCGCCGCCAGCGACAGCCGGAGCACCGCCCGGGCGCGCTCGGCCACCGCCGCGGACACCGGGACGGGCACCGCGGCGGCGGCCGACCACTCGACCTCCGACCAGTCCGGCCGGGCGATGCCCGGGGTCGGGCGCACGGCGGTGATCGGGGCGAGCGTCGCCTCGCCGTCACCGGCGGGCAGCAGCAGGACGTGGGTGGCCGCCGCGGCGGCCTCGGCGAACCGGACCACTCCCCCGGTGGCGGACTCCACGGCCGCGACGACCGGGCGGACCCGGCCCTCGCCGATCGCCGCGACCAGGTCGCCGGAGCCGGCCAGCAGCTGCGTGGCGACGTACCCGTCGGCCAGCGGCAACGGGCAGGCCAGCCGGCCCAGCTCGGAGACGACGGCCAGCAGCGCGTCGAGGGCGTCCTCCGGGCCGAGCTCGGTCCAGCCCTGCCGGGCCGCGACCTGCCAGGCAGAGCCCAGCAGCGCGGACCCGGCGTCGGGGCGGCCGGCCGCCTGGGGCCCGCTCCAGGCCTCCCGCAGCCCCCCGGCGACGGTGCTGCGCAGGTCGGCGAGCTCGCCGACGGCCAGCGCGGTCATGCCGACGCGGGCGCCGGGCCCTGCCAGCGGCTGAAGACGCGGCGGGCGTTGCCCTCGAAGACGGCGGCGCGGTCGTCGTCGGAGAGCGAGGGAATGCCCTCGATGACCGGCTTGAGGTCGTCGAAGGGCCGGCCGGTGTCCGGGTCGGTCACCGAGCCGGACCCGGGCTTCTCCGTGCCGAACAGCACCCGGTCGGGACCGACCGTGTTGAACAGGTGCACCAGCGACGACTGGTCGTAGAGGCAGGTGTCGAACCACAGCCGCCGCAGCGACTCCTCGAACCGCTCGTCGAGGGCGTCGTTGCCCAGGCCGGGCGCCAGCCGGGCCGCCTTCCAACGGCCGATCTGGTACGGCACCGAACCTCCACCGTGCCCGACGATGATCTTCAGATCGGGGAAGTCGAGGAAGGTGCGCGACCGCATCAGCGAGAGGACGGCGATCGACTCCTCGGTGATGAAGTGGTCGCTGTAGACTTCCCGGCCGTTGAAGCAGCCCGCGGAGTGGATGAGCGCCGGCACGTCGAGGGCAACCATCTTCTCCCACAGCGGGTACCAGAACTCGTCGCCCAGGGTCGGGGTGTGCCCGGTCCCCTCGTACGGGTCGGGGTTGAGGCTCACGCCGATGAACCCCAGCTCCTCGACGGCGCGGGTCAGCTCGTCGAAGCAGGTCTCCACCGGGGCTCCCGCGGTGAGCGGCAGGCCCGCGACGCCGGCCAGGCGGTCGGGGTGCAGCGCGACGCTCCTGGCGATGATGTCGTTGTTCGCGCCGATCCAGGAGTGCACGATGCCGGCCGGCTTGGCCGAGTGCATCTGCTGGAAGGGCCGCGGCGAGATGAACTGCACGTCGGTGCCGACGCTGTCCATGATCTTCACGTTGGCCCCGGCGGCGCCGGCGAGCTCCTGGTCGGAGTACTTCGGGCCGTCCTGGTGGTAGCCGCCGTGCCCGATCAGCTGGGCGCGGTAGGCGTAGAAGACCTCGGGGGCGAGGACGTGGGCGTGGGCGTCGATGATCACGATTGCTCCTTCTGGTCGTCGGCGACCATGGCGATGACCTCGCACTGCACGGCGAACATCGGCGGCAGGTCGGCGGTCTGGGTGTGCCGGGCCGGCCGGCTGTCGGGGTCGGGGAACATCCCCAGCCACTGCTCGTCGATGGCGGCGCGGGCGGCGCGGTCGCGGACCAGGAAGGTCAGCTTGGCCACGTCGGCGACGTCGGCACCGCCGGCGGCGAGGATCCGGCGCACGTTGGCGAAGACCAGCACGACCTGTTCCTCGACGCCCTCGGGCACCTCACCGGTGGCCGGGTCCTGGCCGAGCACGGCGCTGGAGATCAGCAGCGGGCCCACCCGGGAGGCCAGCGGGATGGGCGTCGGGCCGTGGTGCAGCCCGGGCACGGCGATCGACCGGCGGGCGGTCACGCCCGCGACCCCGCGGGGTCGAGCTGGGACGCCGGTCCGGCCGCCGGCGCGGGCCGGGTGAGGTCGGCCGCGCGGCCGGACCGCCGTCCGCGGGTCACACGTACTGCCGGACGACGATCGTCGCGACGCAGGCCGGCTTGCTGCCGCCCTCGACCTCGAAGGTCAGCGTGCACTGCATCTGCACGCCGCCCTTGATCTCGGTGACCTCGTCGATGACGGCGCCGGCCCGCAGCTTGCTGCCCACGGGCACCGGCGAGGGGAAGCGAACCTTCTCCGTGCCGTAGTTGACGCCCATCGAGAAGCCGGTGAAGTTCATCAGCTGGGGCAGGAACAGCGGGGTCAGCGACAGGGTCAGGTAGCCGTGGGCGATCGGGCCGCCGAACGGGCTCTCCTTCTTCGCCCGCTCCGGGTCGACGTGGATCCACTGGTGGTCACCGGTGGCGTCGGCGAAGAGGTCGACCTTCTCCTGGGTGATCTCGATCCAGTCGCTCGTGCCGAGGTCCTTGCCGACCAGGCTCTTGACGCCCTCGACGCCGTCGACGGTGATGGGGGTGCTCATGGCTGTTCTCCTACTCGTTGGGGGTCTGGGACACAGTGTGCGTGGCGAGGCCGCGGGCCCAGCTCAGATCGGCCTTCCCCGAGGGACTGCGGCGCAACCGGTCGACGACGACCAGCTCCCGGGGGCGCTTGTGGTCGGCCAGCCGTGCGCCGACGTGCTCGCGCGCCTCGGCGTCGGTGAGCCGGGCGCCCTCGTGCAGGGCGACGACGGCCACGATCCGTGAGCCCCAGCGCTCGTCGGGGGCACCGACCACCATGGCGTCCCGGACGGCGGGGTGGGTGAGCAGCGCCTGCTCCACCTCCTCGGCGAAGACCTTCTCGCCGCCGGTGTTGATCACCCGGCTGCCGCGGCCGTGGAAGACGACGGTGCCGTCGGCCGCCAGGCTGGCCATGTCGCCGGGCACGACCCAGCGGCGCCCGCCGATCTCCCGGAACGTCGCGGCGGTGGCCGCGTCGTCGCCGTCGTACCGGATGTGCTCGTCGGCGGGGGCGGCGAGCACACCGACCTGGCCGGAGCCGGGGACGACGTCCTCGCCGCGCTCGTCGATCACCCGGGCGCCGGGCACCAGCCGGAACTGCGCGGTGACCGTGGCGTCGCCGCGGCGGGTCTCCATCACCGCGAACGGGCCGCCCTCCGACGCCGCGACCAGGTCGCGGCAGACCAGATCGGCGTGCTGGAGCAGGCGCTCCTTCACGTCGGCGCTCCAGGTGACCCCGACGCTGATGACCCGGCGCAGGCTGGACAGGTCGTAGGGCCGCCCGGCGGCCGCGGCCGCGTCGAGGGCGTCCGCCAGCGGCCGGGCGAACACGTCGCCGACGATCGACACCGTGTCGACCTGCTCGCGCTGCACGGTGGCCGCCAGCTCGTCGGGGTCGTAGGACGCCGAGGGCAGGTAGACCACCCGGCCGCCGGCCAGCAGCGCCCCGAAGGAGGTGTACATGCCGGTGGAGTGCATCAGCGGCGGGGCCGGCAGGCAGACCATCGCGTCGCGGTCGGTGCCCAGCCGCTCCAGCGTGGCCCGCAGCTCCGCCGGCGTCTGCGGAAAGGGTTCGCCGAGCAGCAGGAAACCGTTGGCGCAGACCACGTCGTAGAGCCAGGAGTGCCGGACCAGCACGCCCTTGGGCCGGCCGGTAGTGCCGCCGGTGTACATCAGCCAGTGGTCGTCGCCACGTTCCTGGCGGGGCGCGGGCTCGGCGCCGGTGACCGCCGCCTCGTAGCCCGTCGCCCAGTCCGGAACGGCGTCGTCCCCGTGGACCTGCAGGAACGTGGCCAGCTGCGGCAGGTCGGCGCGGGCCTCGCCGATCCGCTCGGCGAGCGCGGCGTCGAAGACCACCGCGGCGGCCTGCGCGTCGCCGAGCAGGGCGACGAGTTCTTCGCGGCGGTACCGGTAGTTCACGTTCAGCGGCACCGCGCGCAGCTTGAGGACGGCGTAGACGCTCTCGAGGTACTCGATGCCGTTGTAGAGGCCCACCGCCACCCGCGATCCCGGGCCGATGCCCGCGGCGGCCAGGTGCCCGGCCAGCCGGGCGGCACGCTCGTCGAGCTCCGCCCAGGTGCGGCTGCGGTCGCCGTGGGTGACCGCGATCCGGTCGGGGCGGACGTCCCCGACGGTCTCCAGGACCGTGGCGAAGTTCGCGTTCACGACCCGGCCGCCGCCGCACCCGGCCGGAGCCCGAACAGCGCCACCGCGTTCTCCTTCATGATCTTCGGGCGGACCTCGTCCTTGATGCCGATGGCGGCGAAGTCCTTCATCCAGCGCTCCGGGCTGATCACCGGGAAGTCGCTGCCGAAGAGCACCTTGTCGCGCAGCAGGCTGTTGGCGTACTGCACCAGCTGCGGCGGGAAGTACTTCGGCGACCAGCCGGACAGGTCGATGTACACCTGCGGCTTGTGCGTGGCCACCGACAGCGCCTCGTCCTGCCAGGGGAACGAGGGGTGCGCCAGGATGATCTTCATGTCGGGGAAGTCGACCGCGACGTCGTCGACGTGCATGGGGTTGGAGTACTTCAGCCGCACCCCTCCCCCGCCCCGGGTGCCCGCGCCCACGCCGGTCTGGCCGGTGTGGAACAGCGCGATCAGGCCGTGCTCGGCGATGACCTCGTACAGCGGGTAGGCCGAGCGGTCGTTCGGGAAGAACGCCTGGGTGTTGGGGTGGAACTTGAACCCCTTGATGCCGTACTCGGTGACCAGCCGGCGGGCCGCCCGCACCCCGGCCGCGCCGCGGCCGGGATCGATGCTGGCGAACGGGATGAGCACGTCGGCGTTCTCCGCGGCGAGCTCGGCGACCTCCTCGTTGGAGGGCACCGGCTCCTCCCCGGAGGTGGTGTAGCCGTCGACGCCGAACACGACCGCGGCCATGTTGCGCTCGCGGTAGTGCGCGGCGAGCTCCGGCACCGTGTAGGTGGGCATGCCGCCGTGGCCGAAGTACTCCCCCAGCGCCTCGATGCTGCCGCTGCCCTCGGCGGTGTGCTCCGCGCCCCGCGCGGACCGGTGCACGTGGGTGTGCACGTCGATGGCGACCAGCGCATCGAGGTCCATGGTGTTCGAGCGCGCCACGTCGGTCACTTCCCGGCCGGCGCGCCGGGCGCCGTCGCCTTCCACTCCTGCAGGTGCGGGGCGAACGTGGTCGGGAACGCCTCGGCGAGCGAGTCGGCGGACCAGCCGCCCTCCCGCACCTCGGCGACGACCTCGGTCGGGTGCGACCAGATGGCGATCCGGTCGCCACCGGCGCCGATGGCCTGGCCGGTGACGCCGGCCGCCTCGTCGGAGGCCAGGAAGACCACCAGCGGGGCGACGTCGTCGGCGGTGCCCAGGCCACTGGCCCGGACGTCGGCCGGGAGCGGCTTGCCGGCGTCGGCGAGCTCCACGAGCTCTGCCATGCCGGGGATGGTGGCGACCATCCGGGTCAGCGCGACCGGGACGACAGCGTTGACCGTGGTGCCGCTGCGCTCGAGCTCGGCGGCCCAGGTGCGCACCAGGCCGACGATGCCGGCCTTGGAGGCGGTGTAGCCGGTCTGCCCGAAGCTGGCCCGCTGGCCGGCCGGGGAGCCGATCAGGATGAGCCGGCCGTTCCCGCCCTGCTCCTTGAACTGCTTCGCCGCGGCCCGGCCGCAGGTGAACGTGCCGCGCAGGTGGGTCTCGACGACGAGGTCGAAGTCGTCGTCCGTCATCTTCAGCAGCGAGCGGTCGCGCAGCACCCCGGCGTTGGTGACCATGACGTCCAGCCGGCCGAACGCCTCCACGGCCTTGGCCACGATCGCGTCGGCGGCCTCGGTGGAGCCGATGGCCGAGCCCTCGGCCACCGCCTGCCCGCCGGCGGCCTCGATGGCCTGCGCCGTCTCCTGCGCGAGGTCGACGTCGAGGTCGTTGACCACGACGGCGGCGCCCGCGGCGGCGAGCGCCTTGGCGTAGGCCTGACCGAGGCCGCGACCGGCACCGGTGACGACGGCGACCTTGCCGTTGAGCTGCATGGGAATCCTCTCGAGGGGCGTGAGACCGTCGGCAGGGCGGCGCGCACTGTGGCGCACCGGCGCTCTGCCGCCCTCGGAAGTTATTCACTTTCGTGGCGGACGTCAACGGGTGGGCGCAAATGTCGCGCCCGCCCGGCCGGCTCAGCGGGCGTCGTCCCCCGCGGGGTCCAGCCGCTCCACGAGGCCGGCGGCGATCGCATCGGCGCCGGCCTGGTAGCGGGTGCGCAGCCGCAGCGCGACGTGCTCGGCCCGCACCGCCGGCCAGTCGGCCGGGAGGTACTCGACCGGCAGGCCGGGGTCGTTGCGGGCCAGCAGCGTCCACTCGCCGAGCAACCACAGCTGGCGGGCCAGGTCGTCGGCGGCGTCGGGCAGCGGATCGGCGGTGTCCCAGCGCTCGAGGAACTGCTCGTAGCCACGGGCGATGGTCGGCACGTCCCAGGCGTCCTCGATCAGCTCGGCCACCTGGGTGGGTGCGGCCACCGAGGCGCGGAAGACCTTGAGGTGGTCGAGCACGTCGAGCCGGGCGAGCAGCGCCTCCACGTCGACCTGGCTGGGCGCCACCCACACGCCGTTCTGCAGCATGCCGAAGCCGGCCCACTGCAGGCGGGAGCGGAGCAGGTGCCGGTCGGCCCGCCGGCTCTCCGGCAGCGAGAAGCCGAGCAGCGTCCACTGCCCGTCCCAGGTGCGGTTGACCGGCGACTGCCACGCCCGCTCGCCGCCCTCGGCCAGCGCGACGCGGGTGGACGGCGTCGGCGAGAGGTAGATCCGCTTGCCGGCCCGGCGCCGCTGCAGGGTGCCCCGGCGGATCATCCGGCTGACCGTCGAGCGGGCGGCGTGCTCGCCCACCCCGACCCGGGCCAGGGCGCTGATCAGCCCGCCGGTGGAGACCGCGGCGCCGGGAGCCGGCAGGTGCGCGCCGCAGAACATCAGCACGTGGGTCTGCGGGCGGACGGCGGGGGCACCGGCGGGGATCGCGTCCGCCGCAGTGTCGTCGGCGGCGTCGTCGGGGGCCTCATCGGCGGCGTCGTCGGGGGCGTCGCCCACCGGGTCGAGCTCGGCCGTCGTCACGGCCGTCGTCCTGCGCCGGCCCGGGTGGCACCGCTGGCCATGATGTTCTCCTGCCGTCGGCCGGCTCCTGGCCGGCGCTGGGTGGTGGTGCAGGCATCCCGTCCTCCGGGAAGCGGGAGACCGCGGACGCCGTTGTCCGCGGTTCGGAACAACATACGCAGGATTGTGACGACCGCCAGTAGCCTGCCTCTCATGGAGGAAAACCTGGCCAGCGTGCTCGAGACCGTCGCCGACACGATGGACGACGCGGTCGCCGTCGTCCAGGGCAGCCGGCACCGCACCTGGGCCGAACTCGACGAGCGCGCGGCCCGGCTCGCCGCCGGGCTGGCCGAGCGCGGTGTCACCGCCGGCTCGCGGGTCGGCATCGGCCTGTGGAGCAGCGCCGAGTACGTCGAGGCGGTGTTCGCGGTCTGCAAGCTCGACGCCGTCCCCTTCAACGTCAACTACCGGTACCGCGCGGCGGAGCTCGGCCACGTGCTGGCCGACGCGGGCGCGGCCGGCCTGGTCTTCGACGCGACCACCAGCGCGGTCGTCGCCGAGGCGGCCGCCGGGCAGGCCGGGCTGACCGCCCTGGTCCGGGTCGGCGACGCCCCGGCCGGGGAGGTGGTCGGCGACGGGCTCGAGGACGTCGTCGCCGCGACCGCCCCGCTCGCCCGCACGCCGCGGCCGGACGGCGACTGGCTGCTCTACACCGGCGGTACCACCGGCCGGCCCAAGGGCGTGCAGTCCCGGCACTCCACCGTTTTCTCCGCCAGCTGCGTGCCCAACGGCTTCGCGAAGTTCGGCATCCCGGCACCGGAGTCGCTCGGCGAGCTGGCCGACCGGGTGCGCGAATCGCGCGCCGAGCCCGACCGGCTGGTCACCTGCACGCCCACCCCGCTCATGCACGGCACCGGCATCTACACGACGCTGGGCACGCTGGTGGCCGGTGGCCGGATCGTCTTCCCGGTCTCACGGAGCTACGACCCCGACGAGCTCGCCGCGCTGGTGCAGCAGCACCGGGTGACCGACGTGGTGATCGTCGGCGACGTGTTCGGCCGGCCGCTGCTCACCGCCCTGGACGCCGCCGCAGCGGCCGGGCGCCCGTACGACCTGGGCAGCCTGCGCCGGATGGTCTCCGTCGGCGCGGTGTTCAGCGCGGAGGTCAAGGCCGGGCTGCTGCGGCACGCCGACGCCGACATCACCGACGTCGTCGTCGCCTCCGAGGGCGGTCCGTACGCGCTGTCCCTCACCCGCCGCGGCGCCGTCGCGCCGACCTCGCGCTTCGTGCTGGCGCCCAACGCCCGGCTGCTCGACGAGGCCGGCCGCGACGTCGTCCCGGGGTCCGGGCAGCTCGGCGTGCTGGCCGCGCCGGCCCCGCGCGAGGTGCACTACACCGGCCGGCCCACTGCCAGTGGCACGACGTTCCGGGACGTGGACGGCGTCCGGTACTCGGTGCCCGGCGACCTGGCCACGCTGGAGACCGACGGGACCCTGGTGTTCCAGGGCCGCGGCAGCCGGGTGATCAACACCGGTGGGGAGAAGGTGCTCCCCGAGGAGGTCGAGCAGGTCGTGCTGCGCCACCCCGCGGTGCGGGACGCGATCGTCGTCGGGGTGCCCGACGAGCGGTTCGGCCAGCGGATCACCGCCGTCGTCTCGGTCGCGCCGGGGCACACGCTCACCGCCGAGGAGGTGCGGGCGGCGGTCGGTGCGGAGCTGGCCGACTACAAGCGCCCGCGCGAGGTCGTGTTCGTCGACGAGGTGCACCGCTCCCCGGTCGGCAAGGCCGACCTCTCCTGGGCCGGCCGGATCGCCCGCGGGGAGGGCTGACCGAACCGTCACCGGCGGCGCTACCCGCGGGTAACCTGCCGCACCATGCCGCTCTCCGACGACGCGCCCTCCGGCCGCGAGACGTTCGAGTCGACCGATCCCGGCTCCGGCGAGGTGATCGGGGTCTTCCCGGTGGCCGACGCCGGGACGGTCGCGACGGTCGTGGCCCGGGCGCGCACCGCCGCGGAGCGGTGGGCCGCGCTGGGCTTCGCCGAGCGCCGGTTGCGGCTGGCCGCCTACCGCGGGTACGTCACCCGGCGGGTGCACGAACTGGCCGACCTGGTGCACCGGGAGAACGGCAAGCCGCACGCCGATGCCGTCCTGGAGATCACCCTGGCCGTCGAGCACCTGGCCTGGGCCGCCGCGCACGCGCCGAGGACGCTGGGCCCGCGGAAGGTCGACCCGGGGCTGCTGGCGGCCAACCACGCCGCGTACCTGGAGTACCAGCCGCTCGGCGTGGTCGGCGTCATCGGGCCGTGGAACTACCCGGTGTTCACCCCGATGGGCTCGATCGCCTACGCGCTGGCCGCCGGGAACGCCGTCGTCTTCAAGCCCAGCGAGTTCACCCCCGCGATCGGCACGTGGCTGGCCGCCGCCTGGCGGGCCGCCGTCCCCGACGTGGCCGACGTCTTCTCGGTCGTGACCGGCGACGGCGGGACCGGCGCCGCGCTGTGCCGGGCCGGGGTCGGCAAGCTCGCCTTCACCGGCTCGGCGGCCACCGGCCGGACGGTGATGGCCGCCTGCGCGGAGACGCTGACGCCGGTGCTCATGGAGTGCGGCGGCAAGGACGCGATGATCGTCGACGACGACGCCGACGTGGCCGCCGCGGCCGACGCCGCGGTGTGGGGCGGGATGAGTAACGCCGGCCAGACCTGCATCGGCATCGAGCGGGTCTACGTCACCGGCGCGGTGTACGACCGGTTCGTGGCCGAGGTGACCCGACAGGTGGCCGGCCTCCGCCCGGGCACCGGCGCGGGGGCCGACTACGGCCCGATGACCATGGCGAGCCAGACCGACGTCGTCCGCCGGCACCTGGCAGATGCCGTGGCCACCGGCGGCCGGGCCGTGGTCGGCGGCACCGTGGACGGCGTCCTCGTCGCGCCGACCGTGCTGCTGGACGTGCCGGAGACCTCGGCCGCGGTCCGGGAGGAGACGTTCGGGCCCACGCTGACCATCACCAGGGTGACCGACGCCGAGGAAGGGCTGGCCCGGGCCAACGCCACCCCGCTCGGTCTGGGCGGCGCGGTGTTCAGCGGCACCCCGGCCCGGGCGATGGACCTGGCCCGCCGGATGCGCAGCGGGATGACCTCGATCAACTCGGTGCTCACCTTCGCCTCGGTGCCCGCGCTGCCCTTCGGCGGGGTCGGCGAGAGCGGGTTCGGCCGGATCCACGGCGAGGACGGGCTGCGCGAGTTCACCCGGGCCAAGGCGATCACCCGGCAGCGCGTCGGCCTGCCGGTGAACGTCATGAGCTTCAGCCGGCCGGCGCGGGCCGCCGACGCGCTGGCCCGGGTGATGCGGCTGGTGCACGGCCGGCACCGCTGACGCACCCCGGCTCCGGTGCGGCATCCGTCCCGCAATGCTGCTGTGCCGAGTTCCGCCAGCGGAACGGTCAGCCGTGCGCCTGGTCGGCCGCGGCCTGCACCGGCGTCCTCGGCAGGCCGGTGTCCGGTTCCCCCTGCCGCGGCTCGGGCCGCGGCCGGATCGCGATCGACAGCGCGGCGGCGACCAGGCACAGCAGCGCGGCGCCGTACCACGCGGCGTCGTAGGACCCGGTGACGTCGCGGACGACGCCGGCCCCGAACGCGGCCAGCGCCGCGCCGACCTGGTGGGCGGCGAAGACCCAGCCGAAGACGACCGGCGCCCGGGCGCCGAAGTACTGCCGGCAGATCGCCAGCGTCGGCGGCACCGTCGCCACCCAGTCCAGGCCGTAGAACACGATGAACGCGATCATCGAGGCGTGCAGGTCGGCCCCGAACAGCTGGGGCAGCAGGAACAGCGACATCCCCCGCAACCCGTAGTAGGCCAGCAGCAGCAGCCGGGGGTCGACCCGGTCGGTGAGCCAGCCGGAGAGGATCGTCCCGGCGACGTCGAAGATGCCGACCACCGCCAGCAGCCCGGCCGCCGTCGTCACCGGCATGCCGTGGTCGTGCGCGGCCGGGATGAAGTGCGGCTGCACCAGGCCGTTGGTCGAGGCCCCGCAGATGAGAAAGCCGCCGGCGAGCAGCCAGAACGCCCGGGTGCGCACGGCACCAGTGAGCCCGCGGATCGCGGTGCGCGCCGGGTTGCCGCCCACCGGGTCGACGTCGTCGGCCGGCGTGCCGCCGTAGGGGGCGACGCCCAGGTCGCGGGGCCGGTCGCGGAGCAGCCACGCCACGAACGGGACGACGGCCAGCGCGGCGGCGGCCGTGCCCAGGGCCGCCGGACGCCAGCCCCACCGCTCGCTCACCACCGCCACGACCGGCAGGAAGACCAGCTGCCCGGTGGCCCCGGCGGCGGTCAGCACACCCGAGACCAGGCCGCGGCGGGCGACGAACCACCGGCCGCTGACCGTCGCGACCAGTGCCAGCGCCATCGACCCGGTGCCCAGGCCGACCAGCACGCCCCACAGCAGGAGCAGCTGCCAGCTCGCCGTCATGAAGACGGTGAGGCCGCTGCCTCCGGCCACCACCAGCAGGGCCGCGACGACGACGCGGCGGATGCCGAACCGGTCCATCAGGGCCGCGGCGAACGGCGCGGTGAGGCCGTAGAGCGCCAGGTTGATCGCCACCGCCAGGGAGATCGTGGACAGCGACCAGCCGAACTCCTCGCGCAGCGGATCGATCAGCACCCCGGGGACGGCGCGGAAGGCCGCGGCACCGATCAGCGCCAGGAAGGTCACCGCGGCCACCCACCACGCCGGGTGCACCCGGCGGGTGTGCGGAACGGCGGCCGGGGACGGCGTGGCGGGCGGTGCGGTGGTCACGGCGCCATCCTCCGGTTCCGCTGCCTCCCCAACCAGCGGCCCCGCTGCCGCTCGCCGCGCCGGCATCGGTACCGGGGGCGGGTCGCTGCGGTGCCGGGTGCGGACCGATGTGAGCAGGAACTCCCCCCGTGCCCGCCCCGTCACGCTGCGCATCTGGCAGGGTGGGGGTCACCGGCGCCGCCCCTCGCTCATCCGAGAGCGTGTGGACTCGACGTCGGCGCGAGGCTGCGCCACCGAGGCGCGCCGGCGACCCGACGTCCGACCCGGATGAGCGAAGCGGCCCCCTGCGGCGGCCCCGCGCCCGGCGGATCGACGGTGGCCACCGGACCGTTGAGGACTCCTCCCCATGACCACCCCTGCCCTCCCCCCCGCCGACAGCGCCGACCGCTCGCGTCGCCGCGCCACCCGGCCGGCCACCGCACCGACCGGCACTCCGGCGACCCCCGCCTTCCAGCCGCCGCAGGCCCCCCGGACCGCCGCACCGGCGGACGCCGCGGCCGGCGCACCCGCGGACAACTCCGACGGCCCCCGCAACCGGCGCCGTCGCGGCGGCCGCGGTCGCGGCGTCGGCCCGCGCCCCGAGGACTCGGCCGCCCCGGTCGCCGGGACCCGCGGCACTGCCGCCGAGACCCACAGCACTGCCGTCGTCCCGGCCGGGGACGCCCCGACCGTGCTGCCCACCGACACCACGTTCGCCGACCTCGGCGTGCCCGCCCCGCTGGTCGAGGTGCTCACCGCGAGCGGCATCACCGCGCCGTTCCCGATCCAGGTCGCGACACTGCCGGACACCCTGGCCGGCCGTGACGTGCTCGGCCGCGGCCGCACCGGCTCGGGCAAGACCCTGGCGTTCTCCATCCCGCTGGTCGCGCGGCTGGCCGCCTCCACCAGCAAGCGGCAGCCGCGCCGGCCGCGGTCGCTGATCCTGGTGCCGACCCGTGAGCTGGCCAACCAGGTCGCCGCCGTCGTCGACCCGCTGGCCCGCGCGCTGAACATGAAGACCACCGTCGTGTTCGGTGGCGTGGGGCAGAACCCGCAGGTGCAGGCACTGGCCGGCGGTGTCGACGTGCTCATCGCCTGCCCCGGCCGGCTCGAGGACCTGATCGGCCAGGGTCACTGCGACCTCGGCGCCGTCGAGGTCACCATCCTCGACGAGGCGGACCACATGGCCGACCTGGGCTTCCTGCCCGGCGTCAAGCGGCTGCTGGACCGCACCCCCAAGGTCGGCCAGCGGCTGCTGTTCTCCGCCACCCTGGACAACGGCGTCGACGTGCTCATCAAGCGCTACCTCGACCGGCCGACCACCCACTCGGTCGACCCCGCGGTCGCGCCCGTCTCGACGATGACGCACCACGTGTTCCGGGTCGACGCCGCCGACAAGCCGGCGATCGTCCAGCAGCTGGCCTCCGGCCTGGGCCGCAGCCTGCTGTTCACCCGCACCAAGCACCAGGCGAAGAAGCTGGCCAAGCAGCTCACCGCCGCCGGCGTGCCGGCCGTCGACCTGCACGGCAACCTCAGCCAGAACGCCCGCGAGCGCAACCTCGAGGCGTTCAGCAACGGCGAGACCCGGGTGCTGTGCGCGACCGACATCGCCGCCCGCGGCATCCACGTCGACGACGTCGCGCTGGTCGTGCACGTCGACCCGCCGGCCGAGCACAAGGCCTACCTGCACCGTTCGGGCCGGACCGCCCGCGCCGGTGCCGGCGGCATCGTCGTCACCATCGCCACGCCGGACCAGGCCGGCGAGGTGCGACTGCTCACCCGCCAGGCCGGCATCACCCCGGAGGTCGCGGCCATCAAGCCCGGGGCCCGGGAGATCGTGGCCCTCACCGGACCGGCGGCGCCGCACGTCGAGCCGGCGCCCGCGCCGGCTCCGCAGCCGCAGGGCACCGGCGGGAGCGGCCGTCGTCGCAGCGGCGGCGGAGGCTCGCCGGCGGCACCCAGCCGGTCGGGCCGCGGTGGCGGCTCGGGCTCGTCGTCCGGCCGCTCGGCGGGCCCGGCGCGCACCCGGGCCGAGCTCGCTGCCCGCGCGGGGCAGGCGCCGGCCGGCGCCGGCCGCGGTCGTGGTCGATCGGGGCGCTGACCACTCCGGCCTCCGGGCCGGCCGACCGTCCGACGGGCCGGGCACCGTCTCCTGCGGGAGGCGGCGCCCGGCCCGTCCGGCGTGGCGGGGAGCACGATCCCCCCGGGCCCCGTCTGGTGGCCGCGGTGGTGGCGGGGAAGGATGCGGTTGAGCACTGCACCATCCCCGTTCCCCAGTGAGGTCGTCATGCGCCTGCCCATCACCCCCAGCGAGATCGCCCCCCGCATCGCGACCGGGGCGTTCATCCTCAACTCCGGCCTCGGCAAGCGGAACGCCGACGAGGGCACCGCCGCCGGGCTGCACGGCTTCGCCGCCGGCACCTACCCGTTCCTCAAGGACGTCCCGCCGGCCACCTTCGCCAGGACGCTGTCCACCACGGAGATCACGATCGGCGCGGCCCTGCTGATGCCGTTCGTGCCCACTGCCGTCGCCGGCGCCGCGCTCACCGGGTTCTCCGCCGGCCTGCTCGGCCTCTACCTGCGCACCCCGGGCATGACCAAGCCCGGCAAGAGCGTGGCCCCCACCCAGGAGGGGCTGCCGATCTCCAAGGACGTGTGGATGCTGGGCATCGGGCTCGGCCTGCTCACCAGCGGCTTGCTCGACCGCGGACCCAAGCCCTCCAAGGCCGCCGCCCGGGCCGCTCGGAACACCCGGAAGGCGGCGAAGAAGGCCGCCAAGCGCGCCTGATCCCCCGGCACACCCCGACGCCGGCCCGGCCGCTCCGGCGGTCCGGCCGGCGTCCTCCGGTGTCGCGGGACGGCGCGCTCAGTCGCCGGGGACGAGCACCGTGCTGACCAACCGCCGCCGCCGCTGCCCGTCGGGCTGGAGCTCGAGCCGCCGGCCGACGACGTTCCGGAGGTCGACCAGGAAGGCGGCGAACTCCTCGTCGTCCAGCCACAGCGCGGCCTGCCGGTAGCCGACCCCGTCGCGGGCCGGGTCGACGTCCCCCCGGTCGAGGTAGCGGCCGAAGTCGGCCAGCAGCGCCCCGACGAAGCTGGTGAACGCGCGGCCGTGGTCGGCAGCGGTCATCCCGGCCGTGTCGGCCGGCGCCACCGACGCGGCCTCGAGCACCAGCCGGTAGGTCCGCTCCGCCGCGCCGCGGACCCGGCGCTCGGCCACCACGGTCAGCAGGCCGGCGTCGGTCAGGGTCGCGACGTGCCGGTACAGGGTGGCGGTCGGGACGTCGGGCAGCAGCTCGTGCAGCTCGGCGGTGGTGAGCACGCGGTCGCCCAGGAAGGCCTGGACGACGCGCAGCCGGACCGGGTGCAGCAGGAGGTCGGCGGAGGCCATCGACTCACCGTTCTCATAGTTGACATCATTCGCATGGATGGGAATGATAATGCCATGGCGACCGTGCAGATGACCACCGAGACCCTCACCGTCCAGCTCGCCCGGCGCGAGAAGATCGCCGGCCTGCTGCGCGACCTCACCGTGCCGCTCGGTGCCGTCACCGACGTCGAGGTCGTGCCCGACGGGGCCGCCGCCGTCCGCGGCCTGCGCGCCCCCGGGCTGGGCCTCCCCAGCCGCAGGATCGGCACCTGGCGGCGGCGCGGCGAGCGGTCCTTCGTCAGCGTGCGGGGCGGCCGGCCCGCGCTGCGGCTGCGGCTGACCGGCCAGCGGTTCGACACCGTGCTGGTCGGGCTCCCCGACCCGGCCGCCACGGCGGCCGAGCTCACCCGCCTGCGGCCGGTCGGCTGACGTGCGCAAGCAGGACGTCGTCCTGACCGGGGACCAGGAGCTGGCCGGCACGCTGGCCCTGCCGGACAACCGGGCCGCGACCGGCCCCGTCCCGGCCGTGCTGATCGCCTCCGGCTCGGGCCCGATCGACCGGAACTCCAACCACCGCCGGATGCAGTTCGACGTGGCCCGGCAGCTGGCGACCACCCTCGCCGCGGCCGGGTTCGCCTCGCTGCGCTACGACAAGCGGGGTGTCGGCGCCAGCCCCGGTGACTGGCGGGCCGCCGGCCTCTACGACAACCTCGACGACCTCGCCGCGGCCCGCGACACCCTCGCCGCACGTCCCGAGGTCGACCCGGCGCGCCTGGTGGTCGCCGGGCACAGCGAGGGAGCACTGCTCGCCGCCGCGCTCGCCGCCCGGGGCGCACCACCGGCCGGGCTCGTGCTGCTGTCGTGCAGCGCCACGCCGGGTGAACAGCTGCTCCGCTGGCAGGCCCGGCAGCTGGCGCCCACACTCCCCGCACCCGTGCGCGGGGTGCTCCGGCTGCTGCGCACCGACCTGGAGACCAGGGTCGCGGCCAACCACACGAAGATCCGGGCCACCACCACCGACATCGCCCGGATCGACGGCGCCCGGCTCAACGCCCGCTGGACCCGGGAGTTCCTCGACCACGACCCGCGCACCGACCTCGCCCGGGTGACCGTGCCGGTGCTGGCGCTCACCGGCGAGAAGGACCTCCAGGTGGACCCGGCCGACCTCGACGTCATCGCGGCGACCGTGCCCGCCCCGGTCACCGTGCACCGGGTGCCCGACCTGACGCACACGCTGCGCCGCCAGCCCGGCCCGGCCTCGTTGCGCGCCTACCGGGAGGAGCTGCGCCGCCCGGTCGACCCGGCGGTGCTGGAGACCGTGGCCGGCTGGTGCTCAGCCCTCGTCCGCCCGGTCGCCTGACAGGCCCGCCACCAGCCGGGAGACGTCGCCCGGGTGGGTCTGCACCGTCATGTGCGCCGCCCCCGGCAGCTCGACCAGCCGGCCGGCCGGTGCGCAGCCGGCCAGGCGGGCGGCCCAGTCGTGCGGGCACAGCGCATCCCGGGTGCCCCGGACGACCACCACCGGCACCGCCACGCCCGCGAGCCGGGCATCGATCCGGTCCGGTGCGGTGACCCGCCACAGCGCGGTCATCGCCCGCGGCCCGGTCCGCAGCCACTGGGACAGCACGAGCGGCAGCTGCCACACCGGCTCGCGCACCGCCGTCCGCACCCAGCGCGCGGCGAGCACCCCCAGTCGGCGCAGCCGCGGGTCGGTCGTCGGCCCCAGCAGCAGCAGGCCGGCGACCCGCGGGTCCGCGGCCGCGGCGACGACCACCTGGCAGCTCTGCGAGTGCCCGACCAGCACCACCGGGCCCGGCCCGATCCCGGCCAGCAGGCGGGCGGCGAGCTCGTCGAGGGCGGGTACCGGTGACCGCCGTCCCATGCCCGGCAGGTGCACCACGTCGGCCGCCACCAGCCTCCGCAGCCGGGCCGAGGACCGCCGGTCCAGGCCCAGTCCCGGAACCAGCACCACCCGGGGAACACCCGGGCACTCCCCGGTGCTGCACCTGGCAGAGCTCACCGGCGCGCTCGCAGACCTGCCGGCCGCCCCAAGGCGGCCGCGGGTACCAGGAGCGAAGTGGGAGGATGAGTCATCATGACGACATCAGGAGGCACCGTGACCACCGGCCAGACCACCGCAACGCGACCCCGGGTGGTCATCGTCGGGTCGGGGTTCGGTGGGCTGTTCGCCGCCCAGCGCCTCCGCAAGGCGCCCGTCGACATCACCCTGGTCGCCAAGACCACCCACCACCTGTTCCAGCCGCTGCTCTACCAAGTAGCCACCGGGATCCTCTCCCAGGGTGAGATCGCCCCGGCGACCCGGGAGATCCTCAACTCCCAGAAGAACACCCGGGTGGTGCTCGGCGAGGTCACCGACATCGACCTCGCTGCCCGCACCGTCACCTCGACCGTGCTGGGCCGCACCGCCGTGCATCCCTACGACGAGCTCATCGTCGCCGCCGGCGCCGGCCAGTCCTACTTCGGCAACGACCACTTCGCCGAGCACGCACCCGGCATGAAGAGCATCGACGACGCCCTGGAGCTGCGCGGGCGGATCTTCGGCGCGTTCGAGCTGGCCGAGCTCGCCACCGACCCGGCCGAGATCGACCGGCTGCTCACCTTCGTGGTCGTCGGCGCCGGCCCGACCGGGGTGGAGATGGCCGGCCAGATCGCCGAGCTGGCCCGCCGCACCCTGCACCGCGACTTCACCCGGATCGACCCGAGCTCGGCCCGGGTGATCCTGCTGGACGCCGCTGACCAGGTGCTGCCGCCCTTCGGCGACCTGGGCAAGAAGGCGCACACGCGGCTCAACGAGATCGGCATCGAGGTCCAGCTGGGCGCGATGGTGACCGACGTCGACGCCGAGGGCATCGTGGTCAAGGACGCCGACGGGCAGGAGCGCCGCATCCGCGCCGCCACCAAGATCTGGGCGGCCGGCGTGCAGGCCAGCCCGCTGGGCAGGCAGCTGGGTGAGCAGTCCGGCGCCGCGGTCGACCGGGCCGGCCGGATCACCGTCCAGTCCGACCTGACGCTGCCCGGCCACCCCGAGGTGCACGTCGTCGGCGACATGATCAGCCTGAACCGGCTCCCCGGCGTCGCGCAGGTCGCCATCCAGGGCGGCCGCTTCGCCGCCGACGCCATCACGGCGCGGCTCGCCGGCCGGCCGACGGCGCCGGAGTTCCACTACCACGACAAGGGCAGCATGGCGACGATCTCGCGGTTCTCCGCGGTCGCCCAGGTCGGCAAGCTGAAGCTCAGCGGCTTCCTCGCCTGGATGATGTGGCTGGTCGTGCACCTGGCCTACATCGTCGGCTTCCGCAGCCGGGTCACCACGGTGCTGCACTGGATGGTCAGCTTCCTGGGCCGCGGCCGCTCCGAGCGGGCCGCCACCCAGCAGCAGGTCTACGGCCGGCTGGCGCTGGAGGAGCTCGGCCCCGACTTCGAGGCCTCCAAGACCGGCGGACGACGCCGGATCGGCGACCGCGTCGACATGACGGGACGCAGGTCCGCCTGACCCCGGCACGGACGGCACCGGCCCGGCCCCCGCAGCGCGGGGGCCGGGCCGGTGCCGTGTCAGCCGGGGATCAGAACGGATAGGCCGGCAGGTCGCCGCGCAGCGTCACCCACTGGGTCTCGGTGAACGCCTCGATGGTGGCCTGCGCGCCGCCGTGAGTGACGGCAACGACCGAGCCGCCTCGCGGACAACCCGCACCTCGACGTCCTCCGCGAGTCGGACAACAGTCCCCCCAATCCATAGACTGGCCCCGTGGCGACGAGCGCAGACACCTCCTGTCCGGACGTCGCACCGCACCTCGCCCACCTCCCGGGCCACCTGATCCGACGGGCCAGCCAGGTGCACACCGAGATGTGGACCCGCTACGTCGCGGGCTCGGTGTCCTCCGTGCAGTACGCCGTGCTGTCGACGCTCGCCCGTCACGAACCGCTCGACCAGGCAAGCATCGCCCGGTTGATCGCCCTCGACCCGGCGAGCACGCACGCCGTCGTCCACAGGTTGAAGGCGGCCGGCTACCTGACCATGGAGCGGTCCACCCAGGACGGACGCCGCTTCGAGCTCCGGCTCACCGACGCCGGCCTGGCCCTGCGCGCCGAGATCGAGCCCCGCGTCGAGCAGCTCCGCCAGGCCTTCGAGGCCCGGCTCCCCCCGGAGAAGACGACGGTGTTCCTCCAGCTCCTCGAGGAGTTCATCGCGGCGGAGTGAGCCCTTGCGCTCGCCTGAAAGATTTCTTAACGTACGAACTTGCCTGCGGCTTAATGAGGCACGTCACACCCCTGTGATGCCGCACACCGCTCGTACGCGGCCTGACCGTCCGTGCTCGCCAGAGCCACGCCCGTGTCCGGCCCGTCTTCCACGCTCGGCCGCGCCGGTCCGCCCGGCGGGTGCCTGACCGCCGCCCACCAGCAGCCGGAACCGAGCTAACCACCCGACCCTGAACCCAGAGGGACAACGATGATGTGCGCACAGCCGGCCGAGCAGGATCCCGCACCCGACCTCGAGTTCGGCCTGTTCGACTGGATCGATGCCGCTCCGGGCCTGTCGACCGCCGAGGTCTACGAGGCCCGGCTCCGCATCCTGGCCGAGGCCGACCGAGGCGGGTTCAGCACCTATCACATCGCCGAGCACCACGGCACGCCGCTGGGCCTGGCACCTTCTCCCTCGGTGTTCATCGCCGCTGCGGCGCGGGAGACCGAGCGGATCCGGCTGGCTCCCACGACCTTCATCGTGCCGCTGTACGACCCGCTCCGGCTGGTGCAGGAGATCTGCATGCTCGACCAACTCAGCCACGGCCGGCTCGACGTCGGCGTGGGGAAGGGCTCCTCCCCCATCGAGGCGGCGATGTACGGGCTGACCCCGCCACAGACCGCCGAACAGTTCGAGACGCTGTTCCCGGCCATCGTCGAGGCCCTGGAGACCGGACGGTTCCGGCGCCCGGGGGCCGAGGGCCCGTCCGGCGAGGAGATCGAGCTGCACGTGCCCGTGTACCAGCGGCCCCACCCCCCGCTGTGGTACCCGTCGTCGAACGCCGCCTCGATCCCGCGACTGGGCGACGAGGGGTACAACGTGCTCTTCGGGTTCGGGTTCGTGTCCCCACCCCTCCAGGTGATCCGCGAGCAGAGCCGGATCTTCTTCTCCCACTTCCATGAGTCGGCAGCTCGTGGCAGCGTCCGCTACAGCCTGCCCGGGCGGACGCCGCGCTTCGGCCTGCTCCGGCACGTGGTCGTGGCGGCGACCGACGAGGAGGCCACCGCACTCGCCCGGCCGGCGTTCGAGGACCACTACGCCAGCTTCACCCACCTCTGGCGGCTCCACGGCAGCGACCGGTTCACCGGCCCGCTGGACTTCGACCAACTGGTCGCCGAGCGCAAGCTCTTCGTCGGCTCGCCGGAGACCGTCGCCGCCCAGGTGACCGAGGCCGTGACGGTCGGCGAGATCAACTACCTCGCCGGCGCCTTCGCCTGGGGCTCACTCGATGTCGAGGCGGTCCTCGCCTCCGTGCGCCTGTTCCGCGACGAGGTGGTACCCGCCGTCCTGTCGGCGACCTCGCCCCGCGCCGGACTCACGTCGTCTGCCGTCGGTCCACCCCCCAGCGTCTGACGACCGACCGACCGACCGGGTCGGTCGCGGCCTCGGCCGCGCGACCGGCCAGCACTGCTTCCCTACACCCGCCCATGCGATCCCCCCAACGTCGAGAGGCTCTCCATGTCCCGCCTGCGCCTGACCGTCCTGTTGTCCTGCTCGGTGTTGCTCACAGCGTGCGGCGGAGGTGCCGACGGCGGGACCACGGGCGCCGGCTCGAGCGACGCGCCCCGCCAGGTGACCGTCGGTGTCATCCCGATCGCCGACGTCGCCCCCCTGTACCTCGGCGTCGAACAGGGCTTCTTCTCTGATCGCGGGCTGGAGCTGGAGCTGGTGAGCGGCCAGGGCGGCGCCGCACTCGTGCCTGCCGTGGTGAGCGGGCAGATGGATTTCGCGTTCAGCAACACGCTTTCCCTACTGGTGGGGCAGGAGGCCGGGCTGCCGATCCAGGTCGTCGCCCCCGGGAACGCATCGACCGGCGACCCTGCAGAAGACTTCGCCTGTGTGATCGTGCCCGCGGACAGTTCCCTGCAGTCCGTGACTGACCTGGCCGGAGCCCGGGTCAGCACCAACACGCTGAACAACATCAACGTGGCGGTCATCCGCGACCTCGTGGATGGGGCGGGCGCCGACTCATCGAGCATTCAGTTCGTGGAGATTGCGCATCCCGACGTGCCGCAGGTCATCGCGAACCGACAGGTGGACGCCGGCGTGGCGGTCGAACCGTTCAAGACGATCGCGCTCCAGCAGGGAGCGCGCTGCCTCTCCAACGTCTTCGCCGAGGTACAGGACGAGCCCTTGCTCATCGGCGCCTACTTCACGACGACGGAACTCGCGCAGTCCGACCCGGAGCTGGTGGAAGCCTTCGTCGAGGGCCTGCAGGAGTCCTTCGCCTACGCGACCGACAACCCCGACGAGGCGCGGCGCATCCTCGGGAGCTACACGGAGCTCACCCCGGAACTGGCCGAGGCGATCACGCTGGCGGGCTGGCCACGGGAACTGGATCGGGCGTCCCTGGAGTACATGTCCGAGGTCGGGTCGCGCTACGGGATCCTCGAGTCCCCCGCCGACCTGGACGCGCTCCTGCCCGAGCAGTGACCCCCGTCGGGATGCCGGCCGGCCCGGACGACCGCCACGAGCGCCGGACCGGGCCGGCGGAGGCGGGAGGAGCACAGGTGGAGCGACCCCAGTGGCAGGCGAGCGACGTCGAACCGGGAACGGTCGTCGTGGTGACCGGTGGCGCCCAGGGGATCGGCGCCGAGGTGAGCCGGCATCTCGCCGCAGCAGGCGCGGCCGTCGTCACGGCGGACGTCGCCCGGGCGGGATGGACGACCGACGGCCTGGACGTCACGCACGTGCACGCCGATGTGAGCGACGAGGCGTCCTGGGCCCAGCTGGTGGGCGCGGCCCTGGACCGCCACGGACGAATCGACGCCCTGATCAATAACGCAGCGATCTACCAGGGCCTGGGGTCGAAGCGGCCGTTCACGGACATCACCGTCGCTGAGTGGGACAGGGTGATGGCGGTGAACACGCGTGGCGTCTGGCTGGGGATGCGAGCCGTGCACCCTGTCATGAAGCGGCAGGGCCGCGGCCGCATGGTCAACATCGCCTCGTCCACGGTGCACATGGGTGTGCCCTACTTCGCGCACTACACCGCCTCCAAGGGCGCGGTCATCGCGCTGACCCGCAGCGTGGCGCGCGAGGTCGGCCGGGACGGCATCACCGTCAACGCCATCGCTCCCGGGCTCGTCGAGACCGAGGCCACGCGCGACATGAACGACGACGACTACCTCGCGGCCTCCGCGGGACGTCGTGCGGTACCGCGACGGATGGAACCCAGCGACCTCTGCCCTGCGGTCTCCTTCCTCTGCTCACGGGGGAGCGGCTTCATCACCGGCCAGACCCTGATCGTGGACGGCGGCCTCGCCTTCAGCTGACGCCACGTCCGGGAGCCACACCCGGCGAGCGGCCCGTTCCCGATTCGACCCAGGGCACCCGAGGAGCCCGTGACCTCAGTGAGGACAGACATGACCGGACCCGGTGTCGCGGACGCCACTTTGGGGATCCCCCCATGGTGACCACGACGCAGCGCCCCGCGCGCGGGGAGGCGCGGGCGGATGGTCCACGCGTGCGCCGGGACCTCGTCTACTCCGTCGCGGATGGGCACGACCTCCGGCTGGACCTGTACGTCCCCGACGGCCCTCCGGCTCCCCTCTGTGTGTGGCTGCACGGAGGCGGTTGGATGCGCGGGTCGCGGGCCGACCGGGCCGCCGAGCGCCTCGTCCCGGTGGCCGGCAACGGGGTCGCGGTGGCCGCGGTCCAGTACCGGCTCAGCGAGCAGGCCACCTTCCCGGCTCCGCTCCAGGACGCGCGGGCGGCGGTCAGATGGCTGCGAGCGCACGGCCACGAGTACGGCGTCGACGCGGGCCGGATGGGCGTCTGGGGAGCGTCGGCCGGCGGCCATCTCGCGTCGCTGCTGGCCCTCACCTCCGACGGACGGGACGCCGACCTCGGGAACTCCTCCGTGCAGGCCGCCGTGTGCTGGTTCGCCCCCTCGGACCTGCTGCAGATGGCGAATGACGTGCCCGAGGGACCTCCTCCCCCCTTCGTGACCGGCCCCCCGGTGCAGCCGTCATTCGAGGCCCGGCTGCTGGGCGCCGACGCGGCGGAGGACGTTCCCGACGAGGCACGCGCGGCCAGTCCGGTGAGTCACGTCCACCCGGGGGCACCCCCCTTCCTGCTCATGCACGGGGACCGCGACGGGCTCATCCCGGCGGAGCACAGCCGGCGGCTCTTCCACGCTCTTCGCACGCACGGCGTCGACACGGCCCTGTGGCTGCTGCACGGGGCCAACCACGAGGACGCCGCCTTCGAGGAGCCTGCGAGTCTGGCCGCAGTCAGCGGCTTCCTCCGCGACAGGCTCCTCGTCCGCGGTGAGCACACCGCCGAGGCGGACTGAGGGAAGAGTCGCCGGGCGCGGCACTGCCGTTCCTGGTGTCGTGCGCCAGCTGCCGCACGACACCGGCCCGGCCTCCGCGTTGCGGGGACCGGGCCGTCGTCGTGCCGGGGGTCAGAACGGGTAGGCCGGCAGGTCGCCGCGCAGCGTCACCCACTGGGTCTCGGTGAACGCCTCGATGTTCGCCTGCGCGCCACCGTGCCGGGACCCGGTGCCCGAGGCGCCGACGCCACCGAAGGGGGCGACCGCCTCGTCGTTGACCGTCTGGTCGTTGATGTGCACCAGGCCGGCCGGGATCCTCTCGGCCAGCTCCAGGCCGGCGTAGACGTCGCGGGTCAGGATGCCCAGCGACAGGCCGTACTCCGTGCCGGACGCCAGGCCGACGACCTCCTCGAGGGAGGAGAACGGGGTCACCGGGGCGACCGGGCCGAAGATCTCCTGCTGGTAGGCCGGGGCGTCGACCGGCACGTCGCCGAGCACGGTCGGCCGGTAGAACAGCCCCTCGTAGGTGCCCCCGGTGCGCAGCGTGGCCCCCTGCTCGACACTGGAGGTGACCAGCCCGTGCACCCGGTCGCGCTGGTTGGCGTCGATGATCGGGCCGAGCGCCACCTGGTCGCGGAAGGTGTCACCGACCGGCAGGTTCTCCACCTTGGCGGTCAGCACGGCGGTGTACTCCTCGGCGATCGAGGAGTGCACCAGGTGCCGGCTGGTCGCCATGCAGATCTGTCCCTGGTGGGCGAACGTGCCGTAGGCGCCGACCGAGGCAGCGGCGGCGACGTCGACGTCGTCCATCACGATCAGCGCGGAGTTGCCGCCGAGCTCGAGGTGCGCCCGCTTGAGGTGCTGGCCGGCCAGCGCGCCGACGGCGCGCCCGGCCTTGGTGGAACCGGTGAAGGCGATGACCCGCACGGCGGGCTCGACCACCAGCGCCTCGCCGACGTCGGCGCCGCCGGGCAGCACCTGGAACACCCCGGCCGGCACGCCGGCCTCCTCGAAGATGCGGGCGAACATCGCACCACCGGACACCGCGGTGCGCGGGTCGGGCTTGAGGATGACCGCGTTGCCCAGCGCCAGCGCCGGGGCGATGGCCCGGATGGCCAGGATGGTCGGCACGTTGAAGGGGGCGATGACGCCGACCACGCCGACCGGCACCCGCCGGGCGAAGGACAGCCGGGGCGCACCGCTGCGGAGCAGCTCACCGTAGGGGTGGCTGGGCAGCGCGGAGGCCTCGTAGCACTCCTGGGCGCTGGTGTGCACCTGGAAGTCGCCGAAGGGCTGGATGGCGCCGGTCTCGCGGGCCAGCCAGGTCTTGATCTCCGCGGAGTTCGCGGTCAGCAGGTCGCCGGCGCGGCGCAGCACCGCGGCCCGCTGCTCGAACGGGAGGGCGGCCCAGGAACGCTGGGCGTCCACCGCCCGCGCGGCGGCCTTCTCCACGTCGGCCGGGGTGGCGTTGCCGACCTCGCCGAGCTCCTCCCCCGTTGCCGGCTCGACCGCGGCGTAGGTGCCGCCGCTGCCGTCGGTCCACGCCCCGGTCCACACCTTGCCGCGCCACGCGCCGTCCTCGAGCAGTGCCATCTGTGCCCCTCGTCTCCTCGTTGAGTGATCAACCACTGGGGCCAGGATATGCCCGCCGGATCCGTCGTCCCGGTCGGCTCCGCTACCGGTGCTGGCGCCGACTGCCCCCGTGCCAGTCCTCCGAGACGCCGACGTCCCCGGTGGGCACACCGAAGGAGGGCAGCTGCGGGCGCTCGCGGAGGCTGCGCTTGAGCTCGGCGAACCCGGGGAAGGCGGCCAGCCCGACGACGTGGTCCCACAACTCGACCGCCTGGTCGGCGTCCGGGAGCCGGCTGATCACCGGGCCGAAGAAGGCGGTGCCGGCCGGTGGCCGGAAGTGCAGGATCGGGGTGCCGACGTCCTTGCCGGTCAGCGCCAGCGCCTCGTCGGTCTCCGCCTGGACCTGGGCGTCCCAGGACGTCTCCGCCAGCGCCGCGGCCAGCCCGGTCGGCAGGCCGGCGGCGGTCAGGGCGGGCTCGACGAACTCCCGGGTGCCGCGCCGGCCGCCGTCGCCGTCGGCGGGCCCGGACTCGAACACCCGCGCCCCCAGCGCCGCGTACAGGTCGGCGACGGCCGCGTGCCCGTGCTCGGCCCGGGTGCGGGCGGCCACCCGCAGCAGCCGCAGGCCGGCGGTGTGGCCGGCCTCGTAGCCGGGTGGGAACTGGGCGTCGTAGTCGACCGAGGCGTTGAGCAGCCGCAGCGAGATGAACCGCCACTCGACGGCCATGTCCCGCTGCGCGGCCACCAAGCGCACCCACTTGCTGGTCAGCCAGGCGAAGGGGCAGACGGGGTCGAAGTAGAAGTGCAGGTCCGCGTTACTCACCCGTCGACGGTAGCCCGGCTCCAGCCGGGTGGCCGACCTGCCGATGGCGGACCTGACATGGAGACGACGGGAACGTTCGGGGGCAGGTCACCGCAGGTGGCACTGCTGGTGCTGCTGCACGCGCTGGCCGGGGCGCTGTGCGGGGTCAGCGCGGTGTGGCCGATGTCGGAGGCGACGCCGGTGCGGCTGGCCTGGCTGCTCGCCGGCACCGGGCTGACCGTCGCGGCGGTGCTGTGGGCCATCGGCCCTCGCGTGCCCGCCGCGACGCACGTGGCGCTGGGGCTGCTGTCCGCGTGCACCGGTGTCCTGGCCTGGCGGTCGGGCACCGCGGTCGGCATCGTCGGCCTCGGCCCGGTGGTCATCGCGGTGGGCCTGTACGCCGCGCACTTCTTCTCTCTCACCGCCGCCCGGATGCACGCCGCACTCGTCGTCGGCCTGGCCGGCGCCGGCGCGGTCGCGGCGGAACCCAGTGGCTTCGCGCTGCCCGGGGTGATCGCCGTCCTGGCCGCCGGCATCCTCACCGAGGCCCAGGGCCGGCTCAGCGCGCGGCTGCGGACCGCGGCGTCCACCGACCCGCTGACCGGGCTGGCCAACCGGCGGGCCTGGGAGGCCGAGGCCACCCGCAGCCTGGCCCGGGCCAGCCGCGGCGGGGAGCCGCTGACCATCGCGGTGCTCGACCTGGACGGGTTCAAGCAGGTCAACGACCGGGAGGGGCACGGCGCCGGGGACGACCTGCTGCGCCGGCTCACCGCCCAGTGGTCGGCACGGCTGCGCGCCTCCGACCTGCTCGGCCGGCACGGCGGCGACGAGTTCGTGCTGTGCCTCCCGGCCACCGACGCGGTCGGCGCCGTCGAGGTGCTCGACCGGCTGACCGGCGGCGCCCCGGCCACCTGGTCGGTGGGGACGGCGACCGCTGGGGACGGCGACACGCTGCCCGCCCTGCTGGCCCGCGCCGACGCCGCCCTCTACCTGGACAAGCACCGCCGTCGCGCCGCCCGCGGTCCGGGCACCGGCTGAGTCCTCATCCCTCCGGCGCCGGGCCGCGCAGCCGCTCCAGCCGCTGCTGCGACCGGTCGCGGATGGCCGCCGCGGTCCGTGCCCGGCGGATGGCGGCATCCCGGCGGTGCTCGGCCTCCTGCAGGTCGGCACCGGCGGTGGTGACCCGCTGCTCGGTGCGGCGCAGCTCCTGCTGCAGCTCGGCGACCCGCGCCTGCAGCTCCTCCCGCCGCGCCGTGGTGTCCGCGACGCGCTGGTCGGCGGCCTCGGCGGCGGCGGCGGTGTCCCGAGCGACGGCGGCGGCCTCCTCGGCGTCCTGCTCGGCCTGGGCCAGCTCGCGCCGGCGGGCCTCCTCGGCCTCCCGGCGGGCCCGCTCCTCGGCCTCCTTGCGGCGCTGCTCCCGGGCCGCCCGGTCGCCGTCCCTGCCGGCCGTACCCGTCGCCGGCGCGTTCGCGGGCGCCTTCCCCGGTGCCTTCGTCGGCGGCGTCGCGGACGTCCTCGCGCGGGCCACCGCGCCGCTGAGGTCGACCGGACCGAGCCCGCTGTAGGTCAGTGCGGCGGTCAGCTGCCCGCCCAGCAGCGCGGCCCCGGCGTCGGTGTCGGCCACCGCGGCGCGCAGCGTGCCCTGCACCTGTTCGGCGATCGCACTGCTCACCGGGTGCCCCTCCGCCGCGGCCAGTGCCCGGGCCTGCCGGGTGAGCGCCGCGATCACCTGGGCACGCTGCTTGCCCAGCTCCTTCAGCTGGTCACCGGAGAGGGTGGCCTGCGCGGTGCGCATGAGTCCGCCGAGCTCGACCAGCTGGGCGATCTCCCCGTGCTGCCGGCGGGCCAGCAGGTTGCACACCCATGCCGCCGTCGACGGCTTGGGCAATCCGGCGATCTCCGCGGCCAGCGCCTTGTCCCCCGCCGCCCTGGCCCGGTCGCGGGCCGCGGTCCGCTCGGCGACGAAGTCCTCCGGCGGGACGGCGTAGAGCCCGTCGGCGATGTCGGCGAGGTCCATGCCGCCATGGTGCCGCCCCCAGCGGCCGGGGAAGCCCTTCCCCGGTCTCCGCGCCGGCTCGGGTCACGGGTCGGTCGCGATCCCGCGCCACGCGGCTGCACGACCGGATCGCGGGTATCCCCCGGCATGCTCCGGTACCGCGCGCTGCTGGTCCTGCTCGCCGTCCTCGCGCTGGCGAGCGGCTGCGCGGTCGATCTCAGCGGGTCGCCCCGGGGCAGCGCACCGGCCCCCCAGTCCGCGCCGGCCGGCGGGGAGTCCGCCCCCGCCGAGGAGCAGATCGCACGGGCGGTGTTCGACCGGGTGAACGACGAGCGGGAGGCGCGCGGGCTCGCCCCGGTGTCGTGGAACGACGCGCTGGCCGGCGTCGCCCGGGAGTGGAGCGCCGAGATGGCCGCCACCGGCACGTTCGAGCACCAGGACATCGGCCAGGTCCTCCGGCGGGAAGAGCTGGCCGGCTTCCGCGCGATGGGCGAGAACATCTTCCGGGCCACCGGGCCGGTGCCGGCCGGGACGATCCACGCCGGCTGGATGCGGTCCGACTCCCACCGGGTCAACGTGCTCAACCCCGGTTGGGACCGGCTGGGTGTGGGCGTGGTCTGCGCCGACGACGGCTCGGTCTGGGCCACCCAGGAGTTCGGCCGGACGGCGGGCGCGGACCTGCCGGCGGTGGCGTCCACGACGCCGCCGGCCGAGCCGGTCGTCCGACCGGAGGACGACGGCCCGTCCTGCGGCTGACGCGGTCGGCGCCCCGGTCAGCGCCGCCGGCGACGGGAGCGGCGCAGGAACGTCCGCCGGACGCGGCTCCACCGGTCGGGGGTGCGCTCGGCGTCGAGCAGCTCGGTCGCGGACAGGGCGCGATCGACGACGCCCTGCTCGGGCGGCTGGAACGGCCGCAGCGACCGCCCCGCCGGCCGGAGCAGGCTGTCCACCGCGCGGACGAGGGACCCGTCGTGGGCCGCGACCGCGTCGGCCACCGCGCCGGGATCGACGCCGAGGTGCTCCCCGAGCAACCGGTGCCGCATCCCGAGGACGACCGCGGCCAGCTCGTCCCGGCGGGCGTCGTCCGGCCGGACCTCCACCGTCACGTCGCATTCGGTGTCCAGGCCCATGGAGCGGTTGTTGAGGTTGGAGCTGCCGATCCGCAGCATCCGGTCGTCGACCACCAGCACCTTGGCGTGCACGTACACCGGCCGGCCGCCGTCGGTCACCGGCACGTAGACCCGGAAACGGTCGTGCACGTCGGCCCGCCGGACCAGGCCGAGCAGCCGCGCCCGGGCGGTGCCCATCGCCTTCTCCTCCAGCCAGCCGTCGGCCGCCTCCGGGTTCACCACCACGAACTCCGGACCGTCCGCCTCGCCCAGGCGCTCGGCGATCGCCTCGGCGACCCGGCGGTTGGCGAAGTACTGCGCCTCGATGTAGACGGTCTCCCGGGCGCCGGCGATGGCCGCCAGCCACAGCAGCTCGATCTCGTGCACGAGCTCCGTGCCGCCGTGCCGGGGACGGGTGCGGGAGATGGCGACGTCCACGTCGGTCAGCAGCGGCTGCACCCCGTCGGGCCAGCACGCCTGCTGGTCCGCGACCGGTTCCAGCCGGTTCCCGGTGCCGCTCTCCCACCGTTCGCGGGCCAGGTCGCCCAGGGCGCGGGCCGCGGGACCGGAGACCAGCGTGGTCACGTCGTGCCAGGGGCCGGTCGACCGCCGGGACGTGGGCCGGTGCCGGTGCCGGTGCCAGTCGAGGTGGTCGGAGGTGTCCCACCGGTCGGCGGTCACGTCGATGCCGCCGGCGAAGGCCAGGCAGTCGTCGATCACCACGATCTTCTGGTGGTGGGCGGCGCCGAGCGGGTGGTGGTGGTCGGCGGCGAAGCGGAGCCGGTCGGGTGCCCGGCGACGGAGCAGCACGACGGGCACCAAGCCGCGCCGCAGCGACTCCAGCATCCCCATGCCCCACTGCAGGACACCGATCTCCAGGTCCGGGTTGCCCCGCACCGCCGCCTCCAGGATCCGCCCGAGGCGGTCGTCCCGGGCCCGGCCGGGGCTCCGCGGGTCCAGCCGGATGCGCGGCTCGAAGTCCCAGCCGATGAACAGCACCCGTCGCCGGGCACGCAGCACCGCCTGCTTGAGGACGGCGAAGTAGTCGGCGGCGTCGACGAACACGACGTACTCGTCCGCCCGCTCGATGCGCCAGCACGTCTCACCGGGCACCAGCACGGTGCCGTCCCGGACGTCCGGGACGGCGCACGCCGCGGCAGCGGTCGACGGGGCCGGGCTCTCGGTCATCCGGTCAGTGTGCCGGGTCGGCGGACCTCGTAGCGGCGGCCCGGACCCCCGCCCGGAGGAAGACCGGCGTCGCCGGTCCCGCGGGTGCAGGTGAACCGCGGTGTCGGCCGGTGACCCGACGACCTGCCCGGTGGGGCGGTCGTCATCCTGTGCATCGTGATGACCAGCCAGTGCCGCGACACCGCCGCCCGTCCGGAGGCCGGCCGGCCGGCCGCCCGGTGAGCGGTGTCCTGTCGGGGTTCTCCGTCATCGGGGCCGTGATCGCGGTCGGCTACCTGCTCGCCCGGAGCGGCACGCTCGGGCCGCACGCCCCGGCGGTGCTGTCCCGGGTGGCGTTCTCCGTGGCGACTCCCGCGCTGCTGTTCACGACGCTCGCCGCGGCCGACCTATCCGTGGTGTTCTCCCGCACGCTGGTCGTCATCTCCGGCGCGGCACTGCTGTCGGCAGCGCTGTTCGCCGCGGTCGGTGCGGTCCGCCGCTGGGGCGTGGGGACGACGACCATCGGGGCCCTCGGCGCCAGCCAGGTGAACGCGGCGAACCTGGGCATCCCGATCGCCGTCTACGTGCTGGGCGATGCCGGCGCGGTCGCCCCGGTGCTGCTCTTCCAGCTGGTCCTGCTGGTTCCCGTGGCGCTCACCGTGCTGGACGTGACCGTGGCGGACGGCACGGGTACGAGGTGGTCGCGAGTGTGGACGCCGTTCCGCAACCCCGTGCTGGTGGGCTCGGTCGCGGGGCTGGTCGTCTCCGGGACAGGCTGGTCGCTGCCGCCCTTGCTGCTGGACCCGGTCGGGGTGATCGGCGGGCTCGCGGTGCCGGCGGTCCTGCTGGCGTACGGCATGTCGCTGCGGGGCAGCCCATGGCCCGGCCGGGGGCCCGACCGGGGTCCGGTGCTGCTGGCGGTGGCGCTCAAGCTGCTGCTGGCCCCGACGGCGGCCTGGCTGCTGGGCACCGGGCTGGGCCTGGACCGCGACGGGTTGCTGGTCGTCGTGGTGCTGTCGGCCCTGCCGGCGGCGCAGAACCTGCTCGTCTTCGCCGTGACCTACCGGACCGGCGTGGACCTCGCCCGGGAGACCATCACGCTCAGCACGGTGCTGTCCGTGCCGGTGCTGTTCGTCGTTGCGGCGCTGCTCGGGTGACCCGGCACGGTCGGGCCGGGCTCAGGGGCGGCGCCACTCGTCACTGGTCAGGTGCGACCCGGCCTGCGGGCCCATCTGCATCATCCCCCCGTCCACCGGCCAGGACGCCCCGGTGACGTAGCTCGCCGCCGGCGAGGCGAGGAAGGCGATGACGGCGGCCACCTCACGCGCGTTCCCGGGCCGGCCGAGCGGGACGCCGGGGCGCTCGTGCCCGGCCGCGGTGGGGTCCTCGTCCTCCTGGCCGGTCATCGCGGTGGCGATCTCACCGGGAGCGACCGCGTTGACCGTGATGCCGTGCTCCCCGAGTTCCAGCGCGGCCACCCTGGTGAGCAGGCCGAGGCCGGCCTTGGCCGCGCTGTAGGCGGCGTTGCCGACCCGCGGCTGGTGCTCGTGCACGCTGGTGACGTTGACGATCCGGCCGCCGCGGCCGGCGGCGACCATCCGCCGCGCGGCCCGCTGCAGGCAGAGGAACGCCCCGTCGAGGTCGGTGGTCAGCACGGTGCGCCAGGTGTCGTAGTCGGTCTCGAGCACCGTGGACAGGTGCCCGGTGCCGGCGCAGTTGACCAGGACGTCGAGCCCGGCGAGCGCGTCGGCGAGCTCGTCGACGACAGCGGCGGCGCCGGGCAGCGCGGTCAGGTCGAGGTGCCGCAGCTCGGCCCGCCGCCCGGCCCGGCGGACCAGCTCCGCGGTCGCCTCCCCGTCGCCCCGGTCGCGGTACCAGGTGACGCCGATGTCGCAGCCCTGCTCGGCCAGGGCCACGGCGGTGGCCCGGCCGATGCCCGACTCCGACCCGGTGACGACGGCGACGCGACGGTGCTCTCCGGGCCCGGTCGTGGTCTCGGTCATGGTCATGGTCATGGCCGCTGCCTACCCGGTCGGTGACGTGCTTCACACCGGGTGCCGGTCCGTGCCAAGGTCAGGACCGGACACCGCGGCCGCCGCGGTGCCCGCCCCGCACCTGACGGACAGCGAGGTCCCGATGCCAGCCCCCTCTCCCGTGCCCGCCCGCGAGTCCGCGGCGCCCGTCCCCGCCGACCGCCCCGCCGACCTCAGCGCCGACGTCGTGGTGGTCGGCGGCGGTGGCGGCGGCCTGCCGACCGCCCTGTTCAGCCGGTGGCTCGGCAACGAGGTGCTGCTGCTGGAGAAGGCGCCACAGCTCGGCGGCACGGCCGCGAAGGCCGCGTTCTGGTACTGGGTGCCCAACAACGAACCGATGCGCGCGGCCGGGCTGGTCGACGACGAGCAGGACTACCTGCGCTACGTCGCCCGGCTCGCGCGCCCGGCCGGCTACGACCCCTCCTCGCCGACCTTCGGGCTGTCGGAGTGGGAGCACGCGATGTGCCGGGCCATCTACGAGAGCGCCTCACCGGCCGCCGAATTGCTCGCCGAGCGCGGGGCGCTGAGGTACCGGCACTGCCCCGACGTCGTCGACTACTGGTCGGAGCTGCCGGAGGACAAGGCGCCGAAGGGTCGCGTGCTGGTGCCCGCGGGCGCACGGGAGTCGATGTCGGACGGCGGCGCGGTGGGCGTGGCCGCGATGGCCGCCGCAGCGGAGCGGGACGGCGTCGGGGTGCGCACCGGGCACCGGGTGCAGCGGCTGGTCGTCGACGACGGCGCCGTCGTCGGGGTGGAGGCCACCACCATCGACGGGCGCACCGTCCGGGTGGCCGCCCGCAAGGCCGTGGTCTTCGCCAGCGGCGGCTTCACCCACGACCCGGACCTGCGGCGGAACTTCCTGCCGCCCTCCGTCGCCGGCGGCTGCGCGGCGGTCACCAACGAGGGCGACTTCCTCGCCATCGCCGGCCCGGTCGGCGCCCAGCTGCGCAACATGAACAACGCCTGGATGTGCCCCGTCCCGCTGGAGCGGGCCGTCGCCCGGGACCCCGGCATGATCGGCATGTTCTCGGTGGCCGGGGACTCCACCGTCTTCGTCGACGTCCGCGGCTCGCGGGTGGTGAACGAGAAGCTCCAGTACAACGAGCTGGCCCAGACGTTCGGCCGGTACGACGCCGCGACCGGCACCTATCCGTACCTGGTGCTGGTGCAGCTCTGGGACCAGCGCACCCAGGACTGCTCGGCCAGCGACGAGTACGGCCGCCAGGTAGTGCCGCCCGGCGCCGACGACTCGCACGTCATCAGCGGCGCGACCTTGGAGGAGCTGGCCGCCGCCGTCGCTGCGCGCCTGGCCCGGTACGCCGCGGTCACCGGCGGCCTCGCGCTGAGTGACGACTTCCTCCCGAACCTGCGGGCCACGATCGAGCGCTTCAACGGCTTCGCCGCACGCGGGGTCGACGAGGACTTCCACCGCGGCGAGAAGCCGGTGCAGCTGCTGTTCAACGGCCCGGTCAAGGACGAGCCCGGCCGCACCAACCCGACCATGTGGCCGATCGGGGACGGCCCCTACTACGCCAGTCTGATCACCGCCGGCACGCTGGACACCAAGGGCGGCCCGCGCACCAGCCCCGACGGTCAGGTGCTGGACAGCATCGGCGCTCCCGTCCCCGGCCTCTACGGGGTGGGCAACTGCGTGGCCTCGGCGTCCGCGCAGGCGTACTGGGCCGGCGGCGCGACGCTCGGCCCGATCATCGCCTTCGCCCACCGCGCCGCCACGGCCGCCGACCGGGAGCCGGTCCGCGACCCGTCCACCACCCCCGCCTGACCCGTCACCGACCTCCTCCACCCGACTCCCCCTTCGACTCCCCCTTCGATGACGCAGGAGACCCCATGGCCCTGACCCGCGAGACCATGACCGACGAGCAGCGCAAGTCCGTGGCGCTGGAGTACCTCAAGGCGTTCGACAACGGCGGGGTCACCTCGACCGGCGGCAGCATCCTCGACCTGTTCGCCGACGACGCCCAGGTCGCCTTCCCCAAGTGGGGCCTGGCCACCGGCAAGGAGCAGATCGGCCAGATGTTCGGGGACATCGCCGGCACGCTCGA
>JABAKE010000183.1 GCA_019779905.1 Modestobacter lapidis | reverse complement strand
AGCATTATTACTATATGGTAAATATAAATTATAGATAGGATTCATGTTTAATACTTTATTAGCTAAATCATATGGTATTGTATAATTCTTTAAGTATCGTTTACTATTAGTATTATTGGCTAATTCAGTAATAAGTTCTAACCCTATTTTAGTATGATGAAGACCTTTAATTAAAATGTGCAAAGCAATACGAACCATTTGATAATCAACTGATTTACGTGAATACCAAGTTAAAGTGTCTAACTTAGGAAATATTACATAATATAAAAAATCTATATTAGTAGTATCTATTGATTGAACTGATCCAGATCTATTAGATAAAGAAACAAATTCCTTATTTGATTTATTTAAATTTAGTTTAATTATAGGAGGTATAATTGCTGAATTATATCAATTAATATTAATGTAATTAGCTATATTCTGTAAAACTCCAATACTAATATCTTTTTGTGATATATTAAATGCACAAGATATTGTATCATTACGACCTGTTTGTTTACGTATATTAAGACCAAAATGTCCTTCAGCTTCTATTAAACCTAATATATAATTATTATTAATTGCTTTATCATAAGGGATAGCTATATCCGTTTTTATATTTTTATCATTAATTAATTTACTTGCATTATATAAATTAATTTTGTCTTTAGTATTGACATAATTTAGTATTGCTTTTTTTCAACGTAAATAAGCATAATATTTTATAGTTGCTAAAGGATAATCATCTAATATTGGAAATATATTATCAATAATCCAAGGGATATTATTATAGGTTAAAGAGACACTATTATTAGTGTAATTTAAAGTCCCAACACCAAAATAA
>JABAKE010000182.1 GCA_019779905.1 Modestobacter lapidis | reverse complement strand
GGGGAAGCGACATTCCATCTGATGGACCGCGCAATTCCGTTTCCTCTCCGCTGCCTCCGCCCCGGGTCTGTCGGGGTACGGCGGAGTGGGGAGAAAGAAAGAGGGAAAAGCGGGTATCAACATCTTTTTTTTTTTACGGGTATGCCAATTTCTCTTTTCTACTTGGAATTTTGAATCGGTGATCCGGAGACACACCTTCACAAGTAGAGAAGGGAAATAAAAACTTTTTCTAGTTTCCTAATTGCACACATATTTTAAGAAAAGAGACAAAGGGTTTTTTTTTTAGATGCCGTGAAAGGCGATTTCATTTGTTGCCATGAAAGGCGATTTTGCCGTAAAAGGCGATTTACAAATCCTATCAATAGTGAAAGACAAGACTTGTGATTTTTTTTGTCTCTTGAAAGAAAATACAAAGTGCAAAAGAAAAGCAAGAAAGGGATCTAACTCCTCATGCGATTGTGGGGACACGTTCAGATCGACGGTCGCGAGCCATGTGTGGGCTCCTCCATCGTCCATGCAGATGAGAACATGATGCTTGGATTCTTGGCTTGGCTTTTTAACCTCAGATTTTTAAAGGATAAAGACCAAGAGAAGGTCTTATATCCGATAAAAAGCTAAGTAAACGGGCTGAAAAGCCACGTTTAGCCATGTTGGTAGAAGAAGATGAGAGGACCTTGGGGGGGTGGCCCCCCAAGGGTACTTCAATCACCTTGTTGAGTTTGCTGCAGCAGAGTTTCTTCGATGGAGAAGAGGTTGCAGAAGCTCTGGATTTTTCTTTGATTTTTTGGAGAGTTTTCGGATGATTTTTCTGGACCCTTGAACTTGGA
>JABAKE010000181.1 GCA_019779905.1 Modestobacter lapidis | reverse complement strand
TTTGAGTCAACTCATACTAGTTCGAGTCTAGTCGATTCAAATATCCTTATATATAAAAGTATAAATAAAAACTAATAAAGATTAGTCAAATGAAAATAAAGTCAAAAGAAAGTCAAAGTAAAAAAAAAAAATAATAACTTCATTCAAAGGATCCTCCCTTCCTCTCCGGAGGGGAGGATCCCGCCGGAGGCAGGATCCTCCCTTTTGGAAGATTTCCTGGTTAATCCAAAGGATCAACCCCCGGAGGGGTTGATCCCTCTTTTGAAGAAGGATCTGTAGCTTAATAGTAAAGTATCGTCTTGTCATGACGGGGGATGCCAGTGCAATTCTGGTTAGATTCGTAATAAATCTTTTGAGTATATACATCAAACAATATATAATACACAAATACGATTAACTTTCTTATCTAAATAAATAGTACGGAACAAAATCTAACAATAAAATCTAATGTACAGGAATATTCGTCATTGGCAAGACAAATTATCTGCTAAATAATGAAACAAATTCTGATAGGTTCGAATCCTATATATTCCGTGCTAATCTAAATGGAGAAATCTCCTCAAATAACAAAAGTAATCAAAAAGATATAAATCAAAAATCAATAGCTTATTTACAATAAGCATTCCCAAAACCAGGGAGGGCCGGGAAGTAAAAAAAAAATCACCAGAACAAATTAAAAATTAATACTTAAACCTTCTCAAATAATTAAATTCAGCTATCATGTAATGAAGTAACTGATTGTAAATCTTAAAACTTAAAGACAAAAAAAAAAGAATACTTTTAGTTTAAAGGTAAAACATTAGTCTACGGAACTGAAGATATAGGTT
>JABAKE010000180.1 GCA_019779905.1 Modestobacter lapidis | reverse complement strand
ACAAGCAGCGTAGAAGTACTCCATTCTAGGATTTTCTATAGAGCATTTTTGAAGGAATATCCAAATGAAAATTTGGGGTTCGTCTTTGAACACTTACCCGTTCTTTTGGATCTTCAGGTAGGATTCCGAACATTATGTAATCAATGAACGGATCCCTCCAGTCGCCGATCGGAGGTTTAAGGACGGAAATCCGACTTCCAACCACTTGGTGGCATTCAGCAACCGCTTGGTGTGTGTTGAGAGGAGGGAGAATCCTTCTTTGACACACTGTGACCTGCATGTATTTCCCTTCTTGGATTGCCATAGATGCGGCAAGTCCAGCGAGGGCATCTGCACGAATGTTTTCACCTCTGAAGATGTGGGTGATGTGACAGATGTCGAACTTTTGTCGAAGCGATTGTGCCTTGTTGTAGTAAGGCAACAGATCGGGCTTCCTGACTTCAAATTTCTGATTCATCTGGTTGACGATCAGTTGAGAGTCTCCAAAAGCTTCCAGCATGGTGATGCCGGATTCGAGGGCAAGTTCCAATCCTACGATCAGGGCTTGGTACTCAGCTGCATTGTTTGAACATGGTTCCAGTAGCGAGAATGCGTGCGGAATCATGTATTTGTCGGGACTGACAAAGAGGACGCCAATTCCCGATATTTGTTTTCCCTTTTCATTTGTCCTGGTTGCACCATCGAAGTACATATGCCAGGAGGCATTTGATAAGGAAGTTTCCACGCTGTAGACAGCTTCGTCTGGGAGGTCGTCCCTGAGTGGAGAGTCTTTAGGCAATGGATGCTCTGCAAGAAAGTCTGCTAGAGCTTGGCCCTTGATTGCTTTTT
>JABAKE010000178.1 GCA_019779905.1 Modestobacter lapidis | reverse complement strand
GAGGGCCTCATTCTCTCTGCTTCACCTCCCGGGGGTATGGGGGGGAAGGGCAATAAAAGCCTAAGCTAAGATCGCCCAAATATCCCATCCCATACTTGTTCCCGGTATGGAGCCAGCGTCGGTCATTTCGGCTTGAGGAGTTGCTCTCCTCGCTACAGGAGCTAGAGGGGTTCATACCTGCTCCCTCCGAGGCTTTCCTTGCCTCTTCGGGAAGCTTTCTACCTTACGTGCTTATCCCCTTCTTCCGAAGGGGGCACCTAGGAATACGTTCTAGGACCGTAACAATCACTGCCTTCTCGTACACCCGAACTCGAAGGGATATCACCAACCTAGCTAAGGGCGCTTAGCCTCGTGTTGAACTACTTCAGTATTGGTGACTCTTACTTCTAGCTCTAAAATGCGTTCAGTGTCACTCTACGAAACAACCACGCTCCAAAAAAAGACTAAATATTCGAGTGACCGAAAAGCTTCCCGTTAGGCGAAGCTTGAGGGAAACGGTCCCAGACTGGGGCACCAGGAAGCGGAGTACGGCTCCCGCCCCATAGCCATAAACGGAGGGGCGGGAGCACAGCCGCAGCGACTGAGTGACCCACAGTCATAAACGCCTTTAAGAGCTAAAAGAGTAGATTGATAACCTTCCCTTAGGCAATTTATCATATGTCTCTTTGTTAGGATTGTACACCTCAAAACTCTTGGTTTTCTAGTTCAACTAATGCGAAGCTATAGACTGAACACTAACCCAATCTTGAAATAAGGTCTTAAACTGTTGAATTTAGAACGACCCTTAGGCCTATCTAAACTCTTCTGTTCTTTTTCCTTCCTATGCCTTATTTAA
>JABAKE010000177.1 GCA_019779905.1 Modestobacter lapidis | reverse complement strand
ACTTCGTTATTGTACTTATAGTGATCAGTGAACTGGTTACACACATCCTCCCAGGTTTTTACATGGGCTTCGTCCATCGATAAGAACCATCGAAGGGCCGATCCGGTAAGGGACTCTTGGAAAAGTTGGGCCATGAGTTCATCATCGGCTCCACGGGGTTGCATAGCTCGGGCGTACATCTTCAGATGAGCTTTAGGACAATTGGTACCGTCGAACTTTTCAAGGTCGGGCATTTTGAACTGTTGGGGGATACGAGCCTGGGGGAACAAAGATAAGGAACGGATGTCCACTAGATCATCGGCCCGACGGATTCCTTTGAGTGTACGTTCCAAGGCTTCGATCTTACTTGCTAAGAGAATGGGTTCTTCAGTCAGGTTAACCACACGGTTGGGCTCATCTTCCAGATTGACGAGCTTGGGTTGTCCTTTGGGTTTGTTTTGGGCATCATTCTGTGAGGATTCCCCTTCGACTAGGATTGCTTTTCCGGTTAGGGCCTGACGGGCCGTTTGTTGGGCTTCGAGAGATATACGAAGAGAACTTTCGATCTTTTCGTCCATCTCTGTCATCTTGTCAACCAAGGATTGCATGAGGGTTTCCATCTTTTCATAGCTTCCATCAGCCATGGATATAACTTGGGAAGCTGTCTTAGTGCGATCTAAACGTCCGGTAGTGTCTCGAGCCCAAGCTAGCTCTCTGAATATAAACGGGGAATTGTTTTAGTCCGAGAATATTTTTTAGTTAATGGTTGTTTATGGTTAAGTCTTAATTTAATTAAGATGACATATGACCCTTAAACTTTAGTCCAAACTCGCGAAGAGAAGGATGAATGAAGATAAAGAGTGGACT
>JABAKE010000019.1 GCA_019779905.1 Modestobacter lapidis | reverse complement strand
AGACACCAACGGTCAGCCGTTCCCAGAGTCAGACCACCGGTGCGGGGCTCGCCTTCAATCATCACTGCCGTCCCCTTCGCCGCTGAGCCGTTGAGTCGCGCCTGCGCGGAGCCCTCCGGGCCCCACTCGGCGCAACAGCGCAACTACAACAGGCGGTTGGTCGCCGCCCACCGGGTGAGCTCGTTGCGGTTGGACAGCTGGAGCTTCCGCAGCACGTTCGACGCGTGGGACTCGACCGTCTTCACCGAGATGAACAGGCGGCCACCGATCTCGCGGTAGGTGTAGCCGCGGGCCAGCAGCTGCATCACCTCCCGCTCGCGGGCGCTGAGCAGGTCCAGCCCGGGGTCGGTGGCCGGGTCCTCGGCCACCGGCGCCGGGGCGGCCGGCGCGGCGGCGGCGGCGAAGGCGTCCAGCACGAACCCGGCCAGGCGCGGGCTGAAGACGACGTCGCCGTCGGCGACCCGCTGCACCGCGGCCCGCAGGTCGGGGCCGGAGATGGTCTTGGTCACGTAGCCACGGGCCCCGGCCCGGATGACGGCGATGACGTCCTCGGCGGCGTCGGACACCGACAGCGCCAGCCATCGGGTGGCCGGCAGCTCGGCGTGCAGGGCGGCCAGGACGGCGCGCCCTCCCCCGCCGGGCAGGTGCACGTCGAGCAGGACGACGTCCGGTGTCGCCGCCCGGATGCCCTCGACCGCGGTGGCGACGTCGGCGGCCTCGCCGACCACGTGGACCGCCGTCCCGAGCTCCGCGCGTACGCCGGCCCGCACCATGGCGTGGTCGTCGACGATGAAGACCCGCGTCGCCGCGGCCCCGGCCGCGGTCCCGGCGGCGGTCATGCCGGCACCTCCGTCCGGGCGCGGGGCAGGCAGAGCTCCACCTCCGTGCCCTCCCCCGGGGCCGAGCGCACGGTGGCCGTGCCACCCGTGCGGGTCAGCCGGGCCACCACCGAGTCACGTAGGCCCCGCCGGTCGGGGGCGACCGCGGTCGGGTCGAAGCCGGTGCCCCGGTCGCGGACGAAGACGACCACCGAAGCCGGGGTGACCTCGCTGTAGAGGGAGACAGCGGGGGCGCCGGAGTGCTTGGCGGCGTTGACCACCGCCTCCCGGGTGGCCTGGCCGAGCGCGGCCACCACGTCGTCGACCGGCAGGTCGCCGACCACCACCGGCTCGACGGCGACCGCGTGGTCGGCCTCCACCTCGGCGACCAGCCGGGCCACGAGCCCGGCCCAGGTGCCTCCGGTGGCCACGGTGGGCTCGTACAGCCAGGTGCGCAGCTCGCGCTCCTGGCTGCGGGCCAGCCGGCCGACCAGCTGCGGGGACTCGGCGTGCCGCTGGATGAGCGCCAGGGTCTGCAGGACCGAGTCGTGCAGGTGGGCGGCGACCGCGGCCCGCTCCTCGGAGCGCACCCGGGCGGTGCGCTCCTCCGCCCGCTGGTCCAGGAGACGGCGCCACAGCGGAGCGGTGGCCAGCGCGACCCCCACCAGGATGACCAGCGTGGCGGCGAATCCGTTGCGGGCGTTGACCAGCTGACCGGTGGTGGCCAGCAGCAGCACCACCCCGCTGATGCCCAGCACCAGGCCGGCGACCAGCCCCCACCGGGTGGCCCCGCGGGCCAGCGTGCGGTCGGTGTCGAACTGCCGCCAGATCAGCGCGAGGCCGGCCCCGGCCAGCAGCAACGGCACCACGACGTTGCTCCCGCCCCAGGTGGCGAGCGGGGTGACCAGCACGAGGGCGCCCAGGCCGAGCAGGCTCAGCCCCACCACCTGCCGCCGGCTCGGCGCCGCACCGGATGCCGCGTCGTCCGCCGGCCCTGCCTCGGGGTCGCGGTCGGCCAGCGTCATGGTCAGCCACAGCAACGCGTAGCCGAAGACCCCCACTCCGGTGACCGCGAGCACGACGAAGGCGATCCGGACGACCAGCGGCTCCAGCCGGAGGTGCTGCGCCGTCCCGGCGGCCACCCCGGCGAGCATCCGGCCCCGCCGCGGCCGCACCAGGGGCGGCCGGGGCACGAGCAGCGCAGCGGAGGTCACGCCGACGATCGTCCCACCGGCCAGGCCCGTCAGACACCGGTGATCACCCGGAGTCGGGGCAGCCGGCACAGATCAGGGTCGGGTCAGGTGGTTCCCCGATACCGCCGGGCGCACCTGCTCGGCAGGCTCGGGGCATGACATCGGCACCTCCTCCCGCCTACCCGCCGCCGGCCGGCGAACTGCCACCCGGGCCGTTCCCCCCGCCACCACCCGGCGCCGACCAGCGGCCCCCGTTGCATCGCAGCCGGACCAACAAGGTCATCGGCGGGGTCGCCGGCGGCCTGGCCGAGTACACCGGCATCGACGCGCTGCTGTGGCGGGTCGGCTTCGTCGCGGTGACGCTGGCCTGGGGCGTCGGCCTGATCATCTATCCGCTGCTGTGGCTGCTCATGCCGCCGGCGGCGGCCGGCCAGGCCGCCCAGGTCACCCAGACGCCGAGAGCACCGCACGGTCCGCGCTCCCCTGTCCCGGGCATCACGCTCGCCGCCCTGCTGATCGTGATGGGCATCGGCGCCCTGGTCTCCCGGTTCACCGACTGGGACCTCGGCGCCCGCGGCTTCCTCGGCAGCGCGCTCGTCGTCGTCGGGATCGGGCTCGTCATCGCCGCGGTGACCGGCGCCGGCCGGGGCGCCCGCAGCGTTCTCGTCGTCCTGGGCGGTGTCCTGTCGCTCGCCGCGATGGTCAGCACGACCGACCCCGTGCCCGAGGGCTCGGTGGGCGACCGCACCTACCGGCCGATGACCGCCGATGCGGTGCAGGACCGGTACGACAGCGGCGTCGGCGACCTCACCCTGGACCTGACCCGCCTCGACCTCAGCGACCTCGACGGGCCGCTTCCCGTGCTGGTGAACTCCGGCATCGGCGACGTCGCGGTGATCGTGCCCCGCTCGGCCGACGTCCGGGTCAGCGTGGACAACGGTCTCGGGGAGGCCGACGTGTTCGGCGACTCCTCGGACAGCGGGTTCTACCCGGGCACCGGCTCGGCTGCCTGGACCGACGACGACCTCGCCGAGTTCCGCCTCACCGTGGAGTCCGGCATCGGAGATGTGAAGGTGTCCCGTGGCTGACTACAGCGAGTTTCCGACCACGCCCACCCGGTGGCAGGAGAACCTGTGGCCGGAGCCGATCACGACTCCCGAGGCGGAGCCGCCGGCAGCCACGGGGAAGCGCGCGGTCGACCGGTTCTCCCTGGTCGTCGGGCTGGCCTTCGCCGTGCTGGGCCTGCTGGTGGCCGTGGACGTGGACCTGCCCGACGGCCTGTTGTGGGACGGCGGCATGGCCTGGCTGCTGCTCCTCGGGGCCGGCGTGGCGCTGCTCGTGACCGAGCTGCGCCGTGCCCGTCGCCACCGCTGACCGACCGACCCCGACCCCGACCCGGAGGCGGACCGTGGACGAGACCCGGCAGCTCGCCGACCGACCGGCCGAGGTGCGGCCGGCCCCCACCGGGCCGGCCGGTGCCCGGCCGGCCTGGTGGGGGCTGGTCACCCTCGTCGCCGGGGCGCTCTCGGTTCCGCTCGTGCTGGTCGACCCGGTCTTCGCCGCTGCGCTGGGGATCGTCGTCGGCGTGGTCGGCGTGCTGGGGGCGCGCTCGAGCAGCGGCACCGAACGCCGGCAGCACCTGGCGGGCACGGCGTTCGGCATCACCACCGAGGTGCTCCTGGTCCTGGCGCTGACCGTGCTGGGCTCGTCCCTCGGGGCGGCCGCACCCTGGCCGGTCCTGGTCGCCGTGCCGTGAGCGGACCGGTCGAGGGCACGACGACGTCCCTGCTCGGCGGGCACGAACACTCCCGTCGCTCGCTGGCCACGCCCGGAGCGGCACGGTGTCACCGGCTGAACAGGGCCAGGGCGATGGTGGCCACGTAGATGACAGGTATCAGCATGCCCTCGAAGCCGATTCCCTTGCGGTCGCGCATGACCAGCCCGGCGGTGAGCACGGCGATCAGCAGCATGGTGCCACCCAGGAGCACCAGGCTGGTCGGCCCGGCCGCCCGGTAGAGGGACCCCTCCAGGTAGCCGATGTCCGCCAGGGAGATCATCAGCATGTCGTAGACGTTCCCCCCGACGATGTTGCCCACCCCGAGGGTCAGCTGGCCCATCCGCACGGCCGTGACCAGCACGACGAGTTCGGGCAGCGAGCTCACGGCGGTGGTCAGGGTGAACCCGACGATGCCACCCTCCAGACCAGTGCCGGCCGCCACGCCGAGACCGGCCTGCCCGACGATCCAGCCGGCGACGCCGACGAGCAGGCCGAGGCCGGCCAGGGTGCCCCACAGCCGGCCGGTGGAACGCCCGGAACCCTCCTCCCCCTCGGCGTCGTCCACCTCCGTCGCCGACGTGTGGGTGGGCACCCACATCGGGTGATCGTGCATCCGGCGCAACAGCACGAGCCCGTAGGCGTACAGGAGGGGGATGAGCAGCGTCACGGGATGGATCCAGCCCAGCGTCAGCTGGGGTGTCGAGTAGGCGATCACCGGCAGCGACAGCATCGCCATGAGGATCACCGACTGCATGACGTTCTCCAGGGACGCCGCGGCGTGCTCCAGGTTCGCCCGCCGGTACACCAGGTCGGCGATCGCCAGCCAGACCGTCTGCAGGGCGATGCCACCGACCGGGTTCGCCAGCGCGAATCCGGCATCCCCCTCCAGTGCGCCGGTGAGCACGGTGACGTTCCCGGGCAGCGACGTGACCGCACCCAGCAGCAGCGCCCCGCCGACCGCGTCACCGAGGCCGGTGCGGTCGGCGAGCTCGTCGGCGGTGCGGGTCAGCCGAATGCCGACGAACACGATGAGCAGCGCCATGGCGGCCAGGGCCAGCACGCTCGGCAGGAGTGGCCAGGTTCCGGTGGTCACTCGCGAACCTCCTGGTGACGACGGTCAGACCGCCGACCACCTCAGCACGGCCGCCGGCCGCCCGCAGCTCGTGCGGCCCTCCTGCAGGCCCCGCCCCGCGCCTCAGCGAGGGGCGGGAGGCAGCACGGCCCTCATTCCCATTCGATGGTGCCCGGGGGCTTGCTGGTCACGTCCAGCACCACCCGGTTGACCTCGGCCACCTCGTTGGTGATCCGGGTGGAGATCCGAGCCAGCACGTCGTAGGGCAACCTGGTCCAGTCCGCGGTCATCGCGTCCTCGCTGGACACCGGGCGCAGCACCACCGGGTGGCCGTAGGTGCGCCCGTCGCCCTGGACGCCCACCGAGCGGACGTCGGCCAGCAGCACCACCGGGCACTGCCAGATCTCGGTGTCGAGCGACGCCGCGGAGAGCTCGGCGCGGGCGATCGCGTCGGCCTGGCGCAGCACGGTGAGCCGCTCGGCGGTCACCTCCCCGACGATCCTGATACCGAGGCCCGGACCGGGGAACGGCTGGCGCTGCACCAGGGTGTCCGGGAGCCCCAGCCGGCGGCCCACCTCGCGCACCTCGTCCTTGAACAGCGTGCGCAGCGGCTCGACGAGGGTGAAGGTGAGGTCCTCGGGCAGCCCGCCGACGTTGTGGTGGCTCTTGATGTTCGCCGTCCCGGATCCGCCGCCGGACTCCACCACGTCGGGGTACAGCGTCCCCTGCACCAGGAAGTCGACGGTCTCGCCGTGCTCCTGCGCGTCGGCGACGACGTCGAGGGCGGCCCGCTCGAAGACCCGGATGAACTCCCGGCCGATGATCTTCCGCTTCTGCTCCGGGTCGCTGACCCCGGCCAGCGCACCGAGGAACTGCTCGCCGGCGTCGACCACCCGCAGGTCGGCGCCGGTGACGGCGACGAAGTCGCGTTCGATCTGCTCGGTCTCGCCCTCGCGCATCAGGCCGTGGTCGACGTAGACGCAGGTGAGCCGGTCGCCGATGGCCCGCTGCACGAGTGCCGCCGCCACCGCGGAGTCGACCCCGCCGGACAGTCCGCAGATCGCCCGCCGATCCCCGATCTGCGCGCGGATCGCCGCCACCTGCTCCTCGACGACGTTGGCCATCGTCCAGCTCGGCTCCAGGCCGGCGATGTCGAACAGGAAGTGCTCGAGCACGGACTGCCCGTGTGCGGTGTGCCGGACCTCGGGGTGGAACTGCACCCCGGCCAGCCGGCGGTCGACGTCCTCGAACGCGGCCACCGGCGCGCCGGTGCTGGTCGCGGTCACGGTGAACCCGGGTGGAGCGGCGCTGACCGCGTCGCCGTGGCTCATCCACACCGACTGCTCGTTCGGCAGCGCGCCGAACAGCTGCCCGGGGGTGGTGACGGTCAGCTGCGTTCCGCCGTACTCCCGGTCACCGGTGCGGGCCACGGTGCCGCCGAGGCCCGCGGCCATGGCCTGGAAGCCGTAGCAGATCCCGAAGGCCGGGACCCCGGACTCGAACAGCGCCGGGTCGACCTGGGGGGCGCCCGGGGCGTACACGCTCGACGGCCCACCGGACAGGATGATCGCCGCCGGCTTCCTGGCCAGCACGTCGGCCACCGGCAGGTCACCGGGGACGAGCTCGGAGTAGACGCCGGCCTCCCGGATGCGCCGGGCGATGAGCTGGGCGTACTGGGCGCCGAAGTCGACGACCAGGACGGTCGGGAAGTCCACCTCAGCCGACCAGGTGCCCGGCGGCGGGTGCGGTCTCGCCGTTGCCGCCGCCGATGACCAGGTCGACCCGCTGGAACTCCTTGAGGTCCCGGTACCCCGTCTTGGCCATCGTGCGGCGCAGCGCCCCGAACAGGTTGGTGCGCCCGTCGGGAGCCTCGGCCGGGCCGAGCAGCACCTGCTCCAGCGTGCCGCGCGGCGCGGCGGCCGTCGAGGCGCCGCCGCGGGGCAGCCGCGGGTGGGCCGCCACCGAGTCCCACCACACGCCGCCGGCCGGGGCCTCCTCGGCCGACCGCAGCGGCTCACCCAGCTGGACGGCGTCCGCCCCGCAGGCCAGCGCCCGGGCGATGGCGCCGCTGGTCTCGATCCGGCCGTTGGCGATCACGTGCACGTACCGGCCGCCGGTCTCGTCGAGGTAGTCGCGACGGGCCGCGGCGGCGTCGGCGATCGCGCTGGCCAGCGGCACCCGGATGCCCATCACCGCGTCGGCGGTGGACCAGCTGTCGGCGCCCACGCCGACGATGACGCCGGCCGCGCCGGTGCGCATCAGGTGCAGCGCGGTCTGGTAGTCGGCCGCCCCGCCCACGATCACCGGGACGTCGAGGTCGGCGATGAACTCCTTGAGGTTCAGCGCCTCCCCGGAGGTGGTCACGTGCTCGGCGGAGACGATGGTGCCCTGGATGACCAGCAGGTCGACCCCGGCCGACAGCACCGCCGGGGCGAGCCGCAGGGTGTGCTGCGGAGAGATCCGCACGGCCGTGGTCACCCCGGAGTCGTGCAGTTCCTTGACCCGGGCGGCGACCAGGTCGGGCTTCACCGGCTCGGCGTAGAGCCGCTGCAGCAGCGCGGTCGGGGGGCCGGCCTCCGCCGACGACGCCGCCTTGAGCTGGCGGTAGACGTCGGTCGGGTCGTCGTAGCGGGTCCAGAGGCCCTCGGCGTTGAGCACGCCCAGACCCCCGGCAGCACCGACGGCGATGGCGGTCGCCGGGCTGACCACCGCATCGCTGGCGCTGGTGATCATCGGGATGTCGAACCGGAAGGCGTCGATCTGCCAGGCCGTGGAGACGTCGTCGACGTCCCGGGTGCGGCGGCTGGGCACGAGGGAGACCTCGTCGAGGTCGTACCCACGGCGGGCGAACCGGTTGAGACCGATCTCGACGTTGTCGCGTACGGGCATCAGGTCACCGGGCTCGGTAGTTGGTGGGCTTTGTTGTTCTCGCGGATGGCACGGGTCGCATCCGGTCACCTCGCCCGGTAGTTGGGAGCTTCGTTGGTCATTTGAATATCGTGCGGGTGGCTCTCGGTGAGCCCGGCGGAGGTGATCCGGGTCAGCTGGCCACGCTCCTGCAGCTCGGCGATGGTCGCCGCGCCGGCGTAGCCCATCGAGGCGCGCAGCCCACCGACCAGCTGGTGGGCGACGCCGGCCAGCGGCCCGCGGTAGGGCACCTGGCCCTCGATGCCCTCGGGGACGAGCTTGTCGTCGGAGAGCACGTCGTCGGCGAAGTACCGGTCCCGACTGAAGGACTGGCTGCCGCCGCGCTTCTGCATCGCACCCAGCGAGCCCATGCCCCGGTAGGACTTGTACTGCTTGCCGTTGGTGAAGACCAGCTCCCCGGGGGCCTCCTCGACGCCCGCGAACAGGCCGCCGATCATCACGGTGTCCGCACCGGCGACCAGGGCCTTGGCGATGTCGCCGGAGTACTGCAGCCCGCCGTCGCCGATGACCGGGACGCCGGCCGGGCGGGCGGCGAGAGCGGCCTCGTAGATGGCAGTGACCTGCGGGACGCCGACGCCGGCGACCACGCGGGTCGTGCAGATGGAGCCGGGGCCGACGCCGACCTTGACCGCGTCCACCCCGGCGTCGATGAGCGCCTGCGCGCCGGCCCGGGTCGCGACGTTGCCCCCGATGACCTGGACGGCGAAGTCGGCCTTGACCCGGGCGACCATGTCGAGCACGGCGCGCTGGTGTCCGTGCGCGGTGTCCACGACCAGGACGTCGACCCCGGCGTCGACGAGCAGCCCGGCCCGCTTGTAGGCGTCCTCGCCGACGCCGAGTGCGGCACCGACGAGCAGCCGGCCGCCGGCGTCCTTGGTGGCGGAGGGGAACTGGTCGCGCTTGACGTAGTCCTTGACGGTGATCAGGCCGCGCAGCCGGCCGGCCTCGTCGACCAGCGGCAGCTTCTCGATCTTGTGCTGGCGGAGCAGCGCCAGCGCAGCCTCCGGGTCGACCCCGACCGGGGCGGTGACCAGCGGCATCGGTGTCATGACGTCGCGGACGAGCCGGTTCTGATCGGTCTCGAAGCGCATGTCGCGGTTGGTGATGATCCCGACCAGCACACCTTCGGCGTCGGTGACGGGCGCACCGGAGATGCGGTAGCGCGCCGAGAGCGCGTCGACCTCGGCGAGGGTGTTGTCCGGCGAGCAGGTGACGGGGTTGGTGACCATGCCGGCCTCGGACCGCTTGACCAGGTCGACCTGGCCGGCCTGGTCCTCGGCGGCGAGGTTGCGGTGCAGCACGCCCACCCCGCCGGCGCGGGCCATGGCGATGGCCATCCGCGACTCGGTGACGGTGTCCATCGCGGAGGAGACCAGCGGGATGGCCAGCCGGATGCCACGGGTCAGCCGACTGCTGGTGTCGACCTCGGCCGGGACGACGTCGGAAGCCCCGGGGATGAGCAGGACGTCGTCGTAGGTCAGCCCCAGCGGGGCGAACTTGGCCGGGAGTTCGGGGATGCGCTCGTCGGGCTGCATGCGTGCCGCCACCCTCTCACGATGATGGGGGAGCGCCGGGAGGGCGCATGGGGACCCACCTCATGCTAGGCGGAACCCCCCGGAGTCCCCCCGCCCCGTTACCGTTGTCCGGTGGGCGGGCGTGCACGTCCACCTGCCGGCTCCACCGGCAGCGCAACGGGGCCGGCACGTGCTGGCGAGGAGGACACGTGGACGCGTGGGACGACACATTCGGTCCGGACCCGGAGTTCGGGCCCGACGACCGGTCGGGTCAGCCTCCGCTGACCATCGAGGAACGCGCCGGGGTCCTCGACGACCTGGCTGAGCTCGAGGTGTTCCGCACCCTGCTGGAACCGACCGGGGTCAAGGGCATCGTCGTCGACTGCCCGGACTGCGACGAGGAGCACCACGTCGACTGGCCGCTGATGCAGGCCAACCTGCGGCAGCTGCTCGACGAGGGGCAGACCGGCCGGCACGAGCCGCCGTTCGACCCCGACCCCGACGACTACGTCAGCTGGGACTACGCCAGCGGGTACGCCGACGGGGTGGCTGCCCTGGCCGAACGCGAGGAGCCCAGCGGCCGCCACGGCACCGCCGGACGGCACGCCCGCGACGACTAGCGGGGGCGACCGAGCCTGAGCCGCCCGGCCGACCGGTGGACCGCTTCACGACGTGGTCCACCGGTCGGGCAGCCGGCTCAACCCGTCGCGGCGGCGGCGGCACGCACCCGCCCCAGCGCCCGTGGCACGGCGCGGAACGACCGCTCCACGGGCCCGGGGACGACGAGCTCCCGGCGCATCCGGGACTCGACCGGCGCCCAGCCCCGCCCCAGGTCGGCGTTGACCAACCGGACGAACCGCACCCCGACGGCTCGGAGCAGGTCCTCACGGCGCTTCTCGTCGAACAGGACGTCAGGGGGTGCCGTCGGTAGGCCGGCGCGGATGTAGGGGCCCCTGTGCAGGGTTCCGCCGCGAGCTTGCGAGCGGTGGGGGGCAGAGGGGTCCTTCGTCAGCCGTCGACCACCTTCACCAGCCGTCCGTCGACCCACAGTTCCACCTGCGGCACGTAGGGCGGCAGGCCAGCAGAGCGGAAGCGCAACCGGCCACGGGTCTCCAGCCAGGTCTCCGCACGCCCGTCCGCCGCGGCGACCGCGCGGGCGGCACGAGGGGTGCGTGGCGCGAAGCGGTGCCGTTCGAGGACCTCCTGGAGCTGTTCCGGCGTGACCAAGCCACGGAGCAGGGCCGCGTCCAGGGCGGCGACCGCGGGCAGCTCCGCCCACTCCCTGGCCGTGTCGACCAGGGTGCGGGCCGGGATCGTGAGCCGGTGTCCGCCGCGGGTGGTCACCTCGTCGCCCGGGAGTTCCGCTCGCGTCATCACGTAGCCGGGCCCGGAGCGCCACCGGTCCGGGTCGGTGAGCCGCACGTCCGGCGCCAGCCCAGCGGGGACGGGCAGACCCCAGAGCCGGGCCGCGGTGCCGTGGCTCAGCGCCGCGCCGGGTCTGGCCAGGGCCGAGGTCACCACCAGGACGTCGAGCTCGGGACGTCGCCCGGCTGCCTCGACCGCGGCCAGGTCGGTCGCAGTGACGAACCACCCCCGGCGCACCCGGACCCAGCAACCGGAGCGGACAGCGCTGCTGATCTCCCGCTCGGTGACCCCGGCCGCCGTCAGGTCCGCGCTGCTGAAGAGGCCGCAGCGGGAGGAGGCGGCGACGCGGACCGGGCCGGGCAGTGGCAGGGACACCAGAGGACGCCAGGGAGATCTTGAGCTCAGCGGCAGCCGGGAAGGGCACTCGCTCGCCGACATAGTCGGCTCCGGAGTCCGGGCGCGGGGCCGGAGGCTCCCGCCCGGACTCCGGGCAACGGCTCAGCGAGAGCCGGGCACGACACCTGACCGCGGGGCGATCCGCGAGGATCGCAGTGTCACTGCATCAGGCCGCGGCGGAAGCCGGTGGCGACCGCCTCGGCACGGTCCTTCGCGCCGAGCTTGCGGAACAGCCGGCGGGCGTGGGTCTTGATGGTGTCCTCGGACAGGTAGAGCTCGCGGCCGATCTGGGCGTTGCTCTTGCCCTCGCTCATGCCGGTGAGCACCTGCATCTCCCGCGCCGACAGCGCCACGTGGGCGACCTCGGGCACCGTGGAGCGCACCGTCGTGGGGGCGAACCCGGCCAGCGGGCTGGCTCCGGCCCAGGACGGCGCTCCCCCGGCGGGGGGCCCGGCGAGGGAGCCGGCGAGGGAACCGGCGGCGGCCATGGCGTGCAGTGGCTGCCGCGCAACAGAGGCCATCGGCTGCCCCGGGCGCTGCACCTCCGGGCGCATACCGGTCCGGGAGAGGCCCAGACCGAGCTCCAGCGGGCTGGCGTCCCAGCGCAGGTAGCCGCGGGCGCCGAGGGCGATGGCGGCGCAGATCGTGTCGGCGTCCTCCGGCGCGCCGAGCATCAGCACCGCCAGACCGGGGTGGCTGCGCAGCACCAGGGTGGCGACGGACAGGCCGCTGTCGGTGGCCCGCTGCGTTCCGACGAGCAGGACGTCGGGCAGCCGGTTGGCCAGCCGGGCGGTCAGCGAGGCGGGGTCCCCGACGGCCTCCACGCGGCTCACGAACGGCAGCGCGAGCAACCGGCCGGCGACGTCGTCCCGCACGCGGCGCCGGTCGTCGAACACCCACACGACGGCGCTTGCGCCGTTGCCCCGCACCCTGTCCTCGATCACTGCTGCTCCTGTCCGCGTCGCCCCCCGGGGAGCCGGCGCCATGCCGGCCGGGCGTCGCCCGACCGGGTGGTCGAGGCGGGTGACACCCGCCTCGGGAACGCCGTCGCCGTGTCCCCACCGGGGTGGTCGGCACTCCCTGTGACCACCTTGATCCACCCCGTCAGGTGACGACACCGCCTCTCACTCCCGCGGGTGACGGTGGTAATGGGAGGGATCCGGCCACCCCGGCCCGATGCACATCCGCGGACATCCCGCAGCGCGAGGGCGAACAGGTGTGTTTGGGCGCGGTTGGCAGCGGGCACCGGCTGATTCGTGACCGGGTAGACCCCCGGGTGCACCCGAGCCGAGGAGGTCCCATGGCCGACATCCGTCGACTGCCCACGCCCGTTGCCGAGGTGTGGGACTGGCAGCTGCACGGCGCCTGCCGGGGCGAGAGCACGTCCCTGTTCTTCCACCCCGACGGTGAGCGCGGCCCGGCCCGCGCCCGCCGCCAGACCGCTGCCAAGGCCGTCTGCGGACGCTGCCCGGTACTCGACGCCTGCCTCCAGCACGCCCTGTCGGTCCGCGAGCCCTACGGGGTCTGGGGTGGCATGAGCGAGGAGGAGCGCACGAGGCTCATCGCCGCCGAACCGGCGGCCATCGCCGCGGGGGTCTGAGAAAGGGTTCCCTGCCCCCCACCGCTCGCAGGCTCGCGGCGGAACCCGGCAGGGGGCCAACCCGGGAACGCCGAGAGGGCCGGTCCGACATGCGTCGGACCGGCCCTCTCGGCGTTCAGCGGGCCGTACGGTCGGCCGGGCAGTTCGCCCAACCGACCTTACGGCCCCGCCCTCCTCACCCCGGCGTGCGAGGGGTGAGGAGAGCGGTCAGGCCCCGCTCAGAGGCTCGCCCCGAGCTTGCGAGGGGTGAGGAGAGCGGTCAGGCCCCGCTGCAGGGTCCCGCCGCGAGCTCGCGAGCGGTGGGGGGCAGTGGGGTCCTTCTTCAGTGGCTGTGCCCGTGCCCGCCGTGCGAGTGACCGTGGGTGTGGTTCCCGGCGGAGTCGTCCTGCTCGGCGGGCTTCTCCACGATCGCCGAGTCGGTGGTCAGCACCATCGCCGCGATCGACGCGGCGTGGGACAGCGCGGCCTTGGTGACCTTGACCGGGTCGATGACGCCCTGGGCGGCAAGGTCGCCGAACTCACCGGTCGCGGCGTTGAAGCCCTGCCCGATGCCCAGCTCGCGGACCCGGCCGACGACGACCGGACCCTCGAAGCCGGCGTTGGAGGCGATCAGCGACAACGGGGAGTCGATCGCCTTGCGCACCGACCGGGCACCGATCAGCTCGTCGCCGGTCAGCGTCAGGTCGTCGATGGCGGCGGCGGCGTGCACCAGCGCGGACCCCCCACCGGGGACGACGCCCTCCTCCACCGCGGCGCGGGTGGCGGCGATGGCGTCCTCGATCCGGTGCTTCTTCTCCTTCATCTCGACCTCGGTGGCCGCTCCGACCCGGATCACCGCGACGCCGCCGGCCAGCTTGGCCAGCCGCTCCTGCAGCTTCTCGCGGTCCCAGTCGGAGTCGGTCTCCTCGATCTCGCGGCGGATCTGCGCGACCCGCTCGCCGATGCCCTCGGAGGTGCCGCCACCGTCGACGATCGTGGTCTCGTCCTTGGTGACGGTGACCCGCCGGGCGGTGCCGAGCACCTCGAGGCCGACCGAGTCCAGCGACAGGCCGACGTCCTCGGTCACGACCTGGCCGCCGGTGACGACGGCGAGGTCAGCCATGAAGGCCTTGCGCCGGTCACCGAAGAACGGCGACTTCACCGCGACGACCTTGACGGTCTTGCGGATCGAGTTGACCACCAGGGTCGACAGCGCCTCGCCCTCGACGTCCTCGGCCACGATCAGCAGCGGCCGGGCGCCGCCGGCGAGCACCTTCTCCAGCAGCGGCAGCAGGTCGGCCAGCGCGCTGATCTTGCCACTGACCAGCAGCACGAGGGCGTCCTCGAGGACGGCCTCCATCGCCTCGGAGTCGGTGACGAAGTAGGGCGACAGGTAGCCCTTGTCGAACTGCACGCCCTCGGTGACGTCGAGGTCGGTGGAGAAGGTGTTGGCCTCCTCCACGGTGATGACGCCGTCCTTGCCGACCCGCTCCATCGCCTCGCCGATCAGCTCGCCGACCTCGGCGTCCTGGGCGGAGATGGTGGCGACCTCGGCGATGGCGCGACGGTCGTCGACCGGGGTCGCCGCCTTGTCCAGGGCCTCGCTGACCGCGTCCACGGCCACGCGCATGCCGCGGCCCAGGGCCATCGGGTTGGCGCCGGCGGTGACGTTGCGCAGGCCCTCGTGGACGAGGGCCTGGGCGAGCACCGTGGCGGTGGTGGTGCCGTCGCCGGCGACGTCGTTGGTCTTGGTGGCGACGTTCTTGGCGAACTGGGCGCCGAGGTTCTCGTACGGGTCCTCGAGCTCGATCTCGCGGGCGATGGTCACGCCGTCGTTGGTGATGACCGGCGCGCCGAAGCTCTTGTTGATCACCACGTTGCGGCCGCGCGGGCCGAGGGTGACCTTGACGGCGTCGGCGAGCTTGTCGACGCCACGCTCGAGGGCGCGGCGGGCGTCCTCGTCGAACAGGATGATCTTGGCCATGCCAGACCTCTCTCAGGTGGTGCGGAGCGATGCGGGGCAAACGACGACCGCCCCGGAAACCCGGTGGATCGGGTCGCCGGGGCGGTTGTCAGGTGACGTGCTGGAGCGGCCCCGTCGCAGGGCCCCGACACGAGCTCGCGAGTGTCGGGGGGCGACGGGGTCCTTCTACTACTTCTCGACGACGGCGAGCAGGTCGCGGGCGGAGAGGACGAGGTAGTCCTCACCGGCGTACCGGACCTCGGTGCCGCCGTACTTCGAGTAGACGACCACGTCGCCGACGTTGACGTCGAGCGGAACGCGGTTGCCGTTGTCGTCGATGCGGCCGGGGCCCACGGCGATGACCGTGCCCTCCTGCGGCTTCTCCTTGGCGGTGTCCGGGATGACCAGGCCGGAGGCGGTGGTGGTCTCGGCCTCGTTGGCCTGGACCACGACCCGGTCTTCCAGCGGCTTGATGTTGACCTTGGTAGCGGTCGTCACGATGTGACGCCCCCTTCGTGTCGACGGGCTCTTGAGGATGGTGCTGATGCTGGTGGCACGGGGCCGGGCTCCTGCCGTCGCGGGGGTCAGGTACCGGCCTGTGTCGTCTGGCACTCTACCCACCCGAGTGCCAGCCGCTCAACCGGGTCGGTCGGGGTTCCCCCGACCGGGTGCGACAGGCTGTCCCGGTGGCCGCCCCGGACGACGCCGACGACTCCGCCGGGCAGGCCGCGGAGACGGTGCGCCAGCTCCGCGCCCTGGCCACCCCGGCGGGCGCCACGGCCCTCACCCGGGCCGCCGCGCTGCTGGCCGACCGCACCGACGCGGTGACCGCGTTGACCCGGCTGCGCGCCGAGGTGGGCGTGGAGCTGGCCGGGCCCGCCTGGGGCATCGCCCGCCAGCGGGCCAGGGCCCGGCCGGTGTTCGGGGCTGACGCCGACCGGCTGCTGTTCACCGGCGACACCCTGGAGCAGGCCGGCCGGCCGGCGCTGGCCGACCGCCGCGCCGCGCGGCTGCTCGCCGGCGGGGCCGGCACCGTCGCCGACCTCGGCTGTGCCGCCGGCACCGACACCGTGGCCCTCGCCCGGGCGGGGGCGTCGGTGGTGGCCGTGGACCGCGACCCGGTGGCCCGGGAGCTGACCTCCCTGAACGTGGCTGCGCTGGGCCTGGGCCGGGTGGAGGTGCGCGAGGCCGACGTCGTCGAGCTGGTGGCCGCCGCCGGCGACGGCCGGGTCGCCGGCTGCGCCGCCGCCGTGCTCGACCCCGCCCGGCGGGCCGGCGGCCGGCGGCTGCTCGACCCCGACCGGTGGTCCCCGCCCTGGTCGACGGTCACCACGCTGCTCGACCGGGTCGGCACCTGCGTGGTCAAGGTCGCCCCCGGGCTCGACCACGACCGGGTTCCCGCCGGGGTCGAGGCCGAGTGGGTGTCGGTGGGCGGCTCGATCGTCGAAGCGCTGCTCTGGGGCCGGGGCGTGACCCACACCTGGCGCCGGGCGACCCTGGTGGTGGGCGAGGCCGTGCACGAGCTGACCGCGGCCAGCGACCCCGGCCCCTCGCCGGTCGGCCCGGTGCGCGGCTGGCTGCACGAACCGGACCCGGCGGTGATCCGCTCCGGCCTGGTGTCGCAGGTCGCCGCCGACCTCGGTGCCACCGGCGTCGACCCCACGATCGCCTACCTGACCAGCGACGCCCCGGCGCCGTCCCCGTGGGTGAGCAGCCTCGAGGTGACCGACGTGCTGCCGTTCTCGCTGAAGCGGCTCAAGGCGCTGCTGCGCAGCCGGGGCGTGGGCCGGGTGACGGTGAAGAAACGGGGGTCGGCGATCGAGCCGGAGACGCTGGCCCGGCAGCTGCGCGGGCCCGGCGACGGGACGGCGGTCGTCGTCGTCACCCGGGTGGCCGGCGCTCCCACCGTGCTCGTGTGCCAGGCCCCGTCCAGAGGCTCGCCCCGAGCTTGCGATGGGTGAGGAGGACGGGGTCCTTCAACGGCTGACGACGTCGATCGGCAGTGAGCTGTCCGCGCCCAGGTCGGCCCCCGACGGGGCGATGCCGGCCTCGACCAGTCGGGAGCCCAGCGCGGCGACCATCGCGCCGTTGTCGGTGCACAACCGGCGGCTGGGCACGCGCAGCACGATCCCGGCGGCGTCGCACCGCTCCTGCGCCAGCACGCGCAGCCGGGAGTTGGCCGCCACCCCGCCACCGATGACGAGGTGGTCGACACCCTGATCACGGCAGGCCCGCACCGCCTTGGCGGTGAGCACGTCGACCACCGCCTCCTGGAAGGCCGCCGCGACGTCGGCGATCGGCACCGGTTCGCCGGCCCGCTCCCGCGCCTCGACCCAGCGGGCGACCGCCGTCTTCAGCCCGGAGAACGAGAAGTCGTAGGGGGCGTCGCGCGGACCGGTGAGCCCGCGCGGGAAAGCGATGGCCGCCGGGTCGCCGTCCCGCGCCGCCCGGTCGATCGGCGGGCCGCCCGGGAACGGCAGCCCGAGCACCCGGGCCACCTTGTCGAAGGCCTCCCCCGCGGCGTCGTCGATCGTCTGCCCCAGCGGCTGCACGTCCTGGGCCAGGTCGGGCACCAGCAGCAGCGAGCTGTGCCCGCCGGAGACCAGCATGGCGATCGTCGGCTCGGCGAGCCGACCGTGCTCCAGCTCGTCGACCGCGACGTGGGCGGCGAGGTGGTTGACGCCGTACAGCGGCACGTCCAGGGCCAGCGCGTAGGCCTTGGCCGCGGCCACGCCCACCAGCAGCGCGCCGGTCAGCCCGGGCCCCGACGTCACCGCGATCGCGTCGACGTCGGTGGCCGCCACCCCGCCCTCGGCCAGCGCCCGGTGCACGGTGGGGACCATCGCCTCCAGGTGCGCCCGGGAGGCGATCTCCGGAACGACGCCGCCGAACCGCTCGTGCGCAGGGCTCGACGTGGCGAGCGCGTCGGACAGCAGCGTCTGCCCGCGCACGAGACCGACGCCGGTCTCGTCGCAGGAGGTCTCGAACCCGAGCACCAGCGGCTCGCTCATCGTGTCCACCGTTCGCTCCCGCGGGGCGCTCCGCTCATCGCCGTACCTCCCGGCTCATCACGACCGCGTCGGTGTTGCTGGGCTGGTAGTACCCGCGGCGCCGGCCGATCTCGGTGAACCCGCGCCGCCGGTACAGCCCCTGGGCGACCTCGTTGTCCGCGCGCACCTCCAGCAGCACCACCTGGCTGCGGGTGTCCGCCTCGGCCAGCAGGGTGTCCAGCAGCCGGGCACCGACGCCCTGCCCCTGCGCCGTGGCGGTGACGCCGATGGTGGCGATGTGCGCCTCCTCGGGGTAGGCGATCAGCCCCGCGTACCCGATCAGGGCGCCCGCCTCGTCGACGGCGACCAGGTAGTGCCGGCTGTCGGTGCGGTGCAGCTCGTCGCGGTACATCGCCGCGGTCCAGGTGTCCGGGGCGAACAGCTCCTCCTCCATCGCCAGGACGGCGGGGAGGTCGGCGCGGGTCATGTCCCGCAGGATCACGCTCACGAGGCTTCCTCGCTGGCGCTCGTCCGCCTCGTGCGCGCCGCTGCTCTGCCCATGCATGAGCTCGCAAGCTCGCTCATGGCTGGCTGACCGCCTTGCGCAGCGGCGGCGGGACGGCATCGGGACGGCGGAGGTAGAGGGGGACGAGCGGGGCCGCCGACGCCGGGTCGGCGAGCTGGGGCGCCGCGGCGCGCAGCAGCCCCGCCGTCGTCACCTCGGCCGGGGCGACCTCGACGCCGAGCCGCGCGCCGAAGGCCGCGTCGCCGACCACCGGCGGAGTGGGCGACAGATCGGCCGGGCGGTCCACCGCCGGCCCGGCCAGCCGGATGCCGTCGGCGCCGTAGCGAGCCCAGTAGACCTCCTTGCGGCGGGCGTCGGTGACCACGGTGCGGAGGCCCGCGCCGATCGCGTCCAGCGAGCAGACCCCGACGACGGGGAGCCCGCGGGCATCGGCCAGCGTGGCCGCGGTGACGACGCCGACCCGCAGGCCGGTGTAGGGCCCCGGCCCGAGCCCGGTGACCACGGCGCCGAGGTCGGCCATCGCTGCGCCGGCGCCGGCCAGCACCGCACGGATCGTCGGGGTGAGCAGCTCGGCGTGCCGGTTGCCCGACGCCACGCTCCGCTCGGCCAGCACCTCGGCAGCGGCGCCGGGCGCCCAGCGGGCGAGCCCGACGACGAGGGTCGGGGTCGCGGTGTCGAGAGCGAGGACGAGCACGACGAACCAGAGTAGTTGCCGCTGCTCCGGCATCGGGGCGCCGCTCTGCTCTCGCCGGCCTGCGGAGGGCCGGCACCCGCCGGCTCCTGGCCGACGACGAGTCGACGACCGACGAGGACGTACCGGCGACGTCGGGGTACCGGCTGGGGACCGGCCGGGTGCCCGTGGACCGGGGCTCAGCGCAGCCGCTGCTCCCAGCCGGGACCGTGCGGGACGAGCCGGGCGGTGCGGACGTCGTCGTCCCGCCGGTCGAGCTCGACCACCAGGTGCTCGTCGGCGAGCTGCTCGACCAGCCCGTGCCCCCACTCCACGACGGTGACCGCCTCCCCCGCGGTGGCGTCGAGGTCGAGGTCGTCGACGTCGGCCATGCTGCCCAGCCGGTAGGCGTCGACGTGCACCAGGGGCACCCGGCCGCCGCGGTGCACCCGGGCCAGCACGAAGGTCGGCGAGGTGACCGGGCCGGGCACGCCGAGGCCCGCCCCGATCCCCTGGGTCAGCGCGGTCTTCCCCGCGCCCAGCGGGCCGGCGAGGACGACGAGGTCACCGGCCTGGAGCAGCTGCGCCAGCGCCCGGCCGAACGCCTGGGTGTCGGCGACGGTGGCCAGCAGGTGGTCGCGGTTCACAGGCTGCCCACCACGGCCGCGAGGTCCTCGGCCAGCGCTGCCCGCGGGGCGCCGTTCGGCCCGAAACGGATCGCGGCCGACGGATGGTAGGTGACCCAGAGCGCCCGCCCGCCCACGTCGTGCGGCCGGCCGCGCACCTGCCCGAGGACCGTCCGGGGTCCGAGGAACCACTTCGCCGCCGAGAGCCCCAGCGCCACGACCGCCGGGGGGTCGAGCAGGTCGAGCTGGCGGTGCAGCCAGCCGCTGCAGCGGGCGACCTCTGGGGCCTTCGGCGTCCGGTTGCCGGGCGGGCGGCACTTGACCACGTTGAGCACTGCCGTCTCGGCGCGGTCCAGGCCGGCCGCGGCCAGCAGCTGGTCCAGCAGGGCGCCCGATCGCCCGACGAAGGGCCGGCCGGTCTCGTCCTCGGTGGCGCCCGGCGCCTCGCCGACCAGGGCGACCAGCGGCCGGCCCGACACCGGCACGTCACCGACCACCACGTGCTGCCGGGTGGCCGCGAGCTCGGGGCAGGCGAGGCAACCACCGGCCACGGCTGCCAACGACGCCCAGTCCGGAGCCGCCGCGGCGGTGCGGGCCACCTCCTCGGCCGGCGCGCCCGAGCGAGGCGGGCGGAGGTCGGGCATCAGCGGCGGGCGGGCTGCTCGGCCGCCACCCGCCGCAGCAGCGCCGAGAGCGCAGCCGTCACCTCGGCCGGCTTCTCCAGCAGCACGAGGTGGCCGGCACCGGGGACGACGACGAACTCGGTCGAGTCGCTGCCCGTGCGCCCGAGCTCCTCGACGATCCGCTCGCTGTGCGCCTGCGGGATCAGCTTGTCCGCGTCGCCGGTGAGCACCAGCGTCGGGACGCGGCGCAGCGGCTCGATCGCCCCGCCGGCATCCAGGCCGGCAATCGCCGGGTAGAACTCGGCGATCACGTCGACCGGGGTGCCGGCGATCATCGCGTCGACGTAGCGACCGAGTGCCGGGTCCACGTCGGCCGAGGCGAACGACAGCGACCAGGTCGCCGCGGAGACGACGTCCTTGGCCAGCCGGCGGGCGTGCTCGGCGAACCCGGGCCGCCGGCGCATCACGAACGCGGCCACCGGCAGCACGGCCGCGCGCACCCGGGTGAGCAGCTGGGGCAGGCCGAAGTCGAGGTCGGCCAGGTTGCCGCTGGAGGTAGAGGCCAGGGCCACCCCGGCCACCCGGCTGCCGAAGAGGTCCGGCCGGTGCTGGGCCAGCGTCAGGATGGTCATGCCGCCCATCGAGTGGCCGACCAGCACCACCGGCCCGCGCGGCACCCGCGCGGTGAGCACCGTCTCCAGGTCCGTGGCCAGCTGGTCGATCGTCGCGGAATCGGCGGCGCCCCGGCCGGAGGAGCCGTGCCCGCGCTGGTCGTAGAACACCAGCCGGGCGGTGGGGCGGTGCCCGTTGGCGGTGGCCAGCTCGGTGGCCAGCTCGCGGCGCTGGAAGGTCCACGATGCCATCGACAGGGCGTACCCGTGCACGAAGACGACGGTCAGCGGAGCGTCGAGCGGGCCGATCTCCTCGACGGCGAGGAGCACCCCGTCGTCGGTCTGGACCAGGGCCGTGCGGTCGGCCGGGCGGCGGGCGGCGCCGAGCGGGTCCTGCTCGCGCTGCTCCCGCGCCGGCAGGTCGGCGACCGCGCGGCCGCCGTTCCCGGCCTGGCCGGCGAGCTGGCCGGCCCGCACCCGGGACGTCGCCGTCCGGGTGACCGCGACGCCCACCGCGGTGCCGGCGGCCGCCAGCCCGACGGCCGCGCCGATCAGACCGGCGGTGCGGCCCAGGTGGTGCTCGTGCGGATGTCCGGCTGCCATCACCGCACCCCCGCCGTGCCGACGTACCGGCGGCGGAACCGGCCACCGACCCGGGTGACCAGTTCGTAGTGGATGGTCTCGACGGCGTCGGCCCACTGCTGCGCGGTGGGCTCCCCGCCGGTGCCCGGCCCCCACAGCACCACCGGGTCGCCCACGGCCACCGGGTCGTCACCGACATCGAGCACGAACTGGTCCATGCACACCCGCCCGGCGATCCGGCGCTGGGCGCCGCCCGCGAGCACGCGCGCGCGGTTGCCCGCCGCGCGGGGGACGCCGTCGGCGTAGCCGACCGGGACCAGCGCGAGGGTGGTCGCCTGCGCCGGTGAGTAGGTGTGGCCGTAGGAGACCCCGGCGCCGGCCGGCACCCGCTTGGTCAGCACCACCCGGGCCTGCACGGTCATCGCCGGCCGCAGCCCGTACTGCGCGGGGTTGCCGCCGAGCGGATCGAGCCCGTAGAGGGCGACGCCGGGGCGCACCATGTCGAACCAGGTGCCGGGGAGCGCGATCGTGGCGGCCGAGTTCGCCAGGTGCCGGCGGGCGCCGGTGAGCCCGGCTGCCCGGGCGACCGCCACCGCCTCCTCGAAGACCCGCACCTGCGCCCCGATGGTGGGGTGCCTCGGGGCGTCGGCGTAGGCCAGGTGGCTCCACAGCCCCACCACGGCGACCTCCCCGTCGGCCTGGGCCCGCGCCGCCGCGGCGACCAGCTGCGGCCACTCGTCGGGGGTGGCGCCCTCGCGGCCCAGCCCGGTGTCGATGGTGAGGTGCACCCGGGCGGTGCGGCCGGTGGCACGGGCCGCCGCCACCACCTCGGCCAGGCCCCAGGCCGCGTTGACCGAGACCTCGACGTCGGCCCGCAGCGCGGCGGCGTGGTCCTCCCCCGGCCCGTTCAGCCAGGCCAGCACGGGTGCGGTGATGCCCGCGGCGCGTAGCGCGAGGGCCTCCTCCAGCACCGCGACGCCGAGCGCGTCCGCGCCGCCGGCCAGCACCGCCCGGGCGGCGGGGAGCAGGCCGTGCCCGTAGCCGTCGGCCTTGACCACCGCCATCAGCGGCCGGTCCACCCGCTCGCGCAGGGCGGCGGTGTTGGCCGCGATGGCGTCGAGGTCGACCACCACCTCGGCCCTGTTCCCGACGGCCCGGTCCTGCGGGGCCTGCTCCACCAGCGTCACGTCCCCACTGTCCCAGGCGCGGCGTCGCCCGCCGTCCCGGCGCCCCGCAGCCGGGCCAGCGTCGCGGGGAGCCGGCGAACCAGGTCGCCCGCGATCAGCGGACCGGCCTCGGCGGCGAGCTGCCCCGCGCGGCCGTGCACGTGCGCGGCGACGGCGGCCGACTCCGGCGCGCCCAGGCCGGTGGCCAGCAGCGCGCCGAGGATGCCGGCCAGCACGTCGCCGGTGCCAGCGGTGGCCAGCCACGGGGTGCCGGTGGCGTTGACGTGGACCTGCCCCGAGGCGTCGGCGACCACGGTGGCGGCACCCTTGAGCAGGACCGTGCAACCGAGCTGGGCCGCTCCCCGGCGGGCGGCACCGACCCGGTCGTCGCCCACGTCACCGAACAGGCGGGCGAACTCGCGGTCGTGCGGGGTCAGCACCGTCGGCGCGGCGCGGCCGCCGACCAGCCCCGGCTCGCGGGACACCATGGTGAGGGCGTCGGCGTCCACGACCACCGGCAGGTCGGTGGCCAGCACCTCGGCGAGCGCGCTGCGGGCGTCGTCGTCGGTGCCCATGCCCGGGCCCACCACCCAGGCCTGCACCCGGCCGGCGTCGGCGGGCCGGCCGGCGGTGACGATCGCCTCGGGCCAGGCCGCCCGCACGCCCTCGGCGGCGGTGCCCGCGTACCGGACCAGTCCCGGCCGGGTGCGCAGCGCGGCACCGGTGCAGAGCACGCCGGCGCCCGGGTAGGTCGCCGACCCGGCCACCACGCCGACCACGCCCCGGGAGTACTTGTCGTCGTCGGCGCTCGGCGGCCCGAGGTGCGCGACGACGTCGGCGTCGGCGAGCTGCCCCGCGTCCGGCCGGGGAAGATGCCCGGCCAGGCCGATGTCGACCAGGTGCACCGTTCCGGCCGCGCCCCGCCCGGGGCCGACCACCAGCCCGGTCTTCACCGCGCCGAACGTGACGGTGTGCTGGGCGGGGAAGGCGGCACCGGGCACGGCGCCGGTGTCGGCGGCGACGCCGCTGGGCAGGTCCACGGCGACGAGCAGGCCGGGGCCCTCGGTGGCCTGGCGCACCAGCCGCGCGGCGGTCTCGCGCAGGCCACCCCGCCCGCCGATGCCCACGATGCCGTCGAGCACGAGGTCGGCGCGGTCCAGACCCGGATCACCGGGGCCGGTCACCCGGCCGCCGGCCCGACGCAGCGCGGCCAGCCCGCCGGCGTGCGCGCGGCCGGGATCGAGCAGGACGGCACGCACCGCGGCCCCGCGGGCGGCCAGCACCGCGCCGGCGTGCAGGGCGTCCCCACCGTTGTCGCCGGAGCCGACGAGCAGCACCACCCGGACGCCGTGCCCCCGGCCGAGTAGCCGGAGACAGACGGCCGCCAGGCCGGTGGCCGCCCGCTGCATGAGCGTTCCGGGGGGCAGCGCGGCCATCGCGGCGCGCTCGGCCCCCCGGACCTGGTCGGCTGTGTAGAGACCGATCACGCGGGGGCACCTTCGGCTATGACCACAGCGGAGGCGATGCCCCCGTCGTGCGACAACGACACGTGCCAGCCGGTCACCCCCAGCTGGGCGGCCCGGCGGGCGACCGTGCCACGCACGGTGAGCAGCGGCCGGCCGTGTTCCCCCACGATGACCTCGGCGTCGTGCCAGTGCAGGTTCCCCGGCGCGCCGAGGGCCTTGGCCAGCGCCTCCTTGGCCGCGAACCGGGCGGCCAACGACTCGCCGGTGCGGGGCGCACCGGCCGGGGTGTGCTGCTCGGCGCGCGTGAACAACCGGTCGCGCAGGCCCGGGGTGCGGGTGAGGGACGCGGCGAACCGCTCCACCGGGCACACGTCGATGCCGACCCCGATGATCACGCCGCCAGTGTGTCAGCGCCCGATGGTCGCCGTACTGGAACGGCCCCTCTGCAGGGCCCCGCCGCGAGCTTGCGAGCGGGTGGGGGCAGAGGGGTCCTTCACTCGACGGTGCCCCCACGTCGGTTCCGCCCCTGCTCCGCTCCTCGCTCGCTGGCGCTCGCTGGCGCTCGCTCACAGCGGCGTCACTCGACGGTGCCCCCACGTCGGTTCCGCCCCTGCTCCGCTCCTCGCTCGCTGGCGCTCGCTGCGATGCTCACAGCGGCGTCACTCGACGGTGACGCTCTTCGCCAGGTTGCGCGGCTGGTCGACGTCCAGGCCGCGGGTGGCGGCGATCTCGCAGGCCAGCACCTGCAGCGGCACCGTCGTCACGACGGGGGCGAGCAGGGTCGGGGTGCGCGGCACCCGGATGAGGTGGTCGGCGTAGGGCACGACGTCGTCGTCGCCCTCCTCGGCGATCACGATCGTCCGCGCGCCGCGGGCCCGGACCTCCTGGATGTTGCTGACCACCTTGCCGTGCACCGACTCGCGGCTCAGCGGCGAGGGGACGATGACGACGACCGGGGTGCCCTGGTCGATCAGCGCGATCGAACCGTGCTTGAGCTCACCGGCGGCGAAGCCCTCCGCGTGGATGTACGCCAGCTCCTTGAGCTTGAGCGCACCTTCCAGCGCGACCGGGTAGCCCACGTGCCGGCCGAGGAACAGCAGCGTGTCCTCCGTCGCCAGCGACCGGGCGAGCTCGCGCACCGGCTCCATGGTGGCGAGGACCGCGGTCACCTGCTCGGGCAGCGCGCGCAGGTCGTCGACGATCGCGCCGACCTCGTCGGCGTACTTGACCCCGCGGACCTGGGCCAGGAACAACCCGACCAGGTAGCAGGCGACCACCTGGGTGAGGAAGCCCTTGGTCGAGGCGACGGCGACCTCGGGACCGGCGTGCGTGTAGAGGACCGCGTCGGACTCGCGCGGGATCGTCGAGCCGTTAGCGTTGCAGATGGCCAGGACCTTGGCCTTCTGCTCCTTGGCGTGCCGCAGCGCCATCAGGGTGTCCATGGTCTCGCCGGACTGGCTGACGACCACGACCAGCGTGCTGCGGTCGAGCACCGGGTCGCGGTACCGGAACTCGCTGGCCAGCTCGACCTCGACCGGGATCCGGGTCCAGTGCTCGATCGCGTACTTGGCGATCAGCCCGGCGTGGTACGCCGTCCCGCAGGCGACGACGAAGACCTTGTCGACGTCGCGGAGGTCCTGCTCGGCCAGCCGCAGTTCGTCGAGGACCAGCTCGCCGTTGTCGCTGAGCCGGCCCAGCAGCGTGTCGGCAACCGCCTTGGGCTGCTCGGCGATCTCCTTCAGCATGAACCAGTCGTAGCCGCCCTTCTCGGCGGCCGCGGCATCCCAGTCGACGGTGTACGGGGTGGCGCCGACCTCGGCGCCGGCGAAGTCGGTGACCGTGACGCCGTCGGTGCGGTCGATCTCGACGACCTGGTCCTGGCCCAGCTCGAGGGCCTCCTTGGTGTGCGCGATGAACGCGGCGACGTCGGAGCCGAGGAAGTACTCGCCGTCGCCGACGCCGACCACCAGCGGACTGTTGCGACGGGAGGCGACCAGCCGGTCGGGCTCGTCGGCGTGCGTGACCACCAGGGTGAACGCGCCCTCGAGCCGGCGGCTGACCGCCCGCATGGCAGCGGCCAGCCGGCTCCGCCCGGCGGGCAGCTCGCGGTACTCGGCGGCCAGCAGGTGGGCGACGACCTCGGTGTCGGTCTCGGAGGAGAACTCGACGCCGGCCGCCTCGCACTCGGCGCGCAGCGCGGCGAAGTTCTCGATGATCCCGTTGTGGACGACCGCCACGGTGCCGTCGGCGGAGACGTGCGGGTGGGCGTTGCGGTCGGTCGGACCGCCGTGCGTGGCCCAGCGGGTGTGCCCGATCCCGATGGTGGAGGCGGGCAGGGACTCCTGGGCCAGCTCCTTCTCAAGGTTGGCGAGCTTGCCCGCCTTCTTCGCCGTCGTCAGCCGGCCTCCGGCCAGCACGGCGACGCCTGCCGAGTCATAGCCGCGGTACTCCAGCCGGCGCAGCCCTTCCAGGACGACGTCCAACGAGTCCTGCGGGCCGACGTACCCCACGATGCCGCACATTGTTCCGAGGGTACCGGCGCCGGGCGGCCATCCGGCCGGAATCACCCGTCCAGGTGACCAGGCTCGCGCGGTGACCCTCCGTGCCGACGTCAGCTGACGGCGGCGACGACCCCGGCCAGCCGCCCGGCGGTGGCGTCGGCCTGCTCCTGGGTGGGCGCCTCGACCATCACGCGGACCAGCTGCTCGGTGCCCGACGGGCGCAGCAGCACCCGGCCGGCATCGCCCAGCTCGGCCTCGACGGCGTTCACCGCGGCGGCGACGTCGTCGCTCGCCGCGACCGCCAGCCGGTCGGTGACCGGCACGTTGACCAGGGTCTGCGGCAACCGGCGGACGACGGAGGCCAGCTCGGCCAGCGACGCCCCGGTCGCGCTCATCCGGGACAGCAGCGCGAGCCCGGTGAGCAGTCCGTCGCCGGTGGTGGCCCAGTCGAGGAAGACCAGGTGGCCGCTCTGCTCGCCGCCCAGGCTCAGCCCGCCGGCGTGCAACGCCTCCAGCACGTACCGGTCACCCACGGCGGTGGTCTGCACGGCGATGCCGGCGGCGCGCATGGTGTGGTGGAAGCCGAGGTTGCTCATCACCGTGGCGACGACGGTGTCGTCGGTGAGGTTGCCGCTCTCGTGCAGCGCGAGCGCGCAGATGGCCAGGATCGCGTCGCCGTCGACGACGTCGCCGGCGGCGCTCACGGCCAGGCAGCGATCGGCGTCGCCGTCGTGGGCGATGCCGATATCGGCGCCGAACCGGGCGACCGCGGCCTGCAGCGGCTCGAGGTGCGTCGACCCGATGCCGTCGTTGATGTTCCAGCCGTCGGGCTCGCCGCCGATGACGTGCACCTGGGCGCCGGCCCGGCGGTACACCTCGGGCGCGACGCGGGCGGCCGAGCCGTGGGCGCAGTCGACGACCACCCGCAGTCCGGACAACGGCTGCCGCAGGGCGGACAGCACGTGGTCGACGTAGTCGTCGGCCGCCCCGGGCAGGTCGCGGACCCGGCCGATGCCCCCGCCGGTGGGGCGGTGGTCGGTGCGGCTGTCGCCGCCGGTGATCTGCCGCTCGATGGCCGCCTCGACCGCGTCGGGCAGCTTGTGGCCACCGCGGCTGAACAGCTTGATCCCGTTGTCGGGCATCGGGTTGTGGCTGGCCGACAGCATCACGCCGAGGTCGGCGCCGGTCTGGCCGGTGAGGTGCGCGATGGCCGGGGTGGGCAGCACGCCCACCCGCAGCACCTCGGCGCCCGCACTGGTCAGGCCGGCGACGACCGCGGCCTCCAGCATCTCCCCGCTGGCCCGTGGGTCACGCCCGACGACCGCGACGGGACGCGAGGTCCCGTCGCGGTCGGCGAGCACACCGGCGGCGGCGCGCGCCACCGCCAGTGCCAGCTCCGGTGTCAGGTCGGCGTTGGCCAGACCGCGGACACCGTCGGTTCCGAAGAGGCGACCCATGGACGTCTCGGGGAGACCGGGGTCAGCGCTTGGAGTACTGGGGCGCCTTGCGGGCCTTCTTCAGTCCGTACTTCTTGCGCTCGGTGACCCGGGGGTCACGGGTCAGGAAGCCGGCCTTCTTGAGGGCCGGACGGTCCTCCGGCTCGATCTCGATGAGCGCCCGGGCGATCGCCAGACGCAGCGCGCCGGCCTGGCCGGAGACGCCACCACCGTGCAGCAGACCGACGACGTCGTACTGCTCGCCCTTCTCCAGGATGACGAGCGGCTCACGGATGAGCTGCTGGTGCACCTTGTTGGGGAAGTACTCCTCGATGGTGCGGCCGTTCAGCTTGAACTGGCCGGTGCCCGGCAGCAGCCGGACGCGGACGACGGCCTCCTTGCGGCGGCCGACCGTCTGGATGGGGCGCCCGTCGGCGTCGGTCACGGTCTGGGCGGCGCTGGTCACTTGCTCTCCTCGCTGGCGCTCGTCGGCATTGTGACCGACGGTGCAATGCTGATGGGTGACTTCGCAGGCTCAGTCACTGGGACACCTGCTTGATCTCGAAGGTCTGGGGCTGCTGGGCGGCGTGCGGGTGCTCCGGCCCGGCGTACACCTTGAGCTTGGAGATCATCTGCCGGCCCAGCGAGTTGTGCGGGAGCATGCCCTTGATGGCGCGCTCGATGACGCGGTCGGGGCGGGTCTGGAGCTCGTCGCCGACATTGATCGTCCGCAGGCCGCCCGGGTAGCCCGAGTGGCGGTAGGCGACCTTGGTCTCGCGCTTCGAGCCGGTGAGGGCCACCTTGCCCGCGTTGACGATGACGACGAAGTCACCGGCGTCCACGTGCGGGGCGAACTGCGGCTTGTGCTTGCCGCGCAGCAGGATGGCGGTCTGGCTGGCCAGTCGACCGAGCACCACGTCGGTGGCGTCGATGACGTGCCAGGCCCGGGTGATGTCACCGGGCTTGGGGGAGTACGTGCGCACGAGGCTCACTGTCCTTGTCGTCGTCAGGCGGGCGGCTGGTCGGATCGCCTCACCGAGCACGGGAGACAGACCCTGGAGGGTCGAGAGGACGCGCGCGCACCAGCCGGCGTCGCGCGCCAGCCGACGACGATACCAGCGCGGGCTACGAACCCGACTCCTGGCCCTGGCCCTGCTGCAGGGGCCCGCCGCGAGCCTGCGAGTGGTGGGGGGCAGCAGGGTCCTTCACTTCGCGGAGCAGCCCGGTGGCCACGTCGTAGACGGCGCCGCGGACCTCGGTGGACAGCAGGTAGGGCGCCGCACGGACGAGCTCCATCGACTCCCGGACGTCGGCGTCGACGTCGGAGAAGGCCCGGGCGGCGAAGGGGGGCCGGTGCCCGGTGGTGCGCTCGACCAGGTCGGCGAACTCCGCGTCGGTGGCCTTGTTGAGCCCGCAGTCGGTGTGGTGCACGAGCACCACCTCGCGCGTGCCCAGCAGGTGCTGGGAGATCGCCAGCGACCGCAGGGTGTCATCGGTGACCACGCCGCCGGCATTGCGGATGACGTGCGCGTCGCCGACCGCCAGGCCGAGCATGCCGAACAGCGGCATCCGGGAGTCCATGCAGGCCACGACGGCGGCGCCGCGGGCCGGAGCGACCGGCAGGTCGCCCGGGAAGTTCGCGAGCCACTGCCGGTTGGCCGCCAGCATCCGGTCGATCTCTGTCATGCCAGGTCTCCTGTCCGCTGTGTCCGGAGGCCGACGGTAGCGGGGCGCCCTTCCGGTTCCGTCCCGCGCTGCGCCGCCACGGCATCCCGGGTCACCCCGACCGGGTCCAGCCGCGGGCGGCCACCGGCTCGGGCCACGGTCAGCGCCGCCGCGGCACCCGCCTCCCAGGCGGCCGTGCGCGGGCCGGCGCCGCGCAGCAGGGCGGCCGTCAGTGCCGCCACGATCGTGTCGCCCGCGCCGGTCGGGTCCACCGGCTCCGCGCCGAGCAGCGGCACCAGTTGCTCCTCGAGCCCACCGTCCGGGCCGGCCCAGACGGTCAGGTCGCCGTCCTCCCCGGCGGCCAGGGACACCACCCGCGGGCCCCGGCCGCACAGTTCGCGGGCCGCCGCCCGCACGTCGTCCAGCCCCGCCAGGTCGCCGTCGACCCAGGCCCGGGCCTCGGACGCGTCGGCGCGCAGCACGTCCACCGCCGCGAGCACCGCCGCGCGGGTGCCGGGTTCGGCGGCGGCGCCGTCGGCGACGAGCAGCGCCCCGCCGGGGGCGTGGGCCAGCGCCGCCCGGACCGCGTCGCCGGGCTGCTGCAGCTGGAGCAGGACCGCCGGCGCGCGGTCCAGCAACGGTGCGGCCGCCGCGACGTCGGCGGCGGTGAGCAGCGCGGCGTCGGGCACGTCCTCCAGCAGCCGGCGGACGCCCCCGGTCTCGACGAGGTCGAGGAGCAGCGCGGTGGCCACGCCCGGACGGCGGGCCACCCCCGAGACGTCGAGCCCGTCGGCGACCGCCTCGGCCAGCACCTGGTCACCCGCCGCGTCGGCGCCGACGACGCCCAGCAGGGCCGCCGGTCGACCCAGCTGGACCAGGGCCACGGCCTGGTTGGCCCCCTTGCCGCCCAGCACCTCCCGGCGGCCGCGCACGGGGGCGCTGCCACCCGCATCCGGGAGCCGGTCCACCTGCAGGACGAGGTCCCGACCCACCTGACCCACCACCACGACGGAACCGCCCGCTGCACCCACCCCGGCTGCCTGCCCCGCGCGAGCCGCCCGCACACCCTCCGGCGCGACCCCGCCGGGGCCGCCGGCGCCCCGGGTCGGAGAGGATGGGGTCGTGCGGACCGTCGAGGAACACCAGGCGGTGGTGGCCGGGCTCCTGGGGCTGCTGCCGGTCGAGCACGTCGCGGTGCCCGCGGCCGCCGGGCGGGTACTGGGCGCGGACCTCCCCGCCCTGGTCGCGCTGCCCGGCTTCGACAACTCGGCGATGGACGGCTACGCCGCCCGCTGGGCCGAGGTCGGCGCGGCGAGCGAGGCGGCGCCGGTCCGGCTGCCGGTCGCCGCGGACATCCCCGCCGGGCGCACCGACGTCCCGGCGCTCGCCCCCGGCACGGTGCACCGGATCATGACCGGCGCACCCCTGCCGGCCGGCGCGGACGTCGTCGTCCCGGTGGAGCGCACCGACGGCGCCACCGACGTCGTCACCATCACCAGCTCCCCCGCCGCCGGCACCCATCTACGGCACGCCGGGGAGGACATCGCCGCCGGCGCCGTGGCGCTGCCGGCCGGCACCGCCCTCGGTCCGACCCAGCTCGGGCTGGCCGCCGCGGTCGGTCACGCCACCCTGCCGGTGCGCCGCCGCCCCCGCGTGCTGGTCCTCTCCACCGGGAGCGAGCTGGTCGCCCCCGGTGAACCACTGGCGCCGGGGCAGATCTACGAGTCCAACTCGGTGCTGCTGGCCGGCGCGGTCGCCGACGCCGGCGGGGAGGCGCGCACCCTCCACTTCGTGCCCGACGACGTCGACACCTTCCTGCGCACCGTGCGCGCCGAACTGGTCGGCGCCGACCTGCTGATCACCAGCGGTGGCGTGAGCGCCGGCGCCTACGAGGTGGTCAAGGACGCGTTCGGCGCGCTCGGCACCGTGGAGTTCGGAAAGGTGGCCATGCAGCCGGGTGGGCCGCAGGGCGCCGGCACCGTGGACGGCGTCCCGGTGGTCACCCTGCCGGGCAACCCGGTGAGCTCGTTCGTCTCCTTCGAGGTGTTCGTCCGGCCGGCGCTGCGCCGCGCGCTCGGGCACGCCTCGCCCGACCGGCTGCGCACCTCGGCGCGGCTCACCGAGGGCCTGCGCTCCCCCGCCGGGAAGCGGCAGTTCCTGCGCGGCCTGTTCGACGGTGGGGTGGTCACCCAGGTCGGCGGGCCCGGTTCCCATCTCGTGGCCCACCTCGCCCGCGCCAACTGCCTCGTCGTCGTCCCCGAGGCAGTGACCGAGCTGCCCGCCGGCACCGAGGTCGACGTCGTGCTGATCGAAGGAGCGCTCCAGTGAGTCGACGCTGCGGTGAGCATCGCAGCGAGCGCCAGCGAGCGAGGAGCGGAGCAGTAGCGGAGACGAACAGGAGTGCGCAGTGAGCGAGCAGCGACTGACCCACGTCGACGAGTCCGGCGCCGCCCGGATGGTCGACGTCACCGCCAAGCCGGTCACCGCCCGGGTGGCGACGGCGGCCGGCCGGGTGCTCGTCAGCCCGGAGGTCGTCGCCCTGCTGCGCGGCCGCGGCGTGCCCAAGGGCGACGCGATCGCCGTCGCCCGGATCGCCGGCATCGCCGGGGCCAAGCGGACGCCGGACCTGATCCCGCTGTGCCACCCGATCGCGCTGCACGGGGTGACCGTCGACATCGAGGTCACCGACGAGGCCGTGGAGATCACCGCCACCGCGCGCACCGCGGACCGCACCGGGGTGGAGATGGAGGCGCTGACCTCGGTCGCCGTCGCCGGGCTGACCGTGATCGACATGGTGAAGGCGGTCGATCCGCGGGCCACCGTGACCGACATCCGGCTGCTGGCCAAGTCCGGTGGCAAGAGCGGCGACTGGGTCCGCTGATGAGCGAGCCCACGAGCTCATCCAGGAGCACAGCAGCGTCGCGAACGCGGTCGACGAGCGCCAGCGAGGAGATCAGATGAGCGAGCCCGCGAGCTCATCCAGGGGCACAGCAGCGTCGCGAACGCGGTCGACGAGCGTCAGCGAGGAGATCAGATGAGCGAGCCCGCGAGCTCATCCAGGGGCACAGCAGCGTCGCGAACGCGGTCGACGAGCGTCAGCGAGGAGATCAGATGAGCGAGCCCGCGAGCTCATCCAGGGGCACAGCAGCGTCGCGAACGCGGTCGACGAGCGCCAGCGAGGAGATCACGTGAGCGAGCTGCCCGCCGGCGCCCGCGCCGTCGTGATCACCGCGTCCAACCGGGCGTCCGCCGGCGTCTACGCCGACACCAGCGGCCAGCTGCTGGCCGACGGACTGCGCGCGCTGGGTTTCACCGTGGCGGGCCCGCACGTCCGGCCGGACGACGTCGACGCGCTGGTCGAGGTGCTGCGGGCAGCCGTCGCCGGTGGGGTCGACGTCGTGCTGACCACCGGCGGCACCGGGCTGTCCCCCACCGACGTCACGCCGGAGGCGACCCGGCTGGTGCTCGAGCGGGAGGCGCCGGGGATCGCCGAGGCCGTCCGCCGGTACGGCGCACCCACGGTGCCGACGTCGGTGCTGTCCCGCGGGCTGGCCGGCACGGCGGGGCGGACGCTGGTCGTCAACCTGCCCGGCTCCACCGGCGGTGTGCGCGACGGCCTGGCCGTGCTCGGGCCCCTGCTACCGCACATCGTCAGCCAGCTGCGAGGCGGAGATCATGTCTGATGTCGCGCTGCGCGCTCCCACCGCGGCCAGGTGCCGTCCCGGCTTGCGCTGAGCCGCTTCGTGACACTCCGATGGGGAGCCTCCGGCCCCGCCATCGGACTGCACCCTCGCAGGGCGGCCTGCGTGGCGCTGCCTCGCGGGGCCAGCTTCACTGCCCTACACGGGCAAGATAAGCCGCTCGGTGTGGCTGTAGACGTTGCAGCCGTCGCCGCGGAGGAAGCCGATCAGGGTGATGCCGACCTCCTCGGCCAGCTCCACGGCCAGCGAGCTGGGGGCGGAGACCGCCGCCAGCACCGGCACGCCGGCCATGGCGGCCTTCTGCGTCAGCTCGAACGAGGACCGCCCGCTGACCATGAGCACGTGCCCGGCCAGCGGCACCCGGCCCTCGCGGACCGCGTCGCCGATGACCTTGTCGACCGCGTTGTGCCGGCCGACGTCCTCGCGCAACGCCACCAGCTCACCGGCGACGGTGAAGAGCCCTGCCGCGTGCAGCCCACCGGTCCGGGAGAACACCTCCTGCGCCGCGCGCAGCCGGTCGGGGAGCGCGAGCAGGGTGGCCAGGGGCAGCCGGATGTCGTCGGCGGCGACGTCGTGGGTCGTCCTGGTCCGGATGGCGTCGATGCTGGCCTTGCCGCACACGCCGCACGAGCTGGACGTGTAGAAGTTCCGGTCCAGCGCGGTGTCCGGCGCCTCGACGCCGGGAGCCAGGTCGACGTCGACGACGTTGTAGGTGTTGCGGCCCTCGGCATCGACGGAGTTGCAGTACCGCAACCCGGCCACGTCGGCCGAGGAACGGATCACCCCCTCGGTGGCCAGGAAGCCGTGCACGAGGTCGAAGTCGTCGCCAGGGGTCCGCATGGTCACCGCGAGCGGCGTGCCGCTCAGCCGGATCTCCAGCGGCTCCTCCGACGCCACGGTGTCGGAGCGGGTGCCGTGCACGGCCCCACGGATGCGCAGTACGGGCGTACGGCTGGTGACTCGTCCCACGTCGTTGACGGTACTCACCGGTAGCGCCCTACCGTTCGCCCCATGAGCGCCCTCCCTCCCTTCGCCGCCGTGGTGCTGGCCGGCGGCCGGGCGGCCCGGCTCGGCGGGCAACGGAAGCCGCAGCTGCAGGTGGGCGACCGCACGATGCTGGCGACCGTCCTCACCGCGGTGGCCGGTGCCGCGCCCCGCGTGGTGGTGGGCCCGCCGCAGCCGGTCCCGGCGGACGTCGTCCTGGTCCGGGAGGAACCGCCCGGGGGCGGCCCGGTGCCGGCGCTGCGGGCCGGGCTGGCCGCCGTCCCCGGCGACGTGGTGGCCGTGCTCGCCGGCGACCTGCCCTTCCTCACCGCGGAGCTGGTCACCGCGCTGCGGGAGCGGCTCACCGGCGATGGTGTGCTGGTCGTCGACGACACCGGCCGCGACCAGCTGCTGCTCGGTGTGTGGCGAACCCAGGCGCTGCGCGCGGCGGTCGCCGGTGGGGGCGGGCCGACCTCCATGCGTGCGGTTCTGGCGCCGCTGGCCGTGCGCCGGTACCGGCCGCCGGCCGTCCCCGGCCGGCCGGCGCCCTGGACCGACTGCGACACCCCGGCCGAACTCGCCCGGGCGCGGACCGCCGCCGGGGCCGATGACGGGACCCCGCCGACGACGACCGCCCGGTCCGGCCGTGACCGACGGAACACCGCACCCGGCGTGCCCGGGACCGGCCGGGGTAGGGGTTGATCATGCGCATCGTCATCGCTGGAGCCCATGGTCAGGTTGCCCGCCGCCTCGGACGGTTGCTGAGCACCCGGGGAGACACCGTCGTCGGCATCGTCCGCAATCCCGACCACCGCCCGGACCTCACGTCCGACGGCGTCGAACCGGTGGTCCTGGACCTGGAGCACGCGGGCGTCGACGCCGTCGCGGCGGTGCTGGCCGGCGCCGACGCGGCGGTCTTCGCCGCCGGTGGCGGCCCGGCCAGCGGGATCGCCCGCAAGGACACCGTCGACCGCGGTGCCGCGGTGCTGCTGGCCGACGCAGCGGAGCGGGCCGGCGTCGGCTCGTACCTGCTGGTGTCCTCGATGGGCGTCGAGTCGGTGGCCGACGGGGCGACCCCCGAGGGCGTGAACGAGGTGTTCGTGGCCTACCTGCGGGCGAAGCTGGCGGCCGAGGAGGACGTGCTCGCCCGCCGCGGGCCGGCCGTCACCGTGCTGCGGCCCGGTGGCCTCACCGACGACCCCGGCACCGGCCGGGTCCGGCTCGACCGGCACGTCGGTCGGGGGCAGGTGCCCCGGGACGACGTCGCCGCGGTGCTCGTCGAGCTGCTGGACCACCCGAGGTCCGGTGCCGTGGTCGAGCTCGTCGGCGGCGACACCCCGGTTACCGAGGCCGTCGCAGCCCTCGACTGACGGGTCACCGGGGTCCACGACGGTTCCGGGTGACCAGCGACCGGGCGGCGAGCGCGTCATCGGCCGGGTAGTCGACCCGCACCAGCGTCAGCCCCCCGGCCGGCGCGACCGGTACGTCGCCGGCCCGGCTGGTCCGGCTGAGCAGGGAAGCCGGCCACGCCACGTCCCGCCGCCCCTCCCCCACGGCCAGCAGCGCACCCACGAGGCTGCGGACCATGGAGTGGCAGAAGGCGTCGGCCGAGGCGCCGACGGTGACCAGGTCGCCGGTGCGGGCCACGTCCAGGGCCAGCAGGGTGCGGATCGTCGTCGCGCCTGCACGCCGCCGGCAGTAGGCGGCGAAGTCCTGCTCCCCCAGCAACCGCTCGGCGGCGTCGGCCATCGCCCCGGCCGCCAGGCGGCGCGGCCAGCCCACGGTGTCCGCCCGGCGGAGCGGCGGGGGCCCGGCGTCGGCGTCGGCGAGGCGGTAGACGTAGTGCCGGGAGAGCGCGCCGAAGCGCGCGTCGAACGCCGCCGGGACCTCCCGCAGGCCGGTGACCGCGATGTCGGGCGGCAGGACCCCGCGCAACCGGCGCAGCAGCTTGGGCTCGTGGGCGGTGAACACCACCGCGTCGAGGTCGGTGTGGGCCACCTGCCCGATGGCGTGCACCCCGGCGTCGGTGCGCCCGGCTACGGTCAGGTCGACGTCGCACCTCAGCACCGTGGCCAGCGCCAGCTCCAGCTCGCCCTGGACGGTCCGCAGTCCCGGCTGGCGGGCCCAGCCGTGCAGCGCGGTCCCGTCGTAGGAGATGTCGAGCCGAACGCGGACGAGCCCGCCACCGGGATCGGTGGCGGGCTCGTCGACGTGCGGGTCGTTCAGCGGAGCACTTACTTCGGGTCGGGCGCCGACTCGCCGCCGGGAGCCTTGCGGCTCTCGGTCGCGGCGTCCTGCGTCTCGGCGGCGTTGACCTCGGCGGCGGCCGCGTCGGCCACGTCCGGGGTCAGGGCCGCGTCGTCGACCACAGCGGTGCCCTCGGCGGTGGGCTGCCGGTCGACCGCGGAGTCGTCCTGCACCTCGCCATCGGGGTTGTAGACGTCGGTGACGACCTCGTCGGCCTCGTCGGCGACAGCGGTGGCGTCCGCCGGGACCTCACCGGCCGCGGAGGCGGCACCGGCACCGGTGGCGAATCGGGTGCCCCGGGCGCGCTCGGCCTCACCGACGGCCTGCTGGCCGACGGTCAGGGCCTCGACGAGCTCGATGATCGCCATCGGGGCGTTGTCGCCCTTGCGGGGACCGACCTTGACGATGCGCGTGTAGCCACCGGGACGGTTCTCGTAGCGCGGGCCGATGTCGGCGAACAGGGTGTGGACGACGTCCTTATCGCGGATCGTCGTCATGACCTGACGCCGGGCGTGCAGGTCACCGCGCTTGGCGAAGGTGACGAGCTTCTCGGCCAGCGGGCGGAGCCGCTTGGCCTTGGCCTCGGTGGTGGTGATCCGCCCGTGCTCGAACAGCGAGGTGGCCAGGTTGGCCAGCATCAGCCGCTGGTGCGCGGGGGAACCGCCGAGACGGGGGCCCTTGGTGGGGGTGGGCATGTCGGTCCTTCCTCAGGCGGCCGGGCGGGGGCCGCCGGCTGCGTTCCGTGGTGGTGCTGTCGCCCCGTGCACGACGGGCCGTGCTGCGTCCGGGGCCAGTGTGCCGGGCCCCGGATGGCCCCGCTGCAGGGCCCCCGCCGTGGCCCCGTCCAGGGTGCCACCCCGAGCGTGCGAGGGGTGGGGAGGACGGGGTCCTTCCACGGTGGGGGCAGCGGGGCCCTTCCTCAGAGCTGCTCGGTCTCCTGGTAGCCGCCCTCGGTGAACTCCTGGCCCTCGGCGTACTCGGCGACGCCCTGGTAGGCATCGGTCTCGTAGCCCTCGTCGTAGCTCTCGACGGAGGACGGGACGAACCCGGGCGGGCTGTCCTTGAGCGCGAGGCCCATGGCAGCCAGCTTCAGCTTGACCTCGTCGATGGACTTGGCACCGAAGTTCCGGATGTCCAGCAGGTCGGCCTCGGAGCGGGTGACGAGCTCACCCACGGTGTGCACACCCTCGCGCTTGAGGCAGTTGTAGGACCGGACGGTGAGGTCCATGTCCTCGATCGGCATCGAGAAGTTCGCGATGTCGGCGGCCTCGGCCGGGCTGGGCCCGACCTCGATGCCCTCGGCGTCGACGTTCAGCTCGCGCAGCAGGCCGAACAGCTCCACCAGGGTCGAGCCGGCGCTCGCGATCGCGTCGCGCGGCTCCATCGACGGCTTCGTCTCGACGTCGACCACGAGGCGGTCGAAGTCGGTGCGCTGCTCGACCCGGGTCGCCTCGACGGCGTAGGTCACCTTGAGCACCGGGGAGTAGATCGAGTCGACCGGGATGCGGCCGATCTCCTGGCCGGGCTGCTTGTTCTGGGTGGCCGGCACGTAACCGCGCCCGCGCTCGACGACCAGCTCGATCTCCAGCCGGCCCTTGGCGTTCAGCGTGGCGAGGTGCAGCTCGGGGTTGTGCACCTCGACACCGGCCGGGGGCGCGATGTCGGCGGCGGTGACGTCACCCGGGCCCTGCTTGCGCAGGTACATCGTCACCGGCTCGTCGGAGTCGGAGCTGACGACCAGGCCCTTGAGGTTCAGGATGAGCTCAGTGACGTCCTCCTTGACACCCGGCACGGTGGTGAACTCGTGCAAGGTGCCCTCGATGCGGATGCTGGTGACAGCAGCGCCGGGGATCGAGGACAGCAGGGTGCGACGCAGCGAGTTGCCGAGGGTGTAGCCGAAACCGGGCTCGAGCGGCTCGATGACGAACCTCGAGCGCTGGGCGTCGATCGTCTCCTCGGTGAGGGTCGGACGCTGTGCGATGAGCATGGTGGTTCTCCTCCAGGTCCTCCGGCGACCGCCATATGACGCCGTGAGGGTGGTGCCGGCGGGGCGGACATCGGTCCACCCGCCCCGCCGTCGTACGGCCCCCTTGCAGGGCCCCGCGCCGCGCGAAGCGTGGCGTGGGGGGCAAGGGGGTCCTTCTACTTCGAGTAGAGCTCGACGATCAGCTGTTCCTGCACGGGGGTGTCGATGACCTGGCGCGCCGGGATGGCGTGCACCAGGACCTTGAGCTGGCTGCTGATGACCTCGAGCCACGGCGGCACCGGACGCTGACCGGCCTTGGCCTGGGCGACCTGGAACGGCAGCATCTCGACCGACTTGGCAGCGACCTCGACGATGTCGTTCGCGCTCACCCGGTAGGAGGGGATGTCCACCTTGCGGCCGTTGACCTTGATGTGGCCGTGGCGCACCAGCTGGCGGGACATGTCGCGGGACTCGGCCAGGCCGGCCCGGTAGACGACGTTGTCCAGGCGGGACTCGAGGATCTGCAGCAGGACCTCACCGGTCTTGCCCGACTTCTTGTTCGCCTCTTCGTAGTAACCGCGGAACTGCTTCTCCAGCACGCCGTAGATGCGGCGGGCCTTCTGCTTCTCACGGAGCTGGAGCAGGTACTCGCTGTCCTTGGTGCGACCGCGCCCGTGCTCGCCCGGCGGGTAGGGCCGGATCTCGATCGGGCACTTCGGGGATTCGCACTTGCTGCCCTTGAGGAACAGCTTCATCTTCTCGCGCCTGCACAGACGGCAGTCGGCTCCGGTGTAACGGGCCACGTCAGGTACTCCTCAGTCTTCTCGTCAGTGCCCGGTCAGACCCGGCGGCGCTTCTTGGGGCGGCAGCCGTTGTGCGGCTGCGGCGTCACGTCCTGGATCTGCCCGACCTCCAGGCCAGTGGCCTGCAGGGAGCGGATCGCCGTCTCGCGACCGGACCCGGGGCCCTTGACGAAGACGTCGACCTTGCGCATGCCGTGCTCCTGGGCCTTGCGGGCGGCGTTCTCCGCAGCCATCTGCGCCGCGAACGGCGTGGACTTGCGGGAGCCCTTGAACCCGACGTGCCCGGCCGAGGCCCAGCTGATCACGTTGCCCGTGGGATCGGTGATCGACACGATCGTGTTGTTGAAGGTGCTCTTGATGTGCGCCGCGCCGTGGGCGACGTTCTTCTTCTCCTTGCGGCGCACCTTCTTGGCAGCACCCGCGCGAGCCCTGGGAGGCATGTCTCTCCGGTCTGTGTCTGTGTTCGTGGCCTGGTCTTGCACTGCGCGAGGGCAGCGGGGTGGAGCAGCAGCCCGAGGGCTGCGGGCGCGCCGCCGGTCCGGACGTCCTGACGTCGGGGCGGCGCGCCGTCGTGCCTAGATCAGCGGGCCTTCTTCTTGCCCGCGATGGTCTTGCGCGGGCCCTTGCTCGAGCGCGCATTGGTCTTCGTCCGCTGCCCGTGCACCGGGAGACCGCGGCGGTGCCGGATCCCCTGGTAGCAGCCGATCTCCACCTTGCGGCGGATGTCGCCAGCCACCTCGCGGCGCAGGTCACCCTCGACGCGGAAGTGCTCGTCGATGTAGTCGCGCAGCTTCAGCAGGTCCTCGTCGGTCAGGTCCTTGGCGCGCAGATCCGGGCTGACGCCCGTCGCGGCAAGGGTGGCCTGCGCCGAGGTCCGGCCGATTCCGTAGATGTAGGTGAGGGCAATCTCCATCCGCTTCTCGCGGGGGAGGTCCACTCCAGCCAGTCGTGCCATTTGTCAGGTACTCCCTCAGCCCTGGCGCTGCTTGTGCCGGGCGTTCTCGCAGATGACCATGACCCGGCCGTGCCGGCGGATCACCTTGCACTTGTCGCAGATCTTCTTCACCGACGGCTGGACCTTCACCGGTGCCGGCCCTCATTCCTCAGATCGATGTGCGCCGTCACCCGCGCGCGGTGGCGCGGTGGAGCGGCGATCACTTGTAGCGGTAGACGATGCGTCCGCGGGTCAGGTCGTAGGGCGAGAGCTCCACGACCACGCGGTCCTCGGGAAGGATGCGGATGTAGTGCTGCCGCATCTTCCCGCTGATGTGGGCGAGCACTCGGTGCCCGTTCTGCAACTCGACCCGGAACATCGCGTTGGGCAGCGGTTCGACGACGCGACCCTCGACCTCGATGGCCCCGTCCTTCTTCGCCATGCCCTGCGGGCCCCTTCGTTCGTTCGAGCTGACAGCGCCCATGCCGGATCGGCAGGAACGGTCGTGCGGGATGCGGTGGTGCGGGATGCGGTGGTGCGGGCGATCTCGCAGAGGCGCCCGGAGTCGTACGGCCACAGCACGACGACGGACGGCGCGAACGCCAACGGCCACTGTACTCCAGCCGCCACCCGGTCACCAACCCGGCCTCAGGTGACCAGCGCCATGCCCCGGCCCCGTCGCAGGGGCCCGGAGCGAGCGGAGCGAGCGCCGGGGGGCGACGGGGTCCTTCTGCTGCAGGGCCCCGCCGCAAGCTCGCGAGTGGCGGGGGGCAGGAGGGTCCTCTTTCAGGAGCGGGGGGTGATCCCGAACGGCGCGAGGCCGGCGACCCCACCGTCCTCTGCGGTGAGGACCCACGGCCCCTCCGAGGTGATCGCCACGCTGTGCTCGAAGTGCGCAGCGCGGGACCCGTCCTTGGTCACCACGGTCCAGCCGTCCTCGAGCTCCACGGTCGCCGGGTCGCCCACGGTGACCATCGGCTCGATCGCCAGCGCCAGGCCCGGGACCAGCTTGGGGCCCCGGCCGGCGCGACCGTAGTTGAGCACGTGCGGGTCCTGGTGCATCTCGGTGCCGATCCCGTGGCCGCCGTAGTGGTCGACGATCCCGTAGCGGTGACTGTGGGCGGTGATCGACTCCTCGACCCCGTGGCTGATGTCGGTCAGCCGGCCGCCCGCCACCGCCTTCGCCAGGCCCGCCCACATGGACCGTTCGGTGACCGCGATCAGCTCGGCGTCGGCGGCGGAGGGCTCCCCCACCGTGACGGTGACCGCCGAGTCGCCGTGCCAGCCGGCCAGGATCGCGCCGCAGTCGATCGAGATGTTGTCGCCCTCGGCCAGCGTCCGCTGCGGATCGGGGATGCCGTGCACGACCTCGTCGTTGACCGAGGCGCAGATGCTGCCGGTGAAGCCGTGGTAGCCCAGGAACGACGGCACGGCACCGGCCGTGCGGATGTGGTCCTCGGCGATGGCGTCGAGCTCACCTGTCGACACCCCGGGGCGGACGGCAGCACGCACCGCGGCGATGGCGCCGGCGACCACCAGGCCGGCGGCGCGCATCAGCTCGAGCTCGTGCGGGGTCTTGATCTGGATCATCCGTCCACTCCACTTCGCCAGTACGGGAAGGCGGGCCAGGAGGATGGCGCCGAGGTCAGCGTGCACCGGTGTCGGTGCCCACTCAGACCGCCGCCGGAACTCCGGTCGAGCCGCCGTCGCCGTCCCTGCCGAGCGCGCGCATCGCCCGCGCCGTCACCTCGTCGACCTCGCCGATCGCGTCGATGCGGCTCAGCAGACCCGCCTGCTCGTAGAACCCCGACAGCGGCGCCGTCTGTTCCCGGTAGACCTCGAGCCGGTGCCGGACCGTCTCGGGCTTGTCGTCGTCCCGCTGGACCCACTCGCCGTCCACGAGCATCCGGCGGCCGGACAGCCGCCGCACCAGCTCGTCCTCGTCGACGACGAGCTCCAGGCACCGGTCCAGCGCGTGTCCCAGCTCGCTGAGCGAATCGCGCAGTTGCTCGGCCTGGGCGATGGTCCGCGGGAAGCCGTCGAGCAGGAAGCCGTCGACGGCGTCGGGCTCGGCGAGCCGGCCGGTCACCATCGCGACGGTGATCTCGTCGGGCACCAGGTCCCCGGCATCCATGTAGGACTTGGCCTGCTGGCCGAGGTCGGTCTGCCCGCTCACGTTGGCGCGGAAGATGTCGCCCGTGGAGATCGCCGGGACGGCGAGCTCCGTGGCGATGATCTGGGCCTGGGTGCCCTTGCCCGCTCCGGGGGGGCCCAGCAGCACGACGCGCACTACTTCAGGAACCCTTCGTAGTTGCGCTGATTCAGTTGCGTCTCGATCTGCTTCACCGTCTCCAACCCCACTCCGACCATGATGAGCACCGCGACCCCGCCGAACGGGAAGTTCTGGTTCTGACCCGGCTGCGTGACGGCGAGGAAGAAGTTCGGCAGCACCGCCACCACGCCGAGGTACATCGAACCGGGCAGGGTGATCCGGGAGAGTACGTACTGCAGGTACTCGGCGGTCGGCCGGCCCGGACGGATACCGGGGATGAAGCCGCCGTAGCGCTTCATGTCGTCGGCACGTTCCTCCGGGTTGAACGTGATCGACACGTAGAAGTACGTGAAGAAGACGATCATCCCGAAGAAGATCGCGATGTGGACCGGGCTGCTCTGGTCGATGACGTAGTTCTCGAAGAACTGCCGGACCCCACCGGTCTCGTTGCCCTGCAGCTGGATGATCAGCTGGGGCAGGTACAGCAGCGACGACGCGAAGATGACCGGGATGACGCCGGCCTGGTTGACCTTCAGTGGCAGGTACGTCGACGTCCCGCCGTACATCCGGCGGCCCACCATGCGCTTGGCGTACTGCACGGGGATGCGGCGCTGGGCCTGCTCGACGTAGACGACCGCCCCGATGATCAGCAACGCGAAGGCGCAGACGACGGCGAACACCAGGCCGCCGCGGGTCTGCAGGATCGAGCCACCCTCGGCCGGGATGCGGGCAGCGATCGAGGTGAAGATCAGCACGGACATGCCGTTGCCGATCCCCTTCTCGGTGAGCAGTTCGCCCAGCCACATGATGACGGCGGTGCCGGCGGTGAGCGTCACGACCAGGACCACGGTCGTCCACACGGAGTCCGACGGGATGATGTCCTGCGGGCAGTTCGGGAAGAGCTGGCCGCTGCGGGCCAGCGCGATGATCCCGGTGGACTGCAGCACGGAGAGCGCGATGGTCAGGTAGCGGGTGTACTGGGTCAGCTTCTGCTGCCCCGACTGCCCTTCCTTCTTCAGCTGCTCGAAGCGCGGGATGACCACGACCAGCAGCTGCACGATGATGCTGGCCGTGATGTAGGGCATGATGCCCAGCGCGAACACCGACAGGCGCAGCAGCGCACCACCGGAGAACAGGTTCACCAGCGAGTAGACATCGGCCTGGTCGGAGGTCTGCGCCTGGTCGAGGCAGCTGTTGATCGCCTCGACCGACACCCCCGGGCCCGGAACGCTGGCACCCAGCCGGTAGACGGCGATGATCGCCAGGGAGAACAGCAGCTTGCGCCGGAGATCTGGCGTCCGGAACGCCGCGGCGAACGCCTGCAGCACGTGCCCTCCCCGAGTCGGTCGTTTGACATTAGCAAGACGCGGCCCGGCGGCTTCTACAGCCGCCGGGCCGCGTCCCGCCCCAGGTGTTTCCTGGACGGCCACCCTTCAGGGGCCCGCGCCGAGCTTGCGAGGCGTGGGGGGAAGGGTGGTCCTCTTTCAGAGCTGGGTGGTGCTGCCTCCGGCGGCGCCGATCTTCTCGGCGGCCGAAGCGGAGAAGGCATGGGCGGAGACGTGCACCTGCACGCCACCCAGCTCCCCCGTCCCGAGCACCTTGACCGGCTGTCCGCGCCGCACGGCGCCGACCTCGGCCAGGCTGTCGGGATCGATGGTCCCGCCCTGCGGGAACAGCGAGGCGATCCGGTCCAGGTTCACGACCTGGAAGACCACCTTGTTGTTGTTCTTGAAGCCGGAGAGCTTCGGCAACCGCATGTACAGCGGGGTCTGGCCGCCCTCGAAGCGGGCAGAGACCTGCACGCGGGCGCCGGAGCCCTTGGTGCCGCGACCGGCGGTCTTGCCCTTGGAGCCCTCACCACGACCCACGCGGGTCTTCTTGGTATGGGCGCCCGGAGCCGGACGCAGGTGGTGGACCTTGAGAGTCATGACTGTCTTCCTTCTCGCCCGCGGCTCAGACGATCTCTTCGACGGTGACCAGGTGCGGCACCGTCGCGACCATGCCGCGGATCTCCGGACGGTCTTCCTGGACGACCGTGTCGTTGATCCGCTTGAGCCCCAGCGAACGCAGCGTCTGGCGCTGGTTCGGCTTGGTGCCGATGGCCGACTTGACCTGGGTGACCTTCAGCTGAGCCATCTCAGACCCCCTGACCGGCCCGCGCACGCAGCATGGCAGCCGGAGCGACGTCCTCCAGGGGCAGACCACGGCGCGCCGCGATCTCCTCGGGGCGGACGAGGTCCTTCAGCGCCTGCATGGTGGCGTGGACGATGTTGATCGGGTTGGAGGACCCGAGGCTCTTGGACAGCACGTCGTGGATGCCGGCGCACTCGAGCACGGCGCGCACCGGACCACCGGCGATGACACCGGTACCGGGGCTGGCCGGCTTGAGCAGCACGACCCCGGCCGCTGCCTCGCCCTGCACCGGGTGCGGGATGGTGAGCGCGATGCGCGGCACGCTGTAGAAGTGCTTCTTCGCCTCCTCGACACCCTTGGCGATCGCCGCGGGCACCTCCTTGGCCTTGCCGTAGCCGACGCCGACCTTGCCGTCGCCGTCGCCCACGACCACCAGTGCGGTGAAGCTGAAGCGACGACCGCCCTTGACGACCTTGGACACCCGGTTGATGGCGACCACGCGCTCGATGAAGTTGCTCTTCTCGACCGGGCCGCCGGGCCCGCGCCCGCCGTCACGGCGGTCACGCCGGTCGTTGCCGCCGCCGGCGCCACCGGCACCGCCGGCGCCACCGCCGCGTCGCTGTGGTCCTGGCATCAGACGTCTCCCTCGTTCATGCTCGGCATCCCGTTCGTGTACGAGGTGCTCATCAGAAGTCCAGCCCGCCCTCGCGGGCGGCGTCGGCCAGTGCCGCGATGCGGCCCTGGTACCGGTTGCCGCCGCGGTCGAAGACCACCGCCGTGATGCCGGCGGCCTTGGCGCGCTCGGCCACGAGGGCACCCACCTGGCGGGACAGCGTGGACTTGTCGCCCGCGGCGCCCTTCAGGCTGGCGTCCAGCGTCGAGGCACTGGCCAGCGTGCGGCCGACGGTGTCGTCGACGACCTGCACGTGGATGTGCCGCGAGCTGCGCTTGACCACCATGCGGGGGCGCTCCGGCGTGCCCGAGACACGCTTGCGCAGCCGGTTGTGGCGACGCAGCCGGCCCACGCGGCGGGCGGTGCTGATGTCGGTGCCGACGGGCTTGTGCACCCGTGCGGCCTTGTCGGTGGTCCCGGTCTGGGACTGTGCCTGTGCCATCACTTGCCCGTCTTCCCGACCTTGCGCTTGATGACCTCGCCCTGGTACCGCACGCCCTTACCCTTGTACGGGTCGGGCTTGCGGATCTTGCGGATCTTGGCGGAGACCTCACCGACGACCTGCTTGTCGATGCCGCTCACCCGGAGACGGGTGGGGGCCTCGACGGTGAAGGAGATCCCCTCGGGAGCCCGCACGATGACCGGGTGGCTGAAGCCCAGCGCGAACTCGAGGTCGGAACCTCGCGCCTGGACCCGGTAACCCACGCCGACGATCTCCAGGGTCTTGTCGTACCCCTGGGTCACGCCCGTGATCATGTTGGCGATGAGCGTGCGGGACAGACCGTGCAGGGCACGGCTCTCGCGCTCGTCGTCGGGACGCTGCACCAGCAGCGTGCCGTCCTCACCGCGCTCGACGGTGATGGGAGCCGCGACCGTGTGGCTCAGCTTCCCCTTCGGCCCCGAGACGTTGACCGTGCGCCCATCGATGGCCACGTCCACACCGCCCGGCACCGGAATCGGGAGTCGTCCGATCCGTGACATGTCAGCTCGCTCCTCTTACCAGACGTAGGCGAGGACTTCCCCACCCACGCCCTTCTTGTTCGCCTGCTTGTCGGTCAGCAGCCCGGTGGACGTCGAGATGATCGCCACCCCGAGACCGCCGAGGACCTTGGGCAGTGCGGTGGACTTCGCGTAGACCCGCAGGCCGGGCTTGGAGACCCGGCGGACGCCGGCGATGCTGCGCTCCCGGTTCGGCCCGTACTTGAGGCTGACCACCAGCTCCTTGCGGACGGAGCCGTCCACCTCGACCTCGTTGACGGTCCAGCCGCCGATGTAACCCTCCTGCTGGAGGATCTCGGCCACCTTCGTCTTGAGCTTCGACGACGGCATGGTGGTCGCGTCGTGGTACGCCGAGTTCGCGTTGCGGATACGCGTGAGCATGTCCGCGATCGGGTCGGTCATCGTCATGGGTGTGTGTTGCCTCTCTCGCCGCGGTTCCGCACGCTCATCGGCGCGGGCCTCTCGGCGATCGGTGGTGCCTCAGTGGGGTGACGCGCTGTTCGGCCCAGAAGTGAGGGCCTGGAACGGCCCCGCTCCAGGGGCCCGCCGCGAGCTTGCGAGCGGTGGGGTGGAGCGGGGTCCTTCACCAGCTGGACTTGGTCACGCCGGGGAGCTCCCCGGCGTGTGCCATCTCCCGCACGCAGATCCGGCAGAGGCCGAACTTGCGGAAGACAGCGTGCGGACGTCCGCAGCGCTGGCAGCGGGTGTAGCCGCGGACCGCGAACTTGGGCTTGCGGGCCGCCTTGTTGACTAGAGCCTTCTTGGCCATCTCTGGATTCCCCTCGCCCGCGTCAGCGGGTCGCGTTCACGACGGTCTGGCCGGCGAAGGGGAAGCCGAGCTGCGTGAGCAGCTCCCGGCCCTCCTCGTCGGTGGTGGCGGTGGTGACCAGCGTGATGTCCATGCCGCGGGGCCGGTCGATCCGGTCCACGTCGATCTCACGGAACATCGACTGCTCGTTCAGCCCGAAGGTGTAGTTGCCGTGGCCGTCGAACTGCTTGGGGCTCAGACCGCGGAAGTCGCGGATGCGGGGGAGGGCCAGCGACAGCAGCCGGTCCAGAAACTCCCACATGCGGTCGTTGCGCAGGGTGACCTTGGCGCCGATCGGCATGCCCTCGCGCAGCTTGAACTGCGCGATGGACTTCCGGGCCCGGACGACGATCGGCTTCTGGCCGGTGATCGCGGTCAGGTCGCGGACGGCGCCGTCCATCAGCTTGGCGTCACGGGTGGCCTCCCCGACGCCCATGTTCACCACGATCTTGACCAGGCCGGGGATCTGCATGACGTTGGGGTAACCGAACTCGGACTGCAGCGCCGGCGCGATGTCCTCGCGGTAGCGGGCGAGCAGCCGGGGCAGCTCACGGGTGGGTGCGCTCATGGCTTCAGAGGTCCTTACCGGTGCGCCGCGAGACCCGGATGCTGCGGCCTTCCTCGTCCTTGCGGTAACCGACCCGGGTCGGCGTGTCCTCGGAGTCGATGACCATCACGTTGCTCACGTGGATCGCCGCCTCCTGCGTGACGATGCCGCCCGACTGGGCACCGCGCTGGCTGGTGCTGATCCGGGTGTGCTTCTTCACCCGGCCGATCCCCTCGACGAGCACCTTCTGGGTCTTCGGGAAGGCCGCGATGACCCGGCCCTTGGCGCCCTTGTCCTTACCGGACAGGACGACGACCGAGTCGCCCTTTTTGACCTTCATCGACGGGGTCTTCCCGTTGTCCGACTGGGCCATGATCACAACACCTCCGGGGCGAGCGAGATGATTCGCATGAACCGCTTGTCGCGGAGCTCCCGACCGACCGGGCCGAAGATGCGCGTGCCGCGCGGGTCGCCGGTGTCGCGGATGATGACCGCGGCGTTCTCGTCGAACCGGATGTAGGAGCCGTCCGGACGACGACGCTCCTTCACCGTGCGGACGATGACGGCCTTGACCACATCGCCCTTCTTGACGCCGGCGCCGGGCAGCGCGTCCTTCACGGTGGCGACGATCACGTCACCGATGCCCGCGTAGCGTCGGCCGGACCCGCCGAGAACACGGATGCACAAGATCTCCTTGGCACCGGTGTTGTCGGCGACTCGCAGCCGCGACTCCTGCTGGATCACAACCTGCTCCTGTGTCTCTGTGGCGACAGCCGGACCGGATCGGTGAACCGGCTGTCCGGTACCCATGCGTACGCACCGGCAGCCTGCGCCGCCGGTGCGTACGTGGACGGGTTCCGGGATGCGGCGCGCCCGGAGGCGCGCCAGTCGTCCAGGGTACTCCCTGCCCGCCGACCCCTGGAGGTCGGCAGTCGAACTGCCTACTTGGCCTTCTCCACGACGGTCACCAGACGCCAGCGCTTGGTGGCCGAGGTGGGCCGCGTCTCCATGATCTGGACGCGGTCGCCGATGCCGGCGGTGTTCTGCTCGTCGTGCGCCTTGAGCTTGCTCGTGCGGCGCAGGACCTTGCCGTAGAGACCGTGCTTCACCCGGTCCTCGACCTCGACGACGATGGTCTTGTCCATCTTGTCGCTGACGACCAGGCCCTCGCGCACCTTGCGGTACCCGCGGCCGGCCAGGCCCGGGCCACTGCCGGTCCGGGACTCCGTGCTGGTGCTGCTGGCCTCGCTCATGCCACACCCTCGTTCGGGGCGACCGAGAGACCCAGCTCGCGCTCGCGCATGATCGTGTAGATCCGGGCGATGTCGCGGCGGACGGTCTGCAGTCGCCGGTTGTTGTCCAGCTGGCCGGTGGCCACCTGGAAGCGCAGGTTGAACAGTTCTTCGCGCGACTCACGCAGACGCGTGGCCAGCTCGTCGGCCGACAGCTCGCGCAACTCGGGGGCGGACAGTCCGGCGGCCATCACACCTCTCCTTCACGGGTGATGAAGCGGCACTTCATGGGGAGCTTGTGGATGGCGCGGCGCATGGCCTCGCGGGCCACGGGCTCGGCGACACCGGAGAGCTCGAACATGATGCGGCCCGGCTTCACGTTGGCCACCCACCACTCGGGCGAACCCTTGCCGGAACCCATGCGGGTCTCGGCGGGCTTCTTGGTGAGCGGACGGTCGGGATAGATCGAGATCCACACCTTGCCGCCACGCTTGATGTGGCGGGTCATGGCGATACGCGCGGACTCGATCTGCCGGTTGGTGACGTACGCCGGCTCGAGCGCCTGGATGGCGAAGTCACCGAAGTTGATCGCGGTACCGCCCTTGGCGGCGCCGGACCGGCTCGGGTGGTGCTGCTTGCGGTGCTTGACCCGCCGTGGGATGAGCACGTGTCATTCCCCCTGTTCCTGGGGCGCCGTGGAGTTCTCGGTGCCGGCAGCCTCGGCGGCCGCAGTGCCCTGGGCGCCGGCAGCCTCGCCGATGCTCTGGGCGGGAGCGGCCTCGCCGGAGGAGGCAGCCACGGCGGTCGTGGTGTCCGCGACCGGCGCGGTGCCCTCGACCGGGGCGGTGCCCTCGGCCGCGGCGCGGCCTGCCTCGGTCCCGCCGGCGGTCGTGCCGGACGAGCCGGACCGGCGCTGGGGACGCTGGGCCCGCTCACGGCGCTGCTGACGCTGGGCGAGGGCCTCGAGGGCCTCCCGCTCGGCGCGCGATCCGCTGGCGTCGCCCTTGTAGATCCAGACCTTCACGCCGATGCGGCCGAAGGTGGTCCGGGCCTCGTAGATGCCGTAGTCGATGTTGGCCCGCAGCGTGTGCAGCGGCACCCGGCCCTCGCGGTAGAACTCCGAGCGGCTCATCTCCGTGCCGCCGAGGCGACCGGAGCACTGCACGCGGATGCCCTTGACCTGCGGGCTGCGCTGGGCCGACTGCATCGCCTTGCGCATGGCCCGCCGGAAGCTCACCCGGCTGGACAGCTGCTCGGCGACACCCTGGGCGACCAGCTGCGCGTCGGACTCGGGGTTCTTCACCTCGAGGATGTTCAGCTGGACCTGCTTGCCGGTGAGCTTTTCCAGCTCACCGCGGATGCGGTCGGCCTCCGCGCCACGACGGCCGATGACGATGCCCGGCCGGGCGGTGTGGATGTCCACGCGGACGCGGTCACGGGTGCGCTCGATCTCCACCTTCGAGATGCCGGCGCGCTCCATGCCCTTGCCCATGAGCTTGCGGATCGCCACGTCTTCCTTGACGTAGTCCGCGTAGAGCTTGTCCGCGTACCACCGGGACTTGTAGTCGGTGGTGATGCCGAGCCGGAACCCGTGCGGGTTGACCTTCTGACCCACTAGCGGGTCCCTCCCCTCGAGTTGCTCTTCTGCTGCGTCGCCGGGCCGGACTGCCCGGTGTCGCGCCGTGCCTTGCGAGACCGCTGAGCGAGCTCTGCGCTCGAGCTCACCTCGGTGACCTCGACGGTGATGTGGCTGGTCCGCTTGTTGATGCGGAACGCCCGGCCCTGCGCACGCGGACGGATCCGCTTGAGCGTCGGCCCCTCGTCGACGAACGCGGCGCTCACCACGAGGGCGGCCGGGTCCAGTCGCAGGTTGTGCTCGGCGTTGGCCACCGCGCTGGCGACGACCTTGGCCACCGGCTCGCTGGCCGTCTGCGGTGCGAAGCGCAGCAGCGCCAGCGCCTCGTCGGTCGGCAGGTAGCGGATCATGTCCACCACCCGCCGAGCCTTCATCGGGGTGACGCGGACGAACCGGGCGGTGGCCCGGGCGACCGGCGTCTCCTGTCCCAACTGGGAAGTCATCTCACGTCTCTTCTCTACCTGGTCGGCCGTCAGCCGCGCCGCGACCGGCGGTCGTCCTTGATGTGCCCACGGAAGGTGCGGGTGGGCGCGAACTCACCGAGCTTGTGCCCGACCATCGCCTCGGTCACGAAGACCGGGACGTGCTTGCGGCCGTCGTGCACCGCGAGCGTGTGCCCGAGCATGTCCGGGATGATGGTCGAGCGCCGCGACCAGGTGCGGATGACGTTCTTGGTGCCCTTGTCGTTCTGGGCGTCCACCTTGGCGAGCAGGTGGTCGTCGACGAACGGGCCCTTCTTGAGGCTACGTGGCATGTCTGTCTGACTCCTCTACCCGCTCAGCGCTTCTTGCCGGTGCGCCGGCGGCGCACGATCAGAGCGTCACTGGCCTTGCGCTTGCGCGTGCGGCCTTCCGGCTTGCCCTTGGGGTTGACCGGGTGGCGACCACCGGAGGTCTTCCCCTCGCCACCACCGTGCGGGTGGTCGACCGGGTTCATCGCCACACCGCGGACGGTCGGGCGCTTGCCCTTCCACCGCATCCGGCCGGCCTTGCCCCAGTTGATGTTCGACTGCTCGGCGTTGCCCACCTCGCCGATCGTCGCGCGGCAGCGGACGTCGACGTTGCGGATCTCGCCGGAAGGCATGCGGAGCTGGGCGAAGCGTCCCTCACGGGCGACCAGCTGGACGCTGGTTCCGGCCGAGCGGGCGATCTTGGCCCCGCCACCCGGACGCAGCTCGATGGCGTGGACCACCGTGCCGACCGGGATGTTGCGCAGCGGCAGGTTGTTGCCCGGCTTGATGTCGGCCGCGGGGCCGCACTCCACGAGGTCGCCCTGCTTGAGCTTCGCCGGCGCGATGATGTACCGCTTCTCACCATCGGCGAAGTGCAGCAGCGCGATCCGCGAGGTGCGGTTCGGGTCGTACTCGATGTGCGCGACCTTGGCCGGCACGCCGTCCTTGTCGGCCCGACGGAAGTCGATCAGTCGGTAGGCACGCTTGTGCCCGCCGCCCTGATGACGTGCCGTGACCCGCCCGTGGACGTTGCGCCCGCCACGACCGTGCAGCGGTCGGACCAGCGACTTCTCGGGATGGTCGCGGGTGACCTCGGCGAAGTCGGCGACGGACGAGCCGCGGCGGCCCGGCGTCGTCGGCTTGTACTTACGGATGGCCATGGTTCCTCAGAGTCCCTGTCTGTTCTCTCTGGTCCGATCGGTGGTCCGGTGCGGTGACGGCGAGGCCGTCAGGCGCCCGGGCCCCCGAAGAGCTCGATGCGGTCGCCGGGGGCAACGGAGACGATGGCGCGCTTGGTGTCCTTGCGCTTCCCCATCACAGCGCCCTTGGAGCGCTTCCTCTTCCCCTGACGGTTGATCGTGTTGACGGCGAGGACCTTCACGTTGAAGACCTGCTGCACCGCGATCTTGATCTGCGTCTTGTTCGCGTCCGGCCGGACGATGAACGTGTACTTGTTCTCGTCGAGCAGGCCGTAGCTCTTCTCCGAGATGACCGGGGACAGCAGGACGTCCCGGGGGTCGCGGACGCTCATGCCTTCTCCTCGGTGGTGTCCCCGGCGGTGCCGGTGGCCGGCGCGATCGACGGCACGTCACTGTCGATCTCGTGCGTCTCCAGGTCGGGCAGCTCCGCGGACGAGGCCCGCCCGGAGGCGACCTTGCCCTTGGCCGGCCCGGCCACGTACTCGGCCAGTGCGGTCTCGGTGAAGACCACCTCGTCGGCGACCAGCACGTCGTAGGTGTTGAGCTGGCCGGCCTCGATCAGGTGCACCCGCGGCACGTTGCGCAGGCTCACCCAGTTGAGGACGTCGTCCCGGTCGAGCACGACGAGCACCCGCTTGGCGGCGGTGACGCCGTCCAGCACGGCGAGCGCGTTCTTCGTCGAGGGGGTGTCCCCGTCGACGAACGCGGACACGACGTGCACGCGGTCCTCGCGGGCCCGGTCGGAGAGGGCACCGCGCAGGGCGGCCGCCTTCATCTTCTTGGGCGTCTTCTGGTCGTAGTTCCGCGGCTGCGGGCCGTGCGCGACGCCACCGCCGGCGAACTGCGGGGCGCGCAACGAGCCCTGGCGGGCCCGCCCGGTCCCCTTCTGGCGGTACGGCTTGGCGCCGGTGCCGCTGACCTGGGCGCGCGTCTTGGTCGAGTGCGTGCCCTGGCGGGCCGCGGCCAGCTGGGCCACGACGACCTGGTGCAGCAGCGAGACGTTGGCCGGGGCGTCGAAGAGCTGCCCGGGCAGCGTCACGCTGCCCGACGTCTCCCCCGCCGGCGTCCGGACGTCGACCTGTCGGTCGGTTCGGGTGTCGGTCGAACCCGCCGTCGTTGATGCGGTCACTTCGCGTCACTCCTCACGGGCCCGCCCTTGACCGCGGAACGGACGAGCAGCAGCCCACCGCGGGGACCGGGGACGGCGCCCTTGATGAGCACCAGGCCCTTCTCGGTGTCGACCTTGTGGACGGTCAGCGACGTCGTCGTCGTGGTGACCGCACCCATCCGTCCGGCCATCCGGACGCCCTTGAAGACGCGTCCGGGGGTGGAGGCGCCACCGATGGAACCGGGGGCGCGGTGCTTGCGGTGGGTGCCGTGTCCGGCGCCGAGGCCCTTGAAGCCGTGACGCTTCATGACCCCGGCGGTGCCCTTGCCCTTGCTGGTGCCGATGACGTCGACCTTGGTGACCTCGGAGAGGACCTCGACGGTCAGCTCCTGGCCCACCTGGTAGTCGCCGGCGTCCGCGGTGCGCAGCTCGACCACGTGCCGCCGGGGCGTCACACCCGCCTTGGCGAAGTGCCCAGCCTCGGGCTTGTTCACCTTGCGGGGATCGATCGCGCCGAACCCGAGCTGGACGGCCGAGTAGCCGTCACGCTCGGGGGTGCGGACCTGGGTGACCACGCAGGGGCCCGCCTTGACCACGGTCACCGGCACGATGCGGTTGTTCTCGTCGAAGACCTGGGTCATCCCCAGCTTCTCGCCGAGGAGACCACGGAATGTGCTCGCCATGTCTGGAACAGCCCTTACTGGATGTTGACGTCGACCGAGGCCGGCAGATCGATGCGCATGAGCGCGTCGACCGTCTTCGGCGTCGGGTCGAGGATGTCGATGAGCCGCTTGTGGGTGCGCATCTCGAAGTGCTCGCGCGAGTCCTTGTACTTGTGCGGCGAACGAATCACGCAGTACACGTTCTTCTCCGTCGGCAGCGGCACCGGGCCGACGACGCGCGCTCCGGTCTTCGTCACCGTGTCCACGATGCGCCGCGCCGAGGCATCGATCGCCTCGTGGTCGTAGGCCTTCAGCCGGATGCGGATCTTCTGTCCCGCCATCGCCTGTCTTCGCTCCTGCCGATCGGGTGTTCTGAAGTCACTGCTGGGTCGGTTGACCCGGAGTCCCGGGCGTGACCCGGGGCGGTGGGCGGCGGCCGTCGGGCCGCCGCCCACCGGGGGCTCACTGGAGGATCTTGACGACCCGGCCCGCGCCGACGGTCCGACCACCCTCGCGGATGGCGAACTTCAGGCCCTCCTCCATGGCGATCGGCTGGATCAGCTCGACCGTCATCTCGGTGTTGTCGCCGGGCATGACCATCTCGGTGCCGGCGGGCAGGGTCACGACACCGGTCACGTCCGTCGTCCGGAAGTAGAACTGGGGACGGTAGTTGTTGAAGAACGGCGTGTGACGGCCACCCTCGTCCTTCGAGAGGATGTAGACCGAGCCCTCGAAGTTGGTGTGCGGGGTGATCGACCCGGGCTTCACGACGACCTGGCCGCGCTCGACGTCCTCACGCTTGATGCCGCGCAGCAGCAGACCGACGTTGTCACCGGCCTGCCCCTGGTCGAGCAGCTTGCGGAACATCTCGACGCCGGTGACGGTGGTCTTGTTCGAGGTCGGGCGGATGCCGACGATCTCGATCTCCTCCGACACCTTGACGATCCCACGCTCGACGCGACCGGTGACCACGGTGCCGCGGCCGGTGATCGTGAAGACGTCCTCGACGGGCATGAGGAACGGCTTGTCGATGTCGCGCTCGGGCTCGGGGATGGCCGAGTCGACCGCGTCCATGAGCTCCATGAGCTTGTCGGCCCACTCGGCGTCGCCCTCGAGGGCCTTGAGCGCGGACACGCGGACCACGGGGACGTCGTCACCCGGGAACTCGTACTCGCTGAGGAGCTCGCGCACCTCGAGCTCGACGAGCTCCAGGATCTCCTCGTCGTCCACCATGTCGGACTTGTTGAGGGCCACGACGATGTAGGGGACACCCACCTGGCGGGCCAGGAGCACGTGCTCCTTGGTCTGCGGCATCGGGCCGTCGGTCGCGGCGACCACCAGGATGGCGCCGTCCATCTGCGCCGCACCGGTGATCATGTTCTTGATGTAGTCGGCGTGCCCGGGGCAGTCGACGTGCGCGTAGTGACGGTTCTCCGTCTGGTACTCCACGTGCGCGATCGAGATCGTGATGCCGCGGGCCTTCTCCTCGGGCGCCTTGTCGATCTGGTCGAACGCGGACGCCTCGTTGAGGTTCGGGTACTTGTCGTGCAGGACCTTGGTGATCGCCGCGGTCAGCGTCGTCTTCCCATGGTCGATGTGCCCGATGGTGCCGATGTTGACGTGCGGCTTGGTCCGCTCGAACTTGGCCTTGGCCACTGGGTTCCTCTCGGTCGTTTCTTCGCAGTCGTTCGCGTGTCTGGGGGTGCGAGCTCACGCTCGCGGTGGCCGGCGGGTGACCGCCTGCCGGTTACTCGCCGGTCGCCTTCGCGGGGCTCATTGCTCGACTCCGGAAGAGCTCCGCTCCTCGGGCCGTGGACGGCCCTGCGATGCTCACTCTCCCGTCGCCTTCGCGATGATCTCCTTGGCGACGTTGGCCGGAACCTCGGCGTAGGTGTCGAACACCATGGTGTAGCTCGCCCGTCCCTGGGTGCGGCTGCGCAGGTCGCCCACGTAGCCGAACATCTCCGACAGCGGGACCAGCGCCTTCACGACCCGGGCGCCGGAGCGCTCGTCCATCGCCTGGATGGTGCCGCGGCGGGAGTTCAGGTCGCCGATGACGTCGCCCATGTTCTCTTCCGGGGTGACCACCTCGACGGCCATCATCGGCTCGAGCAGGGCCGGGCTGGCCTTGCGGGCGGCCTCCTTGAAGGCGATCGAACCGGCGATCTTGAACGCCATCTCCGAGGAGTCCACCTCGTGGTACTGCCCGTCCAGGAGCGATGCCTTGACGCCGACCATCGGGTAGCCGGCGAGCACGCCGTACTGCATGGCGTCCTGCATGCCCTGGTCGACCGACGGGATGTACTCCCGCGGGATGCGCCCACCGGTGACCTTGTTCTCGAACTCGTAGGTCGCCGAGTCGGCGGTCATCGCGAGCGGCTCGAGGGCGATCTGCACCTTCGCGAACTGGCCCGAGCCACCCGTCTGCTTCTTGTGGGTGTAGTCGTAGCGCTCGACGGTCTTGCGGATCGTCTCGCGGTAGGCCACCTGCGGCTTGCCGACGTTGGCCTCGACGCGGAACTCGCGACGCATCCGGTCGACCAGGATCTCCAGGTGGAGCTCACCCATGCCGGAGATGACCGTCTGGCCGGTCTCCTCGTCCAGGCGGACCTGGAACGTCGGGTCCTCCTCGGCGAGCTTCTGGATCGCGGTGCCCAGCTTCTCCTGGTCGCCCTTCGTCTTCGGCTCGATGGCCACCGAGATGACCGGTGCGGGGAAGGTCATCGACTCGAGGATCACCGGCTTCTGCGGGTCGCAGAGGGTGTCACCCGTCGTCGTCTGCTTCATCCCGTTGACGGCCACGATCTCGCCGGCACCCACGCCCTGGCGCTCTTCGCGCTTGTTGGCGTGCATCTGGTAGATCTTCCCGACCCGCTCCTTGCGGTCCTTGGTGCTGTTCAGCACCGGGGAACCCGCGTCGAGCTTGCCGGAGTAGACCCGGATGTAGGTGAGCTTGCCCAGGTGCTGGTCGGTCTGGATCTTGAACGCCAGGGCCGAGAAGGGCTCGTTCTCGTCCGCGTGCCGCAGCACCTCGGTCGCGCCGTCGAGCGAGGTGCCGACGATGGCCTCGATGTCCAGCGGGCTGGGGAGGTAGTCGGTGACGGCGTCGAGCATGGGCTGCACGCCCTTGTTCTTGAACGCCGAGCCCGTGACGACGGGGTTGAGCTGACCGGCGATGGTGGCCTTGCGGATCGCCGCCTTGAGGGTCTCGACGGAGAGCTCCTCGCCGCCGAGGTAGGCCTCCATGATCGCGTCATCGGTCTCGGCGACACCCTCGAGCAGCTTCACGCGGTACTCCGCGGCCTGCTCGGCCAGCTCGGCCGGGATCTCCTCGACGTCGTAGTCCTCGCCGAGCTTGGTCTCGCCGCGCCAGGTGAGGGCCCGCATCTGGACCAGGTCGACGACGCCGATGAAGTCGGCCTCGGCACCGATCGGCAGCTGCAGGACCAGCGGGTTGGCGTTCAGCCGCTCGACCATCATGTCGACGCAGCGGAAGAAGTCCGCACCCGTGCGGTCGAGCTTGTTGACGAAGCACATGCGCGGAACGCCGTACTTCTCCGCCTGCCGCCAGACCTGCTCGGTCTGCGGCTCCACTCCGGCGACACCGTCGTACACCGCGACCGCACCGTCGAGCACCCGCAACGACCGCTCCACCTCGACGGTGAAGTCGACGTGCCCGGGGGTGTCGATGATGTTGATGTCGAAGCCGTTCCAGGAGCACTTCGTCGCGGCGGACGTGATGGTGATGCCGCGCTCCTGCTCCTGCTCCATCCAGTCCATGGTGGCCGCGCCGTCGTGGACTTCACCGATCTTGTAGCTGATACCGGTGTAGAAGAGGATCCGCTCGGTCGTCGTCGTCTTGCCGGCGTCGATGTGCGCCATGATCCCGATGTTGCGGGTCTTGGCGAGTTGGGCCTCGTTCTGGGCCATTCCCTTACTCCTCTTCGTTCTGGTCCGTGCGCGGCGCCCGGGGGTCGCCCGGGTTCACCGCGGGCAGCGGCTGCTGATGGACCGATGTCACCAGCGGTAGTGCGCGAAGGCCTTGTTCGACTCGGCCATCTTGTGCGTGTCCTCGCGGCGCTTCACCGCGGCACCGAGGCCGTTGCTGGCGTCGAGCAGCTCGTTCGTGAGGCGCTCGGTCATCGTCTTCTCGCGACGGCCCCGGCTGTACTGGATCAGCCAGCGCAGGCCCAGGGTCGTGCTGCGGGAGGCGCGAACCTCGATCGGCACCTGGTAGGTCGCCCCACCGACGCGGCGGCTGCGCACCTCGAGGGCCGGCTTGACGTTGTCCAGTGCCCGCTTGAGCGTGACGACCGGGTCGGTGTCGTTCTTGGCGCGAACGCCCTCCAGGGCGCCGTAGACGATCGCCTCGGCGATCGAGCGCTTGCCGTCGACGAGCACCTTGTTCACCAGCTGGGTGACCAGCTGGGACTGGTAGACCGGGTCGACGACGAGCGGGCGCTTCGGTGCGGGCCCCTTGCGCGGCATTAGCTCTTCTCCTTCTTCGCGCCGTACCGGCTGCGAGCCTGCTTGCGGCCCCGGACGCCCTGGGTGTCCAGCGAGCCACGGATGATCTTGTAGCGGACGCCGGGGAGGTCCTTCACCCGGCCGCCGCGCACGAGCACCATCGAGTGCTCCTGCAGGTTGTGGCCGACGCCCGGGATGTAGGCGGTCACCTCGACACCACTGGTGAGGCGGACGCGAGCGACCTTGCGCAGCGCCGAGTTCGGCTTCTTCGGCGTCGTCGTGTAGACGCGCGTGCACACGCCGCGGCGCTGAGGGGATCCCTTCAACGCCGGGGTCTTGGTCTTCTCGACCTTGTCCTCGCGGCCCTTGCGGACCAGCTGCTGGATCGTGGGCATGGGTGGCCTGGATCTCCTGCCTGCGCTGGGTCGTGCTCTGGATGGGTGGTGCACTGCTGTGGTGCGCCCGGTCGCCCGGCCTCGTCGTCCGAGTCTGCCCGCACGCCCCGTCCGGTACCCGCGGTCGGGCGTGTCGCCCTTCGCGAAAACCGGCCAGTCGATCGAGCCGGACTCGTCCGCCCCTCGCGACTCGGCACCGGCCTGCCCGCCTGGCGGCGGGCGGGACCCCCGGCACCGGCGGTCGAGGACGACCTCCGGGCACCCAGGTGCACCGCGAACGGGAGCAAGGCCCAGATCTCCCTGGGCACGGCTGACCACGATACCCGGGCATCGGAACCCGGTCAAAGCCGGGTCCGCACGCCTGCGCGGGCACCGGGTCGGCCACCGCACCGGGGAACCGTCGTCAGGGACGATGCATTCCCACCTGGACGTGCGGCACGCCGTCTCGGCACCCGGCCACCGCGGGCCGACCGGCGCCCGCGCATGGAGCGGAAGCGGCCACCGGAGCCCGTGCGATGGCCGGCCGGGACCGTACCGCCGGTCACAGTAACGCCCGGACGGCCTCGGCGGCAGCGCACCGCGCGCCGGCCGTCGCTCCCGTCGCAGCTGTCCCACCCCCGCCCTACGGTCGTGGCGACCCGCTCCCCCCCCACGCCATCCCGGAGGCCGCCGTGCTGCCCGACACCGCCCGCGAACTCAAGGCCCGGCTCTCCCGGCGGCTGTCCGAGGCCCCGCGCGGCAGCGTGCTGTCCCGGGGCCTGGACGCCGGGGCGCCCCCCACCGGCGGGGCGCCGCAGTGGAGTGGCGTGGCGCTGGGGCTCACCCCGGTGGGGCCGCAGTCGGTGCACCTGGCCATCCGCCTGGTCGACGAGAGCGATGCCGAGGTGGTCCTCGCCGGGCTGGACCCCACGGCTCGCGGCGAGGTCGACGTCCGGGTGATCGGCCGGGTGCGGCCGCTGTCCCAGCCCTCCCCCGGCCCGTCGCCGGACGAGCTGCAGCGCCGCGTCCGGCCGCTGCGGCCGGGGCTCTCGGTCAGCCACTCCATCGTGACGGCCGGCACCCTGGGCGGCTTCGTCCGGTATCCCGGGAGCGAGCGGCTGCTGGGGCTGTCCAACAACCACGTCCTCGCGGCCAGCGACGCCGCCACCGAGGGCGACCCGGCGCTCCAGCCGGGGGTGGCCGACGGCGGCACCGGCGCGGACCGGATCGGGGCGCTCGCCGCCTTCGTGCGGTTCTCCCCCGACCCGGGCAACCTGGTCGACGCCGCCGTCGCCACGCTGGACGACGGGGTCACCGCCGATCCGACGGCGTATCCCGGTGGCGCGCTGGCCGCCCTGGTGGCCTCGGGCGAGGACGTCGACCCGGAGGAACCGGTCGAGAAGGTGGGGCGCACCACGGGGCACACCCGGGGCCGGATCACCGCGGTGGAGGTGGACGGCGTGGGCGTGCAGTACGACTCGGGCATCGTCACCTTCGACGACCAGGTCGAGGTCGAGGGCCTCAGCGGCGGGTTCAGCGCCGGCGGTGACAGCGGATCGGTCATCTGGCGCAGTCGGGACCGGGCACCACTGGGCCTGCTCTTCGCCGGCTCCGCGACCGGCGGCCGCGCCGGGGGCGGGGTCACCTTCGCCAACCCGCTGGGCACGGTGCTGCGGGAACTCGGGGTGGAGTGGGTGTCCGACGGGGGCTGACGGGGGCACCATGGTGACCATGACGGATCGCGCCGCTGCCAGCGCAGCCAAGAGCACGCTGGCCCATCGGTTCGCCACCGACCCGGGGGTGGCCGCGGTGGGCCTCGCGCGCCAGGACGCCGAGTACGTCGTGCGGGTCGACCTGACCGAGGCCGGCGCGGGCGCGCGGGTGCCGCGGGACGTCAACGGCGTCCGGGTGGTCACGCACGTGATCGGGCCGGTCCGGATCCTGTAGGCCGGGGACCGGGGCATCGCCGGCCGGGCGCTAGCGTCGCCGACAGCGGGGCCGACGACGGCGCCGCGCTCGTTCGAGGAGGACGCGTGCGCATCGGTATCCAGGCCAGCTATTCCGGGGGCTTCGCCGAGACGGCGGCCGAGATCCGCGACTTGGAGGCCGCCGGGCTCGACGTCGCCATGGTCGCCGAGGTCTACACGTTCGATGCGGTGAGCCAGCTGGGCTACCTCGCCGCGGTCACCGAACGGGTCGAGCTGATGAGCGGCATCCTGCCCATCTACAGCCGCACCCCGGCGCTGACCGCGATGACCGCGGCCGGCCTGGACTTCGTCTCCGGTGGCCGGTTCACCCTCGGGCTGGGAGCATCCGGCCCCCAGGTGGTGGAGGGCTGGCACGGCGTTCCCTACGACGCCCCGCTGCAGCGCACCCGCGAGCTCGTGGAGATCTGCCGGCAGGTGTGGCGCCGCGAACGGCTGGTGCACGACGGCCCGAAGTACACCGTCCCGCTGCCCGCCGACCAGGGCACCGGGTTGGGCAAGCCGCTGAAGCTGATCAACACTCCGGTGCGCGAGCGGATCCCGGTGCTGCTGGCCGCGATCGGCCCGAAGAACGTCGAGCTCGCGGCGGAGATCGCGGAGAAGTGGGAGCCGATCCTCTTCAGCCCGGAGCGGTCCGCCGACGTCTGGGGCGCGGCCCTCGCCGCGGGCAGGGCCAAGCGGGACCCGCAGCTCGGCGAGCTCGACGTCGTCGTCGGCCTGCCGGTCGCCATCGGGAACGACGTGGACCACCTGCTGGATGCCGTCCGACCGGGCATCGCCCTGTACGTCGGCGGCATGGGCGCCAAGGGGAAGAACTTCTACAACGACCTGGCCCGGCGCTACGGCTACGAGGCCGAGGCCGCGACCATCCAGGACCTGTACCTGGCCGGCCGCAAGGACGAGGCCGCCGCCGCGGTCCCCGAGGACCTGCTGCGGGCCACCTCGCTGATCGGCCCGGAGTCCTACGTGGCCGAGCGGATCGCTGCCCTCGCCGAGGCCGGGGTGACCACCCTCAACGTCCAGCCCATGGACGGCAGCCGCGAGAGCCGCCTGCGCACCGTGGAGACGATGCGGAGGCTGTGCTGAATCGTCGTCCTCCGGACTCCAACCGCGGTCAGGTGCCGTCCCCCACCGCCGCTGAGCCGCTCCGTGCGATGACGGCGGGAGCCTCCGGCCCCGCGCCGACCTCGCACAGTCGTCCTCGCGGACGACACTGTGGTCGGCGCTCGACGTCGGGTCACCGGGTCGTCGGTTGCGTCACGTGACAGCCGCATGACACAGATGGCCCCGCCGACTTCCGTCGACGGGGCCATCTGTTACTCACTCAGCGCGTCAGCGCCAGTCGTACTCCTCGAGCCGCACTGCCTCGCCCGAGCCCTGACCGAAGACGTCCGGGCTGTAGTACTGCCCGTCGTCGTAGCCGGCCATCGTGTAGACCGCGGCGCGCGCCTCCTCGGTGGGCTCGACCGTGATGTTCCGGTAGCGGCTGATACCGGTCCCGGCCGGGATGAGCTTCCCGATGATCACGTTCTCCTTGAGCCCGAGCAGGCTGTCGCTCTTGCCCTGGATCGCGGCATCGGTGAGCACCTTCGTCGTCTCCTGGAACGAGGCCGCGGACAGCCACGACTCCGTCGCCAGCGACGCCTTGGTGATCCCCATCAGCACCGGACGGGCCGAGGCCGGCTCGCCGCCCTCGGCGACGACCCGACGGTTCTCCGTCTCGAACAGCGTCCGCTCGACCAGCGCACCGGGCAGGAACTCGGTGGCACCCGAGTCGATGATGGTCACCCGCTTCAGCATCTGGCGGATGATCACCTCGATGTGCTTGTCGTGGATCGACACACCCTGGCTGCGGTAGACCTCCTGGACCTCGCGCACCAGGTGCAGCTGCACCTCACGCGGGCCCATGATCCGCAGCACCTCGTGCGGGTCGACCGCACCCTCGGTCAGCTGCTCGCCGACCTCGACGTGGCCACCGTCCTCGACCCGCAGTCGCGACCGACGCGACAGCTTCTCGTAGACGACCTCGTCGGACCCGTCGTCCGGGGTGATGGTCAGCTTGCGGAACTGCTCGCTGTCCTCGATCCGCACCGAGCCGGCCAGCTCCGCGATCGGCGCCTTGCCCTTGGGGACACGGGCCTCGAAGAGCTCGACCACACGCGGCAGACCGTGGGTGATGTCCGAACCCGCCACACCACCGGTGTGGAAGGTGCGCATCGTCAGCTGGGTGCCGGGCTCGCCGATCGACTGGGCGGCGATGATGCCGACCGCCTCGCCGACGTCCACGAGCTTGCCCGACGCCAGCGACCGGCCGTAGCAGGTGGCGCAGGTGCCCAGCAGCGACTCGCAGGTGAGGACGCAGCGGACCTTCACCTCGGCGACGTTGGCGTCGACCAGCTGGGCGATCAGCACGTCGCCCAGGTCGGCGCCGGCCTGCGCGATGACCGTCCCGTCCTCGGCCACCACGTCGGTGGCCAGGGCGCGGGCGTAGACGCTGGTCTCCACGTGCGGGTCACGGGTGACCCGGCCGTCGACGAGGGTCCCGATCGGCATAACCACGCCGCGCTCGGTGCCGCAGTCCTCCTCGCGGATGATGACGTCCTGCGAGACGTCGACCAGCCGGCGGGTGAGGTATCCGGAGTCGGCGGTCCGCAGTGCGGTGTCCGCCAGGCCCTTGCGGGCACCGTGCGTGGAGATGAAGTACTCCAGCACGGACAGACCCTCCCGGAAGTTGGCCTTGATCGGCCGCGGGATGATCTCGCCCTTCGGGTTGGCCACCAGGCCACGCATGCCGGCGATCTGGCTGATCTGCATCATGTTGCCGCGAGCGCCGGAGTTGACCATGACCCACACCGGGTTGGTGGTCGGGAAGTTGTCGACCATCGCCTGGCTGACCTCGGCCCGCGCGCGGGTCCAGATCTCGATCAGCTCGGCACGCCGCTCGTTGTCGGTGATGACACCGCGCTCGTACTGCCGCTCGATCTTGCGGGCCTCATCCTCGTGCCGGTCCAGGATCGCCTGCTTGGACGGCGGGGTGACGACGTCGTCGATGGCGATCGTGATGCCCGCGCGGGTCGCCCAGTGGAAACCGGCCGACTTGAGGGCGTCCAGCGTCGCCGCCACCTGCACCTTGGGGTAGCGCTCGGCGAGGTCGTTGACGATCGCCCCGAGCTCCTTCTTCGGCACCTGGTAGTTGACGAAGCGGTAGTCCTCGGGCAGCGCCTCGTTGAACAGCACGCGCCCCAGGCTCGTGTGGACGAGCGCCGGCCGACCCGGCTCCCAGCCCTCGGGGGCCTGCCACGGCTCGTTGACCTTGCCGTTGTCGACCCCGAAGACCTCGTCGAGGCGGATCCAGACCCGCTCCTGCAGGCCCAGGCTCCCCTTGTCGTAGGCCATGACGGCCTCGGACGTGGACGAGTACGCCTGCGGCAGCTCGCCTTCGGCGACCTCGGCCACCGAGCCCGCGAGCGTGGTGATGTGGTACAGGCCGAGCACCATGTCCTGGGTGGGCGCGGTGATCGGGCGACCGTCGGCGGGGCTCAGGATGTTGTTCGAGGACAGCATCAGGATCCGGGCCTCGGCCTGCGCCTCGGCCGACAGCGGCAGGTGCACCGCCATCTGGTCACCGTCGAAGTCGGCGTTGAACGCGGTGCAGACCAGCGGGTGGATCTGGATGGCCTTGCCCTCGACCAGCTGCGGCTCGAAGGCCTGGATCCCCAGGCGGTGCAGCGTCGGCGCCCGGTTCAGCAGGACCGGGTGCTCGGTGATGACCTCCTCGAGCACGTCCCAGACGACCGGCCGCGCACGCTCCACCATCCGCTTGGCGGACTTGATGTTCTGCGCGTGGTTGAGGTCGACCAGCCGCTTCATCACGAAGGGCTTGAACAGCTCCAGGGCCATCTGCTTGGGCAGACCGCACTGGTGCAGCTTGAGCTGCGGGCCGACGACGATGACCGAACGGCCGGAGTAGTCGACGCGCTTGCCCAGCAGGTTCTGCCGAAACCGGCCCTGCTTGCCCTTGAGCAGGTCGCTCAGGGACTTCAGCGGACGGTTGCCCGGACCGGTGACCGGTCGGCCGCGGCGGCCGTTGTCGAACAGCGCGTCCACGGACTCCTGGAGCATCCGCTTCTCGTTGTTGACGATGATTTCCGGCGCGCCCAGGTCCAGCAGCCGCTTGAGCCGGTTGTTCCGGTTGATCACCCGGCGGTACAGGTCGTTCATGTCGCTGGTGGCGAAGCGGCCGCCGTCGAGCTGCACCATCGGGCGCAGGTCCGGCGGGATGACCGGGACGCAGTCCAGCACCATGCCCATCGGCGAGTTCTGGGTCTGCTGGAACGCCGCGACGACCTTGAGCCGCTTGAGCGCGCGCAGCTTGCGCTGCCCCTTGCCGTTGCGGATGGTGTCGCGCAGCGAGATGGCCTCGGCGTCGAGGTCGAAGTCGGCGAGCAGCTTCTGCAGTGCCGCGGCGCCCATACCGCCCTCGAAGTACTCACCGAAGCGGTCGCGCAGCTCGCGGTAGAGGCCCTCGTCGGCGATGAGCTGCTTGACCTCGAGCTTGCGGAAGGTGTCCATCACCTCGTCGAGGCGGTCGATCTCCCGCTGCGCCCGGTCGCGCATCTGGCGCATCTCGCGCTCGCCGCCCTCGCGCACCTTGCGGCGCACGTCGGACTTGGCACCCTCGGCCTCGAGCTCGGCGAGGTCGGCCTCCAGCTTCTGCTGGCGGGCCTCCACGTCGGCGTCGCGGCGACCCTCGAGGTTGGACTTCTCCGCGCTGATCTCGGCCTCGACGGTCGGCAGGTCGCGGTGACGCGCCTCGTCGTCGACGGTGGTGATCAGGTAGGCCGCGAAGTAGATGATCTTCTCGAGGTCCTTGGGCGCCAGGTCGAGCAGGTAGCCCAGGCGCGAGGGGACGCCCTTGAAGAACCAGATGTGGGTGACCGGCGCGGCCAGCTCGATGTGGCCCATCCGCTCGCGGCGGACCTTGGCCCGGGTCACCTCGACGCCGCAGCGCTCACAGATGATGCCCTTGAAGCGGACCCGCTTGTACTTGCCGCAGTAGCACTCCCAGTCCCGGGTGGGACCGAAGATCTTCTCGCAGAAGAGACCGTCCTTCTCCGGACGGAGCGTCCGGTAGTTGATGGTCTCCGGCTTCTTCACCTCACCGTGCGACCACTGGCGGATGTCGTCGCCAGAAGCCAGACCGATGCGCAGTTCGTCGAAGAAGTTGACGTCGAGCACGTGGCTACCCCTTTCCCGGGGCTAGAAATGCTGTGTTTCTCGTCTTTGTGTGGAGCTGTGGCCGGCCGGGGCCCGCGATGCGCGGGCCCCGGCCGGCGGACCGATCAGACGTCTTCGACGGACGACGGCTCGCGGCGGGACAGGTCGATGCCCAGTTCCTCCGCGGCCCGGAAGACCTCGTCGTCGGTGTCGCGGAGCTCGATCGCCTGCCCGTCGCCGGAGAGCACCTCGACGTTGAGGCACAGCGACTGCAGCTCCTTGAGCAGCACCTTGAACGACTCGGGGATGCCCGGCTCGGGGATGTTCTCGCCCTTGACGATGGCCTCGTAGACCTTGACCCGGCCGAGGATGTCGTCGGACTTGATCGTCAGCAGTTCCTGCAGCGCGTACGCGGCGCCGTAGGCCTGCATCGCCCAGCACTCCATTTCACCGAAGCGCTGACCACCGAACTGCGCCTTACCACCCAGCGGCTGCTGCGTGATCATGGAGTACGGACCGGTCGAGCGGGCGTGGATCTTGTCGTCGACCAGGTGCAGCAGCTTGAGGATGTAGACGTAGCCGACCGAGATCGGCTCGGGGAAGGGCTCCCCCGACCGGCCGTCGAACAGCCGCGCCTTACCGGTCTCCTTGACCATCCGCTCGCCGTCCCGGTTGGGGGTCGTCGAGCTGAGGAGACCGATGATCTCCTCCTCGCGGGCACCGTCGAACACCGGCGTCGCGGTGCGCGTGCCGGGAGCACCGGAGCGTGCACCGGGGGGCAGGTTGCCGGCCCACTCCGGGGTGCCCTCGACCTGCCAGCCCGTCTTGGCGACCCACCCAAGGTGGGTCTCCAGGACCTGGCCGACGTTCATCCGGCCGGGCACACCCAGCGGGTTGAGCACGATGTCGACCGGCGTGCCGTCCTCGAGGAACGGCATGTCCTCCTGCGGCAGGATCTTGGAGATGACGCCCTTGTTGCCGTGCCGGCCGGCCAGCTTGTCGCCGTCGCTGATCTTGCGCATCTGGGCCACGTAGACCCGGATCAGCTCGTTGACGCCGGCGGGCAGCTCGTCGCCGTCCTCGCGGGAGAACACGCGGACGCCGATGACCTTGCCGGACTCACCGTGCTTGACCTTGAGGCTGGTGTCGCGGACCTCGCGGGCCTTCTCCCCGAAGATCGCCCGCAGCAGCCGCTCCTCGGGGGTCAGCTCGGTCTCGCCCTTGGGCGTGACCTTGCCGACGAGGATGTCGCCGGGGACGACCTCGGCACCGATGCGGATGATCCCGCGCTCGTCGAGGTCGGCGAGGACCTCCTCGGAGACGTTCGGGATGTCCCGGGTGATCTCCTCGGCGCCGAGCTTGGTGTCGCGGGCGTCGACCTCGAACTCCTCGATGTGGATCGAGGACAGGACGTCGTCCTGCACGAGGCGCTGCGACAGGATGATCGCGTCCTCGTAGTTGTGGCCCTCCCACGGCATGAAGGCGACGAGCAGGTTCTTGCCCAGCGCCATCTCGCCCTCGTCGGTGCACGGACCGTCGGCGAGCACCTGACCCACCTCGACGCGCTGGCCCTCGTCCACGACCGGGCTCTGGTTGATCGAGGTGCCCTGGTTCGAGCGGCGGAACTTCAGCAGCCGGTAGGTCTGCCGGGTTCCGTCGTCGGCCATGACGGTCACGTAGTCGGCGGTGGAGTCCTCCACCACGCCGGCCTTCTCGGCCACCACGACGTCACCGGCGTCGACCGCGGCACGCAGCTCCATGCCGGTACCGACCAGCGGGGCCTCGCTGCGCAGCAGCGGAACGGCCTGACGCTGCATGTTCGCGCCCATCAGGGCGCGGTTGGCGTCGTCGTGCTCGAGGAACGGGATCATCGCCGTCGCGACCGAGGTCATCTGCCGCGGCGAGACGTCCATGTAGTCGACGTTCTCCGGCGCCAGGTAGTCGACCTCACCGCCCTTGGTGCGGACCAGGACCCGCTCCTCGGCGAGGCGGCCCTGCGCGTCCAGCGGCGAGTTGGCCTGGGCGACGACGAACCGGTCCTCCTCGTCGGCGGTCAGGTAGTCGATCTGGTCGGTGACGGTGCCGTTCTCCACCTTGCGGTACGGCGTCTCGATGAAGCCGAAGGCGTTCACCCGGCCGAAGGAGGACAGCGAGCCGATCAGGCCGATGTTCGGGCCTTCCGGGGTCTCGATCGGGCACATCCGGCCGTAGTGGCTGGGGTGCACGTCCCGGACCTCCATGCCGGCCCGCTCACGCGACAGACCACCCGGGCCCAGCGCCGACAGGCGGCGCTTGTGGGTCAGGCCCGCGAGCGGGTTGGTCTGGTCCATGAACTGGGACAGCTGGCTGGTGCCGAAGAACTCCTTGATGGAGGCGACGACCGGCCGGATGTTGATCAGCGTCTGCGGCGTGATCGCCTCGACGTCCTGGGTCGTCATCCGCTCACGGACGACGCGCTCCATGCGGGAGAGACCGACCCGGATCTGGTTCTGGATCAGCTCGCCGACCGTGCGCAGGCGCCGGTTGCCGAAGTGGTCGATGTCGTCGACGCCGTGCTCGGGCTCGCCGGCGTGGAGACGCACGACGTACTCGATGGTGGCGACGATGTCGTCCTCGGTCAGGGTGGACGTGGGCTGCGGGACGCTGACACCCAGCTTCTTGTTCACCTTGTAGCGGCCGACCTTGGCGAGGTCGTAGCGCTTGGGGTTGAAGAACAGGTTCTCCAGCAGCGCCTGCGCGGACTCACGCGTCGGCGGCTCGCCCGGACGCAGCTTGCGGTAGATGTCCAGCAGCGCCTCGTCCTGGCCGGCGATGTGGTCCTTCTCCAGCGTGGCCAGCATGGTCGGGGACCACTGGAAGTGCTCCCGGATGCGGTCCTCGGTCCAGCCGAGGGCCTTGAGCAGGACGCTGACCGGCTGACGACGCTTGCGGTCGATCCGGACGCCGACGGTGTCGCGCTTGTCGACGTCGAACTCCAGCCACGCACCACGGCTGGGGATCACCTTGGCGCTGTAGACGTCCTTGTCCGACGTCTTGTCCAGGGCCTTGTCGAAGTAGACGCCGGGGCTGCGCACCAGCTGGGACACGACGACGCGCTCGGTCCCGTTGATGACGAAGGTGCCCTTGCGGGTCATGATCGGGAAGTCGCCCATGAACACCGTCTGGCTCTTGATCTCGCCGGTGGTGTTGTTCATGAACTCGGCGGTGACGAACAGCGGCGCCGCGTAGGTCATGTCCTTGTCCTTGCACTCCTCGAGGGACGCCTTGACGTCCTCGAAGCGTGGGTTGGAGAAGGACAGCGACATCGAGCCGCTGAAGTCCTCGATCGGGGAAATCTCCTCGAGGATCTCCGCCAGACCGCCGACCGCGTCGGCCTGCTCGGCCTCGGGGAGGGTGGCCCGCCACTCCGGGCGGCCGACCAGCCAGTCGAAGGACGCGGTCTGCAGGGCCAGCAGATCCGGCACCTCGAGGGGCTCGTGGATCTTGGCGAAGGAGACGCGGAGCGGCGCGCCGGGGATCTTGAGCGATGCGGTCCCAGCGGTGTGCGTGCGCTGCTGGGGGTCGTCCGGGATCTGCTGCTCGGTGGTGCTGGGGGAGATGCTGGTGGGGCGAGAGCCTGCCAAGATGCGTCCTTCCAAGGACCTCACGACGTGCGGGCGTTCAGTGCGGGTCGTCCTGGGTCGTCGTCGGTTTCGGCGGGGCTGCCCGGTACGGCGGGGCGCCTGCCAGTGGGGTCAACGCGGAGCGACCAGGAAAGGATTCCGGGCACTCCAGGTGACCCGTCGCGGCGGGCAGTCAGTCGGAGGGCAGCGCAACAGGAAACCCTACCCCTGCTCAACGCCGGTGTCCACGCCGGGGCGCCGGAGCGACCGGGGACACACCCGCGGGGGGTGGCCGGCGGAGCGGGCTGGGTGCTGCCGAGTGCCGATGATGCCAGCGGAACGGCCCCATGGGGACCGCCACGCCGGGGAGATGCAGCAGGGGCCGACCCACCGGAGTGGATCGGCCCCTGTCGTGCGGTGCAGCGCCCGGCCGTCAGGCCGGGCTGGCCTCCTTGTCGAAGGACCCCTCGCCCCCCACCGCTCGCGAGCTCGCGGCGGGACCCTGCGAGGAGCCCGAGGGCAAGGAGGTCCTTTACTTGACGGTGACGGTGGCGCCGGCGCCCTCGAGGGCGGCCTTGGCCTTCTCCGCGGCGTCCTTGGCGACCTTCTCCAGGACTGCCTTGGGCGCGCCGTCGACCAGGTCCTTGGCCTCCTTGAGACCGAGCGAGGTCAGGCCGCGCACCTCCTTGATGACCTGGATCTTCTTGTCACCGGCGGACTCCAGGATGACGTCGAACTCGTCCTGCTCGGCCGGGGCCTCGGCAGCGGCGCCACCAGCGGCGGGGCCGGCAGCGGCAACGGCGACCGGGGCAGCCGCGGTGACGTCGAAGGTCTCCTCGAACTGCTTCACGAAGTCGGACAGCTCCAGGAGGGTCATCTCCTTGAAGGCGTCGAGCAGCTCGTCGGCGGAAAGCTTGGCCATGGTGTCTCCTTGGGGATCAGTCGGTGCCGGCCGCGGCGTCCGCGGCGGCATCGGTCGTGTCGGGGGTGGTGTCAGCAGCAGTGACGTCGCCGTCCGGGGCGGATCCGGCGGCAGGAGCTGCGGAGCCCTCTTCGGACTCCCTCTTCTCCTGCAGCGCGGCGGCCATCCGGGCGACCTGCGACAGCGGGGCCTGGAACAGCCCGGCAGCCTTGGTCAGGTTGCCCTTCATGGCGCCGGCCAGCTTGGCCAGCAGGACCTCACGGGAATCGATGTCGGCGAGGCGGGTGACCTCGGCGGCATCGACCGTGCGGCCCTCGACGACGCCGCCCTTGACGACGAGCATCGGGTGGGCGCGCGCGAAGTCACGGATGGCCTTGGCGGCCTCAACGGGGTCGCCCGAGATGAAGGCGATCGCGGTCGGGCCGTTGAGCAGCGGGGCGAGGTCGGCGTGACCGACCGCGTCCGCCGCACGCTTCGTCAGGGTGTTCTTGACGACGGCGTAGCTGCTGCCCGCACCGAGGGAACGACGCAGCTGGGTCAGCTGCGCCACGGTCAGCCCGCGGTACTCGGTGAGCACGGCTGCGCTGGACTCCTGGAACCGACTGGTGATCTCGTCGATCACCGCGGCCTTGGCCTGCGTGGGCATGGGCCTCCTCTCGTCTGTCGGGCGACCACCGGCCGGCGTGCACACGGACGTCGATGACCCCGGAGACGAGGAACGCCCCGGCGCAGGGCGCACGGGGCGAGGCGCGAAGCGCCGGTCGGTGGGCACTGGGCCCGGACCGCGCTCCGTTCGTCGAACCGTCCACCTGCGCGGGTCGCCCGGAACTCCGGGACCTTCGACCGCACGCGAACGTGCGACGACCAGCGGTCTTGGGGGGAACGATGTCGACAGTACGCCATCCGCGCCGGCTCCCGGCCGGCGGTGCCCGACTGCGACCGAGGTCACCGCATCGCACCCATCCGGATCGGCCGGTCGGATCGAACACCTGGCGGTCCCTACCCCTGCCCGAGAATGCAGCAGGGCCCCGCAGCGATCGCTGCGGGGCCCTGCTGCTGCGCTACCGGCTCAGGCGGAAGGCTCGTCGACCAGCATGTTGCGGGTGCGGTTCGGGTCGACCGGGATACCGGGGCCCATGGTCGTGGAGACGGTCACCTTGCGGACGTACCGGCCCTTGGCCGCGGACGGCTTGGCGCGGAGCACCTCGTCGAGGGCAGCGGCGTAGTTCTCCACCAGCTTGGCCTCGTCGAAGCTGACCTTGCCGATGACCAGGTGCAGGTTGGACTGCTTGTCGACGCGGAAGTTGATCTTCCCGCCCTTGATGTCGTTGACGGCCTTGGTGACGTCGGGGGTCACGGTGCCGGTCTTCGGATTCGGCATCAGGCCACGGGGGCCGAGGATGCGGGCGATGCGGCCGACCTTGGCCATCTGGTCCGGCGTCGCGATCGCGGCGTCGAAGTCCAGGAAGCCGCCCTGGATGCGCTCGATCAGGTCGTCGGAGCCGACGACGTCGGCACCGGCCGCCTCGGCCTCGGCGGCCTTGTCACCGGTCGCGAAGACGATGACGCGGGCGGTCTTGCCAGTGCCGTGGGGCAGGTTGACCGTGCCGCGGACCATCTGGTCGGCCTTGCGGGGGTCGACCCCGAGGCGGATGGCGACCTCGACGGTGGCGTCGTACTTCGTCGTCGACGTCTTCTTGGCCAGGCCGGCGGCCTGCAGCGGGCTGTACAGCGTGGCCTCGTCGACCAGCTCAGCGACCTTGCGGTAGTTCTTGCCGTGCTTCGCCATGGTGGTGCTCCTTCCCCCCGGCAACCGGGGGACGTGTGGTGTACGGGCCTGGCCAGGCCCTCCCACGACTACGGACGTGACGTGCTGGAACCGGCCGCCTCGCAGGGGCCCACCCTGAGCTTGCGAAGGGTGGGGGGCGAGGGGGTCCTTTACTTGACCGTGATGCCCATCGAGCGGGCGGTGCCGGCGATGATGCGCTCGGCCTGCTCGAGGTCGTTGGCGTTCAGGTCGGCCATCTTGGTCTGGGCGATCTCCCGGACCTGGTCACGGGTGACGGTGGCGACCTTGGTCTTGTGCGGCTCACCCGAGCCCTTCTCCACCCCCGCTGCCTTTAGCAGCATGCGGGCCGCCGGCGGAGTCTTGGTGACGAAGGTGAACGAGCGGTCCTCGTAGACCGAGATCTCGACCGGGATGACGTTGCCGCGCTGCGACTCGGTCTCGGCGTTGTAGGCCTTGCAGAACTCCATGATGTTCACGCCGTGCTGACCGAGGGCGGGGCCCACGGGCGGCGCGGGGGTGGCCGCGCCGGCGTTGATCTGGAGCTTGATGACCGCGGTCAACCGCTTCCTGGGGGGCATGACTTCCTTCTTGGTGAGTGGATGGAACGGCGCGGTCGCAGGGTCCCGCCGCGAGCTTGCGAGCGGTGGGGGGCGACCGGGTCCTTAAATCTTCTGGACCTGGCTGAACGACAGCTCGACGGGCGTCTCGCGGCCGAAGATCGAGACCAGCACCTGCAGCTTCTGCTGCTCGCCGTTGACCTCGTTGATGGTGGCCGGAAGGGTGGCGAACGGGCCGTCCATGACGGTGACCGACTCGCCGACCTCGAACTCCACGACCGGCGCGGGGCCGGCCGCCGCGGTGGTCTCGGCCGCCGCGGCCTGCTTCGGCGCGGTCGCCGGGACGAGGATCTTGACGACCTCGTCGAGGGTGAGGGGTGAGGGTCGCGACGTCGCGCCGACGAAGCCGGTGACCCCCGGGGTGTTGCGGACGGCGCCCCACGACTCGTCGTTGAGGTCCATCCGGACCAGCAGGTATCCCGGGAAGACCTTGCGGTTGACCTGGGTCCGCTTGCCGTTCTTGATCTCGGTGACCTCCTCGGTGGGCACCTCGATCTGGTAGATGTAGTCCTCCATGTCCAGTGACGTGATGCGGGACTCGAGGTTCGTCTTCACCTTGTTCTCGTAGCCGGCGTACGAGTGGACGACGTACCAGTCGCCCGGCGCCGTCCGCAGCGCCTGGCGCAGCGCCACGGCCGGGTCCTCGTCCTCCTCGGCCGCGGCCTCGAGGACCTCCTCCACCAGCGGGTCGTGGTCCGGCGCAGGCGTGGCCAGCGGGTCGCCCACCACGCTGTCCCGCCCACCGCTCGCCACGTCCGGAGGAACGTCGGCGGCCCGGCTGGCGGTGTCCTGGTCGGCGGTGTCGGACGAACCCTCGGCGGCGCCGGTCTCACCCGTGCCGGTCTCGAGGTCGACGCTGCCGCGCACGTCGGACCGGGCGTCGTCGAGGTCGGTGCCCTCGACGGCGTTGTCGGTCTCGAAGGGCTCGCGGGGGTCTGTCACTGCATCTCCTCGCTGGCGCTCGTCGGCATCGTGACCGACGGTGCTGCGCTCATAGGTGATCTCGCAAGATCGATCACAGGTCTGTGTTCCTTCTTCGGGTGCGGTGCAGGCGCCGGGTGGGTCAGCCGAAGATGGCGACCACGCCCTTGGCGAAGAGGATGTCCAGGCCGGCCACCAGCGCGACCATGACCGTCACGAAGATGATCACCACGGTCGTGTAGGTGATCAGTTCCCGGCGCCCGGGCCAGATGACCTTGCGGAGCTCGGCGACGACCTCGCGCAGGAACCGGCCGAGGTTGCGCTTCTCGCGCAGCTCCGCGGCGCGGGCGCGCTCTGCGGCGGCCCGTGAGCGGGTGCCTTCGCCGGTGCGCTCCGGCGTCCGGTTCGCCGGGCGACCGGCGGAGCGGCGGCGACGGCCGGCCGGGGTGGACACCACCTTGTCCTCGTCCTCGTGCGCCTCGCCGGCGATCTCGGCCTCGGCCGCCTCGAGCTCGCCGGCGTCGTCGACCCCGGGGGTCTCGCGGTCGATCTGCTCGTCGCTGAGCCCGCCGTCGGCGTCGGCGCCGTCGGGACCGGACGGACGGGCCGACCCGTCCTCGCGTCCCGGCTTGTCCTCGCTCACAGCGCCCTCGCTCGTCTCGGCTCGTCGTGCTCGGTGTGGTGCTGGTGGTCGTGCTGGTGGAGTGGCAGGGGTGACAGGACTTGAACCTGCAGCCTGCGGTTTTGGAGACCGCTGCTCTGCCAGTTGAGCTACACCCCTAGTGCCCGGCCGGAGCCCCGCCGCAGGGGCGGAGCTCGATCGGGCCCTCTGGGAACACGGGCCGCCCCATGGCATGACAGGGCCCATGACAGGACCACGGGCATGCCGGTGGCGGGGTCCCACGGCCCCAGAGCAACGAGTGTACGGGACCGCGGCGACCGGCAGCCAACACGCACTCCACCGTGGGCCCAGGGGCCACGGGCACGGGGTGCCGCACCGGTGCCGACGACCGCCGGGGGCGCGCGACACTCCCCCGCCCTGCCACGATGGGCCCCATGACCGCCGTGTTCCCGTCGGAGCCCGCTGCCCCGTCCGCCCTCCCGCCCGCCGAGCGCCGCATCTCGCGGCGGGTCGGCGCGATCACCGAGTCCGCCACGCTGGCGGTCGACGCGAAGGCCAAGGCGCTCAAGGCCGCCGGCAAGCCGGTCATCGGCTTCGGCGCCGGCGAGCCCGACTTCCCGACCCCGGACTACGTCGTCCAGGCGGCTGTCGCGGCCGCGTCGAACCCGAAGTACCACCGCTACACCCCCGCCGGTGGCCTGCCGGAGCTCAAGGAGGCCATCGCGGCCAAGACCGCGCGCGACTCCGGCCTGCAGGTCACCCCGACCCAAGTACTGGTCACCAACGGCGGCAAGCAGGCCGTGTACGAGGCGCTGGCCACCATGCTCGACCCCGGGGACGAGGTGCTGCTGCCGGCGCCGTACTGGACCACCTACCCGGAGGCCATCCGGCTGGCCGGCGGGGTCCCGGTACCCGTCGTCGCCGACGAGCAGAGCGGCTACCTGGTGTCGGTGGGCCAGCTGGAGGCAGCCCGGACCCCGCGCACCAAGGTGCTCCTGTACTGCTCGCCGTCCAACCCGACCGGCGCGGTGTACCCGCTCGAGCAGGTCGAGGCGATCGGCCGCTGGGCGCTGGACGCCGGCCTATGGGTGCTGACCGACGAGATCTACGAGCACCTCACCTACGGCGGGGTCACCGCGCCGTCGATGCCCGTCGTCGTCCCGGAGCTCCAGGACCGCTGCGTCGTCGTCAACGGCGTGGCCAAGACCTACGCGATGACCGGCTGGCGCGTCGGGTGGGTCGTCGGCCCGGCCGACGTGGTCAAGGCCGCGACCAACCTCCAGTCACACGCCACGTCGAACGTGGCCAATCTCTCGCAGGTCGCCGCCGTCGCAGCGCTCACCGGTGACCTGTCGGCAGTGGCGGTGATGCGCGAGGCCTTCGACCGCCGGCGGCAGACGATCGTGTCGATGCTGCGGCAGATCCCCGGGGTGGCCTGCCCCGAACCCCAGGGTGCGTTCTACGTCTACCCGTCGGTCAAGGCCCTGCTGGACCGCCCGATCGCCGGCCGCACCTGCACCAGCAGCGTGGAACTGGCCGAGCTGATCCTCGAGGAGGCGGAGGTCGCGGTCGTCCCGGGTGAGGCGTTCGGGACACCGGGGTACCTCCGGCTGTCCTACGCCCTCGGGGACGAGGACCTGGTGGAGGGCGTCAGCCGGATGCAGCGACTGCTCGGCAGCGCGGAGTAACCGGCGCCCCGGCGACCGGCCCGGCCGGTCGCCGGCGCCAGGGCAGTGGCGACCGCCCGCGCGTCAGCGCAGCGCGACCACGGCGCGCGCCAGCGAGAGGACCTTCTCCCCGCCGCTGGTCACGGTGAGGTCGACCCGCACCCGCCCGTCGTCGAGCAGGGCGGCGACCCGGCCGCGGACGGTCACCTCGGCACCGTCCTCGTCGTCCGGGACGACCACCGGGCGGCTGAAGCGCACCTGGTAGTCGACGACCGCCCCGGGGTCACCGGCCCAGGCCGTGACGGCGCGGACGGCGAGCCCGGCGGTGAGCATGCCGTGGGCGATGACGCCGGGCAGCCCGACCTCTCGGGCGACCCGCTCGTTCCAGTGGATGACGTTGAAGTCACCGGAGGCGCCCGCATAGCGGATCAGGTCGGCGCGGGTCACGCGGGAGACCTGCTCGGGCAGCTCGCTGCCGACCTCGAGGTCGGCTGGGCGGCCGGTCATGCCCCGCCCCGGGCGACCAGCATGGAGGTGGTCGTGCAGACCGGCTCACCGGCCTCGGTGGCCAGGTCGACTCGGGTGGTGAGCATGTCGTTGCCCGCCATGCTGCGGACCGCGGCGACGGAGGCGGTGGCGACCAGCCGGTCGCCGGCCCGGATCGGGCGGTGGTGGGTGAAGCGTTGCTCGCCGTGCACGACCCGGCTGTAGTCGATGCCCACGTCGGGGTCCTCGACGACCACGTTGCCCGCGCCCAGGCTCAGCACGATGGCGAACGTGGGGGGCGCGATCACATCGGGGTGCCCGGCCGCGCGGGCGGCCGCCGGATCGCGGTAGACCGGGTCGCGGTCACCGAGCGCGGCGGCGAACTCGGCGAGCTTCTCCCGGCCGACCTCGTAGACGGCGGAGGGCGGGTAGCTGCGCCCGACCAGTCCTGCGTCCAGCGTCATGCCCCCGCACCCTGCCTGCCGACCGCCCGGATCAGCGCGTCTCGCGGTGGACCGTGTGCTTCCGGTCGGTCGGGCAGTACTTCTTCAGCTCGATCCGGTCGGGATCGTTGCGCCGGTTCTTGCGGGTGATGTAGTTGCGGTTCTTGCACTCCTGGCAGGCCAGGGTGATCTTCGGACGGACGTCTGTGGCTGCCATGAGCGCATCCTCGCCTTGTTCTGGACGGTGCCGGTGCACCTTCTCGGATCGTGCCCGCGGCCGGCAGGTGCCGGACACGGCGACGGTCCCCGGAATCGGGGGCCATCAGGGGTAGCGGTGACCGGACTTGAACCGGTGACACAGCGATTATGAGCCGCTTGCTCTACCAGGCTGAGCTACACCGCCGGGTGACCTCACGGCCCGGTCTTCCGACTGGACCGGTGGTCGGAGCCCCTTTACGGAATCGAACCGTAGACCTTCTCCTTACCATGGAGACGCTCTGCCGACTGAGCTAAAGGGGCGTGCTCGGCTGCGGTGAGACTCTACCAAGTCGCTCACGCCGACCGGTGGACCCCCCCTGAACCGTGCCGGACGACTGTAACAGCCACCTCAGACGGCCCCGTCCAGAGGCTCGTGCCGAGCTTGCGAGGCATGAGGAGGACGGGGTCCTTCTTCAGGTCCGGACGAACAGCCGGCGGTGGGTCGCCCCCGGCGCGGCGGTGCGGACGCCCGTGCGAGCCAGCAGCCAGCCCTCCAGCCGGTCCTCCGGCAGAGGGCGGCTGACCAGGAAGCCCTGCACCTTGTCGCAGCCCATCTGGGCCAGGAGGTCACGGGTCACCTCGTCCTCCACGCCCTCGGCCACCACCCGCAGGCCCAGGTTGTGGGCCAGCTCGACGATCGAGCGGGCGATGAAGGACTCGTTCTGACTGGTCGACATCCCCAGCACGAAGGACTTGTCGATCTTCAGCTCGTCGATGGGGAGCTGGCGCAGCTGGGACAGCGATGAGTACCCGGTGCCGAAGTCGTCCATCGACAGCCGCAGCCCCAGGGAGTGCAGGTCGGCCAGCACGGTGCTGTTGCGCACCGTGTCGTCGACGACGCTGCCCTCGGTGAGCTCGAGGGTGAGCAGCTCCCCCGGCACGCCGTGGTGCCGGAGGGCACGGCGGACGCGGTCGACCAGGTCGGGCTCGGACAGGCAGCGTGCGGAGAGGTTGACCGCCACCGAGAGGGCGATGTCCTGGTCGAGCCAGCGCCGGCACCGGTCCAGGGCGCGGTCGAGCACGTAGTCGGTCAGCGGACCGATCCGGCCGATCTGCTCGGCGAGGCTGATGAAGTCGTCCGGCGGGATGTTGCCGTAGCGCGGATGCGCCCAGCGCACGAGCGTCTCGACCGAGACGATGTCCGACGTCCGGGTCTCCACGATCGGCTGGAACACCACGGTGATCTGCTGCTCGGCCATCGCCGTCTCGAGCTCGGTGCCCAGCTGCAGTCGGCGCAGGCTCTGCTGGTCGAGCACCGGGTGGTAGGTGGCCACCCCGCTCGAGGCGTGCGCGGCGAGCAGGGCGACGTCGGCCCGCTGGATGAGCGTGCCGGAGTCCAGCCCGTGCACCGGGGTGGCGGCCACCCCGATGGTCAGCGACACCTCGAGGTCCAGTCCGGCGACCTCTGCTCTCGTGGAGGCCGCCTCACGCAGCCGGCGCGCGGCGCGTTCGGTGGCGGCCAGCGAGAGCCCGGGCAGCAGGACGGCGAACTGCCCAGCTTCCATCCTGGCGACCACGGCCTGCGGCGGCGCGTGCTCGCGCAGCAGCCCGGCGGTGACCAGCAGGAGCTCGTCGCTGGCCGCGTGCCCCAGGGTGTCGGTGACGTTGGTGTAGCCGTCGAGCGAGGCGAGCACCAGGCCTGCCCGGGCGGCGGGCTCGGCGAGCAGCAGCGCGTCGATCTCAGCGGCCAGCCGCTGGCGGTTCGGGAGCCCGGTGAGCCGGTCATGGTCGCCGTCGTGGCGGATCTGACTCAGGAGCTGCTGCTGCCGGATCGCGGCGTTGACGTGGGTGAGCATCGACTCCAGCGCACCGCGGTCGCCGTCGGCGAAGGACACGATGTCGCCCTGCCGGTCGCAGACCTCCAGGTAGCCCGGCTCGCCGGCGGCGGTCGTGACGGGTGCGCCCAGTACCTCGCGGGCACCTCGCCGGAGGAGCGCGCCGCGCGCCTCCGGGTCGTCGGTACGGCCGTGCGAGACGAAGACCGGGCCGTCGGCGCCCGGCGCCACGGTCCACCGCCGGATGGGGTCGTCGGGGTCGCCGGGGCCGTCGTACCAGGCCAGGTCACCGTCGGCCGCGTCGACGACGAGTTGGGGCCCGTCGTCGAGATAGGGGGGCAGCCAGAGCGCCACCCGATCGGCGTTGAGCAGCTCCCGGACGGCCCGGACGATGTCCCGCGTGCCGGCCTCGTCGGGGGTGACCAGCTCCACCCGGCGGGCGAAGTCGTACACGCGCTGCACCGTACGTCGTTCGCGGACCGCCTGCGCCGACTGCCGGAAGATCGCCACGACGCCGAGCAGCAGCGGGACGATCAGCGTCCACGTCCAGGAGGTCTGGCGGGTCAGCAGCAGCGCGATCACCGCGATGACCACGCTCAACGGCCCGAGCACGATCGTGGGCAGCGCCGCGGCCACGAACGGCCAGCCGGGCCAGCCGTCGGTGAGGGTCACCGCGGCCCCGACGCCGACCATGCTGACCAGGCTCGTGACGAGGACGGCGACGATCAGCGAGAGCCAGGTGATCGGACTGCTGACGTCCAGCGGCGGCAGCAGCCGGAGCACGGCCAGGGCGGCGCACAGCTCGGCGACGGCAAGCGCGGCGTTGAAGAACACCTTGGCCGGCGGCCAGCGGCGCCACGCCTCGACCACCACCACGGCGGCGACCCGGGCGACGGCCGTCCAGAGCCCGCCGACCTCCACCAGGCCGACGACCAGCGCGATCTCGGTCGGCGCCAGGGAGATGGTCTGCCGGCGGAACTCGACGTCGAGCTGCACCGACTCGGTGAGCACGAAGGCAGCGAGAAGCGCGAGCACCATCCACACCGGGGGCGTGGACCAGGATGAGGGCAGCACGAGGACCGCGAGCACGGTAGCCAGCCCGCACCCCAGGACCGAGATCGTCCATGGCCGGCGGATGGCTGCTGACCCGCGCTGCTCGGGATCAGTGGGCTCGGCCAACATCAGCCTGTCTGTCGGGGAGCGGGCGTCGATCGAAGGTAACAGCGGAGGACGCCCCGGGGCAGGAGCCTCACCCCGAGGGGGCAGCCCGGATCCCGGGCTGCCTCCTCGGTCGGTGCGAGGGCGCTCAGCAGCCCCAGCGCCAGTTGCGGCCCCAGCGCCAGTTGCGGCTCTCGCTGGCGGTCTGGGCAACGGGCAGAGCGGTCGTGCGGGTCATGACGCCTCCTCAGGCATGGGACGACTGCAACGTGCGGCAGCCGCCCACGCGGGGGCAGAGCGTCGTCCGGCAACAGACCGCGCCCGAGAGACTGCAAGCTGTCACCCACACGAGGCAAGCGTTGACACCATCGCATGGTGCGTGTCGTGGGTGTCGTGACGTTGAGTCACCAATGAGCCAATGATCCTCACCGTGGAGTGACACCCGGACGAGAACTACCGGAAGGCTCGGCCGTCCGGCGGCCCGCGTGCAGCTGCGGCCGAGAGCGGCGGTGGCCGAACGGCGCCCGGGCGGCAGAGTCGTCGTCCACAGGTCGGCGCCCGTGCGGCGGCGGACGTCGCGGCTGTGTCCACATCGTCCACAGTTGCCGTCCACAGCGGTGGACGACGGGCGCCATCGCGGGGCGCCCGCCCCCTACGCTGCCTGGGTGCATGCCGGGCGGTCCGCGGACCCAGCTTTCGAGCGCGGGTCGACGCTGCCGTTCGTCCTGGTCTGCTGGCTGGTGGCCGCTCTCATGGCGTTCGGCGCGATCGCGGCCTCCGATGCCTTCCTCGAGCAGCAGCAGGTGCAGTCGACCTGTGATGGCGCCGCCCTCGCCGCGGCGAACCAGGTCGACGAGGCGGCCCTTTACTCCCGCGGTGTGGGCACCGCGTTGCCCCTCACGCCGGCCGGCGCCGAGGCCGCGGTGGCCGATCAGCTCACCGATGCCGGCGTCCGGCTGGACGGCTGGTCGGCCGCCACCGACGGGATCGAGGTCACGGTGCGGTGCACCCGGACGGTGCAGATCGCGTTCGGCTGGCTGTTCCTGGGCGGGGAACCGCTGGAGCGCACCGCCGTGGCGAGTGCCCGCGCGCCCACCAGCCCCTGAAGCCGGCCCCCCGACACGGCGACAGCTCCCGATACGGGCGACAGCTCCCGATACGGCGACCGCTCCCGATACGGCGACGGCCCCCGACCTGGTGGTCGAGGGCCGTCGTACCGGGGGTGGCGGGTGAAGGATTCGAACCTTCGTAGGCTAAGCCGACGGATTTACAGTCCGCTCCCATTGGCCACTCGGGCAACCCGCCCCGGGGTGGTACCGGGAGATCGTACAAGACACGGGCAGCCCGGTTCGCCGGGTCCCGGCGCCCGGGGGCCACACCCCCGGGAGAGGAGGAACCGAGATGGCCGATGCGTCCTTCGACGTCGTCAGCAAGGTCGACCGCCAGGAGGTCGACAACGCCCTGAACCAGGCGGCCAAGGAGCTCTCGCAGCGCTTCGATTTCCGGGGCACCAACGCGACCATCGCCTGGGCCGGCGAGGAGGCGGTCACTCTCTCCGCCGACACCGAGGAGCGGGTCGCCGCGGCCCTGGACGTCTTCAAGGAGAAGCTGGTCAAGCGCGGCATCTCGATGAAGGCGCTGGACGCCGACGAGCCGCAGCCGTCGGGCAAGAGCTACAAGCTCTCCGCCCGGATCCAGCAGGGCATCGCCTCGGACAAGGCCAAGCAGATCGCCAAGGCCATCCGCGACGAGGGCCCCAAGGGCGTGCAGGCGCAGATCCAGGGCGACCAGCTGCGGGTGAGCGGCAAGAAGCGGGACGATCTGCAGGCCGTGCAGCAGCTGCTCAAGGGCAAGGACTTCGAGATCGCCCTGCAGTTCGACAACTACCGCTGATCCGTCCGGTCACGTCGTGGCCGCCCCTGGCCGCGACGTGACCGGCCGCCGCTCAGCGCTGGCCGAGCCGGCGGGCCATGTCCTCCAGTCGCGCGATCCGCTGCGGCATCGGGGGGTGGGTGGCGAACATCGACGCCAGCCCCTGGCCGCGGAACGGGTTGGCGATCATCAGGTGGCTCTGGGCGACCAGCCGGTCCTCCTGGGGCAGCGGCCGGGCGGTCACCCCCTGCTCGAGCTTGCGCAACGCGCTGGCCAGCGCCAGCGGGTCCTGGGAGAGTTGCGCGCCCGAGGCGTCGGCCTGGAACTCGCGGCTGCGGCTCACTGCCATCTGGACCAGCCCGGCGGCGACCGGGCCGAGGAAGACCAGCAGCAGGCTGCCGAGCGCGTTGCCACCGCCGCGGTCGTCGGACCGCCCGCCGAACAGCGAGGCGAACATCGCCATGTGCGCCAGGTAGGTGACCACCGTGGCCATCGCACCGGCCACCGAGCTGATCAGGATGTCGCGGTTGTAGACGTGGGACAGCTCGTGGGCCAGCACCCCGCGGAGCTCCCGCCGGTCGAGCAGTTCCAGGATGCCCTGGGTGCAGCAGACCGCGGCGTTGCGCGGGTTTCGGCCGGTGGCGAAGGCGTTGGGCTGATCGGTGGGGCTGACGTAGAGCCGGGGCATCGGCTGCCTTGCCTCGGTCGCCAGTTCCCGGACCATGGCGTACAGCTGAGGCGCCTGCGTCTCGGTCACCGGGAACGCACGCATGGCGCGCAGGGCGAGCTTGTCGGAGTTGAAGTAGGCGTACCCGTTCACGCCCAGGGCGATCGCCAGGGCGATGACCAGGCCGCCGCGGCCGCCCACGAGCGCACCGGCGGCGAGGATGACGCCGGCCATCAGGCCGAGCAGCAGGGCGGTCTTCAGTCCGTTGCTCCAGCGGTGCACGCCCGCTCAACGCCCGCCCTCGGACACCCGTTCCCCCGCCCGACCGGCCCGCGCAAGTCAGGCCGGGCGCGCTGACGTGGGTTCGGTCACGTTGGCGCGACGACCGGTCGACCGGTGCGACGCGGACGTAACCTGGCACGCCGGAGGTACCTCGATCACATGACCGGCACCAGCAGTCCCGCGCCCCTGCCCGACGATGCTCCGCTCTCTGCCCCGGGTGGGTTGGTGAAGAGTGTGGTGGCCCTGGATCGGGTGGTGAT
>JABAKE010000176.1 GCA_019779905.1 Modestobacter lapidis | reverse complement strand
ATCTCAAAACAAAAGGGGGATATGGCGAAATTGCTAGACGCTACGGACTTAATTGGATTGAGCCTTCGTATGGAAACCTACTAAGTGATAACTTTCAAATTCAGAGAAACCCTGGAATTAAAAATGGGCAATCCTGAGCCAAATCCTGTTTTCCGAAAACAAACACAAGAGTTCAGAAAGCGAGAATAAAAAAAGGATAGGTGCAGAGACTCAATGGAAGCTGTTCTAACAAATGGAGTTGATTGCGGTAAAGGAACCCTTCTATCGAATCTCCAGAAAGGATGAAGGATAAACCTATATACATACATATACGTACTGAAATACTATATCAAATGATTAAGGACGACTCGAATCTGTATTTTTTATATGAAAAATGAAAGAATTGTTGTGAATCGATTCCAAGTTGAAGAAAGAATCGAATATTCATTGATAAAATCATTTACTCCATAGTCTGATAGATCTTTTGAAGAGCTGATTAATCGGACGAGAATAAAGATAGAGTCCCATTCTACATGTCAATGCCGACAACAATGAAATTTATAGTAAGAGGAAAATCCGTCGACTTTAGAAATCGTGAGGGTTCAAGTCCCTCTATCCCCCAAAAAAGGCCCATTTGACTCCCTAACTATTTATCCTCTCTTTTCGTTAGCGGTTCCAAATTCGTTATGTTTCTCATTCATTCTACTCTTTCACAAATGGATCCGAGCGAAAATTTTGTTCTCTTATCACAAGTCTTGTGATATATGTGATACACGTACAAATGAACATCTTTAAGCAAGGAATCCCCATTTGAATGATTCACAGTCCATATCATTATTCGTACTGAAACTTACAAAATCTTTTTTTTTTTTGA
>JABAKE010000175.1 GCA_019779905.1 Modestobacter lapidis | reverse complement strand
GAATGGTAGGTGTGATTTAACTAAAGAGCACTATCCAATAACCTATCATGTGAGGACACTGCGATTTAGAGGCTAAAGGAAGATTGGAACTTGCTTATAGAAGCATTGGATAAAGAGTTATCCACCCCTTTGGATTAGTGGACCAATAACCTAACATGTGAGGCCCCACTAGTTCAAATGGGACCCCAATCCCCATTAAGAATTCTTCATTGAGTTCTCGAATCCTATAGAGGGAGTATGGGATTTGATAAAATAGTGGGAGGTACCATAAAACTAAAGACCAAGTTATTATGGTTAATGAAATACAATTTTTTAATCTGTTACTCATTTTTTTGTAGATATCATGGTTTTACTCAAACAAATATCCGATATTGAATTTGATGATTGCTTATCTAAACCTAATAATAAAGAGCTGTCTAAAGAATTAGGAATGGTTCCTAGTTCAGGGTTATATCTATCAGTCAGCCCTGCTTCCTCTTGGGTATTGGATACCGGAGCTAGTTCTCACATATGTAATAATATGAAAGAACTTAAGGGAAGCAGGCAGTTAGGTCGAGATCAAGTCTCTCTGCAAGTTGGAAATGGAGCAAATGTTGCTGCATTAGCTGTAGGGACTTGTGACTTAACCTTACCATCAGGACATGTTTTAAAATTAGAGGACTGTTTGTATATGCCTGGAATAGTCAGGAACATTGTTTCGGTTTCATCCTTAACACGTTTTGGCTATGAATTTATTTTCGATAGGAATGGTTGTACTATTTCTTTTGGAAATAAATTAGTTGGTTCTGGCATGTATCTAGGCGGTCTATATTTCTTAAACATGGATGGTAGTTTGAACTGTTTAGAGAAGAACCAT
>JABAKE010000174.1 GCA_019779905.1 Modestobacter lapidis | reverse complement strand
ATAGAATAATCCTATTCTTGGTTAATTTTGACTTTTAGTTAATTAACATTTAATTAATCAAAATCAAACTTAACTTAAAGACAGGATTCCCCTCTCACAAGTTTAAGGAACTCTCTTACCCTCTATTGTGTGTGACCCTTTGGGTTCACCCCAACCTAGCAGTGACTAGGGACATCTCCATGTCGCCTAAAATAGAAACTTTCTATTTAAAGGTTTAATTGAAACTATTCCAATTATGCCCTCATTGATAACACTTATCAATAGGCTTTCACTGGTCATGAGTGACGTCTAGCAATGTGTCATGACACGCCCTAGGTTTGGGTGAATAGTAGAACTATGTGAACCCTTCTTGTTACTTAATCCTTCATCCCCTAATGTCATAGTTAAGATATTTAGGTTATGGATATAAGTCAAAACCCTATCTTAACTTTCTTGTCATATGTTCTTTAAATTATAATCTCAATAAGATGAACCCTATGAAACCCTTTCATATTTCATCTATCACTCTGGCCAGAGATTCACATTGAGAGTTATATTTAAGAACTGACCCTGACATTCTCTCTCATAACAGTGAGAGTGATGATTCCTTATTGACCACTCATATGCCTTCATGCAAGACCTATTAGAGCCAATGAGTGCCGACTACAACCTTAAGATCAAGGCTGTATAAAACACTATCAAACCCTAATAACTCAGGCACAAGACATCCATGGTGTCTCAGGTCTTAGGATTACCAAATGGACGTAACATAAGAATATTCCTTTAACTTAATATCCATAGGAATATTCTAGTAGATCATGTTCAGTGTACATATTCTCTAATATGCACCCACAGATTAACCTAAGTGTCACTACACTGATA
>JABAKE010000173.1 GCA_019779905.1 Modestobacter lapidis | reverse complement strand
CTTGTTCATTAAGTAGAAAAATAAAGATTACATATAAAAGATTATAAGTTTTATATTAAATGATGGGATTTAAAAGTTGTGTAAGTTGTGTAAGTTGTGTAAGTTGTGTATAAGTAAATATAGTAAATATAGTTAAAAGGTATAACTACTTTCTGTTAAAAAGTCATTACTTGGTTCGACTCCAGTTATTTACGGCTCATAGATATGACCCTGATAACTTCGGACAATACAAGGGGATTGAATGCTTTTAAAAGAAGTAAAATGTATAATAATTGAATTGAACAATTTTCTTATGATTACAAAACATATGTAATTCCTTTATACTAATTATACAGCAAACAATTTTAAGTTAATAATACAAAATAATTTTAAGTTAATAAAACAAAATAATGTTATAAAATTATTTAATATTCCATAATATTACTTAAGAAATCTTCTACATTAACAGATTCAATTTTAATAGGCATCATAGAATGACCAACACCACATAATTCTGAACACATACCATAGAAAACACCATTTCTATTAATAATAACAGATAGCATATTTAATCTACCAGGATTAGCATCAATTTTAATACCTAATGAAGGAACAGCGAAATCATGAATAACATCCATAGAAAGAATAATAAATCTAATATGAAGATTAGTAGGAACATATAATCATAGATCAACATCTAATCATCTCATTTGACCTAATTCTAACATTTCATCATTTAATAAATAAGAATCAAATTCAATAGTTTGATTAGTAAGAGTATTTAAGAAATCAGATAATTCATATGATCAATATCATTGATAACCAATAGCTTTAACAAGCATAGCAGGTAAAACAACTTCATCATTTAAATATAATAAAATG
>JABAKE010000172.1 GCA_019779905.1 Modestobacter lapidis | reverse complement strand
TGCTTCATAAAAAGCAGCAGCAGGTTGATGGATCATTACCCTGATGATATAACATAATAAATGGTTCCTCTATCTCGCATGATGAGGTGAAGAGATAAAGAATAACAAGAAAAAAAAAGATAGAATTGAACAACCGTACAGGCATCTTTTGCGCATTGCATACGGCTCTATAATGGAATTGACTTTTACCTTCCATCGAAGAAAGAGAAAATATAGGATCTATCAGACCCAGATCGGTAAATGCTCCAATTACCACCCTTTCTTTCGGAGGAGTTAAAAAATACTATGATGGTTCCGTTGCTTTATATATTTATTTCGTCTGTGATTCAGCAATCCCAAAGTTTCTTTTTGATCCGATCAAATAAAATAAGGAAAAAAATAATCTTTTTATTTTGTATTCTTTGATAACATAAATATTGTTAAGAACCTTCCGGTGTGAAAACAAAAAAAGTTTGTGACGCTGAAATGGACTCCCGATAGATAAGATAAAATCGGAAATACCTTTTATCTCATACTACTCTTTCGATACATAATCTAATGTTTTGAAAAAACAATAAAAGAATTTTCTCATATCGAATTCGAAGTGCCATGCTATTATTACTTAATATTCCGATTTCGTATGGCGAAGGCATAGTCTTATTTTTTCTTTCAAATAAAAAACTCATTGGCGCCAAGCGTGAGGGAATGCTAAACGTTTGGTAATTTCTCCTCCGACCAGGATAAAGGATCCCATTGAAGCGGCCAATCCCATGCATACTGTATGTACATCTGGTCCCACAAATTGCATGGTATCATAAATAGCTATTCCGGGTAGTACCCATCCGCCAGGAGAGTTTATAAACAAATACAGATCTTTGGTATCATCCTC
>JABAKE010000171.1 GCA_019779905.1 Modestobacter lapidis | reverse complement strand
TCACAATGAAATCTACCTATACAGTAACGGTATTTAATTATGAAGGTTAGCTAGGTAGCTGACCCTGTTAGTCCGTTCTTGCAAGAGTGGGAACATAATCTTTCTACTTCTTAAATAGGATTTCCCCCGCTTAATGGATAACGATTTGCTACCAATGGGGAATTGCTTTTCATCTTAAATTGAGGTGATTGGATTTGCACCAATGGAAACCATAAATTTCATACACAATAGAGGGATATAATAGATCTTTTTATTTTTAGATAGTGAATGGAGTTCTTCCATTCTATCCTATTCACAGTCTATCCTATTCACTGGTACTGATCATTGAGACTGGAAAAATTGTTTCCTTTCTTTTGTCCCAGCCCATGATCTGAACGAGTCACACATACACCCTAGTACATGTTCCTCGGCGCTGAGGACATCCCCGAAGAGCGGGGGATTTCGTGACATTTCTGATTGGCTGTCTTGTGTTTCTAATAAGTTGTTTAATAGTTGGCATGCTGAATCGTATACATAATGGGCTGGTTTAGATCGATCCTAACCGGATAATTATGAATTATACTTCTATTTAATAGAATATTAAACCCAGTAAGAAGATAAATAAACCTCAATCAAATCACGGATTTGCGTGAAATCCCAGCTATTTTCATTTAACCGCTACAAGATCAACAATTCCATGAGCTTGGGCTTCTGTTGCTGACATAAAAACATCCCTTTCCATGTCTTCGGATACAACCCATAAGGGTTTGCCCGTTCTTTGTACATAAACCCTTGTGATGGTTTCACGCAGTTTCAGCAGTTCTTCCGCTTCCAGGACAAATTCTACCGTTTGTGCCTCATAAAAAGAACTAGCAGGTTGATGGATCATTACCCTGATGAT
>JABAKE010000170.1 GCA_019779905.1 Modestobacter lapidis | reverse complement strand
TACTTTCTCGTATGAAGCCCGGCCTTAGTAATTCCTTCAATTGCTTGTCTAATTCCACCAATTCCATCTTGGCCATTCGGTAAGGAGAAATCGAAATAGGATTCGTTCCAGGAATTAACTCAATTGTAAAATCAATCTCCCTCTTTGGTGGTAGCCCTGGAATTTCTTGAAACACGTCTTTATATTCTCGAACTGTGGAGATTCGATCTAAATTTTGGGAGCTACTTGAGTCTTCTAGGGATGCTAAATACCCAGAAATAAAGGTATCTACCCTGGGAGAACACTGGAAAACTAGCTCGGGTAACCCTGGAGTAAAGAACTTAACTGTTTTCTGTTGACAATCCAATATAGCACCATAGGTTGTCAACCAATCCATGCCAAGTATCACATCAAAATTCTTCATAGGTAGAAGAATTAAGTCAGCAGGCATCACTCTACCAGCTATTCGGACATCACAGTCCTTACACACACACGTCAAATCAGTCTTAGCCCCCAAGGGCGTAGAGACCGACAAAATTTTATCTAACGGTGTGGTTTCTATACCCAAGGTATTCACATACGATGAAGAAATAAATGAGCATGTAGCACCAGTATCAAATAAAGTCGTAGCGCAACTATGAAAAATTGTAAGTGTACCTTCCATATTCACGCTCTCCGGAATAATCGCCAAAGCGTTTACTCGAGCTCCTGTTTGAGGCGGTCCAGGTTTCGCCTTCGGTTTCTTGCAATCTTTGCTTATATGACCGACTCCTCCACAGTTGTAGCACGTCAGCTTTCTTGGTTTTGGGCAGCTTGTTGAAATGTGTCCCTTTCGCCACAATTATAGCAGGTTACTTCAGATGACAACGCATTCCTCGAAGGGGCTTGCACTCCCGCCTTAG
>JABAKE010000168.1 GCA_019779905.1 Modestobacter lapidis | reverse complement strand
AGCAGATGATCTTATGTCTTGAAGAGTGTGCTTATGAAGCCGAGGCAATCAATCCAATTGAATCTACGACTTCACCTTTACCCAACTGGGGCTTTGAAGATTGTTCTTTCGTCTGCGAGTGCGAGGAAATCGAGTCGCTTCCATCTGATGATAGCTTGTAGGTTTTTTGTCAGTAGAATAGGATTTCCCTGCTTTCAAAATAGTATAGGAATTTTCCTTTTTCTTGTCTTCAATAAAAACCTCAAACCTCAGTTTAAGGGGTACGAGTGATAGTTTGAGTCATCTTCTATGTCATGTTATTCAATTTTCAATCAATAAAAGAAGTATTCATTCTCTTCTTTATCTCTCTTTGCAGTGTTTCTTTCTTATCATCTCTGGATTCATATGGCATGAATATAGACCCGCGAGAGGATGTCCCTCCTGAGCTTGATGAGCAATATGGAAATGGGCATGCTCAACCAAACGTGGATGAATTAATTTCAATCAATTTAGGGACGGATGAATCACCTAAAATAATTAAAATTGGATCAACGCTGTCGGTTCAAGAGAGAGAATCTTTGGTAGAGGTTTTGAGAGAGAATATTGAAGCTTTCGCATGGTCGTACGAAGATATGCCAGGGATTGATCCCGATATCGTGCAACACTTCATTCCCACCAACCCAAGTGTGAAGCCAGTCAAGCAGAAGCTGCGGAGAATGAAGCCAGAATGGGCTTTGAAGATCAGAGATGAAGTGATCAAACAGATGAACGCCGGATTCTTGCAAGTGGTGGAGTACCCCGAGTGGTTAGCTAACATTGTGCCAGTGCCCAAGAAGGATGGGAAGGTCAGGATGTGCGTGGATTTTCGCGATTTGAACAAAGCTTGCCCTAAAGATGATTTCCCGTTGCCACACATA
>JABAKE010000167.1 GCA_019779905.1 Modestobacter lapidis | reverse complement strand
GATCACCGCTATTGCCGCCGCCGCCCTTGTCCTGACTTCACTCGACCGCGGAACCAGGTGAGAAAACCTCAATGTCGGCCCGGTAGACGTCGGAGTCAGCACTGGCGGTGCCTACGCACAGACCGATGGCACCTTCACTGCTGGCGGAAAATGCTCGTTTGAGGGCAACCATACCTGGGTCTACTAAGAATCGTGCGGAGCTGAGGAGCATACAATGTCTAGCTTTCTCGCAGCGGCCAACACCACGGCCAACGACGGCAGCTACTGGTGGGTCTGGTTGATCGTGATCGCCGGAATAGTAGGTGTAGCGTACAAGTTTTACATCGACAAGATCAAAAAGAAGTAGTCAGAGTCGTCGACTCGGGGAGGGCGAGGCATTGTGACGTATCTGACCGTGCACGTTGCGGTTCTCGTCCTACTGTCGCTGGCGCACTGGCTAACGGACGCTCGAGCCGTTTCCGGAGAGCGCCTACTGCTCATGCCCTGGATAGCGTCGGCATACATGGCATCGTCCTTGGTCCTTTGGGTGATCATTGGGGCTTCGGCTGTCGTCCAGATTGTTTCGGCGGTGGAACTGCGGTCCACCAATCCGACCCTCGCGACTCTAGGAACTGTCGTTCTTGCTGGACACTTTGCGCTGGCTTATCATGTTAGTCGTAAGATCGAGGGACTTCTGGATCGTCCGCAGTCGGCGATCCAAAAGGTGTTCCGCTTGGTTCGCGTTTGTTATGGCGTAGCCATACTTTTCGCAGCGAGCAGCCTGCGGCGATCTAGCGCTTAATGCTGTCGATTCGAGACTGTGAGTAATCGATCTAGGCGGGCGTCACTCTCTCCACATCGACGGCTCCGGCCGCCCCGCCGACTACTGGGCCCAGGCCGGCAACGGCGCCGTGGTGATGGACTTC
>JABAKE010000018.1 GCA_019779905.1 Modestobacter lapidis | reverse complement strand
ACTTCGGGGCTGACCTCGAGGACGAAGTCGTGCACGCGAAAAGCATCCGCTTCCGCACCGGCCAACTCCGGGGGGCGTGGCAAACGGGCCGTCTCGGTCCGAGGCAGGTCCCCCTCATCGAACTCTCGGCCAGTCGGAACGAAGGGCGCTGTCACACGGGCCTCGACGATGCCCACTCGGCATACGCAAACCGAGCCAAGCCCGTGACTACCGTCGTGAACGCATCGCGATCGACGACCCTGCTAGCTCCAAAAGTCGAGTGCAGCATCGCCTCAAACGCCGGAATCCGAGAAGAGCCTCCGGTTCGCGTCACGTAGGCGATTTGATCCGGATCCACGCCGGCTCTTGCCAGAGTCTCGTGGATGCATGCCTCCACCTTGGACAGCTCGGAGCGGATCGACTGCTCAAACTCTGACCGCTGCACAAGGATGTCGAGGTCAAGGTGAGGTAGCCGTCGTAGGGTGATCCGGGCTTGGCGTTCGGTCGACAAACGAATTTTGGCCTGTTCAACGGCCTGGTGGCAGGCCCATGCCTGACCTCCGTACAACAACTCCCTGAGTGCTTCCGCGACACCGCGCCCACCATGCGCGGACAGGTCACGCAACACCGGCCCGACTCGTTCATCACGGAGCAACTGCTGGCATCCGGTCAGCGAGTTGAGACCGGCACGCAGCCACCCCGGCACCCCAAGCTGCTTGGCGGCCCCCGCTTGACCGTCGACTCCCAAGGCCGGACGCACCTTGAGATCGAAAAGTCGGCTATCGAAAGATTCCCCGCCTATGACTGCACCTCCAAGGGCAAGGACCGTGCCCCGGTTGTTCTTCTTCGACAGCACGGCCACATCAAAGGTGCCACCGCCGAAGTCCGTGCAAACGACGAGGCCGTCGCTGATTCCCTCGACCGTAACCGCGGCCTGTGGTTCAGGCACTAGCTGGACGTGCGAGAAGCCGGCTATCCCCGCCGCTTCGCGCAGGCGCTCTTCGGCGAGCGCTTGAAGGCGTAGAGGGTCAGCTTCGACACCGGGGAACCGAACGGGCCGCCCGATGGCCACGCGCCGGATGTCTTGACCGGTCGAACGATCGGCCGTCTTCTTCAGACGCTTGAGAATGACGGCAACCAGTTCCGTGAACCGGTAGTCACGAGTCCAGCTGTTCGTCCTGTCTAGATGATCCGACGACAGGTCGCGCTTCACCTGTGCGAGTAGGCGGCTGTCTCTGCAGCTGCCCCCGCTACGGTGCTGAACGCACGTCGTGTAGGTGCCGTACCGCGTGTGGTCCACCAATGAGCATCGACTGCAGGCCGTCTGCGCCGTAGCTGTGGTCAGGTAGGCACGAACAGAGTCTTCGCCTGTGAGCCGGTTCCCGTCGCGGTTGAGGTAGACCAAGGACCGCAGAGCGGGTGCACGGTTTTCCGTGCCAATGACGTGGGTGGAGCCGTCGGCGAATGCGACTGCGATGGAGCTGTTGCTGGTCCCGAAGTCGATACCGTATGCCACGCCTCCCTTCACGGGCCCACCACAACGGCTGCCCAGGCAACGGTCGCGTCCATCTGCAGTTCACGCCGCCCAATCTCCTCACACTCGATGAGGTAGCGGTCTTGCAGTTCTGCGAGACGCTCGAGATTCTTGGCCAGCTTGCCCTTCCGGGCGGGAAGTACCCGCCGGTCGCTGGCGCTGATGTTCGGTCCGCTCCGCGCGTCCAGCCACTCGCTGTCTTGCGTGACCTGGAGCTGCAGCCGATCCCGCCTGTAGGCGAACAGGCGCTCCTCACGCTCGAGTAGCTGCAGCCTCACTGCCTCGAACTCCACGACTCGCTGCTGGCGTTGCTCACCGAACTCGGCATCCCAGAGGCGTTGACTCGCCTCCAGCGCAGCGTGCGTCCAGATCGGTACGTCGACCTCGACAGGAACGTCAGCCGGACGGTCCGTCAAAAGCCGGCTAAGAACTTGGAGATCCTCACCGACGACGTGGCGTATGAGGGCACCTCGGTTGGTGAGCCCGCGCACGCGGACCTCGTAGACCACCTCGACCCACGTGCCGGGTGGCACAGACGTCGAGCGTCTGCACCCTACGGTTCCGTCCTCGAGAGAGGCACCGAACGCGACCAACCTGTCGACCAAGGGATGCCCAAAGGCGAAGAAGTCAAGGTCATCCCGGAGCAGCGCCTCCGCTGTGTCGAAGACACCCCGAAAGCTGGTCTGCTGCAGGCCGAGCCTGTTCATGGCTCGGGGCGAGAGGACGACCGAGTCGCCACCCTCGTCGTGCTCACTGACGAAACCCCCGTGCTGGTCAAGAACCTCGCGGCAGTAGGCGGCCACATCTGCCTGCGTTGCCATCGCGGAGTGCTGTTGCAGCTCATTCAGCTGGTCACGGCGAAAACTAGCCCGGTCGAGTACGAAGTCCCCGAGCCGCTTCTCGACAGCCTGGGCTTGCCGCACCTGCTTCTCCAGTTCGTTGGAGTAGGCCGAGAAGTCGCGGGATACATCCACCTCATCGGACAGCGCAAACCTCGCGATGTCTTTCTCAACGCTCCCGAGGATCGGGTCCAGAGCACCGATCGACTCTTCGAACAGCCGAATGCGGTCTGCTAGCACCTCCAGTACGCGCTCTTCCAAGGTCCCACTCGCGACCAAGTTGTAGATGTTCACGGGCCGCTTCTGGCCGATGCGATCGAGGCGACCGATGCGCTGCTCGACCTTCATCGGGTTCCACGGCAGGTCGTAGTTGATCAGATGGCTCGCGAACTGGAGGTTCCGTCCCTCACCGCCAGCTTCGGTGCTGATGAGCACGGATGCCGACTCACGGAACTGACGGACCGCACGCTCCTTTTCGTCCGGATTGAGGGCGCCATTGAACAGCGCGACGTCTATGCCGTTCGCGCGAAGTACCTGAGCAAGGAATGTCTGCGTCTCCACGAATTGCGTGAAGACGACGATTTTCGCGTCAGGGTCCTCGAGTACTCCTTGACAGACGGCCACAGCCTTTGCCATTTTGCTGTCCCTGACGTGGTCCAGCCGCGCTGCCAGATCAGTCAGTTGCCTGATCTCGACATCGATGTAGGCCGCGTCAACAAGCACCCCTGCGGCCTGGTCGCTCAGCAGGCCCAACTCTTCGGGGTCTTCGCCTAGTTCATCAATGAGCCTCGCCGCCGCATTCGCTCCTGCGATGACCTTCTGGCGCTCACCATGCAGGGCTTCGATTCGGCGACGGAAGCTCCTCCGCAGAGCGTGCGAGCTGCTGGTCAGCATCTTCTGATAAGTGACCATGAGGAAGCCGACTGCGGTGTTCCTGCTGGATCGCGCGCGATTGTATCCCTCCCGGATGTACTCGGTGACATCGGAGTACAACTCCCGCTCTAGGTCCGTCAGTTCGACGAGCTCGGTCCTCGCTCGGCGCCTGCCGGCCAAGCCGAGCTCGGCCTTTCGGTTACGCACCATGACGTTGGCCAATGGGTGCTGCCCTATGACGCGGTCGAGGGCCTGCGTCAGGACGTCGTGGTCCTCAAGCTGAGCAGCCGAGGTGACGCCTGCGCGCCGGAGCCTTCCCTTCTCGTGCTGGAAAAGTAGCTCTCGCTCGCCTTGGTCGAGGGTGTCCCAAGCGTCCAGTTGCCTCATCAGATCATTCAGCCTCGGAATCTCAAGGCGCTGCTTTTCGAAAGACTTCTCGTTGCGGAAAGTTCCTGGCTCGACCAGCTGAATCAAGGAATAGAGCTCGTACTGATCAAGCTGCACGGGAGTTGCGGTGAGCAGGAGCAATCCATTAACATTTTCTTTGAGCTCGTCAGCCAGCCGATACGCGGCTGTCTCCTTCTGCCTGGTTCGGCGCACACGATGCGCTTCGTCGAACACGACAAGGTCCCATTCCGCGTCCAGCACCTGCACCATCCGCTTGTCATTGCTGGCAAAAGGCAAGGAGCAGATGACGTTGTCTCGCAGAGTGAAGGGATTCGCTCCGTCGCGGCCGAGGTACTTCGCCGCGGCGCCGTCCAAGATCTCGAACTGCTCGTTGAATTTCGAGGCCAACTCCGTCTGCCACTGTCGCGTCAGGCTGGCAGGGCTGACGATGAGTACTCGCGAGATTTGCTCGCGGGCACGCAACTCTTTCAGGATCAGGCCCGCTTCGATCGTCTTACCTAGTCCGACCTCGTCGGCCAGAATCATCCGCGGTCGGAGCTTGTTGGTGACGCGATGAGCCACGAAGACCTGGTGCATCTGCGGTTCGATGCGAGCGTTGGTCAGGCTGGCCAGTGGGTCATGCCGGTACGCATGCTGGAGGTAATGTGCCTGAATGCGTAGTACGTGGCTCTCCGGATTTCCCGGCTTGCCGTCACTCAGCAGCTCTGCTGGATTGCGGGGTGCGGGTTCAAGCTCCGATCCGTCCAGCATGACGACGGCGCCACCGAAGGCGACCTTCCAGTGCTCCGCCGCGGCCCCGACGATCACGCCGACATCCCCTGAGCCGCGGCGCCGAACGGCAGTGCCAACCGAAAGCACGAGAACTCCCATCCGAGGTGGAGCATCACCCTAACCACGACACTATATGTTTCGGTCCAATTCAGGCCCAAATCACTCAGTTGTGGCACACGGGGCAAACGATGCCGATGCGATCGGCATGAGGCATCCAAAGAATGACAATGACCAGGACTAACCCCCCAGCGGCTTGGCCTGCCGCGATGCCGTGCGGCACGCCACGGAGTGTGGTCATCGATTGATCCGCTTGGAAGGATTGGCTCAGATGACTCCGCGTTCGCGTCCTGCAGTCATCTCTGGCCAGCACCGGTCGTCCACTCACCTGAGATTGCCTGGCCAGCTCCCATCCGTACCTACCGCGCCGAGGGATATCTCGACCGCCGACCGCACAGCCTCAGCGGTCCGGCCGACGCGACTCGGCACTCCGGCCGTATGGCGTCAGCCCCCCGGTTGCCACCGCACGCTGAGTCATCTCCGGCTGCGGCAGGAGAAGTTCTGGATCCTTAGGTCGTCGGAGCCCGCAGGTCGATCACCTCCGTCGCGTCGATCTCCTCGTCACTCCGCCGATCGAGCAACTTCAGCAGGTCCTCCTGGCGCGGCTGCCCGAAGGCGAGGCGATAGAGCGCCAAGTCGCGCTTCAGCCGGTCGTAGCGCGGACCGTCGAGGCTCAGTGCGTACGGGTAGACGTACCGTTCGATCTTCGCGTCGCCCTCGTAGACCCAGTACGGCACGAAGTCGCCCCGGTCTCTCGTCGCCTCGTTGGCGGCGTCGTAGGCCGCCTCCCACGGGTCGTTTGCCGTCGAGCTGAGCGCGTCCGCGCGGTGCGCGGCGGCCACGTTGCGCCGGACCGCGTGCCCACCGAAACGGTGCACCCGCCCCTCGCGCTGCTCGAAGTCGACCGGGTTCGCCGGGGTGTTCCAGTGGACGATCGCCGAGCACCACCAGTGGAAGTCGATGCCCTCCTGGCCGGCTGACGTCGTGGTGAGCACGAACGGCCAGAACGGACTGTTGAACGCCGACCGCACGTCCTGCTGCCGAAGCTGAACCCCCTCGGCACCGTCGGTCGCCGTACCCCGCGCCGAACCGTAGCGGAGCGCGAAGCTGCTCCGCAGGCGCGGCCCGTCCTCGCCCAACGGGTAGTAGGGCGCGTAGTTCGCCACGCGCAGGGTGACCGCCCGGACGATGCCATCGGCCAGGTCGAACAGAGACTCGCCGGTCAGAAGCGTGTCGGACAGTGAGCTCCGTAGGTGGTGCACGTACTCGTCCATGACAGCCTGCAGATTGCCGGCAGCGCAGTAGTCCAGGACCGCACGCCAGTAGACCGGACCATCGTCGCCCCGGTCGATGACGAGCGTGCTCTCGAGACGGTTGAACAGCGATCGCAGGCCGGCCGCCAGGTGGGCCGCGGCGCGCCAGTGCTCACCGCTCGTCACGGCGTCCTGCTCACCGAGCACGCGGGACAGCGCCCGCCAAGCGATGTTGCCTGGCGCGTGCGCGGCCAGCCGGACGACATCCCGGGCGAGGCTGTTCCTGCGATGGAGGCGTCCAGGGCCCCCGCTGGTGATCACCCGAAGGGCCTGCTCGACGTGAGCACTCAGGCCGGCGCGAACGTCCGCTTCGTCCTGAGGGGCATCGGGAGCAGACTCCCCCGGGCCGCCCGCCAGCAGGGACAGCAGACCGCCACCGACACCGTCGGGCAACGCCCCCGGCCAGCCGAAGAAGCGGCTCCACGCCGCTGTGTCGCCGTTTGGCTCCAGCCCGTCCTCGCCCTCCTCGGGTCTCTCCAAGCCGTCTCGCACCGCTGTCTCGAACTGGGCGCGAGTCAGCAGCTCACCTGGGCGGGAGCGGGCGACTGTGAGTGGGTCGCCTAGCCGTGCCAGCTCCGGGTGCGGCCAGAAGAGAGCCAGGGCGCTCATGGCCGCCGGGCGCTGGTCGTCGAGGCGGTAGTCCAGCCGGCTTGCGACCGAGGCGCGCGCCTGCGCGGAGTTCTCGGTCAGCACCCCGTCGGCGATGCGCCGTTCGGCTTCGTAGCTGAGCAGCCCGGCAATGGCCGTTGGGGTCGCTGACCACGAGGAGAAGACCAGCCGCTTGGTGATCCCGGCGTCCGCGTGCTGCGCGAAGGGCTGTCCCAGTGTGAAGTAGGGCATCGACGGCGGCAGCCACAGCAGCTCAGCCCAGCCCTGCTCCACCGTGCCGCCGGCGAGAACGCGCAGCCGGGCGTTGCCCAGGTCCATCTGCCTGAACGCCGACAGTGCCCCGGCATCGAGCTGCTGGGTCCGGGACACCAATTCGCGGACAGCCGGTAAGGCGCCGTCCGCCAGCGCCTTCTTCACCCTGTCGCCGAGTTGGTAGCCCTCGACGAAGTTGATGAAGTAGGGCGCCGACTTCCAGTACTCGAGCGTCGCGTGGGCGTCGACGGAAGACGCGAGCTCCCGGAGTCGCACGTACCCCCGGACGTCGTCCTCGGTCAGCTCAGCGAGGTCGATGCGCCTCTCCTGCACCATCTCCCCCGTGCTCAGCCGGGGACGCTCGGACCGCGTCATGACAGCGGTCAGGAGTTCCCTGACGCGCCCCGCGGCCGCGCCCGCAGCCGACCCGCGGGCCAGCGCATCGCGGTAGTCCGCGAGCGCGTCCTCCACCTGGTGCAGCCAGTTCGAGTCGCCGTTGAGGAAGCGGAGCGTCTCCAGGAAGTCCTTGTGGTGACTCTCCCCCGTGGCGAGCCGTTCCTGTTCCAAGGTGAAGGGCTTGTACGGAGTCGCCGAAAGCAGTAGGACCTTCGACTGGCCGTAGTCGAACAGCTCCTGGGCCAGCTCGGCGCTCTCGCCGCCCTCCTCGACCGAGAGCAGGTTCCGGAACCGCTGGAACTCATCGAGGATGACGAGGTCGGGTTCCAGGGACTCGATGGAGGCCCGCGCTAGCCGGCCGCGCAGTTCCCCGATGAGCGACGTGGCTCGGTGCCTCAGCTCACCCGAGAGCTCGTGCCGGCGACCGACGTCGTCGAACAGCTCCTCGGCGCGCGCCGCCAGGTCGTCCTCCTTGATCGCCCGGCCGAAGGCCGCAGCGATGACGGGGTCAGCACCACCGTCCAGCGTCCAGCGGAGGTTCTCGACGACGGTCTCGAAACGGTCGTAGGACCTGGTGGTGGCGCGGAGGGTCTGGAGCGCGCTGCGGCGGGCCCAGCCGGAGAGCCTCAGCTGCTCTTCCAGGAGCAGGTAGATCAGTGCTCGCTCTTCGGCTTGCCCCGTTCGCCAGCCCTGCTCGAAGCTGGTCCCGGGCGTGAAGGCGACGAGGTTGACCGGCTTGTCGATCATCTCCGACGCGGCGCCGTTCAGCGTGGCCGTGTGCTTGGCCAGCATCGTCAACCGGGTGGACATGTGCGTCGCCCGATTGCCGGTGACCTCCAGCCGAGCCAGGTTCTGCCGCGCGATGTCGGCGTTCGAGCAGATGTAGACGACGTCGATGCGGTCGACCCGGTCGTCATCCTGGAGGTGTTCGAGGGTCTTGGCGATGACGCCGCGGGCCACGACGCTCTTCCCCAGTCCCGTTTCGTCGGCCACGAGGAATCGCCTCGTCGGCTGGGGATCGGTGAAGAACCGGCGAGCTACATGCTCGACGGTGGCGCGCTGGAAGTCCTTCAGTCCGGCGAGCACCGGACCGGCATCAAAGCGCGTCACGCGGCGATCTCCCTGTTCTGTCGGACGGCGTCCACGACCGCCCAGATCTCCGCGAACCCGGCTGGCAGGACGCCCCCGCGGTCTGGATGGGCACTGAGCCTGTCGACCAGGCGGGCGAGGTCGTCCAGTCGGTTCGGGTGCTCGACCAGCGCGCGCATCAGCAGCTCCAACAACCCTGGTGCCTCGAAAGCGCTGCCGGCGGATGCGCCGGCGCTTCCCGCCGGGCCCAGCCCTGCTGCCCACGCGGGCTGGCCCATGCCGAGCAACAGCGCCAGGAAACGAAGGAACTTCTCGGGGGTGTCGACCTGGCGGGCGATGATCTCGTCGAGACGGTTCTCCGGCGCGCCCACGAGGTCAGCGAGGACGACGGCGCTCACCGTCATCCCGTCCTGAGCCCTCGCCGTGATCACCATGAAGGCCGAGATCTGGTCGGTCTCCATCGGCCCGAACGTCGCGTCGATCAGCTGCTCCGGCGGCACCTCGGCGGCGTACTCGGGCAGCGTGACGGGATGGACGGTGATGCGTGCACCGTCCGGTGCCGGCGGGAGGGCAGGTCCCTGCAGCCGGATCCGATGGCCGTCGTCCGCTGACTGGACGACCGCGGTGAACTCACCGCTGGCCAGGTGGACGAGCAGATTTCCCAGTCGACCGGCAACGTCGTCCTCATCACTGGCGGGCTGCGGTGAGTGTTCCGTCAGGATGGTGCGGAGCTGGCTCTCCGGCTTGAAGAGGTCGATGACCCCCAACTTCGCCGCCGACCCGACCAGTGAGACCAGGAGCTCGACGTTCCCGTTGAAGGCTGCTTCCGTGGCGTTGGCCGAGCCCACCCGGATCCAAGCGTCCTTGTCGTCTCGGAGGATGAAGCACTTCGCATGGAGGCCGGTCAGCCCGATGGCGCTCAGTTCGGCGCCGTCCTCCTGGTGCTCCATCTCGCTGGTGAGCGGATCCAGGACAAGCGCCTTGTGCTGCTCGAGAACAGCCGCGGGGAGTGCGTCAAGGCTGTCCTGACGGCTGACGACGGTTGCCGGAGCGCCACCGGTGACGGTGGTGAGTCCGCCGGAGGTGCAGAAGGGCGAGATGACGAGGTGCTCGTCGCCGACGAAGAAGTCGTCGGCGAGGTCATGGCCGGGCCCCAGGACGTCGAAGAAGAGCTCCTCGACGTGCTCAGGCAGGTCCCACTCCGTCCGCAGGAGCTCGTTGGCCAGAACGTCGAGGCGGGCTGCGCGGTCCCCAGCGAGCGGCTGCAGGCACATGCCGGGGAGGTCGCCCAACAGGTCCGCGATCGGCCTGTTGTTCTCGATCGGCTCAGGCATGAGCTGTCCGTCGAGCTGAAGACAGAGGTCCCAGCTGCGGTCTGCAGTGAGATTCCGACTGGGCACCACCAGCCGCATGCGGACGTCGCCCGAGTCGTCACTCACGTACCGGAGCGCCCACAGCTTGGGGTGGAAGAGGTGCCCCGGTTTCGGACGGCGGACCGCGTGGAGGACCGGCTCCAGGAACGAGAAGATCGGCGAGCGTGACGGGGGCATCGCGATCATGCCGGCTTGATGGAAGACGTCGAGCCGGTCGGCCGCCGCCCGGACCGCCTCCATCAGCGCGATCGGGTCACCTGAGTCGGCCAGTCGACGGGACAAGAAGGACAGCGGGACGGACAGCGCCGTGTCCAGGTGCAAGGTGAACGTCGTAGCCACGCCGTAGTCGAGGCGGTAGCCCTCCGGCGGGCGCAAGGCGTCGAGGAGCAGCGAGCGACCGTCAGGCTCGAGCATCGGACGGCTCCAGTCCCTCGTGGATGTCCGCGATGAGCGTGGCCACGTTCCCCCACCGGTAGGTCAGCCGCCGGCTACCGGATGCCCCGGCCCAGCTGCGCAGGAGCTTCTCGTTGGTCAAGCGCGACTGCGCACCCTTGATGGAACGCTCACGCTGTTTGATCAGCTGGCGGAGCGCCACGTCGTCGGGGACGCCCTGTAGGTCACCGCCGACGAAGACGTCGAGCCACTCTCCGAGGAACCGGCGGGCGAGGATGTTGGCTTCGATCCGCGGGTTCTGGCCCATCACCCGACGCCACATCGCGGTGGTGTCCCAGGAGCTCCGCTTGGGATGCGCCAGAGCTTGTTCGGTCCACTCGTCCAGTGCCTCCCGGTAGGACTCCACTGGGTCCGAGACGTTGCTCAGTTCCTTGGCTTCGTACCACTCGGCGATGAGCAGGTTGTAGAGCAGCGCGGCCCCGTGCATGGCGAGGGAGAAGAGCTCCGCGTCGTCGAGGATCGAGACGATCTCCGCAGGCGCGGTCTGCGCAGCGGGGTGACTCCAGGGCCAGTCCACGCCGTCGACGTACCAATCCGAGAGCAGGACGTGGGTGAGGTACGTGTCCGGGCACGCGGCGGTGATCTGCTCCTGCAGCCAGTTCGCCTCCTCGGGCGACAGCCGCAGTCCGTCGTCGATCAGGTCCGGGAAGCCAGCAGGCGCGGCCGGTAGGGACGAGGTCCAGTGACCCCGCGCTTCGCGGGTGACGTGCTCGCCGACCTCTTCCTCGTCACGGACGCCGCTCTCGACGGCAGTGCGAGAGATGCCGTAGCGCTCGAGCGCCTGGTTGTAGAGGACCGACGGCAGGTTCTTCACCGCAGTGCCGGCCCGGGCGCCGATGATCCCCGTCGCGTCCGGAGCAGCCTGCTTGAGCGCCACGAGCGCCTTGCGCTCGACCATGTCGAGCGTCTGTCGTCCGCGTTTGTAGTGGGCGGTGCTGTCGGCGTACTGGCCGCACCACGGGACGATGAGGAAGTACCGTGCGCGGGTCAGCAGGACCGAGGTGCCGGGGAAGAGGAGGTCCGAGAAGGCGTCCCGGACCTGACCGATGCCGAGCTCGTCCCGGCTCTCCTTCTCCTCGAACAGTCGCAGCATCTCGCGGGTCCGGCGTTGCTCATCGGCCGAGAAGTCCAGCCAGGACAGGGCGGACGCCATCAGGCCGCAGGCTTCTCGTCGGAGCCGGCCTGCAACTGCCGCGGCTGCATGCCCGCCTGACCCATGTAAGTCAGTAGCTTCCGGACCACCGTCAACTTGCGACGGAGATCCGCGATCCGCGGTGACTTGGGATCGCTGAGAGGAGACAACCGGTTGAGCTCGGCTGCCACCTCCGCCTCGATGGCGACGACGTGGAACCACACCACCTCGTCCGGGGCGACGTCCAGCATCTGCCGCGCCCGGGCTGACGAGACCCGCACGAGCAGGTCGGTGACGATCTGATCGATGGGCGCCTCGGCCGCGCTCACCGTCGCGGCGCCGGTGGCCACTGCAGCCCCGGTCGAGGCGAGTCCACCCAGGAGGGCCATCCCGCCGATCATGCCGCCTGGTCCGAACGCCGCCAGTGCGCCGACGATGGCAGCCCCTCCATAGGCCCCGACGGGCGCGGCGAAGGCGATGCCCAGCGGGCCGGTGGCGATGAGGGCGACGCCGGCCGCACCGACCAAAATGCGGGTCCACGGAATGCCGGAACTGGCGACCAGCACGTCGCGGACCTCAGCGATGGCCTTGCCGATCGCAACACCGCTCTCCGGCCCGATGCCGATCTCGATCGCCATGTCGCGGAGCGCGGCCACGGGCGCCTTCCCGGCGTCGATGTCGTACGGCTGGACGAGATTCGAGAGAGCGCACAACACGAGCGGTTCGATGGCCTCGTCGATGTCCCATGACCGGTGCACCCGCGGTGGCTTGCCGTCGGCGAGGTTTCGAACGGACGGCGACAAGGTGCGCCCTTCGCTGGCGAGCATCACGCGGAGGCGATTGCCCATCTCCTCCTGCACCTGCTCGAGCGCTGCCGCATAACGCTCGCCGATGTTCTTGTCGTCGATCAATCGTCGTACGTGATGAGCAAAGGCCAGCGCGAAGATCGCGAGTTGCTCGGGGACCGACCCAACGTGCTCGATCGAGCGCTCGATCGGGGCGAGCTCCTGCCCCAGCGATCCTTGCAGCGCCTCGCCCAGCAGCGTTGCCACCGACGCGTGCTCGAAGTACGCGCATGCTGCGTGCTGGTGTCCGATGCCGACGAAGAAGTCCTGTGCCGCCGGAAAGGTGCCGCCCAGGCCACGGCCTGCCGTCACCGGGTCAGCGCGCCCGAGGAGGTTGGACCAGTCCTCGACGGTGCCATAGGGGAATCGCTTGAGGAGCCGCTCGGTCTTCTCGTGGATGAACAACGATCCGGCCGGGCTCCCGATGGTGATGAACCGCTTCACCTTGAGGTCCACGGAAAGGTGATCCAAGAGGTCGATGGCCACGACTGATCCGAGGCTGTGGCCCACCAGCACGATCTCGCCCTCGGATGGCAGGTGTTCGAGGACTCGGCGAAGGACGGCCCCGCGGAGACCATCACTGCTCATGTACCGATTGACCTGGTCGAGTTGTCCGACCGGCCAGCCCACCGCGAGGTCCTGGAGTGGGTTGACCAGCGCAGGTGGCAGGGCGTCATATCCGAGCGGGCCGGCGTCGGGATCGTGCCCGATGAGGCGGCTCACCCGCGCCTGACGCCGCTCGTAGTCTCGCCGCCGCGCTTCCTCGTCGGCCGTCACGTACGTGCGTGGCGGTACGGAGGCGCTCACGCCGTCGGTGCACAGGATGTCGCTGTACCTCGGCGCGATGACGTCTGCCTTGGCCAAGCCCTGATAGCCCGCGGCCTCCAGGCCTCGGTTGACGCCGGTCAGCCACTGACCACGCGGGTCGCCGTCGCCGACGCCGTGCAGGAAGACGAGCTTCGCAGACAAGACATGCACTCCTGATCCTCGCGAGGCGGAGGGACACCGCTCGACCGCGGAGACTGCCAGCCGGCACCGACCATTCAGGAACAGCGACACCCGGATCCCCAACCAGGGTGACTGTAGGTGCGAGTGTGACGAAACGCATGTAGACGACCACCCGTCGCTGTTACGGTCCGCGGCAGTCCGATAACGGGGGAACGCATGACCGCATACGGGCGCGCCGCGCTCGAGGAGCTTCTGGACGCCGTCCGCGAGGCGAGGAACGGCGACTCGATGGCACCGGTCACCGTCCTGGTGCCCAACATCGTCGGCACCGCCGCCCGACGCGTCCTCGCGCACGGCGTCGAAGACGGCCATCCGAACGGGGCTATGACGCCTGCGGACGATTCCTCATCGCCCTGGGCTGGTACGCGTTGTACGTCAGCGATGTCCACCGACGCTGGCGCGGTCACCGGTGCTCACTGCCCGTCTACCCTCGTTCCGGCACTGGTCGTCGGGCGCAGCTTCGTAAGGCTAACCCCTTTCCGCCACGGACTCAGCCAATCAACGTCGACAGACGTGATGGTCAGTAGTTTCAGTGACATGAGTCGAACCGTGGCGCTGGCCGTCGCCCCCAGTCTGACCGCGGCCACGCCACACAGCATTCGATGGGCTATTTGATGGAGATCATCGACAACGTCAACCGGCTGCTCGGCGACGACCTCAAGGCCTCGATCGGTCACGGTTCGACCGTCCGGATCGCTGCCTCGACGTTCTCCATCTACGCCTTCGAGGCGCTGCGGAAGGAACTCGAGGGCATCGATGCTCTCGAGTTCATCTTCACCGCGCCGACCTTTGTGGCGGGAGAGTCCACCGATCGAGTGCGCAAGGAACGGCGCGAGTTCTTCATCCCACAAGCTCGTCGCGAGTCCAGTCTGTACGGGACCGAGTTCGAGATCCGGCTCCGCAACCAGCTGACCCAACGGGCCATCGCCCGCGAGTGCGCCGAGTGGATCAAGACGAAGGTCCGGTTCCGGTCGAACACGACCGGCGCGCCGATGCAGCAGTTTGCGGTGGTGGACGGCGACCTGGCTTACACATCGCTACAGGGGTTCACCTCCGCCGATCTCGGTTACGAGCGCGGGGACGCGGTCTCGAACTTCGTCAACAAGTTGGACGAGGCTCCGCACGCCGCCGCCTACCTGCAGATGTTCGAGCAGGTCTGGCAGGACCCCGAGCGGGTCCAGGACGTGACGACGCTGGTGCACGAGCACATCGCCTCGGTGTACGCAGAGAACAGCCCGGAACGGATCTACTTCCTGATCCTCTACAACCTCTTTGCCGAGTTCCTCGACGAGGTGAACGAGGACGTGCTGCCTAACGACCGCACCGGCTACAAGGACTCCGAGATCTGGAGCCGGTTGTACAACTTCCAGCGGGACGCGGCCAGCGGGATCATCAACAAGCTCGAGACGTACAACGGTTGCATCCTGGCCGACAGCGTCGGCCTCGGGAAGACGTTCACCGCACTGGCCGTGATCAAGTACTACGAGCTGCGCAACAAGTCGGTGCTGGTGTTGGCCCCGAAGAAGCTGGCTGACAACTGGACGACGTACAACAGCCCGTACGCCACAAACATCCTCGAGCGGGACCGGCTCAACTACAAGGTGCTCGCCCACACGGACCTGACCCGGAGCCGTGGGATGTCCGGCAGCCTTGACCTGGCAAAAGTCAACTGGGGCAACTTCGACCTCGTCGTCATCGACGAGTCGCACAACTTCCGCAACGCGGACTACGCGGAGGAGAGCGAGAGCCGCTACCGCCGGCTGATGCAGCAGGTGATCCAACAGGGGGTGAAGACGAAGGTCCTCATGCTTTCGGCGACACCGGTGAACAACCGATTCCTGGACCTGAAGAACCAGCTGGCTCTGGCCTACGAGGGGGACTCGGAGAACCTCTCGGCCAAGCTGGACATCTCTGCTTCGGTGGAGCAGGTGTTCCGCGAGGCGCAGGTCGCCTTCACACGTTGGTCAGAGCTGCCCGCCGAGGAACGGACCACTGAGCGCATCCTGCGAATGCTGGACTTCGACTTCTTCGAATTGCTGGACGCCGTCACCATCGCCCGGTCCCGCAAGCACATCCAGGCGTTCTATGACACCGCCGACATCGGCGCCTTCCCGACTCGCCGTCCACCCGTGTCGATCCGGGAGCCGCTGACCGACCTCCCGACAACCCCGGCCTTCTCCGAGATCTTTGAGCAACTACAGGCACTGACCCTCGCGGTGTACGCGCCGTTGTCCTACGTGCACGCGAGCAAGCAACAGAAGTACGCCGACCTCTACAACGTCCGGGGCGGGACCGCACGGGGCAACCTGGGCATCGCTGGGCGGGAGCAGGGCCTGCAGCAGCTGATGACGGTGAACCTGCTCAAGCGGCTGGAGAGCTCCGTCGAGGCGTTCCGGCTGACGCTGCGCAAGGTGGAAGGCGCCGTCCAGCAGGCACTGGCCGCCGTCGGCGACCCCTCCGGCGCCAACGACCCGAGCGGGAACGTCGACGACCTCGCCGGCGCCATCGAGGCACTGGACGCCGAGGACGCCGACTTCGACCTCGGGCAGGCGACCACGGTGGGTGGGCGCTTCCCGATCGAGCTGGCCGACATGGACACGGTGTCGTGGCGCAGCGACCTGTGGCACGACCGGGAGACGCTGCGCGAACTGATCGAGGCCATGGACCTCATCACCCCCGCCCACGACCGCAAGCTGCGTCGCCTGGAGACGGAGATCCGCGGCAAGCTGCGCGACCCGCTCAACCCCGGCAACCGCAAGGTTTTGATCTTCTCTGCATTCGCCGACACCGCGAACTACCTCTACCGGGAGCTGCGCGACGCTCTCGCGGGCGCAGATATCGAGCTCGGCCTGGTTACCGGCTCGAGCACCCCGAAGACCACCCTGGGCGAAGGGTTCGAGTTCCAGGAGGTGCTGACGTACTTCTCACCGGTGTCGAAGGACAAGGCGCTCATCTATCCCAACGACGACCGGAGCATCGAGGTCCTGATCGGGACCGACTGCATCTCCGAGGGCCAAAACCTGCAGGACTGCGACTACCTGGTCAACTACGACATCCATTGGAACCCGGTGCGGATAATCCAGCGCTTCGGCCGGATCGACCGCCTGGGCTCGACCAACGCGACCATCCAGATGGTCAACTTCTGGCCCGACATCTCCCTCGACGAGTACATCCACCTCAAGGAACGCGTCGAGAACCGGATGGTGATCGCCGACCTCTCGGCCACCGCTGACGACAACCTACTCACCCAGCAGGGCAGCGACACCGCATTTCGGCGGGAGCAGCTGCGCAAACTGCAGGACGAGGTGATCGAGCTGGAAGATGTGCGCACGGGGGTGTCGCTGACCGACCTGGGGCTCAACGACTTCCGGATGGACCTGCTGGGCTACATCGAGCAGTACGGCGATCTCCGCTCGGCGCCGAAGGGGCTGCACGCGGTCGTGCCCGCCCAGCCGGCGAAGGGCCTGCACCCGGGCGTGATCTTCGCGCTGCGCAGCGTGGACGAGCGGGTGACGGTCAACCGACACAACCGGTTGCACCCCTACTACCTGGTGTACCTGGACGATCGGGGTGAGGTCGTCACCGACCACACCCAGGTCAAGACCCTGTTGGACCTGGTGCGCAGCAGCTGCCACGGCACGTCGGAGCCGATGCCGGCGGCCTACCGGGTTTTCAACACGGCGACCACCGAGGGGGCGGACATGTCCGGCTACTCGGAGCTGCTCACCCAGGCCATCCGATCGCTGGTGGAGGTCACCGAGGAACGGGACATCGACAGCCTCTTCAGCAGCGCGCGGACGACGGCCCTGCAGCAGAGCTTCGCCGGGCTGGACGACTTCGAGCTGATCGCCTTCCTTGCGGTGGTCGAGCCCGAGAGCGCCGGATGACCGCACTGTTCCGCTGGCCAGAGGCCGGCCGGATCGGTCAGGTGGTGCCGAAGGAACGGCTGTACCGGGAGACGTCCGCGGACGCTGCGGTCCGGCGGCGGTTCGTCGACGAGGTCGCCCACGTTCGCTGGGCCTACAAGCTGGGCGAAGCGTCCGTGCGGCTGCCTGAGACAGCAGCGGTTGCCGAGATCCAGGTCTTCGAGGTCGATCTCAAGGGAGCTGACGTACACACCAGCGTGTTGACCGCGATCGACAGAGCGATCCCGTCGCCGATCGTCTTCGAACTTCGTCGGGACGACGGATTGTGGGCCGAACAGGCGGTGGCCGCCAGCTTCAAGCGGCCAGGGCCCCGGAACCCGCGGCTGAGCGGGTACTTCCGCACCGGCTGGGTGCCGGCGGATGCCGATCGCGTGCCATTACCGGTGGCCGTGGACATCCAGCGGCTCTACGAGCAACTGGTCGGGGCATTGCTCCCCCACCCACTGCGGCCGGCCGAGCCGCTGGCCGAGGGGATCGAACGGATGACCCAGATCCGCACGCTGGAACGTGAGATCGCCGCGCTGGGCAGGCAACTGCACAGCGAGCCGCAGTTCAACCGCAAGGCCGGCCTGCGGAGAGCGTTGGTGGCGCGCCGGGCAGAGCTGACTACGTTGACCAACGCCGGCTGACACCGTCAGCTTGACGCGGGGCTGGCAGGAGCGTGCGACGCTAGCATTGAGGACTGTAGCTATGGAACCGGGACGGGAGGTGGCAGACGTGGAACGTCGGGTCGTGAACAAGAAGGCCGTGCAGCGGTCGGTTATCCGATCGACCAAGGCATCCGCGCAGCTCGAGCGTCGCATTGTGCCCACCGGGTTCGTGCGCTCGGAGCGTGTCGAGCGATTCCTGGCCGAACGTCGCCAGCGCGGCTGATGCCGCTGACGCCGGGCTACGGCGAAACACCACTGCCCGACGACGAGTGGAGCGCTCTCCTGCCGACCGCGCGGGACCTCCTCGACGCCTCCGCCACCAAAGCGGCGGTCTACGACCTCGAACAGGCCATCCAGGACGGCGTCGCCGAGGAACTGTTGACCGTCGTGCTCGACGGTGGACTGGCGCTCGATGAGCTGCTGACCGACTACTTCCTACGGGACCTGCATCGCCGCCTCTACGACGACATCTGGGCGTGGGCCGGCACGTTCCGTCAGCGCGAGCTGAACATCGGTGTCGCGCCGGAACATATCGCCGTCGAGCTGCGCGGCTCGGTCGAGACGATCCGCTACCGCTGGCAGCACACCGGGGACTGGACCTCGCGCGAACTCGGCATCGCCGTGCATGCCGAGACAGTCAGGATCCACCCCTTCACCGACGGCAACGGCCGGACGACGCGCCTGCTCGCCGACCTGGTGTTCGTGGCAGCGCAGGACTCCGAGCCCCCTGACCTCTACGACTGGCAGCTCGACAAGCGCCGTTACGTCGACCTGCTGCGCCAGTACGACGGGCATCGCGATCCGCGCGAGCTGGCCGCCTTCGTCGGTACCCGACCACTCGGCGAGTAGGACTGCGACTGCGCACGGGACGGCCCAGCGAGCCGTCACCGGGCGCGGGCACGGCACTGACTACGTTGACGCAGGCAAGCTGATACCGAACGTAACGCGCAGCGGGGGCACCACGTGGAGAAGCTGGACCTGCAGTCACCGGACCTCACAGTCCGCAACATCGAGGCCCTGGCCGAGCTGTTCCCGACCGTGGTCACCGAGACCCGGGACGCCGACGGCACAGTCCGGCGGGGCATCGACTTCGACCTGCTGCGGCAGGAGCTCTCTGACCACGTGGTCGAGGGCCCGCAGGAGCGCTACCGGATGGACTGGCCAGGCAAACGCAAGGCGCTGCTCGCTGCTAATGCGCCGATCCGCAAGACTTTGCGCCCGGTGCGCGAGGAGTCAGTGGACTTCGATACGACCAAGAACCTGTTCATCGAGGGTGACAACCTGGAAGCGCTGAAGCTGCTGCAGGAGTCGTACCTGGGCAAGGTCAAGCTGATCTACATCGACCCGCCCTACAACACTGGCAACGACTTCATCTACAACGACGACTTCGCCGAGACCACCGCCGAGTACCTGTCGCGCTCCGGCCAGGTCGACGAGACCGGCACCCGATTGGTAGCCAATACCGAGAGCAACGGACGCTTCCACTCCGACTGGCTCTCGATGATGTACCCGAGATTGAAGCTCGCCCGCAGCCTTCTCCGGACGGACGGGGCCATCTTTATCTCGATCGACGACAGCGAAGTCCAAAATCTCGTCCGACTGGCCGGTTCGGTATTCGGAGAAGCCAACCATTTGGCGACGTTCATTTGGAAGAGTAAGAGCGGCGGAGCTAATGACAGCTCCAGTGTTGCGGTCGACCATGAATATATAGTCGCATTCGCGCGGAACTTATCGAAGGTTGATCTCAACGTTGACCCGAACGGTGTAGCAACGACCTCTTACAGCCAGCTGGACGAGGGCGGGCGGTACGCTCTTGAGCGCCTCGACAAGCAGAACTTGCAGTACTCTCCGTCGCTGGACTACGACTTGACGGGACCCGACGGAACTACGTATCGACTTACACACAAAGACCCGACAAGGCCGAACGCTATCTGGCGCTGGTCTCGTGAACGCGTACAACGCCAGATGGGCGACCTGGTATTCCAAAATGGAAACGTCTACACCAAAAACTATGCGACAGTAGGAACTAAGCCTCGATCTCTATTTGTTGACGAGCGCTTTGGGCGCACCCGCACCGGCAGTGCTGAGCTGCGCACCTTAATGGGCGGAGACTACATCGAGAATCCAAAACCGCTTCGACTCATCGAGACGTTGATCAACATCGCCACCGCCGACGACTCGATCGTCCTCGACTTTTTCGCCGGCTCCGGCACCACTGCGCACGCGGTGGCGTCTGTCAATCAGAAAAGCGGCGGCGAACGACGCTTCGTGCTCGTTCAAATTCCCGAGAGGCCGTCTCGCCACTCGACTGCGGCCCTTAGCGACTACGCATCGATCGCGGACATAACAAAGGAGCGCATTCGGCGGGCGGGCCGTGAGATCGGGCAACTTCACACCGATGACATGGCCGTGGACGTCGGTTATCGGGTGCTCAAGGTGGACACGCCCACCACCGCCGACGTCGGGCGCCCACCGGGCGACACCTCTCAGGACCAGCTGTCCATGCTGACCGACAGTGTCGTCGGGGGGCGCACCGGCGAGGATCTGCTGTTCCACGTGCTACTGGACTGGGGGTTGGAGCTGAGCCTACCGATCGCCCGCGAGACGGTCGACGACAGCGAGCTGATCGTCGTCGACGAGGGGCTCCTGATCGCCTGCTTCGCGGAAACCCTGACCCGCGACGTGATCACCGCGATCGCCCAGCGCCAGCCAGAACGCGCGGTGTTCCGCGACTCCGCCTTCACCACCGACGCCGACCGAATCAACGCCCAGCAGGTCTTCGCCCAGCTCGCCCCGCACACCGAGCTGCGGACGGTGTGAACGAAGACGTGCGGATCACGGAGAGCAACGAGCCATGAAACTCCAATTCACGGTCCAGCAGTACCAGACGGATGCGGTGAACTCCGTCGTCGACTGCTTCGCTGGGCAGCAGCGCGTCGACCCGGTCCGCTACCGCATCGACCCGGGTACCCGTGCCCAGCAGGCCATCCAGGGAGATGACGACGGCTTCCGTAACGCGGCGTTGCAGCTGTCCCACCAGCAGCTGCTCAGCAACGTGCAGCAGGTGCAGAGCCGACAGAATCTCACGCCGTCACCGGCCCTAGTGCCGAGCAAGGCTGGCCCGCTCAACCTCGACATCGAGATGGAGACTGGTACCGGCAAGACCTACGTCTACATCAAGACGATCTTGGAATTGCACCAGCGGTACGGCTGGTCCAAGTACATTGTCGTGGTGCCGAGCGTCGCCATCCGCGAGGGTGTGAAGAAGACGTTTGACATCACCGCCGAGCACTTCCAGCAGGCCTACGGCACCAAGCCGCGATCGTTCGTCTACAACTCCGGCCAGCTGCACGAACTCGAAAGCTACTCCTCCGACGCCGGCGTCCAGGTCATGATCATCAACATCCAGGCCTTCAACTCCAAGGGCCGGGACAACCGGCGGATCTACGACGAGCGCGACGACTTCCACAGCCGCAAACCCATCGACGTCGTCGCGGCGAACCGGCCGATCGTGATCATCGACGAGCCGCAGAAGATCAGCAGCGACACCTCGCTGGCGTCACTCGCCAATTTCGACCCGTTGCTCCTGCTGCGCTACTCCGCCACCCACAAGACCGAGCACAACAAGGTGCACCGGCTCGACGCGCTCGACGCCTACCAGCAGAAGCTGGTCAAGAAGATCGCCGTCCGCGGTATCACCGTCAGCGGTCTGGCCGGCAGCACGGCCTACCTCTATCTGGACACGATCGAGGTTAGGCCCGGTAGCAAGCCCACTGCCCGGGTCGAGCTGGAGGTACGCAGCACGTCGGGCGCCATCACGCGCCAGGTCAAGCGCCTCGAACTGGGCCACAACCTGTTCGAGCTCTCCGGAGGCATCGCCGCCTACCGTCCCGGTGGTCAACCGCTGATTGTCACCGACATCGACGCCGTCCGGAACGTCGTCGAGCTGAACAGCGGCGACACCCTGTCCGCCGGCCAGCTCACCGCCGACGCCACCGAGGAGACCAAGCGACGGATCCAGATCCGCGAGGTGATCCGCGCACACCTGGACAAGGAGCGCGAGCTGCACGGGCGTGGCATCAAGGTGCTCTCGCTGTTCTTCATCGACCAGGTCGCAAAGTACCGGGACTACACCCGCGCGGACACACTGGGCGAGTACGCCCGCGCGTTCGAAACGGAGTACGCCACCGCCGTCGCGGACCACCTGGCCGAGCTGCCGCTCGACCCGGCGTACCGCGCTTACCTGGATTCGATCCCTGCACGGGACACCCACCAGGGCTACTTCTCCATCGACAAGAACAAGCGCCAGGTAGACGGCGAGATCAACAGAACCGGCGACGAGAAGGGGCAGTCCAAGGACGTCGACGCCTACGACCTGATCCTCAAGCACAAGGAACGACTGCTCTCCTTCCCCGAGAAGACCCGGTTCATCTTCTCGCATTCGGCGCTGCGTGAGGGCTGGGACAACCCCAATGTCTTCGTTATGGGCATGCTGAAGAAGAGCGACAACACCGTTTCCCGCCGCCAGGAGATCGGCCGGGGCCTGCGCCTGGCGGTCAACCAGCAAGGCGAGCGCATCACCGACGCTGCCATCGTGCACGACGTCAACGAACTCACCGTCGTCACCGACGAGTCCTACACAGCATTCGTCGACGGCCTGCAGAAGGAGATCAGCGACTCGCTTAAGGGCCGTCCCCGCGTCGCCTCGCAGGAGTACTTCACCGGCAAGACCATCCAGCTCTCGAGCGGGGCCAGCACCATCGAGCCGGCGCTGGCCCGGGCGATCTACAGGTACCTGCTGCAGAACGACTACCTCAACGACGACGACACCCTCTCCGAGGCTTACAAGGTCGCCCGCGCCGAGCACGCCGAGATCTCACCCAAGGATCCGGCGCTCGCCCCACCCGTGATCGACGCCGTCTGGCCCGTCGTCGACGCGCTGTACATCGACGTTCCCAGGCCCGACAACAGCCGCACGACCAAGCAGCTGCTGCCGAACAAGAACATTGACAAGGCCGAGTTCCTCGCGCTGTGGAACCAGATCAACCACAAGGCGATCTACCAGGTCGAGTTCGACTCCGCCGAGCTCGTCGCGAAGGCGGTGCGCGCCGTCGACGAGCACCTGACGGTCGACGCCCTGCAGTACGTCGTCGAACACGGCACGCAGAACGCCGAGCTGTCCGCTGAGACACTCGCATCGGGGGAAGGGTTCACCCGGACCCGCACCAGCAGCACGCTGGATACCCATCCGGCGGCGTCCGGGGTGCAGTACGACCTGATCGGTGAGATCGCGAAGAAGACCCAGCTGACCCGGCGCACCGTCGGTGCGATCCTGACCGGCATCCGGCCGGACACGTTCGCGAAGTACCCGAGGAACCCCGAGCAGTTCATCGCCCGCTGCGCCCGGTTGATCAGTGAGCAGAAGGCCACCGCGATCATCGAGCACCTGACCTACGACGTGCTCGACACCCGGTACGACCGGAGCATCTTCACCCAGAACCAGGGCCAGCTGCGCCTCGACACCGCCACTCCCACCCCGCAGCGGCACATCTACGACTACGTCGTCGCCGACTCGCAGGTCGAGCGCAGCTTCGTGACGGCTCTCGACACAAGCGACGAGGTGGTCGTCTACGCCAAGCTGCCCCGCGGCTTCGCCATCCCCACCCCGGTCGGCAACTACAACCCGGACTGGGCTGTCGCCTTCCATGAGGGCAGCGTCAAGCACGTCTACTTCGTCGCCGAGACGAAGGGCTCGCTGTCCACGCTGCAGCTGCGAGGCGTGGAAGAATCGAAGATCGAGTGCGCCCGCAAGTTTTTCGCGACGCTCAACGCGAAGGCGTCCGCCGACCAGGTGAGCTATGACGTCGTCACTGACTTCGCCCAGCTGCGGCAGCTCGTCGGATGACCGGCGACCCAATTCGGCCAATCCTCTTCGACGATCAGAAGCTGGCGGGGACCAGGCTCCGGTTGGTCATCGACTCCCAGCCTGACCTCCCCTCGTCGCGATGCCGGGGACGGCGCCCGCGACAGTCGACCTGCTGCGCCGGCCGCCGTTAGCAACTCTGGCGTCCGGATGTTCGGCGCCGACGACATCGCCGCGTCCGACCGCGTCCCCGCACCGCCCGACCCGACGAGCCTGTCGATCACCCGGGTGGATCCTTTGGGAGCGGTCGCTCCTCGGCCAGGAACGCCGATTCATGGTCGAGATCTACCTGCAGGTCCAGCTCGCGCATCCGCTTGCGCGCTCGCTGCCACTCGGCGCTCTCGCTCGTCGTGGGGCCGGGGATCTCGCCCCAATCGATGCGGTCTTGCCGGACCCAGTTGTGCAGTCCGGCCTCGCTGACGCCGAGCTCGACTGCGGCGCGGCTGATCCGTCTACCGGTCCGGAAAAGGGCAACGGCACGGGCACGGAACTCAGATGGATACGGTTTCAGCACGGCATGACCCTCCGCAGCAAGGCCGGAATCCCCAGACCTGTCGAGGCAACTTAGGCCTAGGGCAGGTCAAGGAGTCACCCGACCTGGGTCAATCCCCCAGGTGGCGCGTCCTGAGCAGAGCAGATGCATCCCACCCTGGGAGCCCTCCGGGGATCTTGATCGATCGTGGCGAACACCCTGCCACCGCGTGTAGCCCGAGCCCGGATGGGCGTGGCGACCTTGAATGCGCGGTGTACGTGGTGAGACTGCGCCGGTGATGGGTCAAGGCGGTCAGCCACCCAAACGCGACTGGGCAGGAATGGTCCGCGAGACGGTGGTTCAGGTGAGCGGAATCCTCCTGTTCCTTCTCTTCCTCGCGTGGTTTCTCGGAGCCTTCGGGTTCTAGCTCTCGCCTCCGAAGTTAAGGCCGGTAGTGCGCAGGGGTCATCGCGCCGGGTACCCGGTGGCGTCCGGCCGGGGGCGGCAGCGCGGCACGGCCTCGTTGCGAGGCAGCAGCTTTGCGGCCAGCACCAGCACCAGCCGGTCACCGCGGCGAGCAGCACCTGCGGCCGGAACAGCACCACTTGCGTAAACAGCGGCACGACGAGCAGCATCAGCGGCGGACTGTCCAGCCCGCCGGTCAGCACCGCCTGCACCGTCATGGCCAACTGCAGCAGCTGAAGGTGACGGCGCCGACGACCTTCGGCTGGCGGACCACGCCGGGCGCCGCAACACCCAGGACCATGCCGACCCCGGTCAACACGAACATGAGCAGCAGCCACGGCCCGTACCAGACCGACGCCCGCAGGGTCTTGCCGCCGAGCGCGATCCGAACAGGTGGCCATCGGCATGCGCTCGTGCATGTTCCCATGGCGACGCTGATCCGCGGCGCTGCCGCACAGCCACCCCAGCGCTGTCGACCGGAGCGACCTCTCGGCGGGAACGGGACCGGCTGGCATGGGACGTGGATCGACGCCGGTGACCCGGTGCCGCACCGCGCCAGCCCAACGGAGGACAGCGCCCCGCGACGGCGCCGGATCCGTCACACCCGCGGCGCCGGCCCGGCTCCCGCGCCCGTCCGTTATCGTCGGTGCATTCCCGTAACTCGTGTGTAACACCTGCGGCCGGCGTCCCCGGTAGAGCAAGGCGGCACGCCTGATCCGCCAGCAGAGGTCATGTTCCACACGCGCTCATCGAGCTACGAGCTCATCCGGCACGCCGGGCTCTCCTACTTCCCGATCGCCTTCATCGCCCGGCTGCCGTTCGCGATGATGACCGTCGGGGTACTCACCCTCGTTGTCGCGGAGCGCGGGTCGGTGACCCTCGGCGGGCTCAACTCCGCCGCCGCCGGCATCGGCACCGCGCTCGCCGGGCCGCTGCTCGGCGCCGCCGCCGACCGGTTCGGCCAGCGCCGGGCCCTCGTCCCCGTGGGGCTGGCCAACGCCGCCCTGCTCGGTGCCTTCCCGTTCCTGGTCGCGAGCACCGCCCCGAACCTCGTCGTCCTCGCGCTCTCGGTGCTGATCGGTGCCACGGCACCGCAGATCGCCCCGATGTCCCGCACCCGGCTGGTCGCCATCGTCCGCCGCACGGTCGGGGGGAACCGGCGGGAGAAGGTGCTGAACGGCACCATGGCCTACGAGTCCGCCGCCGACGAGACGGTGTTCATCGTCGGCCCCTTCCTCGTCGGGCTGCTCGCCACCGCCTTCGCCCCGGAGTTGGCCATCGGCGGCGCAGCGGTGCTCACGCTCGTGTTCGTCACCTGGTTCGCCCTGCACCCCACCGGCCGGGTCTCCCCCGGCACGGCCTCGGGGCGGACGGCGGCACAGGCGCCCGCCCGGGAGCTCGCCCGCTTCCCGCTGCTCACCGTGGTCGCCGGCACCCTCGGCATCGGCCTCTTCTTCGGCGCCATCCTCACCTCGCTCACCGGGTTCCTCGCCGCCGACGGCAGCGGCGACAGCGCCGGCCTGCTCTACGGCGTCATGGGCATCGGGTCGGCCGCGTTGGCGCTCGGGACGGCGGCCTTCCCGGTGCGCTTCAGCCTGCCGGCGCGGTGGCTCGTGTTCGGGTCGCTGCTGCTCGCCGCCGCGGTCGCCTACGCGTGCGCGCGCTCGGTCCCCGCGCTCGTCGTCGCCCTCGCGGTCCTCGGCTGCGGCATCGGTCCGACCCTGGTCACCCAGTACAGCCTCGCCGCGAAGCTCAGCCCGGCCGGCCGGTCCGCGACCACCATGACGATGCTCGGGTCCGCGGTCGTCGTCGGCCAGGCGGTCTCGTCCGCGGGAACCGGCGTCGTCGTCGACCGGCTCGGTGCGGGCACCGCGCTCGCGCTGCCCGCCGTCGCCGCCGCGTTCGTCGTCGCCGCCGGCCTCGCCCACGTCGCGTCGACGCGACGGGTCGAGCAGCCGGAGCCGGTCGCCGCCTGAACCCGTCCCACGCCGCACGGGACCTGGACGCTCATCCGAGTGACGACAACGCCTTGCTCGCACATCTTCCTACAAGTGCGAATAAGGTTCAGGCATGTTCGCGGATGATTGGCCGCGGGTCGGGGCGCGAGAGGTGGGGTGGCGGCCCAGCCTGCCCGACGACGTCGTCCCTCGCGCCGTACGTCTGCGCCATGTCGGCCCGTACCGCGCCGCCGTCGTGCCCCGGATCTCCGACCGGCACCCGGTGCTCGACCCGTCCGTGCAGAAGGCGGCCGAGGAGGCCGTCAGCGAGATCGCCCGCTTCGACGCGCGCACGGGTGCCGACCGCACCCCGTTCGCGGCCGTCCTGCTGCGCACCGAGTCCGCCTCCTCGTCCCGGATCGAGCAGCTCACCTCCGGCGCGAGGGCCATCGCGGTCGCCGAGCTGGGCGGGCCGTCCACCCGCAACGCCGAGGCCGTCGTCGGCAACGTGCATGCCATGCAGGCAGCCCTCGACCTGGCCGCCGAACCGACCCCGGATGCGATCCTGGCCATGCACGGCGCCCTGCTGCGCGACAGCGCACCCGACATCGCCGGGCGATGGCGTACGGCGCAGGTGTGGGTCGGGGGCGACTCCCACGGACCACACGGCGCCGAGTACGTCGCCCCGGTCGCCGACGAGGTCCCCGACCTGGTCGAGGATCTCGCCCGTTTCGCCCGCCGGGAGGACGTCCCCGGCCTGGTGCTCGCCGCCATCGCGCACGCCCAGTTCGAGACCATCCATCCCTTCCCGGACGGCAACGGCCGGGTGGGCCGCGCCCTGGTGCACGCCCTGCTCCGGCACCACGGCATCACCCGGTCGGTCACCGTGCCGGTCTCGGCGGGGCTGCTGACCGACGTCGACGGCTACTTCGCGGCCCTGACCGCCTACCGGGGCGGCGATCCGAACGCCGTCGTCACCGCCTTCACCCGGGGCACGCTCGCTGCCCTCACCAATGCGGCCGCCCTGGTCCAGGAGCTCCGCGCGATCCGGGCCGGGTGGCAGGACACCGTCCGGGCCCGGGCCGACGCCGGCGCCTGGCGGGTGGCCGACCTCCTGCTGCGGCAACCCGTACTCGATTCCCCGCTCGTCGGCCGCGAGCTGGGCGCACCACCGCAGAACGCCGTGCGCGTCCTGGCACCGCTGATCGAGGCCGGCGTCCTCACCGAGTTCACCGGCCAGAAGCGGAACCGGATGTGGCAGGCAAGGGAGGTGCTCGACGCGCTGGACGCCTTCGCCACCCGGGCCGGGCGGCGATCGGTGGGCTGACGACATCGGCTATTGACAGCCCCACTATCGATAGCGAAACTATCGCCGTGCGCATATCGGAGCTCGCCACCCGCAGCGGCGTCAGCGCGGCGTCCATCAAGTGGTACGCCCGCGAAGGTCTACTGCCGGCCGGCGAGCGCACCGGCTACAACCAGACCAAGTACGGCGAGGAGCACCTGGCCCGCCTGCAGCTGATCCGGTCACTGATCGAGGTGGGCGGGCTCAGCGTCGCCGCCGCGCGCGACGTGCTGTCCGCCGCCGACGACCCGGCCCACCCCTTCGGCGACACCCTGGGCATCGCGCAGGCCTCGCTCCCCCGCTCGACCACCCCACCGACGGCGGAGTCGCTGCAGCAGGTGAAGGATGCCGCCTGGGCACAGGGGTGGGAGGTCTTCGACGACAACCCCGGCCTCCCGGCGGCCGCCGCCGTGCTCGACCGCTATCGCGCACTGGGCCGCGAGGACCTCACCGCCGCACTGCCGGGCTACCTCCAGTCCGCGGAACTCGTCGCCGCCGCCGACCTGGACTGCATCACCAAGAACATCGACGCAGGCCCAGCGACGGCGGCCCAGACCGTCGTCGTCGGCACCGTGCTCGGTGACGCACTGCTCGCCGGACTGCGCCGGATGGCCCAGGCCAGCGAGTCCCACCGCCGGTTCGGACCCACCCCCGGGAGCCCGTCGTGACCGTCCTCGACCACCGACCGACCGCCACCCCCGCGCCGTTCACCCGGCCGGCGAACCGCCCCCTACTGGCCCTCGCCGCGCTGATGGCCGTCACAGCCGTGGTCACCGCCGTCCTCGCGGTCGTCGACCCGGTGCAGATCGTGGGGCGCAACGGCTGGCTCAAACCGCTGAAGTTCGCCATCTCCATCGGCATCTACGCCGTCACCATCGCCTGGCTGCTCGACCGGCTGCCCGAGCGCCGCCAGCGGGCCGGCCGGATCGTCGCCGGGGTGATCACCGCGGCACTGGTCGTCGAGATCGTGATCATCACCGGCGCGGTCGCCGCCGGCACCACCAGCCACTTCAACGTCTCCTCCCCGCTGGCCACCACGCTGTGGGCCACCATGGGGACGGCGATCGCGGTCGTGTGGCTGGTCACCCTGGTCCTCGCGGCGCTGCTGTGGCGCAGTCCGGACGACGCCGCCCGGCAGCTCGCCATCCGGGCCGGTCTGGTGCTCGGACTGGCCGGCATGGCGGTGGCCTTCCTCATGACGACGCCGACGCCCGAGCAGCTCGACGGCTTCGCCGGGGTGGCCGGCGCACACGCCGTCGGCGTTCCGGACGACGGCCCGGGCCTGCCCCTGCTGGGCTGGAGCACCACCGGCGGCGACCTGCGCGTGCCGCACTTCGTCGGCATGCACGCCCTGCAGGCCCTACCACTGCTGACGCTCGCGCTGGAGGCGCTGGCCCGCCGGCTGCCCGCACTGGCCGATCCGGGCACCCGGTTCCGCGTCGTCGCCGTCGTGTCGGGGGGCTACGCCGCCCTGCTGGCGCTGCTCACCCTGCAGGCGCTCGCCGGCATCCCGGTCACCGAGCCACTGGGGTTCCTGGGCTGACGCCTGACGACGACATCCCGGGACCAGGCGTCCCGACGCTCGCCCACGGCCCAGCGGCACTCAAGGCCAGCTCGTCACTAGCCGATACCTTATCTGACGGATAAGCTTCTGCAGACCGTTGGAGGAATCATGGCCGAGCTGCCCGAGGCGATGACGCGCGCGCCGCTGCGCACCGTCCGGCCGCAGGACCTCGCGACCGTCTACACGCAACCCAACGTCCAGCTGGCCCGGCTGACCCGACAGGGACGGGTCCGCCGAGCCGCCCCCGGCATCTACTACGCCCTACCCGACGACCAGGACACTGCCTGGCTGCCCACCCTCGAAGCACTGGCCGCGGGCACAGCAACCGCCCTGTACGGCGAGCGGGTCCCCGTCCTCATGCACCTGACCGCGGCCCGGTTGCACGGCGCCCTGCCCCGCGCGATCACCCGGGCGATGGTCGCCGTCCCCGCCCAGCACCGCCCGCTTCGGGTGCTCGACCGCCCGGCCGGCGTGATTACGTTCGTGACCCGGGACGTCGACGCTCTCGATGCGACGCTCGTGCGCACCGATCTGGGCCCGGCGCTCGTCACCACCCCGGAGCAGACCGTGCTGGACCTGACCAAGCGGCCCACCCTCGGCGACATGCCCGGCGAAGCCCAGGCCGCCGTGCGCACCCTGCTCCCGCGGTGCGCACCGGAGCGCCTGGACCAACTGGCGCGAAACCAGCGCATGGTGCGGACGTTGCAGCGGCTGCGCACCGACCACCCGCAACCGGAGCTGGAGCCATGACCCGGGGCCGTCCGGCCCGGCGAAGCCTCGATCCTGCCGAGCTACGGCACGTCCGAGAGCAGTTCGGCGTCGCTGACGAGCAGGTGCTCCGCGACCACGCCGTCAGCCATGTGCTGGCGGCCCTGTCCCGCGCGGACCTCGTCGACGACCTGGTGTTCATCGGCGGCACCGCACTCTCCCGCACCTTCCTGCCGCACCTGCGCCTCAGCGAGGACATCGACCTGATCACGTCCGCCCCGCGCAGGGACGTCGGCCGGAGCATCGAGAGCGCGGTGGCCGCCGGTCTGCGGCGCACGCACGGGAGCGTGGCCTGGGCGCCCGCCCTCGCCGACACCCGGGGCGCCGATTCCAGCGTGCTGGTGGTCGGGGACTCGATCCACATCCGCGTGCGCGGGGGACGTCCGGCCGTGGATGTTCTCGCGTCCTCCCACGGAGGGCGAGTGGCTCGCCGCCCTGGCTCATCAGGGACGCATCGAAGTCGGTGCGGCCGTGGCACTGAACGAGGTCGCCGCCCACTGGGCCCGCGCCGTGTCCTCCCCCGACGACTGACCACCACCGGGCCGGCCTGCTCGCCGAGCCACTGAAATCTCTGCGCTGGCGGCGCGCCCAGGACGAGCGGAAGCAGCGCGCTCCCGACGCCTTCCGCGAGGAGGAACCGCGCCCGTAGCGTCGGCGCCGTGAGCTACGACGCCCTGGCCGAGAGCGTCCGGCTGCTCGGAGGCGCGCCGCCGGCCAGCCACACAAGGCTGAGCCGGCGGGTCCGGCACCTGCCGCTGGCCGTGGACCGGGACGGCGACGTCGCCGTCACGATGTTTCTGCGCCGGGGTGTCAGCGGCGTCCCGCTGCTCGAGACGCACAGCCTGGAGCGGACCGACGGCGGCTGGCGGCCGCTCGGCGGCGGCGGTGGCCCCGGCCACCAGGCGACCGAGGCCCGTCCACGGCTGGCCGACCTGGGCAGCCCGGCGGTGGGCTACGGCGGCGGTGGCACCGCGCGGACCTCGACCGGCCGGCTCCGGCGCCCGGCCCGCTGGGTCTGGTGGGCGGAGCTGCGCGTGGCCGAGGAGGCCGCCGTCCTGCGCGTCGACGACCGGCTGGTGCCGGTGGCCGCGCACGGCTGCGCGGTCGTCGTCTGGACGCGGCGGCCGCCCCGGGTCACCGCGCTGGACCCGGCGGGCGCAGTGGTCGGGCCGATCCCGATCCGTCCGGCCGGGTACCGGACCGGCCGGTAACGACCGCGGGCCTCCCGGGAACGCTGCCGCTGACCCGAACGTCGCAGGACGCCGATAGCGTCCGGCCATGACCTCCTGGCCGATGGACCGTGGCGTGCTGGAACTGGGCGACCTGCCGGTCGAGCGGGGCGGCACGATCCGCGACGCCCGGCTGTCCTGGCAGGCCCACGGAACGCTCAACGCCGCCCGGGACAACGTGATCGTCTACCCGTGCAGCTTCGGCGCGACGTCGGACGACCTCGCCTGGCTGATCGGCCCCGACGGCGTGCTCGACCCGACGCGCTGGTTCGTCGTCGTCCCGGATCTGTTCTCCAACGGCCGATCCAGCAGCGCCTCGCAGGACGACGACTACCCGGCGGTCGTGACGCCGGCCGACAACGTGCGCGCGCAGCACCGGCTGGTCACCGAGCACATCGGTGCCTCCACCGTCGCCGCCGTCTACGGCTTCTCGATGGGCGGGATCCAGGCCTACCACTGGGCCGCGCTCTACCCCGAGGAGGTGCAGCGGGCGATCGTCGTCTGCGGCAGCGCCCGCACCGCCGACCACAACAAGGTGTTCCTGTCCGGCCTGCTGCGCGTCCTGGAGGCCGCCCCCGAGCACCGGGGCGGCGGCCGCTTCTCCGCCGAGCCGCAGGCCACCCTGCGCGCCTTCGCCCACGTCTACGCCGGCTGGGGGCTGAGCCAGGACTTCTACCGGCAGGGCCTCTACCGCACCGCGCTGGGCGCCCCCGACCTGGAGGCGTTCCTGCGCACCGACTGGGAGGGGCGGTTCACCCTCGCCGCGGCCGATCTGTACGCCGAGCTGCAGACGTGGCTGCACGCCGACATCAGCGCCGGCGGCGACCTGACCGGCGCACTGCAGGCCATCCGCGCCCGCGTGCTGCTGCTCCCGAGCGAGACCGACCTGTACTTCCGGGTCGCCGACAACGCCGCCGAGCTCCCGCACCTGGCCGCGGCCGAGCTGCGCCCCATCCCCAGCGTGTGGGGGCACCGCGCCGGCAACCCCAGCACCAACCCGGCCGACCTCGCCTTCCTGCGCGCCGCCGTCCGGGAGTGGCTGGACACCTGATTGCCAGGTGCCCGGTCCGGGGAACGGTGCGGGCATGACCGACTTCGTCCACGCCTTGGCCGCCCGGCAGCTCGCCGACTACCGGGCCGGCACGCCGGGCACGTTCTTCGCCGACCCCGGCCGGCCCCCGCTCAGCCTCGACGAGGCCTACCGGGTGCAGGGCGAGGTGGCGGCGCTGCGCGCTCCGGAGGAGCAGGTGGTCGGCTACAAGGTCGGGTGCACCGGGCCGGGCACCCGCGCGCAGTTCGGCCTGGACGGACCGATCCGCGGTTTCCTGTACGACACCGAGCTGCACCCCACCGGCAGCGAGATCTCCTCCGCCGCCCACGACGGGCTGGCGATCGAGGGCGAGCTGGCCGTGCGCCTGGGCGACGACGGCCGGATCGCCCGGGTCCTCCCCGTGATCGAGCTGCACAACTACGTCTTCCGCGGTCAGCCGCCGACGCTGCAGGAGCTGGTGGCCAACAACGGCATCCATGCCGGCGTGGTGCTCCCACCCCCGGCGGCAGAGCTGCCGTGGCACGACGACGAGCCGTTGACCGGGCGGCTGACCGTCCGGATCGACGGGGCCCGCGTCGAGGAGGGGCCGATGGACGGCGTCCCCGGCGGGCCGGCCGGGTCGGTGCGCTGGCTGGCGCGGCAGCTGGCCGACTCCGGCCTCTCCCTGCGCCCCGGCCAGCTGATCCTCACCGGCACGCCGCTCGGGCTGATCCGGGTACGACCGGGTGCGCACCTCGAGGTGAGCGCCGAGGGTCTGGGCACCGTCGAGGCCACGATCGGCGCCTGAGCCGGTCCGCGGTCAGCCGGCCGACGCCGCTCGGCCAGACTGCCCACCATGGACCTCGAGGCCTTCTACCTCCCGCTCGGCGACAACCGCTTCACCCCGACCCGGGCCACCGAGAGCCCCTGGGACCACAGCGCCCAGCACGGCGGACCGCCGTCGGCACTGCTCGCCCACCTCGCCGCCGACGCCGCCCGGGCAACCGGTGCAGGCCACCGCGCGGCGCGGATCAGCGTCGACTTCTTCGGCGCGATCCCCCGCCGCGAGCTCACCGTCGAGGTCTCCCCCGTCCGGCCGGGTCGCCGGATCGACCTCACCGAGGCGGTGATGACCGTCGAGGGCCGCACCGTCGCCGTCGCCCGGGTCTGGTCGCTGTCCGTCGGGCCGACGCCGCCGGTCGTCACCGAGCTGACGCCGCCGCCCCCGGTCCCCGAGGAGTCCGCCCAGGTGCTGCCCGACCTCACCGACTGGGGCTTCGGGCAGGCCCTCGACTGGCGCTACACCGCCGGCTCCCCGCACCAGCCCGGCGCGGCCGACGTGTGGACCCACGTCCGCGTCCCGCTCATCGCCGGCCGGCCGCTCACCGGACTCGACCGCACCCTCATCGCCGCCGACGCAGCCAACGGCATCTCCGCCGAGCTCCCGATCGACAGCTGGTGGTCCATCCCACCGGGCATGACCACCCACCTGACCCGCGAGCCCGACGGCGAATGGGTGCACCTGGCCGCCCGCACCCAGATCGCCGCCGACGGCATCGGCCTGTGCCACGGCACGCTCGCCGACGCCCGCGGATCGATCGGCGAGGTGTCCCAGCCGCTGCTCGTCCGAGCCCGCTGACGGGCCACCACCGGGAAGCCGGTCACGCTGCCCGGGCGGACTGCCGAGAACCGGATCATGTGGACGCGAAAGGGCCGCCCCAGCCAGGACGACGTGCCACCGGCCACCGGTGACCTCGAGGGCTGGCTGCACGACCTGACCGGCGGCGAGACCACCGTGCGCCGGCTCCGCAAGCGGCTGGACGCCGAGCGCATCCCGGCCAACGAGGTCCGCCCGGCCTGCTGCGCCTCGCCGGCCGACCACCCCGGCCACCAGCCGGTGCAGCGCACCGCGTAGTCACGCCGGGCGCACTCGTCAGAGACCGGCGGCCGCCGGCAGCGCGGTCAGCGACGCCACCAGCTCATCCACCGGCTGCGGCCGGCCGAACAGGTAGCCCTGCGCCATCGGGCAGCCCAGCGCGGTCAGCGTGCGGGCCTGCTCCCCGGTCTCCACGCCCTCGGCGATCAGGGTCAGGTCCAGCGCGTCGGCCAGCGCCATCACGCTGCGCAGCAGCCGGGCCCGCCGGCTGGACGTGGTGATCGTCGAGACGAACGAGTTGTCCAGCTTCAGGTAGTCGGTGGGCAGCGTGTCCAGCCGGGACAGCGCCGAGTAGCCGGTGCCGAAGTCGTCGATCGCCACCTGCAGGCCGTGCTCCCGCAGCGCGTGCAGCGCCCGCACCGAGCGGGTCGACTCGGCCTCCACGAGGCTCTCGGTCACCTCCACCACGGTCCGCTCGGCCGGCCAGCCCGTCTCGGCGAGGACGGCGAGCACCCGCTCCGGGAAGTCGGCGTCGTCCAGCTCCAGCCCCGACACGTTGACCGTCAGGAACAGCTCCCGCCCGGTCGCCTCGCACAGCGACCGGGCATCCCGGCACGCCACCGCCCAGACGAACGCGCCCAGCGCACCGATCAGCCCCTCCTGCTCGGCGATCGCGACGAACTCTCCCGGCGGCACCGGCCCCCGGTCGGGATGAGTCCAGCGCACCAGGGCCTCGACCCCGGCCACCTCGCCGTCCGCCAGGGTGACGACCGGCTGGAAGTGCACGGCCAGGCCCGACCCCGGCCCGCCCGCCAGCGCCGCGACCAGGTCGCGGGCCAGCGGGCTGTAGCCCCCCGCATCAAGCTCGCTCCGGCCACGCCCCAGCGACTTGACCCGGTACAGCGCCGAGTCCGCCCGCCGCATCAGCTGCGCCGCCGAGTCACCGGACTCCAGCTCGGCCACGCCCACCGAGGTGCCGATTCCCGGCAGCGCCGCCCGCAGCTGCTCGACCGACGCCAGCGCCTGCCCGCCGTCCAGCCCGGGCAGCAGCAGCGAGAACTCGTCGCCGCCGTGCCGGGCGAGGACCGCGCCGGGCGGCAGCAGCGGCGTCCAGGTGCGGGCCACCGCGCGGAGCATCTCGTCACCCGCCGCGTGCCCACGGGTGTCGTTGACCATCTTGAAGTGGTCGAGGTCGACCAGCGCCGCCGACAGCGGTTCACCGGTGCGCACTGCCGTCCGCACCGCGACGTCGAGCGCCTCGTCGAAGCCGCGCCGGTTCATCAGGCCGGTGAGCGCGTCCTCACTGGCGCTGGCGGCCCGGCGGGCCAGGACGCCCACGACGCCGGCCACCCCCAGCACCAGGATCCCGAGGACGACGGCCGGCCCGATCGCCACGTCACCCCGCAGCACCACGACGACGGCGCCGATGACCAGCAGCTCGACCAGGTAACCCGCGGCCCACACCGGGGCGAAGAAGAGGAAGGAGTTCATCGAGGCGAACGCCGTCAGCGCCAGCACCGCCACCGCGCCGTCGATGGTCGGCGCGATCAGGGCGAACAACCCGATACCAACCAGGCCGGAGGCGATCAGCGCGTGGAAGAAGCCGCGCGGAACACGGTCGCCCCAGCGCATGATCGCCACGCCCAGCCCCATCGTGACCGGCGCGATCGCGACCACCCCCGGATGGACGGCGGCCAGCCCACCCGGCGAGCCGAGAACCAGCACCACTGCCGCCAGGCCACCCAGCGCGGTGAGCAGTCCGGCGGTCCGGGCGATCACCCGCGGGGTGGCCACCTCCGGCGCCGTCCAGCTGATCCGCATACCCAGGACATCGAACGCCGGGCGCCCGCACTGCAGCGGACCCACCGGGAACCGCCGCGGTTTCCCTCCATCGGGTGGCCCCGAGCCGGCTCAGCGGTCCGTCGACCCGTCAGGCCGTCGGCGCCCAGCCCAGCGCCGGGCCGAGTTTCGTGGCGATGTCGGTGAGGAGCTGCTCGTAGTCGTCGGCCGCGAAGCTGAACGGCAGCGCGAACACCACCTCGCGCACCTCGCGGAACGCGGCGTCCGCGTGCAGCTGCGCGGCGATCTCCTCCGACGTCCCGATCAGGTCGCGGGCGAACAGCAGCCGCGCCGGGCCCTGCGGCGACCGCGTCCGCGGCGTGCGGGCATCGACGTACGCCGCGTACCTCTCCCGCTGCTCGGTCGACGCCGAGTCGGTCGGGATCACCACCAGCCCCTGCGACGCCCGGGCCGCCTCCCCCGCGGGGTGCGCCACCCGGAACGCCCGGATCTGCGCCGCCTGGATCGCGGCGAAGTCCACCGAGTTCCCCTCGGCCTTCACCACGCTGGAGGTCAGCAGGTTCATCCCCTGCTCCCCCGCCCAGCGCGCCGAGCGCTCCGACCCGCCCCCGTACCAGATGCGCGAGCGCAGCCCGGGCGAGTGCGGCTGCACCCGGTCCGACCACTCCTCCACCACGCCCTCCATCCCGCGGAACGTCGACGCCGGCGCCCCCTCGACCAGCCGCAGCAGCCGGGCCACCCGCTCGTAGGAGAAGTCCTCGACGTCGGCCGTGTCCGGGTACAGCGCCGCCCGCACGTCCTCCCAGTGCATCGGCGGCCCCACCGACACCCCCGGGTTCAGCCGCCCGCCGCTCAGCACGTCCACCGTCGCCAGGTCCTCGGCCAGCCGCAGCGGGTTCTCCCACGCCAGCGGGATCACCGCCGTCCCCAGCTCGATCCGCGACGTCCGCTGCGTCGCCGCCGCCAGCACCGCCACCGGCGAGCTGATCCCGTACTGCAGGTGCCGGTTGCGCACCCAGGCGCTGGCGAACCCCAGCCGCTCCCCCAGCTCGATGATCTGCAGCGTCGCCTCGTGCCCGGCGCGCGGGTCGCCCTCGTCGAACAGTCCGATGGTCAGGAAGCCCAGCTTCTCCAGCGGTTCCCCAGGCAGCGGCATGCGCTGATCATCCCCGAACCCGCCCAGGGCTCCCCCGAGCCGGTCAGACCCCCAGGTGCGCCAGCGCCTGCAGCAGCAGCGCGCTCTGCCCGTTCGCCAGCTCGGCGAGCACGGCGGGCTCCCGGGCCTCGTCGGGTGTGAACCAGGTCAGCTGCAGCGCGTCCTGCTGCGGAGCGCAGTCCCCCTCGACCGGCACCACGTAAGCCAGCGACACCGCGTGCTGCCGCGGGTCGTGGAACGGCGTCACCCCCGGCGTCGGGAAGTACTCGGCGATGGTGAACGGCTGCGGCGCGGGCGGAACCCGGGGCAGCGCGAGCGGGCCGAGGTCCTTCTCCAGGTGCCGCAGCAGCGCCGACCGAACCCGCTCGTGGTAGCGCACCCGCCCCGACACCAGGGACCGTTTCACCTGCCCGTCCTCACCGATGCGCAGCAGCAGGCCGACCTTGGTGACGGTGCCCTGCTCGTCCACCCGCACCGGCACCGCGTCGACGTAGAGGATCGGCAGCCGCTCGCGCGCGGCGTCCATCTCCTCACGGGAGAGCCAGCCATGGTCGGTCGCCGTCGTCGCCTCGGTCATGTGCCCTGTCTAACCGATGCGCGCCCGCCGGCCGACGACGCCTCCCCGACCGGGGCGCAGGTCACGACCGCGGCCGGCCGATCCCGCTGGCATAGAGCACGGCCAGCACGGCCCCGGGTGGACCGGCCACGTAGAGCCACCACGGGTGCAGGACGTCGCCGGTGGCGAGCGAGACGGTGCCCCAGACCACCACGTTGATGGCGACGGCGCAGGCCCAGATGATCGTCAGGACGCGCATCGCCGTTCCCGCGTCCCCGTCGGAGAACACCGGACGGCGGCCCGGCGGAGGCGGCGGTTCCGGAAGGTCGGCGGTGACCCGGACCAGCTCGCCGCGGGTGCGCGACGCCCACACCGACTGCACCCGGGCATCGAACTCGTGCAGGTTCAGCTGCCCGTCGCCCACTGCCAGGCGCAACCGCTCCTGCACGGCGGCCCGCTCGGCGTCGGACACCCGCAGCTCGTCGGGGCGCACGGGATCGGTCACGCGCGGAATCGTCGCACCGGACGCCACCCTCGTGTGCGCGGCCGCCCGACGGGTCGCGCCCTGGTGGCCGTCGGGCTTCGCGGCTCGGCCGCTCGGACAGGTCGATCAGCCGACTTCACTGCGGCGCATCGCTGAGCCCGTCCGCAGCGGTGCCCTCCCACGCGGTCTGCTCACCCGAGGTCTCCCACTCGTCCCGGGCCGCGGCGTAGTCCTGCTCCAGCTCTGGCTGCCGCAGCAGCTGAAGGGCGCGCCGGATTACTGCCGACCGGCTCGTCAGCCCCGAGGTCCGGGCGTACTCGTCCAGCACCGCCACGTCCTCGTCGGGCAAGCTGATACACAGCCTCACGCGGCGATGCTATTGCGGTAGCACCGGGACGGCGGTGCTTGTGCGGCCGCACGCACCCCCCGAGCACTACTGCTCGGCGACATTCACCCCACCACCACCAGCTCGTGCGGCAGCCGGTGCAGCACCTCGTGGCCCGTCGCGGTGATGACCACGAGGTCCTCGATCATGACCGCGCCGGTGTCGGAGGAGTACGCCGGGGTCTCGACCGCGAAGACCATGCCCGGCTCGATGAGCCGCTCCTCGGTCCGGCTCAGGAACGGCGGCTCCTCGTGGAAGGTGTCCAGGCCGACCGAGTGCCCGTAGTGCCCGCGGGTGAAGCGCGGGAATCCGTTGAGCCGGATGTGTGACTGAGCGGCCTCGAAGACCGCCCGCACCGGCTCGCCCGGCCGGAGACGCTCCCTGGCCAGCTCGTGTGCCTCGAGCAGCACGCGGTAGAGCCGCTGGGCGGCCGGCCGGATCTCCCGGAAGCTGAACGTGCGACCGCCGTCCCCCCGGTAGCCGTCCACGGTCGTGCCGCAGTCGAACTTGATCAGGTCGCCCGGGACGAGCCCGACGCCCTGCTCGGAGTCCACCCCGATGGCCGTGGTGGCACCGACCGCGGGCAGCACCCAGTGGTCGGTGAAGCCGGCGTACCGGTCGGTCCCCATGGCCGCCTGGGTGACCCCCAGGGCGTAGCGGTGCCGCATGTCCAGTGCCGTCATGCCGGGCTGCGCGGCGTTCGCGGCGAACGTCATACCGGCCTCGGAGAGCTCCGTCGCCCGGCGCAGCGCCTCGATCTCGAAGTCGTGCTTGATGCTCCGGAGCTCGTAGACGTCCTCGGTCATGTCGACCAGGTCGACGTCGGGCGCGAAACCGGCGATCCGTCGCACCGTGTCCTGCAGCACGTACCGCATGTCCGTACCGATGCGGGCACCGAGCAGACCCCGGTCGGCGAGGGCGCTGCGCAGCATCGCGTCCTGCTCGTCCTCGGAGAACTGCGCCGGCCGCGGGACGTCGGCGTCCGGCCCCGCACCCACCTGCAGGTCGGCCGCGCTGCGCAGCTCGACCCAGACCCGGAACGGGCGGACGTCGGCGATACCGGAGACGCGCCGAGCCTGCTCGGCCTCGAAGTCGCTGATGATCATCGCCGGCTCGAGCGCCGGGTCGGCCGGCACGAGGACCAGCACCGTGCCGAGCATGCGCCAGGGCCACTCGGAGAGGAAGTAGCTCTGGAAGCCGCTCGTGTAGTGCACGTTGGACGGGGTGTACGCGAGGTAGGCGTCCACCCCCAGCTCGTGGCAGCGGCGCCGGATGTCGTCGAGGATCTGCGCACGCACCGGGGTGGTCGCCCCGGGCCGCGCCGTCACCGCGACTCCACGGTACGGACGATCTGCGGCGTCCCGGTCTCGTCGAACCGGACGACGTCGAACAGACCGATCTCCGGCTCACCGACGTCGGTGAAGTCCAGTGGTCCGGAGACCCCGTTGTAGTCGATGTCGGTGCCGGCGGCGATCAGCTCGGCGCAGTCGGCGAACGTCCCGCACTCCTCCCCGTCCCGGGTCACCGACTGCATCGCCCGGGCGATGTCGCCCGGGGCGTCGCTGCCGGCCTGCAGCGCGGACAGGGCGATGGTGATCACGCAGTCGTAGTGGTACGGCGTGAAGTTGGTGATCGACACCTGCGGCTTGCTCGCCACCAGCCGGTCCAGGAAGGCGGGGTCGTTCTGCGAGGAGGCCTGGGTGGCCTGCATGCCCTCCAGCACCCCGGGGTCGGACTCGCTGACCGCCGAGCCGAGGGAGCCCAGCGACATGCCGTCGGTGCCGAAGACCCGCACGTCGGCGGGCCCCAAGCCGTTCTCGATGAGGCTGCGCAGCAGCGTGGTGCCCTCCTGGAAGGCGATCACCACGACGGCGTCGGGTTCGGCGGCGGCCACCTCGGCCACCTCGGCGGAGAACGTGGTGGCCGCCGGGTCGTACGGCACGTTGGCCACGACCTCGGCCCCCTCGTTCTCCAGCTGCTCGATCACCGACTGGGAGAGGCTCTGGCCGTAGTCGTCGTTGCGGACGACCACTGCGACCCGGGATGCACCTTCGCCGATGACGGCCTGGGCGAGCACCGGGCCCTGCCGGGTGTTCGCCGGGATGGTCCGGAAGTAGAGGCCCTTGTCCGGGTAGCCGGTGAAGGTGGCGCTCGTGTTGGCCCCGGCGCACTGCACAGCTCCGGCGCCGGTGATCCGGTCGAGCACCGAGAGCGAGATCGCGGAGGAGACCGGGCCGATGATGGCGTCGACGCCCTCGCCGAGCAGCCGGTCGACGGTCTGCCCGGCCACGGTCGGGTCCCCGGCCTCGTCGCCGCCGGACAGCGTCACCGGTTGGCCGAGGACACCGCCGGCCGCATTGACGTCCTCCACGGCCAGCTGGGTCGCCGCGATGACCCCGACGCCGAGGCCGGAGAGCGGGCCGGTCTCGGCGAGGACGTAGCCCAGGTCGAGTTGACCGTCCCCAGGCCGGGAGGACTCGACCTCGGGGGCGGGGCCGTCGCTCGACGCGCTGGGAGCGGCGGTGCCGGAGCCCTCGTCCTCGGCGGGGTCGGAGCCGCCGGAACACGCGGTGACGCTCAGGGCGAGCGCCCCCGCCAGCACGGTGATCGGGAACGTGCGAGTCCTCACGAGGCCTCCTGGAACGTCAGCGGGACCGGAGTGGTCCGGGCCCAGCGTTCACCGGCCGGTGTGAAACCGTCCAATACCGAGTGACGCCCTTGTGATATGGGCGCTGTATCAATGCCTTGTGGACCTCCGCCATCTGCGCTACTTCCTCGCGGTCGCCGAGGAGCTGCACTTCGGGCGTGCCGCCGCACGCCTGCACATCGCCCAGCCGCCGTTGAGCCAGCAGATCCAGCGACTGGAGCGGGAGCTGGGCCTCAAGCTGTTCGAGCGGGACCGGCGGCACGTGCGGCTCACCCCCGCCGGGGAGGTGCTGCAGGTGGAGGCGCGACGCACCCTGGCGCAGGCCGACCGGCTCCTCGACGTCGCAGCGGACGTGCGGACGGGTGGGTTCGGCCGGGTCCGCGTGGGGTTCGTCGGTTCGTCGCTCTACGGGCAGCTGCCCGCACTGCTGCGTGCGGTGCGGCAGCAGGCCCCCCAGGTCACGCTGTCCGCCGTCGAGCTGGAGTCCGGCCCGCAGCTGGCCGGGCTCATCGAGGACACGCTGGACCTGGGCGTGCTCAGGCCGCCGGCCTCCACGCCGTCGCTCGCGGTGCAGGTGATCGAGGAGGAGGAGCTCGTCGCCGCGCTGCCGGAGGACCATCCCCTCCCGGTGGGGCGGCCGGTCGCCCTCGCCGACCTGGCGGAGGAGCCGTTCGTGCTCTTCACCCGGGAGCACGGGGAGGGCTTCTGGCAGGTGGTGGTGCAGGCCTGCGGCCAGGCGGGCTTCTCGCCGAACATCGTGTTCAACGCCGAGCACGTGCACACCATGGTCGGCCTGGTGGCCTCGGGCATGGGGGTGTCCCTCGTCCCGCAGGCGGTCCGCCGTCTCGATCTGACGGGGGTGCGTTACGAGCGGATCGCTGCGCCGACGCCGCGCCTGCCCCTGGCGCTGGCCTGGGACCCGCGCCGTTCGTTCCCCGCCCTCGAGCGCGTGCTGGAGATCGTCACCGTCCAGGCTCGTCGGACGGCGGGCGCCGCTCGTCAGTTTCCGGGTGATTAGCGTCCGCTCGCGTCGCCGCACCGAGTCTGCCCAAATAGAGCTCCACGACGGCGGGGTCGTCGAGCAGCTCGCGCCCCGTTCCGGTGACCGCGTTGTGCCCCTGGTCGAGGATGTAGCCCCGGTCGCAGATGGCCAGGCAGCGCCGCGCGTTCTGCTCGACGATCAGCACCGCGGTGCCCGTCTCGTTGATCCGGGAGATCAGGGCGAACACCTCGGTCTGGGCCCGCGGGGAGAGCCCCGCCGACGGCTCGTCCAGGCAGAGCAGCCGTGGCGCCGGCATCAGCGCCCGTGCCATGGCCAGCATCTGCCGCTCACCACCCGAGAGTGAGCCGGCCCGCGCCTGCATCCGTTCGACCAGGCGGGGGAAGAGCTCGGCGAGCGCCTTCCAGCGGCCGGCGAACTCCTTCGGCCGCAGGAAGGAGCCCATGCGCAGGTTGTCCCGCACGGTCAGCCGGGGGAAGACGTTGTCCAGCTGCGGCACGAAACCCACCCCCCGGCCCACCAGCTCGTGGGACGGCGCGCCGGTGATGTCGGTCCCGTCGAAGCGCACCGTGCCCGCACTCACCGAGACGAGCCCGAAGACGGCCTTGAGCAGCGTCGACTTGCCGGCGCCGTTGGGGCCGAAGATGCCCACGAGCTCCCGGCCGCCGACGTGCAGGGACACGTCCTGCAGGATCGGGACGCCGGGCGTGTAGCCGGCGGTGACGCCGCTGACCTCGAGGACGGTGTCCGCGGGCAGCTCCGCCCCGGGAGGGCTGCTCGTCGCCCGATGGGCTCCGGTGCTCATGGCTGCCGGCCCTTCCCCGCGAGGTGCGCGGGATCGTCGTCGTCGGCCTCGTCCGATCCCAGGTAGGCGTCGATGACCTCGGGATCCCGCATGACCTCGGCCGGGGTCCCGGTGGCCAGCACCCTTCCGAAGGCCATGCACACCACGTCGTCACTGATGTCGGCGACGACGTCCATGTCGTGCTCGACGAAGAGGATCGTCGTCCCCTCCGCGCGTACCTGCCGGATGTGGTCGAGCAGCGTCTCGACCAGCCGCGGGTTGACGCCGGCCATGGGCTCGTCGAGAAGGAGCAACCGCGGCTCGCTCATCAGGGCGCGGGCCATCTCCAGCAGCTTGCGCTGACCACCCGAGAGCACGCCGGCAGGCTGGCCGGCCATCTGCTCGAGCCCGAACCGGGCGAGCAGCTCCCGCGCCCGTTCGGTGTTGTCCGCCTCCTGACGCCGCCAGCTCCGCCGGCCGAACAGGGCTCCCCCGATGCCTTCACCGCGCTGCCCCGGGGCCGCGAGCAGGACGTTCTCCTCCAGCGTGAGGTCCGCGAGGCTGCGGGTGAGCTGGAAGGTCCGCACCATCCCCTGCCGGGCGAGCCGGTAGGCCGGCAGCCCGGTGACCTCGCGTCCCTCCAGCTGCCAGGCGCCGGCGTCGGCCCGGTCGAACCCGGTGAGGACGTTGAAGAAGGTCGACTTGCCGGCCCCGTTGGGTCCGATGAGGGCCGTGATCGTCCCGCCGCGCACGGCGAACTCGTCGACGTCGACGGCGGTGAGGCCACCGAAGCGGCGCTGCACCCCCTGGGCACTGAGGATCGGCCGGGTCGTCTCGTGACCGCTCGGACTGCTCGTCATGCCGCCACCTCCGCCTTCGCCGTTGCTGCGGTCTTCGGCGTCCGCCGGGACAACAGCCCGCCCGCGCGGAAGTACATGAACAGGATGAGCGCGATGCCGACGAGGGCCAGCCGGATCGGCCCGACGTCGGACGTGGACAGCACCTCGTCGCTGATGACGCCGCTGGTGATGGCCTGCCGGAGCAGCGAATCGCTCGCCGCGAGCAGCAGCCAGAACAGGACGGCGCCGACGACCGGGCCCAGCACGCGCCCGACGCCGCCGAGCAGGAGAACGGCGAACGCGTAGAACGACAGGTCGGCGGTGTAGGTGTCCGGGGTGATGGCCTGGGATGCCAGGGCCAGCACCATCCCCGCAACGGAGGCCATGAGCCCGCCGAGCGCGAGCGCCTGGAGCTTGTAGGCGTAGGTGTTCTTGCCCAGCGCCCGGACCACCTCCTCGTCGTTACGGATCGCTCGGATGACCCTCCCCCAGGGGCTGCTCACCAGCAGCGCCGTGAGGGCGACCGCCGCTGCCACCAGCAGCCAGCCGACCAGGGCGATCCACAGCTGCCCGCCGGAGAGGGAGAACCGGCCGATCCCGTAGCTGCCCCCGCCGAAGGGGTTGAGGTCGTAGAAGTCGGAGGCGAACTGCTGGACGCCGAACACGCCGTAGGTGAGTGGAGCCGCGGCTTCCGATCGGAACAGCAGGCGCAGGATCTCCGCGGCGGCGATCGTGGCGATGGCGAGGTAGTCGCCGCGCAGCCGCAGGGTCGGAACCCCCAGCAGCAGGGCCAGCAGGAACCCCATGAGCAGCCCGACGAGCACGCCCAGCCACAGCGGGGCGCCGTAGCGGGTGACGCTCACGGTCATGCCGTAGCCGCCGACGAGCATGAACCCGGCCTGGCCGAAGTTCATCAGGCCGGCGTAGCCGAACTGCAGGTTGAGCCCCACGGCGGCCAGCGCGAAGACCGCCGCCTGAGGTCCGACGGCCGCCCGGACGGCGTCCGCCAGCACGGCGATGAGGTCCATCAGCCCACCCTCTCGCGCAGACCGAGCAGCCCCTGGGGCCGCACGAGCAGGACCAGGATCAGCAGCAGCAGCGCCCACACGGTCTGCAGCTCGCTGTCGAAGAAGACGGTGCTCAGCTGGGCGAGCAGGCCGACGACGAGGCTCCCCACCACGGCACCGAACGCGGTGCCCAATCCGCCGAGGATGACCCCGGCGAACATCAGCAGCAGCAGGTTGAAGCCCATGTTCCAGGTCACCGCCTGGCTCAGGCCGTAGAGCACACCGCCGAGCGCGGCCAGCCCACCGCCGGCGAGCCACACCTGGAACACCACGCGGTCCACGTTGATCCCCGAGCACCCCGCGAGCGCGCGGTTGTCCGAGACCGACCGGACGGCCGTGCCCAGTCGGCTGCGGGTGAGCGTCAGCCCGACCAGCACCAGCACCAGCAGCGCGATGCCCAGGATCGATGCGTCCCGCGGGGTGATGCTCAGCGGACCCCACTCCCAGACCTGCTGCAGCCCGTACTGCTCGTAGGACCGCGGGTTGCCCCCGTAGACGACCAGGACGACCTGGCGCAGCAGCAGGGCGAGCCCGATCGTCGCGATGAACATCGAGACCTGGCTGGCCCGCCGCCGCCGCATCGGGCGCCACAGCACCAACTCGCTGCCGCCGGCCAGCGCGGCGACGACCGGGATGGCCACCAGGGCGGCCAGCACGATGTGCAGCCCGGCGGCGTTCAACCCGAAGGCGACCACCGCCCCCACGGTGACCAGCTCGCCGTGCGCGAAGTTGATCAAGCCGGTCGTGCCGAAGATGAGCGAGAGGCCGATCGCGGTGATTCCGATGAGCGCACCGAGCAGCAGGCCGTCCAGCGTCGCCTGGGCCAGTGCGGCGCCGAGGCCGGATCCCGAGGTCTCCACCTGGCCCAGTGGGAACAGGACGTTGCGGAGGCCGCCCGGGTCGACGGTCACCTCCCGGCTGGCCTCGGCGCCCTCCCGGAGGCTGATCCCGTCCGGCAGCGACTCTTCGTCGAGGCTCACCTCGTAGGTGCCGGGAGCCGGCACCGGGATCTCCCAGCGCCCGTCCGCACCGCTGGTCACGGAGGCGACCTCGTCGCCGTCCTGGCTGAGCGTGACCTCCACGTCCGGGACCGGCTGGTCCTCGGCGTCGACGAGCCGGCCCTGGACGACCTCCCCGGCAGCCAGGGCCGGCGACGCGTCCACCAGCAGGCAGGCCAGCGCTGCAGCGACCGCGCACAGGACCGCGATGGCCCACGCCGGCCCCCGTCGACGGCGGGCACGGACCCGGGTGGGCGCTCCGGTCAGGGCAGCCACCAGACCTCCGACACTCGTCCGGCGACGCCGCACCTCTGGAAGACGTCCATCCCCGAAGCGTGGTGGGACGCCGCCGGTGTGTCCAATACTGGAAAGCGCCTCCTCTGATATGTATTCGATGAAGGAAAGTGCCTTCTCATATACAAGTCAGGTGCGCGACGGAAACGACACGCAGCGCCACTGACGCGCGCGCCGGGCACCGCGCCCGCCTGTCGGTTCGTCCGGTCGTGAGTTACCGGACCGTCGCGCGAACCCCGGACTGCTACAACATTGCTACAGTCGTAGTCATGAGAGTGGCGTCCAGGGACCTGCGCAACGACACCGCCGGCGTGCTGCGCCGGGCGGCCGCCGGGGAGGCGCTGGAGATCACGGTGAACGGAGAGGCGGTCGCCGAGCTCGGTCCACTCCGTACGCGGCGCTCGCACTGGACACCCAAGGCGGTGCTGCTGTCGCGGCTCCCAGAGATCCAGGCGGATACGGCCCTGGCGGCCGAACTGCGGGCGCTGGCCGGCGACACATCCGAGCTCGGTCCACTGCGGTGACCCGTGGGCTGCTGGACACCAGCGTCTTCATCGCCCGGGAGGGCCGCGGGCTCAATGCCGCCGCGCTCCCGGACGAGGTCGCGGTCTCGATCATCAGCTACGCCGAGCTCCGCGCGGGGGTGCTCGCCGCATCCGACATCGCGGTGCGCTCCCGTCGCCTGACCACGCTGCAAGCCGTCGTCGACCTCAATCCCCTACCGATCGATGCCGCCGTCGCCGATCACTGGGCGCACCTCCGTCTCGAGCTGGCGCGCGCCGGCCGACGGGTGAACGTCAACGACACCTGGATTGCGGCCACGGCGCTGGCGCACGGCGTTCCGCTGGTGAGCCAGGATTCCGACCACACCGCGCTGGCGGAGATCAGCGACCTCCGCGTTCTCCTCGTGTGAGCCCGCCTCCTCAGTCGATCCGCTCCCGCACCCAGCCGTGGAAGGCGCCCAGGTGGTGCTCGGCCGGCACCAGCACGCCACCGTTCGCGTACGCCCGTGAGCTCATCCCCGGCTGGGTGCGCTCGCAGGCGGCGAAGTCCTGCTGGTTGACCCGGTGGAACAGCTCGACCGAGCGGGCGACGTCCGCACCGGAGAGAACCACCTCCGGCGCGTACAGCCAGTCGCACTCCACCTGCGTGCGGTCGACGGCCTGCGGCGTCATCCGCAACACGATCACGTGGTCGGGCACCAGGTTGAGGAACACCGTCGGCTTGATCGTGGCCGCGTAGTACCGGCGGTCCTGATCGGCGCGCACGCCCGGCAGCGCCGGGAAGCCCGCGCTCCCGTCGACGGTGAAGCCCTGCGCGCCGGGGGCGAACTCCGCCCCGTGCCCGACGAACGACTGCGCCGCGTACCCCCGGGCGAACTCCGGCACCACGCCGGTGAGCTCGGGGTGGATCGTCGCGCAGTGGTAGCACTCCATGAAGTTCTCGACGACGAGCTTCCAGTTGGCGTGCACGTCGTACCGGATCCGCCGTCCCAGCGCGAGCCGCTCGACGCCGTAGCCCTCGATCGCCGCCGGGTCGCCCAGCCGCTCGGTCACCGCGCCCTGCACGTCGCGCTCGAAGGACGGCGGCACGTCGGCCAGGCACAGCCAGGCGTAGCCGAGCCACTCCCGCAGGTGCACCGGCACCAGCCCGTTGGCCACCCGGTCGACGTCCGGCATGTTGCGCAGGTTCGGCGCCCCCGCCAGCGTTCCGTCCAGCCCGTAGGACCACGCGTGGTACGGGCAGCTCAGCGTCCGCTTCGCCTGCCCGGACTCCTCGGTGCACAGCAGCGCCCCGCGGTGCCGGCAGACGTTGAGGAAGGCCCGCAGCTGCCCGTCCCGGCCGCGCACCACCAGCACGCTCTCCCGGCCCACCTGCACCCGGCGGAAGGCCCCGGGATCGGCGACGTCGTCACTGCGGACGGCGCAGCACCACATCTCCTCGAACACCCGGGTCTGCTCGCGGGCGAAGACGTCGGGGTCGGTGTAGTACCGCCCCGGCAGCGTGCGGATCAGGCTGGCCGCAGGCGCCGGCGTCGCAGCGGAGGCGAAGGTCGTCATGTCCGTGCCCCCTCAGCGCCTGATCCGGCTCATGCCCGGGTCGACCAGCGGTTCCTCGGCCACGGTGGCGGCCACCGGCCGCGCGAAGTAGTCGATGGTCACCGCCGTCCCCGGCACGGCGAGCGCGGCCGGCAGCCAGGCGTAGGCGATCGGCCGGCCGATCGTGTAGCCGAAGGCCGCGCTGGTCACGTGGCCGACCGGCGTTCCGCCGAGCCGCACCGGCTCCCGGCCCAGCACCATCGTGGCCGGGTCGTCGAGGGTGAGGCAGGTCAGCTTCCGGCCGTGCGGACGGCGTTCCAGCGCCTCCCGGCCGACGAAGTCGCCCTTCCCCATCCGGACGGCGAAGCCCAGGCCGGCCTCGAACGGATCGTGCTCGGTCGTCATGTCCGCGCCCCAGGCCCGGTAGCCCTTTTCCAGCCGCAGGCTGTTGAACGCGCTGCGCCCCGCCGCGACCACCCCGTGCTGCTGACCGGCGTCCCAGAGCAGGTCCCAGAGCCGCAGCCCGGTGGCCGCGTCGGTGTAGAACTCCCAACCGAGCTCGCCGACGTAGCTGACCCGCAGCGCGGTCACCGGCACCTCGCCGACGAACAGCCGGCGGGCGGTGAAGTAGCCGAACGCCTCGTGCGAGACGTCGGTGCCGGTCAGCGAGCCGAGCACCTCGCGTGCCCGCGGCCCCCACAACCCGATGCCGCAGGTGCCCGCGGTGGTGTCCCGTAGCTGCACCGAGCCGTCGCCCGGCGCGTGCTGCCGCAGCCAGTCCAGGTCCAGCGGCCCGTTGGCGCCGACCTGGAACCGCTGCTCCCCCAGCCGGGCCACGGTGAGGTCGCTGCGGATCCCGCCGTCGGCGGCGAGCAGCAGCGTGTAGGTCACCTTCCCGACCGGCCTGCCGACGTCGTTGGTGGTCAGCCGCTGCAGGAAGTCACCGGCGCCCGGCCCGCTGACCTCGATCCGGGTCAGCGGCGTCATGTCGTACATCGCGACCCGCTCGCGGGTGGCCCGCGCCTCCGCGGCCGCGATCGGCGACCAGTACCGCGCCGACCAGGCGTCCCGTTCCGGCAGCTGCTCCGCCGCGGCCAGCGCGGCGTTCGCCCCGAACCAGTGCGGCCGCTCCCAGCCGCCGGCCTCCAGGAACACCGCGTCGAGTTCCTGCTGCCGGGAGTGGAAGGGGCTGGTGCGCAGCGGCCGCGGCCGCTCCATCGGCTGCAGCGGGTGGACGATGTCGTAGACCTCGATGAACTGCTGCGCGCCCCGCTCGGCCACGTAGTCGGGCGCGAGCTGGAACTCCTCGAACCGGTGCAGGTCGCACTCGTGCACGTCGGTGCGCGGCTGCCCCTCCACCAGCCACTCCGCCATCGCCTTCGCCACGCCGGCCGAGTGGGTCACCCAGACCGCCTCGGCCAGCCAGAAGCCCGGCAGCTCCCGGTGCTCGCCCAGCAGCGGCATGCCGTCGGGGGTGAAGGAGAAGACGCCGTTGATGCCGGCGTCCACGGTGGTGTCGGCGAGGCCGGGCAGCAGCGCGAGGCTCTGCTTCCACGCCTCGGCGAAGTCGTCGGGCGTGAAGGGCAGGCAGCTGTTCTCGTGCGCCTCGGCGTCGGCGGTCGTCACCGGCATCGGCCGGTGGCCGTAGGACCCGATGCCCAGCCGGTCGCCGTGCTCGCGGTAGTACAGGTCCTGGTCCTGGTGCCGCAGGATCGGATGCGTCGCCTCGGCGATCGCGCCGGCCAGCGCCGGCACCGGCGCGGTGGTGGCGTACTGGTGGGCCAGCGGCTGCAGCGGCACGGTCAGGCCGGCCAGCGCGCCGATCGCCGGGCCCCAGAAGCCGGCGGCGCAGACCACGACGTCGGCGGGAACGAGCCCCTGGTCGGTGTGCACGCCGCTCACCCGCCCGCCGGCCTGCGCGATCCCGGTGACGGTGTGCCGGGCGAGGAACCTCGCGCCCCGCTCGATGGCCCGCCGGGCCTGCGCCTCCCCCGCCCGGACCGCGTGCGCCAGCCCGTCGGTGGGCACGTGCAGCCCGCCGAGGACGACGTCGGGGTCGAGCAACGGGTGCAGCCGGGCGCACTCGGCCGGATCGACGAGCCGGGCGTCGATGCCCCACGAGGTGGCGAAGCCGTGCCGGCGGGCGAGTTCCGCGGAGCGCTCGGGCGTCGTCGCCACCTCGAGTCCGCCGACCTGCCGGAAGCACGGTTCGCCGTCCTGCGTCAGGTCGGCGAACTTGCCGACGGTGTAGGACGCGAACTCGGCCAGCGTCTTCGACGGGTTGGTCTGGAAGACCAGCCCCGGCGCGTGCGAGCTCGATCCGCCGGCGGCGTACAGCGGGCCCCGGTCCAGGACGGTCACATCGGTCCAGCCGCGTGCGGTGAGCTCGTCGGCCAGCGAGCAGCCGACGATCCCGGCGCCGATGACGACCACGCGAGGGCCCATGGCGTTCCTCCGAAGAACAGACGTTGTTGCGGATAACGCAACGCTGAGCGGTATACGCAACAGCCTGGACTCGGAAGGAGCAGGGGACAAGGGTCTAAAGACCGTGTTCACCGGCCACCCGGTTCAGCCGAGCACGGCGCCTGCGCTCCCGGCCGCGGCGACCACCCGCTCGGCCACGGCGGCGAAGCGGGCGGCGTCCAGCCGGTACGCCGGCCCGGAGACGCTGATGGCGCCGACCAGCTCCCCGCCCGCGGTGACCACCGGAGCGGCCACCCCGTTCAGCCCGACCTCCAGCTCGCCCTGCGTCGCGGCCCAGCCGCGTGCCCGGACCTCGGCCAGCTCACGGTCGAGCACCCGGCGGTCGGTGATCGTGGCCGGGGTGCAGCGCGCCAGCGGCCGCGCGAGGACCCGCCGGCGGACGGCGTCCGGCGCGAACGCCAGCAGCACCTTGCCGCTGGAGCTGGCGTGCAGCGGGGTGCGCCGGCCGACCCAGTTCTGCACGGCGACCGCCGCGCTGCCCCGGGCCTGGCTCACGTTCATCGCCGCGTCCTCGTCCAGCACGGCCATGTTGACCGTCTCGCCCAGCTCGGCGGCCAGTTCCGCGGACACCTCCCGGGCGGCCTGGGCGACGTCCAGCTGCGCGGCGCCGGCGCCGGCCAGCCGGATCAGCCCGGCGCCCAGCCGGTAGGCGCCCCGCGCCCCCGACTGCTCGACCAGGCCCCGGGCCTCCAGCGTCGCCAGCAGCCGCGAGGCGGTGGACTTGTGCACGCCCAGTTCCACGCCGATCTCGGTGACCCCGGCGTCCCCGCGCCGGGCCAGGAACTCCAGGATCCCGACCGCCCGGTCCACCGACTGCACCGGCTGGACGCCGCCCTCGTCGTTGCGCATCACGCAACACTAGGAGGTCGCGCCCGGAAGCGCACCACCCGAGCCCGGCAGCAACGGCCCCGTAAACTGGCTACGATGATTGTAGCGAACATGGCTACATGAGGGAGCGTCCGCAATGGAATCGGTAGGAGTCCGCGAACTGCGCGACGGCTTGAGCCGCTACCTGGCCACCGTCCGCGCCGGTCGAACGGTGACCGTCACCGATCACGGTCGACCGGTGGCCCGGATCGTTCCCATCGACCAACCCAGCCCGCTCGAACGGCTCATCGCCGAAGGCGTCGTTCAACCGGCGACACGCACGAAGCGGACGCTGCCCGAACCGGTACGCGCTTCCGGCTCGGTGACCGAGTTGATCGCCGAGCAACGTGGTTGATCGCTTACTTCGACACGTCCGCGGTGGTCCCGCTGCTCGTAGACGATGAGCCAGGGGTCGGGATCTGCCGGCGGGCGTGGTCGCTGGCAGACGCCGTCGTGACCTCCCGACTCCTGTACGTCGAGGTAGCCGCCGCGCTGGCGAGAGCAGAGCGAATGGGTCGCCTGACGGAGGCAGCCCATGACCGCGCCGCGCTCGGTCTCGACGAGATCTGGCCGCAGTTCGACGTCGTCGAGATCGGCGAGGAGTTGGTCCATCGAGCGGCAGGACTGGCCCGCCGGCTTCGGCTACGGGGGTTCGACGCCGTGCACTGCGCCGCGGCGCTGAGCTTCGCCGGCCCGGGAACCGTCGCGGTGAGCGGCGACCGCACCCTGCTCGCCGCCTGGCGAGCCGAGGGGCTGGATGTCGTCGACACACAGGCCTGACCCGACCGCGGCGCCACGGCGGGCGCCGAACGCAGAACGCCCCCTCCCGCACGAGGCGGGAGGGGGCGGGTCTGCAGCGGTGGAGAGGTCAGCCCTCGACGAGCACGTCCTCGCGCGTCGACCGCGGGGCCGGGACCTCGGGGCGGCCCGACCGCCGGACCGCGGCGTCGAACCGGCCGAGGTCGTCGGCCATCAGGCGCTCCAGCTCGCCGGTGTCCACCCGCAGGTCCAGCTCCTCGGCCGGCTGCTCCGGCCCGGTTCCCCGGGACGGGCGCAGCGCGTCCATCGTCCAGGCCCGCAGCCCGCGGGCCATCCGGCTGAGCGGGCCGGCCTGCGCCCGGCGGGCCGCGATGCGCGCCGCCTCGTCGCGGGCGGCCATCTCCCGGTCCAGGATCTCCCGCGCCATCCGATCGGTCTCGGCGGCGACGACGAGGTCGGCCCGGGCCTGCTGCGCCCGCCGCCGGCCCTCGCGCCGGATCTCCTCGGCCTCGACCTCCTCGTCCTCCCGCAGGGTGACCATCCGGTCGTAGCCGGTCGGCGGGGAGAAGTTCAGCATCACCTTCATCAGCACCGGCAGGATCTCGATGCTCAGGAACAGCAGGAACAGCATCAGGTGCGCGGTGCCCAGCGTCGGCCGGTCCTCCGCCAGCCGGTCCATCGCCTCCAGCCGGGCCAGGATGCCGTTGCTCTCGCCGTTCTCCGCCTCGAAGGCGGCCTGCTCGGCGTTGCGCGCGTCCGTCAGCCGGGCGAGCTCGGCCTGGTCGGTGACGATGTCGGCCTCGGCCTGGGCGACGCTGCGCCGGTCGGCGGCCTCGGCGGCCGCGCCGGCCTCGGTGCGGGCCGCGCGCAGCTCGGCGTCGGCGGCGTCCAGGTCGGCCTTGGCGGCCGCCGTGACCGTCGCCTGCTGCGATGCCGCCGCCGCGGCCGCGAGGTAGGCGTCCCCGGTGCCGGCCTCGCCGGAGCCGCAGGTGCCGTCGAGCTCGCACTGGGCCTTGGCGTTCAGTTCGGCCGCCCGCGCCTGGGCCGCCGCGTAGGCGGCCTGCCGGGCGTCCCGCTCGGCCTGCGCCGTCCCGACCCGGGGGTCGGCGTTCGGGTCGGTCATGCCGCCGCTGGCGATCACGGCCTGCTCGTCGGCGACCCGCTGCTGCAGCGTGGGGATCTGCGCGTACCGGGCGTCGGCGTTCAGCTCGGTGGTGAACTCCTGCGCGGCCTCGGCCTGCAGGGTCACCATCGTCGCCTCGATCTCCTTGTCGAAGACCTGCAGCGTCAGCGGGGTCGAGATGACCGTGCCGAGGACGGCGGCCAGCGCGATCCGCGGCACCGCCAGCCCGATGTTCCGCACCCACGACGAGTCGTGCCCCATGCCGACCAGCAGCATCCGGTCGAGGTTGATGATCACCAGGCCCCAGCCGAGGCCGATCAGCACGGCCACCGCCCACGGCGCACCCAGGGCCATGTGGACGGCGAACGCGGCCGACAGCGCGGCCAGGGCACCGGTGCTCAGCAGCACGCCACCGAGGGCGACGAACTTGCTGCGCGCGCCGGGGGCGACCGCGAGGAGGTCGAGCCTGGCACCGGCGAGCACCGCCAGCCGATCGCCGGAGGAACGCTTGCGGGCGCTCATGAAGGACTTCCTCTCGCTGGGTCGGTCAGCCCAGCTATCGGTCGCCCGCCGCCGAATCGGTACCACCGCCGGCGCCCGACCGTGGCCGGCACAGAACCTGCCAACCGCCCGCCCGCCGGGTGAGCACGACACGCTGGTCGTCGCACCCCGCGATCGGACGGCGCCGGCGTCACAGTGGTCCCACGCGCCACCCCCGTCCCAGGAGCCCCTCATGCGTCGTCGCACCACCGCAGCCGCCGGCGTCCTCGTCGCCGCGGCACTGTCCCTCGGCTTCCCCGGCACGGCGGGCGCCGCCGACCTCGACTGCAGCGACTTCGCCACCCAGGCCGAGGCGCAGGCGGCGCTCATCGCCGCACCGGACGACCCGAACGGCCTGGACACCGACGACGACGGCTCCGCCTGCGAGACCCTCCCCGCCGCCGCCGGCGCGCCGGCGGTCGCCGAGGACAGCACCGCGTTCGGAACGGCGCAAGTGGCCACCCGCCCGGCCGGCCCGGTCGCCGCCGGCGACGGCAGCACCGAGGTCGAGGGCGGCGCGCTCCGCTACGCCCTCGGCGGGCTGGCCTTCGCCGGGGCCGCCGGGGCCGCCGGCGCCGCGGTCGCCGCCCGGCGCAGCTCCCGCGCTGCGGCCTGACCGTCCGGCCGTGCCCGACCGCCCACCCAGCGCGCCCCGCCCGGGTGTTCCCGGAACCCCGGCGGGTGATCCCGTGCGCATCCGGGGCGCCTATCCCCCGCCGTTGCTCCCGTCGGCGCCACCTCGGCCGCCCGGCGTGCCGTCCCCGGACTCCCCGCGGATCACCCGCTACGACCGCACCCGGCATCCATCGCAGCGGCGCACCCGGCACCGGGCGCCCCGGCCGGTCGCCGCGCGCCTGTGGGCCGGGACGTCGGTCGTTCTCGCCGCCGCCGGGGTGGCCGCCGTCGTCGTGCTGCCCGCCGGCCCACCGCGCCCCAGCCGCCTCGACGTCCCGGTCGTGGTGGTGGCCGCGCCGGCCACCGTTCCCGCGGCGACACCGGTGGCCGCGGCTGCCACCGCGCCGGCCCTGGTGCTCCCGCTCCCGGCCAGCGAGCCGGTCCGGGTCCAGCTCCCGGCCCTCGGCGTCACCTCGGACGTGATGCCGCTCGGCCTGGCGCGCGACGGCTCGATGGAGGTGCCGCCCGGCGCCTACCCGGTCGGCTGGTACGACCGCAGCCCGACCCCCGGGCAGCTCGGCCCGGCCGTGCTGGCCGGCCACGTCGACTGGGACGGGAAGCCCGGGGCCTTCTACGGCCTGCGCGAGCTCCTCCCCGGCGACGAGGTGGTCGTGCACCGCGCCGACGGCACCCTCGCGATCTTCCGGGTCGACCGGGTCGAGGAGCACGACAAGGACGAGTTCCCCGGCGACGCCGTCTACGGCGACATCGACACCGCCGGGCTACGGCTGATCACCTGCGGCGGCAGCTTCGACGAGGACACCGGCGACTACCGGGAAAACGTGATCGTCTTCGCCACCCTGGTCGCCACCGCCTGAGCCCGGTCGGCCGGCAGCGGGCTTCTGTACCGGAAGCCCGCCGCGGGTGGCCCCGCGTCTCCCCGCTCACCGACGATCCGGGCCGACCCGAGCGGCGCAGCGTGGCCGGCCGCCTCCACCCCGTCCGAACGCGCCGCCGCACCGGGCACGACGATCAGCAGCGCCGTCCGGCCCGTACCCGACGAGGACAGTCGCCCTCGCGGCGACGCCGCCGGGGCGCCGCCAGGGAGGAGAACTGGCATGTACGCCAGAACCACCACCGTGCGCGGCGACCCGCGCTCCGTCGACGAGGGCATCGAGTACGTCCGGAACACGGTCTGGCCGCGGCTCCAGGACATGAGCGGCTGCGTCGGGATGTCGATGCTGGCCGACCGCGCCGGAGGCCGGTGCATCGTGACCGCCGCCTGGGCGACCGACGAGGCGCTGCAGGCCAGTGCCGCGAGTGTGCACGAGATCCGCAGCCGGGCCGCAGAGGTGCTGCGGGCCGACGCGGTCGACGTCCAGGAATGGGAGATCGCCGCCCTCCACCGGGTGCATCCGGCCGGGGACGGCGCGTGCACCCGGGTCATCTGGACCGCCGTCGAGCCCGCCGGGGCCGACGGGATGATCGACGCCTTCCGGACGGGCCTGCTGCCGCGCCTGGAGAACCTCCCCGGTTTCTGCAGCGTGAGCCTGATGGCCGACCGGAACACCGGGAAGGGTTCGGTGGCGATCACCTACGAGAGCCGGGACGCCCTGGCGCAGTCCCGCGCCATGGGCACGGCGATGCGCGATCAGTTCGTCTCGGCCATGGGTGCGCAGGTCACCGACGTCGCCGAATTCGAGGTGGCCGTGGCGCACCTGCGCGTGCCGGAGATGGCCTGAACCGGTTCCGGCCGGCGCCTCCGCCGGCGCCGGCCGGAGCTCCGTTCGGGCGCTGATCACGCTGCGATAACAGTGCTCGGCGCGCCAGCCGGGACACGCCGTCGACCCCTGGTCACGCACAGTGCTGATCTGGCTGACTTGCCGCGACCAACCTGTTCGTCGAAGGAGCAAGCATGCGTCTCCGCACCAGCGTCGCCGTCGCCGTCGTGTTCGCCGCCGTGTCCGTGCCGATGACCGGGACGGCGCTGGCAGCGGACGTCGACTGCGCCGACTTCCCGACGCAGGCGCAGGCGCAGGCCGTGCTCGTCGCCGACCCCAGCGACCCGAACGGCCTCGACGGCAACGACAACGGCACCGCCTGCGAGGAGCACGCGTTCGCCGGCGCGGCCGCGGGCACCACCCCCCAGGTCGCCGAGCAGCCGGCCGGGAGCGTGGCCGCCGGCGATGGCAGCACCGGCGGCAGCGACGCGCTGCCCTACGCGCTCGGCGGCCTGGCGTTCGCCGCGGCCGCGGGTTGCGCCGTCGCCGCACGGCGCAGCGCCCGCCCGGCCTGATCTGCCGCCCGGCGGCTGCGACGCCGGGGGACGCGGGTCGGCACCGCTGGTGACCCTCGGCCGCAGCGCGCACGCCGAGCACCCGAGCGGCACCGAAAAGAAGACCCGACATTGGCGGCCGCACGTGGTCACGTGCTCGCGACGACCTGCCGATGAGTGGGCCGTGACCATTCTCGGAGTCGACGGGGACGTCTCGGTCCAGGACCGGGCGGCCGAGTGCCTCACCGCCATCGCGCAGACCTACGAGGAGGGCATGGCCCACCTCGCCTTCCTGGCCCGGCTATGGGAGGCGCCGCCGGCGCCGTCCGTGCCCGCCCCGCCGGTGATGGCCCTGCTGACGACCGAGCCGGCCGGCACGACCGAGCCGGCCGGCACGACCGAGCCGGCCGGCACGGCCGAGCCGGCCGTCGCTGCCGAGCCGTTCGTGCTGGCCGAGGAGCCGGCGATGCTGCCGATGCCGATGCCGGCCGCGGCCGCCGACGCCCCGGCCGAGGTGTCCGCCGACGCCCAGACCGCCGTCGAACTGCCCGCCGTCGAACTGCCCGCCGTCGAACTGCCCGCCGTCGAACTGCCCGCCGCCGAGTCGCGCACCGAGCTGATCGACACCCCGGACGAGGACGGGCTGCAGGTGCGCGTGCTGTTCGCCGAGGCCGCCACCGCCGAGATCCCCGTCCAGGTCGCTGCCTGACCCGATCGGGCCACCCCTGCCCGGAGGACACCCCGGCCGCACCGCCGTCCGCTTGATGGGATGGTGGGGGAACGGGTCGGCGAGGTCGCCGACGGAAGGTCAGGGGGATGTCGTGACGCCGAGGGGCCGCACCTTCGGTGACCGCTACGAACTGGTGTCCCTGATCGCCACCGGCGGCATGGGCCAGGTCTGGCGGGCGCGCGACACCCGGCTGGACCGCGACGTCGCCGTCAAGGTGCTGCGCAGCGAGTACACCGGCAACGCCGACTTCCTGGCGCGCTTCCGCGCCGAGGCGCAGCACACCGCACGCCTGCACCACCCGAACGTCGCGACGCTGTTCGACTACGGCGAGGTCCTCCCCGGCCCGCCCGGGTCCGACGCCGACGAGCACCTCGCCTACCTGGTGATGGAGCTGGTGGACGGCGAGCCACTGTCCACGTTGCTCGCCGGGGAGCAGCGGCTCAGCCCCGGCCGCACGCTCGACGTGCTCGAGCAGGCCGCCGCCGGGCTCGCCGCCGCGCACGCCCTCGGCATCGTGCACCGCGACATCAAGCCGGGGAACCTGCTGATGGCCCGGGCCGGCGAGGTCAAGATCACCGACTTCGGCGCCGCCTCGTCGGCGTCCAGCGTGCCGCTCACCCAGGTCGGCCAGGTCATCGGGACGGCGCAGTACCTCTCCCCCGAGCAGGCCCGGGGCATCCGGGCCACGGCCGCCAGCGACGTCTACTCCCTCGGCGTCGTCGCCTACGAGTGCCTGACCGGCCGCCGCGCGTTCACCGGCGAGAGCTCGGTGCAGATCGCGCTCAAGCAGATCCACGAGACCCCCCAGCCGTTGCCCGACGACGTCCCCGAGCGCGTGCGGCAGCTGGTCGATCGGGCCCTGGCCAAGGACCCGGCCCAGCGATTCCCCGACGGCGCCGCCTTCCGCGCCGCGGTCGAGGACACCCGGGCCGGACGCGCCCTCGTCCCTCCGTCCACCGGCCCGGCAGCCGCCCACCCGGGCGCCACCGCCGCCGGGGCCACGGCCCAGCCACCCACCCAGTTGTTCGACACCCAGGTCCTGCCCGCGCAGTTCCTCGGCGACGAGCCCGGCGACGCCCCGCCGGCGCGCCGCCGCCGGCTGCTCGTACCGCTGATCGCGCTGCTCGCGGTCGCCGCGATCACGTTCGGCATCGCCCGGACCTTCGGCGCCGCCGACTCCTCCGAGGCGGCCGGCACGGCCCCGGCGACGACGACCACCGCGGCGCCCACGACCACGACGCCGCGGCTGCTGGTCGCCTCGGCCGACTACGTCGGCCGGCCGGTCGCCGAGGTGGAGGCCGAGCTCGCGCTGTTCGGGCTCGTGGTCACGCTCCGCCCGCTGACCACCGCCGATGTGGCCGACGGCTCGGTGATCGCGGTCGACCCGGTCGGCGAGCTGACCCCGGGCAGCCCGGTCACCGTCACGCACGCGGTCGCGCCGCCGCCGGCACCCGAGCCCGCCCCGCCCCCGGCGCCGGCGCCGGCGCCCGCCACGGAGACCGTCGTCGTCACCGAGGAGCCCGATCAGGACGACGGGGACAGGAACCGGGACGACGGGGACTGGTGGGAGAACCGCGACTGGTCCGACGAGGAGGACGGCGACAACGGGAACGACCGGGGCAACGGGAACGGCAACGGCCGGGGCAACGGCAACGGGAACGGGCGCGGCAGCGACTGACCCGCCCGTCCGCCGTCCCCGATGCGTCGGTCAGCGGCCGAGTGCCGGCCGGTTCGGGTCGAACAGCCCGATCGGGTGCGCCGTCGTGCCGGTGGTGGCCAGGTCGGCCAGGATCTCCCCCACCACCGGGACGAACTTGAAGCCGTGCCCGGAGAATCCGCACGCCACGATCACCTGGTCGGCCTGCGGGTGCGGCGCGATCACGAAGTGCTGGTCGGGCGTGGTCGTGTACATGCACGCCGCCGCCGACAGGAAGCGGCCCGGCAGCGTGGGCAGCACGTCGGCGAGGTGCTCGGCCATCACGGTGACCTCGGGCGGGTGCACCTCCCGGTCGAGCGTCTCGGGGGTGCACGGGGTCCCGCGGCGGAAGAACGCCACCTTCGCCCCGCCCTCGGGGCCGTCGATCGCCGGGAAGCCGTAGAGCTGGGTTCCCGTGGCGTCCTCGTGGATGTACACCGGCTGCCGCGCCGGCAGGTAGGGCAGCACCCCGCGCAGTGGCTGGAACCAGTACATGACCTGCCGTTCCACCGTCAGCGGCAGCCCCAGCTGCGCCAGCAGCTCCGGCGCCCACGCCCCCGGGCAAATCACCAGCCGGCCGGCGGAGTACGAGCCGGTCGCGGTCGTCACCGACACCCCACCGCCCGGCGTCGCCATCCACGTGAGCACCGGCTCGTCGAAGTGCAGCTCGGCTCCCCGCGCCTCGGCCAGGCCCAGGTGCGCGGCCACCGTTACCTCGGGGCGGACGAACCCGGCCGCCGCCTCGTACAGCCCCACCTCGTCCGGCCCCGCCGTGAGCGTCGGGAAACGGCGGTGCACCTCCCCGGCGTCCAGCAGCTCGTGCGGCAGGTCCCACTCCCGCGCCGCCCGCAGGCTGCCGGTCACCAGGCCGCTGTCCGGCGGCCCGAAGTACAGGCCCCCGGTCAGCTGGATGACGTCCTCCCCCGAGTCGACGCGCAGCTGCTCCCACAGCTCGTACGAGCGCAGCAGCAGCGGCACGTACGCCGGGTCCTCGAAGTAGGACTGCCGGATGATCCGCGACCCCCCGTGGCTCGAGCCCCGGTCGTGCGCCGGCCCGTAGCGCTCCAGCCCGAGCACCCGCTGCCCCCGGGCGGCCAGGTGCGCCGCCGCCGCGCTGCCCATCCCGCCCAGCCCCACCACGATCACGTCGTAGTCCGCCATGCCGGTCCTCCTCGTCGCCGATGCGGTGCCGATGCGGTGCCGTCGACCGCCGTCCAGCCACGGTCGGGTCGCCGTCCTGAGCTGCGGGCACCACCGTGTCGAGAGCAGACTGCCCGCATCCCCCACCGTGACGCACCGGGAGCCCCCATGACCGCTCGCGAACCGAAGGACATGGCCCAGGCCGCCGCCGCGACCGGGGCCAAGAAGACCACCCGCACCTGGGACCGAGTGCTGGTCAGCGCGTTCCTCGCCGGCGCCTACATCGGGTTCGGGGCGCTGGTCGCCATCATCGTCTCGGCCGGGCTGGACCCGGGGACCTGGGGCACCCTGCCGACGCTCTTCACCGGCGCGGCCTTCACCCTCGGGCTGGTACTCGTCCTCATCGCGGGCTCCGACCTTGCGACGGGGAACATGATGCTGGTCCCGCTCAGCGCCATGCGCGGCAAGATCTCCGGCGGCGACGTGGTCAAGAACCTCACCCTGGTTCTGCTGGGCAACCTGGTCGGGGCACTCGTCGTCGCGTTCTTCCTCGCCGTGCAGACCGGCGTCATCGGCGACGCCGGGTCCGCCGCCGACAGCGGCGCGGGCCTGGCCTACGAGCGGCTCACCGAGATCGCCCAGGGCAAGGCGACCGGGCACACCGCCTGGGAGACGTTCCTGCGCGGCGTCGGCTGCAACTGGCTGGTCTGCCTCGCGGTCTGGATGTCGCTGGCCGCCACCACCGTGTCGGGGAAGGTCCTGGCGATCTTCTTCCCGATCATGGCGTTCGTGGCGATGGGGTTCGACCACGTCGTCGCCAACATGTTCTTCCTGCCGGCCGCGATCTTCGCCGGCGTCCCGGATCTCGGCTGGGGCGACACACTCCTGAACTGGCTGCTCGCCGGTGCCGGCAACCTCGTCGGCGCCGTCGTCTTCGTCTCGACCTCCTACTGGTACCTCTTCCTCAAGGACGACCCCGGCGAGAACGAGGCCGCGGAGCAGGCCGAGCCCGCCGAGCGCGGCTGACCCGCGGCACCGGCCCGAGGGGTTGCTGCCGGCCGGCCCGACGCGCACAGTGGTCCGACGCGGCGGCGCTGCCGGGGCGTCGCCCTGCCGGGGAGGAGCGCGCATGCACGCCAGGAGCACCACCGTCCGGGGCGCCCCGCACGCCGTGGCCGACGGCATCACCCGCGTCCGCGACCACGCCTGGCCCACGCTGCAGGACCTGGAGGGCTGCATCGGGCTGTCCATGCTGGCCGACCGCGGGTCCGGCCGGTGCATCGTCACCACCGCCTGGGACCGCGAGGAGGCGATGCGGCGCCACGGCGAGAGCGCCGGCGCGCTGCGCACCGATGCCGCCCGGGTGCTCGGCGGCGAGCCCGAGATCGCTGAATGGGAGATCGCCCGGCTGCACCGGGTGCGGCCGGCCGGCGACGGCGCTTGCGTGCGGCTCACCGTGGGGCAGAGCCGGCCCGAGCAGCTCGACCGCGACCTGGACGTCTACACCTACAGCATGGTCCCCGAGCTCGAGGACGTCCCCGGCTTCTGCAGCGTCAGCCAGTTCGTCGACCGGCACACCGGACGCAGCGCGACGGCGGTCTGCTACGCCGGGCGATCCACCATGGACCGCTCGACCGGGCAGATCGCGGCCATGCGCGAGGAGTACACGCAGATGACCGGGGTGCGGGTGCTCGAGGTCGCCGAGTTCGACCTCGTCGTCGCCCACCTGCGGGTGCCCGAGATGGTCTGACCACGCGCGCGCCTGTCCCCCGGACGGTTGTTCGCAGGGGAGGCTGGGCGGGTGGGCTACTTCGGCACCTTCATCTTCCGCGACGGACAGTGGCAGCAGCGCAGCGGCACCGGCCCCGAGCTGGTGGTCGACGTGCACGACAGCGACATCGCCACCATCGACTACCGGCCGGCCCCGCCCGGGCTCGGCCGCTTCTACCTCGGCGCCCAGCCGCGCGACTTCTTCGCCGACCCCGACGCCAGCCAGCCCGTCGACGTGCCGGCGGAGGTCGATGCCTTCCTCGGCTGGGCGGCGCAGACGCTGGGCCGCGCCCCGCAGCCCGACGAGCTGCGCCCGCTGGTCGCCGAGGACGGCAGCGGCAAGCCCGACGACGACGTCGTCGAGGACACCGTCGTCCGGCTGCTGGACCTGCTCGGCCTGCCCGTGCCCGAGGAGCTCGCCGAGGCCGGCTGACCACTCCCCCCGCGAGTGCGCCCCGACGCCGGGTCGGGGAGGCTGGCCGGGTGAGCAACGACACCAGCGGCTCCGGCTACGTCGCCCCCGGCCAGGACTACCAGCGCGACCAGAACTACATCACCGACCGGATCACCGCCGACGGGGCCGGCGGCTGGCCGGTCGAGGCCGGCCGGTACCGGCTGGTCGTGGCCCGGGCGTGCCCGTGGGCCAACCGTGCCGTGATCGTCCGCCGGCTGCTGGGCCTGGAACCGGTGATCTCGATGGGCATCTGCGGTCCGACCCACGACGAGCGCAGCTGGACCTTCGACGAGGACCCCGGCGGCCGCGACCCGGTGCTGGGCTACGAGCGGCTGCAGGAGGCGTTCCTGGCCCGCGACCCCGCGTACAGCCGCGGCATCACCGTGCCGGCGATGGTCGACGTCCCCAGCGGGGCCGTCGTGACCAACGACTTCAAGCAGATCACGCTGGACCTCTCCACCGAGTGGACGGCGCACCACCGCGAGGGCGCTCCCGACCTGTGGCCCGAGGCGCTGCGCGACGAGATGAGCGAGGTCATCGAGCACGTCTTCACCGAGGTCAACAACGGCGTGTACCGGTGCGGCTTCGCCGGCTCGCAACGGTCCTACGACACGGCCTACGAGCGGCTGTTCACCGCCCTCGACCAGCTCTCCGACCGGCTTCGCGGCCGCCGGTACCTGATGGGTGGGTCGATCACCGAGGCCGACGTCCGGCTGTTCACCACGCTCGCCCGCTTCGACGCCGTGTACCACGGCCACTTCAAGTGCAACCGCCAGAAGCTCAGCGAGATGCCGGTGCTGTGGGCCTACGCGCGCGACCTCTTCCAGACCCCCGGCTTCGGCGACACCACCGACTTCCCGTCGATCAAGCAGCACTACTACGTCGTGCACGCCGACATCAACCCGACGCAGATCGTCCCGCTGGGGCCGGACACGTCGAACTGGCTCACCGCGCACGGCCGCGAGGAGCTGGGCGGCTCCCCGTTCGGCGACGGCACCCCGCCCGGGCCGGTCGCCCCCGGGGAGGAGGTGCCGGCAGGCCACGGCGCCGGCGGGACCGGCCGGTGACCGTGCTCCGCGCGGACGTGCGGCGGGCCGCCGTCCGGATCGCCCCCGTCGCCCGGCGCACCCCCGTCGCCGTCCTGGACGGCGACCGGGTCGGCCTGCCGCACGACGTCGCCCTCAAGCTCGAGACGATGCAGCACTCCGGGTCCTTCAAGGTGCGCGGCGCCTTCAACGCCCTGCTCGCGGCGGAGGTGCCGGCCGCCGGGGTGATCGCGGCGTCCGGCGGCAACCACGGCGCCGCGGTGGCCTACGCCGCCTCGGCGCTCGGGCACCGGGCGGAGGTCTTCGTGCCCTCCACCGCGCCGGCGGCCAAGCAGGAGCGGATCCGGCGGTACGGCGCCCAGGTCACCGCCGTCGGCGCGGACTACGCCGAGGCCTACCAGGCCAGCGTCGAGCACGCCGACCGCTCCGGCGCGCTGCGGGTGCACGCCTACGACCAGCCCGCGGTCGTCGCCGGCCAGGGCACGGTCGCGGTCGAGCTGGGCCAGCAGCGCCCCGACCTGGACGTCGTCCTCGTCGCGGTCGGTGGCGGCGGGCTCATCGCCGGGTGCGCCGCCTGGTACACCGACAGCCTCACCCTGGTCGCGGTGGAGCCCGAGGGGGCACCGACGCTGCAGGCCGCGCGGCTGGCCGGCGAGCCGGTCGACGTGGAGGTCGGCGGCATCGCCGCCGACGCCCTCGGTGCCCGGCGGCTGGGCACCATCGCCGCCGACCTGACCGGCCGGTACGTGGACGAGGCGGTCCTGGTGCCCGACGACGCGATCCGGCAGGCGCAGCGGGTGCTGTGGGAGGAGCTGCGGGTGCTCGCCGAACCCGGCGGGGCGACGGCGCTCGCCGCCCTGCTGTGCGGTGCGTACGCCGCACCCGCCGGGGCAGCGGTGGGTGCCGTCGTCTGCGGCGCCAACCTGGACCCCGCGTCCTGGTCGGTCCTGCCCGGGACGGGGGTCTGACCGGTGGGCGGGATCCTCGTGCTGCGCGGACACGTGCTGCCCGTCGCCGGCGCCCCGCTGGCCGACGGCCTGGTGGTGGTCGAGGACGGCCGGATCAGCTACGTCGGCCCGGCCGGCCGCGGCCCGCACGTGGCCGCGACCGCGACCGAGGTGGACGTCGGCGGGGGCACGGTCCTGCCCGGGATGATCGACGCCCACGTGCACCTGGTCGCCGACGGCGCTCCCGACTTCATGGGCTCGGTGGTCGGCTCGACGCCCGCGGCGTTGGCCGCCGTCTCGGCGGCCAACGCGCTGCGCGCGCTGCAGGCCGGCACGGTCGCGGTGCGCGACCTGGGCGCGCCGGGAGGCATCGCGATCGACGTCGGCCGGGAGATCGCCGCCGGCCGCCTGCCGGGGGCCGGGGTGTCGGCGGCCGGCCGGGCGATCACCGCGCCCGGCGGGCACATCCCCTACCTCGGCGTCGAGGTCCTGGGCGAGGAGGCGATGGCCGCGGCGGCCCGCGAGGAGCTCGCCCGCGGCGCCGGCGGGATCAAGCTGGTCGCGACCGGCGGCGTGCTGACCCCCGGGGCCGCCCTCGGCAACGCGCCCTTCGCCGAGGACGAGCTGGCCGCCGCGGCCGCCGCGGCCCGCGACCAGGGCCGGTGGGTCGCCGCCCACGCCATCGGAAACGAGGGCACCCGGCGGGCGTTGCGTGCCGGGGCGACCAGCGTCGAGCACGGCTACCTCCTCGACGACGAGACCGTCGGGCTGATGGCCACGACGGGAGCGGTGCTGGTGACCACCCAGGTCGCGGTGGCCCGGATGCTGCGCAACCGCCACCTGGTCGACCCGGCCGTGGTGGCCAGGGCCGAGGAGATCCACGGCGTGGCCGTCGAGTCGCTGCGGCGCGCGGCACGGGCCGGCATCCCGATCGCCGGGGCCACCGACGCCGGAACCCCGTTCAACCCGCACGGCGGCGTCGCCGAGGAGGCGGCGCTGCTGGTGGCCGACATCGGGCTGACGACGACGCAGGCGCTGCGGGCGGTCACCGCCACGGCTGCCCGGTGCCTCCTGCGGCCGGACCTCGGGCACCTGTCGGTCGGCGCGCCGGGACACGTCGTCGTCACCGCGGGCAACCCGCTCGACGACGTGGCCGCGCTCACCGACGTGCGGGCAGTGGTCCTCGCCGGCCGGCAGGTGGACCGGCCCACCACCACCCCGACCACCGGAGGCACCGCATGACCACCGACCCGATCACCGTCGACCAGGAGCTGCTCGGCAGCTACGTCACCGAGCTCGGCGCCATCGGGGAGACCCCGGACGGCATGTACCGGTTCGTGTATGACGATGCCTGGCAGCGGGCCCGGGACACCCTGCTCGGATGGATCGACGAGGCCGGCCTGGAGGGCCGGGTCGACGCCGTGGGCAACGTGTTCGGGCGGCTGCCGGGCTCCGGGGACGGCGTGATCCTCACCGGCTCGCACGTGGACACCGTGCCCTCCGGCGGCAAGTACGACGGCGCGCTGGGCGTGGTCGGCGGCCTCGCCGCCCTGGCGGCGCTGCGCGCGCACGGCACCCCGACCACCACCCTGGAGGTCGTGGCCCTGTGCGAGGAGGAGAGCAGCCGCTTCCCGGCCAACTTCCTCGGCACCCGGGCCATGCTCGGGCTGGTCGCCCCGGACGAGCCCGAGCGGCTGCTGGACCGGGACGGCATGACGTTGGCCGAGGCCATGCGCCGGGCCGGTCTGGACCCGGCCGCGGTGCCGGACGCCGAGCGGCACGACCTGCGCGCGTTCCTGGAGCTGCACATCGAGCAGGGCCGGGTGCTGGCCGACGAGGGCCTGGACGTCGGCCTGGTGGAGGTCATCCCGGGCATCGCGTGGGAGACGATCACCGTGCACGGCCGGCAGGACCACGCCGGCGCCACCCCGATGGACCTGCGGAAGGATGCCCTGCAGGCCGCCGCGCAGATGGCCCGGGAGATCACCGTGCTGGTCGAGCAGGAGGGCCGGCCCGCGGTGGCCACCACCGGGCGCTGGACCGTCGAGCCCGGGCAGCCCAGCGTCGTCCCCGGATTGGCCCGGTTCTCGCTGGACCTGCGGCACCCCGACCTCGCCGTCCGCGACCGGCTGCTCGACGGGGTGCACCGGATCTGCAGCTCGGTGGCCGCCCGGCACGGCGTCGAGGTCGACGTGGTGCGGGACAAGGACGAGGAGCCCGCGACGATGGACGGGGGGCTGCTCGACGTCTGCCGGGAAGCCGCCGAGCGGTGTGGCGCGAGCTGGCGGCGGATGCCCAGCGGAGCCGGCCACGACAGCCAGCTGATGGCCTCCCGGGTGCCGACGGCGATGGTGTTCGTGCCCAGCGTGGAGGGGCGCTCGCACACCCCCGCCGAGTACACCTCGCCGGAGGACTGCGTCCGCGGCGCCTCCGTGCTGGCCACCGCGCTGCACCGGCTCGCCTTCACCTGACCCCCGGGGGGCCAAAGTCGCGACTTTGGCCCCCCGGGGTCGATCAGGCGGTGGGGACGGCGGCGCCCGTGCCGGCCAGCCCGTCCCGGTGGACGACGCCGTCCTTGACCACCAGCACGACGCGGCCGGTCGCGGTGATGTCGGTGACCGGGTCGCCGTCGACCACGATGAGGTCGGCGAGCTTGCCGACCTCCAGGGTGCCGATCTCGGTGGCCATGCCCAGGTTCTCCGCGGCACTGGACGTGGCGGCGACGAGGGCCTGCATCGCGGTCAGCCCGTGCTCGACCATCAGGGCGAGCTCCTGGGCCAGGTCGCCGTGGGCGTTGAACGGCGTTCCGGCGTCGGTGCCGGCGGCGATCCGCATGCCCGAGGCGACCGCCGCGGCGAAGCTGGTCCGCTGCTGCTGGGCCTCCCGCTCGGCCTTGTCGACGACCCACGCCGGGATGCCCCGCGCCAGGCCGTTCCGGATGATCCCGTCGACGGCGAGCATGGTCGGCACCAGGAAGGTGCCCTGGTCGACGGCCAGGTCGAGCAGTTCGTCGTCGAGGTAGAAGCCGTGCTCCACCGAGTCGATGCCGGCGCTCAGCGCGTTGGCGATACCGGCCCGGCCGATGGCGTGGGTGGTCACCCGGCGACCGGAGTTGTGCGCCTCCTGGGCCACGACCGCGAGCTCCTCGGGCAGCAGCGCGGTCTGGGTGGGCGAGACCCCGGGTGTCAGCACCCCACCGGTGGCCATCACCTTGATCACCGCGGCACCGGACTTGATCTCCGCGCGGGTGGCCTTGCGCACCTCGTCCGGGCCGTCGGCCTCGCGGCCGATGAAGTGCCCGTGCCCGCCGGTCATGGTGATGACCCGGCCGGCCGCCTGCACCCGGGGTCCGGGGACCGCGCCCCGGGCGATCTCCTTGGCCAGTTCGACCACGATGTCGTCGGCGGCGCCGCAGTCGCGCACGGTGGTCACGCCCGACTGGAGGGTGACCACGGCGCTGCGCGCCGCCCGCAGGGTGGCCACCGGGACGGTGTCACCGGCCACCTGGGCGAACAGGTCCGGCGCGCCGTCGGCGGTGAGGTGCACGTGGCAGTTGATCAGGCCGGGCAGCACGGTGCGCCCGCCGCCGTCGACGACGGACTCCGGCGCGGTGCTGGGCGCCTGCCCGTCCGGCCCGATCCAGGCGATCCGCCGCCCCTCGACGACCACCGCCTGCCCGGGGACGGGCTCGGCGCCCGTGCCGTCGACGACCGTGACATTGCGGAGCAGGAAGCTCGCGGTGCTCATGGGACCTCTCAGGAAGGAGTGGGAAGGCGGCCGAACAGGGCCAGGTCGACGTTGCCGCCGCTGGCGACGGAGACCACCCGGGTGCCCGGGGGCAGGTCCAGGACGCCGGTCATCAGCGCGGCCAGCGGCGCGGCGGCCGCCGGTTCGAGCAGCAGCTTGGTGCGCTGCACGGTGAGCGCCAGCGCGCGCAGGATGTCCTCGTCGCTGACCCGGACCACCCGGTCGACGAAGGCCTGCACGTGGGCCACGGTCACCTCGCCGCTCATCGGCGCGGCCAGCCCGTCGGCGACGCTGCGGGCCGTCGGCAGCCGCACCGGCTCCCCGGCCTGCAGGCTGCGGGTCATCACGTCGGCGGTCTCCGGTTCGACCCCGATCACCCGGACGCCGGGGGCGAGGGCCGCCAGCGCGGTGGCCACGCCGGAGATCAACCCGCCGCCGCCGACCGGCACCAGGACCACCTCGGCGTCGGGCACGTCCTCGGCGATCTCCAGCCCGACTGTTCCGGTGCCGGCGACCACCGCCGGGTCGTCGAAGGGGTGCACGGCGACCCGGCCGGTCTCGGCCATGGTGTCGAGGTAGCACTGGACCAGGTCGCCGTCGGTGAGCACGACGTCGGCGCCGTAGGCCCGGCAGGCCGCGATCTTCCCCGGCACCGCGGTCGCGGGCATGACCACCGTGCCGGGCACGCCCACGCTGGCGGCGGCGAACGCGACCGCGGCGCCGGCGTTGCCGGCCGACACGGTGATCACCCCGCGGGCGCGGTCGGCCGCCGACAGCGAGAGCACCTTGTTCAGCGCCCCGCGCGCCTTGAAGCTGCCGGTGCGCTGGAAGACCTCCGCCTTGAGGTCCAGCCGCACGCCGCACTGCTCGCCCAGGCTGGTCGAGCGGTGCACGGGGGTGCGGTGCACCCGCCCGGCGATCCGGTCCGCGGCGCGGCGGACGTCGTCGATCGTGACCAGGTCGCCGCGCACGTCCGCGGCGGTGCCGGTGCCGGTCATCCGGCCGGCTGGTCGACGGTCCGCATCCGCGGGTCCAGCGCGTCCCGCAGACCGTCGCCGAGCAGGTTGAAGGCGAGGATGGCCAGGAAGATCGCGATCCCGGGGAACGTCGTCAGGTGCGGGGCGCTGAAGATGAACTGCCGGCCCTCCCCCAGCATCGTGCCCCATTCGGCGGTGGGTGACTGGACGCCCAGGCCGAGGAAGCCGAGCCCAGCGGCGAGCAGGATGCTCACCCCGATGCTCAGCGTGCCGTGCACGAGCACCGGGGTCAGCGAGTTGCGGAAGACGTGCCGGGTGATGATCCGCAGGTTGCTCGCGCCCAGGGCCCGCGCAGCCTCCACGTAGGGCTCCTCGCGCAGGCTCAGCACCGAGGAGCGCACCAGCCGGATGATCACCGGGATCACGCTGATCCCGACCGCGATGATCACGTTCTGCAGGTTCACGCCGAGGACCGCGACCAGGGTGAGGGCCAGCAGGATGGACGTGAAGGCGAACATCATGTCGGCGAACCGGGAGATCGCCAGGTCGGCCCAGCCGCCGTAGTAGCCGGCGATCATCCCCAGCGGCACGCCGATCACCAAGCCGATGAGCACGGCGAGGACGCCGATCATCAGTGAGATCCGGGCCCCGTACATCAGCCGGGTGGCGATGTCGCGGCCCAGCTGGTCGGTGCCCAGCCAGTGCTCCGCCGAGGGACCCTGGATCGCCGCGACCAGGTTCTGTTGATTCGGGTCGTACGGCGAGATGAGCGGCGCCAGGATCGCCAGCGCCACGAACGTCACGATGATCCCCAGGCCGATCATCGCCGGCGGGTGGTGACGGAAGCGCCGCCATGCCCTCATCGGGTTCCCCTCACCATGTCAGTACGCGTCATGTCAGTACCGGATCCGCGGGTCGACCACGACGTAGAGCACGTCGACGATCACGTTGAGCAGGATGAACGCCGCCGCGTAGACCAGCACGATCCCCTGGACGACGGCGAAGTCGCGGGCACCGATCGAGTCGACGAGCAGCCGCCCGATGCCGGGCCAGCCGAAGACGGTCTCGGTGAGCACCGCACCGCCCAGCAGGGCGCCGAACTGCAGGCTGATGACCGTCAGGATCGGGATGAACGCGTTGCGCAGCCCGTGCCGGATGATCACCGTCTTCGGCGGCGCGCCCTTGGCCTCCGCCGTGCGGATGTAGTCCTGCCCCATCACCTCGAGCATGCTGGCCCGGGTCATCCGGGAGATCAGCGCCGTGGAGAAGGCCGCCAGCGTCACCGCCGGCAGCACGATGCTCAGCGGCTCACCGCTGCCGGCGGCGGGCAGCCAGCCGAGCGTCACGGCGAACAGCAGGATGAGCAGCAGGCCCAGCCAGTAGACCGGCATGGACACACCCATCATCGCCACGCTGGAGATCGTGTGGTCGAGGATCGAGTTGCGCCGCACCGCGGCGATGACCCCCGCCGCCACCCCGACGATCGAGCCGATGACCGTGGCGACCACCGCGAGGATCAGCGTCGCCGGGAGCCGCACGGCGATCTCGTCGACCACCGGCCGCGAGGTCCGGGCCGACTGCCCGAGGTCGCCCTGCAGCAGGTTGGTGATGAACGACCAGTACTGGCTCAGCAGCGAGTCGTCCAGCCCGAGCTGGTCGCGGAGCCGGCTGACCTGCTCCTCGCTGGCGTTCAGCCCGGCCAGGACACGGGCCGGGTCACCGGGGAGCACCCGGAGCATCAGGAAGATCAGGACCGACACCCCGAACAGGGTGATCAGCGACAGCAGGAGCGTGCGCACGATGTGCGCGGTGGTGCCCTTCACGAGCGGCCTCCCAAGCCCCGGGGCCGGGAGCCGCCCCTGCCCGGGGGCAGGGGCGGCTCGATGGTGGTGATCAGCTGGCCGGCCGTGCGTAGATGGCCGAGAACTTCTCCGTGGGCGTGGAGCTGATGCCCGTCACGTCGTCGGACCAGACGATCGGGAAGGACTGCGTCCACAGGAAGATCCACGGCGCGTCGTCCCAGATGATCTGCGAGGCGTCGCAGTAGAGCTGCTCACGGGTGTCCTGGTCGGTCTCGACGTCGGCCTGGGCGAGCAGTTCCTCGACCTCGGGGTTGGTGTAGAACGACGTCGCCAGGCCCGCCGGCGGGTGGGTCGCCTGCCGGAACATCTGCATCTGGAAGTCGGCGTCCAGGTACGGCGGCGCCCAGCCCAGCAGGTGCATGTCCACGGTGTCCGCCGACGGCGGAGCGTTCACCCGGGCCAGGAACGACGGGAAGTCGCTCGTGGTGACGCCGACGTCCAGCCCCACCTCGCGCAGGTAGCCGGCGATGGCCTCGGCGGCCTGCTGGTCCTGCACGTAGCGACCGCTCGGGGTGAGCAGGTCCAGGCTGGCACCGACCGCGCCGGCCTCCTCCAGCATCTGCCGCGCCCGCTCGGGGTCGTAGTTGTAGTCGCCGGTCTCGCAGTAGCCGAACAGGCTGGGCGCCATCGGGGCGTCCAGCACCTCGGCCGCGCCGAAGAGCACGTTCTCGACGATGGCCTGCTTGTCGACGGCGTAGTTCAGCGCCTGCCGGACCTGGGGGTTGGACAGCAGCTGGTCGTTGGTGTCCAGCGCGATGAAGATCGTCCGGTCGCTCTCCGCCAGCAGCACCTCGACGTCCTCGTTGGCCTGCAGCGCCTCGATGTCGGACACCGGCGGGAGGATGATCATGTCGACCTGGTCGGAGAGCAGCAGGCTCTCCCGGGTGGCCGCCTCGGGCACGACCCGGAAGACGACGGTGTCGTAGTACGGCTCCTCGCCCCAGTAGTCGGCGAACTTGTTGACGGTGAAGTTCTCACCGGCGGTGTACTCGCCGAACGTGTAGGGCCCAGTGCCGACCGGCCGCTGGTAGTTGAGGTTGGTGTTCCCCTCGGCGTCGACCGACGCCGGCGAGATGATGCCCGCCGTCGTCACCGACAACGCGCTGACGAAGCCCGGTGAGGGCCGGCTGAGCGCCACCTCGACGGTGTTCTCGTCGACGGCGGTGACCGACTCGATGACCTCGAAGGGCGAGCCCAGCGGAACGGTCAGCTCGGGGTCGATGATCCGTTCCAGGTTGAACTTGACCGCCTCGGCGTTGAACGGCTCCCCGTCGTGGAAGACCACGTCCTCCTTGAGCTCCAGGGTGACCGTGAGCCCGTCCTCGGAAGTCTCGAAGCTCTCGGCGAGGTTGCCGACGAGCTCGCCCTCCTCGTCGAACACGACGAGGGTCTCGACCACGTAGTCGACCATGTTCTGCACGGTGGTCGTGGTCTGGCCGGCCGGGTCGAAAGTGTCCGGGTCGATGCCGACGGCGATGGAGAAAGTTCCCCCGCCGTCGCCGCCACCCTCTGCCGCGGGGGCCTCGGGGTCGCTGACGCTGCAGGCACCCAGGAGCAGGGCGAGCGCCGCGGCGGCGGCGAGCGACCTGGTCCGGGACGGGCGGCGGCGTGCTGTCGTGGTCGTGTTCATGGGCTCCCGCTCTGACGGAGTGACATGGAACTGGACGGTTCAGGGACGGTGGGACGGCGTCGTCGGCGACGACGGGGACGGGGACGGCTGGCCGGTCAGGTGATCACCGGTTTGACCTCGGCGAAGTGGCAGGCGCTGGGATGGCCGTGCCCGAAGCGGTCGACGAGGGCCGGCTCCTCCTCGGCGCAGATCTGCTGGGCCTTGGGGCAGCGGGTGCGGAAGTTGCAGCCCGAGGGCGGGTTGGCCGGGCTCGGCACGTCGCCGGACAGGATGATCCGTTCCCGGCTGCCCCGCTTGGTGGGGTCGGGGATCGGGACCGCCGACAGCAGCGCCTGGGTGTAGGGGTGCGTGGGGCGGGCGTAGATGTCCGCCCGGTCACCGATCTCCACGATCTTGCCCAGGTACATGACCGCGACCCGCGCGGAGATGTGCCGCACGACCGAGAGGTCGTGGGCGATGAACACGAACGCCAGGCCGAGGCGGGCCTGCAGTTCCTGCAGCAGGTTGACCACCTGCGCCTGGATCGACACGTCCAGCGCCGAGACCGGCTCGTCGAGGACCAGCACCTGCGGATCCAGGGCCAGCGCGCGGGCGATGCCGATCCGCTGACGCTGCCCGCCGGAGAACTCGTGCGGGTACCGGTCGGCCTGCTCGACGCTCAGCCCGACGGACTCCAGCAGGTCGTCGACCCGGGCACGCAGCTCGCTGCCGGAGACCAGCCCGTGGATCTGGTACGGCTCGCTGACGATGCCGCGCACCGTCATCCGCGGGTTCAGCGAGGTGTAGGGGTCCTGGAAGACGAACTGCATCTCCCGGCGGACCGCCTTCATCTGTTTCCGGTTGAAGTCGGTGATGTCGTGGCCCTTGAAGACCACCGTGCCGGAGGTGGGCTCCAGCAGCTTGACCAGCGTGCGGCCGGTGGTGGTCTTGCCGCAGCCGGACTCACCCACCAGACCGAGGGTCTCGCCGGCGGTCAGCGTGAAGCTCACGCCGTCGACCGCGTAGACGGTGCCGACCTGGCGCCGGGTGACCCCACCGCGGATGGGGAAGTGCGTCTTGAGGTCCTCGACCCGCAGGATCTCCTCGCCGTGCGCGGCGCGCTGGTGCAGGTCCTGCGACGGGGCGGCGGTGGGGGATGCGTCCAGGGAGCTCATGCGCCGCTCCCACCGAGCCGAGCACCCATCTCGCGTGACACCACGGCCATCTCGGCGGGGACCTCCTCGGAGAAGTGGCAGGCGGCGCGCTTGCCGTCGCCGACGTCGTACAGCGGTGGCACGGTGGTCCGGCAGAGCTCCCGGCCCTTGGAGACCCGGCAGCGGGGGTGGAACGAGCAGCCCGTCGGCAGGTCGATCAGGTTCGGCGGCGAGCCGGGGATCGGGTCGAGCCGCTGGAGGTCGAGGTCCAGCCGCGGCAGGCTGCTCATCAGGCCCAGCGTGTAGGGGTGCCGCGGCGCGGCGAAGATCGAGAAGACGTCCGCGACCTCCACGACCTTGCCGCCGTACATGACGACCACCCGGTCGGCGTGCTCGGCGATCAGACCCAGGTCGTGGGTGATCAGGATGGTGGCCGCGTTGGTCCGTTCCTGCGCGGTGCGCAGCACGTCGAGGACCTGGGCCTGGATGGTCACGTCCAGCGCGGTGGTCGGCTCGTCGGCGATGAGCACCTTCGGGTCGTTGGCGATGGCCATCGCGATCATCGCGCGCTGCCGCATGCCACCGGAGTGCTCGTGCGGGTACTGGTCGAAGCGCCCCTCCGGGTTCGGGACGCCGACCATCGTGAGGAGCTCGATGGCCCGGGCCCGCGCCTTCTCCCGGCTCAGCTTGCGGTCGTGCAGCCGGAGCGCCTCGGAGATCTGCTGCCCGACCGTCAGCACCGGGTTCAGGCTGGTCATCGGGTCCTGGAAGATCATGCCGATCTCGCTGCCGCGCAGCCGCCGCAGCTCCTTGGCCGACATCGTCAGCAGGTCGCGGCCGTCGAAGAGGATCTCGCCGGACACGATGCGTCCCGGCGGGCTCTGGATGAGCCCGAGGATCGACATGGCCGTGACGCTCTTCCCGGACCCGGACTCGCCGACCACGCCGAGCGTCTCGCCGGGGTGCAAATCCCAGCTGACGTCGTTGACGGCTTTCACGACTCCGGCCGGGGTGACGAATTCCGTCGTCAACCCCCGTACGGAGAGAACGGGACTGCTCACAAACATCGACTCCTTGACCGATCCGTTGCTGAAAACTAGGACAGATCGGCGCCCGCTGGGTGTCGTCCGGATAACGGCGGTGAGTCCTGACGCTGAGTCGAACCTAGCTCACCATCTGTGTGCCCGATCACATCCACGGGCATCTGGACCCGTACCGGGGCGCCGGCCGGCGGCTCCCCGGACGGCACCGGGTCGCGCCAGACGTCCATCCGGACCGTCGCCGTGCACCGCCCCTCGAGGTCGAGCAGGTGGCCCATCCGCTTCACCGCGCGCAGCACGACCAGCCGGTCGACCACGGCCACCTCGGGGATCTGGTGCACCAGGTCCTGCTCGAAGCGGTGCACCTCCTCCAGCGACGGGAGCCAGGCGACCATCAGCAGGCTGGGCGTGCCGGCCAGCGTCACCGACAGCCGGACCTGACGCAGCCGCCCCAACCGCGTCGCGACGTCGTCCAGCCGGCCGGCCGGGGCGTCGGCGGAGATCACCACCATCACCGGCAGGCCGGCCAGCGGCGCGGCCACCTCGGTGCGCAGCAGCACCGCCCCGGAGCTGATCAGCCGGTCCACCCGGCGGCGGGCGGTGGGCTGGCTGATGCCGGTCACCGCGGCGAGCGCGGCGTAGGAGGCCCGGCCGTCCTCCCCCAGCGCCGACATCAGCTCCCGGTCCACCTCGTCCAGCACGGCGGGGCGGGTCACCGGCAGCGGCCCTCCCGTTCCCCCGCTCGCGGGCAGCACGCCCAGCCGCCAGAGACTGCCCTCGGTGTAGAGCCGGGTGGCGATCCGGGCGCGCGTCCCGGTCACGCCCGGCACCCGGTCCAGCCGCTCGAGCAGGTACTGACCGAGGGTGGGCAGGTCGACGGCGGCCACGGTCAGCAGCAGGTCACGGCCGCCGGCGGTGATGTCGACCGACAGCGCGTGCGCGTCGCCGGCCAGCTCCTGGGCGACCCGGGTCTTCTCACTGGGCAGGCAGGTGACCTCGACGTAGGCGAGCACCTGCGCGTGGTACGACCCCGGCCCGGGGGTGCCGGTGACCCAGGCGGCCCCCGTGGCCCGCAGCCGCTCCCAGCGCCGGGAGGCGGTGACGGCGTTGGTGCCCACCACGTCGGCCACCGTGGTCCACGGCGCCCGGGGATCGCGCTGGAGGGCCTCGACCAGCGCCAAGTCATCCTCGTCCAGGGCAACCGATCGCGGCATCCACGGAGCTTCCCATGACGGATGCCTGCAAATCCTGTCGAAGAACGTTGACACCTCCTAACGTCCGGGCCGGTCGAGCAGGAGGAGGACACGTGGTCCGGTCAGAGGCACTGCGCGAGGACGCACGCGCGCTGCAGGGTGAGCTGGTGGAGTTGCGGCACCAGCTGCACCGTCGTCCCGAGGTGGGGCTGCAGCTGCCCCGCACCCAGGAGACGGTGCTCGCGGCGCTGGACGGCCTGGGGCTCGAGGTGTCGACCGGCACCTCGACGACGTCGGTGACCGCGGTGCTGCGCGGCGGGCGGCCGGGTCCGGCCGTGCTGCTGCGCGGGGACATGGACGCGCTGCCGGTGCAGGAGGAGACCGGGCTGGACTTCAGCAGCGAGGTCGACGGCGTGATGCACGCCTGCGGGCACGACCTGCACACCGCGATGCTGGTGGGAGCGGCGCGCCTGCTGCACGCCCACCGCGACGGCCTCGCCGGGGACGTGGTGTTCATGTTCCAGCCCGGCGAGGAGGGCTGGGACGGCGCCGGCCACATGCTCGCCGAGGGCGTGCTGGACGCGGCCGGCCAGCGGGTGTCGTCGGCCTACGGGATGCACGTCATGTCGTCGATGAACCCGCGGGGGCAGTTCACCACCCGGCCCGGCACGTTGATGGCCGCCAGCGACGAGCTCCGGGTGACGGTGCGCGGTGCCGGTGGCCACGGCTCGGCGCCGCACCTGGCGAAGGACCCGGTGTCGGTGGCCGCGCAGCTGGTCGGCGACCTGCAGACGATGGTGACCCGCACCTTCGACGTCTTCGACCCGGTGATCCTGACCGTGGGCCTGTTCCAGGCCGGCACCAAGCGCAACATCATCCCGGACGAGGCCACCTTCCAGGCCACCGTCCGCACGTTCTCCGCCGAGGCCCGGGACCGGATGCGGGAGGCCTCGGTCCGGCTGTGCGAGTCGGTCGCCGCCGGCTACGGCCTGACGGCCGAGGCGCTGTACCTCGAGGAGTACCCGGTGACCGTCAACACCCCCGAGCACGCGGCGTTCGCCGCCGCGGTGGCGGAGGAGGTGTTCGGCGCGGAGCGGTACGCACCGAAGGTGTTCCCGCAGTCGGGGTCGGAGGACTTCTCCCGGGTGCTGGAGGAGGTCCCGGGCTGCTACCTGTTCCTCGGCGCCGCGACGGGTGAGGACTACGCGGACGCGCCCAACAACCACAGCCCACGGGCGCAGTTCAGCGACGACGTGCTGGCCGACGGCGTGCTGCTGCACGCCGAGCTGGCCACGCGGGCCCTGGCGCGGGACGCCGCCGCGGGCTGAACCCCGGCCGGCCGACCGCGGGGGCGCGGACCCGGCCGGGGGCTGGTTGGCTCGGTCGACGGCCGCGGACAGCGGAGTCCGCGGCGGAACGGAGGCACGCAGTGGTGCACAGACTGGTCGTGGAGTACGGGCAGCCGACCGACCCGGCCGCGTTCGACCGGCACTACCGGGACGTCCACATCGGGTTGGCGCAGGCCATCCCCGGGCTGCAGCGGTACACGATCGGGCACGCCCGGTCGCTGGGCGGCGGCACGCCGTCGGCCTACCTGATCGCGGAACTGGACTTCGAGTCCGCCGAGGCGATGGGCGCGGGCATGAGCTCCGCGGCCGGCGCCGCGGCGGGCGCCGACGTGGCCACCTTCGCCACCGGCGGAGCGACGATGACCAGCTTCGACGTCGAGGACGTCGGCCCCGGTGGTGGCGCGGCCGGCTGACCACCGACCGGCGGACCGACGCGCCCAGCGCGGTCCGCCGGTCGCGGGGCGGGCAGGACCCGTCCCCCCTTCGGGTGGCCCTGCGCCCTGACGCTGCAGCCGGGAGGCCCGGGGGCCGACGGAGACGGAGAAGTCCGTCGATCCGGAGGTCCCCCCGTGCACGTGTTCTCCCGGCCGCGACTGGCGTCGCGCCTCCTGGCGACCTGCGTCGTCGCCGTCGCCGTCCTGGCCGGCGCCCCGTCCACGGCGCTGGCCGACCCGGTCGGGCCTCCGACGACCGCCACCGCCGAGCCGGCCCCCACCGCCACCGCCGAGCCGGCGACGAACGGCGACGCACCCGACGCCGCGCCGATCGAGCCCTCCCCCCGTGAGCCGGCCACCACACCCGCTCCCGAACCGGCGCCGGCCACCGACCCGGCGCCCGCGACCGAGCCGACGCCGACCACCACCGATCCGGCCGTCAGTGACCCGGCCGTCAGTGATCCGGCCATGGCGCCCGAGCCGACCGGGAACCCGATCGAGGCGGGCGACACCGTCACCGGCACCGTGCAGCGGGCCTATGCCGACGACTTCGACACCGCCCACCGCCACGGCGCCCACCTGCTGACCTGGATCGAGACCGCGGCCGGCGAGACGGTGCACGTACCCGACGCCGAGCTGTCCGGTATCGCGGTGCAGGCGACCGTGCAGGCGACCGTCGGCGAGCCGGTCGCGCAGCCGGCCGGGCTCCCGGCAGGGACGCCGCCGGTCCACGAGCTCCAGCAGGTCGAGGTACTGGCCGCGGCGCCCGCCACCCCGGCCGCCACCCCGACCAACGCGGTGACCATCGCGATGGTCGTCCCGGCCGGCGCCACCCAGGACGCCACGTCGCTGGCCGACGTCGTGGACCTGTTCACCGACACGGTGGCCCCCTGGTGGTCGACCCAGAGCAACGGCACCATCCGGCTCGCCGTCACCGCCACCCACGACTGGATGACCTCCAGCGCGACCTGCGCCGACGCGACCAGCATGTGGACCGAGGTCGCCTCGCGGATCGGCTGGACGCCGGGCGCGGGCAAGCACCTGTTCACCTACCTGCCGGCGGACACCCCCGGCTGCGGCGGCCTGGGGCTGGGCAGCGTCGGGTCGGGCCCGGCGTCGGGTGGCCGCTCGTACGTGCGGGGCATCCACGCGCTGGCCACCGAGCACGAGTTCGGGCACAACTTCGGCCTCTGGCATTCCGGGCGCACCGATTGCGGCGACGCCATCGAGTCCGGCACCTGCTCCACCGTCGAGTACGGCGACGACTACGACGTCATGGGCAACTACCACGACGGCACGCTCAACGTCGTCCAGGCCGCGCGCATCGGCCTGCTGCCCCCCGCGCAGCAGCAGGCCCTCGCCTCGTCGGCGACCGGCGGCGCGTACACGCTGGCCCCGGTGTCCGGGGCGAGCGGCATCCGCGGGATCAAGCTCACCGACGCCTCCGGCGCCGTCTACTGGCTGGAGTACCGCATCGCCGGCGGCGCCGACTCCTGGCTGGCCGACCGGTCGGAGAACAACGAGTCCCCCTACGGCGCCCAGTCCGGGGTGCTGTTGCGCAAGGCCGGCACCTCGCCGTCCTCGATCCTGCTCGATCCCACTCCGCTGCCCCGGGACCCGGACTGGCCCTACGACTACGAGTACGCCTTTCCCGTCGGCACGGGCACCAGCTTCGGCGGCGGCGCCTTCACCGTCACCGTGCAGAACACCACCGCCGCGGCGGCGACCCTGTGGATCGCCACCCGGACCACCGCGGCGGCGCCGGCCGCGACGGCCGTCCAGCAGGCCTACGAGGCCTCCGGCGCGATCAACGGCCCGCTCGGCCTGGCCACCGACGCCGAGACCTGCGGCCTCGCCGGTGCCGGCTGCACCCAGCCGTTCGCCGGCGGCGCGATGTACTGGTCCGCCGCCACCGGCGCGCACCTGATCTCCGACCCGACGGTGCTCGCCCGCTGGACCGCCACCGGCGGCGTCACCGGCACGCTGGGCTACCCGACCACCGACACCAGCTGCGACTGGCAGCAGCGGTGCACCCAGACGTTCGAGCGCGGGTCCATCAACACCGCGACCGCGGGCTCCTACGTCGTCGCGGCGCCGTTCGACACCGCCTGGGCCGACCGGGGCGGGGAGTCCGGCGTGCTCGGCTCCCCGACCGGCGATGCCAGCTGCGGCCTGGCCGGCGGCGGCTGCAAGCAGACCTTCGCCCACGGCACCCTGTGGTCGACGACGGCGACCGGCGTGCACATGGTGGCCGCCGGCGACCCGATCGCGACCCGGTGGACCGCCCTCGGCGCCGAGGGCGGAACCCTGGGCTACCCGACCGCGGATGCGGTCTGCGGCCTGGTCAACGGCGGCTGCAAGCAGACGTTCCAGCGCGGCACCCTGTACGAGTGGAGCGGCGCGTTCGTCATGGCGCCGGGCCCGATCACCACCGCCTGGCTGGCCGCCGGAGCGGAGGGCAGCTCGTTCGGCTACCCCACCAGCGACGTCGCCTGCGACCCGGCCGGCACCGCCTGCCGGCAGACCTTCTCCGCGAGTGACCCCGTCTACTGGACGGCGGCCGGCGGCGTGCGCACCGTGAGCAACCGGGCCGGGAGCGCCTACACGTTCTTCCGCTTCTCGTGGGAGGGCCACGGCGCGGAGACCGGCGCCCTGGGTTACCCGACCGGCGACGTCGTCTGCGGGCTGCGCGACGGCGGCTGCACCCAGCGGTTCCAGCGCGGGGCGCTCTACCGGACCCCCTCCTCCGGCACCGCGATGGTGCTGGACAACGCCATCGGCGCGCACTGGGCCGCCGCGGGCTTCGAGAACGGGCCACTGGGCTACCCGGCGGGCGACCCGACCTGCGGCCTGCCGGGCGGTGGCTGCACCCAGTCTTTCGCCGGCAACCAGCTGGTCGTGACGTCCGCGGCGACCGGCACGCACGTGCTCGCCGCCGGGACGCGCTGGGCGTGGGAGGACGCCGGCGATGCCGCCGGCCCGCTCGGCTACCCCGTCGGGCAGCCGTTCTGCGGGCTGCGCGACGGCGGCTGCGGTCAGCACTTCCAGGGCGGATCAGTCTACGACGGTCCGTACGGCGCCAGCGCCGTGCACGGCGCGATCCGTGACTTCTGGGCCGCCCGCGGCTGGGAGAACGGCGCGCTGGGCTACCCGATGAGCAACCCCGACTGCGACCTGCCCGGCGGCGGCTGCACGCAGTGGTTCGGCAGTGGCTCGACCGTTGCCTGGTCCCCGGCCACCGGCGTGCACGAGGTCGCCAACCGGCTGAGCTGGAGCTGGCAGGAGAACGACGCCGTGCGCGGCTTCCTCGGCTACCCGACGACCGACGCCTTCTGCGGCCTGCGCGATGGCGGCTGCGGCCAGCACTTCCAGGGCGGCTCGGTCTACGCGGCCGGCTACGGCGTCGGGTACGCGATCCCGACGACGATCCGCGACCGCTGGGGCGCGGCCGGCTGGGAGTGGGGCCTGGGGTATCCGGCCGGCGAGGCGTTCTGCGGCCTGCGCGACGGCGGCTGCGGCCAGCACTTCGCCGGTGGCTCGATCTACTCCTCGCCGGCCACCGGCGCCCAGGTGGTCCGCGGCGCGATGCGGAACGCGTGGGCCGTCCGCGGCTGGGAGGGCAGCCCGCTGGGCTACCCCACCGGCAGTGAGGTCTGCGGCCTGCGGGCCGGCGGCTGCTTCCAGCCGTTCGCCGGCGGCGGCATCTACTCCTCCCCGGCCACCGGCGTCCGTGCCGTCACCGGAACGATCCGCGACCGGTGGGCCGCGCAGGGCTGGGAAGGCGGCGCGCTCGGCTACCCGACCACGGACGCCTTCTGCGGCCTGCGCGACGGCGGCTGCGGCCAGCACTTCGCCGGTGGCTCGATCTACACCAGTGCGGCCGGCGGGGCCCGGATCGTCTCCGGCGTCCTCCGCAACGCCTGGGCGGCGCAGGGCTGGGAGGGCGGCGCGCTCGGCTACCCGATCACGGACGCCTTCTGCGGTCTGCGCGACGGCGGCTGCGGCCAGCACTTCCGCGGCGGATCGGTCTACTGGTCACCGGCCTCGGGTGCCCGCACGGTCGCCGGCCCGATCGCGGCCCGGTGGGCGGCGCAGGGCTGGGAGTGGGGCCTGGGCTACCCGACCACCGACGCCTTCTGCGGCCTGCGCGACGGCGGGTGCGGCCAGCACTTCCAGTACGGGTCGGTGTACTGGTCCCCCGCGACCGGCGCGCACGCCGTCTCCGGCGCCCTCCGCGACCAGTGGGCCGCGCGCGGCTGGGAGTGGGGCCTGGGTTACCCGACCGGAGGCGCCACCACCTCCGGGCAGCTGGTCACCCAGGCGTTCCAGCGGGGGGCGCTCACCGTCGCGATCTGAGCCCGCCCCGCCCCGCCCGTCCCGCCCGCGGCGTTCCACCGCACGGCGGGGCGGGCACCGGAGGAACATCTCCGCTGCGGACGACGGGGCCGGCACACGATGGGGGACGTCATGGGCGAGGCGGCGGCGACACGGCTCGATCGGGGCGCGACCGACGGCACGGCGGCCGGGCCGGCGTTGGACCTGCCCAGCGCCGGCCCCGACGCCCTCCCCTGGAATGACGCGCTGGCCGCGGTGCTGGGCTACGCCCGTGGCCGGCGCCCGCTGCGCTTCCGCTCCCCCGACCACCCCGAGGGCCGCTGGTACCAGGTGCTGGCGTTCGGCTTCGAGCGGTTCGACGCCCAGCAGATCACCAGCGGCGACCCCGGGGACGGCGACGTCCTCGTCGCCGAGGGGCTGCACGGCCGCCTCGACCCGGCCGGGTGGTCCGCCGTCCGCCGCGCCCTGGACGACGTCCGCCCGCTCGCCGACGCCGCGGTGGTCCGCGCCGCCGGGCGCGCGTTCTGGACGCTCCCGGACGCCGAGTTCTGCGTGCTCGACGAACCCGGCACGGTCGGCGCCGCGCTGCGCCGGATCTGGACGTCCTGCGCCGACACCGACGGGGTGCGCCCCGAGCACGTCTCCGCGGCGCTGCACCGCCGGCACCCCGCGCTGTTCCCGCACGTCAGCCCGACCACCCGTCGCCAGCTGTGGCCGCACCTGCGCGAGGGCGACAGCGGCGTGGAGGCCGTGGTGCACCGCGAGCTGCGCGCCAACGCCGCGGGCTTCGCGCCCCTGGAGACGACGGTCGCCGCGCTGCTCGGCACCCCGGCCGGGCGCGCGCCGCTGACCCGGCTGCGGCTGCACGACGTGCTGCTCTGGCTGGTGGGCAGCCTGCGGTTCACCCACGCCGTCGCGCTGGGGCGGGCCTCCGCCGAGTGGCAGGCGCACCGGGCCGACGCCTGACGCCGGGCCGGGACCCTGTCGCCGGGCCCGGCGTGGTGCTGAGATCACCGCCATGACCGCCTCGGCACCGCTCCCCGACGGCGTCCGGCAGATGATCGACGCCACCAACAACAGCGACCGCGCCGCCTTCCTGGCCGCCTTCACCCCCGACGGCGTCGTCGACGACTGGGGCCGCACGTTCACCGGCACGGCGAAGATCGCCGCCTGGAACGACGCGGAGAACATCGGCGCCCGCGCCCACTACCTGGTCCAGCAGGTCACCGTCGACGGAACGACGTGCACCGTCGCGCTGACCGTCAGCGGGCAGCGCTACAACGGCCCGACCACGGTCACCGTCGAGCTGGACGGGCCGCTGATCCGGCGGATGACGATCAGGGCCTGAGGCTGATCGGCCGGGCCGGTCACTCCGGTGGCACCTGCCGCAGCTCCGGCGCCGGCTGCGGCACGCCGTCGGCGAGGGCGGGCTCCGGGGCCAGGCCGGTGAACGCCTCCCGCACGTCCTCGGCGGCGGCGAAGTAGCCGCCGGGGTCGCGCGGGGCGTACCAGGACCAGGCCGGCGGCGTGCGCGCGTCGCCCCGGAAGTCGGTTCCGGCCAGCGCCTGCAGCGCCGCCGCGCCGTCGCCGTCCAGCAGGGCCCGGTAGGCCGGCTCCCGGGCTCCGGCGGTCACCGTGCCCCGCAGCTGCTCGAGGTCCTCCAGCGATGTCCGGAGCCGGAGCCACTGGTGCCGGCGCCACCACTCGTCGGCCCGGAACCGGCGGGCCAGCCGGGCGCCGGCCAGCGCGCCGCGCAGCGCCAGGGCCGCGATCGTCTCCGGCGGCACGAACAGGTCGACCCCGCCCTCGCCCGGACGCTGCCGTACCGCGGCCACCCGGCCGCGGTACCCGGGCATCGCGGTCTGCGCGGTGTCCCGCCAGCCCCGGGCCGTCGAGACGATCGAGGTGAGGAACGCGACGAGGCCCGGCCCGAGCGGGCCGCCCGCCCGTCCCGGGTCGTGCCAGTCCGGCGGCAGCTCGACGTCCTGGTGCGCGGAGCCGGGCGGATGGGGCTGCAGGTTGATGCCGAAGGTGGGCCACAGCGGCAGCACCGAGTCGAAGAAGTGGATCGGGAAGTTCGACGTCACACCGCCGTCGGTGAACCACAGCTCCTGCACCCACATCGCGGCCGCCGGCCCGGGGTGCACCAGCGGGTCGCCGTCGCGCAGCAGGGGCCGCCCGAACTCGTCCCGGGCCGTGGCCGGCTGCACCCGGCGGTACAGCCGGACCGCCTCGAACAGCCCGGGCAGGGACAGGCTGAGCCGGGTCGCGAACACGACCGGGAGCTCGTCCGGTGGTGGCAGCGGGCAGAGCTCGACCCTCTCCCCCCGGGCGCCGACGTCCCGGCCGACGATCGTGCGGCGGTCCCCGACCAGCGCCGCCACCACCTCGGCGGGGAACACCTCCCGCCCGGGCCGGGTCAGGTCGGACAGCCGCAGGTACAGCTGCTCCTGGCCGGTGGACGGGCCGTCGCCGGGGTCGGCGGGGTCGGCGGGCAGCAGCGGGAACCGGTGCGCACGCTGCTGCACCAGCTCCGACGTCATCAGCTGGAGGTCGACCCGGCGCCGCCGGGGGTCCCGGGCCACGTCCGTCACGTCGCCGGGCGGCTGTCCCGGCACGTACCGGCCGACGCCCCACCACAGGTGGCCGAAACGCAGCACCGTGGTCGCCGGCAGGCCGGCCAGTTCGCTCAGCGTTCCGGACAGCCACGGCACCAGCGGCCGCTCGACCGTGGGTGCCGGCACGCCGGCCACCCGGCCCCACGGCCCGCGGGCCTGCCGCGCCGCGGACCCCGGCACCAGCCCGTAGTGGTGCCGACCGGCGTGCGCCACGACCGACCAGGCGCTCGCCGCCAGGACGGCCGAGAGCGCGGCCAGCAGCAGGACCTCGGCCACCGCGGGCGCCCACCAGGGCAGCCCCAGCCGGACGGCCGCGCCCACCACGAGCAGGCCGGCCGCCGGCACGGCGACCGGGCGCAGGTCCGGCCGGAGCCGCCGCGGCGGCGGCGCGACGGGCTCGGCGAGCTGCGGCGGCGGCACCGGGCGGCCGGACAGCCGGGCGCGCGCGGCGAGCACCGCCCAGCCGCACCCGGCCAGCACCAGGGTGGCACCGAGCAGGCCGAGCGCGCCGACGCCGATGCCGGCGGCGAGACCGCCGGACGACCCGGTGCGCTGGGCGCCGAGCAGGACGGCGGCGGCGAGCAGCAGTGCCCAGGTGACGACCTTCGACACCCATCCGAAGGCGCCCAGGGCGAGCACCGGGAGCGCCCACCAACGCCGCCGGAGGCCGGCCACCACGATGCGAAACAGCGGCTGCGCACCGGCGCCGGGCCGGAACAGCTGGCCGATCCGCAGGTGCCGGCGCCCGGACGGCTCGTCGACCTCGGCCAGCCAGGCCATCGCGTCGGCCAGGCCGGCGAACCCGGGGCGCACGTGCCCGTCGTCGAACTGCTCGGTGGTGAGGGCACCGACCTGCGCGGAGCCGTCGGCCAGCGACGCGCGCCCCGTCTCGGCCGCAGCGGCGAGCGCCGCGGCGATGGCCCCGGCCGAGGCGCCACCCACGCTGCGCAGCCGGTGGTGCCGGGCGATCTCGCAGATGGCCAGCGGGTAGACGACGCCGGAGGTGGTGCCCCCGCGCATGGTCACGTCGGCGCTGAGCCGGCAGTAGTCGGCCCGCGGCCCGTCGAGCGGGGCGCCGTCGTCCGCGGGGCCGAAGATCACGCGGTGCGGCGACTCGTGCAGCAGCCCGGCGGGGTCGGGCAGCGGATACGCCGCCGGATCACGCAGCGGGCGGGGCGGCGGGCCGTCCTGCGGGTCGCCCCACAGCCAGTCCGGGACGTCGCCGGCCACCACCCCGGCCGGGAGCGGGGCGAGGCCGAAGCTGCTCGGGTCGTCGAGCCGCGGACCGTCCGGCGCCGCGGGCAGTCCTCCCGGCAGGGTGTCCGGCCGGGCGTCCGGCAGCGTGTCCGGCCGGGCGTCCGGCAGCGTGTCCGGCCGGGCGTCCGGCCGGGGACCGAGCCGGGCCCGCAGCGCGGCCGACGCCTGCGCGCCGGTGACCAGTGCCATCGCGGCCGGTCAGACGACGCGGGTCAGCGCAGGCCAGAGGGCGTCGGGGCCGTCGGCGAGCAGCCCGGCACCGAGCACCCGGGACCAGGCCAGCTCGGTGCCGCCCTCGTCCCGCCACGACCAGCAGCGCCGGGTGAGGTGGTGCAGCCGGTACTCCTGGGTGAAGCCGATCGCGCCGTGCACCTGGTGCGCGAGCCGGGCCACCACCTCCACCGCCGCTCCGGCGCGCACCTTCGCCGCCGCGGCCGCCGGCACCAGCGGCCCGCCGCGGTCGAGCACCTGCACCGCCGCGTCGACCAGTGCGGCCACCGCGGTCACCTCGCCGGCCATCTCCGCCAGCTCCGTCTGGACCGCCTGGAACTTCGCCAGCGGCCGGCCGAACTGGAGCCGCTCGCCGGCGTACTGCACCGTCCAGGCCAGCACCTGCTCCAGCGCCGCGGCCAGCTGCACGGCGCGGGCCACCGCGTACCGCGCCCGCAGCTCCTCGGCCTGCGCTCCGGTGAGCAGGGCGCCGCTGGCCGCCACCCCGTCGAGCACCAGCGATCCGCGCGGTTCCCCGGCCAGGTTCGCCGCCCGGGTGACGTCCCGCCCGGCGACGTCGACCAGCGCCAGCACCGGGCCGACCGCGCTGCCGGCCAGCACCACCAGGTGCTGCGCCACACCGGCCCACGGCACGTCGGTCGCCGTTCCGGTCAGCGTCCAGCGCCCCGGCCCGTCGCCGTCATCGGAGGCCGCCGCGGTGACCACGCCGTCCACCGAGATCGACAGCGGCTCGTCGACCGGCGGCAGCGTCAGGTCCGCGGCCAGCACCGCCGGCCCGGCGACCAGCAGCTGCTCGGCCACCGGCACCGCCGCGGCCCCGCGCGCCAGGGTCGCGACGACGGCGACGGCATCGGCGAGCTCGCCACCCGAGCCGCCGGCTGCCTCCGGCAGTCCGACACCGGTCAGCCCCGCCTCGGCCAGCGCCGACCACAGCCCGGCGTCCCAGGCCCGCTCGCCGGTGAGGACGAAGGGCTCGTGCGCGGCCAGGATGTCCCGGACCGTCTCGACCACCAGATCGGTGTCCGTGCTCATCGCAGCCCCAGCCCGCGCGCCACGATGCCTCTGAGGATCTCGTTGGTCCCGCCGCGCAGCGTGTAGCCCGGCGCGTGCAGCTGTGCCTCGGCCAGCGCCCGGCCCAGCGGGTCGGGTGAGTCGAGGGACGCCGGAACGTCGACCACCCGGCGCACCTCGTCGATCAGGTCGGCCTCGAACGTCGTCCCCATGTCCTTGACCAGCGCGGCCGGGATGTCGGGGAGCTCGCCGCGGTCCAGCGCGGCGGCGATCCGCAGGGAAAGTTGGCGGAGCGCCAGCAGCCGGGCCGACAGCCGACCCAGCGCAGCCACTCCGGCGCCGTCGCCGGTGTCGGCCACCCGGCGCGCGAACGCGGCGAGCAACGGGTAGGTCGACAGGAACCGCTCCGGACCGGACCGTTCGAACGCGAGCTCCGTGGTGACCTGGTGCCAGCCGGCGCCCTCCTCCCCCAGCAACATTTCGCCGGGGACGACGACCTCGTCGAAGACCACCTCGTTGAAGTGGTGGCCGCCGTCCAGGATGCGGATCGGATTGACCGTGATGCCCGGCAGCGACAGGTCGACCAGCAGCTGGGACATCCCCGCGTGCCGGGCGGCCGGGTCGGCCGGCGAGGTGCGCACCAGGGTGATCGCGTAGTGCGAGAGGTGGGCGTTCGACGTCCACACCTTGGCGCCGTTCACGACCCAGTCGCCGTCGGCGTTGCGGACCGCGTGGGTGCGGATCGAGGCGAGGTCCGAACCGCTGTCCGGCTCGCTCATCCCGATGACGAAGAAGCACTCCCCCGCCGCGATTCGCGGCAGGATGGCGCGCCGCTGCGCCTCGGTGCCGTAGCGGAGCAGGGCGGGGCCGGACTGCCGGTCGGCGATCCAGTGCGCTGCCACCGGGGCGCCCGCGGCGAGCAGCTCCTCGGTGACGGCGTAGCGCTCCATCGCCGTCCGCCCGTGCCCGCCGTACTGGCGCGGCCAGGTCATCCCCAGCCAGCCGCGCTCCCCGAGCTTCCGGGAGAACGCCGGGTCGAGACCGGACAGCCAGGTGTCGACGTGCGTGGTGAAGCTGCCGGCGGCCAGCTCGGCGGCGAGGAACTCCCGCACCTCCGCGCGCACCTGCTCGGCGGCCTCCGAGCGCGGCGCGGGCGCCAGCGTCAGCGACTGGGTGCTCATGGACCGGTTCTACAGGGCGCCGCGCCCCGCGGCGCTCCGGGTTGCCGATGGACCGGTGCAGGACGACCGTGCGGGCGGTGGGCGACGACTACGGGCTGCAGCGGTTCGTCGAGGCCCAGGACCGTGACGGCACCTACGACCAGGCGCTGCGCGAGCTGCGCGCCGGGCGCAAGCGCAGCCACTGGATGTGGTTCGTCTTCCCGCAGGTCGCCGGTCTCGGCCGCAGCGGGACGGCGCAGCACTACGCGATCTCCGGCCTGGCCGAGGCGCGCGCCTACCTGGCCCATCCGGTGCTCGGCCCGCGGCTGCGGGAGTGCGCGGCCGCGCTGACCGAGCTGGACACCACCGACCCGGTGGCCGTGTTCGGGCCGGTCGACGGGCAGAAGCTGCGCTCGTCGATGACGCTGTTCGCCGCCGCGGCGCCGGACGAGCCGGTCTTCCGCCAGGTGCTCGACCACTACTTCGCCGGCCAGCTGGACGAGGCAACGACCAGCCGGCTCTGACCGTCGGAATGGCCGGACGCCGGTGGCTGACACCGCGGCCGCCAGCGTTCCGCCTGACCATGCAGTTCGGCCGACGGCTTGGGTCGCCCTGAGCGGCCCACTCAGGGCTACCCCTCGAGAGCGCGATACTCGTCGTCGAACTGATCAAGTGTCATGGCAGCTAGGTCTTCCTGCACTCGATCGAGCAACCGCTGGACGTCCTCGCGGGACTGGCTCGGAGGCCGAAGGGTGGCCCAGCGCGAGCCGTCGCGGCCTTCGACCAGCACGCGGTCGCTCCTGAACCGTCGATGCTGATGACGGGCCACCAACCCGTGACCTGCGGGCAGACCTTCGGTGCCAGGGGTTACGCGCGAGCACATGTCGGCTTCATCGCGTCTGCCGGTGTCCTCCTCGTAGATGCACTGGGCGCACGCCTTGATGAGCAGGGCCCCGGGATGGTGACTCCACTCATGCCCGCAGTCGGTGCAGAGGCTGCTGCTGGTCACGCCGGGAGGCTATCCGGCGATCAGCAGCCTCAAGTGTCCCTAGGGCCGCCTTCAGGGGCGGATCGGTGCCCGACCCGGCACTACAGGCGTGGTCCGATGATGATCTCGGATCCATCCGGGCGATAGGTGCGCCATCGGCCGTCGGGTGGTCGTTCGACCCGGAAGCCGTGGTGGACCTTGGTGTGGTGCCGTTCGCACAGGAGGCCGGAGTTCTCCAGGTTGGTCTCGCCGCCGAACAGCCAGTGCAGGAGATGGTGCACGTCGCACCACCAGTGCGGTGCTCCACAGC
>JABAKE010000166.1 GCA_019779905.1 Modestobacter lapidis | reverse complement strand
CCTCTAACATTTGTAGTTTTTAATCTATAATTATTATTAGAATGGATAACTACATTATTTGATATTTTTAAATATTTTCTTATTGCTTCTATTATTAGAGAGTCATCATTCTGAGTTATTTCAAAATAACCTACTTTAGAGTTCTCTTGACTAACTATATAGGTTCCAAAAGAACCCTCTGCTTCTATAAATCCTACTAGTCAACTAGAAAAATAAGATTTAGATAATATAGTTTCAACCGTATATAAAGGTATATTTGGTCTTATATATGGTTTTAAATCCTCAAAATAAATTATATTATTTAATAAATTTTCTTTAAATCTTAAATAATCATATTGTTTTAAGCTTAACATAGGATATCTATCAAATATAGGTAATATTATTTCTTTAAGATGTTTTTTATTTCTAATTGTTAATATACCTAATTCTATAGTTAAACCTTTGGGTGTTACTCTTTTACGTGTTTTAATAACACCTACACCTAATATTTTTTTTAATTTATATAGTAATTTAATATCTCTAATATTTAATTCAATACCTATTTCATACATTAAATATTTACCTTTTTTAGTTATAGATATTCAACCTTCTCCTTCTATTAAACCTACAAAATAACCATAAATTAAATCATTATGATTCTTTTTAGTATGTTCTTCAGAAGTGAAGGAATTTATCAAATTTTTTGTGTTAAGTCTCTGAGTAGCAAAGAATTTATTAAATAATAATAAATTGTTTACCACTGCTGATATTCCCCATGTTATTATGATTTTTACACATGATCATATTATGTCAAGGTACATAATTTCAAATATACGTTCCCGCGTGGTACGCACCAGACCAATGGGCGAAGCCCATGGGGTCCCTCTTTTAGGTAGACCTTTGGCTCCGAGGAAGTTTACCCCCGAGGTAATATA
>JABAKE010000165.1 GCA_019779905.1 Modestobacter lapidis | reverse complement strand
ATCTAGCGGATCACTGTCCTCCACCATCACAGTAGGACATACCTCAAGTTCGGTGATCTCAGGCTTCTCTGTCAAAGCCTCATCAACAGTCACAGCAGTTGGTGTTTCTCTGAAAACGACATCTCTGCTGTATACTATCTTTTGCGTCTCTGGATTCCACAGTTTGTATCCCTTGACCCCATCTTTATAGCCAACGAACTTGCATTTTTCAGATTTCAGGTCAAGCTTTGTCCTTTTCTCCTTCGGCACATGCATGTATGCATCACAACCAAACACTCGAACATGAGCCATCCTTGGCTTCCGCCCATGTAGTACCTCGAATGGTGTCTGGTCAACCACTGCTGATGTAGGAGTCCGATTCTTCAGATAACATGCAGTAGCAACTGCCTCTGCCCAGAACTCAGATTTTAAACCTGCCCAACTCAACATACATCTCGCTTTATCCATGAGAGTCCGATTCAACCGCTCGGCCACTCCATTCTGTTGCGGTGTATATCGTATGGTGTTCTGCCTTGCAATGCCCACTTCTGCACAAAACTTATCCACTGGCTCATACTCCTTTCCATTGTCAGTGCGAAGAACCTTAATTCTTCTATCAAATTGATTTTCAACAAGTGCCTTGAACTCTCTAAACTTATTTATAACTTCAGATTTCCTTTTCAAGAAATAAATCCACGCATGCCTTGAATAATCATCTATAAAGGAAACGAAATACCTTGAACCGCCTAGAGATTCCTCCGGAGACTCACAAACGTCGCTGTGTACCAAATCCAGGATCGCTGTAGCTCTATCTCCTTCACCTTTGAACTTGACCCGGTTCTGCTTCCCATATAAGCAATGCTCGCAGAACCCAAAACCCATTGAACATTCAGGAACTCCTTCCACAAGCTTTTTCGTAGATATGGTAGAAAGTCCCTTCTCT
>JABAKE010000164.1 GCA_019779905.1 Modestobacter lapidis | reverse complement strand
ATTCGCTGTGATATAAAAAGTATTTTTTGATTGAAAAAAAAAATGGATAACATAAGGGGTGGTTTATATATAAATTTTTACATTTATCTATATTTTTATCTGAATCTGAGAATTTCTTGTATTTTCATCTGATCTGTTCATTTTTATACTTTTATGTTGAGTTCAGAATCGATTAGAAATTTTTTTTGTCTTGTTAGTTCAATGTTTTGATTGCGTCGTGCAATCCAATCTCTTTATTTATTTTGATTGCGACTGTATCTACACACCCTAGTTTTTTTTTATTCGGGTTGCTAACTCAACGGTAGAGTACTCGGCTTTTAAGTGCGGCTAGGATCTTTTACACATTTGGATGAAGCAACGGATTCGTCCATACCATCGGTAGAGTTTGTAAGACCACGACTGATCCTGCAAGGGAATGAATGGAAAAAATAGCATGTCGTATCAATGGAGAATTCTGAGAATATTTCATTCTTACCGAATCGGTACAAAGCCCTGTTTGAATTCGTGGAGTGGAACAAAATGAATTCAAAGTTGGGTCGAGTGAATAAATGGATAGAGTCCTATGGCTCCAATTATAGGGAAACAAAAAGAGACGGGCTTCTGTTCTTAATTTGAATGATTCCCCGATCTAATTAGACGTTAAAAATATATTAGTACCTAATGCGGGAAAGGTTTCTCCTATGAGTGGATTATCCATTTTTTTTAATGAATCCTAACTATTAGCTATTCTCTATTATGGAGTGGAGATGAATGTGTAAAAGAAGCAGTATATTGATAAAGATCATTTTTTTTTTTCCAAAATCAAAAGAGCGATTGGGTTGAAAAAATACAGGATTTCTAACCATCTTGTTATCCTATAATGAACATAAACCTATTAGATGGAAAAAGAGAGGATAGAGAGTCCGTTGATGAGTTTACCTGTC
>JABAKE010000163.1 GCA_019779905.1 Modestobacter lapidis | reverse complement strand
GTGATTCATTTTTATGTCATTCTATGTGTTGTGATCATATGCTAGGTGTTTAGTGTTTGCATAATAGTTTAAGGTCTATGATTTTTGGTCATTTAAAGCATTGTTTAGCTTAGTTGCATATAGGATTGTTGGCATGGTCATTCTTGTGGAATAATAATGGTCTTCAAGCCCTTCAAAGGAAGTTCTCAAATCTGTCCAGATTTGAATGTAGCCTTTGAAGAGGCTTGATCACCATCTTTAGGCCATATTTATGCCTTGTTCACATAGTAATTGTTGTCTATGTTGTTAGTATGTATTTAGGGATGTTTGCATGGTCATCTTTATGGAATAATTATGATATTCAAGCCCTTCAAAGGAAGTTCTCGAATCTGTCCAGATTTGAATGTAGCCTTTGAAGAGGCTTGATTGTCATGATTAGGCCATATTTATGCCTCATTCTCATATAATAATTGTTGCATCATGTTAGGTTGCATTCTAGGTCATCCTCACATTTTATTTCTTTCTTTTCAATGGTTTTTTGAGCCACTTTGTAAGTGAACATCAATTCTGTCCAAGGTTGATTAGTAGCTTTAAAGTGACTTAAAAATCACTTTTAGGGTCAAATCAAACCTAGAAACATGCCTAGGTTCACATAGAATAAGTAGATTGCATTTAGGTTCATTCTCATGCATTGTATGCCATGTTAGAGTAGGTTTTGTGCATTTTCATACAAATTCCAGCAAGTATGCATTAGTGTTTTAGGTGTTTAGACTAACTTAGGGACTAGTTAGAGACCCTAGGATTAGGGGGGTCACTTGACCTCACCTAGGATGGTCCTTTGTTGTAAGGATTGCATCAAATCAAGTGATTTTGGTCGATTTAGGAGTCTAGTTTCGAGAGATTTTTCTAAAATGGTTTTCAATGTGTTCTTACCAAATGCAAATGGT
>JABAKE010000162.1 GCA_019779905.1 Modestobacter lapidis | reverse complement strand
ATAATAATAGATTAATCTATTATGATAACGATCATATAAAATACCTCCTACTATTATGAATAATGCTGGAGATACAAATCCATGAGCTAAACATAATAATAAACTTCCTTCTATACCAATTAAATTATTTGAAAATACTCCTAATATACATACACCTAAATGACTTATTGAACTATAAGCTATTATTACTTTAAGATCTGTTTGTCTTAAAGTTACTAAACTACTATAAATTATAGTTATTAGAGCTAATACATATACTCCCGGTAAATAATACATAGTACCATCTACAAAATTAGGTAGAAGTAATCTTAATATACCATAGATTGCTAATTTTAATATTACTCCTGCTAATAATATAGATCCACCTAATGGTGATTCAGAATGAACTACAGGTAATCAAGTATGTACTGGAAGTAATGGAGTTTTAACAGCTAAACCTATAAAGATTCCTAATCATAGAATACATTGTACATCTACTGAAAGAAGAATATTTTCTATACCTAAATAATCTGTTGTATTTAATAGATAGATATATAAACATATACTTAGTAACATAAATAAAGAACTTCCTAATGTATAAAGAAGGGCATAGTAGGCTGCTTTTTCTCTATTATCTGCTCCATAGATTCCTATTAATAAATATAATGGAGCTAAAGTACTTTCGAATAATATATAGAATGTTTTCATATCTAAACATAGGAAATTTAATATCATTAAAAATACTAGAAGTTGAATTAAACTTACGTATAATGGCTCTTCTGAGTTTAATTTGATATTTCAATTAGATAAAAGAGCTATTGGACCTAATATTGCTGTTAATATTACTAATAATAATGAGATACCATCATATCCTCAATCTAAGTTAAAAAGAGATTCTAATCCTTGATAATCTACTGTATTACTTTGATAGTTATATCATAGAGTTATAC
>JABAKE010000161.1 GCA_019779905.1 Modestobacter lapidis | reverse complement strand
ACTGGCATCTTTATATAGATAAAAGACCCAATCCCTTACTGACTCGGCGTCCGGCAAATCCAATCGACGCGTGCAATAGTGGGAAGGTTTGTAATTCGGGTAGTGACTCGGATGCAGGAGACTCAAACGTTCCATAAGCCACATTTGCAAAAGTAAGGGGCTACCTCTAAGTGTAAATGCCGAACCTCGACGAGCCGCATCCAAACCGTTCAAGGTCTCAGCTAGCACCATGGGCACGATATTTTTGGATTCAGAAAGGGGAAGAAGTAGTTCGCAAAGTTGGATAGGAACCAACAACGAACCACTAGCCAAAAGGTACCGACCTAAGAGACAAATGGCTAAGGCATGTTGCCTAGGCTTAGTCAAAGAGACCCGTGCGTCGTAGTGAAGAAAAGCACAAGCCAAGCTCTCCAAATTAATAAATCCCCCATGAATAAAACTCATAATGGAAGACTTAGGGACCTCTAAAAGATTAACTAAGGTATCTAAGTAACACCTCCTAACAGTGGGATAAACGAAAGGACCTATGGGTTTAACTCCGAAAAGAGCGCAAAAATCTTCAAAAATGGGACATAACTCATCAAATTGAAACCTAAAAACGTGTACCTTGTCGTCCCAAAAGTAGGTGGCAGCCCTCAGAAAACTGTCATTCATCTTGAGGTGCCTCAAGGAAAATAGCAAGTTCAGTCCAAACTTCGCGAAGAGCTTCTTATCCCCCGCATTCATGAGCCCCAAAAAGCTCGCCAAAACCTCGTCAAACTTCTCCATCAGTGACATGGTGAATAATGAGTGCTTAGGCACTCCAAATACGAATTTATAAGGTCAAGAATCGGCCTAAAAGAGTCCCAATCAAAATACAATTCAAAAAAAGGGGCGGACCGCGAAATTACAGGGCTCAGGCCCAGGCAGCCATCCACCTAGTGGACGGCCAAC
>JABAKE010000160.1 GCA_019779905.1 Modestobacter lapidis | reverse complement strand
AACACACTAAACTAACCTATCTCCCAAAACTACTACAACTAAGCCAACAATAAAAATAAAATTTTTTTTTTTAATTATTTTTTTTTTATAAATATATACAACCCAAAATAAATTTACTCAATCGTTTTCATTTTAATAGTCCCCGGCAACGGCGCCAAAATTTGATCGCTGGAAATACGGGAGGTTAAATTCCGTATTTACGGTCAATATTTATTCATTTATAATTTACCTATGTTTAACCTCAATCCGAAGAGAGTGGTAAGCACGGGTGTCGATCCACAGAGACTAGTTAAGAAAACTGGCTAAGTCAATTCACTTTTGGTGAAAGAGACATTTTCCATTGGGTAAATTTGGTTGGTTGATTTATATATTTTTTTAACAGTAATTGCAAATCAAACATATAAGAACATAATTGCAAAAGAAATGACAGAAATTAAACTTAAATTAAATTACAGAAAATTAAACTGGCAGAAATTGAAATTGCATAATTATAAATACAGAAAAACCACGTCTCTCCAAGTGGAGAGAGGGAATATACTCTACTGAAATTAAATAACAGAAAATTAAACGGGCAGGAATTGAAATTGCATAATTATAAATAAATAAAAACCACGTCTCTCCAAGTGGAGAGAGGGAATATATTCTACTGAAATTAAATTACAGAATTGAAAGCATAAATTAATAAAAAGTCCTCCTCATAATTCCAAGTGGAATTAGAGGGGATATTCTACTGAAAATTAAAGTGCGTAATTGAAGAGATAACAGAAATTAAACTTAAATTAAATTGCAGAAAATTAAACGGGCAGGAATTTAAATTGCATAATTTTAAATAAAGAAAAACCACGTCTCTCCAAGTGGAGAGAGGGAATATATTCTATTGAAAATTAAAGTACATAATTGGAAGCATAAATTAATAAAAATTCCTCCTCGAAAT
>JABAKE010000159.1 GCA_019779905.1 Modestobacter lapidis | reverse complement strand
AGCCAATTTTTTTTTTCGGCGTGGAAGCCGGATTTTGGCATGAAAGCCGTTTTTTGTTTTCGGCGTGGAAGCCGGATTTTTTGAAAACCAAGTTTTTGTTTTGTTGGCATGAAAGCCAGATTTTGTTTTGATTTTTGGCGTGAAAGCCGATTTTTTGGCATAAAAGCCGAGTTTTTGGCGTGAAAGCCAGGTTTTTGGCATGAAAGCCGATTTTTGGCGTAAAAGCCGGATTTTTTGTTTTCAAAAATGCAAGTATCGACTAAAAAGTCGCCTCCCTGCTGAATGGTATTGCAAGTATCGATGGAATGTCGCCTCCTTGCTCATTCGGTTGCGAGTATCGATGGAATGTCGCCTCCCCGCGAAGTTGGGTGCAAGTATCGACTAAGCGTCGCTTCCCTGCTTTTTCTTCAAAAATTTTGTTTTGTGGGTATCGATGGAATGTCGCTTCCCCACGATTTTTGAAATTTAGGTTTTTTCGAACCTTTGTTTTTCTTTTGAAATTTGGGTTGTGGATATCAACTGGAATGTTGCGTCTCCACGATTTTTCTGAAATTTTGCAAGTATCAACGTGGTGTTGCTTCCTTGCGATTTTGAGGTTTTGGAAGTATCGAATGGGGTTCGCATCCTTCCAATGGGTTTTTGCGAGTATCGACTTAACGTCGCTTCCCCGCGGTTTTTAAAAAACCATTTTTTGTTTAAAGACACGAGGGTCGTAAATTTTGACCTAAAACCATTTTTTGTGGTAAAAGGTAGGGCGGACTAGGGTGGAAATTCCTAAGTCCTGATTTTTGTTTCAAACCATGAATTTTGGTTCAAGGATCGAAAATTTTGGTTAAGTTCGGGAAGAGGCTCCTAAACTTGGATTTTTGGAATTAATTTTCCTTTTGAACAATGAAACGATGAAAGTAAGCATTGTTCTGATTTTTAGAAAATTC
>JABAKE010000158.1 GCA_019779905.1 Modestobacter lapidis | reverse complement strand
AACTATTTAAACTAAAATATGGGTGTTGGAAGGCATAGAACTCAAAAAAAAAAAAAAAAAAGAAATAAATAAATAAATAAAAGACACGTCCAAAAATATGGAATTTGGAAAACAAAGGCAATTTTGGCATTGCCACCATAGGGCCTAGTTTTTGTGAGGGTAGTACAATGATGGCTTGTGAATTCCTTCGTTTGATATGCTTTCCATCGCATTTGTAGCAACAAAAGAGAGCCGGCCAACATTAGAACGCGCGGCATAGGCTTTTGGGTGGTGGGCGTATCGTGCCAAATGTGTGGGAAAACCCAACAGTGCCATGCCCTTGCTTGTGGGCATGATGCCCATGCTTGTCAACCATGCCAAGCCATGCCCTTGCGTTGGCACGTCCCGCGCAAATCCATGGTTGTGGGCATGCAAAGCCATAAAAAGCCTCCTTTTCCGATAAATGCTTGTTTGAAGGAAGGCATGACTTGCCTTGCCATGCCACCACCCATGCGTGTGCCATTGGCAGCCCCCGTTGCCTAGCCAACCGCGTGCCAATGCCCAGTCATGCGTGTGCCACGGGCACCAAGCTGCGTGTGCCACGGGCACCAAGCGACGTGCCATGCCATGCCACTGCCCAGCCATGCGTGTGCCATGGGCAGCCCGCTTCCTTGCCAATGCCCACCAAGCACGTGCCGTGCCAAGACACCGCCTAACCATGCATGGGCAGCCCGCTGCCTTGCAAATGCCCACCAAACCCTCGTGCAATGGCCAGCACCGCCCAGCCATGTGCGTGCCATTGGCATGGGCAGCCCATGTCTTGCCAAGCCACGCCAAGCGTGTGCCATGGCTTGCCTTTGCCTAGGCATGGGCAGCCCTTTGCCTTGCGAATGCCCACCACGCGACGTGTAATGCCCAGCCATGTGTGTGCCATGGGCAGCCCATGGCTTGCCACG
>JABAKE010000157.1 GCA_019779905.1 Modestobacter lapidis | reverse complement strand
GATGTATGCTTGCATGGGCCTTGACCTGATTTATTATATGTTCAAGATGAATCCACCCTAACCTCTAGGAGGTCAGTGGGAGGATAGTTGAGAACTAATAATAAAGGTGGGTCTAAACTTTATGATATATGTTGATATATAGTAGTTATACATGTGATGTATGAATGTTTATAAAAATGAGACCATTTATCCAAAACCCCTAATTTTCTAAACTTAAATTGTAAGGAAGAGGCATGCAAATGCTTTATCCTAGCCTCCTACCATTACAAGCTATGAGGGTCTTTATGGTGGATGTGTTTGGCTGCAGATATGTGGGAACACATTCATTTGTAAAGATTCAAACAGGCTTGTGGCATATAGGATATCATGAGGTGCGATAATGGGGCTACCAAGAAGCTAATATGTTGCGGGATGCCACATTCAATTGACCATACTCATGTGAATGGTAGGTATGATTTAACTATAATATACTAACCAATAAACTATTATGTGAGGTTATTATATTCTAGAGGCTAAAGGATGATTGGGACTTGCTTGAGAAGCATTAGGATAAAGAGTTATCCACCCCTTTGAGTTAGTGGCCCAATAACCTAACATGTGAGGGTCCACTAGTTCAAATGGGACTCCAATCCCTGCTATGGAAATTCGAACTATGTTTGAAATTCACAAAGTCTCATCTTAGGGTGTATGAGATTTGAACAAAGTAGTGGGAGGAAACATATAAATTAAAGACCAGAAATTTAATGTTTTCAAAATATGAAATTTATTAATATTATTATTTTCTATTGTAGATGGCACCACTAAACCCTTTATCACGTATTCTTGATGACAACCGTTTAACCGGTCCCAACTTCAATGACTGGATTAGAAACCTGAAAATTGTTTTAGACGCCGACAAAACAGACAATTTCTCACATTCCCCACGCCCCACTGTTCCG
>JABAKE010000017.1 GCA_019779905.1 Modestobacter lapidis | reverse complement strand
TGCGACGTGCACCACCTCATCCACTGGATCCACGGTGGCGAGACCAACCTGACGAACTCAGCGCTCCTCTGTGAACGGCACCACACCAAGGTCCACCACGGCTTCCGGGTCGAACGACCACCCGACGGCCGATGGCGCACCTACCGCCCCGACGGCACCGAGATCATCATCGGCCCCCGCTGCCCCTGAACGGCCCGGCCAGGGACGGGCTGGTGGGCGCGGCCTCATCGGGCGCCCACAAGCCGATGCGGTGAGCGGGCTCAGACTTCTCCAGGGTCGGCGCCTCAGGTCAGACTGAGTTTCGCTGAGTCATCGGGCTGTCGCGCGTCGCCGTGCAGTACTGCAGCCCAGCCGATCGCCGTCGACAGCATGACCACACCCAGCAGCGGCGAGCCGTACCAGACGACGGCTAGCGCCCCGCCTGCGTGAGCGGCAACGAGCGTGTTCAACCCGCCATCACGCCGCCGCAGACGAGCGATGCCGGCGGTCATCGATACAACCGCCAGCACGATCAGAGCTGAGGACGCTGCGGCAGACTCCCGACGCAGGTCGGCGGTTTCCCATGGAAGAAGTGGTATGTCCGGCGGGCCAATGCCTTCGATGAGCATGGGCGCTGCCAAGCTGGCGATCGCCTCGACTGCTGCCTGGAAGAGCAGTAACGAGCCGGTGAGGGTCATCCGCAGTCCGGTCACGGCTACATCCTGCGGCGTCGGCCGGTCCGAACCAGCCTGCCCGTCGGGTGTCCCGGGGCCATGGCCTCGGGCCGTGCTTCGTTCGCCGTCCCGGCGACCACCCGCGCAGTCGGGCCACGGCCTCGTCGTCTCGCTCAGCGGTCGTCCGCGCACGGCCGGAGCATCGCCATGACGTCGCTGTCAGGGCGGACGTCAATCTCGGTTGTGCCTGCTCACCGGCCCCCTACGCTGCCGTTGGGACCAGGGCGGTTCCCGGACGGATGGGTGGTCACATGTCGGAGGGCGGGGCCTCGGAGGCCGAAGCGCGGGACTTTGCGGCGGCGGTCCGGTCGCTGCTGGCCTGGGTGCACGCACCCGAGGGCGAGCGCAACGAGGTGGCCGCGCTGGTCAAGGAGGTGCTCGGGGAGGACGGCCCGACGCAGTCGGTGGTGACCCGGCAGCTGCCGCCCTTCGAGCACGTCAACCTGCAGACCGCGCTCGACGCGTGGTCGGCCGAGGAGGGGCGGCGGGTCGAGGTCCGCGGTATCGCCCTGCCTCCGCACTTCGGCGGGATCTCGCTGCAGCAACTGGTCAGCGGTGAGGCGCTGCCACCGCTGCGGCTGTCGGCGCCCGGCGTGGTGGACCTCCCCAACGGCCCGGACTCGACGCTGGCCTGTCTGCGGCTGGCGCTGCTGGTGGTCACCGACTCCCTGGGCCGGTACGTGCTGATGGTGCAGGCGCCGTCGGACCACCACGAGCCCGTGCTGACCGTCGAGCTCGCCGGGCTCCCGGTCCGGCAGGCGCAGACGGTGCTGGGCGACCTGGAGCGGCTGAGCCGCCGGCTGAACGTCTACCGGGGGCAACTGCTGGAGGTGACCCAGACCGCGATGGGCGGGGTCAGCCTGGACTTCCTCGGCGTACCGACCACCGGCCGGGACGACGTCGTCCTGCCCGAGGCGGTGCTGGACCGGGTCGAGCGGCACGCCCTGGGGGTCGCCGAGCACCGGGCTGCGCTCGTCGCGGCCGGCCAGCACCTCAAGCGTGGCCTGCTGCTCTTCGGCCCGCCGGGAACGGGCAAGACGCACACCGCCGGCTACCTGCTCGGCCGGATGACCGAGTACACCCGCCTGGTGCTCACCGGCCGGTCGCTGGGGGTGGTCGGGGCGGTGACCGAACTGGCCCGGGAACTCCAGCCCGCCGTCGTCGTCCTGGAGGACGTCGACCTCGTCGCCGCCGACCGGTCCTTCGGACCCGGCGGCAGCCCGGTGCTGTTCGACCTGCTGGACGCCATGGACGGCGCCGCGGCCGACGCCGACCTGCTGTTCGTACTGACCACCAACCGGGCCGACCTGCTCGAACCCGCGCTGGCCGCCCGCCCCGGCCGGGTCGACGTCGCCGTCGAGATCGACCTCCCCGACGCCGGGGCCCGCCGGCGGCTGCTCGAGCTCTACGGCCGGCACGTCCCGCTGCAGGTCACCGACGCCGACGTCGAGGCGGCTGTCGAGCGCAGCGACGGTGTCACCGCCTCCTTCCTGAAGGAGCTGCTGCGCCGGGCCGTGCTCGAGGCCCTGCGCGACGACGGCGAGCTCACCGCCGTCACCGGCCGGCACCTGACCCGCGCGCTCGACGACCTGCTCGACTCCACCCAGTCGGTCACCCGCACCCTGCTCGGTGTCGGCGGAGACCCGGCGACGCCGATCGACGGCGGCCCCGCGCCGATGCCGTCCCCGGCAGGGTGGGTCGCGCACCCCGGGCGCCACGGAGGACGCCGCCGCAGGTGACGCACCCGCCCCGGCCGATAGCGTGTGCGGCGTGCAGCTGACCGTCGTCGACCACCCGCTCGCCCGCGCCCGACTGTCGCGGATGCGCGACGAGCGCACCGACAACGCCGCGTTCCGCGCCGCCCTGCGTGAGCTCACCCAGATGCTGGTCTACGAGGCCACCCGCGAGCTCACCGTCGCCGAGGAGCCGATCACCACGCCGGTCACCGACACCACCGGCTACCGGCTGGCCGCACCGCCGCTGATCGTGCCCGTGCTGCGGGCCGGCCTGGGCATGGCCGACACCGCGCACGGCATGCTGCCGGAGTCGCAGATGGGCTTCGTCGGCCTCGCCCGCAACGAGGTCACCTTCCAGCCGGAGGCCTACATGGCCTCGCTGCCCGAGTCGCTGGTCGACCGGGAGGTCTTCGTTCTCGACCCGATGCTGGCCACCGGGGGCTCGCTTGTGCACTGCTGCGGGCTGCTCACCGGCCGCGGCGCCACCGCGATCACCGTGTTGTGCGCCCTCGCCGCCCCCGAGGGCCTGCGCCGGCTGGAGGAGAGCGGGCTGCCGCTGCGGGTCTTCACCGCCAGCGTCGACGAGCGGCTCGACGATTCGGCCTACATCGTCCCGGGCCTCGGGGACGCCGGCGACCGGCAGTTCGGCGCGGTCTGATGCGCTTCGCCGTCCTGGGCACCGGGCACTGGGCCCGCACCGTGCACGCCACCTCGCTGGCCGGCCACCCCGACGCCGAGCTGATCGGCGTATGGGGGCGCGACCTGGCCAGGGCCAAGGGCCTGGGGGCGGAGTTCGACGTCCCGGGCACCGACGACCTCGACGCCCTGCTGGCCGACGTCGACGCAGTCAGCATCGCGCTGCCCCCGCACGTGCAGGCGCCGCTCGCCGAGCGGGCCGCCACCGCCGGCAAGCACCTGCTGATGGAGAAGCCGATCGCCCTCTCGACCGAGGCGGCCGACAGGGTCGTGGCAGCGACCGGGGCCGCCGGCGTCGCCTCGGTGGTCTTCTTCACCGCCCGCTTCCGGACGGCGACCTCCACCTGGCTCGAGCAGGCCGGCCGCACCACGCTGGCCGGCGGGGCGATGACCTGGCTGAGTGCCCGCGCGGGCAGCCCCTTCGAGAACTCCCCGTGGCGCGACGAGCAGGGGGCGCTGTGGGACATCGGCCCGCACGCGCTCTCGCTGCTCGTCCCCGCCCTGGGCCCGGTCGAAACCGTGCAGGCCGGCGCGGGGCAGGGCGACACCGTCCACCTGGTGCTCACCCACCTCGGGAGCCGGACCAGCACGGTGACGCTGTCGCACACCGTGGCCCCGCTGGCCACCGGCATCGAGACCTGGGTGCATGGCGACGCCGGCCGGCTGGTGCTGCTGCCGGACTTCGAGAACCCGGTCGAGGCGCACCGGGTCGCCGTCGACGAGCTGGCCGCGGCCGCCCTCACCGGCGGCGCCCACCCCTGCGACGTGTCCTTCGGCCGGGACGTGGTGCGGGTGCTGGCGGCCGCGCAGCGCGCGCTGGGCTCCGGCGGCCGGGAGCCCGTGGCGTCATGACCGGCCCAGGTGTCGCGGCGATGGCGACTCGGCTCCACGACCGGGACCACTCGGCCGGGAGGTTGTCGGTGCAGTCCCGACCCGCGGCCGGATCGCCGCCGTCCACCTCGCCGCGCAGGCGCCAGGAGCAGGGACACTGATCCGGTGGGCTTCTCGCAGTGGTACCTGCGCCGTGGGCGCATCGACCGTCGCACCTGGTGGCTGCAGTACACGTTGCCGCTGACCGGTCTGGCCCTGCTGGGCCTGTTCGCCGACCTGTCCCTGGGCAACATCGACCTCGACGCGGTCGCGGCCGGTGGCTCGCCCTACGGGCCGATGGTCGCCACGGTGGTGCTCCTGACCGCTCCAGCGTCGATCTCGGCCAGCGTCGCCCGGCTGCACGACCGGGGCATGCCGGCCTGGTGGCTGCTGCTGGGGCTGGTGCCCTATGTCGGCGGCCTGGCGCTGTTCGTCCTCAACGGCCTCCTGCCCGGGGACGCGGGCCCGAACCGCTATGGCCCGGCGCACGACGGCCCGGTGGCCCAGCACCCGATGTTCCCGCCGCCGTCTGCACCACCACCGTCGGGGCCGTCGCCGTCAGGACCGCCGACCGCGCCGCCGTCCGCACCGCCCTACTGGGGTTGAGAACGGCGGTCCACCGGAGTCGGTGACGGCAGCGAGCTCGCTTCCGCTCAGGCCCCGAGCTCGTCGAGGGACGTGCGGTGCAGCTCCTCCAGCGGCGTCCAGGGCAGCTCCCCGCGGCGCACCCGGTCCATCGACGGTGCGTACCGGCCCCGCCACTCGTCGGCCAGGGCGAGGGCGTCGACGTCCTCCCCGAGCAGCCGGCGGACCTCCCGGGCGACCCCGCTGCGCCAGTCGACCACCGTGCCGAACACGTCGAACACCAGCGCCCGGACGTCCACCGTCACAGCTCCAGGGCCGCGGCCATCTCGGTCCGCAGCCCGTCCAGCTGCTCCGCACCGCGGACCCAGGCGGCCGGCACCCCGGCGTCGTCGGGCACCGGGACGACGGTCTCCAGGTAGGCCTTGAGCTTCGGCTCGGTCCCGCTGGGCCGCACCACCACCCGCACGCCGTCGCCGTGCAGGCGGACGGCGTCCACCGGCGGATCCGCCGCGGCCAGGTCGGTCGCCTCCACCGGGCGGCCGAGCAGCTGCACCGGTGGCCGCGCCCGTAGCCGGGCCATCGCCCCGGCGATCACCGACAGGTCCGCCACCCGCACCGAGTACTGGCCGGTGGCGAACAACCCGTGCTCCCGGGCCAGCTCGTCGAGCCGGTCGAGGAGCGTGCGCCCGTCGGTGGCCAGTTCGGCAGCCAGCAGCGCGACGGCCAACGCCGCGGAGATGCCGTCCTTGTCCCGCGCGACCGTCGGCGTCACCGCGTAGCCCAGCGCCTCCTCGTAGCCGAACACCAGCGGCGCATCCGGCGTCCCGGCCCGGATGATCCACTTGAACCCGGTCGGGGTCTCGGCGAACGGCACGTCGTGCGCCCGGGCCAGCTCGCCCAGCAGCGAGCCGCTGACCAGCGACGCCGCGAAGGTGCCGCGCACGCCGCGGCGCAGCAGCCAGTCGGCGAGCAGCGCGCCCACCTCGTCGCCGGTCAGCTGCCGGCCACCGCACACCACCGAGCACCGGTCGGCGTCCGGGTCCTCGGCGATCGCCACGTCCGCGCCCACCCGCTCGGCGACGGCGATCAGCCGGTCGACCGCCCCCGGTTCCTCCGGGTTCGGAAAGGCGACGGTGGGGAACTCCGGATCCGGCACGTCCTGCTCGGCCACCGCGTGCAGCGGGGCGAACCCCGCGGCGGTGAACACCCGTCGGGTCGTCGCCGCACCCACGCCGTGCATCGCGGTGTAGGCGACCACGAGCCGGCTCCGCGCCCCGGCGTCCACCCGCCCGGGGTCGAGCGCCCGCAGCACCGCGGTCACGTAGTCGTCCTCGACGGCGTCGCCCAGCGTCGTCCAGTCCTCCCCGCGCGGGACCTCCCGCGCCGGGCCGACCGCCCGGATCGCCGCCTCGATCTCCCGGTCGGCCGGCGGCACCAGCTGGGCGCCGTCGCCGAGGTAGACCTTGTACCCGTTGTCGAGCGGCGGGTTGTGGCTGGCAGTGACCATGATCCCGGCGACCGCGCCCAGGTGCCGGACGGCGAAGGCCAGCACCGGCGTCGGCAGCGGCCGCGGCAGCACCGACACCGCGAACCCGGCGCCGGTCAGCACCCCGGCGGAGATCCGGGCGAACTCCTCGGAGCGGTGGCGGGCGTCGAAGCCGATCACCACGCCGCCCCCGGCGTGCCCGGTGTCGGCCAGGTACCGGGCGAGCCCGGCGGCGGTGCGCGTGACCACCGCGGCGTTCATCCCGGCCGGTCCGGCGCGCAGCGGTCCGCGCAGCCCCGCTGTCCCGAAGGTCAGCGGGCCGGCGAACCGCCGGGTCAGCTCGGCGGTGGCGGTGTCATCGGTGCGGGCGGCGGCGATCAGCGCCTCGATCTCGGCGCGGTCACCGGGGTGCGGGTCGTCGGCCGCCCACGCCCGGGCGAGGGCCGGCACGTCGGCTGCGCCCACGGGTGACCTCGCGAGCTCGCTCACGGCTCGTCCCGCGCGGCCGGCTGCCGGGCCTCGATCCGCTCGGCGTCGAACACCTCGGTCGCGTACTCGCCGCCCACCCGGGTGTGCACCGGGTCGGTGGGGTCGGGCTGCCCGTGCACCTCGAGCAGCGCCGCGGCGAAGGACTCGGCGTCGTCCACCGGCTCGTAGCCCAGCGCGCGGGCAGCGGTGAGGTCCCACCAGCGTCGGGTGTTGTCCGAGACGCCCCAGACGACGGCGAAGCCGGGGGAGGGCGCGGTGAGCGCGGCGTCGACCAGCCCGACCGTGTCGGTGGGGGACAACCAGGTGGACAGCTGGCGGACCGTCGTCGGCTCCGGGAAGGCGCTGCCGATCCGCAGGCAGACGACGTCCAGGCCGTAGCGGTCGACGTAGAGCGAGCCGAGCGCCTCCATCGTCGCCTTGGAGACGCCGTAGTAGGTGTCGGGCCGGTGCGGGGCGTCGGCCTCGGCGAGCAGGCCCTCCGCCGGCCGCGGGGTGTAGCCGGTGGCGTGGTTGCTGCTGGCCAGCACCACGCGCGGCACCCCGGCCCGGCGGGCGGCCTCGAGCGCGCAGTACGTGCCCTCGATGTTCGTGTGGCTGATGGCCGGCCAGGTCGACTCGGTGGCGATGCCGGCCAGGTGGACGACGGCGGAGGCCCCGGCGGCGGCGTCCACCATCGCCGCGAGGTCGGTGACGTCGGCGACCACCTGCTCCTCGCCCGGGCGCACCTCGGCGAGCGGGACGACGTCCAGGCTGCGCAGCCCCCAGCCCCGCTCGGGCAGGCCGGCGCGCAGCCAGCCGCCGATCAGCCCCGCCGCGCCGGTGACCAGGACTGGGCCCGTCGTCACGGTGCCCATCGGTTCGCTCCCGCGGGGCGCTCCGCTCCTCGCTCCATGACGCGGGTCGCCTCCGCGGTCGCTCCGCTCCTCGCTCGCAGGGCTCGCTGCGATGCTCACTCCCTGTCGGCTCCGGCCCTCGCTGCGATGCTCGCGCCCCTGTCCGCTCACGGCAAACGCCCGATCAGCTGGACCAGGAACTGCCCGAGCTGCCCGGCGGCGGACCGGCCGGCGGCCAGCACCTCGAGGTGGTCCAGCGCCTCCCCGGTGACCCCGGCCGCGGCGTTGGTGACCAGTGACAGCCCCAGCACCTCCAGCCCGGCGGCGCGGGCGGCGATCGCCTCCAGCGCGGTGGACATGCCGACCAGGTCCGCGCCCAGGGTGGTCAGCATCCGGATCTCGGCCGGGGTCTCGAAGTGCGGGCCGGGCAGCGCGGCGTAGACCCCCTCGGTCAGCGACGGGTCGACCTCGCGGGCCAGCGTCCGGAGCCGGGCCGAGTACAGGTCGGTCAGGTCGACGAACGTGGCGCCGACCAGCGGGGAGCGGGCGGTGAGGTTCAGGTGGTCGCTGATCAGCACCGGCATGCCGACGCGGTGGTCGGGGGAGAGCCCGCCGGCGGCGTTGGTCAGCACGACCGTGCGCACCCCGGCCGCGGCTGCGGTGCGGATGCCGTGCACCACCGGCTCGACGCCCAGCCCCTCGTACAGGTGGGTGCGGCCGAGGAACAGCAGCACCCTGCGCTCACCGACCCGCACCGAGCGGATCTCGCCGCCGTGACCGGTGACGGTGGGTGCGGTGAAGCCGTGCACCTGGGCCATCTCGACCGCGGCCGACGCCGGGCCGAACGCCGCGGCGGCCGGCGCCCAGCCCGACCCCATGACGACGGCGACGTCGTGCCCGCCGCCGAGTGCGGTGGTCAGGTCCTCGGCGGCACGGTCCGCCCGGGCGGCGGGGTCGTTCGGGGGCAGGGGCGTGGGCTCGCTCACCCCCGGAGCATAGGAAGGGCGGCGGAGGATCGTCGGCGAACCTACGATCACGGGGTGCCGATCCCCTTCCACTCCTCCGAGCGCTCGAGCCTGGGGGTCGAGTGGGAGCTGCAGCTCGTCGACCCGCAGACCCGCGAGCTGACCGCCGGCGCCACCGAGATCCTCGCCGAGCTGCGGCCCGAGGGCGCCGAGGAGCACCCCAAGGCCAAGCACGAACTGCTGCAGTCGACGATCGAGATCATCACCGGTATCTGCGGCACGGTCGCCGAGGCGAAGGCCGACCTGGCCGGCACGCTGGCCGAGGTCGCCCCGCTCGCCGAGCGGCACGGGCTGTCGCTGATGTGCGCGGGCAGCCACCCGTTCACCCGGTGGGACACCCAGCAGATCTCGCCCAAGGACCGCTACACCGAGCTGGTGCAGCGGATGCAGTGGCCGGCCCGCCGGCTGCAGATCTTCGGGGTGCACGTGCACGTCGGCGTCCGCTCGCCGGACAAGGTCATCCCGATCGTCAACGCGCTGACCCAGTACGTGCCGCACTTCCTCGCGCTGTCGGCGTCCTCGCCGTTCTGGTCCGGTTGCGACACCGGGCTGGCCTCGGCCCGCACCAAGGTCTTCGAGGGCATGCCCACGGCGGGGCTGCCCTACCAGCTCGCCGACTGGGCGGAGTTCGAGGAGTACATGGACACGCTGATCCGGGCCGGCGCCATCGAGAGCGTCCGGGAGGTGTGGTGGGACATCCGCCCGCACCCCGACTTCGGCACCGTCGAGCTGCGGATCTGCGACGGGTTGCCCACGCTCACCGAGATCGGCCTGGTCGCGGCGCTGGCGCAGTGCCTGGTGGAGAAGTTCGACCAGGAGATCGACCGGGGCTACACGCTGCCCTCGCCGGCGGACTGGATCGCGCGGGAGAACAAGTGGCGCGCAGTGCGCTACGGGCTGGACGCCGACATCGTCGTCGACGACAAGGGCACCGCGCTCCCGGTCCGGCAGGCGATCGCCGACCTGGTCGAGGAGCTGACGCCGACCGCCGGGCGGCTGGGGTGTGCCGACGAGCTGGCCGACGTGCGGCGGGTCCTGGAGGTGGGGGCTTCCTACCAGCGGCAGCGGGCGGTGGCCGCGGCGCACGACGGCGACCTGTGCCCGGTCGTCGACAGCCTGGTGGCCGAGCTGCGCGACGACCTGCCCGGTGCGGCGCCGGCGTGACGGCGGCTGCGGGCGCCGGGCCCGCGATCGACACCTGGGCCGCCGAGCACGACGCCGAGCTGGTCGCCGTCCGCCGGCACCTGCACGCCCACCCCGAGCTCGGGTTCGCCGAGTACGAGACCACCGCCTTCCTCGAGCAGCGCCTGCGGGCCGCCGGGCTGCAGCCGCGCCGGCTGGCCGGTGGCACCGGGCTGGTCTGCGACGTCGGGCCGGGGGCGGACGCCGGGAGCCCGGTCGTGGTGCTGCGCGCCGACATCGACGCGCTGCCGCTGGCCGACCTCAAGGACGTCGAGTACGCCTCGACCCGCGCGGGCCTCTGCCACGCCTGCGGGCACGACGTGCACAGCACCGTGCTGCTCGGCGTCGCGCTCGCCCTCGCCGGGCAGCCGGACCTGCCCGGCACCGTCCGCTGCGTCTTCCAGCCCGCCGAGGAGCAGGTTCCCGGTGGGGGATGGCAGGTGGTCCAGCAGGGCGTGCTGGACGGCGCCATCGGCGCCTTCGCGCTGCACTGCGACCCGTCCGTGCCGGTGGGCCGGGTGGGGCTGCGCACCGGCTCGATCACCGCCGCCTGCGACCGGGTGGAGGTCACGCTCAACGGGCCCGGCGGGCACACCGCCCGCCCGCAGCTGACCGTCGACCTGGTGCACGCGCTGGGCCGGGTGGTCACCGAGGTGCCGGGCCTGCTGTCCCGGCTGGTCGACCCGCGGGCGGGCATGTCGCTGGTCTGGGGCGCGGTCAGCGCCGGGGTCGCGCCCAACGCCATCCCGGAGACCGGCCTGCTCCGGGGCACCCTGCGAGTGCTGGACCGCGACGTCTGGGAGTCCGCCGAGGGCCTGATCCGCGGGCTGGTCGACCAGGTCGCGGCCGGCAGCGGCGCCGCGGTGGCGGTCGAGTACGTGCGCGGGGTGCCCCCGGTGGTCAACGATCCGCGCGGTGTCGCCCTGCTGCGCGCGGCGGCGGTGCAGACGGTCGGCGCGGACGGCGTCGTCCTGTCCCCGCAGAGCATGGGCGGCGAGGACTTCGGCTGGTTCGCCGAACGGGTGCCGATCGCGCTGGCCCGGCTCGGGACGCACGGCGGCGGCGCGCCGCTCGACCTGCACCGCGGCACCTTCGACGTCGACGAGCGGGCCATCGGCGTCGGGGTGCGGCTGCTGGCCCACGCCGCCCTGGGCGCGCTGGCCGCCCGCGCGGTGCCGCCCGCGGCCGCCTCCGGTGCCGAGCGCATGCGGTAGACCTGCACCAGCACCACCCGTCCACGAGAGCCGGTGACCCCGATGATGAGCTCGACCGAGCAGCACGAGCCGAGCCCGCCCGAGACCTCTATCGACGCCGAGGTCCCCGCCGAGCCCCCCACACCGGAGGAGCTCAGCCTCGCCGGTGGGTTCCCCGCCGCCGACCGCGACCAGTGGCGCGAGCTCGTCGCCGGCGTGCTGCGCAAGGCCGGTCGCACCGACCTCCCCGACCCGGTCGAGGACGCGCTGCGCACCACCGTGGCCACCGGCGTGCGCGTCGCGCCGCTCTACACGGTCGAGGACGCCGGAGACCTGCCCACCGCGGTCGGGGTGCCCGGTCTCCCGCCGTTCGTCCGCGGCGCACGCCCCGGTGCGGCCGGGGAGACCGCGGCCGGTGGGGCAGATCCGGACGTCCCCGGCGGCTGGGACGTGCGGCAGCGGCACGCCGATCCGGACGTGGCGCTGACCCGCGAGGCGGTCGCCGCCGACCTGGAGAACGGCGTCTCCTCGCTCTGGCTGGTGCTCGGCGAGGGGGCGGTCCCGGTGGACGCGCTCGGTGAGGTGCTCGCCGACGTCCTGCTCGACCTCGCCCCGGTGACCGTGCAGGGCCGCCGGCCGGCCGCCGAGGCGTTTCTCTCGCTCGTCGAGGGACGCACCGACCTCGCTCCCGGTGGCTCGCTCGGGCTCGACCCGCTCGGCGTGCACGCCGCCTCGGGGGAGGAGCAGGACCTCACCGGCCTGGCGGCGGTGGCCCGGCGGGCGATGTCGCATCCCGGGCTGCGGACGGTCGTCGTCGACGGCACGGTGTTCGCCGACGCCGGGGCCTCGGCGGTGGAGGAGCTGGGCTGCGCGCTGGCCGCCGGCGTCGCCTACCTGCGGGCGCTGACCGAGGGCGGGCTGAGCGTCGACGAGGCGTTCGGCCAGCTGGACTTCCGGCTGTCGGCCACCGCCGACCAGTTCACCACCATCGCCGCGCTGCGGGCCGCCCGCCGGCTCTGGGACCGGGTCGGGCAGGCCAGCGGGGCGTCGCCGCGGGCGCGGGCGCAACGCCAGCACGCGGTCACCTCCGACGTGATGGTCACCCGGCACGACCCCTGGGTGAACATGCTGCGCACCACGGTGGCCTGCTTCGCCGCGGGCGTGGGCGGGGCCGACGTCGTCACCGTGCAGCCCTTCGACGCCGCGCTCGGGTTGCCCGATGCCTTCGCCCGCCGGATCGCGCGCAACACCCAGAGTCTGCTGGTCGAGGAGGGCCACCTGGCCCGCGTGCTCGACCCGGCCGGCGGGTCCTGGTACGTCGAGTCGCTCACCGAGTCGCTCGCCCAGGCGGCGTGGGCGTGGTTCACCGAGATCGAACGGGCCGGCGGGCTGCCCGCCGCGCTGTCCGCCGGTCTGGTGGCCGACCGGATCGCCGCCGCCTGGGACGAGCGGTCGCAGCGGCTGGCCACCCGCACCGAGGCGGTCACCGGGGTCAGCGAGTTCCCGAACCCCACCGAGGTGCTGCCGGCCCGCCGTTCCACGCCCGAGGTGCTCCCGCCCGCGCCGGGTGGGCTGCCCCGGGTGCGGGCCGCCGCCGCCTTCGAGGAGCTGCGCGACCGGGCGGAGGGCGCCGAGCCCCGTCCCGGCGTGTACCTCGCGACGCTCGGCCCGGTGGCCCGGCACACCGCCCGGGCCGGCTTCGCCGCCAACCTGTTCGCCGCCGGCGGCCTGCGCACCCCCACCGGCGACGGCGCGGGCGGCTTCCCGACGGCGCGGACGACGGTCGCCTGCATCTGCGGCACCGACCGCGAGTACGAGGGATCCGCGGCCGACCTGGCCGCGCAGCTCCGGGGGGCCGGGGCGAGGCAGGTGTGGCTCGCCGGGAAGGAGTCCCTGGCGGTGGACGGCGTCGACGGCCACGTGTTCGCCGGGTGTGACGCCCTCGCCGTCCTCCGGGCGGTGCACGAGCAACTGGCCGTCCGCCAAAATGGCCATTTTGGCGGTCCGCAGGATCAGGAGGTGCGGGCATGAGCGCGATCCCCGACTTCGGCGGGCTGGAGCTCGGCGCGCCGGCGGCCGACGCGACCCCGGACGACTGGGCCAAGGCCTACGCCGACGCCACCGGGCGGGACGTAGGCGAGGCGACCTGGCACACCCCGGAGGGCATCGACGTCCCGCCGCTGTTCACTCCCGCCGACCTGGCCGACGTCGATTTCCTCGGCACCTTCCCGGGCATCGCGCCCTACCTGCGCGGGCCCTACCCGGCGATGTACACGACCCAGCCGTGGACGGTCCGGCAGTACGCCGGGTTCTCCACCGCCAAGGAGTCCAACGCCTTCTACCGGCGCAACCTGGCCGCCGGGCAGAAGGGCCTGTCGATCGCCTTCGACCTGCCCACCCACCGCGGCTACGACTCCGACCACCCGCGGGTGGTCGGCGACGTCGGGATGGCCGGGGTGGCCATCGACTCGATCCTGGACATGCGGGAGCTGTTCGATGGCATCCCGCTGGACCGGATGAGCGTCTCGATGACGATGAACGGCGCCGTCCTGCCGGTGCTGGCGCTCTACATCGTGGCGGCCGAGGAGCAGGGGGTGGAGCCGGAGCAGCTCACGGGGACGATCCAGAACGACATCCTCAAGGAGTTCATGGTCCGCAACACCTACATCTACCCGCCCCAGCCCTCGATGCAGATCATCAGCGACATCTTCGCGTTCACCTCGGCGCAGATGCCGCGGTTCAACTCGATCTCCATCTCCGGATACCACATCCAGGAGGCTGGGGCGACGGCCGACCTCGAGCTGGCGTACACGCTGGCCGACGGCGTGGAGTACCTGCAGGCCGGCCGGGACGCCGGGCTGGACGTCGACGCCTTCGCGCCGCGGTTGAGCTTCTTCTGGGCCATCGGGATGAACTTCTTCATGGAGGTCGCCAAGCTGCGGGCCGGCCGGCTGCTGTGGGCCAAGCTGGTCCAGGAGGCCGGCGGGAGAAACCCGAAGTCGATGTCGCTGCGCACCCACTGCCAGACCTCGGGCTGGTCGCTGACCGCGCAGGACGTCTACAACAACGTCGTCCGCACCTGCCTGGAGGCGATGGCCGCCACCCAGGGGCACACCCAGTCGCTGCACACCAACGCCCTCGACGAGGCGCTCGCGCTACCCACCGACTTCTCCGCCCGGATCGCCCGCAACACCCAACTGCTGCTCCAGCAGGAGTCCGGGACGACGCGGGTCATCGACCCGTGGGGTGGTTCGGCCTACGTCGAGCGGCTGACCTACGACCTGGCCCGGCGCGCGTGGGCGCACATCCAGGAGGTCAAGGCGCACGGCGGCATGGCCCAGGCCATCGACGACGGCATCCCGAAGATGCGCATCGAGGAGGCCGCCGCGCGCACCCAGGCCCGGATCGACTCCGGCCGGCAGCCGGTGATCGGCGTCAACAAGTACCGGGTGGCCGCCGACGAGGCCGTCGACGTGCTGCGCGTCGACAACGCCGACGTGCTCGCCCAGCAGCAGGCCAAGCTCGAGCGGCTGCGGGCCGAGCGCGACCCGCGCGCGGTGCAGGAGACGCTGGCCCGGCTCACCGACGCGGCCCGCGCGGCGGCCGGGGGACGGCGGGGCGACGACCTGGACGCCAACCTGCTGAAGCTCGCCGTCGACGCCGCCCGGGCGAAGGCCACCGTGGGTGAGATCTCCGACGCGCTGGAGACCGTCTACGGGCGGCACGCCGGTCAGGTGCGCACCATCTCCGGTATCTACCGCGACGAGGCAGGAAAGGACGGCGCCGTGGCGGAGACCCGCGCGATGGCCGCGGAGTTCGCCGAGGCCGAGGGACGCCGCCCACGGATCCTGGTGGCCAAGATGGGCCAGGACGGGCACGACCGCGGCCAGAAGGTGATCGCCACGGCCTTCGCCGACCTCGGGTTCGACGTCGACGTCGGCCCGCTGTTCCAGACCCCGGAGGAGGTCGCCCGGCAGGCCGTGGAGGCCGACGTGCACGTCGTCGGCGTCTCCTCGCTGGCCGCCGGCCACCTCACCCTGGTCCCGGCCCTGCGGCAGGCGCTGGTCGACCTCGGTGCCGACGACGTGCTCATCGTGGTCGGCGGGGTGGTGCCACCCGCCGACGTGCCCACGCTGCGGGAGATGGGTGCCGCGGCGGTCTTCCCGCCCGGCACGGTGATCGCCGAGGCGGCGCAGGAGCTGCTCCGCACCCTCGCCCAGCGCCTCGGTCACCCGTGACGGGGGGCCAAAGTCGCGACTTTGGCCCCCCGGCTGGACGCGCCGTCGACGTCGCCGCGCTCGCCGAGGGAGTCCGCGCCGGCGACCGGCGGGCGGTGGCCCGCTCCATCACCCTGCTGGAGTCCCGCCGCGCCGACCACCGGGAGGCCGCCCAGCAGCTGCTCGTGGAGCTGCTGCCGGACGCCGGGGGAGCCCGCCGGGTGGGCATCAGCGGCGTGCCGGGCGTGGGCAAGTCGACGTTCATCGACACCCTCGGGACGACGTTGACCGCGGCCGGTTCCCGGGTCGCGGTGCTGGCCGTCGACCCGTCGTCAGCCCGCTCCGGCGGCTCGATCCTCGGCGACAAGACCCGGATGGCGCGGCTGGCCGTCGACCCGCACGCCTTCATCCGGCCCTCGCCGACCGCCGGCACGCTGGGCGGGGTGGCCCAGGCGACCCGTGAGTCGATGGTGGTGGTGGAGGCCGCCGGTTACGACGTCGTCCTGGTCGAGACCGTCGGCGTGGGCCAGTCCGAGGTCACCGTGGCGGAGATGGTCGACTCGTTCCTCTTCCTCGCCCTGGCCCGCACCGGTGACCAGCTGCAGGGCATCAAGCGCGGCATCCTGGAGATCGCCGACGTCATCGCGGTGAACAAGGCCGACGGCCCGGGCGAGGTGGACGCGCGCACGGCCGCGCGGGAGCTCGGCGGTGCCATCCGGATGCTGCGCGGTCGAGGGGCGGACGGCTGGGCGGTTCCGGTGCTCACCTGCTCCGGGCTCAGCGGTGCCGGGCTGGACGAGGTGTGGGCGAAGGTGCTCGAGCACCAGGACCGGATGCGCGCCTCCGGCGCCCTCGAGGAGCGGCGCCGGGCCCAGCAGGTGCGCTGGACATGGGGGATGGTGCGCGACGGGCTGGAGCACCGGCTGCGCGCCCACCCCGCCGTCCGGTCGGTGGCCCCGGAGTTGGAGCGGGCGGTGCTGGCCGGGGAGCTGACCCCGGCGCTGGCGGCCCGGCAGCTCCTGGACGCGTTTCTCGGCGCCACCCCCACCACTCCGCCGTGATCATGGGGTTCGGGGAGCGCCGCGCCGGCTGACTGCGGCGTGTCACTTCTCCAGTTCCATGATCACGGCGGGGAAGGCGCTGTCCACAGGAGCCCCGCTCGTCCCCAGACCGGGCGCGACCGGCCGGCGGCGGGCTCCGTGCCACGACCCTGCCGCAGTGGACTTCGGCTTCTACCGCACCGTGGCCGCCCAGGGCGGGGTCTTCACCGTCGCCCAGGCGCTGGACTGCTGCTCCGACGCCGAGGTGCGCCGGCTGGTCCGCGAGGGGAGGTGGCGGCGGAGCCGCTGGCGCGGCGTGCTCGTGGACGGGGAGCTGCCCGACTCACCTGCGGCCACCGTTCGCGCTGCCGCGCTCGTGGTGGGCCCCGATCTGGTCGCCTGCCACACCACCGCAGCGACCCTGTGGGGCTTCGCCCTGCACGCGAACGACGACGTTCACTTCCTCGGACCGGCGTCGCTGGCCAATCGCCGCCGGTCGGGAATCCAGGTCCACCCCTCCTTCCTGGGCACCGACGACGCGGTGCTGGTCGACGGCGTGTGGTGCACGCCACCGGCCCGGACGGCGTGCGACGTCGTCCGGCTCGGGCGTCCGGTGGACGGTCTGGCGACGCTGGACCTCGCGCTGGCCACCGACCGGTGCACCCCGCTCGAGCTCGCAGCCGCGGCAGCAGCGCAGGCGGGGCTGCGGTCGGTCGTCCGGCTGCGGGGGCTGCTGCCGTACGCAGATGGCCGGTCGGAGTCGCCGATGGAGTCCCGGATGCGCTGGCGGTATCTCGACGGCGGACTGCCCGCTCCGGATCTGCAGGTAGAACTCCGCAACGGTCGCACCCGCCGTCGGCTGGACGTCGGGTGGCGCGAGCCGCGAGTCGGCGCGGAGTACGACGGGCTGGAGTCGCACATGACCCGCGAGCAGTTGCGCGATGACCGGGAGCGCGCCAACTGGGTGCGCGAGCAGGGATGGTCCCTGGTCCACGTCACCGACCTCGATGTGTACCGGCGGCCGCGGGCGATGGTGCTGACGGCGGCCCGGGCGATCGGGATGGCACCGCCTGCCGACCGCCCATGGCTGCCCTGCTGAGCCACCTGAAGGCGTGATCATCGAGTTCGGGGAGCGCCGCGCCGAGATGTGGCGGTGTGTCGGTCCCCGAGCTCCATGATCACGGCGGGCGAGCGGGTTCACACCCGGAAGACCACCGTCCGCAGCAGCACGAAGTTGACCACCGTGCCGAACCCCTGGGACAGCGCCCAGGCCAGCGTCACGGTCCACCACCGGTCCGGCAGCACGGCCAGCGCGAGGGCGTTGACGCCGAGGATGACGAAGAACGTCGTGCTGTACAGCAGGGTGAAGCCCAGCGCCCGGCTCCGGCTGCCCTCGACGCCGAACGCCCACCGGCGGTTCAGCGCGTAGGCGGTGGTGGTGCCGCAGAGGAAGCTGAGCGCCCGGGCGGCGTGCACCCACAGCCCCAGGTGCAGCGCGAGGGTGTAGACGCCCAGGTCGACGACCGCGCTCAGGGCGCCGACGACGACGAACCGGCCCGCCTGGCCCCAGAGGCCGCCGCGGGCGCCACCGGTCACGCGCGCACCGCCGGTCAGTTGGCGACGGAGCGGCAGTCGCGGCGCCGGAGGTCGCTCAGGTAGTCGTCGGGCGCGCCCGCCGCCTCGGCGGCGTCGGCGATCGCCCCGAGGTACCGCGCCGAGGGCAGGCCGCCCTCGAAGGCGTCCAGCGCATAGGCGTAGGCGACGACGTCGCCGGCCAGCGTGTGCACCCGCAGCCGCACCTTGCGGTAGAGCCCGTGGTCGGCGCCCTCCCAGGCGTCCAGTGTCTGCTCGTCGGCATCGGTGAGGTCGTAGAGCGCCACGAACACCCCCGGAGAGGTGTCCTCGGCCGGCACCAGGGTGGCCAGCGCGCCCTCCCAGCCGAGCTCCTCGGCGCCGAACGTCAGCCGCCAGCCGGGGATCCAGCCGGTACCGGCGAACGGCGAGGACGGGCAGCGCCGCAGCATCTGCGCCGGGTCCATGTTCGACCCGTACGCGGCGTAGAGACCCATCGGCGGCACCCTAGCCGCGCGGGTCAGGGCGGGCCCGCCGAGGGGCGGTCCCGCATCCGGGCGGCAGATGCGGGGAGAATGACTCGCGCGCGGCCAGCTGGCCGGCACAGCCAGATCGCACCGAGCCGGAGGACGGACCATGACCCGCATCGTGATCATCGGCGGCGGCCCGGCCGGCTACGAGGCCGCCCTCGTCGCCGCGCAGCTCGATGCCGACGTCACCGTGGTGGAGCGCGACGGCATCGGCGGCGCCAGCGTGCTCACCGACTGCGTCCCCTCCAAAGCTTTCATCGCGGCCGCCGGGGCGATGACCTCGGTCCGCGACTCCGCGGTGCTCGGCCTGCAGGGCAGCGATCTGGGTTCCGTCGGGCTCGACCTGGCGACGGTGAACGGCCGGATCCGCGGCCTGGCCATGGCGCAGTCGGCCGACATCCACGCCCGGCTCGAGTCCGAGGGGGTCGCGCTCATCGCCGGGCAGGGCCGGCTCTCCGACGAGGTCCGCGGGCTGATGACCCACCGGGTCGAGGTGCTCGACGCCGCGGGCACGGTGACCCGGGAGCTGGAGGCCGACGTCGTCCTGATCGCCACCGGCGCCGATCCCCGGGTGCTGCCCGGGGCCGAGCCCGACGGCGAGCGGATCCTGTCCTGGCGGGACGTCTACGACCTCGAGGACATGCCCGAGCACCTGGTCGTGGTGGGGTCCGGCGTGACCGGCGCCGAGTTCGCCTCCGGGTACCTGGAGGCCGGTGTGCCGGTCACCCTGGTGTCATCCCGCGAGCAGGTGCTGCCCGGTGAGGACGCCGCCGCCGCCGCCGTCGTCGAGAAGGTCTTCCAGTCCCGCGGCGGCCGGATCGCCGAGAAGGGCCGGGCCGAGTCCGTCGTCCGCACCGAGAAGGGCGTGCGGGTCTCGCTCACCGACGGCCGCGTCGTCGAGGGCTCCCACGCGCTGATGACCGTGGGCACCGTGCCGAACACCGCGGACCTCAACCTCGAGGTCTGCGGGGTGGAGCTCAGCGGCTCCGGACACGTCGTCGTCGACCGGGTCTCCCGGACGACGGTGCCCGGCATCTACGCCGCCGGTGACGTGACCGGCGTCTTCCAGCTGGCCTCGGTCGCGGCGATGCAGGGCCGGATCGCCATGTGGCACGCCCTGGGCGAGGCGGTGGCCCCGATCAGGCTGAAGACCGTCGCGGCCAACGTGTTCACCCACCCGGAGATCGCCACCGTGGGCGTGCAGGAGAAGACCCTCAGCGAGTCCGTCGACGTCCAGGTCGTGCAGCTGCCGCTGGCCACCAACGCCCGGGCCAAGATGAGCGACCTGCGCGACGGGTTCGTGAAGCTGTTCACCCGGCGCTCGACCGGCGTCGTCGTGGGCGGGGTGGTGGTGGCCCCGGGAGCCTCGGAGCTGATCCTGCCCATCGCGCTGGCCGTGACCAAGGGGCTCACCGCCGACGATCTGGCCCACACGTTCTCGATCTACCCGTCGCTGTCCGGGTCGATCACCGAGGCCGGCCGCCGGCTGATGGGCATCGACGACCCGTCCTGACCCGGGGCGGCTGTGACCAGCGGGACGTGGGTCCACCCGATGCGGAGAACCCGGCCCCGGACGGTCCGGCCCGGGGCGCGGCACGCCGATGCAGAGGGCAGCCCCTTCTGCCCTGGAGTTCTGCGTGCCCGACGTCTGCCGCCCCTGGCCTGCGCGGTTGTCGTTGGCGGTCCTGGCCGTCGTCCTGGCGGTCGTGGGCACCCAGCTCGCCGTGCCGGGCACGGCCCGCGCCGATGACGTCGCCGCCGAGCCGGGGGAGACCGTGGTCGGCCGGCTGGTGCAGGCGTGGCCGGAGTACGAACACGTCGCCGAGGCGCGGGACGGCGCCGACCAGGGGCCGCTGAGCTGGGTGGAGACCGTGGACGGCGACAGCGTCCGGGTGTCGACCGAGGAACTGCAGGACGCCGTCGACGTCTCGGTGGGGGCCACGGTGTCGGTCACCGTCGGCGACGAGGTCGAGGACCAGCAGGCCGAGGCCGCGGGGATGGACCCCGCCGCCGAGGTGCTGCACGCGACCGTGCTGGCCGCCGCGCCCGCCCCGGACCAGGGCGCGACCCCGGCGGGGCTGGTCACCGCAGCGGTGACCGTGGTGACGGCCGTGCCGCGGGGTGGCGTCCGGGACGGCCGCCGGCTGCAGGACGTCGTGGACCTGGTCAACGGGCCGGTCTCCGCCTTCTGGTCCGCCCAGAGCGACGGCGCGATCACCGTGGGCGTGACCGCCCAGTACGACCGCCCCACGCCCACCCGGGCCGGCTGCGACGATCCCCGGGCGCTGTGGGACGAGGTGGCCGCCTCCGTCGGGTGGACCCGAGGCCCCGGCAAGCATCTGCTGGTCTACCTCCCGACCACGGCCACCGGGTGCGGATACGGGCTCGCCGAGATCGGCACCCACCGCAACGGCGGCGGCCGGCTCTACGTCCGGGACGCGGCGGCGGGAGTGATCACCCATGAACTGGGCCACAACTTCGGGCTCGGTCACTCCTCGCAGCTGCATTGCGACGGCGCCGTGGACAGCGGCAACTGCCGGGTCACCGGCTACAACGACCTGTACGACGTCATGGGCTACTCGTGGCAGCGGATCGGCACGCTCAACGCCCCCCATGCGGCCCGGCTCGGGCTCCTGCCGGCCGGCGAGCGGGTCGTCGTCCCGCCGTGGGCGCCCACTGCCTCCTACACGCTGGTGCCGATGTCCTCGGCCACCGGCCCCCGGGCGATCGAGCTGGTCGGCCCGGATGGTGACCGCCGGTGGCTGGAGTACCGGCAGGCCAGCGGACAGGACGCCTGGCTGGCGACCGGGGCGGGCGGGTTGCAGAGCGGGGTGACCCTCCGGGTGTCCGCCGAGCAACCGGACACCTCCCTGCTGCTCGACGGCTCGCCGCGGTCGCCGGCCCGCAGCGAGGACGTCCAGGTCACGCTGCCGGTCGACACCCCCGTGGCCGTCTGGTCCGGCGAGGTGACCGTCACCGTGCGGAGCCTCGGCGCCGGCTCCGCCGTCGTCCAGGTGGCCCCGGGCGGCAGCCCGGTCGGCCAGCGCTACGTCGCGACCGGGGGAGCCGGTGGGCGGCTCGGCGCGCAGACCGGCCCGCTGGTCTGCGGGCTCCACGGGGGCGGCTGCCTGCGTGCGTTCCAGCACGGGTCGGTCTACTGGTCCCCGGCGACCGGCGTGCACGAGGTCCGCGGCGCGAGCCGCGACCGCTGGGCGGCGCACGGCTGGGAGCGCGGCACGCTGGGCTACCCGGTGACCGACACGGAGTGCGTGCTCGTCGACGGCGGCTGCTACCAGCACTTCCAGGGTGGCACCGTGATGTCCAGCGCGACGGGTGCCTGGGCGGTCACCGGCGCGCTGCGCGACGGGTGGTTCGCCCGCGGATCGGAGGCCGGGGCGCTCGGCTACCCCGCCGCCGCGGCGGTGTGCGGGCTGCGCGGCGGCGGCTGCTTCCAGCGGTTCGCCGGTGGGTCGCTGTACTGGTCCGCGGCCAGCGGGGTGCGCGCGGTCACCGGGCCGACCGCCGAGGCCTGGGCGCGGCAGGGCTGGGAGCACGGACCGCTGGGCTACCCGGTGACCGATCCGGTCTGCGGGCTGCGGGACGGCGGCTGCTACCAGCACTTTCAGGGCGGCACCGCGATGTCCAGCCCGGCGACCGGGTCCTGGCCGATCAGCGGCGCGCTGCGGAACGGCTGGTTCCGTACCGGCTCGGAGGCCGGGCTCGGCTACCCGATGGCCGCGCCGGTCTGCGGGCTGCGCGATGGCGGGTGCCTCCAGCGGTTCGAGCAGGGCACCCTCTACTCCTCGGCGTCGACCCCCGCCCGGGCGCTCACCGGGCCGACCGGTGAGGCCTGGACGCGGCAGGGCTGGGAGGGCGGCCCGCTGGGCTACCCGGTGACCGATCCGGTCTGCGGGCTGCGGGACGGTGGCTGCTACCAGCACTTCCAGGGCGGCACGGCCATGTGGAGCCCCGCCACCGGCTCGTGGGCGGTGTCCGGGGTGCTGCGCGACGGCTGGTTCCGGATGGGCTCGGAGCGCGGCGTCCTGGGGTACCCGACCGGCGCGGCGGTGTGCGGTCTGCGCGACGGCGGCTGTCTCCAGCAGTTCGCCGGGGGAGCGGTCTACTGGTCGCCCGCGACGGGCGCCCGCGCGGTGCAGTCCGGCGCCATCCGCGACCGGTGGGCGATCCTGGGCTGGGAGGCCGGGCTCGGCTACCCGGTGGACGAGGAGCGCGCCGTGCCCGGCGGACGGGTCCAGCGCTTCCAGTTCGGCTCGCTGCTGCTGGACCGGGCGACTGCCCGGGTGCGGCTCGCCTGACCGGACGATCCACCCGCGCGACGACCACTTCCGGCACTCGACTGGTGCCCGGGGAACGCCGTGCCGATGGATGACCCATGCACCGTGGCACGTCCCTGTCCGGATCCGGCGTCGTCCTGACCCTCCTTGCCGCCCTGGCGGTCACCGTCGCGCCGCCGGCCGCCGCGGCCGACGGCGAGACCACCGTGGACGTCCTCCGGGTGGTCGACGGGGAGTACGCGGTCGAGACCGTCGTCGTGCCGGTGCGCAGCGCCGCGGCGACGGCGGCCGGTCTGGCCGACGACCCCGGGGTCGTGGCGGCCAGCCCGCAGGTGACCTACCGGGTGGACGGGACGACGGATCCCTACTGGCGCGACACCGACCCGGGCGGCGCCAGCTCCGTGACGTCGGTCTGGCCGCGCACCCGCGGGGCCGGGCAGTTGGTCGCGGTGCTCGACACCGCCGCGGCCTTCACCCACCCCGACCTGGTCCACGCGGCGCTGCCGGGTACCGACATCGCCCGCGGGCCCGGAGAGCCCTGGCACGGTGTCGGCGTGGCCGGAGTGGTGGCCGCGCAGGCGGACAACGGGATCGGCGGGGCCGGAATGGCACCCGACGCCAAGGTCATGCCGGTGCGCGTGTGCGACGACGGCGGGTGCGCCTCCGGCGACGTCGCCCGGGGGGTCCTCTGGGCGGTCGACCGCGGGGCCGACGTGATCAACATGTCGCTGTCCGGCGCCGGGTACTCCGACGTGCAGGCCGCGGCGGTCCAGTACGCGCTGGACAAGGGCATCTCGGTGGTCGCCTCCGCAGGCAACGACGGGCTCAACGGGAACCCGGTGATGTACCCCGCGGCGCTCAGCGGGGTCATCGGCGTCTCCGCGACCACCCAGGCCGGTGCCCCCGCGGACTGGGCGGTGCACGGCTGGCAGGTCGACGTCTCCACCGTCGGGGACAGCATCCTGACGTCCTCGCCTCCCGACTCGTACGCGAATGCCACCGGCACGTCGTTCTCCGGCCCGGCCGTGGCCGGCGCCGTCGCCCTGCTCCGCAGCGGCCACCCCGGCATCGAGCCGGCGGCGGTCCAGGCCGCGCTGCAAGCGGGCGCGGAGAGCAGCTCCTGGGACCGCACCTACGGAGCCGGGCGGCTGGACGTGCCCGCCGCCTTCGCCGCGGCCGACCGCAGCAGCGCGCCGATCACCGTCACCCCCGGTGCCGGGCAGATCGACGTCAGCTGGGACGCCGTGCCCGGGGCGACCGGCTACACCGTCCGCGTGGACGGCACCGTCCGGGCGACCGGGTCCGCCACCAGCGCCCGGGTCACCGGTCTGACCGACGGCAACCAGGTCGCCGTGGACGTGCAGGCGGACGGCGGGGACCGCGGCCGCCCGGTGCTCGCGACCGTCGGCGGGGCCACCCCGGCCACCCCGGTGCTGGACAGCGCCGCGCTCCGGGGCACGAGCAGCAGCGCGCTGCTCGAGCTGGTCGCGTCCGTCGACGGAGCGGTGTCGCCTCGCTACGACATCATCCGGAACGGGGTGAGCATCGGGTCGACGGCGCTGGCGCTGACCAGCACGCCGGCCACCTTCTCCATCGGCATCGGTGCCATGCCCACCGTGGAGGCCCGCTGGCAGCTGCGACCCCAGGCCGACCTGGGCCGCACCGCGACCGCGTCGAATGCCGTCGTCACGGGCTCCGGCCGGCCGGCCCCGCCACCCGCCGTCACCGGGCTGGCCGCCCAGGACCGGGACGGCGAGGTGCTGCTGACCTGGGACGACCAGGGGACAGCGCTCACCTACCGGGTGAGCGTGGCCGGCGCCGTGGTCGCCACCCCGCGGACCGCCGGTGCGGTCGTCCCGGCGCCGTCGCCGGGGCAGTCGCGCACCTACGCGGTGTCCGCCGTCGACGCCTGGGAGCAGGCAGGGCCGGCCGCGGCCGTCGAGGTGGGCACCGCCGCGGCGACGGCGCCGGGTGCCCCGACCGGGGTGAGCGCGGCGCCGGGGAACGGCAGCGCGACGGTCACGTGGTCGGCGGCGCCGGACAACGGCAGCCCGGTCACGCAGTACACGGTGGCCGCCGCGCCGGGCGGTGCGACGGCCACCACGAGCGGTGCGACGACGGCGAGAGTGACCGGGCTGAGCAACGGCACGCCGTACACGTTCACGGTGACCGCGACGAACGCGGCGGGCACCGGGCCGGCCAGCAGCGCCAGCGCCCCGGTGACGCCGGCCGACGTGCCGGGCGCGCCCACGGCGGTGGTGGCGGTCGCACACGATGCCGGCGCCACCGTCTCCTGGACGCCGGGGCCGGACAACGGCAGCGCGGTCCGGCGCTACTCGGTCCGCTCGCCGGAGCGTCCGGGCGTCGTCTCGACGACCACGGGCACCACGCTGCTCGTGCCGGGCCTGACCAACGGCACGCCGTACACCTTCGTCGTCCGCGCGGACAACAGCGTGGGCACCGGGCCGGAGAGCGCGGCGAGCACCCCGGTCGTCCCGGCGGGCGTGCCGGGTGCCCCGACGGCCGTGACCGCGACGGCCGGTGACGGCCGGGCGACGGTCACCTGGTCGCCGGCGCCGGCGAACGGCACCCCGGTCACCGGGTACACGGTGACCGCCCAGCCGGGCGGGAGGACCGCCACGACGACGGGCGCGACCGACGCGACGGTGACCGGGCTGACGAACGGCACGGCGCACACGTTCACGGTGACCGCGGCCAACGCGGTCGGCGCCGGCCCGGCGAGCGCCCGGAGCGCGGCCGTCACCCCGGTCGCGCCCAGTGCCATCACCCGAGCCCACGACGCGCTCGGCGGGAACGCCGGCCGCCTCGGCGCCCCGACGACGGAGGAGCGCTGCGGGCTGCGCAGCAACGGCTGCTACCGCGCCTTCGCCCACGGCTCGATCTATTGGACGGCGGCCACCGGCGCCCACGCGGTGACCGGGACGGTGCTCGGCCGGTGGGCCTCGCAGGGCTGGGAGGGCGGCCCGCTGGGCTACCCGGTGACCGGCACGGAGTGCGCGCTCGTCGACGGCGGCTGCTACCAGCACTTCCAGGGCGGGACGGTCATGTCCAGCCCGGCGACGGGGGCGTGGCCGGTCACCGGGGTGCTGCGGGACGGCTGGTTCCGGACCGGCTCGGAGGGCGGGGTGCTGGGCTATCCCGCGGCGGCGGCGGTGTGCGGGCTGCCCGACGGCGGCTGCCTGCAGCGCTTCGCGAAGGGGACGCTCTACTCGTCCCCCGCCACCGGGGCGCGCGCGGTCCTCAACCCCGCTGCCGACGCCTGGGCCCGGCAGGGCTGGGAGCGCGGGGCGCTGGGCTACCCGGTGACCGACACCACGTGCGGGCTGGCCCGCAGCGGCTGCTACCAGCACTTCCAGGGCGGCACGGTGATGTACAGCCCGGCGAGCGGCTCGTGGGCGGTGACCGGCGTGCTCCGCGACGCGTGGTTCCGCACCGGCTCCGAGGGCGGGGCGCTGGGGTACCCGGCGTCCGCGCCGGTGTGCGGGCTGCGCGACGGCGGCTGCTTCCAGCGGTTCGAGCGGGGGGCGCTGTACTGGTCTTCGGCCACCGGGGCGCGCGCGGTGGTCGGCCCGGCCGGTGACGGCTGGGCCCGGCAGGGCTGGGAGGGCGGCCCGCTGGGCTACCCGGTCACCGACACCACCTGCGGTCTCAAGGACGGCGGCTGCTACCAGCACTTCCAGGGCGGCACGGTCATGTACAGCCCGGCCAGCGGCTCGTGGGCGGTGACCGGAACGCTGCGCGACCGCTGGTTCGCCTCGGGGTCCGAGGGCGGCGTGCTGGGGTACCCGGTGTCCGCACCCGTCTGCGGGCTGCGCGACGGCGGCTGCTTCCAGCACTTCGAGCGCGGCTCGATCTACTGGACCTCGCGCACCGGCCCACGTGTGGTCGCCGGGGCGATGCTCGAGGCCTGGAGGCGCCACGGCTGGGAGAACAGCGCGGATCTCGGCTACCCGGTGTCCGAGGTCAACTGCACGCTGGTGAACGGGGGGTGCTTCCAGGTCTTCGAGCGCGGTTCCCTCTACTCGGGAGGAACCGGGGGCCCGGCCGTGGTATCGGGCGTGCTGCGGGACCGGTGGGCCGCGCTCGGTTGGGAGCGCAGCTTCCTCGGCTACCCCCAGAGCGACGCCAGCTGCGGGCTCGCCGGCGGCTGCGCCCAGACTTTCCAGCACGGGGAGATCACCTGGTCGCCGGCGACTGGTGCGGTGGCGCTGAGCTACTCGCTCCAGTTGGCCTGGTACGAGGAGGGCGCCTGGTCGGGCCGTCTCGGCTGGCCGGTCGACGCCCGCACCGGGGGCGGGCCCACAGTGCCGCACTGGGGACGCTTCCAGCACGGTGAGGTGATCTCTCAGTGGGGCGGCGCGAACGCGGGCCACAGCTACCAGGTCACCATGTACTGAGCCGGTCCGCGCAGCGCGCGGGCCGGCTCGACCAGCCAGGTCAGTCGGCGATGGTGCAGATGACCGCGCCGCTGGTCACCGCGGCGCCCACCTCGGCGGACAGCCCGGAGACGGTGCCGGCCTTGTGCGCGGTGATCGGCTGCTCCATCTTCATCGCCTCGAGCACCACGACCAGATCACCGGCCGCGACGGTCGCGCCGTCGGAGACGGCGACCTTCACGATGGTGCCCTGCATCGGGGAGGTGAGGCTGTCCCCGGAGGCGGCGGCCCCACCGCCTCCGCCACTGCGCCGGCGCGACCTCGGCCCGACGTCGGCCGGTGCGGCCCCGCCGGCCGCCAGCCCGGCCGGGAGCGAGACCTCCAGCCGGCGTCCACCCACCTCGACCACGACCGTCTGCCGGGGCTCTGGTTCCGCTGCCGCGCCGGGTGCAGCCGCGTAGGGCTCGACCTGGTTGTCCCACTCGGTCTCGATCCACCGGGTGTGCACGGTGAACGGCTCACCGGTGAACGCCTCGTCGCGGACCACCGCCCGGTGGAACGGGACCACGGTCGGCATGCCTTCCACCACGAGCTCGTCCAGCGCCCGGCGGGCGCGCTGCAGCGCCTCCTCCCGGGTGGCGCCGGTGACGATCAGCTTGGCCAGCATCGAGTCGAACGCACCGACGACCTCGCCGCCGGTCTCGACGCCGGAGTCCCAGCGCACCCCGGGGCCCTGGGGGATCTCCAGCCGGGTCACCGGACCGGGGGCGGGCATGAAGTTGCGGCCGGCGTCCTCGGCGTTGATCCGGAACTCGATGCTGTGCCCGCGCGGGGCCGGGTCCTCGGTCACCTCCAGGGGCAGGCCGTCGGCGATCCGGAACTGCTGCCGCACCAGGTCGATCCCGCTGGTCTCCTCGCTGACCGGGTGCTCGACCTGCAGCCGGGTGTTGACCTCCAGGAAGGAGATCGAGCCGTCGGCGCCGACCAGGTACTCCACGGTGCCCGCCCCGACGTACCCGGCGGCCAGGCAGATCGCCTTCGCCGACGAGTGGATCCGGTCCCGCTGGGAGTCGGTGAGGAACGGCGCGGGCGCCTCCTCGACCAGCTTCTGGTTGCGCCGCTGCAGCGAGCAGTCGCGGGTGCCGACCACGACGACGGTGCCGTGCGTGTCGGCCAGCACCTGGGCCTCGACGTGCCGCGGCTTGTCCAGGAACCGCTCGACGAAGCACTCGCCGCGGCCGAACGCCGAGACGGCCTCGCGGACGGCGGAGTCGAACAGCTCGGGGATCTCCTCGATCGTGCGGGCCACCTTGAGCCCGCGCCCACCGCCGCCGAAGGCGGCCTTGATGGCCACCGGCAGGCCGTGCTCCTCGGCGAAGGCCACGACCTCCTCGGCGTCGGCGACCGGGTCCTTGGTGCCCGGCACCAGCGGCGCGCCGGCCTGCATCGCGATGTGCCGCGCCGCGACCTTGTCGCCGAGGTCGACGATCGCCTGCGGCGGCGGGCCGATCCAGGTCAGGCCGGCGTCGATCACGGCGGCGGCGAAGTCGGCGTTCTCGGAGAGGAACCCGTACCCGGGGTGCACGGCGTCGGCGCCGGACTGCCGGGCGGCCGCCAGGATCTTGTCGACCACCAGGTAGGAGTCGCCGGGGGTCGTACCGCCCAGCGCGAAGGCCTCGTCGGCGGCGCGCACGTGCAGGGCGTCCCGGTCCGGCTCGGCGTACACCGCGACGCTGGTGAGTCCGGCGTCCCGGCACGCGCGGGCCACCCGGACCGCGATCTCGCCACGGTTGGCGATGAGGACCTTCTGCACCGGTGCTCTCCTTCTCAGTCGGCCGGACGGAGAGTAGCCAGGAGCGGGGAGGAGGGCGCGACAGGGGCGCCTGCTGTGAAGAGAATTCACCGCAGCCTGCCTACGCGGCCTGGTCGAGGGTGACGCGGTAGCCGAGGTTGTGCAGTTGGGCGATGAGTCGGTCACGTTGGCGGTCGGTGTTGCGACGGGTGAAGTAGTCCCCGCCGAGGTCGGCGTAGTCGCAGTCGTCGGTGAGTAGGTGCCAGCAGATGACGAGGATGGAGTGGGCGACTGCGACAGCGGCCTTCTTCTTGCCGATGCGGCGGGCCAGCCGCCAGAACTGTGCCGACAGGTAGGTGTCGCGGGTGTGCGCGGCGGCCCAGGCGCACTGGGTGAGGATGTCGATCAGCCACACGTCGCCGTGGGTGGTCTTGCCCGAGCCGCGTTTTCCGCCGGTGATGTTGTTGCCGGAGCAGACGCCGGCCCAGGAGGCCAGGTGGGCGGCAGTGGGGAACCGGGTCAGGTCGACGCCGATCTCGGCCAGGATGCATTCGGCGGCCCGCTTGCCGACTCCGGTGATGGTGTCCAGTCGGTCACGGGCCTGCTCGAAAGGGACACCGGCCTCGCTGACCGAGGCCGCGAAGACGGCGTCGATGCGTTCGTCCAGCCGGGTGATCGCGCCTTCCAGGTGGGCGATGTGGTCCAGGCACAACCCGATCAGCATCGCGTGGTGCTCGCCGAACTTGCCGCGCAGCGCCTGACGCAGCTGCGGGATCTTGTTGCGCAGCTTTCCCCTGGCCAACTCGGCGAGCACCTGCGGATCACGTTCGCCGGCGACCAGCGCGGTCAGCATCGCCCGCCCGGAGACCCCGAGCACCTCCGAGGCCACCGAGTCCAGCTTGATCCCGGCGTCCTCCAGGGTCTTCTCGATCCGCTGGCCTTCGGAGCTGTGGGCCTGGATGAGCCGCTTGCGGTAGCGGGTCAGGTCCCGCAGTTGCCGGATCGCCGGCGGCGGCACGAAGCTGCCCCGCAGCAGGCCGTGCTCGAGTAGCTCGGCCAGCCATTCGGCGTCGAGTACGTCGCTTCTGCGGCCCAGGCCACCACCTCGTGCTTGCCGATGTCGATCCCGGCGCAGCGCTCGATGAACACGTCCATCAGCAGCCTCCTCGTCCTCGTTTCCGGTGGGACGGGACCGGCGGGGCCAACCGATCAACGACGCTGTGAAGCGTGCACTAGGACAACAGTTCGAGGTGCCGGGAAGGCCCCTGGCGTCAGTCTCAGAAACGGGTTCACGCGCACCAAGCGGGAACGAGCACAGCCGGCCCCGGCCAGGATCCTCATCCTTCGAGGTGGCCTGCGGTAGGGCCATGGGGTCTCAGATGGAGACAGCTGACCGGGTCGGTCAGCCGCCGCAGTCGATCTCCAGCTCCGCCGAGCCCACCCGTACGCCGTTCTGGGCGAGGTCCGCGGCCAGGGACAGGTGGGTGCCCGAGACCTCGTAGCGGCCGGTGCTGAGCTCCGAGGAGGCGGTGACCCCGGAGTCGTCCAGATCGAGCCGGGCGCCGTCGGGACTGATGACGAACGTGATCCGGGCGGTGTCGGCGGAGCCCTCGATCCGCGTGGAGTCGCCGTCGCGGGAGCACCGGCCGGTGAAGGGCTCCCGCAGCTCTCCGAGGCCCGCGTAGGAGAGGACCGCCGACCCGGTCGCCGTGCCCGTCGGCAGCGCCGCCAGGGCTTCGGACTCCGCGGGTCCGGCGAGCTCCGGCGCGGCCGGGGCGGCCGGGGCGGCGGGTGTCGACGGCGCCCCGTCGCCGGCGTCGTCGTCCGAGCCCGTGCAGCCGGCAGCTGCCAGGAGCACGAAGGTCGCTGCGATGAGCGTCCGCAGCGACCTCACGGCTGCTGGTCCTCGGCCGGGGTGGTCGTGGGCGCAGCGGTGGTCGTGGGTGGTGTGGGGGTGCCCGTGGGCGGGGCGGTCGCGGGCGGGGTGGTGATCCTGGGTGGACCGCCCGTGGGCACTGTGATGCTGCCGCCCTGGAAGTCCATCCGCAGGCCCTGGTCGTCCTCGAGGACGTCGCTGACCGGGTAGCCGAGCGGGCCGCGCTCCCAGCCCTGGCTGCCGTAGGCCGTCAGGATGTCCCCCCAGACGGCGTGCGCGCCGGTGGTGGGGGACCAGTAGATGAAGCCGCCCTGGAAGCGGTTGAGGGCTCCGCCGCGGATCAGGGGGATCTCGCTACTGGTGGGGTAGCCGAGCCGGCCTGCCTCCCAGGTGTGGGCGCCGTAGGTGGCCAGGATCGGTCCGTGCACGGCGTGGGCGCCGGTGGTGGGGGACGAGTAGATGGACCCGCCCTGGAAGCGGTTGAGGGCTCCGCCGCGGATCAGGGGGATCTCGCTGCTGGTGGGGTAGCCGAGCCGACCCCCCTCCCACATGTGGACGCCGTAGGTGGCCAGGATCGGTCCGTGCACGGCGTGGGCGCCGGTGGTGGGGGACGAGTAGATGGACCCGCCCTGGAAGCGGTTGAGGGCTCCGCCGCGGATCAGGGGGATCTCGCTGCTGGTGGGGTAGCCGAGCCGACCCCCCTCCCACATGTGGACGCCGTAGGTGTCGAGGATCGGTCCGTGCACGGCGTGCGCGCCGGTCGCGGGGGACCAGTAGACGAACCCGCCCTGGAAGCGGCTGAGGGCCCCGCCGGCCAGTCGGATCTGGTCGCCGGCCGGATAGCCGAGCCGGCCGAACGCACCGGCCATGCGTGACCAGTGCTCACCGATGGGCCCCTGCACGCGGGGGATCAGCCCCTCCGGGAACATCGTGCGGATCGCGCCGCTGACCGACTCCTCGATGTGCGCGTCCCCCCGGCCGGAGGGCTCACGGGTCAGGGCGACCACGATGTATCGGTTGTCCCCGCCGACGTAGCCACTCGTGTGGCGGTAGATGTTGCCGTTGACGCAGCACATCCACCCTTGCTTCTGGGGGATGAACACCTCTCGGGGCAGGCCGTCGTGGAGCCCGAAGAACTGTCGTCCGCCGTCGCCCCACATGCTGGACTGGCGCATCTGCTCGACGATCCAGTCGCGCGAGCCGGCAGACAGGCCCCCGACGCCGTCCATGAGGCCGCGGTAGAAGACGACCATGTCGTGCGCGGTGATGAGCGTGTTGCCCCAGTAGCGGGTGTTGGAGGTCAGTCCGGTCTCGTGCAGCCCGTAGCGCTGGATGACGTCGAGGACGATGCTGTTGGCGCCGTAGGCGCTCCAGAACCGGTTGGCCGGGGCGTTCGCGGAGTCGCGCAGCATCCGGGACATGTCGCTCATGTCGGTCGCCGAGAGGCGGATCTGCCCGAGGTCGCGTCGGCGGAGCAGGTTCTCGGCGATGAAGACCTTCATCACCGAGGCCGACTCGATACGGGTGTGCGCGGCCCCGCCGTTGTCCCGGTACTCGCCGGTGTGCCGGTCCAGCCACGCGAGCGCGATCGTCGTGCCGCGGTTCGTGGCGTACGTGCTGCCGGCCGCCACCCGGTCCTGCCAGGAGTCGGCCTGTGCCGTTTCGGCGGTCGGCAGCAGCAGGGCGAAGCCCAGCGTTGCGGCGACGAGGCAGCGCATCCAGCGTTTGGTCATCTCACACCCCCGTGTCGAGGGGGTCACCATTTCACGGAGAACGGCCGGTATCGGTGGATGTGTGACGCTAGAGGTGTCAGCGACGCCAGAGGTCGGTGATGGTCAGACCGCGCTTGCCCAGCTGGGTGCGGAGCATGGTCAGCGAGAGGCCGACGACGGCAGCCGGATCGCCCTCGACGCGGCGGACGAACGGCGCGCCGAGGCCGTCGAGGGTGAACGCTCCCGCCACGGCCAGCGGCTCGCCGGTGGCGAGGTAGGCCTCCACCTCCGCGGGCGTCGGGTCGGCGAAGTAGACGACCGTGGAGGCGACGGCGATGTCCCGGCTGACCACCGCGCCGTCCTGCACGTCGAAGAGCGCCTGCCCGGTGTGCAGCACGCCGGAACGACCGGCCATGCGCCGCCAGCGGTCGCGGGCCTCGGCGGCGTCGGCCGGCTTGCCCTGCGGCTTGCCGCCGAACTCCAGCAGCGAGTCGGCGCCGATCACCAGGGCGTCGGTCTCCCGCTTGGCGACGTCGGCCGCCTTGACCGAGGCCAGGAGCGCCACCTGCTCGGCGACCAGGGGGGCGGAGTAGGCGGACTCGTCCACACCGCTGACGACCACCTCGGGCGCGAGCCCGGCCTGGCGGAGCAGCGTGAGGCGGGCGGGGGAGGCCGAGGCGAGGACGAGCCTGCGGTCGACGGTCATGCCGGGCTCCCCGCCGCGCGCCAGCCGCCCGGGCCGGCCTGCGCCGCAGCCCGGTGGCTGCGCCCGTAGGACGCCCAGGCGCCGACCGGCGTCGGGCGCTTGCGGGCCCGACGCTGCGACATGGCGGCGATGACGACGGTCAGCGCGGCCAGCTCCTCGGCGGTGGGCTCGCCCTTCACGACCCGCAGCAGAGGCCGGATTTGCTCGGTCACAGCGGGATGTTCCCGTGCTTCTTGGGCGGCAGGGTCTGCCGCTTGTTGGCCAGCAGCCGCAGCGCCCGGACGATGTGCACCCGGGTGTGCGACGGCGGGATGACCGCGTCGACGTAGCCGCGGTCGGCGGCGACGTAGGGGTTGGCGAGGGTGTCCTCGTACTCGGTGATCAGCTCCGCGCGCAGCGACTCCTGGTCCTCGGCCGCGGCCAGCTCCTTGCGGTAGAGGATGCCCACCGCGCCTTGGGCGCCGATCACCGCGATCTGCGCCGTGGGCCAGGCCAGGTTGACGTCGGCCCCCAGGTGCTTGGAGCCCATCACGTCGTAGGCGCCGCCGTAGGCCTTCCGGGTGATCACGGTGATCAGTGGGACCGTCGCCTCGGCGTAGGCGTAGAGCAGCTTGGCGCCGCGTCGGATGATCCCGTTCCACTCCTGCGAGGTGCCGGGCAGGAAGCCCGGGACGTCGACGAAGGTGAGCACCGGGATGTTGAAGGCGTCGCAGGTGCGCACGAAGCGCGCGGCCTTCTCGCTGGCGTCGATGTCCAGCGTGCCGGCGAGCTGGGTCGGCTGGTTGGCGATCACACCCACCGGCCGGCCCTCGACCCGGCCGAAGCCGACCAGGATGTTGGGCGCGAACAGCGCCTGCACCTCCAGGAACTCGTCGTCGTCGAGGACGTGCTCGACAACGGTGTGCATGTCGTAGGGAGTGTTGGGCGAGTCGGGGATGAAGGTGTCGAGCTCGCGGTCCTCGTCCGTCAGCGCCTCGGGCAGGGCGATGTCGACCGGTGCGACGTCGAGCGCCGGAAGGGGGTCGAGGTTGTTGCTCGGCAGGTGGGACAGCAGCGCCTTGACGTAGTCGAGAGCGTCCGCCTCGTCCTCGGCGAGGTAGTGCGCGACCCCGGACTTCGTGTTGTGGGTGCGGGCGCCACCGAGGTCCTCCAGGGTGACGTCCTCGCCGGTCACCGTCTTCACCACGTCGGGGCCGGTGATGAACATCTGGCTGGTCTGGTCGACCATCACGATGAAGTCGGTCAGCGCGGGGGAGTACACGTGCCCGCCGGCCGCGGCGCCGAGCACCAGGGAGATCTGCGGGATCACCCCGGAGGCGTGCACGTTGCGCCGGAAGATCTCCGCGTACAGGCCGAGGGAGACCACGCCCTCCTGGATCCGCGCGCCGCCGCCCTCGTTGATGCCGATGATCGGGCAGCCGGTGCGGACGGCGAGGTCGAGCACCTTGACGATCTTCTCGCCGTAGACCTCGCCGAGGCTGCCGCCGAACACCGTGACGTCCTGGGAGAACACGCAGACCGGGCGGCCGTCGACCGTGCCGTACCCGGTGACCACGCCGTCCCCGAAGGGCCGCTTGGCGGCCATCCCGAAGTTGGTGGAGCGGTGCCGGGCGAACTCGTCGAGCTCGGTGAACGAGCCCGGGTCCAGCAGGGCCTCGATCCGCTCGCGGGCGGTCATCTTCCCGGCCGCGTGCTGCTTCTCCACGGCGCGGGCCGAGCCCGCGTGGGTGGCCTCCTGCACCCGCCGCTCGAAGTCGGCCAGCTTTCCGGCGGTGGTGTGGATGTCGATGTCGTCGGGGACGTGCTCCCCGGCGCTCTCGAGCTCGGCGGCGCTCACGGGTCCGTAGCGTAGTGACGTGACCGTCACCGACCCCGCACGCCCCGACCGGCCGCCGCTGGACGGCGCCGCCCTCACCGCGGCGCTCGCCGGCAGCCACCTGTGGCGGTCGGTCGAGGTGGTCGAGGCGATCGGCTCGACCAACGCCACGCTCGTCGCGGCGGCCGCCGGCGAGGCCCCCGAGGGCACGGTGCTGGTCGCCGAGCACCAGGAGGCCGGCCGCGGGCGGCTGGACCGGGTGTGGACGTCGCCGCCGCGCGCCGGGCTCACCGTCTCGCTGCTGCTCCGCCCGGACGTCCCGGCCGCCCGGCGGGCGTGGCTGTCGCTGCTCACCGGGGTGGCACTGGCGGAGGCGGTCGCGGAGGCCGCCGGCGTGCGGGCGTCGCTGAAGTGGCCCAACGACCTGCTGGCCCCGGACGGCGCCAAGCTCGCCGGCATCCTGTCCGAGGCCGCCGGGCGTGCCGTGGTGGTCGGCGTCGGCCTGAACGTGTCGACGACGGCCGACGAGCTCCCCGACACCGGGACGTCACTGGCCCGGGTCGCCGGCGCCGACGTGGACCGCCCCGGCGTGCTGCTGGCCTTCCTGCGCGCGTTCGAACGCCGCTACCTGCGCTGGGTGCAGGTTCTCGGCGACCCGGTGTCCTCCGGGCTGGCCGGCGACTACCTCGCCTGGTGCTCGACGGTCGGATCGACGGTCACGGTGACCATGCCCGACGGGTCGACGCTCGACGGTGTCGCCGCGGCGGTCGACTGGGACGGCCGGCTGGTGGTCCATGGCCCGGCCGGACCGGTGGAGCTGGCCTCCGGCGACGTCACGCACGTGCGGGCGATGACACGGTGACCCGCCGGGTCACACCGCGGTCAGGCCGGTGGTCCGGCGGCGGTGAGCCGCTTCGTCGCTCGCTCGCGGGAGCCTCCGGCCCCCACTCCTCACGACCCACGGGTCGGTCGGGAGTGCGGCGTCACACACGTGCAGAGCGCGGTCCGGGGTACGTGACGAGGGATCCGCTGTGGGTCATCCTGTGCGGATGCCCTACCCGGACAAGGTGCTCGGTGACGACGAGGAGGTCGTCCGCCACCTGCACCCGCACTGGCTGACGGTCTTCCGGCCGGTCGTCGTGTTCCTGCTGCTGGTCGGTGCCGCATCCTTCGGGGCCGCGCTCGTGCCGGCGGGGGCGCAGCAGGGTCTGTGGCGGCTGGTGGTGGTCGGCGTCGCCCTGGTGCTGGGGTTCGTCCTGGTGGCCGTGCCGCTGCTGCGCTGGCGCGCCACCCACTACGTGATCACCACCCACCGCCTGCTGCACCGGGTCGGCGTCCTGTCCCGGTCCGGCCGCGACATCGGGTTGTCCCGAATCACCGACGTCTCCTACCGGCAGAGCCTGTGGGACCGGATCGTCCACTCCGGCACCGTCACGATCGAGACCGCCGGCGAGGGCGGTCCCACCGTCTTCTCCGCCATCCCGGACAGCGAGAGCATCCAGCAGCTGCTCAACCAGCTGGTCGAGGAGGATGCCGACCGGCGGGCCCGGGAGAACGCCTGGTACCTCGCCGACTCCGACCGATCGCGGGATGATGACCGGGCCGACGCCGACGACCGGGCCGACGCCGGTGACTGGAGCGATGCCGACGACCGGCGGACCCGACCCCAGCCCTGACCCCAGCCCTGACCCGACCCGCCCGGCCGCTGCCACCACCGCGCCGTGTGACCGGTCCGTTCCGGCGTGGTGGGCCGGTTCTGTCGGTGGGCCCACCTAACGTCCGCGGCATGCGCCTCCTGCACACGTCGGACTGGCATCTCGGCCGGTCCCTGCACGGCACCGACCTGCTCGTGGAGCAGGAGGCGGTGCTGAGCGGCCTCGCCGAGGTGGTCGCCGCCGAGGGCGTCGACGCCGTCCTGGTCGCCGGTGACGTGTACGACCGCGCCGTCCCCTCGGCCGATGCCACCGCCGTCCTGGACCGGGTGCTCACCCGGCTGCGGGCGGCCGGTGCGGCGGTCGTGCTCACCCCCGGCAACCACGACTCGGCCCGCCGGCTGGGCTTCGCCTCCGGGCTGCTGGCGGTCAGCGGGGTGCACGTGCGCGCCGCGACGCCGCTGCTCGACGAGCCGGTGCTGCTGGCCGACGAGCACGGCGACGTCGCCGTCTACGGGCTGCCCTACCTCGAGCCCGACATCGCCCGGCACGAGCTCGGGCTGGTCGAGGGGCGCAGCCACGAGGCGGTGCTCGGCGCGGCGATGGACCGGGTGCGCGCCGACCTGTTCCTCCGGCCGGGCACCCGCTCGGTCGTCCTGGCGCATGCGTTCGTCGGCGGTGGGCTGCCCAGCGACAGCGAGCGCGACATCTGCGTCGGCGGTGTCGACCTGGTGCCCGCCGCGGTCTTCGACGGTGTTGACTACGTGGCTCTGGGGCATCTGCACCGGCCGCAGACGCTCAGCCCACGGGTGCGCTACAGCGGTTCCCCGCTCGCCTACTCCTTCGGCGAGGCGGGCCACCACAAGCAGGCGTGGCTGGTCGACCTCGACGCCGGCGGGCTGGCCGAGGTCCGCGCCGTGCCTCTGCCGGCCCCGCGGCGGCTGGCCGTGCTCACCGGCGAGCTCGACACGCTGCTCAGCGACCCGGCGCACGCCGGCATGGCGGCCCACTTCGTGTCCGTGCGGCTGACCGACCCGGTCCGGCCGGTCGACCCGATGCGCAAGCTGCAGGCCCGCTTTCCGCACTGCGTCCACCTGGAATGGGCCGGCAGCGGTGCGGTCGCCGACGGGCGCAGCTACGCCGAGCGGCTGGCCGGCCGCACCGACGTGCAGGTCGCCGGGGAGTTCGTGCAGCACGTCCGTGGCCGGGAGCCGAGCGAGGCCGAGCGGGAGCTGCTGGGCCGCGCCCTGCTCACCGCCGGCCGCGAGGAGGCCGCCCGATGAGGGTGCACCGGCTCGAGGTCACCGCGTTCGGCCCGTTCGTCGACACCGTCACCGTCGACTTCGACGAGGTCGGGCGGGACGGGCTCTTCCTGCTGTGGGGGCCCACCGGGGCGGGTAAGACCACGCTGCTCGATGCGGTCGTGTTCGCCCTCTACGGCACCGTCCCCGGCGCTCGCGGCGAGGAGCGCCGGCTGCGCAGCGACCACGCCGGTCCCAGCGTGCGCACCGAGGTGCGGTGCGAGCTGACGCTGGGCGGGGAGCGGCTGCTGGTCGTCCGCCGCCCCGAGCAGCAGCGGCCCAAGCTGCGGGGTGCCGGCTGGACCACCGAGCAGGCCAGGCTCACCGTCCAGCGGCTGACCGCTGACGGCTGGGAGCCGGTCAGCACGCGGATCGACGAGGGCTCCGAGCACCTGCGCACCCGGCTCGGTCTGTCGGCCGAGCAGTTCTGCCAGGTCGTGCTGCTGCCGCAGGGCGACTTCGCCCGCTTCCTGCGTGCCGAGCCGGAAGAACGGGGGCGCCTGCTCCGCACCCTGTTCGACGTCGGCCGGTTCGCCCGCGCCGAGGACTGGCTCGCCACGGAACGCCAGTCCGCGCGCCAGGAGCTCGAGGACGTGCGGGTCCGGATGAGCACGCTGATCGCCCGCGTCGCCCAGGTCGCCGACGTGGAGGTGCCGGAGCACCTGGCGCCGGAGCTGGTCGGCGCCGCCGCCGGGGCCCGGGTCGCGCCCTGGGTGGCCGCTGTCCGCGCCGCGGCCGAGGCGCGCCGCGCGTCGGCCCGGGCCGAGGCCGAGAAGGCGGCGGAGCTGGTCGCGGAGGAGGACCGCGCGCTGGCTGCCGCCCGCACCCTCGAGGAACGGCACGTCCGCCGCGAGCGGGCCCGCCGCGAGTTCGAGCGGCTGACCGCCGCCGAGTCCGGGCTCGTCGGCCTCCGCGCGCTGCTGGACGCCGGCCGGCGGGCCGAGCCGCTGCGCGATGCACTGGAGGCCGCCGGGCGCACCGCGCTCGCCGCCGAGGAGGCCGCCGACGCCCTGCAGCGGACCGAGCGGGCCTGGGCCGCCGTCGCCGCCGGGCGGGACGCCGACACGCTGGTGTCCCGCGGGCTCCGCGACGAGGCCGCCGCAGCGCGGGCGCTGCTCCCCGAGGTCGACCGCGCCGAGGAGCTGGATCGCGCCGGCGCCCGGCTGGCCCGCACCGTCACCGACCTCGAGCAGCGGGTGCGGCAGGGCAGCGAGGAACTGGCCGGCTGGCCCGGTCGGATCAGTACCCAGGAGGCCGCGGTCGCGGCCGCCCAGGAGGCTGCCGCCCGGCTGCCCGGGCTGACCGCCGGCGCGCGGGCCCTGGCCGCCGCCGTGGCCGCCGCCGAGGCCGCCGCGGCGCTCACCGACCAGGTCGCCGCCGGGCGGCAGGCCGAGCAGGACGCCCGGGAGGCCTGGCTGGACGCCCGCGACCGGCTGGCCGCCCTGCGTACCGCCCGGCTGGACGGCATGGCCGCCGAGCTCGCCGCCCAGCTCCGCGACGGCGCCGACTGCCCGGTCTGCGGAGCCACCGAGCACCCGGGGCCGGCCACCGCGCACGGGTCCGCCGTGACCGCCGAGGACGAGGAGCGCGCCCGTCAGGACGTCGAGCGCGCCGAGCAGCGGGTCACCGCGGCCCGCGTCGTCCGGGAGGCCGCGCAGGGCGAGCTGACCGCGCACCAGGCCCGCGCCGGTGCAGTGCCGCTGCCGGCGCTCCGCGAGCAGCTGGTCGACGCCCGGGCGGCGGAGTCGGCCGCGGCCGGGCTCGCCACCGGTCTGGCGCAGGCCCGCGCGGAGCTGGCCGAGCTGGCCGCCCGGCGCGATGCCACCCAGCGGACGGTCGCCGACGACCGGGCGCTGCTGGAGCGCACCCGGGCCGAGGCGGCCGCAACCGTCGCCGCCTGCACCGAGGTGCGCGGCCGGCTCGTCGCCGCCTGCGCCGACGATGCCGACCTCCCAGGACGCATCGACCGCCTGGTCGCCGAGGCCGAGCGGTGCGAGGCGCTGGTGGCGGCGGCCGATGCCGAGCTGCGGGTCCGCACCGCGGCCGACAGCGCCCGTCGGACGGCCGAGGAGCGGGCCGCCGAGGGCGGCTTCGCCGACGTGCCGGCCGCGGCCGACGCACTGCTCGACCGCAGCCGCCTCGGTGCCCTCGCCCGGCAGGTCGAGGAGCACGACCACCAGCTGGTCGCGGTGAGCGCCACCCTCGCCGAGCCCGACCTCGCCGACCTGGGCCCGCGGCCCGACCTCGACGCCGCGCAGGTGGCCTGCCGGCACGCCACCACGGCGCGCGAGGCGGCCGTGACGGCGGCCGAGCACGCCGCCGGATGTGCCGCGGCGCTGGACGCGCTGGCCGGCGAGGTCACCGCCGTCGACGTCGAGCTCGACGAGCGGCGGGCCTGGTCGGACCAGGTCACCGCCCTCGCGGACCTGGTCAACGGCCGCGGCTCGAACCAGCTGAAGATGCGGCTGCAGTCCTTCGTGCTCGCTGCCCGCCTGGAGGAGGTCGCCTCGGTGGCCAGCCGGCGGCTGCAGCACATGTCCGGCGGCCGGTACACCTTCGTGCACAGTGACGCACAGGGCCGGCACGGTGCCCGCGGCGGGCTCGGGCTCGACGTCCTCGACGAGTACACCGGCGTCCGTCGGCCGACCAAGACCCTCTCCGGCGGGGAGAGCTTCATGGCCTCTCTCGCCCTCGCCCTGGGTCTGGCCGACGTGGTCACCGCGGAGAGCGGCGGGGTGCAGCTGGACACCCTCTTCGTCGACGAGGGCTTCGGCACCCTCGACCCGCTGGCCCTCGACGCGGTGATGACGGTGCTCGACGAGCTGCGGCGGGGTGGCCGCACGGTCGGCCTGATCAGCCACGTCGAGGAGCTGCGCACGCGCATCGGCAGCCGGGTCGAGGTCATCGCCGGGCGGCACGGCTCGCGCCTCGCGGCCTGACGGCCCCGACCGGTGCGAGCCCTGCCGCCGTCACACCGGCAGGGGCTTCTCCCAGCGGTCCACCGAGCCGGTCGCCGGGTCGCCGAGCCCGGTGGCGCGGTAGCCGGCGGCGGCGAAGAGGGCCCGGGAGGCGTGGTTGTCCGGTCGTACCTGGGCGACCACCGTCGGCCGGCCCGCCACCCGGCAGGCCAGGAACTCCTCCCCGCACGCCAGGACGGTCCGTGCCCGTCCCCGGCCACGCTGCTCCGGCGCGATCGTGATCGACACCTCCCAGGTCTCCGTGGCGCGTCGGTCGAAGCGCACCGTGCCCACGCGGGCGTCGCCGCGGCCGACCATCAGCAGCGATCGATCCGGATCGGCGAGCACACCGGTCAGCCACGCCTCGTGCCCGGCCCGTGGAACGGCCTCGGTGGTCAGCGAGCGTGCCCTGGTCTCCGGGTCGTTCCGCCAGCGGAACAGCAGGTCGCCGTCCGACGCCCGGGCCGGGCCCACCCACCAGCCTCGTGCCCCGGGTGCGCTGCGCCCGTCGAGCACCGACGTCCACGCCGCCACCAGCCGGTCGGCGCCGGCGCCGTCGACCTGCGCGCCGGCTGCCTCGGAGAGGGCGGCCAGCCGGACACGGTCGTGGACCAGCCCGCGCAGCGACTGCACCAGCCGGTCCCGGTCCCGGTCGAGGTCCGCGGCAGAGCCGAGCCCCAGGGCGGCACCGGCCGACACCAGCCGGGAGTAGGTTTCCTCCTGGTTGTCCACCGCGCGCACCACGGCCATCGGGACCCCGAGCACCGCCAGCTCGCTCGTCGTCGTGCCGCTCGCCGTGATCACCAGGCGGGAGCCGGCGGCCAGCTCGACCAGGTCCGCCCCCGGCGGACGGCGCACCACGCCGCCGGGAGTGCGGGACGTTCCGGTGGCCGCGGGATCGAGCACCAGGATCTCGACCGACGGGTCCGCGACCGCCTCGACCGCGATGGCCGCCAGGCGGGGGACGATCCCGGCCGCATCCGTCCCACCGGCCACCACCAGCACCCGGGAGGAGGCAGCGCGGTCCGCCCGTCGCCGCGCGGCGGCGTGCCGCACCTGCTCGCGGAGCAGCGCCTGTCGCGGCCCGGTGAGGCGCACCCGGGCCGCGGGGACGACGGCGGCGGTGACCTCGGCGAGGGAGGAGGCGTCCACCACGACGTGGGCGTCCCGCCGCCCGTGCCGGCCGTCCTGGACGGAGCTGACCAGCAGGTCGCCGGCGGCCGGGTCGCCGGGCGGTGGACCGGCGACCGCGTAGTGGTCGAGGTGGACGACCCGCGCGCCCAGGCCCGCCGCCAGCTCGTCCAGCGGTCCGGTGCCGGCCGGGTGCACGGACAGCCCGGCCGCCGCGACCAGCTGCACGGCCAGCGGAGCGCTCACCTCGCCGACGAGCAGCACCCGCCACCCGGCGGCGGCCGCCGCCTCGGCGACGGCGAGGCACCGGACGAGGTGGCCGACCCCCGTGGCGGGGACCGCGTCGCAGCGCAGCAAGGCCAGCGGTGCCACGCTCAGCCCTCCTCGAGTTCCTTCTGCTGGACGGCCGCGTTGAGCGCGACCAGGTCCGGGCTGGACCGGAGCACGCCGACGAGCTCCCGCCAGTCGGGCGGGGCGTCCCCGAGGCGGGCGACGAGAGCGTCGAGCAGGGCCGCGTCCTCGGCGGTGTCCAGGGTGACCCGCAGATCGGCCGCGGCCGGCCGGACCACCAGCCCGCCCAGCCGGAAGAGGTCCGGCCGGCTCCAGACGTAGGACGTCACGTGCGCCCGGTGGTGACCCCCGGCCCCGGCTCCCGCCCGCCGGAGGGCAGGGGCGCTGACCAGTTCGACGTCGAGCCCGCGGGGCAGGGTCCGCTCCAGGGTGGTCGCCACGTAGTCGTAGGCGTCCGGGGCGGACCGCCACAGGGCGACGACGCCACGGAGCAGGGCCGGGTCCAGGAGCGGGCAGTCGGCGGTCAGCCGCACCACCGCGTCGGCCGGGTGCGCGGCCAGCGCGTCCAGGTAGCGCGCCAGGACGTCGTCGGCGGAGCCGCGCACGACGGCGACGCCGGACTCGCGCGCCCACTGCTCCACCGGGTCGTCCTCCGGCAGCACCGTCGTCGCGACCACGACCTCGTCGGCGCACCCGCTGGCCTCGACGGCCCGGAGGACCCACGACAGGACCGGGCGGCCGCCCAGCGGACGCAGGACCTTCCCGGGCAGCCGGGTGGAGCCCATCCGGGCCTGGACGACCGCTGCAACCCGCACGCCGCCATCCTGCCCGAGGAGAACGGCGCCGGTCGCGCTGTGACACGATCCGCTGGCGACGAGCAACCGATGGCGAGGGGTGGCACGTGAACGAGCCGGCTGGTCAGTCGTCCCTCCAGGGGGCCTCCGTCCTCGTCACCGGAGCCACGGGCTCCTTCGGCAACGCCTTCGTGCAGCGCGCCCTGGACCTGGGTGCGCGACGGGTGGTGGTGTTCAGCCGGGACGAGCTGAAGCAGTCGGACATGCGGTCCCGGTTCGGCGACGACGCCCGGCTGCGCTGGTTCATCGGCGACATCCGGGACCGGGAGCGCCTGCGCCGGGCGATGCACGGCGTCGACGTCGTCGTCCACGCCGCCGCCCTCAAGCAGGTGGACACGGCCGAGTACAACCCCGTGGAGTACATCCGCACCAACGTCAACGGGTCGGAGAACGTGGTCGAGGCGGCCATCGACACCGGGGTGGAGAAGGTGGTCGCGCTCTCCACGGACAAGGCGTCGAGCCCGATCAACCTGTACGGCGCGACCAAGCTCTGCGCCGACCGGCTGTTCGTGTCGGCCAACCACTACGCGGCCCACCAGCGGACCCGGTTCAGCGTGGTCCGGTACGGCAACGTGCTGGGCAGCCGGGGGAGCGTCATCCCGTTCTTCCGCCGGCTGGCCGCCGAGGGGAAGCCGCTGCCGATCACCGACCGGCGGATGACCCGGTTCTGGATCTCCCTCCCGCAGGCCGTCGACTTCGTGGTCGAGTCCCTCGACGTGATGGTGGGCGGGGAGCTGTACGTGCCGCGCATCCCCAGCAGCAAGCTGATCGACCTCGCCGAGGCGATCGCGCCCGGTGCGGACACCGTGGACGTGGGCATCCGGCCGGGGGAGAAGCTGCACGAGGAGATGATCGCGGCCGACGACTCGCGCCGGACGCTGCGCACCGGCAACCGGTACGTGATCACCCCCTACCTGGCCGGCTGGGGTTACGAGCCGCCGGCCGGTGAGCCGGTGCCGGACGGGTCGGCGTACCGCTCGGACACCAACGACCTCCTGATCGGCGTCGAGGAGCTCCGCGAGCTCGTCGCCGCGCTGGACTGAGCGACGTGCTCCCGTACGCCCGGCAGTCGGTCGACGAGTCGGACGTCGCGGCGGTCGCCCGGGCGGTCACCGATCCCTACCTGACCACCGGCCCCGCCGTGACCCGGTTCGAGGCCGACCTCGCCGGGTGGACCGGCGGGAACCCGGCCGTCGCGGTGACCTCCGGGACGGCGGCCCTGCACACCGCCTACGCGGCGGCCGGTGTGGGGCCGGGACAGGACGTGGTCACCACGCCGTTCACCTTCGTCGCGACCGCGGCGACCGCGGCGCTCCTGGGTGCGCGGGTGGTCTTCGCGGACGTCGAGGAGGCGACCGGCTGCCTCGACCCGGCGGCCGCCGCCGCCGCGGTCACCCCGCGGACGACGGTGGTCACCGCGGTCGACTACGCGGGCGCGCCGGCGGACATGGACGCGCTGCGGCAGGTCGCCGACGGTGCCGGGGCGCTGCTCCTCGAGGACGCCGCCCACTCGATCGGCACCACGTGGCGCGGCCGGCCGGTGGGTGCCCTCGCCGACCTGACCACCCTGAGCTTCTTCGCCACGAAGAACCTGACCACCGCCGAGGGCGGTGCGGTCGTCAGCACCTCGCCCGACCTGCTGGCGCGGGCCGCCGGCTTCCGCAACCACGGCCTGGTCCGCGACCCGGCCCGGCAGCGCTGGCCGGACGAGGGGCCCTGGCACCAGGAGGTGCACTCCTTCGGGTTGAACTACCGGTTGCCCGACGTCCTGTGCGCCCTCGGGTCCAGCCAGCTCCGCCGGCTGCCGGCGTTCATCGCCCGGCGTGCGGAGTTGAGTGCGCGGTACGACGCCGCGCTCGCCGACGTGGCGGAGGTGACGCTGCCCAGCCGGCCGCACGACGCCGACGTCGCGTGGCACCTGTACCCGGCCCGCGTTCCCGAGGAAGCCCGCCGGGCGCTGTTCGAGCACCTGCGCGCGGCGGGGGTCGGCGTCCAGGTGAACTACGTGCCCGCCCACTGGCACCCGGTGTTCGCCGACCTCGGGTACCGCCGGGGGGAGTTCCCGGTGGCCGAGCGCTGGTACCGGCAGGAGCTGTCGCTGCCGCTGTTCGTCGGGCTCGGCGACGCCGACGTCGACCGGGTGTGCGACCTGGTCCGCGGCTTCTTCAGCGGCTGACCGGCGCGTCGAGCAGGTCCCAGGTCAGCGGGGTGCCGCCGGGGACGGACCGGGCGAACGGGCGGCCCACCACGTCCTCCCACGAGCCCGGGGGCAGGCCGCCGGCAGGTCGCAGCGACCGCACGGTGCCCGGCTGCACCGTCTCGCCGGCGGCGACGTCCCGGGCGACCCACAGCGAGCGGCGGAACCGGGCGGTCTCCTCCTCGCCCGGGCGGATCCCGAAGGCCGGTGGCGCGGCGACCGCGGCGCCGGCCGCGGTGCACTCGCGGACCAGGTCGGCCAGCTCCACCTGGTCGAGCGAGAAGGCCGAGTCGACCCCGCCACCGTCGCGGTCGAGCATGACGTGCTTCTCCACCGCGACGGCGCCGAGCGCCACGGCGGCGACCGGGACCCCGACCCCGGGGGTGTGGTCGGACAGCCCGACGGGCACGCCGAACGCCTCGCGGAGCACCGCGATGTTGGCCAGGTGGCTCTGGGCCGGTGCGGCGGGGTAGGCGGCGGTGCAGCTGAGCAGCACGAGCTGTCCCGAGCCCGCGGAGCGGGCGGCGGACAGGGCCGCATCGATGTCACCCAGGCTCGCCATCCCGGTGGAGATCACCAGGGGCTTGCCGGTGCCGGCCGCCAGCCGGATGAGCGGCAGGTCCAGCAGCTCCGCGGAGGCGATCTTGTAGACGGCGCAGCCGAGGCCCTCGAGCAGCTCGACCGCCGAGGCGTCGAACGGGCTGGAGAACGGCACCAGCCCGTGTTCCCGGGCCCGGGCGAAGAGCGCCTCGTGCCACTCGTAGGGCGTGCCGGCCTCCCGGTAGAGGTCGAACAGCCGCCGTCCGCCCCAGAGGCCGTGGTCGTCGGTGACCCGGAAGGCCGGCCGGTCGGAGTCCAGCGTCATCGACTCGGCGGTGTAGGTCTGGAACTTGACCGTCTGCGCACCGGTCGCGGCGATCGCATCGATCGTGGCCAGCGCGCGCTGCAGGCTGCCGTCGTGGTTGGCCGACAGCTCGGCGATGATCCACGGCGTGCCGGTCGCCGCTGCCGCGAGCAGTTCCGGTACCGGGTTCATGAGCCCTCCCGGCCCAGCGACCGGAGCTCCAGCCGGCGGAGCCGCTCCTCGTAGGAGGAGACCAGGGAGAGCCGGGCGCGCACCCGGGCGTGCTCCTCGCGGACCACCTCGACGAGGGTGCGGGCCTCGGGCAGGTCGGTGAGCTCTGCGGTGATGACCTCGGCGCGCTCGCGCTGCTGCTCCAGGCGCGCCTCGAAGGCAGCGGCCTGGGGGGCGAGCCGGGCCAGCTCGTTCGCCGACCAGGAGGACTCCCGCTCGACGGGCTCCATCCGGCGTTCGAGCTGCTCCACGCGCCGCGCCTGCTCGGCGATGCGCTCGTCGAGCTCCCGGTCCCGGCCGGCGAGGTCGTCCAGCCGGCGCTCCAGGCGGTGCAGGTGGTCGTGGATGCCGCCGATGTCTCCCTGCACGGCGTGCAGGGGCTCGGCCAGCCGTCGGCTGAACGCCTCCTCCACGCGGGCGCGCAGCTTCCCGGGCAACTTCATGCTGTTCCTCCTGTCGTGGTGCCGCGGCCGGCGGTGAGCCGGTGGACGGGCCCCTCGGTCACTCCCAGATCCTCGCCCGGCCGTCGGCCACCCATCCGCGCAGCAGGTCCGACTCCAGCGCGATGCGGTGTTCGGGGCCCACGATGCAGTCGTCGCCGGAGGCGTGCTGCCAGCGGGTCTGATCGGGTTCGGTCACGAAGGAGTACCCGGCCAGCTCCAGCCGGGCGTCGGGGAACGTGGTGCGCGCCCACCACGCGGCCATGGTGCCGGTGGTCGCCCACAGTCCCTCGCGGGTGGAGTCCAGCCCCAGCTCGGCCGACAGCGGCAGGGTCAGGTCGTCGTTGTCGACGTGCACGTGGCCGAGGTCCTCGGGCCACCAGGACGGCACCACGTCCGGTTCCCAGTGCAGCCGGCCCGGTTCCACCAGGAGGTGGAGCCGGTCGCGGTACCCGGTGAAGAACCACGGGGTGGCGCGCAGCGCCCGGTTGAAGAAGGCGACGTCCGCCCGGCGACCGTACGTGGGCTGGTCCCCGGGGTCGTCCAGGCGGAAGCCGTTGACCCGCACGACGAGGTCGCACGCGTCGATCGCCCCGGCCCGCGGGCCCGAGGGCTCCAGCGGCTTGTTGCCGACCACGGCGACGCTGCGGACGTTCCACGCCCGGGCGTAGGTGCGGGCGAGTTCCCCGATGTGGGTCCGGCGGGTGGCAGCTACCTGTGACACCGGGCGGACGCTACCGAGACCGATCATTCCGGCACGCTTCGCGACACGACGGGTGGTCGGCGAGTGGTCAGCGGAGCAGATGGTTCAGCTGTGACTCGCCGGCAGCGGCCGGTGGCCGGCCCGCCGGCGCGGAGAGGGCGGCGTCGACGTGCGCCGGCGCCGGGAACACCCACCGCCGGTAGGAGAAGTAGCGGATCGCCGTGCCCAGCCCGATGGACCCGACGTTGGCCAGCTGCAGCACCAGCGCGCTGTCCTGGCCCAGCGGGTGGTGGACCACGGCCACGACGGCCAGCCCGAGCAGCAGGGTGAGCCCGTTGACCACCAGGAACAGCGCGTACTCGCGCCGGACGCCGGTGCGGGCCCGGTGCGCGAACGACCAGTACCGGTGCCCGATGAAGGCGGCGGTGGTGGCGACGATGGTGGACAGGAGCTTCGCGGTGACCGCATCCAGCCCGACCTGGGCGTAGAGCAGCTGGAAGAGGCCGATGTCGAGGACGAAGCACGCCAGGCCGACCACACCGAAGGCGCTGAGCTCCTTCAGCAGGAGGCGCCCGGTGCTGCCGACGCGCCGGCCGGCGCCCGCCCACCTCGTCACGCCCCGACTCTACGGATCCCGACCGGGCCGGTGGGCAGAGCGCACCCGCGACGCCCCCGCGTGCGGTCGTGCCGGGAGCCGCTGCGGGCGAGGATGGCCGCATGCACCTCGCTCCCCGCCGGCCCGCCCGGGTGCGCGCAGCCCTCGCCACCGCCGTGTGCGGAGCGGTGCTCACCGCCGCCACCGCCTGCGGTGGCAGCCCCGCCGCCGAGGACCGGCAGCCCGCCGGGCCGGCCGCGGTCGCCGCCCCGAGCAGCGTCGCGGCGTCGCCCGCCCCGGTGGAGGCGCCGGCGGCCGCGGCCGTCACCAGCTTCGTGGCGGTCGGCGACTCGCTCACCGCCGGTCCGGTGCCGCTGCCGGAGCTGCGGTTCCCCGGTTCCGGGTCCTGGGTCGGGGCAGCGCAGGGGGCGGCGCTGGACCTCCGGGGTGGCTGGGCCGTCCCGGGCGCGACGACCGCGGACATGCTCGCCGGGGTGCAACGCCAGGACGCCGATGTGGTGGTGGTCCTCGCCGGCACCAACGACATCTCCCGCGGCATCCCGTGGGCAACCCGTGCGGCCAACATCCAGGCCATCGTGGCGACGGTGGGCGCCGGCGACGTCCTGCTCTCCGCCGTCCCGCCGCTGGACCCGCATCCCGCCGAGGCGCTGGATCACAACAGCCGGCTGGCGGCCCTGGCGCAGGAGCGCGGCTGGGCGTTCACCGATCCCTGGACCGGGGTCCGCACGCCGGCGGGCACCTTCGTTCCCGGGGCGAGCGCGGACGGCGTCCACCCCACGCCCGAGGTCGCCGACGCGGCGGGCCGGCGCATCCGCGAGGCCCTGCTGACCGGCGCCGGTGCATGAGCCCCGCGCGGTCCCGATAACCTCCCTTCCCGTGGCCGCCCCGCTCGAACCGCGCACCGGCCTGCCCGTCGTCGCCATGGTCGGCGGCGGCCAGCTGTCCCGGATGACCCACCAGGCCGCGATCGCCCTGGGGCAGTCGCTGCGCGTGCTGGCCACCGACCCGGCCGAGTCCGCCGCGCTGGTCACCGCCGACGTCCGGCTCGGTGACCACCGGAACCTGGCCGACCTGAAGCAGCTCGCCGCGGGCGCCACGGTGGTGACCTTCGACCACGAGCACGTGCCGACCGAGCACCTGCAGGCCCTGGTCGACGCCGGGCACCGGGTCGCCCCGGGCCCCGGTGCCCTGGTGCACGCCCAGGACAAGCTCGTCCTCCGCCGCGCGCTCGCCGCCGCCGGCGAACCGCAGCCGGCCTGGACGGAGGCGGCCTCGTCCGCCGACGTCGCCGCCTTCGCCGCCGAGCACGGCTGGCCGGTGGTGCTGAAGACACCGCGTGGCGGCTACGACGGCAAGGGCGTCTTCGTCGTGGACGACGAGGTGCAGGCCGCCGAGCTGATCGCCGCGCACGGCACCCTGCTGGCCGAGGAGCGGGTGGTGATGGTGCGCGAGCTCGCCGCGCAGGTCGCCCGCTCACCGTTCGGTCAGGTGGCCGTCTGGCCGGTGGTGGAGACCGTGCAGCGGGACGGCGTCTGCAACGAGGTGTTCGCTCCGGCCCCTGGGCTGGCCGAGGAGCTGGCCACCGCGGCCCAGGAGCTCGCCGTCCGGATCGCCGACCGGCTGGGCGTGGTCGGCATGCTGGCCGTCGAGCTGTTCCAGACCGACACCGGCATCGTGGTCAACGAGCTGGCCATGCGGCCGCACAACTCCGGGCACTGGACCATCGAGGGCGCCCGCACCAGCCAGTTCGAGCAGCACCTGCGCGCCGTTCTGGACTATCCGCTGGGGTCGACGGCGATGACCGCCCCGGTCGTGGTGATGGCCAACGTGCTCGGCGGCGCGGCGGCCGAGCCCGACTGGGCCGGGCCGCCGCTGGACGAGCGGGTGCACCACCTGATGGCGCACTGGCCCGACGTCAAACTGCACTGGTACGGCAAGGGGCAGCGGCGCAGCCGCAAGCTCGGCCACGTCACCGCCCTCGGCGACGACCTGGCCGAGGTGCGGGCCCGCGCGGTCGCCGCGGCCCGCTACCTGGCCGACGGCGTCGTCGACGAGGCGTTCGCCTTCGCCGGAGAGCACCGAGGAGCCCGCGCGTGAGTAACCCGGTCGTCGGCATCGTGATGGGCAGCGACTCCGACTGGCCGATGATGGAGCCGGCCGCCGCCGCGCTGGCCGAGTTCGACATCCCGTACGAGGTGCACGTGGTCTCCGCCCACCGCACCCCGCGCCGGATGCTCGACTACGCCGAGGGCGCAGCCGACCGCGGCCTGCGGGTGGTGATCGCCGGCGCCGGGGGAGCGGCCCACCTGCCCGGGATGATCGCCGCGGCCACCCCGCTGCCGGTCATCGGCGTGCCCCGGCCGCTGGACCGGCTCGACGGGATCGACAGCCTGCTGTCGATCGTGCAGATGCCCGCCGGTGTTCCGGTGGCGACGGTCGGCATCGGCGGTGGGCGCAACGCCGGCCTGCTCGCCGTCCGGGTGCTGGCTGCCGGCGACGCCCGGCTGCGGGCGGCGGTCGTCCGGTTCCAGGCCGCGCTGGCCGACGGCGTCGTGGCGCGGGACGCGCAGTTGCAGGAGCGCCTCGCGGCGGACCGACCCGCGGACTGACCCGCGGACTGACCCGCGAGGATGAGGTCGTGGACCGGCGGCGCCCGCCGTCCTACGCTGTACTGGTGAGTAACAACGCTGGGCCGTACGCGCTGACCGAGGAGCACGAGGCGATCCGCGAGGCCGTCCGGGAGATCGCCGAGCGGGAGGTCGCCCCGTTCGCGGCCGAGGTCGACGCCGACTCCCGGTTTCCCGCGGAGGCGCAGAAGGCGCTGACCGCGGCCGGTTTCCACGCCACCCACATTCCCGAGGCGTACGGCGGCGAGGGCGCCGACGCGATCGCGACCTGCATCGTGATCGAGGAGGTCGCCCGGGTCGACGCGAGCGCCTCGCTGATCCCCGCGGTCAACAAGCTCGGCTCGATACCGATCATCCTGTCCGGCTCCGAGGACCTGAAGCAGCGGGTGCTGCCCTCGATCGCCGACGGCCGGTCGATGATCAGCTACGGGCTCTCCGAGCGGGAGGCCGGCTCCGACGCGGCCGCGATGCGCACCCGCGCGCGGGCCGACGGCGACGTCTGGGTGCTCGACGGCACCAAGGCCTGGATCACCAACGCCGGCATCTCCGACTGGTACACGGTCATGGCCGTCACCGACCCCGCCAAGGGCGCCCGCGGGATCTCCGCCTTCGTGGTGCACCGCGACGACCCGGGCTTCGCCGTCGGCCCCAAGGAACGCAAGATGGGGATCAAGGGCTCGCCGACGTGCGAGCTCTACTTCACCGACTGCACCATCCCCGCCGACCGGATCATCGGCGAGCCGGGCACCGGCTTCGGCACCGCGCTGCGGACGCTGGACTTCACCCGGCCGACCATCGGCGCGCAGGCCGTGGGCATCGCCCAGGGCGCGCTGGACGCCGCGGTCGCCTACACCAGGGAGCGTCGCCAGTTCGGCTCCGCGGTGTCGGACTTCCAGGGCGTGCAGTTCATGCTCGCCGACATGGAGATGCGGATCGAGGCCGCCCGCCACCTGGTCTACGTCGCCGCCGCCCGCGGGGACGCCGGGGGAGCGGACCTGACCCGGGTGTCGGCCTCGGCGAAGGCGTTCGCCTCCGACGTGGCCATGCAGGTGACCACCGACGCCGTCCAGCTGTTCGGGGGTGCCGGCTACACCCAGGACTTCCCGGTCGAGCGGATGATGCGCGACGCCAAGATCACCCAGATCTACGAGGGCACCAACCAGGTGCAGCGGATGGTGATCGCACGCAGCCTGCTGCGCTGACGTCAGCGCAGCAGGCTGGACACCGCGGCCAGCCGCGGGTCACCGGACATCGCGGCCAGCCAGGCCGACCAGCCCGGATGTCCGCGCATCGCCTCGAGCGCGGCGCGGGCGGCCGCCCGGTCGCCGCGCTGCACCGCCGCGAGCGCGGCGTACAGGTCCCGCGCCCCCTCGGGCGAGAAGAGGGCCAGGGTCTCGTAGTCGCGCTCGTCGTAGGCCCGCTGCAGGTTGCGCAGCATCCGCAGCTGGGCCACCGGGTCGCCGGAGTCGTCCACCCGCAGGTCGGTGCGGACGCCGTCGTCCTCGTCGGTGGCCGGCGACCCGCTCACCACGAGCAGCGCCGCGGACTGCCGGCCGCGCAGGTCACCCCCGGCGGCCTCGCCGGCGGCCAGCGCGGCCAGCAGCCGGTCGGGCAGGGCGTGCCCGGCGCCGTCGCCGAGCGCCCGTGCCATCGCCGGCAGCACCTCGTCGGAGGCGAGCATGTTGCCCTGCACGCTGGAGCCCTCGCCGAGCAGGTGGCCGCTGACCGGCATCGACCCGCGGCCGGTGTCGGCGGCGACCCGGCCGGCCGGGTCCAGCACGGCGATCTGCCGGTCGGCGTCCTCCGCCGAGTGCGCCGCCCGGCGCACCAGGTCCGGCGGGGAGTGCCCCTCGGCCAGCCCGGTCAGCAGCGACCCGCCCAGCCCGCGCCGGCTGCGCGCCTGCACGGCCACCACGCCGACACCCGGCCGGGCGCTGGGGACGGCACGGCCGACCGCCAGGATGCAGGAGGCGACCGCGATGCCCAGGTCGCCGGTGGCGGCGTCCCGGGCGATGACGGAAAAGGTCATCGGCCCTCGTTCCTGGACCGTGCACGGCCCCCCTGCAGGGGCCCGCGCCGAGCGTGCGAGGCGTGGGGGGCAGGGGGGTCCTTTCTCAGACAGCGGCCGGCAGGCTCATCGTCGGCACGTCGTCGGGGACCTGGAGCGGGGCACCGGTCCTGGTCACGACCTCGTCGACCGTCACCCCGGGGGCCACCTCGCGCAACACCAGGCCGGCGTCGGTGACGTCGATGACCGCCAGGTCGGTGATGATCCGGTCGACGCACGCCTTGCCGGTGAGCGGCAGCGAGCACTCCTCCAGGATCTTGGGCGACCCGTCGCGGGCGACGTGATCCATCATCACGATCACCTCGCGGGCGCCGTGGACGAGGTCCATCGCACCGCCCATGCCGTTGACCATCTTGCCGGGGATCAGCCAGTTGGCCAGGTCGCCGCGGACGTTGACCTGCATGGCGCCCAGGACGGCGACGTCGATGGCGTGGCCGCGGATCATCCCGAACGACAGCGAGGAGTCGAAGAAGCTGGCGCCGGGCAGGATCGTGATCGTCTCCTTGCCGGCGTTGATCAGGTCGGCGTCCTCCTCGCCCTCGAAGGGGTAGGGGCCGACGCCGAGCACGCCGTTCTCGCTCTGCAGCACCACGTGCACCCCGTCGGGGATGTGGTTGGGCACCAGCGTGGGCATGCCGATGCCCAGGTTGACGTACTGGCCGTCGCGCAGGTCCTGCGCGACGCGGGCGGCGAGCTGGTCGCGGTCGAGGGCCACGGGTCAGGACTCCTGGATTCCGTCGGTGCCGGCGGCGGCCGGGGCGGCATCGGACTGGGGGGTGGCCGCGCTCGGCCGGGGGCGTGTGGTGCGCTTCTCGATCTTCTTGTCCGCGCCGCCGACGACGACCACCCGCTGCACGTAGACCCCGGGCAGGTGCACCGACTCGGGCAGGATCTCGCCGGGCTCGACGAGCTCCTCGACCTCGGCGATGGTGACCCGCCCGGCCATGCCGGCCAGCGGGTTGAAGTTGCGTGCCGACTCGCGGAACACCAGATTGCCGTGCCGGTCGCCGATCGCGGCGCGGACCAGGCCGAAGTCGGCGGTCAGCGCCGTCTCCAGCACGTACTCGCGGCCGTCGAAGACCCGGACCTCCTTCGGCGGGCTGGTCTGCACCACGTTGCCGTCGGCGTCGTAGCGGACCGGGATGCCGCCGTCGGCGACCAGCGTGCCCACCCCGGTGGGGGTGAAGAACGCCGGGATGCCGGTGCCGCCGGCGCGCAGGCGCTCGGCCAGCGAGCCCTGGGGGGTCAGCTCCACCTCGAGCTGGCCGGACAGGTAGAGCCGGGCCAGCTCCTTGTTGCCCCCGACGAACGAGCTGATCGTCTTGGTGATCCGTCCCGCGTACAGCAGGATGCCGAGGGCCTGGTCGTCGACGCCGCAGTTGTTCGAGATCGTGGTCAGCCGGCCGGCGCCCTGCTCCAGGATCGCCTCGATGAGCGCGAACGGAACCCCGCACAACCCGAACCCGCCGACCGCGAGGGTGGCGCCGTCGGCGATGTCGGCCACCGCCTCACCGGCGCTGGAAACGACCTTGTCCATTGAGCTGACCACCGTCCATCGGGTGCTGGGCTGGTGGCGCGTCAGGCGGGGCGGCCCAGCTCGCGGATCCCGTCGAGCTTCACGCCGAGCGTAGCGGTGACCCGTTCGTCGGCTGCGCGCTGCGGCAGCCGCTCGGGGAAGGGGTGCCGGCACAGCACCAGGGAGGCCCCGGCGTAGAGCGGCGCCAGCAGCCAGGCCACCGGGCCGGCCTCGGTGGCGGTGTGCTCGTCGACCAGCACCCGGTCGCCGGCGACGAGCCCCAGCCGGCCGGCGAGCTCGGCGGCGGTGTCGACCAGGCCGCCCAGGGTCAGCTGGACGCCGCCGAGCAGCAGCCCGGGGGACGCCGGGTCCGGCGGGCTGTAGGGGGAGAAGTGGTCGCCGTGCCCCCGGACCTCCAGGGCGAAGTCCCGGGCCGGGCCCGCGTACCCGGCCATACCCATGCCCAGCGGGTGCAGCGACAGGCCGAGCAGCTCGTCGAGCCCCAGCTCCTCCAGCGGGGCCAGCCGGTCCGCCGAGGCCAGCACCACGTCGGCGCCGGCCAGCCGGCCGTCGTCCTCCGCGGCGGTGTCGAGCACCGCGGCGCCGCAGCTCCACGCGCCCAGCAGCACCGCGGCGGTCTGCCAGTGCACCGGCAGGGCCACCGCGACGGTGCTCCCGGTGCCCACGTCGAACTCGTCCTGCAGCAGGTTGGCGGTCTTGGCCACCCAGTTGGCCAGCGTCGTGCCGGACAGCTCCACCCGCTCGCCGGTGGCGTCGTCGTAGTGCGTGATCAGCGGGCCGGCCGGGTCGCGGCGCAGTGCGCCGGCGAGCAGTCCGGTGGGGTCCATGGGACGGGTGTGCGTCACGGGGACAGGGTGGCACCGGACCGGACCGGTTCGCCCCTCTGCCCCTCCGGGCGTGGTTACAGTCGGCTCTCGAACGCCCCACGAGTACCGGTCGGGCCCGCGCGCCTGCACCAGGTGGGGGCCGCCGGTGCCGCGGCGCCGGCCGGTCGGGCCGCCCCGCTCCGGACGAGGAAGCCGAGACAGATGACGCCAGGAACCGGTTCCCACGCCGCCGTCCTCGACCGTGCGCACGTGTCGCCGACGGGTTCCCGCACCGCGGAGGAGACGGCGACCGGTGCCGGGCGGGGCGCCGGGCGCTGGGCGCTGGCCCTGCTGGCCTACCTGCTCGTCCAGGGCCTCCAGCTCGCCGTCGTGCACCGCTGGGCGCCCCGCTTCTTCTGGTTCGACGACTCCCAGGCGCAGTTCGGTCCGATGACGTGGTGGCTCGGCCAGAACCTGCAGGACGGCCGCCCCCCGCTGATGGACCCCGACCTGGGCATGGGCGGCAACGTCGTGGCGGACATGCAGTACGGCGTGCTCGACCCGCTGCACTGGGCGCTGCAGTACCTGGTCGCCTCCTCCGATGACTTCCTCACCATCTCCTGGGTCTACGGCGCCGCCATGCTGCTGCTGCTCGGCGCCGGGTCGCTGTGCGTCCTGCTGCAGCACCGCGTGCAGCCCGCCCTGGCCGTGGCCGGCGCCGTCGGCATCGGGTCCAGCGGCTTCCTGCTCTGGTACGGCAGCTCGTGGTGGCCGCTGCTGTGGGCGACCGCCTGCCTGCCCTGGCTCTGGTTCGGCCTGCGCAGCCGCTCGGCCGGCGGCGTCCTGGTCACCGGCCTGGCCACCTGGGCGCTGCTGGTGTCCGGCAACCCCTACGCCTTCCCGTTCGCCGGGCTGGTGATCGTCGGCCAGCTCGTGGAGTACCGCCGGGAGTACGGCTCCTGGCGGCGCGTGCTGAACGCCCGGGCGCTGAGCCGGGCCGCGGCCTGCGTCGGCGGGCTGGTCGTCGCCCTGCCCACGCTGCTGTCCACCGTCGAGCTCTCGGCGGTGATGGGCCGGCCGCAGCCCGAGGAGCTGATCGGCAACGCCGGCTTCGCGGTGCCCAACCTGGCCGACGTCCTGCTCGGTGGCGCCACGCTGCTCGGCCAGACCAGCGCGTGGACCGGGACCATCGGCCTGGTCCCCGCCATGGCGACCATGCTGGTCGCCCTCCCGATGACCGCCCTCGTCGACTGGCGGCGGGCCTGGCACCGGCCCGGGGTGCTCACCGCCGGGCTGGTCTGGCTGGCCGCCGTGCTCGCCACCCAGCTGCCCACCCAGGTATCGGTCTTCCGCTACCCGGTGCGCTACCTCGTCTACGTCGAGGTCTTCCTGCCCCTGCTGGTGCTCATCGCGGTCACCGTCGCGCCGCGGCTCACCCGCGGCCGGATCGGCCTGGCGGTCGGCCTGGCCGGCGCGCAGGCTGCGGTCGCGCTGTTCCGGGCGCCGGTGCTCGTCAAGTGGCACCTGCTCGCGCTCGTGGTCGAGCTGGTCGCGCTGGCCGCGGTCGTGCTGCTGCTCCGGGCGCGGACGGCGGCCGACCGGACGGCCGTCCCCGGGAACGGCCCGGTCGCGGCCGACACCCGGCAGCTCGAGTTGCCGGGCACCCGGCGTCCCGCCGCCGACCGCGGGGCCGGGCGCGTCCTGCCCGCCGCCGCCGGGGTGGTGGTCGTGCTGGCCGTCGCCGCGGGCTTCCCGATCGGGGAGCAGATGATGGTCTCGCTGCAGGACCGGGCCAACGCCATCGAGCAGGCCCCGCCCACCGACGGGGCCCCGCTCCGGGCGCTGGACCCCGGCCGCCAGGTCGGCACCACGGTGGAGGCCTACCGGGCCGAGTCGTACGCTCCCGACGAGCAGCTGACCGTCATCACCTGGGGCTTCGACGGCGACCGGGGTTGGGAGGACGGGGTGGTCAACGGCAGCGGCAACGTCATCGCCGGGCTGAAGCCGGGTTACGCCTCCCTGGCCGTCTGGCAGGCCGCGCTGAACGACCACTGGTGCCGCGGCGTCTGGGGCGCCACCTGCTCCGGGCCGGACCGGCTGCTGGCCGAGGCCGGCGACACCGGGCAGCCCTGGGTGGACCTGATGTCCGCCGACACCGTCCTGCTCTCGACCGGCGCGCCGCAGGAGGTCCGCGACCACTTCGCCGACTCCTGGACCGAGGTCTCGGCCGACGACACCTGGCTGCGCTACCAGCGGGACGACCAGCTGCCGGGCCGGGTCACCGACGCCGACGGCGTCCGCGTCGCGACGGACGGCTGGACCTCGGGCCTGGCCCGGGTCGGGCAGCCGATGGACAGCTACGTCGTCTCGACCGGCGACCGGGGCGGGTCGCTGGCCCTGCGCATCCCCTACTACCCGGGCATGACGGCCTCCCTGGACGGCCGGCCGCTCCCGGTGACCACCGTGGAGGGCGCGGCACTGGCCGTCGACCTGCCTGCCGGGGTCGACCGCGGCCGGCTGGACCTCGCCTACGAGCCGGCCGGTGCCGGTGCGGTGGTCCCGGCCACGCTGGCCGGTGTCGGGGTCATCGTGCTGGCCGCGCTGGCCGGTGCGGTCGCCCGTCGCCGGAGCGCCCGATGAGCGGGGGGCCGCGCGGCCTGGTCCACCAGGTGGTCCGCTTCCTGCTGGGCTCCTGCCTCGGCCTGGCCGTCGACCTCGTGGTCTTCCAGACCGGGGTGCTGCTCGGCGCGACGCCGGGGCTGGCCAACGCCGTCAGCTCCGGCTGTGCGGTCGTCGTCGTCTACCTCTTCGTCACCAAGTACGCGTTCGCCACCGAACGGTCCCGGACCTCGTTCCTGCTGTTCGTCGGCTGGTACGTGGTCTCGATCATCATCTTCTCGGTGTTGATCGAGGTCCTGCACGGGACGACGGGATGGCTGCCCTTCGTCTGTAAGTTGGTGTCGCTGCCGTTGTCGTTCGCCGCCAACTTCGGGGCCAGCAAGGTGCTCTTCGGGCAGCGTCGGGGCGCGGGTGGGCGCCCTGACGCATCCTCGGACGACCAGCCGGGGCAGGTCGCCCCGCCGGCCCGGCACCCGGCGGCCTGATGCGTGCGGAGCACGTCGCCGACGCGACGGGAGCAGCTGTGCGGCGAGCAGGCGCCGGGGAGCGGAACGGGCCGGGGAACTGGTCGGGGGGAGTGGGGGAACGCGTGACCATGGGCAGGACAGCCGGCACCGTGCAGGCCCTCCTCTTCGACCTCGACGGCACCCTCGTCGACACCCGCGAGGCGAACTACCAGGCCTACCGGGACGCGTTCGCCGAGTCCGGGCACGAGCTGACCGTCGACGCGTTCGCCACCACGTGGGGACGCGACTCCCGCGACTTCATCCCCGACCTGCTGCCGGGCATCGGGCCGGACGACGTCGACACCATCCGCGCAGCCAAGAGCCGGCTCTACGCCGGCCAGCTGCACCGGACCACCGTCAACGAGGCGCTGATCGCGTTCCTGCGGCTCATGGCACCGAGCCACCGCACCGCGCTGGTCAGCACCGCGAAGTCCGGCAACGGCCGGCAGATCCTCGACGTGCACGGGCTCACGCCGCTGTTCGACGTCATCGTGTGGGGTGACGAGGTCGAGAAGAGCAAGCCCGATCCGGAGGGGTACCTGCGCGCGCTGGACCTGCTCGGCGCCGACCCGGCCGCCGCGCTGGCGTTCGAGGACTCCGCGACCGGCCGCCAGGCGGCGCTCGCCGCCGGCCTCCCCGTCCTCGAGGTGCCGCACTTCTGATGTCCGCTCCCCGGTACTCCCGTGGCCGCGTGGTCCTGATCGTGGTCGCGCTGCTCTCCCTGGCCGGCTTCGCCGCCCTCACCTGGCCGACGCTGCAGGAGCTGTGGACCCGGCTGTCCGCCGGTCTCGGCGCCGGCGACTGGGCCGTGCTGGGCCTGGCCGCGCTGGTCCAGCTCGGCGGCCACGTGCTCCGCGCGGCCCGCACCAAGGTGCCGATCGACAACGTGCGACGGGGCAGCCTGGCCGGCCAGTTCCGGCACCTGTCGATCGGCTACCTGTTCAACGTCGTGTGGCCGCTGCGGATCGGCGAGGTGGTCCGCGCCTGGCTGATCGCCAAGACGGTGCGGATCAGCTTCCTGTACACGCTGCTGGCCGTCGTCCTCGAGCGGCTCATCGACGTCGTGCTGGTGTCGGTGGCCTTCCTCGTGTTCGTCGCCGTCGTCGGTGCGCCCCTCAACGGTGTCGTGCCGGCGGCAGCCGCCGTGGCGCTGGTCGTGTCGGTCGCGCTGATCGCCTCCTTCGCCGCGCTGGTGCGGGAGAACACCGTCCTCATGCGGCTGGCCTGGCGGGCCACCGGCTGGCTCAACCACGACCTGGAGAACCGCGCCCGGTTCAAGCTCTGGTCGGCGATCTTCGGGTTCCAGCGGTTCTTCCGGCAGCGCCGGCAGCTGGTCCGCTACGGCGTGCTGGCCCTGGCCTCGTGGGCCTGCTACCTGGGCGCCGCGACGATGATCGCCTTCACCGTCTTCCCCCAGCTGTCGCTGCGGAACGGGGTCGCGGCGACCGCCACCCCCTCGGCCGTGGTCAGCCCCTCGCTCGGCAACGCGAACCCGGCCCCCTACGTGGACGGTGCGACGTCCTTCCTCGAGGGCAGCAGCTCGCTCAGCGGGACCGCGGTCGCGGTCTTCGCCGCCGCGGCCTGGGCGGTGACGAACGTGCCGGTGCTGCTGGTCGCCGTCGTCGCGCTGTTCGTCAACTGGGCCCGCCGCACCGGCGACCCGCTGGCCGGCACGGAGCTCGCCCCGGCCGACGGCTACGTCAACAAGCTCGGGCGTGACCAGGACATCTCCGGATCGATCACGCACTTCCTGGATGCCTACTTCCAGCGCCAGCACCTCAGCCAGGTGCTGCACCGGCTGGAGGTCAACGGCAACGTCAGCCTGGTGCAGTTCTTCAAGGGCGGGTCCAATGCGGTCACCCTGCTCGCCACCGACGGCACCGAGCTGTTCGTGAAGAAGATGGTCCCGCTGGAGCACGCCCACCGGCTGAAGAACCAGCACGACTGGCTGGCCGAGCGCGCCGACCACCACCAGCTGGTCACGGTGCTGCGGGAGACCGCCGCCGAGGACCACTACGCCATCGACCTCGAGTACCGGCCCAGCAGCGTGCCGCTCTTCGAGTACGTCCACGAGAACCCGCTCGAGGAGTGCCAGGCCAAGCTGGCCGACGTCTGGGACTACATGTACGGGCGGGTGTACCAGCTCGGTCCGGTCGAGCAGCGGCCGCAGCTGCGCGACGACTACGTCGGGGAGCGCTTCGTGCTGCGCGTCCGCGCGGCCGCCGAGCAGCACTCCGGGCTGGCCGAGGCGATGAAGGGCGACCAGATCGTCGTCAACGGCCAGCGGCTGGACAACTTCGACCGGATCCTCGACCGGATCCAGCGCAACGAGACCGCCTGGCGCGACCTCGCCACCTTCCAGTCCTCCTCGCACATCCACGGTGACCTGACCGTGGACAACATCCTGGTCGACCTGCCCATGCGGGACGTGCTGGTCATCGACCCCTCCGACGACAACCAGGTCCGCGGCCCGGTCATCGACTTCGGCCGGCACATGCAGTCCCTGCTCTACGGCTACGAGTTCCTCAACGAGGACAGCACGCCGGTCGTGCTCGGCTGGGCCGACGGCGCACCCGAGATCACCTACCGGGACGACCGGTCGGCCCGGTACGCCGAGCTGGCCGACTACGTCAGCACGGTGGTGATGCCCAAGCACCTCTCGGTCGCCGAACAGCGCTCGGTGCTGTTCCACGTCGGGCTGTTCTACGGGCGGATGCTCACCCACCGCGTGGTGATCAACCCGGCCACCGCGCTGAAGTACTACGCGGTGTGCGTCCAGGCGCTCAACCGCTTCCTCGACCAGTACGAACTCGCGCGGACCGACGCGCGGGACGACATCTTCGGCACCGAGCCGAGAGAAGGACAGGTCCTCGCCACGTGAACGCCGTGATCGCCATCCCGGCCTACAACTGCGCCCCCCAGATCGGCCGGGTGCTCGACGAGATCACCGACGACGTGGCCGCCCGGGTCAGCGAGATCTGGGTGATCGACAACCAGAGCACCGACGACACCCTCGCCCGCGCCCTCGAGTACCGCCGCGCCGGCCGGCTGCCGAACCTCCGGGTCTTCCGCAACCGGCAGAACAACAGCCTCGGCGGCACCCACAAGGTGGCCTTCGAGCACGCCCGCGCCGCCGGGCACACCCACGTGGTGATCCTGCACGGCGACAACCAGGCCAGGAGCGACGAGGTGGCCCTGCTGCTGGACCACGCAGCGGCCCACCCCGGGACCCAGACGGTGCTCGGCTCGCGGTTCAGCCGCGACTCCCGGCTGCACGGCTACGACGCCAAGCGGGTCTGGGGAAACCGGGTGCTCAACACCGTCTACAGCGCGGTGGCCCTGCGCCGGCTGGACGACCTCGGGTCGGGGCTGAACCTGTTCGCGCTCCGCGACCTCGACCCGGCCACCTACCTGCGCTTCGCCGACAAGCTGACGTTCAACTACGAGCTCATCCTCGACCTGGTCGCCCGCCGGGTGCGCTTCGCGTTCGTGCCGATCACCTGGCGGGAAGAGGACCAGGTGTCCAACGCCCGCAACTGGAACATCTTCCGGACGGCGCTGCGCAACCTGGCGCTGTGGCGGCTGGGCCGGCAGACGTCGGCCCCGGTCGCCGACCGCGACTACGAGTGGGACGAGGTGCAGTGATGGCCACCCTCCAGGTGCTCATGCCGATGGGCGGGCTCGGGACGCGGTTCCGGAAGGTCGGCATCACCACGCCCAAGCCGCTGATCGAGGTGGCCGGGGTGCCGATGTTCTCCCGGGCGCTGCGCTCGTTCGCGCCGTGGCCGGGTGACAAGACGGTGACCGTCGTGGTCCGCGAGGACAACGACCGGGAGTTCGACCTGGCCGCCCGGGTGCGCGGCGTCGAGCCGTCCGCCGACATCGTGCTCCTGGACCACGACACCCGCGGTGCGGTGGAGACCTGCCTGCAGGCCCGCGACCGGCTCGACCCGGACCAGCCGCTGGTCATCATGGACTGCGACATCGCCTTCGACAGCCCGGAGTACTTCCGGGTGCTGGCGGAGGCCGTCCAGGCCCGGGACGTCGACGGCCTGCTGCTGTCCTTCCGGTCCACCGAGCCCCGCTACAGCTTCGCCGAGGTGGACGCCGCGGGCCTGGTGGTGCGCACCGCGGAGAAGCAGGCGATCTCCTCCGACGCGCTCATGGGCGTGTACTCGTTCCCTTCGGCGCGGGTGTTCCTGGACGCTGCCGACCGGCTGATGGCCCGCCAGATCGATGCGGCCATGCCCGAGTACTACGTCTCCCTGGTGTTCAACGAGCTGATCGACTCCGGCCGCCGGGTCGGGCTGGTGCACGGCGACTTCTACTGCTTCGGGACCCCCGAGGAGCTCGCGGCGTTCGAGGCCACCGGCGCCCCGGTCTAGCCGGAACGACGAAGCCCCTCCCGCCGGCGGGAGGGGCTTCGTCGTCGTCGGCCGCCCTCCAGGGGCCCGCGCCGAGCCTGCGAGGCGTGGGGAGGAGGGTGGCCCCCTTCCTCACACCCGCGCGGCGATGAGCTGACCCAGCGATCGGGAGAAGGTGGCCGAGATGTGGCTGCCGTCGAAGTAGACGACCGTCCCGCCGATCACCGAGTGGCACTGCGACTCGTCGCAGAACGCATCGGTGAGGTCGAGCACGGACACCCGGTCGTGCTGCAGGGCGACGGCCGCGTCGGCGATCCGGTCCGGCGTCAGGCGCACGTCGCGGGGGCCGGCGCACGGGTCGTCGACCTCACCGGCCGCGGCGATGCAGTCCGGCGCGCTGACCTCCTGGTTGATCAGCTCCCGGCCGAGGTGCACGCCGTTGGTGGTCGGCACGGCACGGACGACGTGCACCTGCTTGCCGGCGTCGGCCAGCAGCCGCAGCGGCGCCTGGGCGACCTCGGCCGGGATCTCGTCGTGCAGGGCGCCCTCGTCGTCCTCGTACTTGTAGATGTCCGAGCGGTAGCTGGTGAAGACCCGGGTGATGGCCGGGTCCGCCGCCATCTGCCGCAGCGCCTCCTCGCCCCACGCCGCACAGGCCGGCGGCTCGTCGGCCGGCTGGTTGGCGGCGGGCATCCGGGCGGTGGCCAGCGGCGGGCACCCGGCCTTGAGGTAGGTGACCACGGCCCAGTTGCGCTCCTCCGCGGCCTCCTCCATCGCCTCGTACAGGCTGGAGGTATGCGAGTCGCCGAAGATCGCGACCGTCTCGACCGGGTCGGTGCTGCCGAACCGGCAGGTCTTCACCTCGGTCTCGGCGAGCACGGAGGCGCAACCGAGGCCCTTGGACACGTCGGTCTTGGCGAACGTGGTGTTGACGGTCTCGGTGTAGGCGAAGGGGTCGCCGCAGCCGCGCTCGGGGTCCATCGCCCCGGCGCCGAAGCAGGGGTCGCCGCCGGTGGCCCAGGCCTCGGCCACCGCGCGCGCCTCCTCCACCTGGTGCTTGACGAACAGCCAGCCACCGGAGGCGAGGACCACGACCAGTGCGGTGGCCACCGCGGTGGCCAGCGCCGTGGCGCCCAGGCCGCGGCGGGCCAGCGGGGTGCCGGTGCGGACCGGGTCCTCGACCCAGACCTTGGTGGCCCAGGCCAGCACGACGGTGGCCACCAGCACGCCGACCTTCGACACGGTGCCCATCTCGGAGCCGATGGCGAAGGGGACGATGACGACCAGCGGCCAGTGCCACAGGTAGGCCGAGTAGGAGATGTCGCCGAGGAAGCGGACGGGACCGAAGTCCGCGACCGTCGTGGGGCTCCAGTCGTGGCGCGGAGCGCCCGCCCAGATGACGGCCACGGTGCCCAGGACGGGCAGCAGGGCGGCCGTGCCGGGGAACGGGGTGGCCGCGGTGAAGGTGAACGCGCTGACGGCGATGGCGCCGAACCCCAGCCAGGACACCACGGTGCGGAGCCGGTGCGACCCGGCGAGCGGGGTGGCGGCCAGCAGGGCGAGCAGCCCACCGAGGCCGAACTCCCAGGCACGGGCCGGGGTGGTGAAGTAGGCCTCCGGCGGGCTGGTGGTCGTCGTCCACAGCGAGTAGCCGAAGGACACCACGGTGATCAGGCCGAGCAGCAGCCCCACGACGGTACGGCGGTGGACGCCGATCCGGATGGCGAGCCACACGGCGACCACGATCAGCAGCGGCCAGAGGACGTAGAACTGCTCCTCCGTCGACAGCGACCAGTAGTGCTGCGCCGGGGAGGCGGCGTTGGTGTGGGCGAGGTAGTCGACGGCGTCGCCGGCCAGCAGCCAGTTCTCGACGTACAGCGCCGAGGCGCCGATCTCGCGGAGGAACGACTGCCAGTAGGTCTGGGGCACCCACACGAACGTCGCCACCGTGGTGCTGAACAGCACCAGCAGTGCGGCGGGCAGCAGCCGGCGCGCGCGGCGGGCCCAGAAGTGGCCCAGTCGCACCCGCCCGTTGCGCTCGACCTCGCGCAGCAGGTGACCGGTGATGAGGAAGCCGGACACGACGAAGAAGACGTCGACGCCCACGTAGCCACCGGGCAGCCGGAGCGGAACGACGTGGTAGATGACCACCAGGGAGACCGCGAGCGCGCGCAGCGCCTGGATCTCGACCCGGACGCCCGAGGACTTCTGCCCGGCCGGCGCCGGCGGGACCGGCGGCACCGGCGGGCGGGTGGTCCGGGTGCTCCCGAGCGGGGCCATCCGCTCGGTGAGGTCGTCCACCGTCACCGACGCCCGACCGCTCGCCACGTCCATCGTCATCGTGTGCTGACCCGCCACGCTTCCCTCGTCTCGCATCCGGCGGGGTCCGAGGTCCGGTGCCCGCCCGTGGTGACCGGCGGCGGTTCCCCGACAGCTGGTCGCACGCGGCAGCTGTCGCTGTCCGTGCTGCGAGAGCGTAACGATCCGGACACGCTCCGGAGCTGGGCTCAAGTGGCGTGGCGCCGCCGTTCGTGGGCAGTTCTGCCCCCTTCGTCACACCGGTCCCACCCGTCGCGCCCGGCCGGCACCGTCGCGTCCGGGAACACCCGGAATGTGACGGACAGGTCCCCGTGGGAGCTGGCCGGGTGCGACGCCCCTCCTGGACCTAGGGTCAGTGGCGATGAACAGCACTTGGACGAGCACGTTGCAGCGCGCGGAGATCGCCGTGCTGGCCTCGATCCGGCGCGGGCTGGGCGAGACCCCCGCCGTTCCCGTCGCCCAGGCGTTGTCGGCCTTCGGCGAGCACGCCCGGGGCTGGCTGGCCCTGGGGGCCATCGGCTGGGCGACCGGCCGGCACCGCCGGGAGTGGCTGACCGGGGCCGCCGGCGTCGCGCTCGCGCACGGCTCGGCCGTCGGCCTCAAGCGCGCCGTCCGGCGGGTCCGGCCCGACCTCGCGCACGTCCCCCCGCTGGGGCCGGTGCACAGCCTGCTCTCCTTCCCGAGCGCGCACGCCACGTCCACCGCGGCAGCCGTCGTCGGGTACGGGCCGGTTCTCGGCCGGCCCGTCCTGGTGGGTGCGCTGGGCGCCATGGCCGTCTCCCGGGTGCTGCTCGGGGTGCACTGGCCCAGCGATGTCGTCGCCGGCGCCCTGCTGGGCGGCGGTGTGGCCGCCGGCGTCCGGCGCGCCGCAACTGCTGGAGGACCGTCATGACACCCCCACCGAGGCGAGCGATGCAGCACGATCCCGAGCACGAGGCGCCGCCCCGGCGGCCGAACGCCGTCATGCCCCTGCCCCCGCTGGTGGCAGGCGAGCCGGTCCGCGTACCGCCGGCCGGCGGCACGCCGGAGGCCGGCCTGCCGGACGCCCTCCCGCCGGACGGGAACCGGCCGGACGGGTGGCGCGGCTCCTTCGCCTGGGGTGTGGTGCGCGCCTTCCGCCCGCGCCAGTGGGTGAAGAACGTCCTGGTGCTGGCCGCCCCGCTGGCCTCCGGACGGATCCTCGAGCTCGAGGTGCTCAGCGCGACCCTCGTCGCCTTCGTCCTCTTCTGCGCGGTCTCGTCGGGCATCTACCTGGTCAACGACTCGGTGGACGCCGAGGAGGACCGCCGCCACCCGGTGAAGCGGTTCCGGCCGATCGCGGCGGGCATCGTGCCGCGGTCGCTGGCACTGGTGCTCGCCGGCGTGCTGTTCGTCGCCGCGCTGGTGATCGCCGCCCTGCTGACCCGGCCGGCGCTGGCCTGGGTGCTCGCCGTGTACGTCGTTCTCCAGCTGGCCTACTGCCTCGCGCTCAAGCAGCAGCCGGTCATCGATCTGGCGATCGTCGCCTCGGGCTTCCTGCTGCGCACCGTCGCCGGCGGTGTCGGGGCCGGTATCGCGATCTCCCAGTGGTTCCTGCTGGTGGCCGCGTTCGGTTCGCTGTTCATGGTGGCCGGCAAGCGGTACTCCGAGCTGGTGGCGATCGGTGAGGGCGCCGCGACGCGCAAGAGCCTGCGCGAGTACTCGGCCAGCTACCTCCGGTTCGTCTGGAGCATGTCCGCCGGCGTGACCGTCACCGTCTACAGCCTGTGGGCCTTCGAGATCGGGGAGAGCCAGGACGGCGTGCCCTGGGCGGCCATCTCGATCGCGCCGTTCGTGCTCGGCCTGCTGCGCAACGCGGTCGACCTGGACAAGGGCGAGGCCGGCGAGCCGGAGGACGTCGTGCTGCACGACAAGGTGCTGCTCGGCCTCGGCGTGGTCTGGCTGGTCACCGTGGCGCTGGGTGTGTTCGGTGGTTGAGGCACTGCCCGCGCCGCCCGTCGATCGCCGGTTCCTCGCCGGGTGGGGGCGCACCGCGCCCACCCCGGCCGAGCTCGTCGGCGTCCGCACGGCCGAGGACGTGCGCGCGGCCGTCCGCCGGGCCGGTGGTCGTGGCGTCGCCGCGCGCGGCCTGGCCCGCAGTTACGGCGATGCCGCGCAGAACGCGGGCGGCACGGTGCTGGACATGGCCGGGCTGGACCAGGTGCGTCAGGTCGACCTGGCCGCCGGCGCGGTCGAGGTGGACGCCGGGGTGCCGCTGGACCGGCTGATGTCCCTGCTGGTGCCGATGGGTCTGTTCGTCCCGGTCACTCCCGGGACCAGGTACGTGACGGTGGGTGGCGCGATCGCGGCGGACATCCACGGCAAGAACCACCACCAGGCCGGGAGCTTCTGCCAGCACGTCGACTGGCTGGATCTGCTGACCGCCGACGGCCAGGTGCGCCGGGTCTCGCCCGACGCGGACCCCGAGCTGTTCTGGGCCACCGCCGGCGGCATGGGGCTCACCGGCGTCGTGCTGGCCGCCCGGGTGCGGATGAAGCGGATCGAGTCGTCGCAGGTGCTCGTCGACACCGACCGGACGCCCGACCTCGCGTCGCTGATGGCCCTGCTGACCGAAACCGACCACCTGTACGACTACTCCGTCGCGTGGATCGACTGCGTCGCCCGCGGCCGGCGGATGGGCCGGTCGGTGCTCACCCGCGGCCGGTTCGCCCGCCGCGACGAACTGCCGGAGAAGAAGCAGCGCGACCCGCTGCGCTACGCCACCTCGGTCAAGTTGAGCGCGCCCGATCTCTTTCCGCCCGGCCTGCTCAACCTCGGCACCGTCGCGGCGTTCAACGAGGTCTGGTACCGGAAGTCGCCCACCCGCAAGCGCGACCAGCTGCAGGGCATCCCGACCTTCTTCCACCCGCTGGACGGGGTGGGGGAGTGGAATCGCATCTACGGCCCGCGCGGGTTCGTGCAGTACCAGTTCGTCGTCCCGTTCGGTGCCGAGGAGGCGTTGCGCGAGGCGATGCTGCGGATCAGCTCCGCCGGGACGGCGTCGTTCCTCGCCGTGCTCAAGCGCTTCGGCCCGGCCAACCCCGGCCCGCTGTCCTTCCCCGCCCCGGGATGGACGCTCGCGCTGGACATCCCGGTGGGCGGCAGCCGGCTGGCCACGCTGCTCGACGAGCTGGACCAGCTGGTCGTCGAGGCCGGCGGGAAGATCTACCTCGCCAAGGATTCCCGGCTGCGCCCGGAGGTGTTCGAGCGGATGTACCCCGACCTCGGCCGCTTCCGTGCCGTCCGGCAGCGGGTCGACCCCGATGGCGTGTTCACCTCGGACCTGGCCAGGAGGCTCTCGCTGTGATCGACGCCCTCGGTTCGGTCGGCTCGCTGCTGCTCGTCGGCGGCACCTCCGACATCGCCGTCGCCACGGCCCACCGGTACCTGCGGGAGCGTCCGCTGCGGGTCGTCGTCGCGGCCCGGGACACCCCCCGCCGCGCGGCGGTGGCCGACCAGCTGAGCGCCGCGGGTGGGTCGGTCGAGGTGGTCGACTTCGACGCCGACGACCCGGGCTCGCCGGAGCGGATGCTGGCCCGGGTCGCGGCCGGCGGGGACGTCGACGTCGCGCTCGTCGCGTTCGGGCAGTTGGGGAACGCCGAGCAGCTGCGCAGCGACGCCGCTGCGGTGGCGCAGCTGGCCCGGGTCAACTACGTGGTGCCGACCGTGGTCGGCACCGTGCTGGCCGAGCACATGCGTCGGCAGGGGCACGGCGTGATCGTCGCGCTGTCCTCGGTGGCCGGGGAACGCCCGCGGGCGTCGAACTTCGTCTACGGCTCGACCAAGGCCGGCCTGGACGCCTTCTACTCGGGGCTGTCCGACTCCCTGGCCGGCAGCGGTGTATCGGTGCTGGTGGTGCGGCCGGGCTTCGTCCGGTCGAAGATGACCGCCGGGATGCCCGATGCACCGCTGGCGACCACCCCCGAGGCGGTGGCCGAGGCGATCGTGAGCGGCATCCGCCGGGGGCGGCACACGGTCTGGGTCCCCGGCGCGATGCGGGTGGTGATGAGCGTGCTGCGGCACGTGCCGCGACCGGTCTTCCGCCGGCTGCCCATCTGACGGCCCGCGCGACGGCGCCAGGCCGTCCGGGCGCTGCCCGGACGGCCTGGTGCCGTGCCGGTCGTCAGTTGATGCAGGTGGTGTCCGCGGCGGTGCGCGGGTCCATGCCCTCGGTGGGCTCGGCCGGCGGTGCCGGCGTGACGGCCTGGCCGACGCCGTTGAAGTCCGACCCCAGGACGAGCTGGACGGTGCCGGTGGTGGCGTCGGTCATCTCCTTGACGACGGCGCCGGGCACGACGGCGGCCAGCGCCGTGGCCAGCGACTCGTCGCCGGGCGCGTGCCGGATCTCGGTGACCGTGTAGTCCATCGAGTCGGCGTTGGCGGTCCCGGTGACGGTGAAGCCCGCCTGGGTCAGCGCGGTGCCGGCATCGCCGGCCAGCCCGGAGGTGCCCGAGCCGTTGTAGACCTCGACGTCCACCTCGGCCGGGGTGGCGGCGACGGGTGCCTCGGCGGTCGGCGCGGCGGCGTCGACCGGCTCGGCCGACAGGTCGGCGAAGAAGGCGTGCAGCGTCGGCACGTCCTCCAGCCGGACGATCGACATGCCGTCCTCCTTGTCGGTCCCGAGGTTCGGCACGGTCTGGAAGTCGATGCTGCCGGCGGTGACCGACTGCATCTGCTGGGCCAGCTGCAGCAGGTTCAGCGACTGGTCGACGGTGAGGGAGTTCGCCGCGGCCTGCACCAGCTCCCGCTGCTTGCCCAGATCCAGCAGGACCTCCTCGGACAGCATCTTGCGCAGCACGCCGGCGATGAACACCTGCTGGCGGACGATCCGGTCGAAGTCGCCGCGGGGCAGCTCGTGGCGCTGCCGGACGAACTCCAGCGCGTCGGCGCCGCTGATGGTCTGGACGCCGGCCGGGAAGACCGCGCCCGAGTAGTAGGAGTCATCCACCGCGTTGCAGAGGTTGACCTCCACCCCGCCGACGACGCTGCTGAGCTCGAAGAAGCCGAGCAGGTCGACCTCGGCGTAGTGGTCGATCTGCAGGCCGGTGAGCGAGCTGATCGTCTGCACCAGCAACTGGGCCCCGGCGGCCAGCTGCTCCTCCTCGGTGGCTGCCTCGGAGTTCTGGTAGCCGTACGCGTAGGCGGCGTTGAGCTTGTCCCAGCCGTAGCCGGGGATCTGCACGTAGGAGTCGCGGGGGAAGGAGACGAAGGACGCCTTCGACCCGTCCGCCGGGACGTGCACCAGGATCATCGTGTCGGTGTTGATGCCGGAGTCCTTGCCGGCGTTGAGCTGGGCCAGCTGCTCCTCGGTCAGCGCCGCCCGGCTGTCGTTGCCGACCAGCAGGAGGTTCATCGCCTCGCCGACCGAGCCGGCGTCCTCGTTGCCCGCGGTGGGGATGGCGTCGGTGCGGTTGACGGTCGCCTCGGCCACCCGGCCGAGGTACCAGCCCCAGCCGCTGGTGCCCAGCAGGACCAGGGACACCAGGCCGGCCACGACCCGGGCGGCGACGGCGGCGCGGGAGCCACCGCGACCGGACCGGGGTGCCGCGGCGGTGCGGTCCGGCCGGCCGGGGGAGCGGCCCAGGCGAGGGTCCAGCCGTGGCGGGAGAGGGCGCGCCGGTCCAGGCGCTGCGCGCTCGTCGTCTCTGCTCACGGGTACGTCCTCACGTCAGGTGGCCGACGTCGGGAAGGTGCCAGGAAGAGGCCCGTCGTCGAGCGGCGTGGTCGTCGGCGACTGTACGACCCGGAACTGTGCCCGGTGGTCACGTCGCCACGCCGGCGTCTGCCGTGTCCGGGCCGCGGTGGCACATCCGTCACACGCGACCCGGGAACGCTCACCGGCGTCGGCTCCGCGGGCTCCGGCGCCTCCGGCCGACGGCGACCAGGACGGTTCCGCCGGAGAAGCCGGGGTCACCAGATGGGGGTGTGTTTTCGTCACGGTCTGCCATCGGTCGACTCGCCTGAGTGTCGAGAAGATGAGCTGAACGTGCCTGTGCTGTCCGGCAGGCCGCTGCTCACCGCTCATCGGAGGACCACCACGTGCGTCGTACACTCACGGGCCTCATCGCCTTGCTGGCCCTGACCGGCACCCTGCTCGTCCTGCCCGTCTACGCCGCACCGGTCCCCGAACCGGAGCCGGTCGCCGGTTCCAGTGCCGAGGTCTCGATGGGCTCGGTCGACGCGCCGGCGCCCGCCGCCGATGTGCAGCCGGGCACCACCGCCCCGGTTCCCGGGGTCTCGTCGACCGAGCCCACCCTCACGGTCGCCGGCAGCGACGTGGCGCCGTTCTCGCTCGTCGGCGTCACCTGGACCCACGACCCGGCCGTCACCGACACGGTCGTGCAGGTCCGCGTGCGCACCGAGGACGGCGACTGGGGCACGTGGACGGAGGTCACCCCCGAGACCGCCGACCAGAGCACCACCGCGGCCACCGGCGCCGAGCTGCGCGGTGGGACCAGCCCGCTGTGGACCGGCCCGAGCACCGGCGTCGAGGCGGAGCTGGTGACGCGGTCGGGCGCCCAGCCCACCGACGTCCAGCTCGAGCTGATCGACCCGGGTGCCAGCGCGGCCGACGCCGCGCTCGACGCCCCGGAGATCACCGACACCGCGAACGCGGCCGCCGCGATGCCGGCCGTCTTCTCCCGGGCGCAGTGGGGGGCCGACGAGCGGATCCGCAGCTGGGGGCCGGAGTACGCCCCCACGATCAAGGCCGCGACGCTGCACCACACCGCGGACTCGAACAACTACTCGTACGACCAGGTGCCCGCCATGATGCGGTCGATCTACCAGTACCACACCGTCAAGCTGGGCTGGGGCGACATCGGCTACAACGTCATCGTCGACAAGTTCGGCCGGCTCTTCGAGGGCCGGGCCGGCGGCCTGGCCAGCACGGTGATCGCCGCGCACGCCGGTGGCTTCAACAACTCGACCTTCGGCGTCTCGATGCTCGGCAACTACGACGTGGTGCCGGTGCCGCAGGGGACGGTCGACTCCGTCGCCGCGATCATCGCCTGGAAGTTCTCGTTGTTCGGCATCGACCCGAGGGGCAGCACGGTGCTCACGTCCCGCGGCGGCGGCACCTCGCGGTACGCCGCGGGGACCACGGTCACCCTCCCGACGATCTTCGGCCACCGGGACGTCGGCTCGACGGCCTGCCCGGGCCGGTACGGCTACGCCCGCCTCGCCGAGATCCGCGACAAGGTGACCGCCCAGCTTGGCTCGGCGGCCCCGCTGGTGCAGAAGCGCTACGACTCCGACGCCGCCGTCCGGACGCTGCTCGGCACGCCGGCCACCCCGGTCACCCCGCTTCCGGGCGGTGCGTTCGCCCACTACGCCAACGGGTCGCTGTACGCCTCGACGAACACCGGGGCGCACGTCGTCCGAGGGGTCCTGCGGGACAAGTGGGCGTCGCTGGGCTGGGAGAACAGCTGGCTGGGCTACCCGATCACCGACGTGGCCGCGACCCCGGACGGCTCGGGGCAGTTCCAGCACTTCCAGCAGGGGTCCCTGTACTGGTCCCCGGCGACGGGCGCGCACGCCGTCGCCGGCGCGGTGCGCGACAAGTGGTCGACCACCGGCTGGGAGGTCGGTTACCTGGGCTACCCGACGACCGACCAGACGCCGATCCGCGGTGGCGGAGCGCAGTACGCGCACTTCCAGGGCGGGTCGATCTACTGGTCCGCGGCGACCGGTGCCCACGTGCTGGGCGGCGCTGTCTACGACCGGTGGGCCGCGTCCGGCTGGGAGAACAGCCGGCTCGGGCTGCCGGTGACCGATCTGGCCGTGGCGCCGGACCGGGTCGGCCTGTTCGCCCACTTCGAGCACGGCTCCATCTACTGGACCCCCACCACCGGCGCCCGGCTGCTCGACAAGGCCGTCTACGGGGCGTGGGCGGCGACCGGGTGGGAGACCGGGCCGCTGGGCTACCCCGTGACCGACCTGACGCGGACGCCCAACGGGCAGGCCGAGTACGTGCACTTCCAGCGCGGCTCGGTGTACGCCTCGGCGGCCACCGGCGCGCGGGCCCTGTCCGGCCCGCTCCTGGCCGCCTGGGCGGCCAGCGGCTGGGAGAACGGTTTGCTCGGCCTGCCGGTCACCGGCACCGGGAAGACCCCGGACGGCAAGGCGACCTACCAGCACTTCCAGCGCGGGTCGATCTACTCCACGGCAGCAACCGGCACCCGGACCCTGACCACGGCGGTCCGCGACGGCTGGGCGGCGTCCGGCTGGGAGGCGGGACCGCTGGGCTACCCGACCTCCGACGCCGGCCCCACCCCCGACGGCCGCGGGACCGTCGCCACCTTCCAGGGCGGCGAGGTCTACGCCTCGCCGGCCACCGGTGCGCACGCGGTCTCCGCCCGGCTCCGGACCGCTTTCGTGGCGGCCGGCGGGGTGGCCGGCTCGCTCGGCCTGCCGGTCGGTGACGCCGGGAGGACCCCGGACGGCAAGGCGACCTACCAGCACTTCGAGGGCGGGTCGATCTACTCGACGACGGCGACCGGGACGCACGTGGTGCCCGCAGCCGCCTTCGGGGTCTGGGCCGCCTCGGGCTTCGAGCGGGGGCCGCTGGGCTACCCGACCTCCGGACCGACCACGACCACCACGACGACCCCCGGCACGGGTGCGTCCGGGCCGGCGGCCGGCACCGTGCAGACGTTCCAGGGCGGCGCGCTCTACTCCGCGGGCGGCGCGGTCCGCATGGTCACCGCGCCGTTCCAGGCGGCCGTCACGGCTGCCGGGGGGACGGCGCGGTTCGGGTTCCCGATCACCGATCCCGGCCGCACGCCGGACGGCAAGGCCACCTACCAGCATTTCGCCGGCGGATCGGTCTACTCCACGGCGGGTGGGGCGTTCGCGCTGCCGGCGGCCATCCGGGATTCCTGGGCGCTCGCCGGTTGGGAGGGCGGGTCGCTGGGCTACCCGGTCACGACGGTGCGGCCGACGCCCGGCAGCGCCGGTGAGTACGTCCACTTCGCCGGCGGGTCGGTCTACTGGAGCCGGGCGACCGGGGCCCACGTCGTCCGCGGGCCGGTGCGCGACGCCTGGGCGGCCGCCGGCTGGGAGCAGGGCGTGCTCGGCTTCCCGACCACCGACCACACCGTCACGCCGGACCGGAAGGGCGCCTACACCTACTTCCAGGGCGGCGCCGTCTACTGGAGCCAGGGAACCGGCGCGCACGTCCTGCGGGGCGCGGTGCTCGACGCCTGGGCCCGGACCGGCTGGGAGCAGGGCCGGCTCGGCTACCCCACCTCCGACACCCGGACCGTCAGCGGCGGTACCCGAACCGACTTCGAACGAGGCTTCATCAGCGTGTCGACGTCAACGGGTGAGGCCACCGTTACCGTACGGTGATATCCGGCGTGCAACGCCCCCGCAGCACCACCGCTGAGGGCCGCGACCCGAAGGGCCTCCCGACATGACGTCTTCCCCGTTCCGGAGCCGCCGAGGGCGGCTCGTGCTCGCCTCCGCCGCCGTGGTCGGGCTGACCGGCTGCACCGGCGGTGCAGCCGACGTGGAACGAGCGGCGGCCGGGCAGGCCGCCGGGACGGTCACCGGGGCGACGACGTCGACGTCGACGACGGCGCCGGTGACCCCGCCGGTGGGCGTGGTCACCGACGACGACGCCCCGGTCGCGACCGACGCCCCGCGGCCGGCCACCACCGACGTGGTGCTGACCTACCTGGTCTGGGACGGGGCCGCGGACGCGGTGATCGCCAGTGGCTACGTCAGCCCGGTGATCGAGGACGGCGGAACCTGCACCCTCGAGCTCACCCGGGACGGAGAGTCGGTGTCGACGACGTCGGACGCCGTCGCCGACGCCTCCACCACGTCCTGTGGCCAGCTGCAGGTCCTCGGCGACGACCTGGCGCCGGGCGAGTGGAGTGCCGTCCTGGGCTACGAGTCGGGGACGACGAGCGGGACCTCCGAACCGTTCGACGTGCGGGTGGCGGAGTGACCGTGCTGCGTCGGCTGCTCGCCGGGATGCTGGCGGTCGTCTGCGGCGCGGGCGTCGTCGCCGGTGTGCTCGCCACCCTTCCGCCGGCGGCGCCGACCCCGTTGGTGGAGGCGGCGGACACGTCGCAGTTCCGGCCCGGCAACATCATCAGCGACCAGCTGTTCTTCGACGGCAACGCGATGGACACCGGCGCGGTCCAGACGTTCCTGAACGCGAAGAACCCCAACTGCAAGGTCGGCAACGACGGCACCTGGTGTCTGAAGGACTACCTGGTCGACACCGCCACCAAGCCCGCGGACAGCAGGTGCCCCGGCACCTACGTCGGAGCGGCCGCCGAGCGGGCCGCGGCGGTCATCGCCAAGGTCGGGCAGGCCTGCGGCGTCAGCCAGCGGGTGCTGCTGGTGATCCTGCAGAAGGAGCAGAGCCTGGTCACCGCCAGCGGTTCCAGCCTCTACGCCAAGCGGTACCGGGAGGCGATGGGCTTCGGTTGCCCGGACACCGCGCCGTGCAAGCCGGAGTACAACGGCTTCTTCAACCAGGTCTACAGCGCCGCGTGGCAGTACCGGAACTACGCGGCGGACTCCAGCCGGTACAACTACAAGGCCGGGCTGGTCAACAACCTGCGCTACCACCCGAATGCCGCCTGCGGCAGCACGCCGGTCTTCATCGAGAACCAGGCGACCGCCGGCCTCTACAACTACACCCCCTACCAGCCCAACGCCGCGGCGCTCAACGCCGGCAAGGGCACCGGCGACGGGTGCTCGGCGTACGGCAACCGCAACTTCTGGATCTACTACACCGACTGGTTCGGCTCGACCCAGGTGCCCGGCGCCGCGCAGGTGACCGGCCGGTACGCCGAGCTGGGCGGGGCGACCGGCGTGCTGGGGAGCATCGCGGGCAACGTCGTCTGCGGGCTGGCCGGTGGCGGCTGCCTGCAGTCCTACGCCCGGGGCGCCATCTACTGGTCGCCGGCGACCGGCGCCCGGTACGTGCTCTACGGCGCGGTGCGCGACAAGTGGGGCTCGCTGGGCTGGGAGGCCGGCCCGCTGGGCTGGCCGGTGCGCGACGCGATGTGCGAACTGCCCGGCGACGGCTGCTTCCAGGAGTTCCAGCGCGGCTCGATCTACTGGTCGCCGGCCTCCGGCGCCCACAGCGTCAACGGTGCGGTCCGGGACAAGTGGGGGACCACCGGCTGGGAGGGCGGCTACCTCGGCTACCCGACGAGCGACCAGGCGGGCATCCGCGGCGGCGCGGCGCACTACGCGCACTTCCAGGGCGGGTCGATCTACTGGTCCGCGGCAACCGGTGCCCACGTGCTCGGTGGCGTGGTCTACGACCGGTGGGCCGCGTCCGGCTGGGAGAACGGCCCGCTCGGGCTGCCGGTGACCGACCTGGCCGTGGCGCCGGACGGAGTGGGCCTGTTCGCCCACTTCGAGCACGGCTCCATCTACTGGACGCCCACCACCGGCGCCCGGCTGCTCCCCGAGCCGGTCTACGCCGCCTGGGCCGGCACCGGATGGGAGAACGGTCCGCTGGGCTACCCGGTGTCGGACGTGGCCGGCACGCCGAACGGCACAGCGCAGTACGTGCACTTCCAGGGCGGCTCGGTGTACGTCTCGGCGGCCACCGGCGCGCGCGCCCTGTCCGGCCCGATCCTGGCCGCCTGGGCGGCCAGCGGCTGGGAGAACGGTCCGCTCGGCCTGCCGGTGACCGGCGCAGGGAGGACCCCGGACGGCAAGGCGACCTACCAGCACTTCGAGGGCGGGTCGATCTACTCGACCGCGACGAGCGGTACCCGGGTGCTGCCCACCGCCATCCGGGACGGCTGGGCGGCCGCGGGCTGGGAGGCCGGGGTGCTCGGTTACCCGACCTCCGGCGCCACCCCGACAGCGGACGGCCGTGGCCAGGTGCAGAGCTTCCAGGGCGGCAAGGTCTACGCCTCGCCGGCCACCGGTGGGCACGGCGTGCCCACCGCCCTCCTCCCGGCGTACGAGGCGGCCGGCGGCCCGGCCGGCTCGCTCGGCCTGCCGGTCGACGACGCCGCGAGGACCCCGGACGGCAAGGCGACCTACCAGCACTTCGAGCACGGGTCGATCTACTCGACCGCGACGACCGGCACCCGGGTGCTGCCCACCGCCATCCGGGACGGCTGGGCGGCCTCCGGCTGGGAGCGGGGCCCGCTCGGCTACCCGAACGCCGACGCCGTCGCCACCCCCGACGGCCGGGGCCTGCTGGTCCGCTTCGAGGGCGGCGCAATCTACGCCTCGCCGGCCACCGGCGGGCACGCGGTTCCCGCGGCGCTGCTGGGCGCCTACACGGCGGCCGGCGGAGCGAGCGGGTCGCTCGGCCTGCCGGTCAGCGGCGTGGGGAGGACCCCGGACGGCAAGGCGACCTACCAGCACTTCGAGCACGGGTCGATCTACGCCACCGCCGCCACCGGCGCACGGGTGGTCCCCACCGCTATCCGGAACGGCTGGGCGGCCTCGGGTTGGGAACGTGGCCCGCTGGGCTACCCGACTGGCACGGCCGCGGCGACCGCGGACGGCCGGGGGCAGGTGCAGGCGTTCCAGGGCGGCGAGCTCTACGTCTCACCGGCCACCGGCACGCACGCGGTGCCCACCGCCCTGCTCAGCGCCTACGGCGCGGCGGCCGGCGAACTCGGGCTGCCGGTCAGCGACGCGGGGAGGACCCCGGACGGCGCGGCGACCTACCAGCACTTCGAGGGCGGGTCGCTGTACGCCACCGCCGCCACCGGCGCCCGCGCCCTGCCCGTGGTCTTCCGCGACGCCTGGTCGCTGACCGGCTGGGAACGCGGCCCGCTGGGCTACCCGACGGCCGGGGTCACCGCGACGCCCGACGGCCTCGGCCGCTACCAGCACTTCCAGGGCGGGTCGATCTACTGGACCCGGGCCACCGGCGCGCACGCCGTGCACGGGCCGGTACGCGCGGCGTGGACGCGGACCGGCTGGGAGGCCGGTGTCCTCGGCTACCCGACGACCGACGTCACCGGCACCCCCGACGGCGTGGGCCAGTACGCCCACTTCCAGGGCGGTGCGATCTACGCCACCCCGGCCACCGGGGCCCGCGTGCTGCGCGACGACGTGCTGGCGGCCTGGGCGGCGACCGGGTGGGAGCAGGGCTCCCTGGGCTATCCGACGTCGGACGAGCGGCCGGTGGCCGGTGGCAGCCGGACGGACTTCCAGCGGGGGTCGATCACCGTGGACGGTGTGACCGGTGAGGCCACTGTGCAGCTGCGATCGTGATGCCCCCCGCAGTCGATGTCAGGCGTGCCGGCCGGCCGACCCGCCCAGGTAGCGTGGGGCACATGACCGTCACCGCCGTCCCCGGCGCGAGGAGCTGGCGCCGCGCGGCCGACGACCTGGTCGGCGGGTGGGGGCAACGGCAGCTGTGGGGGCACCTCGGCTGGCAGGACATCCGGCAGCGCTACCGCCGGTCCCTTCTGGGCCCCATCTGGATCACGATCAGCATGGCCGTGACGGCCGTCGCGCTGGGCATCCTCTACGCCGGCCTGTTCGGCAACGAGCTCTCCGTGCAGCTGCCCTACATCCTCGTGGGCTTCATCGTGTGGGGCTTCATCAGCGGTTGCATCAGCGAGGGCTCCGAGGTGTTCATCGCCAACGAGGGGCTGATCAAGCACCTGCCCTCGCCGTTGTCGGTGCACGTGTACCGGCTGGTGTGGCGGCAGGTGCTCTTCTTCGCGCACAACCTCGCCGTGTACGCGGTCATGCTGATCATCTTCCCCCAGCAGCTGTCCTGGACGTCGCTCACGGCATTCCCGGCCTTCCTGCTGCTCACGCTGAACGGCGCCTGGGCGGCGCTGCTCCTCGGGATGGCCACCACCCGGTTCCGCGATCTGACCCCGATCACCCAGAGCATCGTCCAGTTGATGTTCTTCCTCACCCCGATCGTCTGGATCTACGAGGACCTGGTCAACAGCCCCAACCCGGCCATCGCCGAGCGGGCGCGGCTGGTCGAGTTCAACCCGTTCCTGCACTTCATCGAGATCATCCGCCAGCCCATGTTGGGCCAGGACCAGCAGATCCGGCACTGGATCATCGTCCTGGCGATCACCGTCGTCGGCTGGGCCGTGACGCTGGTCGTGCTGCGCCGTTACCGCGCGCGCATCTCCTACTGGGTGTGACCGTGTCGGAGGACAGACCCCTGGTCAGCATCACCACCGAGAACGCCTGTGTCGACTTCCCGATCTTCGACGCGAAGAGCCGGTCCCTGAAGAAGACGGTCATGGGCATGGTCGGCGGCAACATCGCCAGCGAGTCGCGGGTGCCGGTCATCGAGGCGCTGCGGGACATCACCCTGCAGCTCGGCCACGGCGCCCGCGTCGGGCTGGTCGGGCACAACGGCGCCGGCAAGTCGACGCTGCTCCGGCTGCTGTCGGGCATCTACGAGCCCACCCGGGGCTCCGCGGTCGTCACCGGCCGGGTCGCCCCGGTGTTCGACCTGGGCGTCGGGATGGACCCGGAGGTGTCCGGGCTGGAGAACATCGTCGTCCGGGGGCTGTTCCTGGGCATGAGCCGCAAGCAGATGGAGGCGCGGGTCGACGACATCGCCGAGTTCACCGAGCTCGGCGACTTCCTGCGGATGCCGCTGCGCACCTACTCCACCGGCATGCGGGTGCGCCTGGCCCTGGGGGTGGTCACCAGCATCGATCCCGAGATCCTGCTCCTGGACGAGGGCATCGGCGCCGTCGATGCCGCCTTCCTGGACAAGTCGAAGAAGCGGCTCGCCGAGCTGGTCGAGCGCTCGGGGCTGCTGGTGTTCGCCTCGCACTCCGACGAGTTCCTCCGCGAGCTCTGCGACACCGCGATCTGGATGGAACACGGGCGGATCGTGCAGCACGGCGACCTCGAGGACGTGCTGCGCGCGTACAAGGGCGCCTCCGCGTGACCGACGGCCGCGTCGTCGCCGTGATCGTGACCCGGCACCGTCAGGAGCAGCTGCGGCAGAGCCTGGCCGCCATCGCGGGACAGAGCCGGCGACCCGACCACGTGGTCGTGGTGGACAACGGCGTCGACCAGCCGGCGGAGACCGTGGTGCTGGCCAGCGGTCTACCGGTCACCTACCTCCCGAGCGAGCGGAACCTCGGCGGTGCGGGTGGGTTCGCGCTCGGCATGCTGCACGCGCTGGCCCTGGGCGCCGACTGGGTCTGGTGCGCCGACGACGACGGACGGCCGGCCGACGGCACGGTGCTGGCCACGCTGCTCGACACCGCGCAGCGGCACGGCCTGGCCGAGGTCTCGCCGATGGTCACCGACCTCGCCGACCCCGACCGGCTGGCCTTCCCGCTGCGCCGCGGGCTGCGCTGGCGTCGCCGGCGCAGCGACTTCGCCGGCGTCGAGGTGCTGCGCAACTACGCCTCGCTGTTCAACGGCGCGCTGTTCCGCGCCGACGCCCTCGACGTCGTCGGGGTCCCGGACTACCGGCTGTTCTTCCGCGGCGACGAGACCGAGGTGCACCGCCGGATGCTCCGGGCGGGGCTGCCCTTCGGCACCTGCGTGGCCGCGGCCTACCAGCACCCCGAGGGGACGTCGGAGTTCCAGCCCATCCTGGGCGGCCGGCTGTCGGCGCAGTACCCCGGCAACGAGGTCAAGCGGTACTTCACCTACCGCAACCGCGGGTACCTGATGGCCCAGCCGGGCATGCGCTGGCTGCTCCCCCTGGAGTTCGTCCGGTTCGGCTGGTTCTTCCTGGTGTCCCGGCGCGACCGGGCCGGCTGGCGTGAGTGGCTGCGGCTGACCCGGGCCGGACGCCGGGAGCGGTTCACCCGACCCGGCGCCTGAAAGCGTGGAGGCCCCCGTCCAGCGGACGGGGGCCTCTCGCGCGTTCCGGCGGCCACCCTTCAGGGTCCCGCGCCGAGCCTGCGAGGCGTGGGGGGAAGGGTGGTCCTTCTTCAGACCCGGGTGGAACCCCAGGACTCGAACGCCTCGCCCCACCGCTCCATCGAGGTCAGCTCGCCGGCCGCCTCGCGGTAGCGCCGCTGCAGCTCCGGCCACTCCTGGTACATCTGCCGCAGCAGCTGGGTGGATCCGGCCGACAGCCGGCGGAACGTCTTCGGGTCACGCTGCCGGAAGGTCACCCCGCGGCCGTCGGCGGTGCCCACGGTCGCGCTGTCGAGCCGGGCGAGCAGGAACCAGCGGGCGTCCTGGAAGGCCAGGTTCAGCTGCGGCACCTCCCGGTGCGCCGGGTCGACGGGCGAGACGTTGTTCGCGATCGCCTTCACCAGGGTCGTGCCGATCTGCTTCGGCGTCACCGGTATCCGGCGGAACCGGATCGCCTCGGCCGTGCTCATCGAGGGCAGCGGCAGGTCGGCGGAGGAGGGCAGCACCCGACCGTCCGGGTGGGTGGACCGTTGCTCGCGGGCCTTGCCCACGGATCCGGCCATCCCCTCGAAGAGGTGCCCCGGGCCGGCCATGAAGTCCCGGTAGGCCATCTGGTGCAGCTCGACCGTGGAGTACTGGAGGTTGATCAGGAACCGGAGGTCGTGCTTGATCATCTCCGGGAACAGCTTGCCGCCGTGCTTGTGCGGCGAGTGCAGGGCCGCCGCGATCAGTCGGTTGCGGATGTGGAAGTACGCCTGCCAGTCGCTGGCGTCGTCCTTGTCCCCCCAGGAGAGGTGCCAGATCGCCGTACCGGGGAGCGAGACCGTCGGGTAGCCGGCGGCGAAGGCCCGCAGGCCGTACTCGGCGTCGTCCCACTTGATGAAGACCGGCAGCGGCATGCCGATCTCCTCGAACACCGTCCGGGGGATGAGGCACATCCACCAGCCGTTGTAGTCGACGTCGATGCGGCGGTGCAGGTCCGGTGACTCCCGCAGCGAGTGCTCCCCGAAGTCGTGGAAGTACTCGGTGTTCGGGGCGTTGCGCCAGAAGAAGTTGGACCGGTCGACGATCTCGCCCATGGTGTGCAGCACCGAGCGGTCCTGCAGGGCGAGCATCTGCCCACCGACGAGCATCGGCTTGCGGCAGTAGGCGGCGAACGCCCGCGCGCGCAGGATGCTGTCCGGCTCGAGCTGGATGTCGTCGTCGAGCAGGATGTGGTGGGTCACGTCGCTGTTGGCGAACGACTCGTACATGGTCCGGGCGAACCCGCCGCTGCCGCCCAGGTTGGGCTGCTCGACGATCCGCAACCGGTCACCCAGGGCCGCCGCGACCTGCGGGTAGTGGGCGGCGTCGCGGACGTGGTTGTTCCCCTGGTCGGCGACGGTCACCAGGTGCAGTGCCTCGCGCACGGTGTCGTCCTCGACCAGTGCGGTCAGGGCGGCGACCGCGTCGACCGGGCGGTTGTACGTGCAGATCCCGATGCCCAGCCGCGGTTGCTCGACCGGGGCCTGCGGGGCGTACCAGGCCGCCCGGTGGACGGTCGTGTCCTCCTCGGTGGTGACGTCGAACCAGTACCAGCCGCCGTCGATGAACGGCCCCAGGTCCAGCTCGAACTCGAAGGTCTGCTCGTCACCGCCCTCGTGGGTGGCGCCGGTGATGTGCATCGACTCGCCGTCGGCCTTGGAGCGGTAGACGTCGACGCGGCAGGTGCCCGAGATCGTCACCTGCAGCACCACGGACTCCAGGACGCTCCACCGCCGCCAGTAGCTGGCCGGGAAGGCGTTGAAGTAGGTGGCGAAGGAGAGCTCGGACGCTGCGCTGACGTCCGCGCTGAACCGGTCGCGGGCTCGGACCCGCCCGGCGTTCACCTCGTCGAGGTAGAGGCTGCGCACCTTGAGCTGGTCGGCGGGGCGGGGCATGAGCACCCGCTGCAGGAGCTCGACGGCCCTGCCGGGGACGAGGTCCTCGGCAGTGGGCTCGCTGACGACCTCGGGGGAGACCGGGGCGTCGGGCGGGGCGATCTCGTCGGTCGTGGTCATGGGCGGTCAGTCCTCCAGACGGCCGTCGAGGGAGCCGCCCTGGTCGAAGAAGGGTCGGATGCGGTTGTCGAACATGCTCAGCGCCGACCCGATGGCCATGTGCATGTCCAGGTACTTGTACGTGCCCAGCCGGCCACCGAAGAGGACCCGCTTCTCCGCGGCCTCCTTCTTGGCCAGCTCGCGGTAGGTCTCGAGCTTGGCGCGGTCCTCGGGGGTGTTGATCGGGTAGTACGGCTCGTCGCCGGTCGAGGCGTTGCGCGAGTACTCCCGCACCACCACGGTCTTGTCCGTGGGGTAGTCGCGCTCGGGGTGGAAGTGCCGGAACTCGTGGATCCGGGTGTAGGGCACGTCCTCGTCGGCGTAGTTCATCACCGGGGTGCCCTGGAAGTCGCCGATCGGCAGGACCTCCTGCTCGAAGTCCAGCGTCCGCCAGCCCAGCTCGCCGGCCTGGTAGTCGAAGTACTTGTCGATCGGGCCGGTGAACACGGTCGGCACGTCGGTGGGGAGGGAGTCCCGGACGTCGAACCAGTCGGTGTTCAGCCGGACCTCGATGTTCGGGTGGTCGGCCATCCTGGTCAGCCAGGCGGTGTACCCGTCGACCGGGAGGCCCTCGTAGGTGTCGTTGAAGTACCGGTTGTCGAAGGTGTAGCGCACCGGCAGCCGGGCGATGACCTCGGCGGGCAGCTCCGTCGGGTCGGTCTGCCACTGCTTCTTGGTGTAGCCGCGGATGAACGCCTCGTACAGCGGGCGCCCGATCAGCGAGATCGCCTTCTCCTCCAGGTTGGCCGCCTGGCCGGTCTCGATCTCGCCGGCCTGCTCGGCCACCAGGGCCCGGGCCTCGGCAGGGGAGAAGCTCTTGCCGAAGTAGCCGCAGATGGTGCTCAGGTTGATCGGCATCGAGTAGGTCTGGCCCGAGTAGATGCTGAAGACCCGGTGCTGGTAGCCGGTGAACTCGGTGAACCGGTTCACGTAGTCCCACACCCGCTTGTTGGAGGTGTGGAACAGGTGGGCGCCGTAGCGGTGGATCTCGATGCCGGTCTCGGGCTCGGCCTCGGAGTAGGCGTTGCCGCCGAGGTGGTCGCGGCGGTCGATGACCAGTACCCGCTTTCCCAGCTCGGTGGCCACCCGCTCGGCCACCGTCAGGCCGAAGAAACCGGAGCCGACGACGACGAGGTCAGGACGCGCGGAAGTCACGAGGACCGACGGTACCCGGATGGTCACCGTCCCCACGACCGCAACCCGGGCGCGGCGGCGATGTGGTGACCCGTTCCGTCACATCGCCCCCAGGAGCCACCCGAGCCCCCGGGAGCGACCGGTCAGGGGCCGACCGGGACCAGGTCCAGCGCACCGGGGCCGCGCCAGTTGGAGTCGACCGGCCAGGGTGCGTCCGCCGCCTCCGGGCCGCCGACCCAGATCACCGCCTGGGTGGGCACGGCGGCGGGCGCCGGGTCGAGGTTGGCGAAGTTCAGCTGCAGCAGCCACCGCATCAGCGGGCCGGCCTCGCGCTCCCGCTGGTCGATCATCGGTTGCAGGGTTCCGCGGTCGGAGAACAGGTCGACGATGTCGCAGCGGCAGTAGTACGCCAGCGTGCCGATCTCGCCGGGGCTGCGCACCACCTCCTCGCCGACGCGCTCGCCGATCGCCGTGCCGGCGGTCTCGTACTGGGCGGCCGTGGCCCAGTTGGTCATGATCGGCACCTGGGTCCAGGGGAGCGGCCGCTGCGCGGCGAAGCCGACGTCGGCCGCGAGCACCAGGACGCCCGCGGTGGCCCACACCAGGGCGGGCGTCGCGGGCCGCCGGCCGGGCTCGGGCGAGCTCCCGGACCGGGGGTCCCCGCGGCCGGCGGTACCGGCCGCGACGGCGGCCACGAGGGTCAGCGCGATCACCGACGGGGCGTAGTACCAGTGGTACGGCGGCGGGGCCAGCAACGAGTAGGCCGCGTAGTGCAGGACACCGCCCAGGCCGAGCGCGGCGACCGCGCCCAGCCCGGCCCAGCGCGGTCGCCGCCACGCCCGGGTGGCCGGCCAGGCCAGCAGCGCGACCAGCCCGAGCAGCACGGGGAGGGCGGTCACCGCGGTCGCCGCCGGGTAGACGTCCAGGTACAGCCCCGGGCCGTTGCCGAACGCCCACGGCCCCCAGCCGGCGCTGGTCACCGTCTTGATCACCAGGGTGTCCGGCACCAGCGCACCGAGCGCGATCCAGCTGAACACGAACCAGGGGGCGACGGTCGCAGCCGCCACCAGGACCACCCGGACCGCCCGGCGGCGCATCGCGCCGACGGCCAGGAGCAGCACCAGCGGGAAGACGCCGAGGTCCAGGCGGGTGAGCACCAGCGCTCCGGTGAGGACGCCGAACAGCGCCGGGCGGTCCTCGACGGCGGCCACCGTCAGCCACACCAGCAGGGCGGCGGCCAGCGCCATCTCCATGCCCACGACCGAGAGCATCAGCGGGGAGAGCAGCACCATGCCGACACCGAGGGCCACCGTGACCGGCCCCAGCCGTGCGGCCCCGGCCAGCCGGGACAGCCCCCAGGCCTGCGCGGCGGTGAGCAGCACGAAGACCAGGCCCAGCCCCCACACCGCATCCCGGACGACGAACGCCGCGGCGCCGAGGACGAGGACGTTGAGCGGCGAGGTGGCGCTGTTGGCCGTGCGGTACTCGGTCAGCCCCCAGTGCAGGTGCTCGGCGAGGTTCCGGGCGTAGGAGAGGGTGATGTACGCGTCGTCGATCAGGCTGCCGCGGACCAGCAGGAACACCAGCGCGGCGGCCACCGCACCCAGCCCGGCGGCGAGCACGTGCCGGCGCCGGGCGGGGTACCGGGCGTCGGGACGGTCGTCGGCGACGGCGCTGGTGTCCAGGGATTGCACCGGTCCGACGCTACTGCGTCGGGCGCTGCCGGGTCAGCCGACCGGTTCGAGGTAGAGGGCCGCCGGACCGGTCGCCGGGGACGTGGTCGGCCATGACGGCACCCCCTCGGGCACCTCGCCCTGCGTCCACACCAGCCGGTAGTCCAGCTCCCGGGGTTCCTCGTCCCGGTCGAGGCGGGCGAAGTTCAGCTCGAGCAGGAAGCGGCCGACCGGGCCGGCCTCGTCGATCCGCTGCTCGATCAACGGCAACGTGATCCCGGGGTCGGAGAACATGTCCACCATCGAGCAGTCGCACCCGTATGCCAGCGTGCCGATCTCCGGCGGGGCCAGCACGGTGGCGTCGCCGATCTCCTCGTGCACGGCCGCACCGATGTCCCGGTACTCGGACGGCAGCGCCCAGGAGCCGAAGTAGACGGGGTACTGCCACGGCAGGGAACGTCCGTCCAGGGACACGACGGCCAGGGCGGCGAACAGCGCCGCGGTGCCCACCGGGCCGGCCAGCCGGACTTCCCGCCGGGAGACGGGGGTGGTCTGCCGGAGCACCAGCGCCAGGCCGAAGACGCCGGCCAGCCCGAGCGCGACGGTGCTGGGCACGTAGTACCACTGGTACGGCGGCACCTCGAGCAGTGAGTAGGCGGCGTAGTAGGCGGCGCCGCCGAGGCCGACAGCGGCCACCGGCCACAGGTGCGCCGACAGCCGGCGCCGCACGCCGGCGACCAGGATCGCGACCACGGTCACCGCGCCTGCGGCCGCCGGCGCGAGGGCCAGGGCGATGGGCAGCTCGCCGCGACCGGCCCACAGGGTCCACAGCCCGTTGAAGAAGGTCTGGTTCCCGAAGGACTCCTGCAGCGTCTTGATCACGAACGTGGCCGGGATGGCGGAGCCGAAGTGCCACCAGCTGAACGCGTACCAGGGCAGGGCCACCGCCGAGGCCACGGCCGGGGCGACCCACCAGCGTCGCCGCAGCGCCGGGGTGAGCAGGTAGACGACGGCCACGATGACGCCGAGGTCCAGCCGGGTCAGCACCAGCAGGCCGGCCAGCACGCCGAAGGCGACCCGCCGGCCCCGGACCGCCTGCGCGGTGAGCCCCATGAGGAACGCCGAGATCGGCAGCACCTCCAGGCCCAGCGCGGAGTTGACGAACGGGTTGGCGAGGACGACGACCAGCACCGCCAGGGACCACGCGCCGGACACGCCCAGCCGGCGGGCCGTCCGCGCCGCCCAGACGGCCAGCGCCGCGGACAGCACGGCGGTGAGCAGGCCCAGGCCGAGCACCGGCCGGACGTCGCCGGTGACCACGGAGAGCAGCCACGTGCTCAGCGACAGCATCAGCACGTTGAGCGGTGAGGTGGCGGCGTTGGACTCCTCGGTCGGGATCATCCCCCAGTGCAGGTCCCGGGCGACGTTCCGGACGTAGTCCAGCGTGATGTACGCGTCGTCGATGAGGCCGCGGTGCGCCGCCCAGATGACCAGGCCGCCGATCACGGCACCGGGCAGGGCCCACCACAGGTCGGCGCGCGCCCCGGGCGGCCGGGCCGCACCGCCGTCGGCTGCCGGCGGCGCGCCTGCCCCGTCCCGTTCCGCCGTGCTCGTTGCCATGGGTACTCCTGGGGTACGGGGTGCGGCGTGCGGGCGTTCCGGGACCGTGCTGCCTGCCCGGACCGCCCGGTCCGAAACCTCCGGGTGGACCGCCTCTAGGGTCGACGCGTGGCTACGACCGCACCGATGCCCCCGCTGCGGGTGGTGGCGGTGACCTACTCGCCCGGTGACACGCTCACCGGCTTCATCGAGTCCCTCGCCGCGGCGACCACCCGGCCGGTGGAGGTGGTGCTCGCCGACAACGGCTCCACCGACGGGGCGCCGGAGCGGGCGGCGGCCCGGTACCCGCACGTGCACCTGCTCCGCACCGGCGGCAACGTCGGCTACGGCGCGGCGGCCAACGCCGCCCTCGCCGACGTGCGGGAGGGGCGCGCGCTGATCGCCAACCCCGACGTCCGGTTCGAGCCCGGCTCGGTCGACGAGCTGCTCACCGTGGCCGGTCGCTGGCCGCGGGCCGCCACCGTCGGCCCGGCCATCCGCACGCCCGAGGGCGAGCTCTACCCCTCCGCACGCGACCTGCCCGCGCTGGGCACCGGCATCGGCCACGCACTGGTCGGCTGGGCCTGGCCGGCGAACCCGTGGACGGCGCGGTACCGGCGCGAGCGCGAGGCGCCCCGGGAGCGGCCGGCCGGCTGGCTGTCGGGTTCCTGCTTCCTCGTGGACCTGGCGGCCTTCCACTCCGTCGGTGGGTTCGATCCGGGCTACTTCATGTACTTCGAGGACGTCGACCTGGCCGAGCGGCTGGGCCGGCGGGGCTGGCTGAACGTCTACGCCCCGTCGGCCGTCGTGGTCCACGAGGGGGGCCACGCCACCCGCCGCGAGCCGCACCGGATGCAGCGGGTGCACCACACCAGCGCGCTGCGCTACCTGGCCGGGCAGTACCCCGGCCGCCGCCATGCGCCGCTGCGTGCGGCCCTGCGGCTCGGTCTGGGCGGCCGGATGCTGGTGTCCTACGTCAGCGGCCGGGTGGCCGCCGGAGCCCGCTTCCAGCGGGCGGCCGGCGAGCTGGACCGCAGGGCCTGACGGTGCGCCACGCGGTGATCATGGCCGGCGGCTCCGGGACACGGTTGTGGCCGCTCTCCCGGGCGCACCGGCCCAAGCAGTTGCTCGACATCGTGGCGGGGGATGCCGGGCACGGAGGGGACGCCGGGCGCGGGGGGCAGGGCGGAGCGCACAGCCTGCTGGCCGAGGCGTTCAGCCGTCTCGAGGCGGTGCTGCCGGCCGAGCGGATCTGGGTCTGCACCGCCGCGCGCTACGGCGACCAGGTGCGCGCGGCGCTGCCGGAGCTGCGGGCCGACCGGCTGGTGCTCGAGCCGGTGGCCCGGGACACCGCCAATGCCATCGGCCTGGCCGCGGCGCTGGTCGCCGACGTCGACCCGGACGCCGAGCTCGCCGTGGTCAGCGCCGACCACGTGATCCGGCCCGTCGAGCGGTTCGCCGCCGCGGTGAACACCGCCTACGACCTGCTGTCCGTCCGGCCGCGGGCCCTGGTCACCCTGGGCGTCACGCCCACGTCGGCCGCCACCGGGTTCGGTTACGTGCAGAAGGGTGCGCGCACCGAGGTCCAGGGCGCGGCGGAGGTCGCGTCCTTCCGGGAGAAGCCCGACCGGGCCACCGCGCAGCGGTACCTCGACAGCGGCCAGTACCTGTGGAACTCCGGCATGTTCGTGTGGCGCGCGCGGACCGTGCTCGACGCGCTCGCCGAGCACCTTCCGGAGTCCGCCGCCGGGCTCGGCCGCATCGTGGCCGCCCCGGCCGGGCCGGTCCGGGACGCGGTGCTGGCCGAGGTGTTCCCGACGCTGCCGAAGATCAGCGTCGACTACGCCGTCCTCGAGCCGGCTGCCGCCGAACCGGGCCGGGTCGCCGTCGTCGACCTCGACGTCGAGTGGCTCGACGTCGGATCCTGGCCGGCGCTGGCGCACACGCTGGACACCGACCCGGCAGGCAACGCCGTCCGCGGGCTGACCGTGCTGCTCGACAGCAGCGGCAACGTGGTGCTCAGCGACGATCCCGGGCACCTCGTGGCGCTGGTCGGGGTGCGCGACAGCGTCGTGGTGCACACCGCCGACGTGACCATGGTCTGCCCGGTCGGCGACGCCGAGCGGGTCAAGTCGCTGCTGGCCGAGGTGCAGGGGCGCCTGGGCGACGGCTTCGCCTGAAGAAGGACCTCGTTCCGGGATACTTTGGCGCGCATGAAGGACTTCGACGTCGCAGCAGTGGTCACCGGTGGCGCCTCGGGCCTGGGGGAGGCGACCACCCGGGCGCTGGCCGCACGGGGCGCAGCGGTCACGATCCTGGATCTGCAGGCCGACCGCGGTGAGGCGCTGGCCGCCGAGCTGGGCGGGCACACCACGTTCGTGCGCACCGACGTCACCGACGAGGAGTCGGTGCAGGCCGGGATCGCCGACGCCACCGGCAAGGACCGGCCGCTGCGGATCGCGGTGAACTGCGCCGGCATCGGCTGGGCCGCCCGCACGCTGGGCCGCGACGGCTCCCCGCACGAGCTGGCCCCGTTCACCCGCACCGTGATGGTCAACCTCGTCGGCACGTTCAACGTGCTCCGGCTGGCCGCCGCGGCGATGGCGCGCACGGAGCCCGGTGCGGACGGCGAGCGCGGCGTCGTGGTCAACACCGCCTCGATCGCCGCCTACGACGGGCAGATCGGCCAGATCGCCTACGCCGCCTCCAAGGGCGGCATCGTCGGGCTGACCCTGCCCGCCGCCCGCGACCTGTCCTCGGTGGGCGTCCGGGTGTGCACCATCGCACCGGGTCTGGTCGACACCCCGCTGCTGGCCGGCCTGCCCGAGGAGGCCCGGACCAGCCTCGCCGCCGGCATCCCCTTCCCGCGGCGGCTGGGCCGCCCGGAGGACTTCGCCGAGCTGGCGCTGGCGATCGTCGAGCACGGGTACCTCAACGGCGAGGTCGTCCGGATGGACGCCGCGCTGCGGATGGCCCCGCGCTGAGGGAGGCTCCCTTGCCCCCCACCACTCGCAAGCTCGCGGCGGGACCCTGCACGGGGGCCGACGCGCTCACGACGGCCGACTGGACCGCGGTGTGGCGGCCGGACTGGCCGCTGGACGTGCGCCGGGTGCTGTCCCGCGACCGCCGCGGTGTCGGCGACCCGACGCTGCAGTACGCCGAGTCCGGGGTCTGGCGGACCACCACCACCCCGGACGGGCCGTCGACGGTGCGGCTGTGGGGCACCGCTGCCGAGCTGCGGATCGCCGCCTGGGGGCCGGGCGCGGCCTGGGCAGGGACGGCGGTGCCCGGGTGGCTCGGCGCCGAGGACGTGCCCGGGGGTTTCCCGGTGGGGGAGCACCCCCTGGTCGACCGGCTGCACCGCAGCACCCCCTGGCTGCGGCTGGGCCGTACCGGTCGCACCTGGGACGCTCTGGTGCCGGCCGTGCTGGAGCAGAAGGTGACCGGTCTCGAGGCGCACCGCACGTGGCGCGAGCTGCTGCGGCTGACCGGGGACGCGGCGCCGGGTCCGGCGCCGGCCGGGATGCGCGTCGTCCCGTCCGCGCAGCGGGTGCTGGAGGTGACCGACTGGCAGTGGCACCGCTGCGGCCTGGACGGCGCCCGGCGGCGGGCGCTGCGGGCGGTCGCCTCGGTCGCCGCCCGGCTGGAGGTCACCGACCACACCGACTGCGCCGACCTGCGCCGGCGGCTGCAGTCGGTGCCGGGCATCGGGGTGTGGACGGCCGCCGAGGTGGCGCAGCGCGCCGTGGGGTGCCCGGATTCGGTCAGCGTGGGCGACTACCACCTGAAGAACCTGGTGGGCTGGTCGCTGGCCGGCCGGAAGACCGACGACGACGGGATGCTGGCGCTGCTCGAGCCGTGGCGCGGGCACCGGCAGCGGGTCGTCCGGCTGCTGGAGGTCGGCGGCAGCATGCCGCCCAAGCGGGGCCCGCGGATGGCGCCCACCGACCACCGGGCCCTGTAGGCCCTCCTGCAGGGGCCCGCCGCGAGCTTGCGAGTGGTGGGGGGCAGGAGGGTTCTTCTTCAGCGGCCCTAGCGGAGCAGGCCGAGCAGGTAGTCGCCGTAGCCGCTCCTGGCCAGCGGCACGGCGGCGGCGTGCAGGGCGTCGTCGTCCAGCCAGCCGTTGCGCCAGGCGACCTCCTCGATGCAGCCGATCTTGAGCCCCTGCCGCTCCTCGACCACGGAGACGAACTCGGTGGCCTGCCGCAGCGAGGTGAACGTGCCGGTGTCCAGCCAGGCGGTGCCCCGGTCGAGCACGGTGACGGTGAGCCGGCCCTGGCGCAGGTAGTGCTCGTTGACCGCGGTGATCTCCAGCTCACCCCGGGCGCTGGGGGTGATGCCGCTGGCCACCTCGACCACGTCGGGGGCGTAGAAGTACAGCCCCGGGACGGCGTAGGAGCTCTTCGGCCGCGCGGGCTTCTCCTCGATCGACAGCACCCGCCCGTCGGCGTCGAAATCCACCACGCCGTAGTCGCTGGGGTTGGCCACGTGGTAGGCGAACACGTGCCCGCCATCGGGATCGGGCAGCCGGGACAGCGCCGTGCCCAGCCCCGCGCCGTAGAAGATGTTGTCGCCCAGCACGAGGGCCGCGGCCTGCCCGGCGAGGAACTCCGCGGCGATGAGGAACGCCTGCGCCAGGCCCTCCGGCCGGGGCTGCACGGCGTACTCGATCCGCATGCCCAGCCGCGAACCATCACCCAGCAGGGCCCGGAAGGCGGCCTGGTCGCCGGCCGTGGTGATCACCAGCACCTCCCGGACGCCGGCCATCATCAGCGTCGAGAGCGGGTAGTAGATCATCGGCTTGTCGTAGACCGGCATCAGCTGCTTGCTGACGGCCTGGGTGATCGGATAGAGCCGGCTGCCGGTGCCACCGGCCAGGATGATGCCCCGCATGCGGCGCAACGCTAACGGGCGTGGCCGGGCTGACGGGCGTGGCCGGGCTAACGGGCGTGGCCGGCCGGGCTGCCCGCCGCACCGGCCGGTCCGGGATCGGCCTCCGCGCCCACCCGCAGCCGGCCGACCAGTGACGACGCCCCCGGGCTGCTGACCGGCTCCCAGCGGGTCGCCCAGCCTTCGGCCCGCAGGTGCACCAGCGCCACTCCGACCACGGCGCCGACGTTGAGGGCGGTGGTGAGCCCGGTGGCGTCGGTGAGGTGCACGTCGATCACGCCGTCGTCGTCCTGCCCCCAGGACAGCACCACCGGGAACTCGGGCAACGCGGCGGCGGCCACCCGGAACGCGGCGGCCACCGCGGCCTGGTCCCCGTCGCGGAACCCGATCCGGGTGGCCGGCGCGCGGCCGGCGACCACGTCCCGGCTGCCCAGCGGGAACAGGTCGCCGGGCCCCACCCGGACCAGCGGCCGGGTGCCGGGGTCGGGCGACGGCGCGGGGACGGCGAGCCCGCGGACCACGGCGACCGGCACCCCGGCCAGCTTGCCCTTCACCAGGTCGGCCGCGGCGGCCAGTTCGTCGACCAGCGCGATCTGGGTGGTCTCCAGCCGGTTGCCGTGCGCGTCGACCGCGCCCCGGAGGTCCAGCAGGGCCGGCAACCCGGCCGAGCCGATCGCCACGTCGGTCAGGCCGTCGCGCCACGTGCGGCCGAACGTGTCGCTCACCACCACGGCCACCGAGACGCCGAGCAGCCCGGCGAGGCGGGAGCGCAGCCGCCGGGCGGAGGCGTCGGCGTCGACCGGCAGCAGGACCAGCGCGTCGGCGGCGACGTTCGAGGCGTCGATGCCGGCGGCCGCCACCACCCAGCCGTGCCGGGTCTCGACGATCGACAGCGGCCCGCGGCGGGCCACCACGCGCACCGTCTCCGCGGCCACCGCCCGCTGGCGGGCCTCCTCCCGGTCGGTGCCGGGCTCGAGGCGCACCAGGTTGCCCTCGACCTTGGACACCGCCTTGGAGGTGACCACCACGACGTCGCCGTCGGCGAGCCAGGGGGCCGCCGCGGCGATCGCGGCCGCCAGGTCGTCGCCAGGGACGAACTCGGGCAGCCCGGGCACCGGGTGGATCGAGAGGCCCGCCGGCGGCTCAGCCGGCGGCTCAGCCGGCGGCTGAGGGGGCTCCTCAGGCATCAGGCCCCTCGGCCCCGTTCCGGGCACCGCCCTGAGCTCGCGAAGGGTGGGGAGAACGGGGTCCTGCTGCTTCCAGGGCGGCGTCCAGCGCGGCGCGGGCCAGGTCGCGGGTCGCCGCCGGGGAGCTCATCAGCAGCGGCACGGCCCGCACGTCGACGCCCGGCACGGTGGCGTCGTCTCCGGTGTGCACCAGCCAGGCGTCCAGCACCCCGCCCTCGGCGCGGGCGCCGTAATGGCGCCCCACCCCCTCGGCGGTCACCTCCACCCCGATCACCGGCAGGCACCGGTCGGCCATGCCGCGGACGACCGAGCCGGCGACGATCGGCGAGATCCCGACCACCCGGCCCCGCGCGGCGGCCAGCGCCTCCCGGATGCCGGGCACGCCCAGCACGGTGCCGATCGAGACCACCGGATTCGAGGGGGCGAGCAGCACGGCGTCGGCGGCGGCCAGCGCCTCGACCACGCCCGGGGCGGGCCGGGCCTCGTCCACGCCCACCTGCACGAAGGAGTGCGCCGCCAGGGCCGCGCGGTGCCGCACCCACCACTCCTGGAAGTGGATGGCCTGCGGGCGGCCGGTGGTGGGATCGGTCACGACCACGTGGGTCTCGACCCGCTGGTCGCTCATCGGCAGCAGCCGGACCCCCGGCCGCCAGCGGTCGGCCAGCGCCGCGGTCACCGCCGAGAGCGGGTAGCCGGCGTCCAGCATCCGGGTGCGGACGAGGTGGGTGGCCAGGTCGCGGTCGCCGAGGCCGAACCAGCTCGGCTCGGCCCCGTAGGCGGCCAGTTCGTCCTTCACCGTCCAGGTCTCACCGCGCCGGCCCCATCCGCGCTCCTCGGCTATCCCGTCACCGAGCGTGTACATCACGGTGTCGAGATCGGGGCAGATCCGGAGTCCGTGCAGGGTCACGTCGTCGCCGGTGTTCACCACGGCGGTGACCTGGGCGCCCGGGGCGGCGGCCAGCACGCCGCGCAGGAAACGGGCGCCGCCGACGCCTCCGGCCAGCACGACGATCTGCACCCGGTCATCCTGCCCGATGGCAGAAGTCCACGGGCGACCCGGATCGGGACTGCCGGAGAGATGATGATCTGTACGAAACCTGTGCGTGACCGTGGGCAGAAGGTGCCCTGGGAGGCGGCGTGTCGAGGGTCTTCGTGACCTCTTCGAGACAGGCGGTGACCGCTGTGACGGATGGGGTCCGGCGTTACACCTCGTCAACTTGACCGCGACTCAACGACACGCGTGTAATTCCGTCGTTGTCATCAGGCGCTGGCCGCTCGGGAACCGCCCGGGAACGCTCGCCGTGACGAGACGTGAGGGGACGCATCGTGATGGCCGAGGTTTCGTGGTTGAGCGAGTACAAGAGCGCCGCAGCCGGTGCCGCGCCGGTCGAGCGGCCGGGTGACGTGCTGGGGCTGGGCGCCGGGGGTGGGGCCGCGTTCGACATCGGCCTCACCGGTGGGCCGCTCGGTGGGCTGGACGCCGATGAGCAGGGCTGGCAGGAGAGCGCCCTGTGCGCCGAGACCGACCCCGAGGCGTTCTTCCCGGAGAAGGGCGGCTCGACCCGCGAGGCGAAGAAGATCTGCACCGGCTGCGAGGTCCGGGCCGAGTGCCTGGAGTTCGCACTGTCCAACGACGAGCGCTTCGGCATCTGGGGCGGCCTGTCCGAGCGTGAGCGCCGCCGCCTGCGCCGTCGCGCCGGCTGAAAGAGGACCTCGTCGCCCCCCGCACCTCGCGAGCTCGGCGCGGGCCCCTACGACGAGGCCGAAGGGCCGCTCGTCCCGGCCGGACCGGCCGTGTGGTCGACTGGTCGGTGTGCTGACCCGGGTCGCCGTCGGACGTGCCCGAGTGGTCCAGGAGATCCGCGCGGCCGCGCCGCTCATGTCCGAACCCGCAGCTCCCCTCACCGCCCGAGGGCCGTGGCTGACCGCCGTTCTCAACGAGCAGTCGGCGCCCCTCCTCGCCTCCGCCCGGCCGCGGGCGGTGGTGGTCGAGCAGCATCAGCAGGGTCGTCCCGACGGGACGGCCCTGCTGTCGTTCCGGCGCCGGGGACCCTCGACCGCGGTGACGTTGCTGGGCGACGCCGCCGGGCCCGTGCCCGGCGGGAGCCCGTCGAGCAGGTTGTACGCCCGGGACGACGGCATCGCCGGCCGGCTCGCCGACGGCGTGGTGGACCAGCTCGCCCGGGTCCGCGGCCCCTGGACGCTGCGGCTGACCGGCCTGCCGCTCGGCGACCCCACCGTGTGCCGGCTGGCCGCGGTGCTGGCCACCGCCGAGGTCGCCACCAGCCGCAGCCGCCGACTGGTCGACGAGCTGGACGCGGTCGGCGAGGTGCGGCGCAGCCGCGACCCCGGCGAGCTCGAGCACTGGCTGCCGGGGCTGCTGGCGCGGCTGCCGGCGCGGGAGCAGCGCTTCGCCCGGGCCGCGGCCCGGCTGCACGCCGCGATCGGCCGGGTGGAGGTCGCCGTGCTGCCCGGTCGGGAGCGACCGGCCGCCGTGCTGCTCACCCTGCTGGACGGGCCCGATGCGGCCATCCGGCTGCCGTGGTGGGGATTCTCCGACGTCGGCGGGCTGGACCGGGCGCTCGGCTCGCCCGTCGTCACCCTCACCGCGTCCGCCGGGTTCCGCGGTCTCGCCCGCCGGGTCTGAGCGGGGCTGCGGTCAGCCGCGCAACTGCAGGACGTTCGCGCCGGGCCGGTCCGTGGTCGGGGCGCTGTCCGGACCGAGCCGCAGCACGCCGCCGGCCGGAGTGCGGCCGTCGCGTTCGGGCCCCTCGGCGGTGAGGGTCGCGCGGATCGGGTAGCTGCGCCCGGTGTAGGCCGCCGGGCCCGCCGGTGGGCGGGTGTAGGTGGCGATGCGGCCGGCCAGCTCCAGCCGGTCGCCGGCGCGGGTCATCCGCAGGCCGGGGCTGCTGAGGTCGGCGTACTCGGTGGCCCCTCGCGCGCACCCGGCCGATTCCGGGTCCGCCGGCGGCTCCCGGACCAGGCAGTTGAACGTCGGCAGCCGGACGTGGGCGAGCGACCGCTCCCCGTCGCTGCTGACGTCGAAATCCGGCCGGGTCACCGTCACGCCCACCGCCCGTCGCTCCAGCAGCACGGTGCCGAAGCTCGCCCGGGCCGTCAGGCCGTCGTCGCCGGGCGCCACCGACCGGTCGGCGAGCGCCCCGGCGGCGACCTCGGTCGGAGCCGGCTCCGCCGGGGTCGGCTCCAGCGGGGTCGGCTCCGGTGGGGTGGGCGACGGCACGGGCGAGGAGGCCGGCGTCCCGTCGCCCGCCGGGTCGTCGCCGCCCACCAGGGCGATGACGGCGGCGACCAGCACGAGCACGGCCGCGGCCGAGGCCATCGCCAGCAGCGTGCGCCGGGCCGAGAGGGCGTCGGGGGAGTGCCGCCCGGCACCGGACCGGCGGGCGGGCCGCGTCGCCGTCGCGCCGGTGGCCGGAGCCGGCCCGGCGACCGCCGCCGGCGGAGGGTCGGGCGAGCCCGGGGGGTGCTCGAGGAAGCCGGGCAGGTCGTCCACCTCGCGGACCTGTCGCGCGCCCGGGACGGGCGCCGTCGTCCCGCCCGGGCCGCCGGTCCCGGCGCCGCCCCGGCGGCCCGACCGGCCGGCGACCAGGGTCGCGGCCGCCGCCCCCAGGACCGCACCCAGGAGCAGGGCGGCGGCCACCCAGCTCACCAGCGCGGTGCTGGAGACCGCCGCGGCGGTCACGCGCGCGCTCCCGGCGTGCCTGCGAGGACGCCGGAGGGGAGGCTCGGCCGGTGTGGTCCGCGGTGCGTGGTCATCTCAGGGCCCAGCATGGCAAAGCCGCCCGGGGCGGCCGGGCGGGCGGCGCCGGTCAGCCGGTGGGGTCGATCTCCTCGGGGTCGCGGCCCAGCAGCACCGCGACCTGGTCGACGACCACGTCGCGGACCAGGTCGGCGAGGTCGTCCCGGTCGGTCGCCCGGATCTCCAGCGGCCGCCGGTAGACCACGATCCGCGCCGGGTGCTCGCGCCCGTCCTCGCGGTGCGCGGGGAGCACCCGAGCCAGCGGGACACTGCCGTCGTCGAGGACGTCGGCGTCCAGCACCACGTCGTCGGGGCTGGAGTGGTCGACCCACGGCACGTCCTCGACGGCGAACTCGACCCCGGCCAGCTCGCGCTCCCACCGCCGCTCCAGGTCCTCGACGGCGTCGAGGACGAGGTCGTCGAACTGCTCGGCGCGGCTGCGGGACAGCGGAACGCCCGGCGGCACCAGGCGGCCACGCAGGCCGCGGCCGTGACGGTCGCGCCGGGCGCGGGCAGGGGGACGGTCCATCGCAGGGGGCAGCCTACGTCCCCGCGGACCGTCGCCGGACGGATCGGCGGCCGTCATCGGGGCATCCGCCGCCACGCCCAGGAGGGGAGCAGCCGCAGCACGGCGAACAGCGGGCGCAGCGCGCCGGGCACCCACACCACCGGCCGTCCCCGCTGCAGGGCCCGCACCGTGGCGTCGGCCACCTGGGCGGGGGTGCTGGACAGCGGTGCCGGGCTCATCCCGGCGGTCATCCGGCCGACGACGAAGCCGGGCCGGACCAGCAGCAGCCCGACGCCGGAGCCGTGCAGGGCGGCGGCCAGGCCGCCGGCGAACCCGTCGAGGCCGGCCTTCGCCGAGCCGTAGACGTAGTTCGCCCGGCGCACCCGCACCCCTGCCACGGAGGAGAAGACGACGAGCCGGCCCGATCCCTGGGCGCGCAGCAGCCGGGCGAGGTGGGTGAGCACCGACACCTGCGCCACGTAGTCGGTGTGGACGACGGCCACGGCGTGCGCGGCGTCGGTCTCCGCGCGGGACTGGTCACCGAGCACGCCGAACGCCAGGACGGCGACCGACACCGGGCCGTGCGCCAGCGCCTCGCCGAGCACGTGCCCGTGCCGGCCGAGATCGTCGGCGTCGAACTCCAGCCGCACGACGTCGGTGGCGCCGGCCGCCCGCAGCCGGGCCTCCTCGTCGTCGAGTTCCGCGCTGCGCCGGGCGGCCAGCACCACCCGCCGGTCGCCGGTGCGGACCAGACGCACGGCCAGTTCCAGGCCGATCTCGCTGCGCGCACCGAGCAGCAGGACCGTGCCGGTCGGGATCGTCACCGGCCCACTCTCCCAAGATCGGCGGCGAGTGGACGTATCGACTTGCGGTGCGCCTGCTCCCCAGGACGCCGGGTCGCGGTTAGTGTGCCTGTCTGTGAGGACCCGGTGGTGAGGCAGTCACGTCGCTGCTCGCGCAGCGGCTGCGCGCAACCGGCAGCGGCGACACTGACCTACGTGTACGCGGAGTCGACGGCCGTCGTCGGCCCGTTGGCGACCTACTCGGAGCCGCACAGCTACGACCTGTGCGAATTGCACGCCGAGCGGCTGACCGTGCCGCGTGGCTGGGAGGTCGTCCGGCACGAGATCGACACCGACGAAGGCCCGACCGGTGACGACCTGCTCGCCCTCGCCGACGCGGTCCGCGAGGCGGCCCGTCCGGAGCCCCCGCGCGACCCGGCCGACGACGGCAGGGGCACCCGCCGCGGGCACCTGCGCGTCCTGCCCAACCTGCCCTAGCCCGGGGCTTTCATGTCGGGACTGCATAGCGCAAAGTTGATCAAACGGAAGGTGCCCCTGACCTGCGATAA
>JABAKE010000156.1 GCA_019779905.1 Modestobacter lapidis | reverse complement strand
CTGCAGTAGGGGCCCTCGGGCCCCCAAAGGCACGTGTCGTTGGTGAAGCCCTCGCGGCGGACGAGCCGCGCGGGCCGCCTTGAATTATAATTCCCACCGAGCGGCGGGTTGAATCCTTTGCAGACGACTTAAATACGCGACGGGGTATTGTAAGTGGCAGAGTGGCCTTGCTGCCACGATCCACTGAGATTCAGCCCTGCGTCGCTCCGATTCGTCCCTCCCCCTCAGTCCCTCCCATTTTCCACTTAATCCCGAACGGCCCAGAGGTTGCGGATCGACGAAGACGATGACTCGGCTTGCCGAGGCACGGGCAGGACAGCAGTTGATGCCAATGGGCAAGGCAAGGCATGCCAATGGACACGCCAAGCGAGGCAGTGCAGTGCATGCCCATGTGCAAGCAGGGCACTGGCAAGGCGTGGCATGGCGTGGCGTGGGCAAGCCAAGGCACGGCCAAGGCAGTGGCAGGGCAAGGCATGGCAGTGGCGTGCTTAGGCAGTGGGCAAGCAGTGCGTGGCGTGATGGGCAAGGCAGTGGCAAGCCAAGCCAAGGCAGTGGCAAGGCAAGGCATGGCATGGCATGGGCAGTGGCGTGCTCAGGCAGTGGGCAAGCGAGGCATGGCATGATGGGCAAGGCACTGGCAAGGCATGGCACGTAATGGCACGGCATGGCGTGGGCAGTGGCAAGCCAAGGCATTGCAGCGGCGTGCCTAGGCAGTGGACAAACAAGGCGTGGCATGATGGGAAAGGCACTGGCAAGGCATGGCACGGCACGGCACGGCGTGGGCAAACCACTCCCAAGGCAA
>JABAKE010000155.1 GCA_019779905.1 Modestobacter lapidis | reverse complement strand
CCCAACCTGAGTCAGCACTGAAACGGCCGCGAAACCGAAAGGGGTTCACCCAATTGCTGCCGTCACCGCTGAAAATGCCAAGGCCCACCGGTCTCAAATCGACTGATGGATGATCTGAACCTTGGTAGCCGCTGGCTGGCATCAACATGTCCATACGGACAGGCGACTTCTCTGCATAACCGGGAGGTCCGCCAACAAAAACCCCGGTCTTGACCACATTGGTCCTCTTCACCCAGCTTGGAGGATCTTCTCTCTTGGAGCATGTGGGGGAAAGACTCATGATCGAGATAGTACGATCAAAAGTCGACCGGGTAGAAATAGTTCTCTCCTCACCATCAGCCGTGTAAGAGAACTGAAAGCATCTCCTTTGGAATGACGAGTCGTCAGGGACCGCGTCACCAAAGAAGAAGGTAGGCTTGGGCACAATGCTCTGATCGTCCATGACCCAAGGACGATTGCTTACCATAATCTTGTAAAACTCCTCACCCTTGAGAGCGATCAGTCGCTGCCTCATCTCATCTCGGTTGAGCGAGTCACATTCTTCCAAGTTCGTCTCCACATAACGAACCTCTTCCCAGGCCTGCTGTACGGCCGCATTGGAAGATCTGGCAGACCGGCGTGGTGCATCAGTAACAGGGGCCTTACCCTTGTTCGCCCTGGAAGAACTACCTGCAAAAGTCAGAAAGGAAGAAATCAATCACTAAATGACAGAATTTTGCTAAAAAAAATCCTAGCGAAATTTTGGCATGGTTCCGGGGCAATTCCGAAGAAAAGGGAGGTACCCCGAAAAGGAAAGGAAGCTTGAAAAGAGCTCAACATTGCTGCGAGCTCATAATCAATGAAGGATTCTCGAAGAAGACTTGAACTCAAACATAACTGCGAGATCAAGCCATTCTTCTCAAATTTTCGCAAGGGATCAGAAAGGAGCTCACCAATTGCTGCGA
>JABAKE010000153.1 GCA_019779905.1 Modestobacter lapidis | reverse complement strand
TGAGGTTTTCTCACCAGGTTCGGCGGCCTGAAGGACGTCGTCGCTGGTCGTCGCGGGTGTTCCGGATGTAGGCGCGGGCTCTCGGGGTCACGATCGTCTCGCCAAAGCCGATCTCCTCTTCCCCGGGAGCCCGCTGTGTCTCATCGTGCCAGCTTGGATGTGTCCGCACCCGTACTGAGAGCGGTGACCGGGTGGGTCGCCCGGCGCCGCCGCCGGCCGGGATCACGACCGGCCCAGCGGGCCGGCACGGTGCATACCCAAGTCGTCCTCGTGCTGCGCTGGTTGCGGCACCGGCTGGACCTGCGACTGCTGGCCCGCGATGCCGGGATCAGCATCGCCACCGCCTACCGCTATCTGCACGAAGGCCTGGACGCCATCGCCGCCCACACGCCGGACCTGCACGACGTCCTCGACCGCGCGCACGCCGCCGGCCTGGCCTTCCTCTGCCTCGACGGCACGCTGGTGCCCACCGACCGAATCGCTGCCCGCGCCGAGGCCGGCCACAACCTGTGGTACTCGGGCAAGCACCGCGCCTTCGGCGGGAACGTGCAGGTACTCACCGACCCGAGCGGCTTTCCGCTGTGGGTCTCGGCCGTCCGCCCCGGCAGCACCCACGACATGCGCGCTGCCCGCGAGCTGGTGCTACCCGCGCTGTACCCACATGCCGCCCGCGGACTTCCGGTGCTGACCGACAAGGGGTACGCCGGCGCCGGCGTCGGCATCCACGCACCGATCAAGCGCCAACCCGACGGGCAGCTACACACCGATAACCGCTGCTACAACGAGTTGATCACCGCGCTGCGCGCACCCACCGAGCGCGGCCACGCCCTGCTCGGCCGCTGGCGCGCACTCGATCGCGTGACCGTCTGCCCACAACGGATCACCGCTATTGCCGCCGCCGCCCTTGTCCTGACTTCACTCGACCGCGGAACCAGGTGAGAAAACCTCA
>JABAKE010000151.1 GCA_019779905.1 Modestobacter lapidis | reverse complement strand
CCTAGAATGGTCCTTTGTTGTAAGAATTGCATCAAATCAAGTATTTTTGGTCGATTTAGGAGTCTAGTTTCGAGAGACCTTTCTAAAATGGTTTTCAATGTGTTCTTACCAAATGCAAATGGTTTCATGAAAAGATCAAATGATTTTCAAATGATTTCAAATATGGTTGTTGTTTTGGAATGCGATTCCCCCATCTCAATTTGTTTTATTGATAACTCTTCGAAGAAGATTTTCAATTGGAGTTGAATTCTAAGATGAGAGTCATCTAGAATAGTTTGGATTTTGTAAAAGTCTTTTCAAGTCAATGTGATTTCAAATGAATGTTTTCAAACAAGTAAAACTCTCGAAGTTAGAGTCTTAGTTGAGCAAAGATGCTTTTGATGATGTAGTTCATTACAATAGGAGAATCCTAGGTATTCGAACTACGTGGACTTTGATACTAGCTGGGTGACACTAGCAAGTTACGTAGGCGCTAATAGGGCTCAAGTCCGCCCTAGGATGCTAGTGGGCATCCTAGGTTTTTAGGTTTTGTTTGTATACTTTCTATATATTAGTATTACTATATTGATTTTCATTGGTTGATTAGATTAATTAGGATTGTTTGCATCGAGACTTTAAATAACCCAATCAAATCAGAAGACCTTTAATTAGGGCGGAATGGGTGCCTATGAGCAAGAGCTCAGAACCTTCCCATGATGTAACCTAGCCCCCGAATCCAAAATCTGGTTTGCAGACTGCTTTTCCATCAAATGGAGTTGTTTTGTTTTTGATTAAAATAAAACACTTTTATGGTTTCTTTATTCCTTAAAAATAAAGTGGCGACTCCTTTGTTTTTGTTTTCTAAAAATCACGCGCAGTGGACGACGGCGAGATAATTTGCTGGTTCACAGCAGGACACAGTGTACCTCCATTTTGACACGTGTCAACCTATCCGGAAGGGTCGGTACGGATGTT
>JABAKE010000150.1 GCA_019779905.1 Modestobacter lapidis | reverse complement strand
TCTTCTTCAAATCCCCTTTGTCTTTCTTGGTCGCCTTGTTCGGACAGTCACGTTTACCATGTCCGACTTCATTGCAGTTCCAGCACCTCATCTTCGAATAGTCAACACCTTTTGACTTTCCTCGTGATTTTGATCTGTTTCCAGACCGCTTAGTGTTCCTATTTTGGGTTCTACCCCTGACAAACAACGCCTCCTTGCTTGAACTCTCCATCCCCTGTCTCCGCATCTCCTCAGATAACAAAGCCGAGACTACGCTTTCAAACGACAAGTCTGTTGTACCACTACCAATCGCAACAATTAAATTGTCCCACGAATCCGGTAAAGAACATAACAAAGTTATCGCTTTATCAGCATCTCCAATGTCATAACTAATTGATGCTAATTGACTTACCAGGGTATTGAATTCCTGTAGGTGAGCCGAGAACGAACCTCCATCAACCATCTGCAATTTGTACAGCTTTTTCCGTAGAAAGAGCTTATTCACCAGCGATTTACTCTGATAGAGACTCTCCAACTTGTTCCACAGCTCCTTCGCTGTTTTCTCGGTAGCCACATTCACCAGAACACTATCCGAGAGACATAATCGGATCAAGCCGCGAGCTTTCCGATCCAACTTCTCCCACACAGCGACTTCCTCCTTCGTAACCTTCTCCGCTGCAGAGTCCGTCGACGTAGACTCTTTATCCGTAGCGATCACAGGTTTCGGGTCTTCAATCACTGTCCACAAATCACGATCAACTAGCAAATCTTCCATCTTCAGTTTCCATAATTCGAAACTCTTTCCATTGAACTTTTCAATCTCAACCCTAGAAGTACTCCCCGTAGACATCTTCAATATCCCAAATCAATCTCAGATTAGAAAACCCTAGGAAACCCTAGAAAACCCTAGCCCTTCCTAGAAAACCCTAGAAAACCTTGGGAACCCCTAGAATAAACCCTAGCTCTGATACCAGA
>JABAKE010000149.1 GCA_019779905.1 Modestobacter lapidis | reverse complement strand
TATACATTTACAATAATGAAACAAATCAAGAAAGAATTAATAAAACAAATCAAAATAAAATTAACTTTATAAATTCACTTTCTAATATTAATAATAAGAATTCGCAGATTTTTTGTGACTTATCCTCCTTGTCACAAGCATATGTATTTTACAAATTATCACAAACTCAAGTTATTAACTTGTATAAGTTAAAATCTGTTCTTCGATATCACGGAACATCTCTTTTTCTTAAGAATGAAATAAAGGATTATTTTGGAGCACAAGAAATATCTCATTCCGAATTAAGACATAAGAAACTTCGGAATTCTGGAACGAATCAATGGAAAAACTGGTTAAGGGGTCATTATCAATATGATTTATCTCAGATTAGATGGTCTAGATTAGTACCACAAAAATGGCGAAATCGAGTTAATCAACGTTGTATGGCTCAAACTAAAGATTTAAACAAATGGGATTCATATGAAAAAGACCAATTTATTTCTTACGAAAAAGAAAATGATTATGAAGTAGACTCATTACCAAATCAAAAAGATAATTTTAAAAAACACTATAGATATGATCTTTTATCATATAAATCTATTAATTATGAAGATAAGAAGAACTCATATATTTATGGATCACCATTACAAGTAAATAATAACCAAGAGATTTATTATAATTACAACACACATAAACACAAATTATTTGATATGCTGGGAGGTATCCTTATCAATAATTATCTAGGAGAAGCTGATATTATGGATATGGTGAAAAGTCCGGATAGAAAATATTTTGATTGTAGAATTCTAAATTTTTGTCTTAGAAAGAAGGTCGATATTGAAGCCTGGATCGATATCGATATTAGTACCAACAGTAATAAAAATACTAAGACTAGTAATTATCAAATAATTGATAAAATTGATAAGAAAGGCCTTTTTTATTTAACAATTCATCAAGATCAAGAAATCAAAGTATCTAACCAA
>JABAKE010000148.1 GCA_019779905.1 Modestobacter lapidis | reverse complement strand
ATAATGTTATATTATAATAAAAAACAAATAATATTAAGTTAATATTATTTTTAACTTAATAAAAATAATAAAGTTCATTATAATAATAATAATAATAATAATTTATCTACAAATCAATGACAAAAGCAATAAGAAATCAATTCCAATTATTTCCTTTCCATTTAGTTCAACCATCACCTTGACCAATATTTGTATCATTTTCTCTTATGTCTTTAGCTTTAACATTAGCTTTTACTATGCACGGTTATATTGGTAGTCTTTATCCATTATTACTAAGTGTAATAGTAGTATTAGGATCAATGACTCTTTGATTTAGAGATATAATTGCAGAAGGTACTTACTTAGGAGACCATACAATAGCTGTTAGAAAAGGTTTAAATTTAGGATTCTTACTATTCGTATTATCAGAAATCTTAATCTTCGCGGCTATCTTCTGATCTTACTTCCATAGTGCAATGTCACCAAATATTGAATTAGGTGCGTGCTGACCTCCAAGAGGTATAGAAGCAATAAGTCCAACAGACTTACCATTATTAAATACTATAATTTTATTAGCTAGTGGTGCTACTATAACATGAGCTCATCATGCTATATTACAAGCTAACCGTAAAAATGCTTTATTAGGATTAGGATTATCATTCTGACTAATATTTGTATTCGTAATATGTCAACTTATTGAGTATGCTAATTCTACTTTCACTATATCAGATGGTGTATATGGTTCTGTATTCTTCTCAGGTACAGGATTACATGGATTCCATATGGTAATGTTAGTTATTATGTTAGGTATTTGTTATTGAAGATTACGTAACTACCATTTAACTAATAACCATCACGTTTTCTTTGAATGTACTACATTATACCTACATGTATTAGATGTTATCTGATTATTTTTATATATCGGTATGTACGGATGAGGTTCATAAGTAATACTTTATTAAGTATTATAAATATCTTATTATATTT
>JABAKE010000016.1 GCA_019779905.1 Modestobacter lapidis | reverse complement strand
ATCTCGGAGGTGATCGGGTCGATCAACGATTTCCAGCTGACGATCGCCTCGGCGGTGGAGGAGCAGACGGCCACGACCAACGAGATGTCCCGGTCGGTTCAGGAGGCGGCCAGCGGGTCGGGTGAGATCGCCACGAACATCACCGGTGTCTCGGCTGCGGCGTCCTCGACCACCCAGGCGCTGGGTCAGACCCGGGTCGCGGTGGACGAGCTGTCCCGGATGGCCAGCGACCTACGCACCACGGTCGCCCGCTTCCAGTACTAGGCCCCGACCAGTCGCACGGCGTCGCCGTAGCCCAGCAGGACGCGATCGGCGGTCAACAGCACCGCATCCTCGGATGTCGCCTGCGCGACCAGGAGGCGGTCGAACGGATCGCGGTGCACCGAGGGCAGGTGCTCCACCGCTGCCGCGTGCTCGGCAGTGACCGCCAACCGCTGCAGCTGCAACTCGTCGACGGCCCGGGCGGTCCACGAGCGGACGTCCCGTCCGAGCTGCACCTTGCCGAGCCCCTGCTTGATCGCGAGTTCCCACACGCTCGCCGCGGAGAGCAGGAGCTGCTCGGCGTCGAGGAGGATCTGCTGGGCGCCACCCAGTCGTTCCGGCGTGGCAGCGGCCCAGAGCAGCACGTGCGTGTCGAGGAGGACCTTCACGCCTCGAACGCCGCCTGCACGTCCTCCGCGAGCGGCGCGTCGAAGTCGTCGGCCACGACGACGTGCCCTCGGTCGAACCCGAGCGCGGGGACCCTGCGCGCCGGCCCCACCAGCCGTGCGACCACCCGCCCTCGGTTGGTGATCTCGACCTCGGCGCCGGCGGCCACCTGCTCGAGCAGCCTGGACAGGTGGGTCTTCGCCTCGTGTACCCCCACGGATCTGGTCACGGAACTTAGTCTACTCAGTCGCATGACGAACGGCTAACACAGCGCTACATCTCCCTGACACATAGCCATGAACGCGCTGACCCCGGTCCAGGCCCGTCGCGCGAACGGGTGACGGCCGCGTGGCGGGCCGGCCCGGTCACCTCCACGATGGGCGGACCACTTCCCCTGGAGGCGACCGTGCCCTACTCCCTGGTCAGCGCCGCGACACTCGGCTTCGACCTCGTCCGCCTGCCCGCCGGCGGTCAGGTCGCCGACGTGCTCCTGACCGGGCTGGGCGCCGACGCCGACACGCTCGGCCGGCTGGCCGCCGCGCATCCCGCGGCCGGCCGCCCCGACGCCGAGCGGGCCGCGCAGGCCATCCGCGCCCGCCGCGCCCACGAACTGGCCGCTACCGGCGTGCCCCAGCTGCGCGACGTGCCCGCGGCCGTCTCCGGCGTCGACGTCCGGACCTCCCGGCTGGTCGCGCTGCTCGAGCAGGGCACCATCGGCAACACCCCGGCGCTGGAGCGGCTGGTCCGCGACGACGTGCTGGGCGGCGAGCACACCGTCGCCGCTGCCGCCGACCCCGAGGTGGTCGCCCGCGCCGCCGACGTCCTCGCGGACGCCGCCACCGGCTGGTGGGCCGCCGACGCGCTCGACCCCGCCGCCCGCCGCGAGCTGACCGCCCCCTTCGCCGCGGCCACGGCGCTGGTGACCCCGCCGCGACCGGACCTCGGCCCGGCCGCGGCCGGCATCGACGAACTGCTCGGCGGCGTCCGGGAGCTGGACGACGCCGGCCGCCGTCGCTGGCGGATCGCCGTGGACGCCGTCCGGGCCCAGCGACGCCCCTGGGCAGCCGCCATGCACGGCGCCTCCTGGGCCGCGCACGTCTCCGGCCGCACCCGCACGCTGGCCGCCACCCAGCTGTTGGCCGTGCAGGCCTTCACCGACGGCGGGTTCACCGCCCGGGACGGCGCCGAGGGGGTCTGGAACGCGCTGGCCGGCTGCGTGCAGGGGCTGGCCATGACCGATCTCCTGGACGACGAGTCGCGGGCCGTGCTCGGGGAGCCCTGGGTGCTCGTGACCGGGCGGCACCTCCCCCTGGTGGGGTGAGCGCGCAGCTCGTCCGCCGTCCCGCTCAACCCCTGCGCCCCCGCTGCCGATAGAGAGGGAGCGGCCCATCGGCTGCGCGAATCGGCAGCTGCGGGGGAACGCGTGGAACCCATCCGGGTGATGGTGGTCGACGACTCGGTCGTCGTCCGGAAGATCGTGACGGACGTGCTCTCGCAGGACCCGGCCATCACCGTGGTCGGCACGGCGCCCAACGGGCGCCTCGCGGTGACCAAGCTCGAGCAGCTCAAGCCCGACCTGGTCACGATGGACATCGAGATGCCGGACATGAACGGCATCGAGGCGGTCCGGGCGATCCGGGGTGCCCGCAACCGGGTGCCGATCATCATGTTCAGCACGCTCACCGAGCGCGGCGCCTCCGCCACCCTGGACGCGCTGTCCGCCGGCGCCAACGACTACGTGACCAAGCCGGCCAACGTCGGCAGCGTCGGCGAGTCGATGGAGAGCGTGCGCCAGCAGCTCGTTCCCAAGATCAAGGCCCTGACCGGCCGGCCGCTCACCACCGGTGCCCCGGTACCGGCCGCGGCCCCGGTGGTGCCCCGCCCGCCGGTGGCCCGCACCCGCCCGCGGCAGGAGCCCGCGGTCCTGGTCATCGGTTCCTCCACCGGCGGACCCGAGGCGCTCACCAAGGTCCTCCCCCTGCTGCCGGCCGGCCTGCCCGTTCCGGTCCTGCTCGTGCAGCACATGCCGCCGGTCTTCACCCGGCAGTTCGCCCAGCGGCTGGACCGGTTGTGCGCCCTCGAGGTGGTGGAGGCCGTCGCCGGCTCCCCGCTGGCACCGGGCACCGTGCACATCGCCCCCGGCGACTTCCACCTGACGGTGAAGAACACCGGCGGTCTCCGGCGCACCGCGCTGGACCAGGGCCCCGCGGAGAACTTCTGCCGTCCGGCCGTCGACGTCCTGTTCCGCTCCGCCGTGGCCGCCTACGACGGCGCCGTCCTCGGCGTGGTGCTCACCGGCATGGGGTCCGACGGCCGCATCGGGGCCGGCCAGATCCGCGAGGCCGGCGGCACCGTCGTCGCCCAGGACCAGGCGACGTCCGTGGTCTGGGGCATGCCCGGCGCGGTGACGCAGGCCGGCCACGCCGACGAGGTGCTGCCGCTGGGGAAGGTCGCCGAGGCGATCACCCGGCTGCTGCCCGCGGCTCGCCCGTCCCTGGCCGGAGCCCGACGATGACCCTCACCGCCACCAGCTTCGACTGGGTGCGCCAGCTGGTGCACCGGGAGAGCGCGATCGTCCTGCAGCCGGGCAAGGAGTACCTCGTCGAGGCCCGGCTGCTGCCGATGGCCCAGCAGCGCGGGCTGTCCGGCGTCAGCGAGCTGGTCGAGTCCGTCCGGTCCCGGCCCGACGCGGCCACCAACCGGCGGATCGTCGAGGCGCTCACCACCAACGAGACGTCCTGGTTCCGCGACGGCGACCCGTTCACCGCCTTCACCGGGACGGTGCTGCCGGCCCTGGTCGCCGCGCGCCGCCCCGACGTGCGGCTGGCGATCTGGTCGGCGGCCTGCTCGAGCGGCCAGGAGCCGTACACGATCGCGATGCTGCTGTCCGACGCGATGCCCGACGCCGCCCGGCGGGTGTCCATCACCGCGACCGACCTGTCGCAGGAGATGGTCGAGCGGACCCGGGCCGGGCGCTTCAGCCAGCTCGAGGTCAACCGCGGGCTGCCGGCCTCGATGCTGGTGCGTCACTTCACCCGGGCCGGCAACGAGTGGGAGATCTCCCCCGCGCTGCGCCGCATGGTCACCGCCACCGAGTGCAACCTGGCGGCGCCCCTGCCCCGGATGGGCCCGTTCGACGTCGTCTACCTGCGCAACGTGCTCATCTACTTCGACCTGGCGACCAAGCAGGCCATCCTGCAGCGGGTCCGCCAGCTCATGCGCCCGGACGGCTGGCTGTTCCTGGGCGCGGCCGAGACCACCCTCGGCGTGGACGACAACTGGGAGCGGGTCGTCCTCGGCCGCGGCTCCGCCTATCGCCCTCGGAAGGGGAACTGACGTGCGTGCCCTGGTAATCGACGACTCCCGCGCGATGCGGCGCATCGTCGGCAGCATCCTGGAGGACTTCGGCTACGAGACCCGCCAGGCCGGCCACGGCCGGGAGGCCCTCGACGTGCTGGAGGAGGGCTACCTGCCCGACCTGGCCTGCGTCGACTGGAACATGCCGGTGATGGACGGACTGCAGTTCGTCTCCGCCGTGCGCAGCAACCCGGCCTACCGCTCGGTGACCCTGATGATGGTCACCACCGAGAGCGAGCACGGGCAGATCGTGCGGGCGCTGGCCGCCGGCGCGCACGAGTACATGATCAAACCGTTCACCGCCGACGCGATGCGCGACAAGCTCGCCCTGCTCGGCCTGCTCCCCCAGGAGGTGACCCTGTGAGCGAGCTGCTGAGCCGTGTCCAGGAGCCCATTCCGAACCTGCTCGACCCGGCCATCGTGCAGAGCATCGCCGATGACGTCTGGACGTCGCTGGTCGGCGACGGCGAGGTGCTCGTCCCACTGCCGGTGCCGGCCCCCGAGGTCACGGTCAGCGCGTGGGTGCAGATCACCGGCCCGTGGTGCGGCGCCGTCGTCGTCACCTGCGACGAGCCGACCGCGAAGGCGCTCACCGAGTGCCTGCTCCGCGCCCGCCCGCCGGTCGTCATCGAGCCCGAGGACGTCGCCGACGCCCTCGGCGAGCTCGCCAACGTGCTCGGCGGCAACGTGAAGGCCGCGCTGCCCGGCCCGTCCACGCTCGGTCTCCCCGAGACCGGCCCCACTCCCCCGGCCACCCGGCCGGACGACCTGTGCCGCGTCGACGCCCAGTGGCGTGGCCAGTACCTGACCATCACCGTGCAGGGCGCCGTGCCGGCGCCGCACGCCGAGCGGAACGAGGTGCCGCTGTGAAGATCCTGGTGACGGACGACAGCCGCGTGATGCGGCAGATCGTCATCCGCACGCTGCGCCAGGCGGGCTACGACGACCACGAGATCATCCAGGCCGAGGACGGCCGCGAGGCGCTGCAGATGGTCGTCGCGGAGAAGCCGGACCTGATCCTGTCGGACTGGAACATGCCCGAGATGACCGGCATCGAGTGCCTCGAGGCGCTGCGTGCCGCCGGCTCGCAGGTGCCCTTCGGGTTCGTCACCTCCGAGGGCTCCCCGGAGATGCGGGAGAAGGCGGCCAACGCCGGCGCGATCTTCCTCATCGCCAAGCCGTTCACTGCGGAGACGTTCCGCGACGCGCTGGACGGGGTGCTGGCATGAGCGCCCCGCTGGCGCCGGCGATCCTGCCCGCCCCCAAGGACGTCCGCGACCTGCTCGAGGGCCTCCTGGGCAAGGACGTCACCGTCTCCCCCGGCGATCCGGTGTCGCTGAACGACGGCGCCGCGCTGGCCGTCTACGTCGACCCCCAGATGTCGGCCAACGCGGTCTGCCTGATGGACGTGCCGCTGGCGGCCTGGTGCGCCGGCGCCCTCGCGCTCCTGCCCAAGGGCGGGCTGGAGGACGCCATCGACGAGGGCGAGCTCTCGGCGATGCACCTGGAGGTCGTCTACGAGGTGGTGAACGTGGCCGCGGCGCTGTTCAACGGCGGCGGTGTCACGCACTCCAAGCTGCACAAGCTCTACGCCCCGAGCGAGGCCGTGCCGGGTGACCTGGCCGGCCTGGCCGCCGCCTTCAATCGGATCGACCTGTCGGTCGACGTCGCCGGCTACGGCAACGGGTCGCTGTCCATCGTCATCGCCTGAGCAGTTCCCGAGATCGGGGAAGTGGGGCCGCGGGAACCACGGCGGAGCCCCCGCTTCCCCGATCTCGTCGTTTCCGGGCGCTCAGTCCCGCGCGGCGGCGTCCCGCACGGCGCCGGAGATGGCGGCCACGCCGTCCGCGGACCGCAGGATCGACCAGTGGTCGGTGCCCGGCACCTCGCGGACGGTGACCTCGTCGGCGGGCAGCCCCATCCCCGCCAGCCGGACCTGGTCGTAGAGCCCGGGCTCGGCGCCCTGGGGCCCCCGGGGTGCCCACAGCAGCGTGGTGGGCACCGGGAACCCGGTGGTCGCCTCGAGCACCGCCTCGTTGGCCAGCAGGTCACCGCCGTCGACCTGCACGGCTTCGGGTACGGCTCTCCGCCCCTGCGGCGACGTGCCGGTCACGTCGTCCGGTGAGGTGCCGAAGACGGCGGCCAGGGCGTCGGCCAGGTCGGCGGCCGGCGGGACCGCCAGCGGCAGCCCGCCGTCGACCAGCACCAGCCCGTGCACGAGGTGACGGGCCTGCCCGGCCGTGGCGAGCGCGGCCACGAAGGCGCCCATCGAGTGCCCGACCAGCACGGTGACGTCGGCCCCGGAGCCGCCGTCGGCGCCGAAGTGCTCCAGCAGCGCGGTCACGTCCGCCGCGTGGGCCGACAGGCCGTAGGGGCCGGGCAGCTCCGCGCTGGCGGCCCGGCCGCGCAAGTCGGGGACGACCACCTCGCAGTCGCCGGCCAGGGCGGCGGCCACCGGTGCCCAGTCCGTCGCGTCGGCCGTCAGACCGTGCAGCAGGACGACGAGGGGGGCGGCGGGTGCGTCGGCGCCCCAGTACAGGGCGGCCAGCTCCCCGCCGGTCACCGGGACGCGGATCTGCTCGGGAGTACGGCTGTCGTCAGGCTGCATGAGCTCCTTCCTACCCGTGGTTAGTCGGCGTGGCTGAGCAGGTAGCGGCCGAAGTGCGGCACGGTGAAGGCGATCTGCCCGCGCTCGGCGGAGTAGACCAGCCCCTTCTTGATCAGCGAGTCGCGCGCCGGGGACAGCGAGGCGGGCTTGCGGCCGAGGGAGATCGCGACGTCGGAGGTGCCCACCGCGGCACCGGCCGGGCCGCCCAGGTCGGCCATGGCGTGCATGTACTCCCGCTCGGCGGGGGTCGCCCGGTCGTATCGGGAGCCGAAGAAGCCCACGGCGAGCTCGGCCTCGGCGGCCGGGGCGGCCATCGCGACGTCGGCGGCGGTGATCGGGGAGGCGGCGGCGACGTCCCAGGTGACCTTGCCGTAGGCCTGCACGAAGTAGGGGTAGCCGTCGGCGGCCGCGTACAGGGCGTCCAGCGCGGCGGGCTCGAACGCGACGTCCTCCCGCTCGGCCGGGGCGAGCAGCGCGCGATCGGCGGCCGCCCGGTCCAGCCGATCGATCCGCAGGTAGCGGAAGAGCCGCTCGGAGTAGCTCTTCGACGCGCTGAGCACCGCCGGCAGGTGGGGGAGGCCGGCGCCGACCACGATCAGCGGGGCGCCCTGCTGGGAGAGTTCGTGGCAGGCGGCGCAGATCGCCGACACGTCGTCGGGCTGCACGTCCTGCATCTCGTCGATGAACAGCGCGACACCGCTCCCGATGTCGGCGGCCACCCCGGCCGCGTCGCTGAGCAGCTCGACCAGGTCGATCTCCATGTCACCGGAGTCGCCCCGGCCCATCGCCGCCGGGACGTCGATGCCCGGCTGCCAGCGGTCGCGCATCTTCGCCGGGCCGTCGGACCCGCCCGCCCCGCGCAGCGCGAACGCCTTGAGCACGCCGAGGACGGCCTCCATCGACTCCGGGTCGCGGTGCCGCGGCCCCAGCTCGCGCAGCGCCATGTGCAGGGCCGCGGACAGCGGCCGGCGCAGCGACTGGTCGGGCCGTGCCTCGATCTTGCCGGTGCCCCAGCCGCGGGAGATCGCCGCCGACCGCAGCTGGTTGAGCAGCACGGTCTTGCCCACCCCGCGCAGCCCGGTGAGCACCAGCGACCGCTCCGGCCGGCCGTGCGCGATCCGCTCCAGGACGACGTCGAACGCCGTCAGCTCGGTGTCCCGGCCGGCCAGCTCGGGGGGGCGCTGGCCGGCGCCGGGGGCGTACGGGTTCCGCACGGGGTCCATGTCGAGCAGGTTATGCCGTTGTCTAGCGCGCGCGATAGACAGGCGTAGAACACGGCATCGATCGGGTCGCGACCGCCGTCTGGCCATCTCTAGCGCACGGGCTAGACGATGCCAGACAGCGACAGATGACCCGATCGACCAAGTTCTCCGCGGTGTCGGCGCGTTCCAGGCTAGCAGGCTTCTCGAACAGGCGTTCGAACGACTGGGTCAGCTCGCGGCGCGGGCGCCGGTGTCCCGGCGGGACCACGCGCGTGCGCCGGCCAGCACCGCGAGCGCCAGGGCCAACGGCACGAGACTCAGCAGCAGCGTCGGCTGCTCCCCCGCGGACCCCACCGTCGCGCCGATCGCGACGTGCAGGACGGTGCCGGGAACCAGTCCGAGCGCGGTGCCGGCCAGGTAGTCGCGCAACCGGATGCCGGACAGCCCCCCGGCGTAGCTGACCAGGGTGAACGGCACCACCGGCACCAGCCGCCCGGTCAGCACCGCCAGCGTGCCGCGGCGCGCCAGCAGGGCGTCGGCCCGGGCCAGGCGCGGCCCGGCCAGCCGGGTGACCGCCTCCCGCCCCAGCCGGCGGGCGAGCGCGAACCCCGCCAGTGCCCCGAGCACGCCGCTGGCCAGCGCCAGGGCCAGCCCCGCCCAGAAACCGGCCAGCACGCCGGCCAGCACCGACAGTGCGGTTCGCGGGACCGGGGCCAGGGTGGCCACCGCCAGGCCGGCGAGCAGCGCCGTCCAGCCCAGCGGGCCGCGGTCGGCGAGCCAATCGTGCAGCGTGCCGACCTCCGGTACGTCGACCAGCACGGCGACGAGGCAGCCCGCGGCGACGAGGAGGACGAGCAGTACCGCGTGCCGGACGGCGCGGGGCGGTAGCCGGCGGAGGCGGGCACGCGCCCGGGCGGGCATCGACGGGCCGGTCACGGGCCCCAGTGTGCCGTCGCGGTCCGTCTGCCCTCGTCTAGGGATGACGCGAGAAAGGCCTAGACGGTGGCAGAGGCCCAGGAGGTGATCTTCGGGCGCTAGCGTGATCCGCATGGCCACGATCGGCAAGTTCGTCGTCCGCGTCGCCGTCCTCGCGGTGATCTTCTACGCGGTCACGCAGTTGTACGACGGCATCCGGATCCTGGGCAATGACGACGCCCTGTTCGGCATCACCGGCACCTACCTCTGGATCGCGCTGATCTTCGCGGTCGTCAACTCGATCGTCGGGCCGGTGCTGCGGCTGCTGTCGCTGCCGTTCGTCGTGCTGACCCTCGGGCTGTTCCTGCTGGTCGTCAACGCGGCGCTGCTCGGCCTGACCGCCCTGCTGTCCGAACGGCTCGAGGTCGACGGTTTCTGGGCGGCGCTGGTGGGCGGTCTGCTGATCGCCGTCTTCAGCTGGATCGCCGAGCTGCTGCTCCCGCTGAAGGTGCGCGCCGGCTGACCCGAGTCGCTAGCGTGACGGGGTATGGCACGCACCGTCCCGCCCCCCCATCCGGACACGGAGGCGCTGCTCGACCGGCTCCCCGAGGTCCCCGTCGACCTGGCGGCGCTCGAGGCCGCCCAGCAGGAGAAGCGCCGGCTGCTGGACCGCGCCGCCGAGGCGGCCGGCCGCCAGTTCCCCAGGGGCGGGGAGCTGCCCGGGGCCGTCGGCCCCGACGAGCTGAGCGTGCTGCTGCACCGCTTCTACGGGGGTGAGCCGGCCGCCGAGGTGGTCGGCCGTGATCCGGAGGCCCTCGCCGCACTGGCCCTGGGGCACCTGCGGCTGGCCGGCACTCGGCCCCAGGGCTCGGCGACGATCGACGTGCACCGCCGCGACGGCGGTGGGGCCGTGCTGCGGGTGGTCACCGACGACATGCCGTTCCTGGTCGACTCGGTCACCGCCGAGGTCGTCCGCCAGGGCGTCGGCCTGGATCACGTCGTCCACCCGGTCGTCGTGGTGCGACGGGACGTCAGCGGCCGGCTGCTGGCCCTCTGCGACAGCTCGGACGCCGCCCGTTGCGGCGCCGACGCGCTGCCCGAGTCTTGGATGGCCGTCGTCCTGGACGGTGCGGTCGACGACGAGGCCACCGCCGACCTGGTCACCGGCCTGCGGACCGTGCTCGCCGACGTCCGCAGCGTGCACGAGGACGCCGGCCGGCTGCGCCAGCGCGCCCGCACGCTGGCCGACGCGCTGGATGCCCTCCCCGCGCCCGGGCCGGCCGCGGACGTCGACGTGCACCCCGCCGCCGACCCGAGAGAGGCCGCGGAGCTGCTGCGCTGGCTGGCGAGGAGAAACTTCGTCTTCCTCGGCGCCCGCGCCGTCGACCTGCTCCCCGACGGCGGGACGGCGCTGGTGCCGGGCTCGGGCCTGGGTGTGCTGCGCAGCGACGTCGACCCCGGCACCCCCGTCGTCCCGGCCGGGCTGGCCGCCGCCGGCGTGGTCTCCCGCCGGCGGGTCGTGGTCACCAAGGGCGATGCCCGCTCCACGGTGCACCGGCCCGGCTGGCTGGACGTGGTGACGGTCAACCTGCCCGGCGAGGACGGCCGGCACCGCCAGCAGCGGCTGGTCGGTCTGTTCCCGAACGAGGCCTACACCAGCAGCGTCCGGGACGTGCCGCTGGTGCGCCGCACGGCGGCCGAGGTGCTGGCCCGGTCCGGGGTGCCGGCCGACAGCCACTCGGGCAAGGAGCTGCTCGACGTGCTGGAGACCTATCCCCGCGACGAGCTGCTGCAGGTCGAGGTCGACGAGCTGCTGCCGGTCGCGCTGGCCGTGCTGCACCTGCGCGAGCGGCGCCAGACCCGGCTGTTCCTGCGCCGCGACCCCTTCGGCCGGTTCTTCTCCTGCCTGGTCTACCTGCCGCGCGACCGGTACACGACCGAGGTGCGGCTGACCATGCAGCGCCTGCTGCTCGAGCGGCTGGGCGGCACCAGCGTCGAGTACACGGTGCGCTCCACCGAGTCGGTGCTGAGCCGGCTGCACTTCGTCGTCCGGGTCCCGGTGAGCCGGCGGGACGGGCCCTCCCTGCCCGCCGTCGACGTCGCGGGCCTGGAGACGGCGCTCGCCGACGCCGCCCGCAGCTGGACCGACGACCTCGCCCACGCGCTGGCCGCCCGGTACGGCGACGACGCCCCCCGGCTGCTGGCCCGGGCCGCCGACGCCTTCCCGGCCGCCTACCAGGAGGACTTCCCGGCCGAGGTCGCCGTCGGCGACCTGGCCCGGCTCGAGTCGCTGCCCCCCGGGGCGATCGACCTGCGGCTGTGGGCGCCGCGCGACGCCGCGGCCGGCGAACGCCGGCTGACGGTGTACCGGGTGGGGGAGCGGCTGCTGCTGTCCGACGTGCTGCCGGTGCTGCAGCACATGGGCGTGGACGTGCTCGACGAGCGGCCCTACGAGATCGACCGGATCGGCGCGCCGCTGGCCTGGGTGTACGACTTCGGCCTGGCCGCCCCCGCCCGGGAGGTGCCGTTCGCCGGGAGCCTCGCCGAGCGCTTCACGGATGCGATCGCCGCGGTCTGGACCCGTCGGGCCGAGGACGACGGGCTCAACGCGCTGGTGCTGCTGGCCGGGCTGAACTGGCGGCAGGTCGCGGTGCTGCGGGCCTACGTCCAGTGGCTGCGCCAGGGCGGGCTGCCGTTCGGCTCGCGCTACGTGGAGCAGGTGCTCGGCGACCACCCCGACGTGGTCGCCCGGCTGATCGCGCTGTTCGAGACCCGGTTCCGGCCCGACCGGGCGAGCAGCCGGCCGGCCAGGGAGGCCGAGCTGGTCGAGTCGCTGACCGCGGCCATCGGGCAGGTCGCCTCCCTGGACGCCGACCGGGTGCTGTCCTCGCTGCTGGCCGCGGTGCGGGCCACCCTCCGGACGACGGCCTACACCCCCGGCGTCTTCGTCGACGGCACCCCGCTGGCGCTCAAGCTCGATCCGCACGCCGTGCCCGACCTCCCCGAACCGCGCCCGGCCCGGGAGGTGTGGGTCAGCTCGCCGCGGGTGATGGGCGTGCACCTGCGCTTCGGCGCGGTCGCCCGGGGCGGGCTGCGCTGGAGCGACCGCCGGGAGGATCTCCGCACCGAGGTGCTGGGGCTGGTGAAGGCCCAGACGGTGAAGAACACCGTGATCGTGCCGACCGGCGCCAAGGGCGGTTTCGTGGTGCTGGACCCACCGCCGGAGGGCGCTTCCCGCGACGACGTGGTCGCCGAGGGGCAGGCCTGCTACAAGCTGTTCATCGGCGCCCTGCTGTCGCTGACGGACAACCTGGTCGACGGGGCGGTGGTCCCGCCGGAGCGGGTCGTCCGGCACGACGGCGACGACACCTACCTCGTCGTCGCCGCGGACAAGGGGACGGCGACCTTCTCCGACCTGGCCAATGCCGTGGCGATCGAGCGCGGGTTCTGGCTGGGGGATGCCTTCGCCTCCGGCGGCTCGGTCGGCTACGACCACAAGGCGATGGGCATCACCGCCCGCGGCGCCTGGGAGTCGGTGACCCGGCACTTCCGCGAGCTCGGGGTGGACGTGCAGGGCCAGGAGGTCACCGTCGTCGGGATCGGCGACATGTCCGGCGACGTCTTCGGCAACGGCATGCTGCTGTCCGAGCACCTCCGGCTGGTGGCCGCCTTCGACCACCGGCACGTCTTCGTCGACCCGGATCCGGACGCCGCCACCTCCTACGCCGAGCGCCGCCGGCTGTTCGGGCTGCCGCGCTCCTCCTGGGCCGACTACGACAGCACGCTGATCAGCGACGGCGGAGGGGTGTGGCCGCGGACGGCGAAGTCGGTGCCGGTGTCCCAGCCGATGCGCACCGCCCTGGGCCTGGCCGACGACGTCGAGGCGCTCAGCCCCGCCGAGCTGGTCCGCGCCGTGCTGCTGGCCCCGGTGGACCTGCTGTTCAACGGCGGGATCGGCACCTACGTCAAGGCCGCGACCGAGAGCGCGCTGGACGTGGGGGACAAGGCCAACGACGCGGTGCGCGTGGACGGCGGGCAGCTGCGGGTCAAGGTGGTCGGCGAGGGCGGCAACCTGGGGCTCACCCAGCGCGGCCGGATCGAGTTCGCGCTGGCCGGCGGGCGGGTCAACACCGACGCCATCGACAACTCCGCCGGCGTCGACACCTCCGACCACGAGGTCAACATCAAGATCGCGCTGAACCGGGTGGTCGACGAGGGGCGGCTGGACCCCGACGGGCGGGCCGGCCTGCTGGGGGAGATGGCCGACGAGGTGGCCGTCGCCGTCCTGGCCGACAACTACGCGCAGAACGCCGTGCTGGCCTCCGACGTGGCCGCCACCCGCGGGCTGCTCGACGCCCACCAGCGGTACCTGCGGGCGCTGGAGCGCGGCGGCCGGCTGGACCGGGCGGTCGAGGCGCTGCCCGACGACCGGGCGATCACCCAGCGCCGCCGGGACGGCCACGCGCTCACCTCGCCCGAGCTGTCGGTGCTGCTGGCCTACGCCAAGATCGAGGTCAACGACGCCGTGCTGGAGTCCTCGCTGCCCGACGATCCCGCGCTGGCCGAGCTGCTCACCGGCTACTTCCCCACCGCCCTGCGGCAGCGCTTCCCCGCCGCGCTGGCCGCGCACCCGCTGCGCCGGGAGATCGTCGCCACCGTGCTGGCCAACCGGGCGGTGAACACCGCCGGGGTCACCGGGCTGTTCCGGCTGGCGGAGGAGACCGGCGCCCCCCTGGTGGCCGTGGTGCGGGCGCACGCGGTGGCCCGGGCGGTGTTCGACGTCGACCGGATGTGGGACGCCGCGCGGGCGCTGGACAACCGGGTGCCGGCCGCCGTGCAGGTACAGGTGCGCACCGAGGGCACCCGGCTGGCCGAGCGGGCCGCCCGCTGGCTGCTGCGGGTGCCCGAGCTGTCCGCCGAGCCGGCCGGGTCGTTGACCACCGTGACGGACCGGTTCGCCGCGGCGGCGGAAGCGGTGCGCGGGGGGCTGCCCGGCTGGCTGCTGGGCGCCGACGCCGCCGGGTACGCCGAGCGGGCCGCGGAGCTGGAGGCGGCCGGGGTGCCCGACGACCTGGCCGCCGACGCGGCCGCCGCCCCGCTGCTGCCGGTCGCGCTCGACCTGGCCGTCGTCGCCGAGGACACCGGGGCGCCCATCGCGCTGGCCGGCCAGGTGGCGCAGTGCTTGGCCGAGCGGCTGGGCCTGGTGCCCCTGCGCGAGCTGGTGACCGCGCTGCCGCGGGACCGCCGCTGGCCCTCGATGGCCCGTGCCTCGCTGCGCGACGACCTGGGTGCGGAGCAGGCGGTGCTCACCGCCGACGTGCTCGGCCTGCGCGGCTCCGACGACGAGCCGGCCGGCCGGCTGGTGGAGCAGTGGGCGGACGGCTGGGACACCGCGCAGCGACGGGCGGCGACCCAGCTGGCCGAGCTCGCCGCCGGCGACCGGCACGAGCTCGCCGAGCTGCTGGTCGCCGTCCGCACGCTGCGCGGGCTGCGCCGCCGGTAGCAGCACGCCCTGGCCCCCGCGCATGATCCCGGTCCCGGTTGGGCACAACCGGGCGGTGAAGACCGTCGTCGTCGCCGCCCTCGGCGGACTGCTCACCCTCGCCGGCATCTGCCTGCTGGTCCTGCCCGGCCCCGGCTTCGTGCTCGTGGCGGCCGGGCTGGCCGTGCTGGCCACCCGCTTCGAGTGGGCCCGCAAGCCGCTGGACTACGCCAGGGACAAGGCGGAGGAAGGCGTCGAGGAGGTCGGCAGGAGCCCCTGGCGTGCCGCCGGCGCGGTGCTCGCCGCGCTGCTCCTGATCGCGGCGGGCGTGCTGCCGCTGACCGGGATCGATCTGCCGTTCGTCAACACCCTGAGCGCGATCGTCCTGATCATCTCCGGGCTGTTCCTGATCGGCTCGGTGGTCTTCGCCCAGCGGCAGGAGAAGATCACGGACGCCGCGATGCACCGTCCGGCCGGCACCCCCGGCCAGGGGGGTGCCTACCGGGCCGACAACCCCCGGGTCGGCTGACCGGCTAGCGCAGCCGCAGCACCCGGGCGTCCCAGGCGCCCAGCACGGCGGGATCGGCGTCGGCGAGGTTGCCCAGCACCAGGTCCGCGCCCACCGCCTCCGGCAGCAGGCCGGCCAGGTCGTACGGGGTGGCGCTGATGTTGCAGACCACCAGCAGCGTCTCGCCGTCCAGCGCGCGGGTGAAGGCGTACACGTCCTCGTGGTCGGGGAGCAGCATGGTGAACTCGCCGAGCCGGACCGTCCGGGACGCGTGCCGCAGCGCGATCAGCGACCGGTGGTGGGCGAGCACCGACCGCGGGTCCTCGCGCTGGGCGGCGGCGTTCCACTCGGTGTGGTCGGGGTTGACCCCGATCCACGGCGTCCCGGTGGTGAACCCGGCGTGCTCGGTGGCGTCCCACTGCACCGGTGTGCGGGCGTTGTCCCGGCTGACCGGCCGGATCGCGGCCAGCACCGCCGCCGGGTCGTGCCCGGCCGCCACCGCCTGGGCGTGGTGGTTGAGCGACTCGACGTCGCGGAGGTCGGCCGGCGACGCGAACGGGGCGTTGGCCATCCCCAGCTCCTCGCCCTGGTAGACGTACGGCGTCCCGCGGTGCAGGTGCAGCAGGGTGGCCAGGCAGGTCGCCGAGTTCCGCCGGTGCGCGGGGCTGTCGTCGCCGAAGCGGGAGACGGCGCGCGGCTGATCGTGGTTGTCCCAGTAGAGCGAGTTCCATCCGACGTCGGCGAGGCCGGCCTGCCAGCGGCCGAAGGACGCCTTCAGGTCGCGCAGCCGGAGCGGCCGGGAGTGCCACTTGTCGCCGTCGAAGTCCAGCCCCACGTGCTCGAACTGGAACACCATGTCGACCTCGGCGCGGGCCGGGTCGGTGAACAACCGCGCCTGGTCCACGGTGACGCCGGGCATCTCGCCCACGGTGAGCAGCCGCTCGGGCCGCCCGGCGAACACCTCGCGGTGCATCTCCTGCAGGAACTCGTGGATCCGGGGCCCGCACAGGTAGGACGCCGAGCCGTCGCCGTAGGGGCTGCCGGGCAGCGGCGGGCCGTCGGGCAGCGCGCCGTCCGGGCCGACGTCCTTGGAGATCATGTTGATGACGTCCATCCGGAAGCCGTCGACCCCGCGGTCCAGCCACCAGCGCATCATCTCGTACACCGCCTCCCGGACCTGCGGGTTCTCCCAGTTCAGGTCGGGCTGGGTGCGGTCGAACAGGTGCAGGTAGTACTCGCCGGAGGCACCGTCCAGCTCCCAGGTGGGGCCGGAGAAGAACGACTGCCAGTTGGTGGGCTCGGCGCCCGGCTCCCCGGCCGGCATGCCGGCGCGCGGCGGCCGCCACCAGTACCAGTCGCGCTTGGGCGACGTCCGCGATGCCCTGCTCTCTTCGAACCAGGGGTGCTGGTCGCTGGTGTGGTTGACGACCAGGTCCATGATCAGCCGGATCCCGCGCTCGTGCAGCGCTTCGAGCAGGGCGTCGAACTCCGCGAGCGTGCCGAAGGTGGGGTCGATGGCCTGGTAGTCGCTGATGTCGTAGCCATTGTCGGCCTGCGGCGAGGCGTAGACCGGGGACAACCACACCACGTCCACGCCGAGATCGGCCAGGTGGTCCAGCCGCTGTCGGATGCCGCCCAGGTCACCGATCCCGTCGCCGTCGGAGTCCTGGAAGGACCGGGGGTAGACCTGGTAGACGACGGCGTCGATCCACCATGCGGGCTCGGTCACGGGGTGCTCCTCGGCTGGGGACGCCGCCGGCCGAAGCCGGTGGCCTGCTCGTAGGCGTGCCCGACCTCCAGCAGCCGCCGGTCGGCCCGCGGGGCGCCGATCACCTGCAGGCCGACCGGCAGCCCGTCGGGGGTGAAGCCGCCGGGCACCGACAGCGCCGGGCAGCCGGTCGCGGAGATCAGCGTGCAGGACCGCATCCACTCCAGGTAGTTGTCCTGGTGCACGCCGGCGATCTCGGTCGGGTACTCGAGCTCGACCGGGAACGGCAGCACCTGGGTGGTGGGGGCCAGCAGCACGTCGTAGCGGTCGAAGAAGCCGACCACCCGCTCGTACAGCCTCGTGTGCAGCTGCTCGGCGCGGGCCAGATCGGATCCGGTGAGCTGCGCGCCCAGCTCGGCGTTCCAGCGGATCGACTCCTTGAGCAGGTCCGGCGAGCGCCGGCCGATCGCGCCGAACGTCGAATCGAACACCCAGGCCCGCAGCGTGCCGAACACCTCGTCGGCCCCCGAGAGGTCGGGGCAGGCGTCCTCGACGGTGGCCCCCAGGTCCTCGAACACCCCGCGCGAGGCCTGCAGCACCGAGGTGATCGCCGGGTCGACCGTCACCCGGCCGCCGAGGTCGGGCGCCCAGGCGACCCGCAGGCCGGTCAGCTCGGTGGGCAGCGGGGCGGCGAATCCGGCCGGGTCGTCGGTGAGCGAGATCGGCACCCGGGGATCGGGGCCGGCCAGCACCGAGAGCGTCAGTGCGACGTCGCCCACCGTGCGGCCCAGCGGCCCCTGCACCGACAGCTGCGACCAGCCGTTGGCTGCCGGGTGGGTGGGCACCCGGCCGGGCGTGGGGCGCAGCCCGACGACGTTGCAGAAGGCCGCCGGGTTGCGCAGCGAGCCGCCCATGTCGCTGCCCTCGGCGAGCGGCACCAGCCCGGCGGCGAGCGCGGCGGCCGCACCGCCGGAGGAGCCGCCGGCGGAGAGACCGTGCCGGTAGGGGTTGTGCGTGGCGCCGAACAGCGTGTTGAACGTGTGCGAGCCGGCCGCGAACTCCGGGACGTTGGTCTTGCCGACCCGGATGGCGCCCGCCGCCCGGAGCCGGGCGACCACGAGCTCGTCGCGGGCCGGCACGGTGTCGGCGTGCAGCGGCGACCCCCACGTGGTCCGCATGCCCCCGGTGACGTGGGTGTCCTTGTGCGCGACCGGCAGGCCGTGCAGCGGGCCGACCGGGTCACCGGCGGCGAGAGCGGCGTCGGCGGCGTCGGCCGCCGCCCGGGCACCGTCGGCATCCAGCGTGACGATGGCGTTGATGCCCGGGTCGAGCCGGTCGATCCGGTCGAGATGGGCATCCATCAGCTCGCGGGCCGAGACCTCCCGGCGCCGGACTAGCGCGGCCAGTTCGGTGGCCGGCCGGGTGCAGAGGTCGTCGCTGCTGTCCACCCCGGCGACGGTAGTGGAGCCCGTCGCGCGGCGAGCAGTCAGACGACCAGCGTGAGCCGGGTGCCCTGTGGTCCGTCCGCGGAGTCGTGTTCCACGTGCAACCCCGCCCGGCGGAGCAGGCCCCGGAGCCGGACGACGGTGTCCGGCTCGCCGGTGGTGGTCGCCAGCAGCCGGGCGAGCCGGCCCTTGTGCGCCTTGTTGAAGTGGCTGACCACCGCGCGGGTGCCGTCGGACCGCTCGCTGAGCACCTGGACGGTCACCGCGCCGGGGGCCGGGGCCAGCTCGGCGTAGGCCCCGGACCGCAGATCGACGACGAGGTCGCCGTCCGCTTCGAGCACCGGTGTCAGCACCGGCTTCCACAGCGTCCGCAGCGACGGGAGACCGGGCAGCGACGAGCCGGCGGACAGCCGGTAGGCCGGGATCGGGTCCTCCGCCCGGACCAGCCCGAACAGCGCCGAGCCGACGGCGAGCCGCCGCGCGGCGCGGCGTCGCTGCGCGCGGGTCAGCGACCGGACGTCCAGGGCGTCGTAGAGCACGCCGGTGTACCGCTCGATGGCCGGCAGGGTGGCGCTGGTGCGCAGGGCGGCGTTCCGGGCGATCTCGTCGTCCTGGGCGGGGGAGAGGCCGAGCGCGGCGCGGGCGGCGGGGACGTCACCGGCCAGGCCCGCCAGGGCGTCGGCGACCCTTTCCCGGACGGGGGTCAGTTCGGGCGCGGTGAGGGCGTCGAGGTCCAGCGCGGGGCCGGTGCCACCGGGGTGCTTGGTCTCCGACGGGGGCAGCAGTACGAGCACGGGAGGCAACAGTAGGCACCCGCACCGGCGCCGCGGGCGAGGCCGTCGGCGCCGCGCCCACCGCGTCGCCGACGCGCAGGGCGGCGCGGTGATCTAACGTCGCTGCTCAACTGCGGCTCGAACCCCTCGGCCGGTCGGGAGGTGTGCTGGTGCTCGTCCTGGAATCGGCGGCGGTGTCGACCACCGGTCCACGTCCGGACAACCAGGACTCGGCGCACGCGGCGCCGTTGATGATCGCCATCGCCGACGGGGTCGGCGGCAACGTCGGCGGCGCGGTGGCGTCCTCGCTCGTCGTCAACTGGCTCGCCCCGATGGGGATCGGGCTGGCGCCCGGGGGCGGCCGGGCCCGCCGTGGAGTTCCGGGTGCGGGCGCGACGGACCTGCTCCGGGTGGTGGCCGGCGCCAACGAACGGATCCGCGCTGCCTACACCGAACGGCCGCGGCTGCGCAGCATGGCGACGACGATGACCGCCGTCTACGCGGACGGGGAGGGGCTGCTGCTGGCGCACATCGGCGACTCGCGCGGCTACCAGCTCCGGAACGGCGTCCTCGTGCAGGTCACCACCGACCACACCCTCGTGCAGGCGATGATCGACGCCGGCGAGCTCACCCCGGAGGAGGCGCGGGTGCACCCGCAGCGCTCCGCGGTGTACGCGGCCCTGCACGGCGGTGGGGACGACGACCTGGCCGGGCTCGACCTCGTCCGGCTGAACGCCCAGGTGGGGGACCGGTTGATGGTGTGCTCCGACGGGCTGTCCGACGTCGTCCGCCCCGACCGGATCCGGCAGCTGCTGGCCGACGCCGGCACCCCGGCCGAGGCCGCCGCCGCGCTGCGCGAGGCCGCGCTGGCCGGCCCGCCCACCGACAACATCACCGTGGTGGTCGGCGACGTGCGCGAGGACCAGCCGGGTGACGAGACCGAGATGCCGTGCACGGTGGGTGCCGCCGTCGACTTCCGGGAGGAGACCGCCGACGCGCTCGAGGCGCTGTGGCCCGGCAGGGCGCAGGCCGCCCAGGCCCGGTGACGTCCTGGAACGGCCACCCTTCAGGGGCCCGCGCCGAGCCTGCGAGGCGTGGGGGGAAGGGGTGGTCCTCTTTCAGTCGGCCAGGTCGACCACGACGGGCGCGTGGTCGCTGGCGCCCTTGCCCTTGCGCTCCTCCCGGTCGATGCGCGCGCCGCATACCCGGCGTTCCAGGGCAGGGGAGCCGAGCACGAAGTCGATCCGCATGCCCTCCCGGCGCGGGAAGCGGAGCTGCGTGTAGTCCCAGTAGGTGTAGACACCCGGTCCTGGGGTGTAGGGCCGGACGAGGTCGGCGTACCCCGCGTCGACCACCCCGCGGAAGGCGGCCCGCTCGGGCTCGCTGACGTGCGTGGAGTGGGTGAACAGCGAGACGTCCCAGACGTCGTCGTCCTGCGGAGCGATGTTCCAGTCGCCGACCAGGGCGACCTGGGCCTCGGCGTCCTCGGTCAGCCAGCCGCCGGCCGCCACCCGCAGGGCCTCCAGCCAGGCCAGCTTGTAGTCGTAGTGCGGGTCACCGAGCTGCCGGCCGTTGGGCACGTACAGGCTCCACAGCCGGACGCCACCGCAGGTGGCGCCCAGCGCACGGGCCTCGGGGGCCGGGTCCAGGCCCTCCTTGGCGGCCCACGCCGGCACGCCGGGGAAGCCGACCTGGACGTCGGACAGGCCGACCCGCGACAGCAGCGCGACCCCGTTCCACTGCGAGTGGCCGACGTGCGCCACCTCGTAACCGAGGTCCCGGAAGCGGGCCTCCGGGAACTGGTCGTCGCGGCACTTGGTCTCCTGCAGGGCCAGCACGTCGACGTCGCTGCGCTGCAGCCAGGCGGCGACGCGGTCGGCACGGCTGCGGATGGAGTTGACGTTCCAGGTGGCCAGGCGCACGGGGAAGCACCCTAGGTGACGTCGACCCGGCCCCCTTCCGGTCCCGCTACTGGGCGAGGGGCGCGATCGCGTCGTCGGACCGGGCCTGCACGCGGGCGCGCATCCGTTCGCGGCTCTCCACGAACTTCGTCGCCTGCGCGTCGAGGCCGGTCAGGAAGGCGGCGAGGTCCTCGCGGGCCTTCTCGCCCTCCGGGCCGAGGTTCGTGCGCTCGAAGACCTCCCAGGCACGCAGCACCGGCTGGACCACCTCGTCGTGGTGCAGCCGCAGGTCGTAGATGCCGGCCTTGGCGATGATCATCGAGTTCTTCCGGAAGCCGGCCATCGTGGCTCCGGGCATCTCGAAGTGCATGACCTCCTGGGCGACGGCCTGCATAGTCTCGTCCGGGGCGATCTCGAACGCCGCAGCCACGAGGTTGCGGTAGAAGACCATGTGCAGGTTCTCGTCCTTGGAGATGCGGGCGAGCATCTTGTCGGCGATCGGGTCGCCGGTGGCCTTCCCGGTGTTGCGGTGGCTCACCCGGGTGGCCAGCTCCTGGAACGAGACGTAGGTGACCGCCTCGAGCGGGGTCTTGTCGCCGGAGTCGTAGCCGGACGTCATGTAGTCCATCCGGGCCCGTTCCAGCTCGACGGGGTCGACGCCCCGGGTGACGATGAGGTAGTCGCGCATGGCGATGCCGTGCCGGTTCTCCTCCGCCGTCCAGCGGCCGACCCAGGTGCCCCACGCGCCGTCCTGCCCGAACTGGGTGGCGATCTCCCGGTGGTAGCTGGGCAGGTTGTCCTCGGTGAGCAGGTTGGTGATCATGGCGGCCTTCGCCGTCTCGTCCAGCCGGGACTGCTCCGGAGCCCAGTCCTCGCCGCCGAGGAAGGCGAAGTCCCGGCCCTCTGACCAGGGCACGTAGTCGTGTGGGTGCCACTCCTGGGCGAGAGCCAGGTGCCGGTTCAGGTTCTGCTCCACGACCGGCTCGAGCTCGGCGAGCAGTCCGCCGTGCGGCGATGTCTGGGACACGAGGGCCTCCCTGGTCCAATTACCTACGGTGTCGTAACTTACGGGACCGTAACCCGCGCTGCGGTCCGGGCGTGTTGAGGTTCACTACCCCGATGAGCTGCCCGGCATGCAGGCCGAACGCCGTCCTGGGCGGCGGGCCGGGCACGCGCAGTGACGCCGCACCGCGTCGGTGGGTGGACCGGCCGGAGGGCTCGTGCGCGCCGTTCCCGCGGGAGTGAGGGCCTGGCCTGGGCGCCTGCTGAGGGCGCCGATGAGTGCGATCATGGCCGGATGACCAGGAGCGGAAGGCGGGGCCACCGACCGTGACGTCCGACGACCGGCCGGGCTCGCGCCGCCGGCCGTGGTCCGCGCGCGCCGGCACCGGGCCGGCCGGCAGCGCCGGCGTCCCCGGTGAGCCTCGATCCGGCCGCGCCCCCGACCCGACGACGCCGGCCCAGCCTGCCGGGGGTGCGTCCGCGGCCGCCCGCGGCGCCCGGCCGCGCGGCTTCGGCCGGGCCCTCGCGTTCACCGTACTCGGTGCGGCGCTCCCGGGCGCGGGTTTCCTCGCCGCCGGCAGGCGCCGGATCGGCGGGGTCGTCCTCGCGCTCTTTCTGCTGCTCGCCGCGGGCGGCGGCTACCTGGCGGTGGCCGGGCAGCGGGGGGTGCTGCTGCGGGTCGCCGTCGACTCCTCGGCGCTGCTCTGGCTGGCCGGCGGGGTGGCCCTGGCCGCGCTGGCCTGGGTGGCCGTCGTCGTCGCCAGTTACCGGTCGCTGCTGCCGCGGCGCATCCGGGGCTGGCAGCAGGCGCTGGGCGGGGTGCTCGTCGTGGCGCTCTGCGCGGCCGTCGTCGCGCCCGCCGTGCTCGTCGTGCAGCTGGCCGCTGCCCAGCGTGACCTGGTCGACACCGTCTTCGCCGACCGGGAGAGCGCGACCGTGGTCGAGCCGGAGGACCCGGCCGACCCCTTCGCCGGGCGGGAGTCGATCAACGTGCTGCTGCTGGGCGGGGACGGCGGTGAGGGGCGTGAGGGTGTCCGGACCGACACCGTCATCGTCGCGAACGTACAGACCGACACCGGCCGGACGACGCTGTTCAGCCTGCCGCGCAACCTGCAGGAGCTCCCGTTCCCGGCCGACAGCCCGCTCGCCGAGGTGTACCCCGACGGCTTCGATGCCGGGTCGGAGTCCGAGAGCCTGCTCAACGCCGTCTACCGCAACGGCCCGGCCTGGTACCCCGACGTCCTGGGCCCGACCACCGACCCCGGGGCGGACTTCCTCAAGCTCGGCGTCGGCGAGGCGCTCGGTCTGCACATCGACTACTACGTGCTGGTCAACCTCGAGGGCTTCAGCCGGCTGATCGACGCCCTCGGCGGGATCACCGTGAACGTCAACTACTACGTCCCGATCGGTGGCGAGCCGACGATCGGGATCCTCCCCGACGACTACATCGCCCCCGGGCCGGACCAGCACCTGGACGGGACCCGGGCGCTCGACTTCGCCCGCGGCCGCTTCGGGCAGTCCGACTACATGCGGATGGACCGGCAGCGGTGCGTGATCGACGCCATCGTGGCGGCGGCCGACCCGATGACGCTGCTGTCGCAGTACCGCGAGCTGGCCGCGACCACCCAGGACATCGTGAGCACCGACATCCCGGCGCGGGTGCTGGGCGACGTGGCCGAGCTGGCCCTCCGGGTCAAGGACGCCGAGATCCGCAGCGTCGTCTTCGACGACACGGTCATCGATCCCGCCTACCCCGACTACGACCGGATCCGGGCCCTGGTGCAGGAGGCACTGGTGCCGGCTCCACCGGTGGACGACGCCGGGCCGGCGCCGGAGCAGCCCGCCCCGCCGCCGGACGCCGGCGTGGTCAGCGAGGTCGGCGACGCCTGCGCGTACGACCCGGTCGAGGCGGCGGCAGCGCTGGCCGAGGGGGAGCCGCCGACGCGCGGCGGCTGAAGAAGGACCCCGTCCCCCTCACCCCTCGCACGCTCGGGGCGAGCCTCTGGACGGGGCCGCGCCGCTACGCGACCAGGACCACCATCAACGTACGGGGGCCGTGCACGCCCTCCACCCGCTGCAGCTCGATGTCGCTGGTCGCCGACGGACCGCTGACCATGGTCAGCGGGCGCAGCGGGTCCAGCCGGGCCAGCGCCTCCGGGACGCTGCCCACGACCTGGTCGGTGCGCACGACGCAGACCAGGCAGTCGGGCAGCAGGGACAGCGCGCGCCGCCCGCACGCCGGTGAGCCGTCGAGCACCAGCGTGCCGGTCTCGGCGATGGCCACGGCGACCGCGGTCACCGCGGCCGACCGGTCGGCCAGCTGCACGGGTGGGCGGTCGTCGTCCACGTCGCTGCCCGGCGGCCGCCACTCCTCGGGCAGCCCCGGCGCGACGACGACGTCGCCCGGCGCCCAGCCCGCCCCCATCCCCTGGTCCAGCGCGGCGGCGACCGTGCCGGCCACCTCGCCGGGACCGCAGCGCAGCACCGAGGCGCGGTAGTCCTCGACCCGGTCGACGAGCAGGTCGAGCAGCCCCGGGTCGCCGGCAGGGCGCCCGTCGCTGTGCCGGTAGTCGCGGGCCACCTCGGCCGGCGCCGTCCGATCGGGCCCGAGAGCCTGCCGGATGCGCCCCAGGACGTCCTCGCGCGCGCTCACCGTCCGTGCTCCCGGGTCCAGGACTCGACGAACGTCGACGTCGGTGGCGTGGGCAGGTCGCGGCTGCGGGTCCAGCCGGAGATCGGCGGGGGCAGCGCGTTGGGCAGCGTCGGCCTGCCCCGGGCGATCAGCCGGCCCAGCCGGGACGCCCGCTGGGTCAGGTGCCACAGCCAGGGCCGGGACATGGCCGTCGACAGGGCCCGGAAGGCGGCCGCCTCCGGGGTGACCCGCTGCTGCGCCTCGACGTGCTCGGCCCGCAGGTGCACGAGGATCTTCGGGATGTCGATGGCGACCGGGCAGACGTCGTAGCAGGCACCGCACAGCGACGAGGCATACGGCAGCGAGGCGTTGTCCTCCACCCCGGTGAGCTGGGGGGACAGGATCGCCCCGATCGGCCCGGGGTAGACCGAGCCGTAGGAGTGCCCGCCGGCCCGCTCGTAGACCGGGCAGACGTTCAGGCAGGCCGAGCAGCGGATGCAGTGCAGCGCCTCCCGGCCCACCTCGTCGGCCAGCACCGCCGTCCGGCCGTTGTCCAGCAGCACCAGGTGGAACTCCTGCGGCCCGTCGCCGGGGGTCACACCGGCCCAGGTGGACGTGTAGGGGTTCATCCGCTCGCCGGTCGAGGAGCGGGGCAGCAGCTGCAGGAACACCTCCAGGTCCTGCCAGGTCGGCACCACCTTCTCGATGCCCATCACGGTGATCAGCGTCTCCGGCAGGGTCAGGCACATCCGCCCGTTGCCCTCGCTCTCGACGACGGCGAGGGTGCCGGTGTCGGCGATGCCGAAGTTCGCCCCGCTGACGGCCACCCGGGCCCGGAGGAACCGTTCGCGCAGGTGTGCCCGCGCGGCCATGGCGAGCTGGCGGGGGTCGTCGGTGAGGCCCGGGTCGACGCCCGGGATGGTGCGGGCGAAGATCTCCCGGATCTCGGCCCGGTTCTTGTGGATCGCCGGCACCAGGATGTGCGACGGCTTGTCCTCGCCCAGCTGCACGATCAGCTCGGCCAGGTCGGTCTCGAAGACGTCGAGGCCGACGGCCTCCAGTGCCTCGTTGAGCCCGATCTCCTGGGTCGCCATCGACTTGACCTTGACCACCTCGGAGGCCCCGGTCGCCTGCACCAGCCGGGTGACGATCTCGTTGGCCTCGTTCGCGTCGCGGGCCCAGTGCACGGTGCCGCCGCGGGCGGTGACCTGGCGCTCCAGCTCCTCGAGGTGATCGTCGAGCCGGGCCATGGTGGCCGCCTTCAGCGCCCGGCCGGCCTCGCGCAGCTCGGCCCAGTCGGGCAGCTCGTCGACCACCCGGGCCCGCTTGTCGCGGATGGTGGTGGTCGCGTGGCCGAGGTTGGCGCGCAGCTGGCCGTCGCGCAGGGCGGAACGCGCGGCGGCGGGGAAGGACTCGTCGCCGCGCAGGTGGCCCACCCCGCGGGGGGCGGTGGGCAGGGCGGGCATCCCCAGGTGGACGGCGGTCACGCGGTCACCGCCGGCTTCGTCTGCTGGTCAGGGGTCACGGCGTCCTCCGTCGAGGCGAGGATCTCGGCCAGGTGCACGGTCCGGGTACCGGCGCGCAGCCGGGACAACCCGCCGCCGATGTGCATCAGGCAGGACGCGTCGCCGGCGGTGCACACCTCGGCGTGGGTGCCGAGCACGTTGGCCATCTTGTCGGTGAGCATCGCGGTCGAGGTGTCGGCGTTCTTGACCGCGAACGTGCCGCCGAAGCCGCAGCACTGCTCGGCGCCGGGCAGCTCGACGAGCTCCAGGCCGCGTACCGCGCGGAGCAGCTGCAGCGGCCGGTCGCCGACCCGGAGCAGCCGCAGCGAGTGGCAGGTCGGGTGGTAGGTGACCCGGTGCGGGTAGTACGCGCCCACGTCGGTGATGCCGAGGACGTCGACCAGGAACTGGGAGAGCTCGTAGGTGCGCCCGGCCAGCTCGGTGGCGTCGTCGGCGAGCCGGTGCTCGCCGGCCCGGCGGGCGACGTCGGCCTGCTGGTGGTGGATGGAGGCGACGCACGAGCCGGACGGCGCCACGATCGCCTCCGCCCCGGCGAACGCCCGCACGTGATTGGCGATGATCGGCACCGCCTCGCGCCGGTAGCCGGTGTTCACGTGCATCTGGCCGCAGCAGGCCTGGTCACGGGGCACGACCACCTCGTGCCCCAGCCGTTCCAGCAACGTGGCGGTGGCCCGGGCCACCGACGGCGTCAGGGTGTCCACCAGGCAGGTGGCGAACAGTGCGACCCTCATCCCCGGATCCTCATCGCCCCATCCTGCCCCCGCGGCTCACGTGCTGGCGATCTGGACCAGGACCTAGTGTCGGGGGCATGACCTCACCGGAGCCCCGGGCCGGGCGCGAGCGGCTGGTCGGCCTGCTCCTGCTCGGCATCGCCGTCGTCCTGCTGGTCTCCTCGGTCACCTGGTTCGGCAGCGACCGCGGCGGCGTGGGCATCGGCCAGGTGGTGCTGGGCGTCGTCCTGGCCGGGGTGGGCGGCTTCCTGGTCCGCCGGGCGGCGCGCGGCTGACCGTTTCACGGGAAACGGATCGGGCACCACCCGGTGATGCAGATCAGCAGGGACGAACTCGTCCGGGTGCTGCGCACCGAAGGCGACAACGACACCGCCGAGAAGGCGGCCGGGCTGCCGGACCGGATCGACACCGACCGGGACGGCGAGGCGCTGGACGCGATGGGTCTGGACCGCACCCAGCTCATGGCCAAGCTGGCCGCGGCCGGGTTCGGCGGGTCGATCACGCCCTGACTCACCCGCGGAAGGGGCGCTCCCGGGCCAGCTCCTCGCGGGCGACCGAGCGGATGTGCACCGCGTCGGGACCGTCGACGATGCGCAACGTGCGCGCGGAGGCGTAGAAGCGCGCCAGCACCGTGTCGTTGCTGACCCCGGCGCCGCCGTGCACCTCGATCGCCCGGTCGATCACCTCGCAGGCGACCCGGGGGGCGGCCACCTTGATCGCGGAGATCTCGGTGCGGGCCCCCTTGGCGCCGTACCTGTCGATCAGGTCGGCGGTCTTGAGCACCAGCAACCGGACCTGGTCGATCTCGATCCGGGAGCGGGCGATGAGCTCCCGGACGGTGCCCTGCTCGGCCAGCGGCCGGCCGAACGCGACCCGCGTCCTCGCCCGCTCGACCATCAGCGCCAGCGCGCGTTCGGCCATGCCGATCGCCCGCATGCAGTGGTGGATCCGGCCCGGGCCCAGCCGGGCCTGGGCGATCATGAAGCCGTCGCCCTCGCCGGCGAGCATGTTGGTCGCCGGTACCCGGACGTCGGTGAAGCGCAGTTCCGAGTGGCCGTGCTGGTCCTGGTACCCGAACACCGGCAGGTGCCGGACGATCTGCAGGCCCGGGGTGTCCCGCGGGACCAGGATCATCGACTGCTGGCGGTGCGTGGAGCCCTCTGGGTCGGTCTTGCCCATCACGATGAAGACCTGGCACCGCTCGTCGGCGGCCCCGCTGGTCCACCACTTGCGGCCGTTGATGACGTAGTCGTCGCCGTCCCGGACGATCGAGGTTTGAATGTTGCGGGCGTCGGAGCTGGCGACGTCCGGCTCGGTCATGGCGAATCCCGAGCGGATCTCGCCCTCCAGCAGGGGGGCGAGCCAGCGTTCCTTCTGCTCCGGGGTCCCGAAGAGCATCAGGGTCTCCATGTTCCCGGTGTCCGGGGCGCCGCAGTTGATCGCCTCGGGGGCGATCACCGGCGACCAGCCGGTGATCTCGGCGACCGACGCGTACTCCAGGTTGGTCAGCCCGCCGTGCTCGTGGTGGAACAGGTTCCACAGCCCGCGGCCGCGCGCCTCGGCCTTGAGCTCCTCGAGCACCGGCGGGTGGCCGTGGTCGTCGTGGCCGCGGGCGGCCCGCCACGCGTCGTACACGGGCTCCGCGGGAAAGACGCGTTCCCGCATGAAGTCCCACATCCGGCCGGTGACGTCCTCGGCGCGAGCGGAGAGGGCGAAGTCCATGGCCGGGACCGTAGCCGGACGCGACACCGCCCGGACACGGGGCGGTGTCCGGGCGGTGTGGGTCGGGCTGGGTGGGTCAGCGGCGCAGCGAGCCGTCCCGCCCCCGGTCGGTGGTGGTCACGTCCTTGACCGGGCCGAGGGCGATGGCCAGGCCGGCGAGCACGCTGGCCAGGTGCAGCCAGTTGTCGGCCCAGTTGATGCTGAGGAAGTTCAGCGGCTCCTCTTCCCCGGCAGCGAACAGGCCGTAGACGAACGCCGCGCCGTACCCGACGGCCAGCAGCCAGCCGTAGGTGCGGGCTCCGCTCAGCGTCCGGGCCAGCGCGATGCCGGCCAGCCCGATCACCAGGTGCACGATGTTGTGCAGCGGGTTGATCGAGAACCCGAGCAGCGCCTCGTCGGTGTGCGCGGCGAAGTCGTCGAACCCGGTGATGAAGAAGCCGACGATGCCGACGAGGGTGTAGATGACACCGATCGCCATCGCGAGCATCTGGGGCCAGGTCATGCCCCGACGGTCGGTGCCGGGAGAGTCTGCACGAGACATGGGATGTCCTCCGTGGGTGGTCGTCGCCGCCAGGTCCTGGCGGTTCCGGTGATGCCCTACCCACTCTCCTCGGGACCCACCGCGGTGTCACCCGATCGTGATCGTCACCTGCCGGCCAGCGTGGACCTCGGACGGCGGACCACGAACGGCCCGATCGCCAGCAGGTCGACCGGTGCCGAGCCGAAGCACTCCAGCGCGTCCCGCGGGTCGTCGACCATCGGCCGGCCGGCGGTGTTCAGGCTGGTGTTGACCACGATGGGCAGCCCGGTGCGGCGCTCGAAGCACTCGAGCATCCGGGCGACCAGCGGCTCCTCGGTGCGGTCGACGGTCTGGATCCGCGCCGTCCCGTCGACGTGCGTGACGGTGGGGATGCGGTCGTGCCACTCGGGCGCGACGTCGTGCACGAACAGCATGTACTTCGACGGGATCGGGCCGCGGCTGAAGATCTGCGGCGCCCGCTCCAGCAGCACCATCGGCGCCACCGGGCGGAACTGCTCCCGGCCCTTGACGTCGTTCATCCGCTCCAGGTTCGTCTCGTACCCGGGATGGGCGAGCAGGGACCGGTGGCCCAGCGCCCGCGGCCCGTACTCGCTGCGGCCCTGGAACCACGCGACGATCCCGTTGGCGGCCAGCGTCTCGGCGACGGCGTCGGCGACGTCGCGCGGGCGCTCGTAGTCGATCGCAGCGGTGACCAGCACCGCCTCGATCTCCTCGTCGGACCAGCCGCGGCCCAGATCGGCGCCGGGCATCGGCTCGGTCACGTCGCCGAGCGCGCGCGCCAGGTGCAGCGCTCCGCCGAGCGCCGTCCCCGCGTCACCGGCGGCCGGCTGGACCCACACCTCGTCGAAGGGCCCCTCCGCGGCGATCCGGGTGTTGGCCACGCAGTTGAGCGCCGTGCCGCCGGCCAGGGTGAGCACCCGGTCGCCGGTGCGGGCGTGCAGCCAGCGCACCAGGTCCAGCAGCACCTCCTCCAGCCGCTGCTGCACGCTGGCTGCGAGGTCGGCGTGGTCCTGGGTCCACTCCTCGCCCTTGCCCAGGCGCGGGGCGAACTCGGCGAAGTCGATCCGCTCGGTGCGGAACCCGCCGTCGCCGGTGGCCCGGACGGCCTGCGCGAGGTCGGCGACGAACCGCGGCTTGCCGTAGGAGGCCATCGCCATGACCTTGAACTCGTCGGAGCTGCGCAGGAAGCCGAGGTGGTCGGTGAGCTCCTCGTAGAGCAGGCCGAGGGAGTGCGGCAGCGCCTGCCCGGCCAGCACCTCCAGCTGCCCGTCGACGTAGCGGCCGGCCAGGTGGCTGTGCGCCTCGCCGCGGCCGTCGAGCACCAGGACCGAGTTGTTCTGCTCGGGGGCGGCCAGGCCGGCGGAGGCGGCGTGCGCGACGTGGTGCTTGACGTACCGCACCGTGCCCTCGGCGAGGCCGGGGAGGGCGTGCGCGAGGAAGGACGGTGCCTTCTGCGCGTACATCTTGCGCATCGCGTCGCCAGGGTCATCCAGGCCCGACTGCTCCGGGGTGCCCATCAGCGCGGGGTCGAAGGAGTAGGCGACGGCGTCCAGCTCGTCGGGGCTGATCCCGGCCTCGGCCAGGCACCAGGCGGCGGACAGCTCGGGCAGCTCCCAGGCGCTCCACGGCAGCGGTCGCTTGCCGTGCTTGCGCCGGCTGAACCGCTCCTCCTCGGCTGCGGCCACGACCCTGCCGTCGACGACCAGGGCAGCTGCCGGGTCGTGGTAGATCGCGTTGATGCCCAGGACCTTCACGTGCGCGCTCCAATCAGCCGGGCGCACGCCGCCCGGTCCCCGTCGATGATCACGCCATCGGCAGAAAGTCGCACCCCGAGCGCCGGGATCTGTAAGTTGTGCCATCCCGCCCGTTGATCAACTGTGGAGAGCAGGATGATGACCCGTTCCAGCCGGCCTGCCCGATCCGGGCCGTGGCGACTGGTCTCGGCGCTCTCGGTGGCCATGGGAGTCGCTTTCGCGGTGCTGCTCATGTCGATCTCGTACGGCGTCTCCGAACGGATCAGCGCCGACCTCGACGTGCCGCAGCTCCGCGACGCGGGGTTCCTCGACGTCGACCTGATCGAGTCCATCCTCCGGGCGCTGACGGTGGCGGTCACCGCAGCCATGATCATCCAGACGGCTGCCGCCACGGCGACGGTCGGCTGGGTGCTCATGCAGTCGCGGATGCGCGAGATCGGGATCCGCCGCCAGAGCGGCGTGTTCCGGGGGCGCCTCGTGTCGGACTTCGTGAAGGAGATGGCCCCGCCCGTCCTCGCCGGGGCCGTGGCCGGGGAGGTCGTGGGCGTCGGCCTGGGGATGGTCATCCGTTCCGTGACGGTGCTGCCGGTCACGTTCACCCCCGTCTCGCTGTTCGCGTCGTTCCCCATCACGATCCTGCTGGCCGGTGTCGCGACCACGATCCCGGCCTGGCTGGCCGCCGGGAAGTCCCCCAAGAGCATGCAGGCGGCGCAGTGACGGACAAGGTCGTCGACGTCAGCTCGCTGCGCTTCCGGTACCCGGGCGGCCCGGCCCTGCTGGCCGTGGACCGCTTCGAGGTGTCCGACCCCGGACTGGTGGCCGTGATGGGCCAGTCCGGCGCGGGGAAGTCGACCTTCGGCGCGCTCATCGGCGGGCAGGAGCAGGCGCCGTACGAGGGCTCGCTCAAGGTGTTCGGGCACGAGTGGTCCTCGATCGTAGAGGACGGGCGGGACGCCGACCGGCAGCGGCACCGCAGGCGGATCGGCTACATCCCGCAGGGCTACGGACTGCTGCCGAACTACACCCCGGAGGACATGCTCATGCTGGACATGGGCGACGCCGAGGTCGACCAGGATGCCCGGCCCGGCCGAGCAGATCGGGCCCTGCAGGTCATGGGCCTGGCCGAGATGCGGGACCGGCCGATCTCCGAGCTGTCCGGAGGGCAGCAGCAGCGGGTCGCCATCGCCCGGATGCTCGCGCGCGAGGTCGGTCTCGTCGTGGCCGACGAACCCACCGCGAACCTCGACGTCGCGACGACGCGGGACGTGCTGGAGGCGCTGCGGCAGGCCGGACGTCGCATGCCGGTGATCGTGATCACCCATGACCAGTGGGTCGCCGACCAGTGCCGGTGGCGGCTGGACCTCCCCGACCTGGCGACGGAGGGCGAGGCCAAGCGGCCGGAGACCCACGGCGTCCGCCGCGTCGTGGACGTCTCGTCCGCCGCGCCGGGGAGCCTCGGGATGTGGCACGTCGACCAGGACGGCGGCATCCGGCACCGGCGGTGGCCGCACGGGAACCGGTGGTCGGAGTGGGACCGGACGGAGCTGCCGGAGGGCGCGCGAGCCGCCTCCACCGGCGCCGGTTCCCGGGGCGAGGGGGACCACGAGCAGCTGGTCGCCGACTTCGACGGTCGGGTCTGGGCCAGGCAGTGGCGGGACGGGGCGTGGGCTCCGTGGGCAGCGCTGCCGTTCGACGGCGTCGCACGGAGCGTCGCGGTGTCCTCCGCCGGAGCGGGCCATCTCGAACGGTGGATCGTGCGGAACGACGGGGAGCTGTGGCACCAGTGGACCGAGGAGGGCGGCTGGTCCGGGTGGGCGCGGATGGCGGGCCGGCACGAGTTCCAACGGATCACCTCGGTGGCCGCGGGTTCCCGGGGCGACGGGCACCACGAGATCGTCGCCGCCGACACCCAGGGCCGCGCCTGGCACCGGTGGCGGGCGGCCGGTGGGTGGTCGGACTGGCTGGGCCTGCCGGTCGACGACGTCCGGTCCGTGGCCCTGTCCTCCGGCGGGCCGGGCCACCTGGAGATGTGGGCGGTGCTGTCCGACGGCGCCCTGCAGCACAGCTGGTCGGGCCCGGACGGCGCCTGGTCGGCGTGGCACCGGATGCCTCCCCCCGACGGCTGCCGCATCGTCTCGGTCGCCGCCGGCTCACGGGGTGACGGGAACCACGAGCTGATCGCCGCAGCAGCCGACGGTGCGCTGCTGCACCGCTGGTGGGCAGGGCACGGCTGGAGCGACTGGGTGGGGGCGTGACCCGCCGCTGACCGGCGGCGTCAGGTGTCGCCGCGCCCGGTCAGCAGCCGGCGCTCCAGCACCGCCCCGAGGGCGAGGGTCTTGTAGCCGACCTCGTCGAACAGCACCACGACCCGGTCGTCCTCGTGCCGCATCACCACGCCGGGCCCCCATTCGGCGTGCTGTACCGCGGTGTCGACCGGGAACGGCTGCTCGTCCGCCGGGGCCTGGTGCTCCGCCGTCCCGGCCGAGCAGTTGTCGCAGTTGCCGCACGGCTGGTCGAGCTGCTCGCCGAAGTAGCCGAGCAGGAACTGGCGGCGGCAGCCGGTGGTCTCCGCGTAGCCGCGCATCATCTCGATCCGGCTCTCGTCGACCCGCTGGTGGTGCTCGGCCAGCTCCCGGGCCGCGGTGGCCGCCTCGCCCGGCGCCGGTGCGCCGGGCGCCGGCGACGCCGTCCCCTCGTCGTCCAGGACCACGGCCCCCGCCTGTTCCAGCAGGTTCAGGTCGCGCACCAGCGGTGTGGCCGCCCGGCCGGTCTCCTCCCGCAGGTCGTGCACGTCGACGCCGTCCAGCCCGGCCTCGGCGCCGGCGGTGACCAGGCCGGCGACCTGCTGGAGCTCCTCCTCGGCGGGGGCCCCGGCGGCGAAGAAGCGCCGCAGCCCGAGGTCCTCCTGGCGGTGGACCAGCACCGCGACGGCGGGCTCGCCGTCCCGGCCGGCACGGCCGATCTCCTGGTAGTAGCTGTCGACCGAGTCGGCCGGCTCGGCGTGCACCACGAACCGCGTCTCCGGCTTGTCGATGCCCATGCCGAAGGCGGTGGTGGCGACCACGACGTCCAGCTCGTCGGCCATGAACGCCCGCTGCACGTCCTCGCGCTCGCTCTTCTTCAGCCCGGCGTGGTAGGCGCGGGCCCGCAGGCCGCGGTCGGTGAGCGCCTCGGCGAACTCCTCGGTGCCCTTGCGGGTGGCGCTGTAGAGGATGCCGGTGCCCTGCTCGGTCAGCGCGGTGACCCGGTCCAGGACGGCGGCGTGCTTGGCGGCGGCGTCGGCGTGCTGCTCGACCTCCAGCCGGATCTCCGGCCGGTCGAACCCGGCGACGACGACCGCCGGGTTCCGCATCTCCAGCCGCTCCACGATCTCGGCGCGCACCGGCGGGGCGGCGGTGGCGGTGAGGGCCAGCACCGGCGGGTGGCCCAGCTGCTGCACCACCCCGCCCAGGCGGAGGTAGTCCGGCCGGAAGTCGTGCCCCCAGGCGGAGACGCAGTGCGCCTCGTCGACCACGAAGAGGGCCGGCCCGGCGTTCCGGATCGCCGCGACGACCTCCGGTTTGGCCAGCTGCTCCGGTGCCAGGAAGCAGAAGCGGACCGTTCCGTCCCCGAGCCCGTCGAGCACCGCCTGCTGGTCGCCGGCCGAGAGCGTGGAGTTGAGCGGCGCCACCCCGCCGATCTGCGGGCCGAGCTCCTCCAGGCGCTGCACCTGGTCGCGCTGCAGCGCGATGAGCGGGGACACCACCAGCACCGGGCCGTCGAGCAGCAGCCCGGCCACCGTGTAGACCGCGGACTTGCCGGCGCCCGACGGCAGCACGGCGAGGGTGTCCCGGCCGGCCACGATCGACTTCAGCGCGGCCTCCTGGCCGGGGCGGAAGCCGTCGAAGCCCAGCAGCTCCCGGGCGGTCTCCCGGATCCGGCGGGTGCGGACCGACGCCGAGCGCCCTGCCGTCGTCGCGGGGGCGGTGGTCGGCTCGGTACGGGGAGGCACCGACCGCAGCTGCCCAGCGCCGCTGATCGACAAACGAGCCGCACGGTATCGACGCCGTCACCCCGGTGGACCGTGAGCAGGCCGGGGCGCACGGGGTCGCCGGGTCACCCCAGCCGGTCGGCGAGCACCGCGGCGCCGACCGCGAGCGCCACCAGGAACAGCAGCCAGGCCCACAGCACGGCGTTGACGAGGGCGCCGTCCCGACGACGGTGGGCCTGGACCACCGCCGGCGGATCGAACGGGTCGACCACCGGGTCCGCGGACCCGCGCAGGGCCAGGGAGCCGAGCACCAGCAGCGCCAGGCCGAGCACGAGGGGCACCGGTGCGGGGACGGCCCAGCCCACGCGGTCGTTGAGCAGCAGGCCGAGGGCAGTGAGGGCCGCCACCGCCGCGGCGATCGCCAGGACGCCCCGCGCCAGCCGGGCGCGCGAGCGGGAGACCAGCTGCTCCAGCGCCCAGGGGGCGGCCGCGGCGGCCAGTGCGGCGGCCACCAGGGGGACGGGTCCCAGCTCGGCGGGGCCACCGGTGGCCAGGGTGGTCGCGCCGTCGGCCAGCCACCACCCGCCGAGGGTGAACGCGGCGCCGGTCAGCCCGCTCCGCAGGCGTTCGGCCGGCGCGGTGAGAGCCCGGTCGCCGGCGAGGGCCGCCGCGTACTCCTCGGGGGCGCCGAAGGCCTCCACCGGGTCCTCGCCGCTCTCGGCCAGGTGGCCGCGCACCTCGGTGAGCACCTCGCCGATCCGCGGCCCGGGCACGTCGGCCATGCGCAGGGCCACCAGCAGGTCGTTGCAGTAGCGGGCGGTGGGGTCGGTCACGACGGGCCTCCGGTCGGGGCGGGGTCGGGCAGCAGGTCGGTGGTGAGTCGGGTGAAGGCCCGCCAGGCGGTGCCCTGGTCGTGCAGCCGCGCGCGGCCGGCGGGTGTGGTGCTGTACCACTTGCGCCCGGGGCCGGACTCGCCCGCCCGCCAGGTCGCCGAGACGGCGCCGTCCTCCTCCAGCCGGGCCAGGAGGGGATAGAGCGTGCCGCCCTTGACGACGCCGAAGCCGGCCTCCTCGAGGTCGGCGGCGATCCGGTAGCCGTAGGTCTCCGCGCGGTCCACCACCGCGAGGACGGCGAGCTCCAGCACGCCGCGCAGCCACTGGGGCGGCCAGGCGGGAGGCGCAGCGCTCATCCGGTACATGGTGTCACTACCTAGATAGCGACACAACCGTAGGAGCACCGCGTTGCGGATGGGGGACCGGCTCCCCGCAACTGCGAGGCATAAGCGCATTGCGCGACCGCAGATGCGGACCTAGCGTGCGTCTGTGCCCGCCTCCTACCGGATCGCCGAAGCCGCCGCGCTGCTCGGTGTCAGCGACGACACCGTTCGCCGCTGGATCGACAGCGACCGGCTCGCCGCCACCCGCCCGACCGGCGGGCCCGCCCAGGTCGACGGCGCCGACCTGGCCCGGGTGGCCACCGAGCTGCACGCCGCACCCCAGCCGGGCGCCACCCGGTCCTCCTCGGCCCGCAACCGGCTCCCCGGCCTGGTCACCCGGGTGGTCCGCGACACGGTGATGGCGCAGGTCGAGATCCAGGCCGGCCCGTTCCGGCTGGTCTCGCTGATGTCTCGCGAGGCCGCCGACGAGCTCGGCCTGGAGGTCGGCGTCCGGGCCGTGGCCACCGTCAAGGCCACCCAGGTCAGCGTGGACGTGCCGTGAGTGAGCATCGCAGCGAGCGCCAGCGAGCGAGGAGCGGAGCGAGCGTGCATTGCCAGGGGTTCCTGCCGTGAGCGGGCGTCGTGCCGCGCGGCGGCTCGTCCCCGCCGTCCTGGCGCTGGCCCTGACCGGCTGCGGCAGCGGCGGTGCCGCTCCCGCCGCGGACGGAGCGCCGACCGGCACGGTGACGGTCTTCGCCGCCGCCTCGCTGACCGGGGTGTTCACCGAGCTCGGTGACCAGTTGGCGGCGGAGTACGAGGGCCTGGCCGTGCAGTTCACCTTCGCCGGCAGCGCCACCCTGGCCACCCAGGTCCTCCAGGGCGCCCCGGCCGACGTCTTCGCCTCGGCCGACCCCGCCCAGATGGACCGGGTCGCCGACGCCGGCCTGCCGCAGGGGTCCCCGGGCGTGTTCGCCGGCAACGTGCTGGAGATCGCCGTCCCGGCCGGCAATCCCGGCGACGTCGGCGGGCTGGCCGACCTCGCCGACCCCGACCGCACCATCGCGCTGTGCGCCCCGCAGGTGCCCTGCGGCGCGGCGGCGGAACGGCTGTTCGCCGCCGCCGGCCTGACCGCCGCCCCGGACACCCTCGAGGAGGACGTCCGGGCCGCCCTCACCAAGGCCCAGCTCGGCGAGGTCGACGCGGCGCTGGTGTACGCCACCGACATCCGGGCCGCGGGCGGTGACGTCGAGGGCATCGCGGTGCCCGGGGCGGCCGACGTCGTCAACGAGTACCCGATCTGCGCGCTGGCCGCGGCGCCCAACCCGGCCGGAGCCGCCGCGTTCGTCGACCTGGTGCGCTCGGCCGACGGCCGGCAGGCGCTGGCCGCGGCCGGCTTCCGCACCCCGTGAGCCACCGATCGGGGCCAAAGTCGCGATTTTGGCCCCTGGGGCGGGGGGACGGCGGGGTGCCGGTCCCGCTGCTGGTGCCCGCCGTCCTGGCCGTCGGGTTCCTCGTCCTGCCGCTGGTCGGGCTGGTGGTGCGCGCCCCGTGGCGCGAGCTGTGGCCGGCGCTCGCCTCCCCGGGCGTCGGCACGGCGCTGCGGCTGTCGCTGGTCTCCGCCACCGCCGCCACCGCGGTCTCGCTGGTGCTCGGCGTGCCGCTGGCCTGGGTGCTCGCCCGGTCGCGGGTGCGTGGCCGCCCGCTGCTGCGGGCGCTGGTCACCGTGCCGCTGGTGCTGCCGCCGGTGGTCGGCGGGGTCGCGCTGTTCCTGGTGCTCGGCCGGCAGGGCCTGGTCGGGCAGTGGCTGTTCGAGACGTTCGGGCTGACCATCCCGTTCACCACGACCGCCGTCGTCATCGCCGAGACGTTCGTGGCGCTGCCGTTCCTGGTGATCAGCGTGGAGGGCGCCCTGCGGGCCGCGGACGCCCGGTTCGAGGACGCCGCCGCGACCCTGGGCGCCGACCGGTGGACGACGTTCCGCCGGGTCACCCTGCCGCTGGTCGCCCCCGGCGTCGCCGCCGGCGCGGTGCTCTGCTGGGCGCGCGCGCTGGGCGAGTTCGGCGCCACGATCACCTTCGCCGGCAACTTCCCGGGGACGACGCAGACCATGCCGCTGGCCGTCTACCTGGCACTGCAGTCGGACCCGGAGGCGGCGATCGCGCTGAGCCTGGTGCTGCTGGCGGTCTCGCTGGCCACCCTGGTGCTGCTGCGCGGGAACTGGCTGGGCCGGGCCGGGGTGACGCCGTGACCCTGTCCGCGCACGTCGTCGTCCAGCGCGGGTCGCTGGCCGTCGACGTCGACCTGGCCGTCGGCGACGGCGAGGTGCTCGCCGTGCTCGGGCCCAACGGCGCCGGCAAGTCCACCGTGCTGCGGGTGCTCGCCGGCCTGCTGACCCCCGACGGGGGCCGGGTCGCGCTGGACGGCGACACGGTCTGGGACGACGACGCCACCCACCTGCCCGCCCACCGCCGCTCGCTGGGCATGGTCTTCCAGGACCACCTGCTGTTCCCGCACCTGACCGTCTGCGACAACGTCGCCTTCGGCCTGCGTACCCGCGGTGCCCGCCGGGCGCCCGCCCGCGCCGCCGCGGCGGCCTGGCTGGACCGGGTCGGCCTGGAGGGGCTCGGCGACCGGCGCCCCGGCGAGCTGTCCGGCGGGCAGGCCCAGCGGGCCGCGCTGGCCCGCGCCCTGGTCGGCGACCCGCGGGTGCTGCTGCTGGACGAGCCGCTGTCGGCGCTGGACGCCCGCACCCGGCTCACCGTGCGCGCCGAGCTGCACCGGCACCTGGCCGAGTACGCCGGCTCCGCGGTGCTGGTCACCCACGACCCGGTCGACGCGATGGCGCTGGCCGGCCGGGTGGTGGTGGTGGAGGACGGCCGGGTGGTGCAGGCCGGCACGCCCGCGGAGGTGGCCCGCCGGCCGCGCACCGACTACGTGGCCCGGCTGGTCGGGCTGGTGCTGCTGCCGGGCACCGGGCACGGGACGACGGTGCAGCTCGACGGCGGCGGAACGGTCGCGGTGGGGGAGGAGGCGGCCGGGCCGGTGTTCGTCGCCATCCGGCCCGCCTCGGTCTCGCTCTACCTGCAGCGGCCGGCCGGCAGCCCGCGCAACGTCTGGCCGCTCCGGCTGGCCGCGGCCACCCCGCACGGCTCGGTGGTGCGCTGCGACCTGGCCGGCGAGGTGCCGCTGACCGCCGACGTCACCACCACCTCCTTCGCCGAGCTCGCCCTGGCCCCCGGGGCGTCGGTCTGGGCCTCGGTGAAGGCCGCCGACGTCGCCGTCTACGCCCGCTGAGAGGGTGGCGGAGTGAGCACCGACCAGCCCGTCGCCGCGCTCGTGCTGGCCGCCGGAGGCGGCCGGCGGTACGGGATGCCCAAGGCGCTGGTCGAGTACGAGGGCAGCCTGCTGGTCGAGCGCGCCGTGCGGACGGCGACGGCGGTCTGCGACCCGGTGCTCGTCGTCCTCGGCGCGCAGGCGGTGGACGTGTGGCGGGCCGCCGACCTGGGCGGTGCCACGGTCCTGGCCAACCGCGACTGGGAGACCGGCATGGCTTCCTCGCTGCGCACCGGGCTGGACGGGCTGCGCGGCTGGCCGGGCAGGGTCGACGCCGTCCTGGTGCTGCTGGTGGACATGCCGGGAATGACGCCGGCGGCGCTGGAGCGGATGGCCGCGCAGGCGGCGCCCGACGTCCTGGCCGTGCCCACCTACGGCGGCGTCCGCGGCCATCCGGTGCTGCTGGGCCGCGAGCACTGGGCCGGCGTCGCCGCCGGCGCCACCGGCGACGAGGGCGCGCGCAGCTACCTCGCCGCCCACCCGGTCACCGAGGTCGACTGCACCGGGCTGGCCGACCCGGCCGACCTCGACGTCCCGCCGGGCACCGGGCCGGCCTGAGCGCGGGTAACTTCGCGACCGTGAGCACTCCTCCGCTGCTGGCCGCCGTCACCGACGAACCCCTGTCGGTCACCGACCACGAGGCGGCGGTCGCCGACAAGGCGGCCGGCGCGGTCGTCTCCTTCTGCGGCGTCGTCCGCGACCACGACGGCGGCCGCTCGGTCACCGAGCTCGAGTACGTCGGCCACCCCACCGCCGGCGACCTCATCGCCGAGATCGCCGCCGAGTTCGCCGCCCGGCCCGACGTGCGCGCCGTCGCCGTCTCGCACCGGGTCGGCCTGCTGGCCATCGGCGACGTCGCACTGGCCTGCGCGGTCAGCGCGGCCCACCGGGGCGCGGCCTTCGCCGCCTGCGGGGAGCTCGTCGACGAGGTGAAGGCCCGGTTGCCCATCTGGAAGCGCCAGGTGTTCACCGACGGCGCGGAGGAGTGGGTGGACTGCCCCTGAGGGCGCCGCAGGCGGCGGACATCCCTCGGCAACGTGTTGCTCGTCGCTCCCCGGCCCGGTTGCTTGCCGACCCGGCCCCGGCGTGACATAACTGTTCGCGTCGACTCCAACACCGGGGGCGGTGCTCCTCCGGTGTGTCCGCGGGAAGCGGAGGACCAGGAGGTCACGACGTGCCATGGCGGGCCGGTGAGCGGGTTGTCGAGTCGATGCCCGTGGGCTTCATGTCCGTGGACCACGACTGGGTCATTACCCATATCAACCCCGCCGGGGAGCGGCTGGTCCAGGCCTGCCGCGAGGACCTGGTCGGCCGCATCTACTGGGACATCTACCCCGAGACCGTCGACCACGACTTCGGCCGCACCTACCGCAAGGTCCTCGAGTCGGGGCAGCCGGCCATGGTGGAGGCGTTCTACCCGCACCCGCTGAACCGCTGGTACGAGGTCGAGGCCGTGCCGGCGACCGACGGCTTGATGTTCTACTTCACCGACGTCACCGAACGCCGGGTCGCCCAGGACCGACTGGCCATGCTGGCCCGGCTCAGCGCCGAGCTGGCCGGCACGCTGGACGCCGACGCCGGGATGTCCCGCATCCCCCGCCTGCTGGTGCCCTCGCTCGGTGACTGGTGCCTGCTCACCGTGGTCGACGACGACGGCCGGCCCCGCGACGTCGGCTGTTGGCACGCCGATCCGGCGCAGCGGGCGCTGGTCGAGCGCTACGCCGCCGTCCGCCTGGACGCCATGCCGGTCACCTCGCCGGTGGTCCGCGCCCTGATGGGGGAGACGGTGGTCTCCGCGTCCGCCGACGTGGTCGACCTGCTGCCCCCCGGCGACGCCCGCGAGCTCGCCGAGCTGCTCGGGGTCACCTCGGGGGTGACCCTGCCGCTGCGCGGCCGTGGCCGGACGCTGGGCGTGCTGACCCTCTACTTCGACGGCTCGCGCAAGCCCACGGACGCCGAGCTCGTCACCGGCCAGGAGGTGGCCGACCGGGTCGGGCTGGCCCTGGACAACGCCCGGCTCTTCAGCGAGCAGCGCAAGCTGGCCGAGGAACTGCAGCGCAGCCTGCTCACCGGCCCGCTGGATCTGGACCGGGCCGAGGTCGTCGTCCGCTACACCCCGGCCGCCGAGGCGGCCCGGGTCGGCGGGGACTGGTACGACGCGTTCGTGCAGCCCTGCGGCGCGATGATGCTGGTCATCGGGGACGTCGTGGGGCACGACACCGCCGCCGCGGCGGCGATGGGCCAGCTGCGGTCGCTGCTGCGCGGGATCGCCACCTACAGCGACGCCGGGCCGGGTGAGGTGCTGCGCGGGCTGGACGCCGCGATGGCCCAGCTGCGGCTGGACACCTACGCGACCGCCGCGGTGGCCCGTTTCGAGCAGACGCCGGCGGAGGCCGCGCGGGGGGTCACCCGGATGCGGTGGACCAACGCCGGGCACCTGCCGCCGCTGGTCATCCACCCCGACGGGACCTTGGCGGCGCTGGCGCAGTGGAAGGGCGAGCTGCTGCTCGGCGTCGATGCCGCGGTGCGCCGGGAGGAGTCGGTGGTGACCCTGGACGAGGGCACCACCGTGCTGCTGTTCACCGACGGGCTCATCGAACGGCGGGACGCCGACCTGGACGAGGGCATGGGCCGCCTGCGGGCGGCCGCCGCGGAGCTGGCGGGGGAACCGCTGGACGTGCTCTGCGACGAGCTGGTGGACCGGCTGGTGCACGGCCGGCCCGACGACGACGTCGCCCTGGTGGCCGTCCGCCTCCGCCGGTAGCCGCCCCGGTCAGCGGGGCCTCAGCGGGCCTCAGCGGGCCCCGGCCAACCCGTCGTCGTCGGGGTGCCGGTCCTCGCCGGCGGCCTGCTCGCCGGCGGCCTGCTCCTCCTCGGCCTCGGCCTCCAGCCGCCGGGCCTCGCCGTCCAGGCTGGCTGCGGCATCCCCGTGGGACTCGCCGTACACCTGCTCGGCGCGGCCGAGCAGTTCCTCCACCTTGGCCTTGGCCTTGCCGAACACGCTCATGGCTCCTCCTCGTGGAACGGCCATTCTTCAGGGGCCCGCGCCGAGCCTGCCAGGCGTGGGGGAAAGGACGGTCCTCTTTCACCCACCGGCGAACGGGGGCAGGACGTCGACCACCGCACCGGGTGCCAGGACCGACGCCCGGTCCCGGGTCGAGGTGCCGTCCACCAGGAACGAGCAGGCGGTGAGCACCTTCTCCAGCCGGTCGCCGTGCGCGTGCACGAGCTGGCCGACCAGGTCGTCCAGGGTCGCGGCCTCGCGGGCCTCGGTGTCGACACCGACGGCGGCCCGGGCGCCGGCGAAGTACCGGACGGTCACCGGGTTCGGGCTGGTCACCTCCTCAGCCCCCGATCGCGGACATCGGGCGGCTGGGCTGCAGGAAGCTCGGGTCGTCGATTCCGTGCCCCGGCAGCTTGCCCAGGGTGGCGACCCGCCAGCGGTCGGCGAGCTCCTCGTCGTCGGCGCCCGCGCGCATCGCGGTGCGCAGGTCGGACTCCTCCCGGGCGAACAGGCAGTTGCGGATCTGGCCGTCGGCGGTGAGCCGGGTGCGGTCGCAGGCGCCGCAGAAGGACCGGGTCACCGAGGCGATGACGCCGACCGTGGCGGGCCCGCCGTCGACCAGCCAACGTTCGGCCGGTGCCGCGCCGCGGTCCTCGACGTCCGGGGTGAGCGTGTGCGCCGCGGTGAGCCGGGCCAGGATGTCCTCCGCGGTGACCATCTCGCCGCGGGTCCAGGCGTGGTGGGCGTCCAGCGGCATCTGCTCGATGAAGCGCAGCTGGTAGCCGTGCTCCAGGCAGTAGTCCAGCAGCGGGACGGCGTCGGCCTCGTTGATGCCGCGCAGCAGCACCGCGTTGACCTTCACCGGGGTGAGCCCGGCGTCGCGGGCGGCGGCCAGCCCGGCCAGCACGTCGGGCAGCCGGTCGCGGTGGGTGAGTTGCTTGAACCGCTCGCGGTCGAGGGTGTCCAGGCTGACGTTGATCCGGTCCAGCCCGGCCTCGGCCAGCGCCGGGGCCATCCGGGACAGGCCGATGGCGTTGGTGGTGAGGCTGACCTCGGGGCGGGGCGCCAGCGCCGTGGTCGCGGCGACGATGCCGGGCAGGCCCGGGCGCAGCAGCGGCTCGCCACCGGTGAACCGGACCTCGCGGATGCCCAGCTGCTCGACGCCGATCCGGACCAGCCGGACGATCTCCTCGTCGGTGAGCACCTCCACCTTCGGCAGCCAGTCCAGCCCTTCGGGCGGCATGCAGTAGGTGCAGCGCAGGTTGCAGCGATCGGTGAGGGAGACCCGCAGGTCGGTGGCCACCCGGCCGTGCCGGTCGACCAGGCCGCCGCTGCCCCGGGGCACCGGGGCGCGCACCTGGGGGTCGGGGAGCGAGCTCACGGTCGTCATCGCTCCGAATGTAGTGCCGGACGGCGCGTCCTGCGCCGGGTCCCGCGCTCCGGGCCGCAGGGCCGGCTGGTTCCGGCGCCCGTCGCGACCGCGCTGTTATCTTGCACGGGCCACCCGAGAGCCCGGCGGACGAACCCGCACTCGCCTGTGGCCAGGAAGCGCGAGAAGCAGTCCGTGTCCGTGAAGGCCCCCGCAGCCCGCACCCTCTTCAGTCCCTACGCCCGCCTGTTCGCCGTCCCCGGCGCGCGGGCGTTCTCGCTGGCCGGCTGGCTGGCCCGGATCCCGATGGCCACCGTCGGCCTCGGCTCGATCCTGCTGGTGGCCGGCGAGACCGGCAGCTACGGGCTCGCCGGGGCCGTTGCCGGCACCCTCGCGCTGTCCTTCGCGCTGGCCAGCCCCCAGTGGGCGCGGTTGATGGACCGCTACGGCCAGGCGCCGGTACTGCGCCTCACCAGCCTCGCCTACCTGGTGCTGGGGCTGGCGTTCGTCGGCGTCGTCGTGGCCGACGCCCCCCGGTGGACGTGGTTCGTGCTCGCCGCCGTCAGCGGCGCCAGCGGGGCCAACATGGGTTCGGTGGTGCGGTCCCGCTGGGCGCACGCGCTGCCCGACCAGCAGCAGCGGCAGACCGCCTTCGCCTTCGAGTCGGTGGTGGACGAGGTGGTCTTCGTCGTCGGGCCGCCGGCGGTCACGTTCCTGGCTGCGCTGGTCGCGCCGCCCGCCGGCTTCCTCGCCGGCCTGCTGGTCGGGGTCGCCGGTGGGCTGGTGCTCTCCGGTCAGGTGGCCACGCAGCCGCCGGTGGCCGTCGTCCCGGTCGGGGAGCGGCGGGTCCGCACGACGGTCCTCAGCCCTGCGCTGGTCGTCGTCGCCATCACCTACCTGGCCGTGGGCGTCGTGTTCGGTGCGATGGACGTCGTGGTGGTCGGCTTCGCCGAGGCGCAGGGGCGGCCGGCGGCGGCCGGGGTCGCGCTGGCCGTCTACGCCGCCGGCAGCCTGGTCGCCGGGCTGCTCTACGGCGTCCTGCGGCTGCCCGGGACGCTGGTCACCCGGTTCCTGGCCTGCGCCGTCCTGTTCGGTGCCGCCACCCAGCTGCTGCTGGCCGTCGGGTCGCTGGTCTGGCTCGTCCCGGCCGCCTTCCTCTCCGGGCTGGCGATCGCGCCCCTGCTGGTCGCCGGGATGTCGCTGGTCGAGTCGCGGATGGACCGGGCGGCGCTCAACGAGGGGCTGGCCTGGACGTCGACCGGCCTGACGCTGGGGGTGACGCTGGGTGCCGCGCTGGGCGGCGCGGCGGTCGACGCCTGGGGTGCCGACACCGCGTTCGCCGTGCCGGCCGCCGGCGCCGGCCTGGCCGGGCTGCTGGCGCTGGCCGGCGCCGGGCTGCTGCGGCGTCCGGCCGGCACCGTCGGGTCGATGGTGCCCGGGCAGGGCGTCGCCCGGTGAGCAGCACGATCCGCGAGCTCGCGGCCGACGACCTGCCGGCGGCCTGGGAGCTGGGCCGGCTGGCCTTCGGCGGCCCGGCCGAACCGCCGGCGTACGCGCTGCGCGACGTCCCCGGTGTGCGGCGGATCGGCGCCTTCGACGGTGCCGGCCGGCTGGTCGGCAAGGTCACCGATCTCGCCCACGACCAGTGGTGGGGTGGCCGGCGGGTGCCCGCTGCCGACGTCAGCGGGGTCGCCGTCCGGCCGGAGAGCCGCGGCGGCGGGCTCGCCCGGGAGCTGCTGACGGAGCTGCTGGCCGGTGCCCGTGACCGGGGCGCGGCGGTCAGCGCGCTCTACCCGACCGTCACGGCGGTGTACCGGGCGCTGGGCTGGGAGGTCGCCGGTGCGCTCACCGGCGCCGAGCTGGACGTCGCCGCGCTGCCCCGCGCCCGCGACACCGGGAGCGTCCAGCTGCGCCCGGGAGGTCCCGACGACCTGCCGGCCGTCACGGAGCTCTACCAGCGCGTCGCCCGCCTCCACGACGGACTGCTCACCCGCCGCGGCGGCGTCTTCGACGAGCCGCCGGAGACCCCGCTCCCGCGGGAGGTCGACGCGGTGACCCTGGCCGAGGACGGCGGGGAGCTGGTCGGGGCGCTGCTGTTCGGCCGCGGCCGGGGGTACGGCCCCGAGGGCCGGCTCGAGGTGCGCGACCTGCTGGCGGCGGGGCCGGAGGCGGCCCGCGCGCTGGTCGGCGTGCTGGCCGGGTGGACGACGGTCACCCGCACGGTGCGGGTGCCGTTGCTGCCCGGGGACGCGGTCTCCGCCGTCCTGCCGCTGGAGCGGGCCGGCGCGCACTCCGCCCAGCCGTGGATGCACCGGCCGGTCGACGTGGCCCGGGCCGTGCAGGCCCGCGGCTGGCCGGCCCACGTGCGGGGGCGGGTCTCGTTCAACCTCGCCGACGGCGCCGCGCCGTGGAACGCCGGCGCCTGGGAGCTGGAGATCGCCGACGGTGCGGGCAGGCTGACGCGCACCATCGCCGAGCCGGAGCTGGAGCTCGACGTCCGGGGCTTCGCCGTCCTGTACTGCGGTGCGGGCACCGGACGGGCCGTGGCCCAGGCGGGCCTGGCCGGCGGAACCGGCGACCCGGCGGCGCTGGACCTGCTGGCCGGTGGCCCGCGGGCCCAGCTGCTCGACTACTTCTAAGCCGGGCGGGTAGGCGTCGGTCCGGGCCGGCGCGCCTCCCCGTGCAGCGTGCGCCCCCACTCAGCCCCGCCCCACGAGAGGACCCCCATGGCCACCGTGCCCACGATCACCCTGAACAACGGCGTGCAGATCCCGCAGCTCGGCTTCGGCGTCTACCAGGTGCCCCCGGCGGAGACCGCCACGGCGGTGCAGACGGCGCTGGAGGTCGGCTACCGGCACATCGACACCGCCCAGATGTACGGCAACGAGAAGGGTGTCGGCGAGGGCATCCGCGCCGCCGGCGTCGACCGCGGCGAGATCTTCGTGACCAGCAAGCTGAACAACGGCTTCCACGCCCGCGACGACGCGCTGCGCGCCTTCGACCAGAGCCTGGCCGACCTCGGCTTCGACCACCTGGACCTGTTCCTCATCCACTGGCCGCTGCCGGGCATCGACGTCGACTTCGTCGAGACCTGGAAGGCGATGGAGGAGATCTACCGCTCCGGCCGGGCCACGGCGATCGGCGTCTCGAACTTCCACGCCCAGCACCTGGGCAGGTTGTTCGCCGAGACCGAGGTCCGCCCGGCGGTGAACCAGGTCGAGATCCACCCGTACCTGGTCCAGGACGACCTGCGCGCGTTCGACGCCGAGCACCAGATCGTCACCGAGGCCTGGTCGCCGATCGCCCAGGGGAAGGTCCTCGACGACCCGGCCGTCGTGCGGGTGGCCGAGCGGACCGGCCGGACGCCGGCGCAGGTGACGCTGCGGTGGCACGTCCAGCGCGGCGACGTCGTCTTCCCGAAGTCGGTGACCCGCAGCCGGGTCGAGGAGAACTTCGCCCTCTTCGACTTCCAGCTGAGCGAGGACGACATGCGCGAGATCAGCGCCCTCGACCGCGGCGAGCGCACCGGCCCCGACCCGGAGACGTTCAACCACGTCCCCCGCTGACCCCGCTCCGGCCGCCGCCGGGTCAGGACGCCGTCGCCCGCAGCAGCGCCGCGCGGACGATCGCCAGCACCGTCTCGCCGTCCACGCCGTCCTGCTGCGCGCGGGCGGCGAGGTCGGCCGCGGCGGCGCGGACGCCGTCCTCGCGGGCAGAGACGGGGGCGGCCGGGCCGGTGACCACGGTGCCGGTGCGGCGGCGGCTGGCCACCAGCCCGGCGGCCTCCAGCTCGGCGTAGGCGCGGGCCACCGTGCCCACCGCGACCCCCAGGTCGGCGGCGAGCGCCCGCATGGTGGGCAGTCGGGTGCCGTCGGCGAGCAGCCCGCCCTGCACGTACGCCGCGATCTGACTGCGGATCTGCTCGTAGGGCGGGGTCGCCGCCTGCACGTCGACGGTGATGTCGAGGGCCACTGCCGTCAACTCGCCGGCACGGCGGGCGAGTCCGCCGGTACGCCGGGTGCCCGGATGAACGTGACCACGAGTCCCGTGACCATGGTCACCAGGCCGGGGACCGCTCCGGCCAGGCCGGGCGCGGACACCAGGCCGGCATTGACCATCGCCGTCCCGCCGACGAGCAGGAGGCCCCCGGCGACGACCAGGGATGACCCGACGGCCGCCCGGAGCACCCGGTGAGCCGAGGCCCGGCGGAGCGCACCCTCGATCCGGTCGTCCTCGGTGGCCACCGCGGGCCGGTTCGCGACGATCCACAGTGCGGCTGCCGCCGCGACGGCGAGCACCAGCAGGCCGATCGCCGCCGGGCGGCCGTAGAAGAGGCCGGGGAACGGACTGGCCGTCGAGGAGAACGCGCTTCCCCCGGTCGCGGACTCGTGGGTGAACCGCCGTCCGGTTGCGTCCGCCAGGAGTGCCCCGGCCACGAGGACGGCGGCGGCGAGCGACAGCGCGGCCCACGCCGTCCGCACCAGCCAGCGCGGCGCCGCGTCCAGCAGGCCGCGCCGCACCAACCGGGCCCGGCGCACCGCACCCTCCGGTCGGGGCCAGGTCAGCTCGCCGGCGGCGAGGACCAGGGTGTGCACGATGCCGAAAGCGATCGGGACCAGCAGGGCCGTGACGCCCAGGCCGCCGGGGGAGGTGTTCCCCACCTCGCGAGCCGCGGTGGCCAGGGCGGCGGCGGCACCGAGGGCCACGGCCGCTCCCGAGGCCAGCCGGGCGTGCCGGCGGGCCGCGGCCACCGAGGCCTCCCGGCTGGGCGGCGGCCGGCGGACGACTGCGGTGCCGAGGGCGACCGTGCCGGCCAGCACGAGTACGGCGAGCAGCGGCACCAGTGCCACGACGTCCTCCACTGAGTCATTGAGTCAACTGATTGACACAATGACGGTCCGGGCGCGACGACGCAAGGGCCTCGACGGCTTAACGCGTCAGGAGCACGGCCCCTGGTCGCGGTGTGACGCGAAGCGTCACGGTGCCTCGGTGACGAAGTCGATGAGCTCCTCGACCCGGCCGATCAGCGTGGGCTCGAGGTCGGTCCAGGCCTGCACCCGGGCCAGGATGCGCTGCGCCCAGACGTAGCCGGTGTCGTCCTCCCAGCCCAGCCGGCGGCAGACGCCCTCCTTCCAGGGCTCCCCCTTCGGCACCGTCGGCCAGGCCTTGATCCCGACGACGGAGGGCTTGACGGCCTGCCAGATGTCGATGAAGGGGTGCCCGACGACCAGCGCGTGCGCGCCGGTGACCTGGTTGGCGATCCGGGTCTCCTTGGAGCCGGTGACCAGGTGGTCGACCAGCACGCCGAGCCGCCGCCCGGCGGAGGGCCGGAACTCCTGCACGATCCCGGGCAGGTCGTCCACACCGTGCAGCGGCTCGACGACGACACCCTCGATGCGCAGGTCGTGGCCCCAGACCTTCTCCACCAGCTCGGCGTCGTGCTTGCCCTCGACGTAGATCCGGCCCTCCCGGGCCACCCGGGCCCGGGCACCGATGACGTAGGTCGACCCGGACGCGCTGCGCTGCGGACCCGACGGGGCGTTCTGCTTCGGCCGGACCAGCACCACCGGGCGGCCGTCGACCCAGAAGCCGGGGCCGAGCGGGTAGGCGCGCACCTTGCCGAACCGGTCCTCGAGGTGGACGACGTCCTTCTCGCAGCGCACCACCGCGCCGACGAACCCGCTGCTGGGGTCCTCGACGACGACGTCCTTGAGCGCCTCGACCTGGGGGGAGGGCTTCTTCTGGGTGCGGGGGTGGACCAGGTTGTCGTACGGCGAACGGGGAGGCACGCCCCCATGCTCGGTCGCCCGGCCGCCGGCAGGCGGCACGACACGCCCGGGCCTGCACCATCCACGGATTCTCCGGCGTGTCGCGATGGCCGGCGTGGACTCGTGTAGAACCCCCCGCCGAACGGCCGACGACGTGCTCACCTGCGGTTTCGTCACGCCCACGGCGCGGCCGGGCGGCGCCCGCCGTTCACCCTCGGTGTGTCGATCATGAACGGGCCGTTTCCGGATGTCGTCGGCGGGCAGTGACCTGGACGAGACACGAGATCCCCCAGCTTGAGGAGCGGAACCCATGATCGGCACCGACACCCTCGACCGCGTGATCGGCGCAGACGTCTACGACGCCGACGGCGACAAGATCGGCACGGCCTCCGAGGTGTTCCTGGACGACCAGTCCGGCAACCCGGAGTGGGTGACCGTCAAGACCGGCATGTTCGGCACCAAGGAGAGCTTCGTCCCCATCCGGGACGCCGACCTCACCAACGACGGCGTGCGCGTACCCGTGAGCAAGGCCGCGGTGAAGGACGCCCCCAAGATCGACACCGACGGGCACCTCTCCCCCCAGGAGGAGCAGGAGCTCTACCGGCACTACGGCATGGGCGCCGGTGACGTGCGGACCGACACGACGAGGACCGACACGACGACCACCGGCACCGCCGGCATGGACACGTCGGCGGGCGTGGCGGCCGACACCAACCGGCACGGCACCGTGGGTCACGACACCTCGGGTCCCACCACCGACGACGCGATGACGCGGTCGGAGGAGCAGCTCCGGGTCGGCACCGCGACCGAGGAGGCCGGCCGGGCCCGGCTGCGCAAGTACGTCGTGAACGAGAACGTGACGAAGACCGTGCCCGTCTCGCGCGAGGAGGTCCGGGTCGAGCGTGAGCCCATCACCGACGCCAACATCGGCTCGGCCACCGACGGCCCCGCGATCAGCGAGGAAGAGCACGAGGTGACGCTGCACGCCGAGCGCCCCGTCGTGGAGAAGGAGGCCGTTCCGGTCGAGCGCGTCCGCCTGGACACCGAGACCGTCACCGACCAGGTGACCGTGGACGAGACCGTCCGCAAGGAGCAGATCGACGCCGACGGTGACGAGCGGCGCGGGGACACCCCCCGCCGCTGAGGAAGGACCCCCGTCCTCCCACCGCTCGCGAGCTCGCGGCGGTGTCCTGGACGGGGCCTGAGCCCCACAGCGCCCGCCCCGACCTACCGGGGCGGGCGCTGTGCTGTCCGGGGCGGGCGGCTCAGGCCAGGCCCAGCTCCGCCCGCAGGGTGGCCGCGGCGGTGGCGAGGGAGCGCATCTTGCCCGCCGCCGCGGCCCGGGGCAGGTACTTGAGGCCGCAGTCGCTGGAGAGCACGAGCTGGTCCACGTCCACGTGGTCCAGCGCGCGGCGGACCCGGTCGGCGACCACCGCGGGGGTCTCCACCTCCGGGGTGGAGAGGTCCAGCACGCCCAGCGCGATGCCCTTGCCCAGCAGCGGCCGCAGCGTCGCCGGGTCAAGGTGCGACTGGGCGGTCTCCACCGACACGGTGTGCACCGGGGTGTCGGCCAGCTCGGGCAGGAACGAGTAGCCCTCCGGGCGCTCGGCCACCATCGCCGCGTAGCCGAAGCACAGGTGCAGGTGCACCGGCCCGGCGGCGCCCTCGACCGCCCGGGTCACCGCCTCGGCGCCGTACTGGCGGGCGATCTCCGGCCGGGCCTGCAGCCACGGCTCGTCGATCTGCACGATGTCGGCGCCGGCCGCGAAGAGGTCGGCGATCTCCGCCCGGACGATGTCGGCGTAGGCGAGCGCCAGGGCGCGGTCGCCGCCGTAGTGCTCGTCCTGGGACTGCTGGGTCATGGTGAACGGCCCTGGCACGGTGATCTTGATGGTCCGGTCGGTGTGCGCCCGGAGGAACCGCACGTCCTCGACCTGGATGGGGGCCGGCCGGGCCAGCGCCCCGACCACCCGCGGCACCGGGATCTCCAGCCCGGACCGGTTGGTCACCGAGCCCGGGTGGTCGATGTCGATGCCGTCCAGCGCGGTGGCGAAGTGGTTGGAGTAGGACTCCCGGCGGATCTCGCCGTCGGTGAGGATGTCCAGCCCGGCCTCCTCCTGGGAGCGGATCGCCACCAGCGTCGCGTCGTCCTGGGCCTCGGCGAGGAGGTCCGGCGCCACCCGCCACAGCTCGCGGGCCCGGACCCGGGGCGGAAACCGGTGCGCGAGCTTCTCCCGGTCGATGAGCCAGTCGGGCTGCGGCAGGCTGCCGACGACCGAGGTGGGGAGCATGGGGAGCGGTGTGGGCACCGGGGTCCTTCCGTGGGAGCGGGGGAGCGACGTCCCCGCGGGGTGTCGTCGTCACCATCCCAGCAGACCGGGGACGGTCAGGCGCGGCGGTCCCCGATCGGCAGCCGGTCTCCGGGGTGCGGCATCACCGGGGCGCCGGCCTCCTCCTCCAGGACGTCGGCGGCGGAGCCGACGATCAGCGGGTCGGGGGTGCCCACGGCGTCGTCGTCGCGGTCGGTGTAGGCGAACCTGGACAGCACGTGCCGCATGGCCTCCAGCCGGGCGCGCTTCTTGTCGTTGCTCTTGATCACCGTCCACGGGGCGTGCTCGGTGTCGGTGTGCAGGAACATCGCCTCCTTGGCCTCGGTGTAGGCATCCCACTTGTCGAGCGAGGCCAGGTCGGTGGGCGAGAGCTTCCACTGCCGCACCGGGTCGATCTGCCGCACGATGAAGCGGCTGCGCTGCTCACCGCGGGTGACCGAGAACCAGAACTTCACCAGGTGGATGCCGCTGCTCACGAACATCTTCTCCAGTTCGGGCGCCTGCTGCATGAACTCGAGGTACTGGTCGGCGGTGCAGTAGCACATGACCCGCTCGACGCCGGCCCGGTTGTACCAGGACCGGTCGAACATCACGATCTCCCCGGCGGCCGGGAGGTGCTGCACGTACCGCTGGAAGTACCACTGGGTCTGCTCGCGCTCCGAGGGCTTGTCCAGCGCCACCACGCGGGCACCCCGCGGGTTGAGGTGCTCGGTGAACCGCTTGATGGTGCCGCCCTTGCCGGCCGCGTCGCGCCCCTCGCAGACCAGCACCAGCTTCTGGCCGGACTCCTTCACCCAGCCCTGCAGTTTGAGCAGCTCGATCTGCAGCCGGCGCTTCTCGACCTCGTACTCGCGGCGCTCCATCCGCTCGCTGTACGGATAGCCCTCGCGCCAGGTGTCGACCCGGTGGCCGTCGGGGTCGAAGAGCTCGCGGTCGTCGTCCCAGTCCTCGTCGGAGCCGGTGTCGGGCAGCGCGTTGAGCCGCCACCGGCTCAGGTCCACCACCGTGGAGCTGGTGTCGTCCTGGGCACGGTCGCGCAGCGGGTCGGTCACGTCGTCTCCGGGTGGGCGGGCGAGTGCGGAGCCTCGATCCTGCGCCCGGACGGCGCGCGCCGCCGGTCGGCCGCGGGGCGGGTGGCCCTCAGCCCCGGACGTCGCGGGCGAGCTGCCCGGCCGGTGCCCGGTCGAGCGGGGCCAGCAGGTGCACCGTCACGACCACGTCGCGGGCGGCGACCACCTCGGCGAGGCCCCGCCACGTCAGCCGGCCCGCCGCCGGTGCGCCGTGGGCGTGGCGGAGCTCGACCGGGCAGATCGCGGCTGCCGGGTCGTGGGCCGCCGCCGGGAGGACGCACCGGCCGGCGGGGTCCAGGACGGCGACGCCCGACCGCCGGACCAGCCGCCCCAGCCCCGGCCACCCGGCGACCTCCGGCGTGGCCACCGGCAGGCCGGGGACGGCGGTCAGCAGGGCGAGCCCGTCGAGCCAGCCCACCCGGTCGGCGACGACGACCAGGTACCCCGGCCCGGTCCGCGGCCAGGCGGCCGGCGCGGCGCGCACGTCGACCCGCACGCCGAGGGCGGTCAGCGCGCGGGCGGCACCGCAGACCACCAGCCGCCGGCGGCCGCGGGTACCGCAGACCGGCGCACGCAGCGACCGCAGGGCCGCACCGGCCAGGACCGCGGCCAACCGCAGCCGGCGCCGGCGCCGGGTGGCGGCGTCCACGGTCGGCCGGTGCCGGGCGGCGCCGGCCGACCGGACGGGGACGAGGGGGACGACGGTCATGCCGCCAGGGTCGGAGCCCCGGGTGACGCGGCGGTGTCCACGGTCTGGCTGGTGTGCGGACGATGCCCGACGAGCGGGATCAGTCCCCCGGCGAGCCGGCCGGCTCGCCGGCGCGGACCCGGGCCGCGGCAGCGTCCGCGTGGCCTGGGCACGGCGCTCGGCCAGTGACGACACCCGGCCGGCCGGCCGGCGGGGGAGTGCCCGGACCGAAGGGCACCGTCGTCCCGAGCACGTGGACGTGGTCCACCCAGGCCTTGAGCGTCGAGGGGAGCGACCAGTTGTACATCGGGGCGCCGATGAGCAGCGCGTCGGCGGCGAGCAGCTCGTCGAGGTAGCCCTGCTGGCGGGCCTCGGCGGTCGGGTCGGCGACCTCACCGGCCGTGCGCAGCTCCGGGGCCCAGTGCAGCAGGGCGTCGGGGAGGTGCGGCGGCGGGTCGGCCTGCAGGTTCCGCGACGTCACGGTGAATTCGGCGCCCCGGGCGCGCCAGGTCTCGACGAACGCCGCGGTCACCGCCCGGGGGCTGAGGTGCGCGGATCGGCGGGCGAGCCGAGGTGCAGCAGGTGGGGCATCGGTCCTCCCGGGGCGTTGAGTGGGGACAGCCAACGCATGTTCCCGGTGGGCCCGGGACAGCCTCATCGACGCAATGGTCAGGCCTCTGGCTAGGGTGGGTCGAGGGCCGTTCGATCTCGCCGGGCACCCCGCCGGTTCGGCGCCACGATGCCGTCTGAGAGGACCACATGGTCGGCACCACCTTCCGCAACGCACCCGGAACCGCCGCGTTGATCGTCGTGGACGTTCAGAACGACTTCTGCGACCCGGCCGGCGTCTGCGGGACAGCAGGCAGGGACACGTCCCTCGCGGTGGACATGGTGCCGCGCCTGGAGCGCCTGCTGGAGTCGGCGAGGGGTGCAGGCGTCTTGGTCGTCTTCGTGCAGACCATGCACGACGAGACGACCGACAGCCCGGTCTGGCTCTCCCGCCGGGTGGTCGACGGCGAGCCGGTAGCGGCGCGGACGTCCACCTGCCGCCCCGGGTCGTGGGGGGCGGAGTTCTACCGGGTCGCCCCGGCGCCCGGCGAGCCGGTGGTCGTCAAGCACCGGTACTCGGCGTTCACCGGCACGGACCTGGACACGCTGCTGCGAACCGCGGGCATCACCTCGCTGCTGCTCACCGGCGTGGCCACCGACGTGTGCGTGGACTCCACCCTCCGGGACGGGCTGTTTCACGACTACCACGTCACCCTGGTGAAGGACTGCTGTGCCAGCTACCACGAGGAAGGCCACGCTGCCACGGTTCAGACCGTGAACCGGCACTTCGGGGCCGTCACCACGGGCGGGGAGTTGGCCGACGCATGGGATCCGGCGCTGCGCCCCGTGTGAGGACCGCACAGTCAGTCACCTGAGCGATTCCGGCGGCGCGAAGGCTCGGTGACGCGGCGTACGAGCCCGACCGAAGCACGGTGCCGTCGAGCCGGAACCACTCCCGGTAGCCGTCCGGCCGACCATCGACGACCCGGCCGCGGACACGGATCGAGCCGTCGCGGTGACGTTCCACGTGGAACCCGTCGGTGAACTCTGTCCGGCAGCGGACTCCGTGCTGGGCGGCTGCCGGCATTGCCCGGAGCGTACGGCGGCCCTGCATCCGGAATCGTCACTCGATGCGAATGCCGGTCGTGGAGTTGCTCGGGCGTGATCAAGCCCAGTGGGTCATCCAGCCCCTGATCGACGCGGGCCTGGAAGTCGGGCAGATCCAGGACCTGGTGTTCCGCGTGGCCTTCGAGGACATCGTGGGCGAGCTGCGCGGCTTCCTTCCCGGCCTCCGGGACCTCGTCGCCGACCGGCCGCTTCCGGTTCAGGCGGCGTGGGCCCGGACGATCAGCCGGATGCTCATGCTGACGCCGCCGATGTAGGTCTCGGTGCGCCCGGACCGCTCAGTCCAGGAAGCAGGCGGTGAGCGCGCCGACCATCAGCGGGACGTCGAGCGCCGAGGCGAGCTCCCGGCACGAGTGCATCGCCAGCATGGGCCCGCCGACGTCGACGGTCGGGATGCCCAGCCGGGTCGCGGTCAGCGGCCCGATGGTGCTGCCGCAGGGCAGGTCGGCGCGGCTCACGAAGCGCTGCACCGGCACGCCGGCCTCGGCGCACCGCTCGGCGAACCAGCCGCCGCCGGCCGCGTCGGTCGCGTAGGCCTGGTTGGCGTTCACCTTCAGCACCGGCCCGCCGCCCAGCCGCGGGGCGTGCTCGGGCTCGTGCCGGTCGGACCGGGTCGGGTGGACAGCGTGCGCCATGTCCGCCGACACCAGCACCGACCGGGCCACGGCGCGGTGCACGGCCTGGGCGTCGCCGTCGCCGGTGGCGGCGACCAGCCGGGCGACCACGTCGGCCAGGAAGCTGCCGCGCGCCCCCTCCATCGAGCCGCTGCCCACCTCCTCGTGGTCGTTGCAGACCAGCAGCTGGGTGCGCGTGGTCGGCGGGGCGGTCAGTAGCGCGGTGAGCCCGGCGTGGCAGCAGGCCAGGTCGTCCAGCCGGGGCGCGGCGACCCAGGTGCCGTCCGCGCCGGCCCGGGCGGCGGGCTGGGTGTCGGCCAGCACCAGGTCGTGACCGAGGACGTCGCCCGCCGGCACCCCGGCCGCGTCCGCCAGTGCCTCGGCCAGGCCCGGTGCGGTGCCCAGCCCGCCGTCCCACACCGGAACGAGGTGCCGCTGCGGATCCAGGGTCAGCCCCTCGCGCACGCTGCGGTCCAGGTGGATGGCCAGCGACGGCAGCCGCAGCGGCGCCCCGGGCAGCCGGACGAGCGCCGTGCCACCGCCGCGCAGCGCCAGCCGGCCGGCCACGGTCAGCTCGCGGTCCAGCCAGGTGTGCCACAGGCCGCCGCCGTAGGGCTCCACGCCCACCAGCCGGTAGCCGGCCTGCCGCACGTCGTTGTTCGGCCGGACCTTGAAGGTGGGGGAGTCGGTGTGCGCCCCGACCAGCCGCAGGCCGGCCTCGGCCGGCGCAGCGCTGCCCACCCGGAACGCCACCACGCTGCCGCCGCGGCGCACCACGAAGTGCTCGGCGCCCGGGGCCAGCTCCCAGCGGTCGACCTCGGCCAGCTCGGTGAAACCCGCCGCGGTCAGCCGCCGGGCCAGCTCGGCCCCGGCGTGCGACGGGGAGGGGGAGGCGTCGACGAAGGCCCGCAGGTCGTCGCCGAGGGCGAGCTCGTCGGTCGGGGCGGCGTCTCCGGTCGGCATGCCCGTCATCCTGGCCCGGGGCCGCCGGGCCGCCGTCCCCGGGTGGGGGCCGACGATCCGTTCCCGCGGGCGGCCCGCCGACACGCGGCGCGAGCGGGTGGGATGCTGCCACGTGTGAGCGAGCCCACCACGACCGCGCCGACCGAGACCGCGCCCCGCCCCGACCTCCCCGGCGATCCCGGCGCGCTCGCCGCCGCGCTGGAGGCCACCGGGTACCTGCCCGACGAGGGCCTGGCGACGGCGGCCTACCTGGCCCTGGTCATGCACCGGCCGCTGTTCCTGGAGGGTGAGGCCGGCGTCGGCAAGACCGCGCTGGCCCGGGCGCTCGCCGAGGTCACCGGGCGGCCGCTGTACCGGCTGCAGTGCTACGAGGGTCTGGAGGCCAGCCAGGCGCTCTACGACTGGGACTTCGGCCGGCAGCTGCTGCACCTGCGCGCCGCCGAGGCCGCGCACGAGGGCTCCGACACCGCCGCGCTGGAGGCGTCGCTCTACGACCGCCGGTTCCTGCTGGCCCGGCCGCTGCTGCAGGCGCTGGAGGACTCGCCGGCGGTGCTGCTGGTCGACGAGGTCGACCGGGCCGACGACGAGTTCGAGGCCTTCCTGCTCGAGGTGCTCAGCGACTTCACCATCTCCATCCCCGAGCTCGGCACGGTGCGCGCCGAGACCCCGCCGCTGGTCGTCCTCACCTCCAACCGCACCCGCGAGGTGCACGACGCGCTCAAGCGCCGCTGCCTCTACCACTGGCTGGAGCACCCCGACTTCGACCGCGAGGTGGCCATCCTGCGCCGCCGGCTGCCGCAGGTCACCGAGGAGCTGGCCCGCCAGGTGGCCCGCGCGACGGCGCAGCTGCGCGGCCTGGACCTGCTCAAGCCCCCGGGCGTGGCCGAGGCGATGGACTGGGCGTCGGCCCTGCACGCCCTCGGCGCCCGCGAGCTGGACCCGGACACCGCCGCGCGCACCCTGGGCGCCGTGCTGAAGTACCGGGAGGACACCGACCGGGTGCACTCCCTGGCCCGGGGGGCGCTGTTCGGTGGCTGAGGCAAACGGGACGGCGACCGGGGTCGCCCGGGACGTCGTCGACACCGTGCTGGGCTTCGCCCGGACGCTCCGGCACGCCGGGGTCACCGCCTCCCCCGACCGGGTCGAGGCGATGGTCGCCGCGATCGCGCACCTCGACGTCCTCGATCCCTCCGCCGTCTACTGGGCCGGCCGGCTCACCCTGTGCGGCGGCCCGGACGACCTCGACCGCTACGACGCCGCCTTCGCCGCCTTCTTCGGTGGCGAGGCGCCGCGAATGCGGACGAGCAGCGGGCCCGAGCGGGAGCGGGTGGTGCAGAGCGCCCCGGTGCAGACCACCGAGGGCGGCGAGGACGGTGGGGAGCCCGCCGATCTCGCCACCAGGGCCAGCGGCGAGGAGGTGCTGCGGCACCGGGACGTCGGCGAGCTGACCGTCGCCGAGCGCGAGCAGCTGCGCCGGCTGTTCGCGCTGCTGGTGCCCGCCGTCCCGATGCGCCCCTCGCGCCGGCGCCGGCCCGGACCGCACGGCTCGGTGCACGCGGCCCGCACCGTGCGGCGGGCGCTGCGCGACGGCGGCGAGGTCGGCCGGCTGATGTACCACCGGGCGCGGCCCCGGCCCCGCCGGGTGGTGCTGCTGGTCGACGTCTCCGGCTCGATGAGCCCCTACGCCGACGCGCTGCTCCGGTTCGCGCACGCCGCCGTCCGGGCCCGGCCGGCCAGCACCGAGGTGTTCACCATCGGCACCCGGCTGACCCGGGTCACCCGCGAGCTGCGGCTGCGCGACCCGGACCGGGCGCTGGCCGCCAGCGGCTCGGCGATCCCGGACTGGTCGGGTGGCACCCGGATCGGCGAGGTGCTCAAGGCGTTCCTGGACCGCTGGGGGCAGCGCGGCACCGCGCGCGGCGCCGTCGTGGTGATCTGCAGCGACGGCTGGGAGCGCGGCGGCACCGAGCTGCTGGGCGAGCAGATGGCCCGGCTGCAGCGGCTGGCGCACGCGGTGGTGTGGGTCAACCCGCACAAGGGCCGGCTGGGCTACGAGCCGCTGACCGGGGGCATGCAGGCCGCGCTGCCCGCGGTCGACCACTTCGTCGCCGGGCACAGCCTGGCCGCCTTCGAGGAACTGGTGGAAGTGATCACGGATGCCTGAAGGACCTCGATCCCCTCACCACTCGCAAGCTCGCGGCGAGCCTCCGACCGAGGCCAACCGACAGGAGGACGCAGATGCGTGATGTGTTGGACGACCTGATCGGCTGGTGGCAGGCAGGGGAGACCGTCGGCGTCGGCACGGTGGTGGGCACCTGGCGCTCGGCGCCCCGCCCGCCGGGCGCCTCGATGCTGGTCGGCCCGGACGGGACCGCGGTGGGCAGCGTCTCCGGCGGCTGCGTCGAGGGCGCGGTCTACGAGGAGGCCCGGGACGCCGCCCGGACCGGCGAGCCGACCCTGCAGCGGTACGGCGTCAGCGACGACGACGCCTTCGCCGTGGGGCTCACCTGCGGCGGGATCCTCGACGTCTACGTGGAACCGGTGTCCCGCGAGTCGTTCCCCGAGCTCGGGGAGATCGCCGGATCGGTGGCCGCGCACGAGCCGGTCGCCGTCGTCACCTGCGTGAAGGGCCCCGAGGACCGGCTGGGCAAGCGGCTGGTCCTGTGGCCCGACCGCGCGTCGGGCACCCTGGGCCTGCAGCGCCTGGACGACGCCGTCGCCGCCGACGCGCGCGGCATGCTGGCCGCCGGCCGGACGGCGACCCTCACCTACGGCCACGACGGCGAGCGCCGCGGCGACGACCTCACGCTGTTCGTCTCCTCCTACGCCCCGCCGGCCCGGATGGTCGTGTTCGGCGCGATCGACTTCGCCGCGGCCGTGGCCCGGGTCGGGTCGTTCCTCGGCTACCGGGTCACCGTGTGCGACGCGCGGCCGGTGTTCGCCACCGCCCGCCGGTTCCCCGACGCCCACGAGGTGATCGTGGAGTGGCCGCACCGGTACCTCCGGGCCGAGGCGGACGCCGGCCGCGTCGACGAGCGCACCGTGCTCTGCGTGCTCACCCACGACCCGAAGTTCGACGTCCCGCTGCTGGAGGTCGCACTGCGGCTGCCGGTGGCCTACGTGGGGGCGATGGGCTCCCGGCGCACCCACGACGAGCGGCTGGACCGGCTGCGCGAGGCCGGGCTCCAGCCCGACGAGCTCCAGCGGCTGTCCTCACCGATCGGGCTGGACCTCGGCGCCCGCACCCCGGAGGAGACCGCCGTGTCGATCGCCGCGGAGATCATCGCCGGTCGCTGGGGCGGCAGCGGCGAGCGGCTCACCGGGGCCGAGGGCCCGATCCACCGCACCGCCGAACGCTGAGCCGCGGCAGCCCGGCCGCCGGAACGGCTCTGCCGGCGGGACCGGAGGAGGGCGGGTGAGAGCCCCGGTGTACGCCTACGAGGTCGAGGTGGTCGGGCTGCTCGCCTCGCCGGCGCACCGCTACGGCGGCCGGCCCGACCCGGCGGTGGCGGCGCTGCCGGTCGAGGCGCGGGCCGGCATCGAGGTGCGCGCCGGGCTGGGCGTCGTCGGCGACCGGTACTTCGGCCGGCCGGCCCACCGGGAGGCGTCGGTGACCGTGCTGGCCGTCGAGGCGCTGGAGGCCCTGGCCGCCGAGCTCGGCAGCGGCCCGCTGGACCCGCTCGCCGCGCGACGCAACGTGGTGCTGCGGGGAGCGCAGGTCGAGGCGTTGCGCGGGCAGCTGTTCAGCCTGGACTGCGGCGCCGGTGAGGTGGTGCTGGCCGGTGGGCGGCCGGCCAACCCGTGCGCCTGGCTGGACGTCGCCCTCACCCCGGGGGCGCACCGCGGGCTGCGCGGCCGGGCGGGGGTGCGCTGCGCGCCGCGGTCGGACGGCGGGCTCCGGGTGGGCCCGGCGGTGCTGCGGGCCGCCGTTCCGCTGGCTGCCGCCCGGGCCGGGGACGCCGTCCGCCCGGCAGCCGCCCGCTCCCGCACCTCCTAGTCCAGCAGCGTCCGCAGCGCGGCCGGCGCCTGCGTGGGCCGCTGCAGCGCCGCGGACCGCCCGCCCCCGGCCGCGGCGAGCAGCGCGCAGTTGCCCACCGACTCGGGCTCGTCGGCCAGCGCCAGCACGTGCAGCCGAGCGCCGAGCCGGCGCAGCGCCGTGGCGGCCGGCAACGGATCCGGGCTGTCGGTGGGCATGCCGTCGGACAGCAGCAGCACGTCCCGGGCCGCGGCCCGGGAGCGGGCGAGCTGGCCGGCCGCGGTGCGCAGCGCCAGGTCCAGGTCCGTCGTCCCGCCACCCTTCAGGTCGAACAGCCGGTCGGTCACGAGCTCGGCCCGGGGCCTGTCCGACAGCGGTTGCAGCAGGACGGCGGACGACCAGAACGCCACCACGGCCAGCTCGTCGCCGGGCCGCATCCGCTGGCCGAGCGCCGCCGCGGTGAGCACCGCGACCGCCAGCTCGTCCCCCGCCACCGACCCGGAGGCGTCCACCAGCAGCACGCAGGCCCGCCCGGTGGCCCGCCAGCCCCGGGTGTGCACGTGCTCCGCGCGCCAGTGCGGCTCCGCCCCGCGAGCGGCCAGCGTGGCGTCCAGGTCGACGTCGGTGCCGGTGGGGTCGCGGCGGGTGACCACCCGCCGGGTGCCCGGCCGGTCGGGGACGCCGGCGCGCGGAACGCTCACCGGCAGCCGGGTGGCCAGCGCCCGGGCCGCCGCGCGCAGCCCCGGGTCGAAGGCCCGCCCCAGCGCGGTCAGCAGCCGCGCCGCCGCGTCGGGGTCGCGGGCGGTCAGCTCGGCCAGCGCCTCCCCGTCGAGCTCACCGGGAGCGGGGCTGACCTGCTCGAAGTCCGGATGGGCGCGGGCCAGCTCGTCCCGGCCGGCCCGCCGGGCCCGCTGCTCGCGGAGCAGCTCCTCGACGTCGGTCTCGTCCTCGATCGGTGCGGGCGGCGCCGGCCGGCGGCCCGGCGGGCCGGTGAGCCCCGCGCCGGCCTGCGGCGGCGCAGGCAGTGCGCCCCGGTCGCCGGGCTCCCCGGTGTCCGGGCCGTCCCCGGGCGGTTCCTCCGGCCCGGGGGTCAGGCTTTTCCCAGCTCCTCACCGGCCCGCCGCCAGATGTCCACCACGACCTGCTCGACGGGGCGGGTGACGGCGTCGCCGAGGGTCACCTTGCCGGTGAGCGCGGCGAGGGCGGCATCCTCCCCGACGGCCTCGTCCAGCGGCTGGGCGAGCCCGTCGAGCCCGCGCACCGCGGCCAGCTCCCCGGCGATGAGCACCGTGTCGATGGCGCCGCGCACCGAGGCGCCGATCCGGAGCTCGGCGTGGTCGCGGGTGATCCGCACCGCCCGGACCGCGCGGGCCACCAGGCCGCCCGGCCCGCCGGTGGCGGTGCTGACGACGGCGCGCTCGGCGTCCTCGTCCTGGTAGCCCATCGCGATCCGGCAGGACCGGTCGTAGAGGGCGGGGGTGATCCTGGCGGTGCCGACGGCGTCGAACGGGTTCATGGCCGCCACCAGCCGGAACGTGGGCCGGGCGGCGACCCGGCCGAACCGCGGCACGTGCATCTCCCGCTCCGACAGCACCCCGAGCAGGACGTTCATCGTCTCCTCGGGCACCCGGTTGAACTCCTCGACGTAGAGCAGGGCGCCCTCGGTCATCGCCCGGGTGAGGGGCCCGGGGACGAAGTTCTCCGGCCGGTAGTCCTCGGTGAGCACCCGTGAGGCGTCGTGGTGGCCGATCAGCCGGGTGGGGGTGAGCTCGGCGTTCCCCTCCACCAGCACGAGCGGAACGCCGGTGCCGTCGGCCAGGGCGCGCAGCAGCGTGGTCTTGCCGGTGCCGGGCGGCCCCTCCAGGACGATGTTGCGGCCCGCCGACAGCGCCGCGGCGACCACCTCGGCCTCGCGCACCCGGTCCACCACCCGCTCCCGGGCGGTGCGGACCATGCCCGCCGCGTCGAGCCGTCCGGCGGCGGTGGCGTGCGGGGGCGCGGCGGTCATGGGGTCCTCATCGGGCAGCGGAAGGCCCCGGGGGCGGACAGCCCCCGGGACCTGGCCCCGTTGCAGGGACCCACGGCGAGCGTGCGAGCCGTGGGGGGCAACGGGGTCCTTCTAGTAGACGATGACGCCGCGGATGTTCTTGCCCTCGTGCAGGTCCTCGTAGCCCTGGTTGATGTCGTCCAGCTTGTACCGCTTGGTGATCAGCTCGTCGAGCTTGAGGGTGCCCTCCTGGTAGAGCCGCAGCATCTTCAGCATGTCGAAGCTGGGGTTCTGGTCACCGAACAGGGCGCCGCGGATCTCCTTGGTGAACAACGCCAGCATGCTGGGGTTGATCGGGATGCCCACGTCGGTGAGGTCGCCGAGGCCGGTGATGACGACCCGCCCACCCTTGCCGATCGCGTCCAACGCCTGGGCCACGTGCTCGCCCTTGAGCACCCCGACGGTGATCAGCGCCTTGTCGGCGCCCTGCCCGTTGGTGACGCTGCGCGCGAAGTCGGCGGCCTCCTCGATGCCCGCGAACGTCTCGGTCGCGCCGAGTTCCATCGCCTTCTCGCGCTTGAACGCCACGGGGTCGACGGCGATGACGTGGCTCGCGCCCGCGTTCGCCGCGCCCTGCACGGCGTTGATACCGATGCCGCCGACGCCCATCACGATGACCGTGTCGCCGGCCCGGACCTCGCCGGCCTGGACCGCGGTGCCCCAGCCCGTGCCCACGCCGCACCCGACGAGGCAGGCGACGTCCAGCGGGATGCTCTTGTCGATCTTCACGGTCGAGCGGACGTCCACCGTGGTGATCTCGGCGAAGGTGCCGAGCCCGCACATCTGCCCGACGTCCTCGCCGTCCGAGGTCTTGACGCGGAAGCTCGTCGCGTCGTCCCACCGCGAGCCGACGAGCAGGTTGGCGCCGGAGTCGCAGATGTACTGCTGGCCGTTGGCGCAGTAGCGGCACCGGCCGCAGCCGGGCAGGAACGAGAAGACGACGTGGTCGCCCTCCTCGAAGTCCTTCACGCCCGGCCCGACGGCGGTGACGACGCCGGCACCCTCGTGGCCGCCGAGGAAGGGATACTTGCCGACCTGCATGTCGCCGGTGGCGATGTGGTCGTCGGAGTGGCACAGCCCGGAGGCGGCCAGCTTGACCTGGAGTTCGCCGGCCTGCGGATCGTCGACGACCAGGTCGACGACCTCCCACGTGCCGGGGGCCGAACGCATGATCGCGCCGCGGGTGTTGACGGGCACGGGGGCCTCCTCGTCGCCCTCGTCGCCGAGGGCCTCGGTGGTGTGCGCAGCCGCGCACCTGGAGCGGCACGCTATGGCACGGATCACACTCGCCGGAAGGTCGTGCAACGTTCGGGCAACGGTCGCCGGGTGCGCGTGACCCCGGGGTGGCGCGGCCCGGTGACCTGCGACACAGTGCACGTCACCGAACCGTCAGTGCACCGACGACGAGAGGCGCAACCGTGGACAACCTCGCTGTGCTGAGCCTGCTGGCACTGCTCCCGATCGTGGTGGTCGGAGTGCTCCTCGTGGGCCTGCGGTGGCCGGCGAAGTGGGCCATGCCGGTCGGTTTCGTGGTCGTGGTGCTCGTCGCCCTGTTCGTCTGGGAGATGGACCCCACCGCCGTCGCCGCATCGGCGATCCAGGGCCTGCTGCTGGCCCTGACGCTGCTCTACATCGTCTTCGGCGCGCTGCTGCTGCTCGAGACCCTGACCAAGAGCGGCGCGATGGCCACCATCCGCGCCGGGTTCACCAGCATCAGCCCCGACCGCCGGGTGCAGGCGATCATCATCGGCTGGCTGTTCGGCAGCTTCATCGAGGGGGCGTCCGGCTTCGGCACCCCCGCCGCGGTGGTCGCGCCGCTGCTGCTGGCCCTGGGCTTCCCGGCCATGGCCGCGGTCATGGTGGGGCTGATCATCCAGAGCACGCCGGTGAGCTTCGGCGCCGTCGGCACGCCGATCCTGGTGGGGGTCGGCGGCGGGCTGAGCGGTTCCTCCGCCGTCGAGGAGCGGATGTCGGTGCTCGGCGTCGAGCTGCCCGGGTTCCTCGAGCGGATCGGGCTGCAGGTGGCCCTGCTGCACGCCACCATCGGCACGCTGATCCCGCTCATCCTCGCCTGCATGCTGTGCGGGTTCTTCGGCGAGCGGAAGCGGTTCGCCGACGGCCTGGCGATCTGGCCGTTCGCGCTGTTCGCGGCCTTCGCGATGACCGTCCCGTACGTGACCGTCGCGGCCGTCCTCGGCCCGGAGTTCCCGTCCCTGCTCGGTGGCCTCATCGGGCTGGTCATCGTGATGTTCGCGTCCAGCCGCGGCTTCCTGATGCCCAAGAAGGTCTGGGACTTCCCGCCGCGGAAGCGCTGGGCGGCGAACTGGATGGGCAGCCTGGAGCCGGAGACGGAGGACATCGCCGCACGGAAGATGAGCATCTGGCTCGCCTGGACGCCGTACCTCGTCGTCGCCGTCCTGCTGGTGCTGAGCCGCACGATCGACCCGGTCACCGAGTTCCTCACCACCGGCTGGCGGGTCGTGAACGTGGACGACATCTTCGGCACCGGCATCGCCCAGGCCCTGCAGGTGGTGTACCTGCCGGGGTTCGTGTTCATCCTGGCCTGCCTGGCCACCTACGCCCTGCACCGGATGCGCCCCGCCGACATCGCCGCCTCCTGGCGGGTGGCGGGCGCCCAGCTGGCCGGCGCCGCCGTCGCCCTGCTGTTCGCCCTGCCGCTGGTGCGGGTGTTCATCAACTCCGGCGGTGACTTCAACGAGTCCGGCCTGGAGTCCATGCCACTGGTCCTCGCCGAGGGCGCCGCGTCCATCGCCGGCGGCGCGTGGCCGGCGTTCGCGCCGTGGATCGGGGCGCTCGGTGCCTTCGTCGCGGGCAGCAACACCGTGAGCAACCTGATGTTCTCGCTGTTCCAGTTCTCCACCGCCGTGGAGATCGGCGTCGTGCCCGAGACCGTCGTCGCGACCCAGGCGGTCGGCGGCGCGGCCGGCAACATGATCACCGTGCACAACGTCGTGGCGGCGTCGGCCACGGTCGGCCTGATCGGACGCGAGGGCGACCTGATCCGCAAGACGATCCTGCCGACGATCTACTACTGCCTGCTGGCCGGCGGGCTCTCGCTGGTAGTGATCTACGGGTTCGGCCTGAACTTCAGCACGCTGTGGCTGGCGGTCCTGCTGGTCGGGATCGTGGCGCTGATCCTGGCGATGCGGCGCTCCGGCGGCCGGCCCAACGACGAGCTGGTCGACGCCCCGGCCGGGGCCGGCCGGAGCGACGGCACCGCACCGCCGACCGGTGAGGGCCGGCAGCACACCGACATGGTGGTGGACCCGAGCCGGGACCCGGACACTCCCACCTCCTGAGGCGCGGGTCCGGCCGGGGCCAGGTCTACCCGGCCGGACCGGCACACTCGCGCCGTGACGGTGATCGTGGTGGGCGCGGGGCCGGTGGGCGTCACCGCGGCGCTGCTGCTGGCCCGCCGGGGGGTCGACGTCCTCGTCCTCGACCGGCACGTCGACGCCTATCCGCAGCCGCGCGCCGTGCACCTGGACGACGAGTCGCTGCGGGTGCTGCAGGACGCCGGGGTCGCCGACGCCTTCGCCGGGATCAGCCGACCGGCGGCCGGCTTGCGGCTGCTGGACCGCGACGGCCGGGTGCTGGTCGAGTTCCACCGGGGCGCGGGCGTGCACGGCTGGCCGCAGGCCTCGATGTTCACCCAGCCCGACCTCGAGGTGCTGCTCCGGCGGGCGCTGGCCGACGAACCCACGGCCACCCTCCGCGGCGGGGTGGAGGTGGTGCACGTCGAGCAGCGGGACGGACCGGTCCGGGTCACCGTCCACGACCGGGCCACCGGGGCCGAGGAGCAGCTCCGCGCCGACGCGGTGCTCGGCTGCGACGGCGCCAACAGCACGGTCCGGCGGCTGATCGGTGCGGGGATGCGCGACGCCGGCCCCGCCCAGCGCTGGCTGGTGGTCGACCTGGTCGCCGCCGGCCCGCTGGACGTGTGGCCCGGCGTCTCCCAGGTCTGCGACCCCGACCGCCCGGCCACCTTCATGCCGGTCGCCGGGAACCGGTACCGGGCGGAGTTCCGGCTGCACGACGGCGAGTCCGCGGCCGGACTGGACCTGGCCGCGCTGCTGGCCCCGTTCGGTGCGGCCGGTGCCGAGGTGGTCCGCACGGCCGAGTACCGCTACGCCGCCCAGGTCGCCGACCGGTGGCGGGACCGCCGGGTCCTGCTCTGCGGTGACGCCGCCCACCTCACCCCGCCGTTCATCGGCCAGGGCCTCGGTCTGGGCCTGCGGGACGCCCACCAGCTCGCCTGGAAGCTGGCGGCGGTGCTCGCCGGCGCGGACGACGCCCTGCTGGACACCCACCAGGCAGAGCGGGCGCCGCACGCCGCCGCGCTGGTGCGGGTGGCGGTGCTGGTCGGCCGGCTGATGACCGGCGGCGGGCGCGGGGGCGCCGCCGTCCGGCGCCTGGTGCTCGGCGGGGTGCGCCGGCTGCCCGGCATCTCCGACTTCGCCCTGGCCAGCCGCACGCCGCCGCTGCGGCCCGGCCGGCTGGTCCGCCGTCCGCGGCTGGTGCCCGGCTCGCCGGTCGGGGCGCTGGTGCCGCAGCCACCGATCGGGGGAGGCGGCCGGCTGGATGACGTCCTCGGGCCCGGGTGGGCGGTGCTCACCGCGGGCGGGCGGGTACCGCCGGACTGGCCGGGGAAGGTGCTCCGCGTCGGAACCGGACCGGGGGAAGTGGACTCCCCGGAGCTGGTCCGGTGGCTGCGCGGCCGGGCGGTGCTGGTGCGGCCCGACCGGATCGTCGCCGCGGTGAGCCCGTACCGCAGGATCCCCTCATGAGCTTCGACGTCGCCGCCGTCCGCGCGCACTTCCCGGCCCTGCAGGCCGGCGCCGCCCACTTCGACGGGCCGGGCGGCTCGCAGGTGCCCGACGTGGTCGCCGCCGCCGTCGCCGCGACGCTCACCGCGCCGCTGGCCAACCGGGGCTCGGTGACCCGGGCCGAGCGCACCGCCGACGCCATCGTGCTGGCCGCCCGGGCCGCGGTCGCCGACCTGGTCGCCGGCGACCCGGGCGGGGTGGTGTTCGGTCGCAGCGCGACCTCGCTGACCTACGAGCTGTCCCGGGTGCTGTCGGCCGGCTGGGGGCCCGGCGACGAGGTGGTGGTGACCCGGCTCGACCACGACGCCAACGTCCGGCCCTGGGTGCAGGCCGCCACCGCCCGCGGGGCGACCGTGCGGTGGGCCGACTTCGACCCGGCCACCGGCGAGCTGCCGCCGGAGGCAGTCGGCGCGCTGCTCGGCGACCGGACCCGGCTGGTCGCCGTCACCGGGGCCTCCAACCTGATCGGCACCCGCCCCGACCTGCCGGCGATCACCGCGCTCGCCCACGATGCCGGCGCGCTGACCTGGGTGGACGGCGTGCACCTCACCGCGCACGCCTCGGTGGACGTCGCCGCGTCCGGCGCGGACTTCTACGCCTGCTCGCCGTACAAGTTCCTCGGCCCGCACTGCGGGTGCCTGGTCGCCGCGCCCGCGTTGCTGGCGGGCCTGCACCCCGACAAGCTGCTGCCCTCGACCGACGCCGTCCCCGAGCGGTTCGAGCTGGGCACGCTGCCCTACGAGCTGCTGGCCGGAACGACGGCGGCGATCGACTTCCTCGCCTCGCTGGGCGGCGGCGCGGACCGCCGGACCCGGCTGACGACGGCGATGGCCGCGCTGGAGGAGCACGAGGACCGGCTGCGGGTGCGGATCGAGGACGGCGTCCGCGACCTGCCCGGCGTCACCCTCTGGTCGCGGGCGAAGCGACGGACACCCACCCTGCTGCTCACGTTCGCCGGCCGGGACGCCGCCGACGCGTACCGCTTCCTCGCCGGGCGGGGCGTCAACGCGCCGGCCGGGTCGTTCTACGCGCTGGAGGCCTCGCGCCGGCTGGGGCTGGGCGACACCGGCGGTCTGCGGGTCGGGCTGGCGCCCTACACCGACGACGCCGACGTCGACCGGCTGCTGGCCGGGCTGGCGGAGTTCACCGCCGGCTGAGACGGCGCTTTCCCGGGGTCGGCCCACGACGCTCGGTCGGCGAGGAGTTGATCCGGGACGGCTGGGTACCGGCGGGTTGGGCGGGCTGCTCGGCCGCTGAGGCACCCGTCCCCCTCCCTTCCACCTCCTCGAGGAGCGCACTCATGGCCCGCAACACCCTGTCCCGTTCCCTGCACGACGTCGGCCTCGCGGCCTGGTTCGGCGGCACGCTCGCCAACGCCGTGGCGCTCAACCCGGCCTCGGGCGAGGCCGGCACGGCGTCGGCCACCGGCGCGGTCGCCAACGCCGGCTGGGACCGGTGGACCCCCGTCAACGCCGCCGCGATCGGAGCCCACCTCGTCGGCAGCATCGGTCAGCTGGGCGCCAACAAGCGCCGGGTGGCCGAGCAGCAGGGCGTCGCCGGCATGTCGACGCTCAAGTCCCTGCTCACCGTCGCCGCGCTCGGGGTCACCGCCTACAGCCGGGTGCTGGGGCAGCGGGTCTCCCAGGGCGGCGCCACCCCGTCCAGGAAGGGCACCAAGCCCTCGAAGCGGGCCCGCGCCGACATCGCCCTGGCGCAGCAGCAGCTCGACGACCTGCAGTGGGTCGTGCCCGCGCTGACCGGCGCGCTGATCGTCGTCAGCTCCTACGCCGGTGAGCAGCAGCGCCCGTCCGAGGTGGCCCTCGGGATGGCGCAGAAGAAGAACTGACCGCCGCGGTCGCCGGCCCCGACCACGCGGGTCGCCTCGCGTGGTCGGGCCGGGGCCCGGACGCGGGCGGTCAGCCCACCCGGCCGGCGACCCGGAGCGTCGGGAAGCCGCCGGCCAGTTCCTCGAACGCGTCGTGCAGCGACTGGGCCAGCGGCAGCCGCCCGTCGGCCAGCCACACCTCGAACGCCGTCGTCGCGGCCGCCCGGGTACTGGTGGCCACCAGCCGCGGGACCAGTGAGCCCGGCGCGGCACCGGTACGCCGCGCGACGTGCTCGGCCACCACCTGGTCCACGCCGTTGTAGCGCACCTGGGAGTGCGCCTGCAGGGCCGGCTCGCCGAGGATGAGCCGCAGCCGCTGGCGCAGCATCGGCAGGTCGGCGTCGGCGTAGTCGTTGACCTGGACGTAGGCCGCGCAGATCGAGTTGAGCACCGGCTGCTCGCCGGCGGTCGCGGCCAGCAGCTGCCCCAGCCGGTCGACGTGGGCGGCGAAGTCGCCCCACACGGCATCGGCCTTGGTGGCGAAGTGGCGGAAGTACGTGCGCCGGCTGATGCCCGCGGCGTCGGCCACCTGGTCGGTGGTCACGTCGTCGAACCCCTGGCGGGTGAAGAGATCCAGCGCCGCCTGCTCGATCCGCAGGCGGGTGTCCCCGCGGGTGTCCCCCCGGGGGTCGGCGAGGACGGTCACAACCTGATCATCCCCCCTCCCCGGCCTCGGCCGACCGCCGACACGAACTGGACCTTCTCGCGCTTGCCCGTGGCACCCGGTGTCACTAACGTCCTCCCGGTAGTGGCCGTGATCCAGCTCACCCGGAGGTTCCATGCCCGAGACGACGCAGGACGACATCCAGGTCGAGACCACCGCACCCGCGGAGGAGGCCCTCGTCGAGGAGTCCCTCGTGGAGGAGGTCTCCATCGACGGCATGTGCGGGGTGTACTGATCGACACCGCGCTGGTCACCGACTCCGCGGCCGGCACTGAGCCGGCCGCGGAGGAGGTGACGATCCCCCGGGACGAGATCCCCTTCGACCCCTCCGTGCCCTGGCGGAAGTCGCCGTCGGTGGCACTGCGCCCCGAGCCGTTCGGGGCGCTGGTCTACCACTTCGGCAACCGGAAGCTGTCCTTCCTGAAGTCGATGCCGCTGGTCGCCGTCGTGCAGGCGCTCCAGGACCACCCCGACGTGCCCAGCGCCCTGGTCGCCTGCGAGGTGCCCGAGACGCAGCACCGCGCGTACGTCACCGCGCTGGCCACCCTCGCCCGCTCCCAGATGATCGAACGGAGGAAGCCGTGACCGCCGTCCTGCCTTCCCGCCCCGCGCAGCGCCCCGTTGGGGGCAGGCTCATCGACCAGTTCGAATACGGCCTGGACGCCCCCATCTGCCTGACCTGGGAGCTCACCTACGCCTGCAACCTCGCATGCGTGCACTGCCTGTCCTCCTCCGGCCGTCGCGACCCCCGCGAGCTGTCCACCGCCGAGGCCGAGGCGGTCATCGACGAGCTGCAGCGGATGCAGGTCTTCTACGTCAACGTCGGCGGCGGCGAGCCCACCGTCCGCCCCGACTTCTGGCACCTGCTCGACTACGCCATCGGCCACGACGTCGGGGTCAAGTTTTCCACCAACGGCGTGAAGCTCGACAAGCGCCGGGCCGAGCAGCTGGCCCGCACCGACTACGTCGACGTGCAGATCTCCCTGGACGGCGCCACGGCCGAGGTCAACGACGCCGTCCGCGGCACCGGCTCCTTCGCCACCGCCACCCGGGCGCTGGAGAACCTGGCCGAGGCCGGGATGAAGGACTTCAAGGTCTCCGTCGTCGTCACCCGGGAGAACGCCGGGCAGCTCGACGAGTTCAAGGCGCTCACCGACTCCTACGGTGCGCAGCTGCGGATCACCCGGTTGCGGCCCTCCGGCCGCGGGGCGGACGTCTGGGACCAGCTGCACCCCACGATGGCCCAGCAGAAGGAGCTCTACTCCTGGCTGCTGGCCAACGGCGACAACGTGCTCACCGGCGACTCGTTCTTCCACCTGTCCGCGTTCGGCGAGGCCCTGCCGGGGCTGAACCTGTGCGGCGCGGGCCGGGTCGTCTGCCTGATCGACCCGGTCGGTGACGTCTACGCCTGCCCGTTCGCCATCCACGAGAACTTCCTGGCCGGCAACGTGCGCAGCGAGGGTGGCTTCCAGCGGGTCTGGCAGACCAGCGAGCTGTTCACCGACCTGCGCAACCCGCAGACCGGCGGCGCGTGCACCAAGTGCCAGCACTTCGACTCCTGCCGGGGCGGGTGCATGGCGGCCAAGTTCTTCACCGGGCTGCCACTCGACGGGCCCGACCCCGAGTGCGTGCAGGGCTACGGCGAGAACGCGCTGGCCGCCCGCGACCTGGAGCTGGAGACGCCCAGGAGCCACATCGACCACTCCCACACGGGTCCGGTCCGTGGCCAGCCGACGCTGCTGGGCATGCCCAGCCTGCCGCCGGCGAAGATCTGCGACGAGTCGCCGCTGGCCGGCCTGGACGTCCGCTGAACTTTGCGACCGTGTGACGGTCCGCCGGCCCCGGTGTCGGGGTCGGCGGACCCGGGCAGGTGATCGAACAGGGCGTGAGCTGAGCCCACCGCTCGATGACGCCGACCGGACGGAGTCCCGTGGCGAGCACGGGTGAGTGGTCCGGGACCGCCGCCGAGGTCTGGTCGCAGGCCATCGGTCGGTGAGCGCCTGAGAGAAGGCCTTCCGGTCGCGGGCGCGACCGGGGCAGGTTCGATCCCCGCTGAACAGGAGCGAGAGACCGGATCCCGAGACGACGTCGTCAGAGGAGAAGGACATGGCACTCACCAGCAACCTCGAGGGCAAGGTCGCCTTCATCACCGGCGCAGCCCGCGGGCAGGGACGCAGCCACGCCGTCCGGCTCGCCCAGGAGGGCGCGGACGTCATCGCCGTCGACCTGTGTGCGCAGATCGGCTCGGTGGCCTACCCGATGGCCACCCCGGAGGACCTCGCGCAGACCGCCGAGGAGGTCGAGGCGCTCGACCGGCGGATCGTCACGCGGCAGGCCGACGTCCGGGACATGACCGCCCTGCAGGCGGCGGTCGACGACGGCATCGCCGAGCTCGGCGCGGTCGACATCGTGCTGGCCAACGCCGGCATCGCGCCGCAGCTGAACTCCGACCCCCACCCCGATCACGAGCAGGCCTTCCGCGACGTGGTGGAGGTCAATCTCTTCGGAGTCCGCAACACCGTGCACGCCGCCGTGCCCAGCATGATCGACAAGGGGCAGGGCGGCGCGATCGTGCTGACCAGCTCCACCCAGGGACTCACCGGCCGGGGTGGCGACGGCAGCGGCGGGATGGACGGCTACGCCGCCGCCAAGCACGGCGTGGTCGGGTTGATGCGGACCTACGCGAACTGGCTGGCCCAGCACCGCATCCGGGTGAACACGGTGCACCCCACCGGGGTGAGCACCCCGATGATCGAGAACGACGAGATGAACGCCTACATGGAGGCGAACCCCGGCATCTCCGCCGCGTTGGAGAACCTCATGCCGGTGGAGACGGTCGAGCCGGTCGACATCAGCAACGCCATCGCCTGGCTGGTCAGCGACCACGCCCGCTTCGTGACCGGGGTGGCGCTGCCGGTCGACGCCGGGTTCACCGCCAAGTGACGACCGGCTCCGCCGGCACGTGACGGGGGGCGGGTGTCCGCACCACAGCTCGTGGGCAGGGTCGCGGTGGCGAGCCGGGACCGGTGCTCACGCCAACGAGGAGAAGAGGCGCACCATGGCCAGTACGAAGGACTGGTTCGAGACCGTCAACGAGGCGCAGTGGCGGGCGAAGAAGCGGCTCCCGCGGTCGGTCTACCTGGCGCTGCTGGCCGCCAGTGAGCGCGGGCTCACCTTGTCGGACAACGTGGCGGCCTTCGACGAGCTGGGCTGGCGCCCGCGGGTCGCCGACCTGCCCGGTGAGCGCGACCTGTCGACCACCGTGCTGGGTCACGAGATCTCGATGCCGCTGATGATCTCCCCGGTCGGCGTGCAGGCGGTGCACCCCGAGGGGGAGGTCGCCGTGGCCCGGGCCGCGGCAGCGGAGGGCACCGCGATGGGGCTGTCCGCCTTCGGCAGCAAGCCGATCGAGGAGGTCGCCGAGGCCAACCCGTTGACCTTCCTGCAGACCTACTGGGTCGGCTCCCGGGACGACATCTTGGCCCGCGCCGAGCGGGGCAAGGCCGCCGGGGCGAAGGCGTTCATCCTCACCCTGGACTGGTCGTTCGCCTCCCGCCGGGACTGGGGCAGCCCGCCGATCCCGGAGAAGCTCGACCTCAAGACGATGCTGAAGTTCGCCCCCGAGGTGATCCGCAAGCCGCGCTACCTGGCGACCTACCTGCAGCACCGCCAGCTGCCCGAGCTGGGTGTGCCCAACATCGGCGCCCGGGACGAGGAGGCGCCGGGCTTCTTCGAGGCCTACGGCAAGTGGATGCAGACCCCACCGCCCACCTGGGAGGACCTGGCCTGGCTGGTCGACCAGGTCGACCTGCCCGTCGTGATCAAGGGCGTCAGCCGGGTGGACGACGCCCGCCGGTCCGTCGACATCGGCGCCGCCGCCATCTCCGTCTCCAACCACGGGGGCAACAACCTCGACGGCACCCCCGGCTCGATCCGCTCGCTGCCGCCGATCGTCGAGGCCGTGGGCGACCAGCTGGAGATCCTGTTCGACGGCGGCATCCGCCGCGGCGGCGACGCGGTGAAGGCCGTGGCCCTGGGTGCCCGCGCCGTCATGATCGGCCGCGCCTACCTGTGGGGGATGGCCGCGAACGGTGAGCAGGGCGTGAAGAACGTGCTGTCGGTCATGCGCAGCGGGATCGACGAGGCGCTGCTCGGCCTCGGCCGCGCCTCGGTGCACGACCTGACCCCGGACGACGTCATCGCCCCGGCGGGATTCACCCGGGGCCCCGGCGAACCGGCTCCGGCAGCCCTGGCGATGGCGGCCGATCCGACGACGCGGCAGTCCCCGCCGACGGCCCACCCCGAGGGCTGAGCCACGGGCGCGCTCGAGGGAAAGGTCGTGTTCACGACGGGTGCGGCGCGCGGTCAGGGCCGCAGCCACGCCGTGCGCCTGGCCCGGGAGGGCGCGGACGTCATCGCCGTGGACCTGTGCGACCAGATCGGCACGGTGCCCTACCCCATGGCGACGCCGGACGACCTGGTCGAGACGGTGCGGCAGGTCGAGGCGCTGGGCCGGCGGGTGGTGGCGACCCAGACCGACGTGCGCGACGGTGCGGCGGTGCAGCGGGCGCTGGACGACGGGGTCGCACAGCTGGGCAGGCTGGACATCGTCCTGGCCAACGCGGGCGTGACCAGCTACTCCCCGGCCGAGGAGCTGTCCGAACAGATGTGGGACGACGTCATCGACACCTGCCTCTCCGGGGTCTTCCGGACCGCGCGGGCGGCGATCCCGCACCTGAAGGCCAACCCGGACGGCGGCGCGATGGTGCTCACCAGCTCCACCGAGGGCCTCAAGGCGAACCAGCACATGGCGCACTACACCGCCGCCAAGCACGGCGTCGTCGGGCTGACCAAGGTGCTGGCGCTGGAACTGGCGCCGCACGGCATCCGGGTGAACTCCGTGCACCCGACGTCGGTCGACACCGGCATGATCCACAACGAGGCGACGTACGCGCTGTTCCGGCCGGACCTGGAGCCGGGCGAGGCCACCCGCGACGACGTCGGCGACCCGTTCCAGGGGCTGAACACGCTCCCCGTCCGCTGGGTGGAGCCGGCGGACATCACCGACGCGATCGTCTGGCTGGTCAGCGACGCAGCCCGGTACGTCACCGGGATCCAGCTGCCGGTGGACGCCGGTGCCACCACGCAGTAGCTCCCGTGCGCCCGCAGCGGGTGTGCCCCCGCTGTGCGGGCACGGCCGCCGGCAGCTCTCAGACCCGGAGCGAGCCGGCACCCCGACTGAGAGGACCTCTCATGGGAAAGCTCGACGGAAAGGTCGCGTTCATCACCGGCGCGGCACGCGGTCAGGGCCGCAGCCACGCCGTCCACCTGGCGCGGGAGGGCGCGGACATCATCGCGGTCGACCAGTGCGCTCAGGTGGGCACCGTGCCCTACGACCTGGCCACACCGGACGACCTGGCGCAGACGGTCCAGGAGATCGAGGCGCTGGACCGGCGGATCGTCGCGACCCAGGCCGATGTCCGCGATGGCGCGGCGGTGAAGCAGGCCGTGGACGACGGGGTCGCCCAGCTCGGCCGGCTTGACATCGTCGTGGCCAACGCCGGGATCCTCAGCTTCTCGATGGCTGAGGAGATGAGCGACGAGATGTGGGACGACATGATCGCCACCAACCTGTCGGGCCAGTTCAAAGCGGTCCGGCCGGCGATCCCGCACCTCAAGGCCAACGAGGAGGGCGGCGCGATCGTGATCACCAGCTCGACCGCAGGCCTCAAGGGCATCCAGAAACTGGCGCACTACACCGCGGCCAAGCACGGCATCGTCGGGTTGGTGAAGGTGCTGGCCCTGGAGCTCGCGCCGAACCGTATCCGGGTCAACTCGGTGCACCCGACCCAGGTGGACACCGACATGATTCAGAACCAGCCGACGTACGCGAACTTCCGGCCGGACCTCGACAGCCCGGGCCTCGACGAGGTGCAGGAGACCTTCGTCAGCCTCAACGCGTTGCCGATCCCGTGGGTGGAGCCGGCGGACGTCAGCGAGGCGATCCTCTACCTGGTGTCCGACTCCGGCCGCTATGTCACCGGCATCCAGCTGCCGGTCGACGCCGGGATGGTGATCAAGTGATGGCCGGCCGGGTCGAGGGCAAGGTCGCGTTCATCACCGGTGCCGCCCGCAGCCAGGGCCGCAGCCACGCGCTGCGGCTGGCACAGGAGGGCGCCGACATCATCGCCGTCGACATCGCCGGACCGGTGCCGTCGATCGAGATGTACCCACCGGCCACCGAGGAGGACCTGGCCGAGACCGTCCGGCAGGTCGAGGCGCTGGACCGGCGGATCGTCGCCACCAAGGCCGACGTCCGCGACCCCGCGGCGCTGAAGGCCGCGGTGGACGACGGCGTCGCCCAGCTCGGGCGGCTGGACATCGTGCTGGCCAATGCGGGGGTCTTCGAGATCCAGCCGGCGCTCGAGGTCACCGACGACGCCTGGCGGGAGATGATCGACATCAATCTGACCGGCGTCTGGAACACCTGCAAGGTCGCGCTGCCGCACCTGATCGACGGCGGCCGCGGCGGGGCCGTCGTGCTCACCAGCTCCACGGCCGGCCTGAAGGGAACGCCGAACACGGTCCACTACACCGCCGCCAAGCACGGCGTGGTGGGCATCATGCGGACCCTGGCCAACGAGTTCGCGCAGCACTCCATCCGGGTCAACACCGTGCACCCCACCGGGGTGGACACCGTGATGATTCAGAACGAGAAGACCTGGGGGCTGTTCGCACCCGACGACCCGGCCCCCAGCCGGGAGAAGGCGGAGCCGATCTTCGCCTCGACCAACGCGCTGCCCGTTCCCTGGTTGGAGCCGGTCGACATCTCCAACGCGATCCTGTTCCTCGTCTCCGACGAGGCGCGCTACATCACCGGCGTGACCCTTCCGGTCGACGCCGGGTACACCGTCAAGTAGCCCGTTGCGTGCTTCCGGTACCGAGAGCTCCGTGCTCTCGGTACCGGGAGCACGGCTGCGCCCCCTGCATGAGGAGCATGCCCTGACCGAGCACCTCGCCCATCCCACCGGTGACGACCCCGTCGTCACCGGCTTGCGGGTCACCGGGGACGACGGTGACGCCGTGCGCGCCGTCCGCACCCGGGTGGCCCGTCACCTCGTCGGCCGAACCCGCGAACTCGACCTGCTGCTGGCCACGGTCGCCGCCGGCCGCGACGTCCTGCTCGAGGGGCCGCCGGGGACGTCGAAGTCGACGCTGCTGCGCTCGATCACCGCCGAGTGGGGCATCCCGCTGGTCTTCGTCGAGGGCAACGCCGACCTCACCCCCACCCGGCTGGTCGGGCACCACGATCCCGCCCGGGTGCTCCGGGAGGACTACTCGCCGGAGAACTTCGTGCCCGGACCGCTGGTCGAGGCGATGCGCTCCGGTGGCTTCCTCTACGTCGAGGAGTTCAACCGGGCACCCGAGGACACCCTGAACACGCTGCTCACCGCGATGGCCGAGCGCCGGATCGCGGTGCCGCGGGTCGGGATCGTCGAGGCGGCGGCGAGCTTCCGGGTCATCGCCTCGATGAACCCCTACGACACGATCGGCACCACCCGGCTGTCGACGTCGGCGCATGACCGGCTGTGCCGGCTGGCGATCGGGTACCAGGACGCCGAGGCGGAGCGGGGCATCGTGGCCCGGCGCACCGGTCTCGGGTCGGCGCGGCTGATCGCGGACGCCGTGGCGCTGACCCGGGCCACCCGGGAACGGGAGGAGCTGCGGCAGGGCAGCAGCGTGCGCGGGGCGATCGACGTCGCGCTGGTCGCTGCCCAGCTGGCGGCGATCCGCGGGGTCCCGCTGCCCGACGAGTCGTCGGTCGCCCCGCCCCGCGGGCTGCCGGGCGAGTACACCGACGTCGTCCTGGACGCGGTGCTGCTGGCGCTGTCCGGGCGGATCTTCCTCGACGAGACGCTGGAGACGACGCCGGAGGCGGTGCTGCGGGAGATCTGGGAGGACCACTTCCTGCTCTCCCCGGCTGCGGCCGAGCCCGGTTGAAGAGCCGTCGACGCCGACTCCCCGGTGACCCGGCGCGACCGGCCGGGGGCGGACCGGACGCGGGGGATGCGGCCGCTGCGGCGCAAGCCCAAGCAGCTCACCGAGCAGCCCTCGCTGTTCCAGCCGGCCCGCGGTGGCGGCGGGCTGGCGCTGTCCTCCGGCGATCGGCGGCGGTCCGGGACCGGTCCGTCCCGGCCCGGCGGCACGGCGTCCGGGACGACGGACGAGCCGGCGGACCTGATTCCGCTGGCCGATCTGGACGCCGAGGGCGCCGCCGACCAGCTCACCCGGGCCCGCGCCCGGCAGATCGCCCGCCGGCTGTCGGTGCCGCGCCCGCCCCGCGATCTGCGGTCCCGCCGCGGGGTGGGGGAGCTGGCCAGCATGTCCTGGAGCGGGGGATCGGACGAGCTGGACCTGGAGCGGACGCTGGAGGCGATCGTCGGCGTCCCGTACCCGGAGGGCACCGACCTGGTGGTGCGCGAACGGGTCCGGCAGCGGCGCTCGGTTGTGCTGGTGGTGGATGTGTCCGGGTCGATGAAGGGCGAGCGGGTGCGGACGGCGGCGGCCACGGTGGGCGCGCTGGCCGGTGAGCTGGCCCGCGACTCCCTCGCCGTGGTGGCCTTCTGGTCCGACGCCGCGGTGCTGGTCCGGATGGGCGAGCAGGTCGCGCCCCTCGCCGTGCTCGACCTGCTGCTGCGGGTGCCGGCCCAGGGGCTGACCAACGTGTCCTTCGCGCTGGAGACCGCGGCCCGCCAGCTGGACGGCGTCCCGCCGTGGGACGCCCGGGTGCTGCTGCTGTCCGACTGCGTGCACAACGCCGGGCCGGACCCCCGGCTGACCGCGGCGCGGCTGCCGCGGCTGGACGTCCTGCTGGACACCTCCGGCGAGCAGGACGTCGAGCTCGGCCGCGACCTCGCCCGGCTCGGCCGCGGGCGGGCGCGGCTGGTGCGCGACCACCGGGACGTCGCCGCCGCGCTCACCGCCGTCTTCACCGACTGCTGAAGGACCCCCTTCCCCCCACCCCTCGCAAGCTCGGGGCGGGACCCTGAAGGGAGCCGAGCCGAGGCCACCCGGAGGGGGGAGATCCCGGCCTCCGGGCTCCAGCGGCCGCCGGCGGCTGTCGATGTCCCGGTCATGATCCAGCTGCTCCGGAACGAGGCTGTGCGTCTGCTGCCCCGGGGGCGGGAGCTGCCCGAGGAGATCTGGCAGCGCCGGCACCGGGCCATCGTGCGCATCGCCCTGGCGTGCGCGGTCGGGCTGGTCGGGCTCGCCTGGGTCTGGGGTCACGGTCAGCTGACCGCCGTCGTGGTGTTCGTCGCCGTCGCCTGGCCGCTGACCCTGGCGGTCGTGCCCGGGCTCGGCCGCACCACCCGCGCCGCGGCCACCACGCTGAGCCTGCAGGGCGCCTGCGTGGCCCTCGTCCACCTGTGGAGCGGGGTCACCGAGGCGCACTTCTCCTTCTTCGTGATGGTCGGCGTCGTCTCGCTGTACCAGCACTGGGTGCCCTTCGGCATCGCCCTGGTCGTGGTCACCGGCCACCACGGGATCGTCGGCACCCTCTACCCGCACGCTGTCTTCGGCCACACCGGCGAGCACGCCCCCTGGCTGTGGGCCGGCGTGCACGCCGGCTTCGTGCTGGCCGCCAGCATCGCGCACCTGGCCTCCTGGCGGCTGAACGAGGACCAGGTGCTGAGCGACCCGCTGACCGGCCTGGCCAACCGCACCCTCCTGGAGGAGACCACCACCCGTGCGCTGCAGCGCCGCGGCCCGGTCAGCCTGCTGTTCATCGACCTGGACGACTTCAAGGACGTCAACGACAGCCGCGGGCACTCCGTTGGCGACCAGCTGCTGCTCACCGTCGCCGACCGGCTGCGGCGCTGCGTGCGCCCCGGCGACCTGGTCGCCCGCACCGGTGGCGACGAGTTCGCCGTCGTGGTGACCGCCGGCCCGGACGTCGCCCGCGCAGTGGCCGAGCGGGTGCTGGTCTCCCTCGCCCTGCCGGTGCTGCTCGACGGCGGGCCGGTCACCGTGCACGGCAGCGTGGGTGTCGCGTCGTCCACCGACCCCGACGCCGAGACCGCCGGTGCGCTGCTGCGCGACGCCGACCTGGCGATGTACCTGGCCAAGGCGCAGGGCGGCAACCGCCTCGTCGTTTACGCCGACGGCATGGCCGAGGCGGCCCGGCGGCGCGCGGAGCTGCAGCAGGATCTGGGGCGGGCCACCGCGGCCGGCCAGCTGGAGGTCTACTACCAGCCCACCGTGCGGCTCACCGACGGCGCCACCACCGGCTTCGAGGCGCTGGTGCGCTGGCACCACCCCGAGCGCGGCACGATCCCGCCGACCGAGTTCATCCCGCTGGCCGAGGAGAGCGGCGTCATCACCGAGATCGGCCGCTGGGTGCTGCGCCAGGCGCTGGGCCAGGCGGCCGAGTGGTCCGCGGCGACCGGCACCCCGCTGCGGATGGCGGTGAACCTGTCCCCGCGCCAGCTCATGGACGACGACGTGACCACGGACGTCGTCGCGGCGCTGGCCGAGAGCGGCTTCCCGGCCCGGCAGCTGACCCTGGAGGTCACCGAGGGGGTGCTCGTCCAGGACATCGAGCGGGTCGTGGCCCAGCTGGAGGCCCTCCGCGCGCTCGGTGTCGCCATCGCCATCGACGACTTCGGCACCGGGTTCTCCGGGCTGTCCTACCTGCGCCGGCTGCCCGCCGACATCCTCAAGATCGACCGCTCGTTCGTCAGCGACCTGGCCGCGGGCAGCTCGTCGGCCACCCTCATCTCCTCGATCGTCGAGCTCGCCCGCACGCTCGGGCTCGCGGTCGTGGCCGAGGGCGTGGAGACCGAGGGCCAGCGGGCGATGCTCACCGACCTGCGCTGCGGATCGGCCCAGGGCTACCTGTTCGCCCGGCCGGCGCCGGCCGCCGGCGCCGCCGCGCACCTGCCCGCGACCGTGCCGGTCAGCTGAGCCGCACCGTCCCGCTCTCCCCGCCGTCGTAGGCCTGGCCGGTCACCTTCGCCTTGGCGAAGCTGACCAGGCTGGCCAGCCGGCCGCCCGGGGAGTCCCAGTACTCGGCGGAGGCGGCCGACACCCGGATCAGGACGACGTCGGGGTCTTCCGGGCCGTCGGGGAACCAGGCCTCCACGACGCTGTTCCACAGCTCCTTCTTCGTGGCCAGGTCGTCGACCACCAGCGCGTGACCGGTGAGCGACACCCAGCTGCTGCTGCCCGCGGTGGCCACGTTGACCTGGGGGTCGGTGGTCAGGTGCGCGACCTTCCGGGACGTGCGGGAGGCGAAGAACCACAGGTCGCCGTCGAACTCGACCTCCTGCATCGACATCGGCCGGCTGACCAGGGTGCCGTCGGGCGACGTGGTGGTGAACATGCCGACCCGCTCGTCCTTCAGCAGCTCGGCGACCTTGCGGGTGTCATCGGTGGTCATGCCATCCTCCTGCCCAGGCCGGCGGACGGGCACACGCCCACCGGGGCGGTGCGGCGGAGGAGGGGCATGAGCGGGCAGCTGCTGTCGACCCCGCTGCGGCTGGGGCCGGTGGCGCTCGCCAACCGCGTCGTCTTCGCCGCGCACCTCACCAACGCCGCCGTCGACGCGGCCACGGTCGAGGGCGAGCGCGTGGCGGCCGCGCTGTGACCCGGCTGGCCGACGCCACCTGGCCGGAGCTGGCCGGCCGGCCGCTGCTCGTCGTCCCGCTGGGCGCGGTGGAGCAGCACGGCCCGCACCTGCCGTTCGCGACGGACGGCGTGGTCGCCACGGCGGTCGCGACGGGCGCCGTCCCGGCGCTGGACGGCGCGCTGCTGGCACCCGCCCTGGCCTACGGCGCCAGCGGCGAGCACGAGGGGTTCCCCGGGACGGTGTCGATCGGCACCGCGGCGCTGACCACGCTGCTGGTCGAGTACGGCCGCTCGGCGGGCCGGTGGGCCGGCCGGCTGCTGGTGGTGAACGGCCACGGCGGCAACATCGACGCGCTGCGGGCCGCGGTTCCGCTGCTGCGCACCGAGGGCCGCGACGTGGCCTGGTTCCCGTGTGGCGTGCCCGGGGGTGACGCGCACGCCGGCCGGACCGAGACGTCGCTGATGTTGCACGTGGAACCGACGGCGGTGCGCGCGGAGCTGGCCGAGGCGGGCGCGACCGCGCCGATCGCGGAGCTGCTGCCCCGGCTGCGTGCCGAGGGGGTACGCGGGGTGAGCCCCAACGGGGTGCTCGGCAACCCGGCCGGCGCCTCGGCCGCGGAGGGGGAGGTGCTGCTGGCGGGGATGGTCGGCCGGCTGGTCACCGCCGTCGCCGGGTGGCGGGTGGACGGCGCCGGGCGGCTGCTGGGCTGAGCCCGCCGGCCCCGCCCCGCAGCCGGCCGGCACCGGTCAGCTCCCTGCGGCGGCGATCTCCGCCAGGTCGTCGAGCACCAGTCCAGCGCCCAGCGGGCCGATCGCCAGGAACCAGCGGTCGTCGCCGACCTCGTGCGCGCGGCCCTCCTGAACCGAGGGCATGCCCTGCCAGAGCCGGCCTCCGGTGACCTGCTGGACCACCGAGCCGCCCTCCTCGCCGTAGGAGCTGTAGAAGACCAGGTCGGCGTCGGCCCGGGTGATCTCCTCCAGGCTCAGCTCGACGAACGTCTCGGCGGTCTGCTGCAGCGGCGGGCGGCTGAACCCGACGTCGGCCAGCACGGCGCCGATGAACGAACCTTCGCCGTAGAGGCGCACCCCGCTGCCGTCGAGGAACCGGACGATGCTCACTTCGAGGTCGGCCGGGTCGCCGAACAGCGCGCCCACCTCCGCGGCCCGCTCCTCGTGCTCGGCCAGCAGCTGCTCGGCCTTGTCGCTGAGGTTCAGCGCCTCGGCGTCCAGCAGCAGGTTCTCCTTCCACGTCTCGCCGATGGCCTCGGCGAAGACGGTCGGCGCGATGGCGGAGAGCTGGTCGGCGATGTCCTCGTGCCGGACCCGGTTGGTCAGGATCAGGTCCGGGTCCAGCGCGGCGATCGCCTCCAGGTTCGGCTCGGCGATGGTGCCGACGTTCTCGATGTCGGCGGGGTCGACGCCGGCGTCCTGGATGTAGGCCGGCAGCTCGTCGCTGACGTCGGTGCGGACCGAGCCCACCGGCGTGACGCCGAGGGCCAGGGCGGCGTCGAGCTCGCCGGTGTCCAGCACGACGACGCGCTCGGGGGTGCCCTCGATGACCGTCTCGCCCAGCGCGTGCTGCACGGTGCGGCTCTCGGCGGCCGGCTCGGTCGGGCCCGCGGCGTCGCCGCCCGGGTCGGACCCGCCACAGGCGGTCAGGGTCAGGGTGGCGGCGACGGCCAGGGTGGCGCCGCGGGTCCAGTTCGGCATGGGTCCCGTCTCTCTCAGAGTGCGTCGGCGAACAGCGGGACGGCGTTGTCCAGGGCGTACTGGATGCCCAGCGCCGAGCCGCTGGAGAAGGCGTTGGTCAGCGTCTCGTCGTCCATCACGACCGAGCGCCCGGCCTGCACCGACGGGATCGACTGCCACAGCGGGTTGCCGGTGATCTCGCCGGCGTCCACGAAGATCGGGAAGGCGACGGTCAGGCCGGCGTCGAGCAGCGGCAGCTGCTCCTCGCTGATCGGCACGAAGAAGTTCTCCCCGGCCAACTCCTGGATCGCCGGCGCGTTGGTGAAGCCCAGCGACTCCAGGAAGTCGACCCGGCCGTCACCGCGCACGTAGGCGCCGAAGCCCTCGGAGGTGTAGGCCGCGACGGCCACCTCGGTGCCGTCGAACTCCGGGTGCGCGGCTCGGGCGTCGGCGAACTGCTGCTCGACCTCGGTCTGTAGGGCGGTGGCCTCCTCGGTCCTGCCCAGCGCCTGCCCGACCAGCTCGAGCTGCTGCTGCCAGGTGGTCTGGTACGGCCCGACGCCCTCGGGCGCCCCGATGGTCGGGGCGATGGCGCTGAGCGAGTCGTACCGCTCCTGGGTCCCGTCGGAGCGGGTGTCCAGGATCAGGTCGGGCTCCAGCGCGGCGATCGCCTCGAGGCTGGGCTCCAGCGTCTCGATCATCTCCGGCGCCTCGTCGTACAGGCCCTCGGCCCAGGGGCCGACGCCCTCGCCGCCGAAGCCCAGCCAGTCGCTGGCGCCGACCGGCTGCACGCCGAGCGAGAGCGCGGTCTCGGCGTCCGACCAGCCCAGGGCGACGACCCGCTCGGGTTCCTCCTCGACGGTCACGTCGCCGAAGGCGGTGCTGACGGTCACCGGGAAGGCGCCGGAGGACGTGGTGTCGCCGCCGGTGGTGTCGGTGGTGTCGGCGGCGTCGGTGTCCGAGCCGCAGCTGGTGAGCAGGATGGCGGCCGCCAGCAGGGCGGCGCCGCGGATGGTCGAGCGGTGGGACATGGGTGCTCCTGGAGGTGTGCGAGGTGTGGGATCTCGGTCAGGCTCGTCAGGCTGCTGCGGACAGCGCCGTCAGGTAGTCGTCCAGGCCCCAGGTCAGGGAGAGCACCGTGGGGGGCGAGACGGCGGCGATGGCGGCGGCGCCGACCATCGCCGCGTGGTGCCCGCTGGTGACCTGGGTCATCGTGCGGGCGTACGGCTGGTCAACGAACGCGTCGGCCTCGGCCTGGTCGGAGGCGTAGCTGAGCAGGATGTCGCTGGTCAACTCGGCGACCCGCTCGTAGCTGAGGGTGGAGTAGAAGGTCGACTCGTCGGTCGAGAGCTCGCTGACGCTGGGTGCGACCTCCAGGCCGAGGTCGGTGAGGAACTCCACCCGGGGGTCGGCCGCCTCGTAGACGTAGAAGCTGCCGGCACTGTCCCACACCGCGGCCACCGTCCTGCCCTGCAGTTCCGGGTGTGCGGCCGCGGCGGCCTCGATGGTCGCGTCGGTCTCCTCGACCAGTTGCGCGGCGGCGTCCGAGCGGCCCAGGGCCTCCCCGACGGTGCGGACCAGGTCGCGCCACGGGGTGGTCCAGGCCTCGCCGGGGTAGGCGACGGTCGGCGCGATCTGCGCGAGCGTCTCGTAGTCCTGCTCGGTGATCCCCGAGTAGTTCGCCAGGATCACGTCGGGGGCGGCGGCGGCGATCGCCTCGAAGGGCACCTCCTCGCCGTCCGGGAGCACGGTGGGGGTCTCGGCTCCCAGCTCGGCCAGCTCCTCCTCGATCCACGGCAGGAGCCCCTCCGCGTTGCCGCCGTAGGACTGGAACGGGATGGCCACCGGGACGACGCCGAGGGCCAGCGCCGCGTCGGTGCTACCGAAGCCCCAGGTGACGACGCTCGTCGGCTCCTCCTCGATCGTCGTCGATCCGAAGGTGTGGTCGATGGTGACCGGGAAGGCGCTGGACGTGCTCGCCCCGGCGGCCCCCTCGGTGTCGGCGGCGTCGGAGCCCGACGTGCAGCTCGCGAGCACGATGGTGACGGCGACCAGGCTGGCGCCGCGGACGGTGGGGCGGGACGGCATGCGTGCTCCTCGTTCGGGACAGGTGAGGCTCACCTAACCAAACGACGGTCACGAACGGGTCACCGCCTCCTGTGCGTCCGACCTGCGGGAACAGCCGGCGGGCCGGCGCGGTTCCTGCTGATGGCGCGATCAGCCCGCCCCGCTGGGGGTGGACGTCCCGCGCCGCCGAGAGGAGCACCATGAGGAACGGCATCCACCCCGAGTACCGCACCGTCGTCTTCCGGGACAGCGCCACCGGCGCCACGTACCGCACGCGGTCCACGGTTCCCACGAACCAGACCGTCGAGGTCGACGGCGAGTCCGTGCCCCTGGTGGTGGTGGAGACGAGCGCCGCCTCGCACCCCTTCTGGACCGGCGACCAGCGGGTCGTCGACACCGCGGGCCGGGTGGAGAAGTTCCGGCAGCGCTACGGGGTTCGCGCCCGCTGAGCCGCCGTCCGTCCCCGGCCCCAGCCGACCCGGTGAGAGCTCCTGCCGTGCCCGTTCCCCCGTCGCACCGGCTGCCCGACGGGTTCACCGTCCGGCTCGACCCGCGCGCGCAGCGCCGGGACGGCGGCGCCGCCCTGCTCGGTGGCTCTCCGCTGCGGATGCTCCGGCTCGCTCCCGCGGCCCGCCCGCTGCTGGCCGGCGACCGGCTCGTCGTCACCGACGCGCGGACGGCCACGCTGGCCGGCCGGCTGCTGGACGCCGGCCTCGCCCACCCGGACGGCCCGCAGGCCGGGGCGGTCGCGGTGACCGTCGTCGTCCCGGTGAAGGACCGCACGGCCGGGCTGGCCCGGCTGCTCGGCGCGCTGCGGGCCGACCCGGGGACGGCGGGCTGCCCGGTGGTGGTCGTCGACGACGGCTCGGCCGACCCGACGGCGGTCGCCGCGGTGGTCGCCGAGTTCGGCGCCGGACTCGTCCGTCACGAGGAGGCCCGGGGGCCGGCGGCGGCCCGGAACGCCGGGCTGCGGGCGGTGCGCACGCCGGCGGTGGCCTTCCTGGACTCCGACTGCGTGCCCTCGACGGGCTGGCTGCCGAGGCTGGCCGGGCACCTGGCCGACCCCCGGCTGGCGCTGGTGGCGCCGCGGATCGCGGGTGTCCCGGTCGACCGGCCCGGGTGGGTCAGCCGCTACGAGGAGGTGGCCAGCGCGCTGGACATGGGGCCGCACCCGGCGGCGGTGACCCCGCGCAGCGCGGTGTCGTACGTGCCCAGCGCGGCGCTGGTGGGCCGCTGCAGCGCGCTGGGCGCCGGGTTCGACGAGTCGATGCAGGTGGCCGAGGACGTCGACCTGGTCTGGCGGCTGGTCGGGGCCGGCTGGCGGGTGCGGTACGAGCCGGCCGCGGAGGTGGCGCACGAGCACCGCGGCGAGCCGGGGGAGTGGCTGGGCCGCCGGGCGTTCTACGGCACCGGCGCGGCGCTGCTGGCCGCGCGGCACGGGTCGGCGGTCGCGCCGATCGTGATCTCACCGTGGTCGGCGGCGGCGTGGGCGCTGGCGCTGACCGGGCGCCCTGCGGGGCTGGCCGCGGCCGTCGGCGTGCTCGGCGTCGCGACGGCGCGGCTGGCCCGGCGGCTGGGCCGGCCCGGTCAGCCACCGCCGGCGGGGTTGTCGGCGGGGCTGGTGCTGCGGGGGACGGCGGCCTCCGGGCGGACGCTGGCCCGTGCGGGAACCCGGCACCACTGGCCGCTCACCGTCGGGGCGTGCCTGGTGTCCCGGCGGGCCCGCCGGCTGACCGCGGCGGTGGCGGTGCTGGACGCGCTGCTGGGGTGGTGGCCGCAGCGAAGGGCGATCGGGCTCCTCGCGTTCACCGCGGGCCGGCGGCTGGAGGACCTCGGCTACGGCGCCGGGCTGTGGTCCGGCGCGCTGCGGGCGCGCGACGTCCGGGCGTTGCTGCCGGCCGGCCCGGGGAAGATCTGAGCGGCCGACCCCACCGACCTCGCCGACCTCACCGACACAGTGCGCGGAGGAGCAGTCGTATGCGCTGTCACCGTCAGTCCGCGCACACCGTTCCGGGCGACCACGCGCGGAAGATCCCGCCGCGCCGGGAATGGCGCCGCGCATCGCCGCCTTGAGCAGGACGCGAGTTCGTGGCCAGCGTCGGTCTCGATCGGAAGCGCACCCAACTCCCGAGGAGACCTGTTGACCACCACCGAGAACCGCCGCGCCGCGCCGACCCCGGCGCCCGCCGCCCCGCCCGGCCGCGCGACCCCCACGATGACGGAGGCCCCCGCCGGCGGGCTGAAGATGGTGCTGGTGCTCGGCGCGTTCGTCGCCCTCGGGCCGATGACCATCGACCTGTACCTGCCGGCGCTGCCGACGATCACCGAGGACCTCCGCACCAGTTCCGCGGCCGTCCAGCTCACCCTCACCGGCACCCTGCTCGGCCTGGCCCTGGGCCAGCTGGTGCTCGGCCCGCTGTCCGACGCCCTCGGCCGCCGCCGCCCGCTGCTCGCCGGCACGGCGGTCCACGTGCTCGCCTCGCTGCTGGTGCTCGTCGCCCCGAACGTGCTGGTCCTCGGTCTGCTGCGGGTCCTGCAGGGCGCCGGCGCGGCGGCCGGTGCGGTCATCGCCATCGCCGTGGTCCGCGACCTGTACTCCGGGCGGGCCGCCGCGACCATGCTCTCCCGGCTCTTCCTCGTCATCGGCGCGGCGCCGGTGCTCGCCCCCACGCTCGGCGGCGAGGTGCTCCGGTTCACCTCCTGGCGTGGGGTCTTCGGCGTCCTGGCCATCTTCGGTGCCCTGCTGGTGGTCATGGGTGCGTTCCTGCTGCAGGAGACCCTGCCGCCCGAGCGCCGGCGCAGCAGCGGCCTGCGCGGCACCGTGCGCAACTACCGCGAGCTGCTCCGCGACCGCACCTTCGTCGGACTCGTCGTCGTCGCCGGCCTCACCATGGCCGGCCTGTTCAGCTACGTCTCCGGCTCCTCGTTCGTCTACCAGGGCGAGTTCGGCCTCGACGAGCAGCAGTTCGGCCTGCTCTTCGGCGCCGGCGCGTTCTGGCTGATCGGCGCCACCCAGTTCAACCCGGTGCTGCTGCGCCGCTTCGAGCCGCAGCAGATCCTGGTCGCCGCCACCATCGCCGGCGCCGTCGCCGGCCTGGTGCTGCTGGTCTTCGCCGCCACCGGCTTCGGCGGCCTGGCCGGTGTGGTCGGCCCGCTCTGGGCCGTGCTGGCGGCCACCGGGCTGGGGCTGCCCAACGCCCCGGCGCTCGCCCTGCAGCGCCACGGCGAGGCCGCCGGAACCGCCGCGGCGCTGCTCGGCGCCATCCAGTTCAGCGTCGGCGCCCTGGTCGCCCCGATGGTCGGGCTGCTGGGCAACGACGCGGTCGCGATGGGGATCGTCATCCTGAGTGCGTTGCTGCTGGCACTGCTCACCCTGTTCGCCGTCGTCCGGCCGTGGCAGTTGGGCGCCGCCGAGGAGTCCGCCGGCACCTGATCCGCGGCGGGCAGCGCACCGAACCTGCTGGCGCTATCCCGGCACAGCGGTCACGATGGGCGGCACGATGACCCTCAGCCCCGGGGACGCCGCACCGTGACGGCGACGAACCCGTGGGTCGCGCTGCCCGACGGTGGCCCCACCCCGGTGCTCACCCGCGGCCTGCGCGCCGCCCACGAGGCGCTCGTGACCCGGGCCGGCACCCGGCCCGACGCGCGGGTCCGGCCGGTGGTCTGGGACTCGTGGCGCCGCTCGCTGGGCAGCGGCATCGACCCCGACGGCGCGCTCCCGCCGGTCGACCTGCTCGACGACGACCTCGTCTCCTACCGGACCGCGCACCCGCTGGCCGCGGTGATGCCGGTCATCCGCCGGCTGCTCGTGGCCGACGCGGAGGCCGACCAGATGATCGTCGCGGTCACCGACGCGGCCGGCCGGATGCTCTGGGTGGAGGGCGACACCCGGCTGCGTGACCGGGCCGCGGGCATGCACTTCGTCGAGGGCGCGTCGTGGCACGAGGACGTCGCCGGCACGAACGCCCCCGGGACGGCGCTCGCCCTCGACCACGCCGTCCAGATCTACGGCAGCGAGCACTTCCGCCGGCCGGTGCAGCCGTGGAGCTGCTCGGCCGCACCCGTGCACGACCCGGTCACCGGCGCCCTGCTCGGCGCGATCGACGTGACCGGCGGCGACCACGTGGCCGGCCCGCACGTTCTCACCCTGGTTCGCGCCACCGCCGCGGCGGCCGAGTCCGAGCTGCGCTGGCTGTACCGCGACCAGGCGGGAGGTCGCCGGCCGGCCGTCGAGCACAGCGGCGCGCCCGTGCTGGAGGTCCTCGGCCGCGACCGGGCCCGGCTGACCACGGCGGGCGGGCAGCTGGAGCTGTCGCTGCGGCACTCGGAGCTCGTCGTCCTGCTGGCCGAGGCGGCTGCGGCGGGGGAGGGGCGCACCGCCGAGCAGCTGGCCGCGGAGTGCCATCCGGGCGACGCCGCGCCGGTCACCGTGCGGGCGGAGCTGTCCCGGCTGCGCCGGCTGGTCGGGAACGAGCTGGTCGGTTCGCGGCCCTACCGGCTGCTCGCGCCGCTGCGCAGCGATGCCGACGACGTCCGGCACCTGCTCGGCCGGGGCGCCGTGGGCGCTGCGCTGGACCGCTACCCCGGCGCGCTGCTGCCGCGGTCGGAGGCGCCAGGCGTGCGGGCAGCACGAGCCGGGCTCTCCGGTGCACTCCGCCAGGCGGTGCTCGCCACCGGCCGGGCCGAGCTGCTGGTGCGGTACGGACAGCTCCCCGAAGCCGCCGAGGACCTCCCCTTCTGGCAGGCCTGCCTGACGGTGCTGCCGGCCGGATCGGCGCGGCGCACGGCGGCTGCCGCCCGGGTCCAGCGGCTGCGGTTGCGCAGCCGGCGTGGCGTCAGCGCCCGATGACCACGGGCTGGGACGTGCCGATCTGCACCAGCCGCTCCACCGACGTCGCGATGTCGATGGTCCGCTCCTCCAGCCAGAACACGTAGGCGTCGCCGGGGGTCAGCCCGGCGAAGGTGACGGTCACCGCGCCGCAGTCGGCGGGCTGCCCGGCGTCCCGGGTGAGCGGGGCGCGCTGGACGCCGGACCGCAGGGTCTGGCTGACCGCGGACACGCGATAGCCGAGCACCTCCGCGCGTGCGCCGGCCTGCCAGGTCACCGTGGCCGACCCGCCCGGGCCCGGCTCCACACCCGGGGACACCCGACGGGGCGAGGTGTGCCCGCCGCACGGGGCCGGGCGCGGGTGCAGCTCCGGTGACCTGCCGACCCCCACGAACGGCGAGACGACCAGGCCGGTGCGCGTCGGCCGGGGCGGCTGCGGGACGGGCATCCCGGCGTCGGCCGCGATGGCGGCCTGCGCCGCAGCGGCGTCCTGGTCCACCACCGGCGCCGGGACGGCGGGCTCCGCGGCGACGGGCACCGGTGCGGACCGCGTCCACGGGGCGGCGGCCTGGGTCGGGGCCGGCGCCGTGGCCGCCGCCACCTCGACCGGCGGGGCGGCCGGAGCGCACGCGGTCAGCAGGCCGACGGCCGCCAGGGCGACGCCCACGCCACCCCGCCGGGTTCGCCCCGTACCGCCGCTCCAGCCCGCCATCGCCGCCCGCTCCCTCGTCGCCCGTCCGTGCCCGTCCCTCTGCATGGTCGGCACCGCGGCCGCACACCTTGACCCGGGAGCCCCACCCGTCACAGCGGCGGCCGTCCGACGTCCGCTGCAACGCGGTGCAACGTTCGGCGTGGCGCAGCTGCGGAGGATCGGCTTCGGTGTCTCCGCATGCGCGGGTGTGCGTGCGGCGGTGGCCCTTTCGCCGTCCTGATGGCGCAGATGAGCGTGGCCTAACCCCTGTGTCCGTTGTCACACTGCGGGCAGGCCGGCGGGCAACCGCGGCAGCGCATCCCTGCAACGGAGCGGAGACACACGTGACCCAGATCAATGTGCGGGTCGACGGGGCGTCCTACACGGACGACGTCGAACCCCGAACCCTGCTGGTCCACTACCTGCGAGAGACGCTCGGAAAGGTCGGCACCGTCGTCGGGTGCGACACCAGCAACTGCGGCGCCTGCACCGTCCACCTCGACGGTGAGGCGGTGAAGTCGTGCACCGTGCTGGCCGTCCAGGCCGACGGCTCGGCCGTCACCACCATCGAGGGCATCGCCGACGGCAGGACGCTGCACCCCATGCAGAAGGCGTTCCACGAGATGCACGGCCTGCAGTGCGGGTTCTGCACCCCGGGGATGATCATGGCCTCGATCGACCTGGTCGGCGACAACCCCGACCCCAGCGACTCCGAGGTCCGCGAGGGCATCGAGGGCAACCTCTGCCGCTGTACCGGCTACCAGAACATCGTGCGGGCCGTGCAGCAGGCGGCCGCGGAGATGCGCGGTGGCGAGGGCCGGCACGCCGCCCCGGCCGGCGCCGACGCGGGGGCGCAGGCATGACGGCCGTCGAGGACCCGACGAGCACCGCCGGAGCACCGGCCAACCAGGTCGGCCAGGCCCGCCTCCGCAAGGAGGACGCCCGGCTGATCACCGGGGACACCACCTGGACCGACAACATGACCTTGCCGGGGATGCTGCACCTGGCGGTGCTGCGCAGCCCGGTGGCGCACGCCCGGATCACCCACCTGGACGTCAGCGGCGCCGTCGACAGCCCCAACGTGGTCGCCGTCTTCACCGGCCGGGACCTCGCCGAGGAGCAGGGCTCGCTGCCCTGCGCCTGGCCCGTCACCCCGGACATGGTCAACCCCGGGCACCCCTCCATCGCGGTGGAGGAGGTCAACCACGTCGGTGAGGCCGTGGCGATCATCGTCGGCCGCTCCAAGGTCGCCGCCCAGGACGCCGTGGAGAAGATCGACGTCGACTACGAGCCGCTGCCGGTCGTGCTCGACATGGAGGAGGCCGTCCAGGACGGCTCCCCGTTGGTCCACGACCACACCTCGTCCAACACCAGCTACCACTTCGTCTTCGACGCCGGCGACGCCGGCACCGGGGGCGACACCGACCAGGCCTTCGCCGATGCCGATGTCACGGTCAGCCGCCGGTTCGTGCAGCAGCGGCTCATCCCGGCCTTCATGGAGCCCCGCTCGGTGGTCGTCCAGCCCTCGGGGGACAACTACACGATGTGGTCGGCCACCCAGATCCCGCACATCCTGCGGGTCATGGCGGCGATGGTCACCGGCATCCCCGAGCACAAGCTGCGGGTCATCGCCCCCGACGTGGGCGGCGGCTTCGGCGGCAAGCTGCAGGTCAACCCGGAGGAGGTGCTCTGCCTGCTGGTCGCCCGCCGGCTCGGAAAGCCGGTGAAGTGGACCGAGACCCGCAGCGAGTCGCTGATGACCGCCCACCACGGCCGCGACCAGGTGCAGTTCATCGACATCGCCGCCGACCGCGAGGGCAACGTCAAGGGCCTGCGGGTGCGGCTGCTGGCCGACATGGGCGCCTACCTGCGGCTGATCACCCCCGGGGTGCCGGCGCTGGGCGCGTTCATGTTCCCGGGCATCTACAAGTTCCCGGCGTACCGGTTCGAGTGCGACGGCGTATTCACCAACAAGGTGCCGACCGACGCCTACCGCGGTGCCGGCCGGCCGGAGGCGACGTTCGCCATCGAGCGGATCATGGACGAGCTCGCGGTGGAGCTCGGCATGGACCCGCTGGAGCTGCGCCGGAAGAACTGGATCAACGCCGAGGAGTTCCCGTTCACCACGGTGGCCGGGCTCCAGTACGACAGCGGTGACTATGGGATGGCCACCGACCAGGCGCTGGAGCTGCTGGGGTACGACGAGCTGCGCGCCGAGCAGCAGCGCCGCCGGGAGTCCGGCGACCCGGTCCAGCTGGGCATCGGCTTCTCCACCTTCACCGAGATGTGCGGTCTTGCTCCCTCCCGGGTGCTCGGCTCGCTCGCCTTCGGCGCCGGCGGCTGGGAGCAGGCCTCCATCCGCATGCTGCCCACCGGCAAGGTGGAGGTGGTCACCGGCTCCACGCCGCACGGGCAGGGGCACGAGACGGCGTGGAGCCAGATCGTCGCCGACCAGCTCGGCGTGCCGTTCGAGGACGTCGAGGTCCTGCACGGCGACACCGCGATCTCCTCCCGTGGCCTGGACACCTACGGGTCCCGGTCGCTGGTCGTCGGTGGCACGGCGGTGGTCAAGGCGGCGGAGAAGGTGGTCGCCAAGGCCCGCAAGATCGCCGCGCACCTCCTCGAGGCCAGCGAGGACGACCTGGAGTTCACCGGCGGCAAGTTCGCCGTCAAGGGGACGCCCGGCGCCGGCGTCGGCATCCAGGAGGTCGCGCTGGCCATCTTCGCCGCGCACGACTACCCCGAGGGCGTCGAGCCCTCGATCGACGCCGAGGCGACGTTCGACCCGGAGAACTTCTCCTTTCCGCACGGCACCCACCTGTGCGCCATGGAGGTGGACACCGAGACCGGGTTCGTGAAGATCCGCAAGTACGCCTGCGTGGACGACGTCGGCACGATCGTGAACCCGATGATCGTCGAGGGACAGGTGCACGGCGGGCTCGCCCAGGGCATCTCGCAGGCCCTGTACGAGGAGGCGATCTACGACGCCGACGGCAACCTGACCACCGGCACCTTCGTCGACTACCTGCTCCCCTCGGCCGCCGACCTGCCGCACTTCGACACCGGCAACACCGTGCACGCGGCGACCAGCAACCCACTGGGGGCCAAGGGGGTCGGCGAGGCCGGCTGCATCGCCAGCACCCCGGCGGTGGTCAACGCCGCGCTGGACGCCGTCCGGCACCTGGGGGTGTCCGACCTGCGGATGCCGCTCACCCCGGAACGGGTCTGGCGGGCGATCCACCAGGGCGGGGACGGCGGCGACCGCGCCACCGCCGGCACCAACGCCTACGGCGGAGCCTCGACCGAGACCACCGCCGGGGGTGGACGCCCCGCCTCTGAGTCCAACGCTTCGTCCCTGGGAGGAGACCGATGATCCGCGATCTCGACGGAGGAGAGAAGCCATGATCCCGGCTGCTTTCGCGTATGCCCGGCCGACCACCGTCGACGAGGCGCTGGAGGCCATCGCCAGCGGTGGCGAGGACGTGAAGGTGCTGGCCGGCGGCCAGTCGCTGATCCCGGTCATGCGGCTGCGGCTGGCCGCGCCGGAGACCGTCGTCGACCTCACCCGGGTCGCCGGGCTGCGCGGGGTACGGGAGGAGGGGGACGTGCTGGTCATCGGCGCGATGACCACCCACTCCGACATCCTCGCCGACCCGCTGATCGCGCAGTACGGGCAGCTGATCGCCCAGGCCACCGAGACGGTGGCCGACCGGCAGGTGCGCCACCGGGGCACCTTCGGCGGTGCGCTGGTGCACGCCGACCCGGCCGGGGACCTGCCGGCGGTCGCCCTGGCGCTGGACGCGGAGTTCGTCCTCGTCGGGCCGAACGGGCGGCGGACGGTCGGTGCCGCCGACTTCTTCGTCGACTACCTCACCACCACGCTGGAGGAGGGCGAGCTGCTCGTCGAGGTCCGGGTGCCCGAGCTCGCCGAGGCGGACGGCTGGGGCGTGCGGTACGAGAAGTTCAACCGGGTGGCCCAGGCGTGGTCGATCGTCGCGGTCGCCGCCGCGGTGCGCCGGGAGGGCGGCCGGATCGCGGAGGCGCGGATCGGGCTGACCAACATGGGCACCACCCCGCTGCGAGCCGGCGCCGCCGAGGCGGCGTTGGCCGGTGCCGACCTGAGCCTGGAGGCGGTCACCGCGGCCGCCGAACTGGCCGCGGAGGGCACCGAGCCCAGCAGCGACCTCAACGCCCAGGGCGACTACCGCCAGCACCTGGCCCGGGTGCTGACCAAGCGGGCGCTGACCGCCGCGGCCGGCCTGTAGCAGAAGGACCTCGTTGCCCCCACCGCTCGCGAGCTCGCGGCGGGCCCCTGCGACAAGGCCTGACCGGACCGGACCGGTCCGTCAGGCCCCGTCCCGGGTCCCGCCCTGAGCTTGCGAAGGGCGGGGAGGACGGGGTCCTTCTCCGGTCCGGTGTCCCCCGCGCGCGGGGGTTCCCGTCGCGTGGTCGGATGGCAGGTGCGCGACCCGGCCGCGCGGTAGCGTCGGCCCTGCCCCGAAACCGCCCCACCACCGCACGTTCCCGGCTCAGCCGTCGGTCTCCTGGCCCGGGAGGCGCGCGAGCCGCCCATCCTCGGAGGTCCTGCAGTGCAGCTGGAGAACTCGTTCACCGTCCCCCTGCCCATCGACGAGGCCTGGCGGGTGCTGATGGACATCGACCGGATCGCCCCGTGCATGCCCGGCGCGGTCCTCGACTCGGTCGACGGTGACGACTTCACCGGCCGGGTGAAGGTCAAGCTCGGGCCGATCAACCTCACCTACCAGGGCAAGGGCTCGTTCATCGAGCGCGACGAGGCCGCCCACAAGGCCGTCATCGACGCCCGCGGCAAGGACCAGCGGGGCAACGGCACGGCCTCCGCCATCGTCACCGCCAACCTCGCCAGCGAGGGCAGCGTGACCCGGGTGGACGTGCTCACCGATCTCAACATCACCGGCCGCCCGGCCCAGTTCGGCCGCGGCGTCATGACCGACGTCGGCAACAAGCTGCTCGGCCAGTTCGCCGACAAGCTGTCGGCCCAGCTGGCCAGTGGCGACCTCGGCGTCGACCCGTCCGCCGTCGACAGCGATGCCGCCTCCTCGACGCAGGAACCCAGCGCGACCGGCTCGGCCCGGGCCGCCGCCGGCAAGGCCGCCGGGAAGGCCGCCGCGACCACCGCCGGGGTGGTCGAGGAGGCCGCCGCCTCCGTCGAGGGCAGCGCCGGCAAGGGCACGCCGGCGAAGAAGGCCGGTGCCGCCGCGAGGACGTCGGCCGCGGCGGCCGCGGACGCCGCCGCCGAGGCCACCACCGAGGGCACCGGCGCCGTGACGCCGCCGAAGGCCCCGGTCCCGCCGCCGACCGTGCCGCCGGCGAAGTCGGCCGGCGCTCCCGGCGACGCCGCGACGTTCAAGGGCACCGGCACGGTGGAGGACGCCGCCGCCGCCGCCGAGCCGACCCCGATCAGCGCCGCGAAGAAGGCCCCCAGCAAGCCCCCGACGGGCACCACCGCGCCGCCGAGCAAGCCCGCCTCCGGTGGCCCGGCCCGCACCACCCCGCGGGCGGTGCCGGCCGAGCCCGAGGCGATCGACCTGCTCGACGTCGCCGGTGGGGCGGCGATGGCCCGCTACGCCGCCCCGGCCGGTGGCGTGCTGGCCGTGCTGCTGCTCATCCTGCTGGTCCGGCGCCGCCGCCGGAGCTGAAAGAGGACCCCCTCCTCCCCACCCCCCTCGCAAGCTCGGGGCGGTGCCCGGAAGGGGGCCTTCAGGCGTGCGGCGGGCCGGGCCCCTGCAGGAGGGCCACCGCAGTCAGAAGCGCGGCAGCCAGTCGACGGCGGCCGCGACCACCGCGGCCACGTCCCGGGTGAGCGCGTGGTCACCCGGGACGGCGCGCACCTCACCGGGGTGCCCGCCCAGCGCCGCGGTCACCTCCCCCGGCCGGCCGAAGGCGTCCCGCTCGCCCTGGACGACGAGCAGCGGGACGCCGACGCCCCGTAGCTCCCCGGCCCGGCTCTTCTCCGGTCGCCCCGGTGGGTGCAGCGGGAACGCCAGGGCGAGCACCCCGTCGGCGCACTGCTCCGCCGCCGTCCGGCAGGCCACCCGCGCGCCCGCGCTGCGGCCGCCGAGCACGAGCGCGCCGGCCAGGTCGCCGTCGGCCCGCAGCCCGGCCAGCACCGCCGTCCAGCCCTCGTCCAGCCGGGGCGGCGCCGGGGCGATCCTCTTCCCGGCCACCCGCCACGGCTGGTCCACCCGCAGCACCCGCCACCCGGCCGCCGCGGCACCGGCGGCCAGCGCGGTCAGGTCGGCCGCCGCTACCCCGCCTCCCGCGCCGGAGCCGAGCACCAGCGTGCCGCGGGGATCGTGGTCCGGTTCGTCGCGGTGCACCCGGGCCGGGCCCAGCGGCGTCCCGACCTCCCGTGGCCCGACCGCCGGCGTCACCGGGCCGGCGGGAGCGCGAGCAGGGCGTCGACCACCTCGACGAGCCCGGCGCCCTGCACGTGCGGCGGGTCGAGGACCTCCGCGTACACCCGCTCGGACCGGGAGGACACGAACCCGGTGGTGAGCCCGGCCCGCCGGGCGCCGAGCACGTCCCACGAGTGCGCCGCCACCAGCGCCATCCGGTCCGGGGCGACGGCGCAGACACCGGCCGCCCACAGGTAGGCCTCGCGGTTGGGCTTCCAGGCCCGGATCGACTCGCTGGACAGGCTGCGCTCCACCAGGGAGCTCACCCCACCGCGGGACAGCCCGGCCTCGGCGACGCCGGGCGAGCCGTGGGTGAGGGTGACGGCCCGGACGCCGGCCTCCTTCAGCCGGCGCAGCGCCGGCTCGACGTCCGGGTGCGGCGACAGCTCCAGGAAGGCGTCGGCGACCGCGGCGCGTTCGGCGCGGGTCAGGTCGGTCAGCTGGGCGAGCGAGGCCTCGAAGGCCCCCCGGAACGAGCACCAGGCCCCGACCGCAGCCGCCGCGAAGCCGGTGGCCAGGGTGCGGGAGAAGACGGTCGGCAGCAGGCCGGCGGGCTGGCCCAGCTCGACCAGCGTCGCCGCGACCGGGGCGAGATCGAGCAGCGTCTCGTTGACGTCGAAGGCGACGACCTGCGGGCGGGTGCGTTGGGTGGTCACGGCGTCGGCTGATCGCGCTCGTCGGCCGGCAGGTCGGTTCCGGCGTCGGCGGGGCGGCGGTAGTGGCCGGACGTCTTCTTGTAGATGAACCAACCCACGACGAGTGCGATCGCGGCGTAGATCACATAATCGATGACGTTCAGGTACTCGTAGATGACGTCGCCCAGCGCCACGCCCAGGCCGACGAGCAGGCTGTTCCAGATCAGGCTGCCGGCGGCGGTGTAGAGGAGGAACTGCCCGAACGGCATGTGGACGACGCCGGCCGGCACCGAGACGAAGCTGCGCACGATGGGCACCATCCGACCGAAGAACACCGCCGAGCGACCGTGCCGCTCGAACCACGCGAAGGTCCGGTCGACGTCCGCGGTCTCGACGAGCGGCAGCCGGTCGAGGAAGGCGTGCGAGCGGCGCGGCCCGAGTGCCTTGCCGACGAAGTAGAAGAAGATGGCGCCCAGGAGCGAGCCGAGCGTCGCGAAGGCGATGACCGGGACGACAGACATCTCACCGCCGCGGATGAGCACGCCGGCCAGCCCCAGCACCGCCTCGCTCGGGATCGGCGGGACGACCGTCTCGACCAGGATCGCGATGCCGACGCCGATGGGTCCCAGCGACTGCACCAGGTCGAGCAGGAAGCCGGTGATCCCGCCCTCGTCGGACGCGGCGGCAGCGAGGATGGACATGACTGCCACGGTATCCGCGCGCCGTGTGCGTCGCCGGGCCCGCCGGGCCGGGCGACAGTAGGTTCAGCGTCCATGCTGCAGCGCTTCACCGCCCGCGCCGTCGTCGTGGGGAACCGGGCGGGCACCGTCGTCCCCGACGCGGTGGTCGACGTCGAGGACGGGACGATCCGCTGGGTCGGGCCCGCCGCGGACGCCCCGCCGGCCGGCGACGCGCCGGTCACCCGGCTACCCGGCGTGCTCACCCCCGGCCTGGTCAACACCCACTCGCACGCGCCGATGGTGCTGTTCCGCGGCCAGGGCGAGGGGCTGCCGCTGGAGCGCTGGCTGCACGAGGTGATGTGGCCGCGCGAGGCGCGGTTGACCCCCGAGGACGTCGAGGTGGCGATGACCGCGGCGTCGGCGGAGCTGCTGCGGCACGGGGTGACCACCAGCATTGAGATGTACTTCCATCCCGAGCGGATCGCCGCCGCGGTGCGGGCCACCGGCGCGCGGTCGGTGATCGCCAACCCGCTGATCGCGCTGCCCGGCTTCGGCACCTTCGACGAGCAGCTGGAGACCGCCGTCCGGTTGTCGGCGCGCAGCGACGCCCAGGTCGAGTACGGGATCGGCCCGCACGCGGCGTACACCGTCCCGCTGCCGGTGCTCACCCGGGCGGCGGTGGCCGCCCGGGAGCACGACCTGCTGCTCACCGTGCACGTCGCCGAGACCACCACCGAGGGCCAGGACCTGCTGGACGCGCACGGTCTCAGCGTTCCGCAGCTGCTGGCGGCGCACGACGTGCTCGGCGGCCGGGTGCTGGCTGCGCACTGCGTGCACATGGACGACGGCGACCTGGAGCTCTGGCGGGAATACGACGTCGCCGTGGCGCACTGCCCGGGCAGCAACAGCAAGCTGGCCAGCGGTACCGCCCGGCTGCGCGACATGCTCGACCTCGGCATCCGGGTCGGGATGGGCACCGACGGGCCGGCGTCCAACGACAACCTCGACCTGTTCGAGGACCTGCGGCTGGCCGCCCAGCTGGCCCGGCTGCGCGAGCGGGACGCCACCGCGCTCACGGCGCCCGAGGCGTTCTGGCTGGCCACCGGTGCGGCCGCGGACGCGATCGGCCGCCCCGACCTCGGTCAGCTGACCGCCGGGCGGCGCGCGGACCTGGTGCACGTCGACAGCGAGGACATCGCGTTCGTGCCGGTCGGCGACGTCGGGGACCTGCTCACCCACCTGGTGTGGTCGGCCGGGTCGCGGCACGTGCGCGACACCTGGGTGGCCGGCCGTCGGCTCGTCGCCGACGGGGTCTCCACCACCGTGGACGAGGCGGCGCTGCGGGCTGACGTGCAGACCCGCGCGCTACGCCTGGCCGGCCGCTGAGGGCGTCGCGCCGGCCCGCGGAGGACTGTGCGTCGAGTGCCCGGTCCTGGCGGGATCCGGGCACCGGCCGCACAGTGCCTGCCGTGTCCACCGGGTCGGCTGTCCACAGCCACGGCTGCGGAGCGCCGCGCCGGCCCCCGGGGCGTCAGGCTCCCCGGCGTGGCGGTGGACCTGCGTGGCGTGATGGGTCCCGACGGCGTCCGGCGGATCGCCGACCTCGCGGGGCGGACCAGCTCGACGAGCGTGTCGCGGTGGGTGGCCGCCGGCCGGCTGGTCCGGCCGTTGCCGCACGTCGTCGTCCTGCCGGAGTGTGCGGAGGTGTGGCGCACCCGGGCGATGGCCGCCGTGCTGTCCACCGACGGCGTGCTGAGCCACCACACCGCGCTGTCGACCTGGCGGCTGGCCCCGGAGGCCGATCGCGTGCACGTGTCCATCGATGCGCGCCGGCGAGCGCCGGCCCGGGCACGCCAGCTGACCGTGCACCGGGTGACCGACCTGTCCGGCACCCGGGTGCGCGGGCTCCCGGTCACGCCGCCGGCCCGGACGCTGGTGGACGCCTGGGGTCAGGCGCACAGCGGCCGGCGTTCGCTCCGTTTCCCGGCCGTCGCCCGGGCCGCCGTCATCACCGCGGTCCGCACTCGGCGGGCCGGGGTCCCGGCGATCCGCCGCGAGCTGGAACGGCGCCCGGAGCTGCCCGGCCGCGCGGCGCTGGCCGCGCTCCTGACCCTGGTGGCGGGCGGGTCGCAGAGCGAGCTCGAAATCTGGGGGATGGAACACGTGCTCGCCGTTTCCGGCCTGCCACCGTGCCGCCAGCAGCACCGGGTTCCCCTGCCCGGTGGCCTGGCGGTCCTGGACGCGGCCTGGCCAGAGGTCCTGCTGGCGGTGGAGCTCGACGGCGCCGCCTTCCACGGGAGCCCGGCGGCTCGTGAGCGTGACCTGCGACGGGACGCGGCGTTGGCCGCGCTGGGCTGGCTGGTGCTGCGGTTCAGCTACGCCCGGCTCACCCACGAACCGGCTGCCTGCCGGGCGGAGATCGCCGCGGCCCATCGGCGGCGGCTGGACCTGGTCCGCCGCTGAGGGCGGCCGCCCGCCGGCACTGTGCGCCAGTGGACCGTTCTGCCGGTGGAGTGGGGCCCCCAGCGCACAGTGCCAGCCCGGCGGGACGTCAGGCCCGCAGCGAGACGGTCTCCCCGCGGCCGACGGCGCGGATCTCACCGGGCGCCTGCCGGTCGGCCACCTCGGCCACGAAGTCGCCGAGCGGGCTCTTGAACAGC
>JABAKE010000147.1 GCA_019779905.1 Modestobacter lapidis | reverse complement strand
GTGGGATGGCGGAACGAACCGAGGACTAATTCATTTATTCTGAGAGGTCATGGGATAACCCTACAACTGAACTAGATATTGAAAGAGTAAATATTCGCCCGCGAAAGTTTTATTTTATTGGATTGCTAAATTTTGGGCGATCCGATACGATAAAGAAAAAAAAAAAAAGAAAGATTCGTTATAACATTCTAAAAAATGACATTATCTATAAATAAAAATATATGTTTAGTTCTATATCCAAACAAGATAGACAAATTTCGAATAGATTAGATGAAATAGTAAGGAATCCCATGATTCAGTGTATTATTCATTAAATACATGTCTATCTTAATTAACTATTTTTCAATCGTTTCATTCGCGAGGAGCTGGATGAGAAGAAACTCTCATGTCCAGTTCTGTAGTAGAGATGGAATTGCGAAACAACCATCAACTATAACCCCAAAAGAACCAGATTCCGTAAACAACATAGAGGAAGAATGAAGGGAATATCTTATCGAGGTAATCGTATTTGTTTCGGTAGATATGCTCTTCAGGCACTTGAACCCGCTTGGATCACATCTAGACAAATAGAAGCAGGGCGACGAGCAATGACACGAAATGCACGCCGTGGTGGAAAAATATGGGTACGTATATTTCCAGACAAACCAGTTACAGTAAGACCTGCGGAAACACGTATGGGGTCGGGGAAAGGATCTCCCGAATATTGGGTAGCTGTCGTTAAACCAGGTAGAATACTTTATGAAATGGGCGGAGTAGCAGAAAATATAGCCAGAAAGGCGATTTCAATAGCGGCGTCCAAAATGCCTATACGAACTCAATTCATTATTTCGGGATAGAAATATGGAAATATAGAACTAAAGGAAAGAGGTCTTTGGAATAAAAAAAAAAACACAATTGCAGGTTTCCTTTTTTTGGACAAAGAATATTTCTTTTTTTTTCTTCGCCTTTTTTTGCATTGAAAGAACAGATT
>JABAKE010000146.1 GCA_019779905.1 Modestobacter lapidis | reverse complement strand
AGCAGAAGCCTTCAACAAAACGCTCTGCAAAATTCTAAAGAAAATGGTCTCTAGTCACAAAAGAGACTGGGGTGACAAACTGCCTGAAGCTTTGTGGGCCTATCGAACCACTGTTCGAGGACCAACCCATAGCACACCATTCTCATTGGTCTATGGATGCGAAGCTGTTGTCCCTTTGGAAGTTCAAATTCCTTCCTTAAGGGTATCTCTGCAAAATGACATGACGCAAGAAAGCAATGTCAAATTGAGACTCCAAGAGCTGGATAATCTCGATGAGAGACGGCTCGAAGCTCTACAAAGCGTTGAACTCTACCAAGCACGCATGGCAGGATCTTTCGACAAGAAGGTCAGGCAACGCGCCTACAAAAAGGGAGACTTGGTTCTTGCAGTAAAAAGGCCAATGGTTTTCGCAAACAAATCCAAAGGCAAATTTGAACCAAAATGGGAGGGACCTTTCGTCATCGACAAAGTCTTCTCCAACGGCGCGTACGCTCTTCTAAACATGGAAGGTGACAGATGTATGCTGCCCATCAATGGAAAGTTCTTGAAGCGGTACTACCCTTGAAGACTGCCTCCATCGGGTCAGAGCAATCCCTACACGGCCAAAGCCTATTCCTAGGTATCTGCTCGTCAAACCCACTCCTTTTGGAATTTTCATCCTCATGTTGAAATTTCTAAAAAAAAAACCTCAAAACAATGTTTACCTTTACAGTTTCATTGTTCAAAAAAAAATCCAAGTTTAGGAGCCTCTTCCCGAACTTGATCAAAATTTTCGATCCTTGAAGCCAAAATTCATGGTTTGAAACAAAAATCAGGACCCAGGGATTTCAACCCTAGTCCACCCCGACTTTTACCACCAAAATGGTTTTGAGTCAAAATTTACGACCCTCGTGTCTTTAAACAAAAAAAATGGTTTTCAAAAAAAAAAAAAAACCAGCAGGGAAGCGACGATCAGTCGATACTTGCAAAACCCAAA
>JABAKE010000145.1 GCA_019779905.1 Modestobacter lapidis | reverse complement strand
TGTTATCTGATTATTTTTATATATCGTTATGTACTGATGAGGTTCATAAGTAATACTTTATTAAGTATTATAAATATCTTATTATATTTTTATTTAATATTCCATTCATTTTTTTTTTCCTTTACAGTATATGCTAAATTATTATTATCTAAAATGAGTATCTCTCTCCCCCTAGAATCAATTTTAATATTTTCCATACCTTTTTTATAAAACACATCTAATTCCTCATCAATTCTTTTAAATATTGAAATTAAAACTTTATTTCTACTGATAATATGTGTAACAACATCATCCACAGATTCATCATTTAAAGTCATATTTTCAATTTTAATTTGTTTATCTAAATTAGACAATTTATCATCATTAATGATATTACTAATATTAGCAAGTAAAACATTATCATTAAATAAATTATATTCTTTACCCTCTTTTCCAGGCGCAGCCGCTTTTTGATTATACTTCACTTCAGTCGAGAATTTACGGATACTGAGAGTACTACCAACAAATTTATTTCAGTACTTCTCTTTCTGTGTTAAATTGCCAATAAATAGCTCAAATTTATTATTCAATTTAGCAAAATTCGGATATTTGAATCCTCCTAGTGAACTATAATCACTTTTTTTATTATGAAAATCATCGTACAAAAATTGTCTACGACGGTTCTCAGTGTAGACACGATATAAATAATTAGCTCTGTTGAATCAATCAACTCATTGTTCCGTACAACCAATAAAGATCTTAATCAATCAGTCTAATAAAAGTGTAAAAAAATATAAATAGTTTTGTAATTTTGTTCGGGTATAAATATTTTGAATATCAAAGATATTCCAGCCTGAATAAAGAAGAATGCATATCTTACACCCTCAGGTAAAACCACGTCTCCAAAAATGACACAAAGACGTTATCTAGCTCCCTAGCAGAGTCACAATACCTCCAAAAGAGCATTATCCTCCATAGAAGTGAAAAAAAAATTCCCACCAGG
>JABAKE010000144.1 GCA_019779905.1 Modestobacter lapidis | reverse complement strand
TCTGTCTAGCATTATTTTTGCTATTTCTGAGGAAGGATTGAAATCTTCTTGTGATAAGTGCCATAGTTTCATCACCAATTTCAGAGGAGTTACCTTCATCTTCTTCATCATTAATGGAGGATTTTAAAGCAAGAGCCTTCTTGGCCTGAGCATTTATTTTCTCAAGTTGAATAGCCTCTTTCTCCTTTTTCATAGCTTCTTCATGAGTAATGAGTGATCCAAGAAGTTCGTCTATATCCATTTCTTCAATGTCTTTTGCTTCTTGGATTGCTGTAACCTTTGGTCCCCATGAAGGTGGTAGAGCATTCAACATCTTTGAAATAACGTCGTCATTTGAATATGTTTTACCTAATGCTCTCAACTTATTCAAAAGATTAGTAAAACGAGTAAACATATCATGCACGCCTTCATTTTCAATCATTTTGAAACTTTCATACTCACCTCTTAGCATAAGAGCTTTGGAACGTTTAACTTGTTTTGTACCTTCAAAGGTAACTTCAAGTTTGTTCCATATTTCTTGTGCCGTGGTACAACCAGAAACACGATTATATTCACTAGCATTTAAAGCACAATATAAAACAGTTTTGGCTTTGGAATTTGTTTGAAGAATTTTCATATCATCATCAGTCCAATCGTCAATGGTTTTAGGAATTTCTTTTCCTTCAGAATCCTTTTTGAAAATTTTAATATTTCCTTTGACGATGACTTTCCAAATTTTCATATCATAGGATTCAATCCAATTTTGCATCCTATTTTTCCAGAAGCCATAATTTTCGCCATCAAAAAGTGGGGGTCGGTCAGGATTTGTTCCCATTTGATATGCCATATGATCTTTAGCTCAACAAATAATAAATGAGCACTTGCTCTGATACCAATTGTTGGCCCAAAGTTGACTCTAGAGGGGGGGTGAATAGAGTCTTGGCAAATTAAAAGAAATTCAAATGGGATATTTTATTTTGAGAAAAATGAACAGATAAATAATAATGA
>JABAKE010000143.1 GCA_019779905.1 Modestobacter lapidis | reverse complement strand
TCTGGCAATTATTTTAAAGTCCTTAATTCTTTATAAATGCCATGAACGAATAAATATGAAAGTGTACACGGAGCTTAAAGGGATAATACATAAGATGTATAAACCCTGACTTTTAGCTTATATACTTCATGAATAATAGATATTTGAAAAGTTCAAATGATTATTATGAAGTAAAACTAAAAGAAGAATATTGAGAATATTTGATTTAATCTCATATCACTTATTGACCTTAAAATGTTAAACGATAGAGTTTAAAGATTATTTGATAATATGGGATAATTCAAATAAACTTTTAAAGTATGTTTTCTCAAATAAAGAGTTATTAGAAAACACTGTTTCCATGTTAGTTTAAAAATTGTACCTTTATAAAACAACAAAAGGAATTTTATGTAATTAAAGGGTTTAATACATAAAGTACCTTGTTTTTAAAAGGACTAGTGGGAGCAAGAAAGTCATCAATCATTTTCTTTATAAGTACACACTTTAAATACTAAAGTAGTATTAAGAATTCCATAATCGTTATAGGAATTCAATTCTCTTCAAAATGGGTTTTGGAAAGAATTTTATATGAGATAGATATTTGGGAAATATGAGACTCATATAATAATAAAGTATGTACTCAAATCAATATCACAAAAATACTGCAAATAGTTGTTAAGCAGATATTGATAATTGATTCAGAATAGTGATTCAGAATAGAAACAAGTATATTCTTAAAAGGAGTTTAAGAATGAAATACTTGCATATAAAGAAATTACTAAATAAATGCCATTTACAAGATTGCCTAATAGAATGTCTAGTGAACAATGTTTTCTGTTGAAAGCATAGGTCTCATTTACTAGGACATCAGAGTTGGCAGCGAATTCTAGTTTAAATACTATTATTGAAAATAATAAAATGCAAAAGGAGTTTTGCATGAATCTACCTTGCCTTAACACCGGGGTGTGTTATAAGCCTTATTTTGCGAAGACTAGTATACGATACTATGGTGATTGG
>JABAKE010000142.1 GCA_019779905.1 Modestobacter lapidis | reverse complement strand
ACGTTGTGAATTCCGACAAGTTCCGTAGGCAGCTTTAACCGATAAGCTACTGTTCCTATCTTTGCTGTGATGGGAAATGGGCCTACGTATCGTGGCGATAGTTTTCCTTTCTTCTTGTGTCGAATCAGACTTCGCACGGGTGATATTTTCAAAAGAACTTCATCTCCAACGTTGTATTCCATCGGCCGCCTCCCTTTGTCTGCATAATATTTTTGTCTGTCTTGAGCAGCTTGCAGTCGTTCTCGAATTATTTCAATTTTCTCCGAGGTTTCCCGAATAATTTCAGGACCCAATTTAGGATTCTTTTTCTCAAATTCTGATTTCCAGAAGGATCTCTCGCCCACTTCTACCCAACAAGTTGGTGATCTACACGGTCTGCCATACAGAGCTTCATAAGGAGCCATCCCGATGCTTGCATGATAACTATTGTTGTATGAGAATTCTACCAACGGTAGAGAATCCTCCCATGATTCACCGAAGTCTAAAACACAAGCTCGCAGCATGTCTTCGAGAACTTGATTTACTCGCTTCGTTTGTCCGTCAGTTTGTGGATGTGCTGTCGTACTCATCTTGATTTCTGTGCCGAAAGCTTTTTGCAAGCTTTTCCATAGGCCAGATCTGAATCGAGAATCTCTGTCGGACACGATTGAGACTGGAATGCCGTGAAAACGAACAATATTTTCAACATATAGCTTTCCCAACTTTTCTACCGAATATTTCATACTATAGCCGATAAAGTGGGCGGATTTCGTCAATCGGTCTACTACTACCCATATAGCGTCGTGCATTTTCTTTGATCTTGGCAAGTCAGTGATAAAGTCCATGGATAAATGCTCCCATTTCCACACAGGTATTTCCAAAGGTTGGAGCAATCCTGGTGGTTTCTGGTGTTCCGCCTTTACTCTTTGACATGTGTAGCATGACTCCACAAATTTAGCCACGTCCGCCTTTATGCCTTTCCACCAAAATTGTCGCCGCAAGTCTTTGTACATCTTGGTG
>JABAKE010000140.1 GCA_019779905.1 Modestobacter lapidis | reverse complement strand
AAATGCAAATAATTGCAAAATTGAATAAAAAAAATATGAAATAGATAAATAAGATAGTAAATGAAACGGAAGTAGACGGAATAGATGTAAAATGAGCCAACTTGAAGATGTACGTCATTTGTTTAAATGGTTGTCATACAAAGTTTGGGAGAATTTGTAAATCTCCAAGAATACGTCATTTTCAGAAAAACTAAAGAGCATAATGGGTTTCTAGGCTATAATTAATGCTATTCCGAAAATTTGAGGTATGGGTGTCTAACAAATATAGGTAGTTTTTGCAAAATCTCGGAAGTATAAATCCGAAAATGTCTCGAAATGTCTCGAAATGTCTCCTTTTTATTTTGAAACCCGAAATTCGTACAGGAAAGTGTATGGCAGAGAATTTTGAAAACCCAACTTTACGCACATATCTTTGAAAAAGATTGTAAACTGAGAAAATTAAAAAGTCGCATCCCGAACAAAAATATAACGCATAAACGCACACACGACAGAAACAAGTATGTTGGTAAGTTATGTGAAAACATGTAACTTATAACAAAACGATGACAATAGTTATCAGAGTAGTTTAAGTTTTTATGGCCTCGTTGTTAAGTGGAGACGGTTTAATTGTGAACGCAAGTCCACAATTGCTGTTTACGCTCTAACAACATGGGTGATCTCCTCGGAGAAAACCTGAACAGTCTCAAACCAGATATCTAACGATTTTGTGTTTGAGCGCTGAAGGATTGAGTGGACTACTAGCCGATGGCAAGTGTTTATTTAAAACTTATTTGGGGGTCTGTGTTTGTAGGTAGCCGGTCTTCGGATTGTGACTTACAAGCTACAACCTCCTCCATGGTTGGTTATGATAAACCTCTGTGTGTTTTACACAGAGTGTTTATCGGACATCATACCAGGGGAATTCAAAGAGGGCTATATGGATGTATTCTTTGATAAAGCGGAAGTAAAACTCTGCTTTATTAAAGTATACCGGTTTTTTTTAGAAAATGTCTATTCAATAGCC
>JABAKE010000139.1 GCA_019779905.1 Modestobacter lapidis | reverse complement strand
CTACATCCGGAACACCCGCGACGACCAGCGACGACGTCCTTCAGGCCGCCGAACCTGGTGAGAAAACCTCATTACATCCAGCCTGAGCGCCGAAACCTTCGTCTAAGCTACCCTCCGACTGGCCGACGGAAACGCCGCCCCCTCCGCCGGCGCCCAGCCCGACGGTGACGCCGTTATTTCCTTGGCCGTCCTCGCTCAAGCCGAACGTGATACACGCATACAAGCATGCGGAGAACTCCAGAGTCGTCGTGTCGAGCCCAGACGGGTCACTTCCGTTGATGGGATCTTCCGCTGCGTAGGCGTAGACGTTCGCTTCTTGGCCGCTGGGGTCGGGTTGGGTGAATCGGCCGATGGTGGGGTCGTAGTAGCGGGCTTGGAGGTGGTAGAGGTGGGTGGTCGGGTCGTATTGTCCGCCGATGTACTGCCAGGGGTTGGGAACGGTCTCGGTCTTGGCGCGGGAGACGCCGTAGGGGTCGTAGGAGTAGTGATTCTTCTCGACGCCGGCAGCGTCGACGAGGCTGATGATGCTGCCCTGACGGTCGGCGATGTAGTAGTAGCTGGCGCCGCCGACGCGGAGGGCGACCGGGGTTCCGTTGGGTTCGCGGATGACGGTGGAAGCCCCGGCGCCGGTCTGGGTGGTGACCCCCAGCGGGGTGTTCTGGTAGCCGCTGCCACCGGCGGTGAGGCGTTCCTTGTTGCCCTCGCCGGCGTAGGTGAACGGCGTCGTGGTCCCGTCGGAGGTCAGCGAGGTGAGCTGCCCACGGGGGCTCCAAATGCCGCCGGTGCGGGTGGTGGTCCCGACGGCGGAGAGTTCGGCGCCGTTCCCGTCGTAGCTGAACGCCCCGGCCGGTGTGCCGGCGCGGGCGATCAGGGCGTCGGTGGCGTCGTAGGTGTAGGTCGCCGCCGGTCCCCCGGTCTGCCCGGGGCAGGCCACGGTGGGGGCGGTGGAGGTGGAGTCGTAGGTGCGGTTGCCGTTGGCGTCGTAGCAGTAGGACCACGACGCGGTGATCGG
>JABAKE010000015.1 GCA_019779905.1 Modestobacter lapidis | reverse complement strand
TGCGACGTGCACCACCTCATCCACTGGATCCACGGTGGCGAGACCAACCTGACGAACTCAGCGCTCCTCTGTGAACGCCACCATACGAAGGTCCACCACGGCTTCCGCGTCGAACGACCACCCGACGGCCGATGGCGCACCTACCGCCCCGACAACACCGAGATCATCATCGGCCCACGGCTGTAACCGACCCGCGTCGCCGCGGGGTCCCGGTCGCTGATGGTGGCTCCATCAGAAGAGCCGGTCGGACGGGGTCGTCGGCTCGGCGCAGGCAGTGAGGTCGGGTCTGTGGTCGGCGGCGGAGGTGGGCCAGCGCTCAGCCCTGGGCGAGCTGGGTGGCGTAGAGGCAGATCGACGCGGCGACCGCCAGGTTCAGGCTCTCCGCCCGGCCGCGCATCGGGATGCGCACCCGGGCGTCGGCCAGCGCGGCCAGGGCGGGGTCCAGCCCGCGCGCCTCGTTGCCGAACAGCCACAGCACCGGCCCGGCGAGCAGCCCCTCCTCCGCGGCGGCGTCGAGCGCGACCTCTCCCCCGCCGTCGGCGGCCAGCACGGTCACCCCGGCGGCCCGCAGCACGGGGATCAGCTCCTCGAGCGGGGCGCTGCGCACGACGTCGACGTGGAACAGGCTGCCGGCGCTGGAGCGCACCACCTTGCCGTGGAACGGGTCGGCGGACCCGCTGCCGAACACCACGGCACCGGCGCCGCACGCGTCGGCGGTGCGCAGCACGGTGCCGGCGTTGCCGGGGTCGTTGAGCTCGGCCAGCGCCACGGCCAGCCGCGGCGGGTCGGCGGCCAGTGATCGGGCCGGCACGTCGCGCAGGGCACAGACCGCGACCAGACCCTGCGGGGTGACGGTCTCCGACAGCGACGCGGCGGCGCGCTCGGTCACCAGCCGCACCGGCACGCGGGTGCCGGCGAGCAGCTCGCCGTGCGCGGCGGCCGCGGCCTCGGTGGCGAAGACCTCGCGCACGGCGACCGGGTCACGGCCCGCCTCGGCGAGCGCCTCGGCGACCGCCTGGCGGCCCTCGGCGAGGAAGGCACCGGCATCGTCCCGGCCGCCGCGCCGGGTGAGCTTGCGGGCGGCCACGACGCGGGCCGAGCGCTCGGTCAGCAACGGAAGGACCCCGTCCCCCTCACGCCTCGCAGGCTCGGCGCGAGCCTCTGGACGGGGCCGACCGGCGTGCGAATGGCGAGAGGGAACGGGGTCCTCTTTCAAGCTGGGGTGGTGCTCAGGCGGCCTGGGTGGGGGCCTGGGCGCCGGTCGCCTCGGGGTTCGCGGCGAGCGCGGCCCGGGCGGACTCCACCAGCGCGGCGAAGGCGGCCGGCTCGCTGACGGCGAGCTCGGCCAGGACCCGACGGTCCAGCTCGATCCCGGCCAGCCGCAGACCCTGCATGAACCGGTTGTAGGTCATGTCGTTCTGCCGCGCCGCGGCGTTGATCCGGGTGATCCACAGCTTGCGGAAGTCACCCTTGCGGACCTTGCGGTCGCGGTAGTTGTAGGTCGCGGAGTGGAGGATCTGCTCCTTGGCCTTGCGGTACAGCCGCGAGCGCTGCCCGCGGTACCCGCTGGCGGCCTCGAGGGTCGTACGACGCTTCTTCTGGGCGTTGACCGCCCGCTTCACGCGTGCCACGTGGAAGCTCCTGTCTGCTCGTTAAGGGTGGCGGTCAGAGACCGAGGAGCTTCTTCATCCGGCTGGTGTCCGCCGGGGACAGCACCTCGGTGCCTGAAACGCGGCGCTTCCGGCTCGAGGACTTGTGCTCGAACTTGTGCTGGTTGTTCGTGTGCTCACGCACCAGCTTCCCGGTGCCCGTGACACGGATGCGCTTGGCCGTGCCCTTGTGGGTCTTGTTCTTCGGCATGTCCTCGTCCTCGTTCGTCTCTGTCGCCGGCCGCGGGGCAGCGCCCCGCGGCGTGGCCGTTGCGATGGCCGTCTCGGTGGTGCGGTGGTGCAGGTGCCGCGCCGGCTCAGGCCGGGGGCGCCTGCCCCTCGGCCGGTGCCTGCGCCTGCTCGGACGACGCGTGCTTCTCGGCCTTCGCGGTGCGCCGGACGGCGTCCGTCGCCGCCTGGTTCCGGTGCGGTGCGATCACCATGACCATGTTGCGGCCGTCCTGCTTGGGGTTGGACTCCACCGTCCCCAGGTCGGCCACGTCGCCCGCGAGGCGCTGCAGCAGCCGGTAGCCCATCTCGGGGCGGGACTGCTCGCGACCGCGGAACATCACGGTGATCTTGACCTTGTCGCCGCCCTTGAGGAAGCGCTCGACGTGGCCCTTCTTGGTCTCGTAGTCGTGCGGGTCGATCTTCAGGCGCAGCCGCATCTCCTTGATGACGGTGAGCGCCTGGTTCCGCCGGGCCTCGCGGGCCTTCTGGGCGGCTTCGTACTTGAACTTCCCGTAGTCCATGAGCTTGACGACGGGCGGCCGGGCCATGGGCGCGACCTCGACGAGGTCGAGCTCGGAATCCTGGGCCAGGCGCAGCGCTTCGCCGATCGGCACGATGCCGACCTGCTCACCCTCGGGTCCGACCAGGCGGACCTCGGGGACTCGGATGCGGTCGTTGATGCGGGGCTCGGTGATGGCCTCTCCTCTGCTGCCTGCGGTGAGGAGTCAGCGGCCCGGCCCGGGTCGAGGACGAGCAAAGGCCCCGTGAGCGATTGCTCACGGGGCCCACTCGCCGGCAGGCCGCACATGTCGGGAGCGACACGTGCAGCCACAGAGGGCGGCCGGAGCCGTCTCTGCGATCCGGGGACCTGGCTGCCTCGACGGCACCAGGTGGGAGCGGGCTCCTCTTGGTCGGCGACCCGGGGCGGGGTCACCGTTGGTTCGCGCGCCTCGATGTAGCGGGGGAGGCACGCCAATGCTACAGCGCCGCGGGGGTCGCCGTCATTCCCGGGTCCCGGGGTGCCTCACTCGTAGAGCAGCGGTGTCCTCGACGCCGGGTCGTCGGCCGGGGTGTTGACCGCGAGCAGGGCCCGCAGCCCCTCGACGGCGTCGACCGCCCGCCCCTTGTCGGCCGCCTGCACGGCCAGCACGGAGAGCTCGTCGCCGTTGCTGAGCAGCAGCGACGCCCACGGCGAGTGCCGGTCGAACCGCACCGCGCGCACCACCGACCAGGGCAGCTCGTGGGTGGCCAGCACGTTCCGTACCCGGATGCGCGTGGCATCGGCATCGACCCGCGGGCGGGCCATCAGCAGCACCCCACCGCCCAGTGCCAGGCCGAGCAGGACCATGGCCACCTGGTCGGCGGTCTGGAAGGCCACCACACCGGTGGTCGAGGACGTGAGCAGGACGGCGACCACGGTCATGACGGCCACGATGGCGGCGGCCGCGAGCACGCAGATCAGCCGCAGCCGATGGGGTACGGCCGACACCGGACGGGGGGCTGGTTCGACGGGCACCCCTCCATGGTGCACCGTGCCGCTGGCAGAGTGCCCCCACGTGGACGTCACCGGCACCGAACAGCACCAGGCCTGGCAGCACCGGACCCTTCCCCCGGTCGAGCAGCTGCGCCCGGACCTCTGGTCGATCCCGGTGCCCATCCCGAACAGCCCGCTGCGCTACGTGTCGGTGTACGCCCTCGCCGTCCCGGGCGGGATCGGGCTCATCGACACCGGCTGGGAGAGCGACGAGAGCTGGGCGGCGCTGACCGGCGGGTTGGCCGGGATCGGCGCCTCCATCGACGACGTCCGCGGCGTGCTCGTCACCCACATGCACTTCGACCACCTCGGCCTGGCCAACCGGGTTCGCCAGCGCTCCGGCGCGTGGATCGCCATGCACCCGGCCGACGCCGAACTGGTGGCCGGCTCGAACCGCCGGGACGTCGAGACGTCGGTTGCCGCCGAGGTCGAGTTCCTCGTCGGCCTGGGTGCCGACCGGGCCGAGGCGGTCGCCGATGTCGGCCCGGCCGAAGGAATGGCCCGCTACCTGCGGGCTGCCGTGCCCGACCGGCTGCTGGACCACGGCGACCTGGCCGACCTGCCCGGCTGGCAGCTGCGTGCGGTGCACACCCCCGGTCACACGCCCGGCCACCTGTGTTTCGCGGAGGAGCGCACCGGCCTGTTCTTCTCCGGCGACCACGTGCTCCCCCGGATCACGCCGAACATCTCCACGACCGTCGACGGGCTGGCCGACCCGCTGCGCTCGTTCCTCGACTCCCTGGCCGGCGTCCGCGAGACGGGGTCGACCGAGGTGCTGCCGGCGCACGAGTGGCGCTTCACCGGCCTGGCCGACCGGGTCGACCAGCTCACCGCCCACCACGAGCAGCGGCTGGCCGAGTTGCTGACCGCCGTCCGCGCGCACCCGCACAGCACTCCGTGGGAGCTGGCGGCGCACCTGACCTGGTCCCGCCCCTGGTCGTCCTACGAGCGGCGGATGCGGATCTTCGCCGTCACCGAGACCGACGCCCACCTGCGGCTGCTGGCCAGCCGCGGCGCCGTGCTGGGCAGCGCCGGCCCGGTCCCCACCTGGACCGCCGCCGTCCGCTGAGCCGGCAGCCGTTCCGGCGGGGTGCCGCCGGTCACCGACCGGCGGACCACCACGTCACACGGCTGGAACACCGAACCCGCACCATGGCGGGGTGACCGACAACCCGCCCGACCGCGCCACGGACGACGCACCGGCCGCGGAGCCGCCGCCGCTGGCCGGCTACACCGTCGCGGTCACCGCGGCCCGCCGCAGCGAGGAGCTGGGTGCGCTGCTGGACCGCCGCGGCGCACGGGTGCTGTACGCCCCGGCCATCCGCATCGTGCCGCTGTCCGACGACACCGACCTGGTCTCGGCGACCCGCGAGGTGCTCGCCGCACCGGTCGACCTGGTGGTGGCCACCACCGGGGTGGGTTTCCGTGGCTGGCTCGAAGCCGCCGAGGCCTGGGACCTGCCCGTCCGTGAGCACCTGCGCCCGGCCCGGGTGCTGGCCCGCGGGCCCAAGGCGCGCGGCGCCATCCGGGGCGCCGGCCTGGTCGATGCGTGGTCGCCGGCCTCGGAGAGCTCGGCGGAGGTGCTGGCCCACCTGCTGTCCGGCGCCGAGGGCCCGCTGCCGGGCCGGCGGATCGCCGTCCAGCTGCACGGCGACCCGCTGCCGGAGCTCGTGGCCGGCCTCCGCGATGCCGGCGCGGAGGTCATCCAGGTCCCGGTCTACCGCTGGGTGCTGCCGGAGGACACCGCGCCGCTGCGCCGGCTGGTCGCCGCGATCGCCGCGCGCGGCGTGGACGCGGTCACCTTCACCAGCGCCCCGGCAGCGGCCAGCCTGCTGCAGGTGGCCGCCGAGGAGGGCGTGCAGGCGGCGGTGCTCGGCGCGTTCGCCGACGCGGTGCTGCCGGTGTGCGTCGGGCCGGTGACGGCCGCGCCGCTGGAGGCCGCCGGCATCGCGACCGTGCAGCCCGAGCGGGCCCGGCTGGGCGCCCTGGCCCGGGAGGTGGTCGCCCGGGTGCCCGAGCGGGCCCCGGTGCTCACCTGCGGCGACCACACGCTGCAGGTGCGAGGGCACGCCGCGGTGCTCGACGGGCAGCTCGTCGAGCTGGCGCCCGGCCCGATGGCGGTGCTGCGGGCACTGGCCCGCCGCCCCGGCGTGGTGGTGTCCCGCCCGGACCTGCTCGGCGAGCTGTCCGGCGGTGGTGACGCGCACGCCGTGGAGATGGCGGTGACCCGGCTGCGGGCCGCACTGGGCGCGCCGGTGGTCGAGACCGTGGTCAAGCGCGGCTACCGCCTGGCGGTGTAGCGCCCGAACGGCCCCGCTGCAGGGTCCCGCCGCGAGCTTGCGAGTGGTGGGGGGCAGCGGGGTCCTTCTTCAGACGCCCTTCATGGGGGTTCCGGGGCGCAGGTAGACCACCCAGGTGACGACGAAGCACGCCGCGTAGAAGGCGAGGAAGGCGAGGTAGGCGCCGTCGCCGCTGCCGGTGCTGAGGAACGACTGGCGGAAGGCCAGGTTCACCAGCACCCCGCCGAAGGCGCCGACCGCGCCGGCGATGCCGATCAGCGCGCCGGACAGCTGCAGCGCCCGGCGGTCGGCGACGACGGTGTCGCCGCCGGCCGCGACCTCCAGCTGCGCCTTGGTGCGGAAGATCGCCGGGATCATCTTGTAGGTGGACCCGTTGCCGAGCCCGCTGAAGACGAACAGCAGCACGAACCCGACGAGGAAGAGCGGCAGCGACCCCACCCGGCTCGCGGTCAGCACCACCGCGGCGCCTCCGGCCATCGCCACGAAGTTGTAGCAGGTGATCCGCGCGCCGCCGAACCGGTCGGCCAGCGAGCCGCCGAGCGGCCGGATCAACGAACCCAGGAGCGGCCCGAGCCAGGTCAGCGAGGCAGCCGCCAGCGGAGTGGCGAAGGAGTCGGCGAACTGGTTCTGCAGCACCTGGCCGAACGCGAAACCGAACCCGATGAACGACCCGAACGTGCCGATGTAGAGGAAGGACATGGTCCAGGTGTGCCGGTCCCGGGCGGCGTCGCGCATGGCCCGCTGCTGGTTCGTCACCGCCGTCAGGTTGTCCATCAGCAGCGCCGCACCGACGGCGGCGACCACGATGAACGGGACGTAGACCAGCAGCACGATCCGCGGGTGCTCGACCCCGGCGGTGGCCAGGACCAGCAGCCCGAGGAGCTGGATGACCGGCACGCCCAGGTTGCCGCCGCCGGCGTTGAGCCCCAGCGCCCAGCCCTTGAGGTGCTGGGGGTAGAAGGCGTTGATGTTGGTCATCGAGCTGGCGAAGTTGCCGCCACCGACCCCGGCCAGGCAGGAGACCGCCAGCAGCGTGGTGAACGAGACCCCGGGCTCCAGCACGATCGCCGTGGCGATGGTCGGGACCAGCAGCAGCGCCGCGCTGATGATCGTCCAGTTGCGGCCGCCGAACCTCGCGACGGCGAAGGTGTAGGGCAGCCGGACGAGCGAACCGAGCGCCGTCGGCAGGGTGGTGAGCAGGAACTTGCCCGCCGGGTCGATGCCGAAGGCCGCCTCGGGCAGGAACAGCACCATCACTGACCACAGGCTCCAGACGGAGAAGCCGATGTGCTCGGAGAAGACGGAGAAGAAGAGGTTCCGGCGGGCGACCCGCTTGCCGCTCTGCTGCCAGAACCGGGGGTCCTCGGGGCGCCAGTCGTCGATCCAGTGACTCCCGCGCCGGACCGGCGTCGAGGTGCTCGGCGGCAACGCAGTGGTGCGGGCACCGGTAGTTGAGGCCATGGGACGACGGTCCCGGGTCGGCGTTCCCCGGCGGTTGCGCCGGGATGACCGTGTGTTCCGTTGTGCTCACCGTCGCTGCCCCGCTGTGGTGAGGAACCGCCGGGTGGCGCGTGCAGCCCTCCTCCGCAGCGGTCATGATCACCGTCGTGGACAGCGCAACGCAGGACGGGGTGGCCCCGGGCCGGGACCTGGTGGAGGCCGGCGCGACGATCGCCGGGTCGATGACCCGGGCGGCGGCGGGCATCGTCTTCGCCCCCGGCGAGGCGGTCGTCCAGATCGACGACCGGCTGGCAGCCACGCTGCGGGCCGCCACCGACGACCTGGCCGGCGGCCGGTTGCCGGCCCGGGAGCGCGCGCGGGCCGGCGCCGCTCTGGCGTTCGCCGTCGAGCACAGCGTGCTGGTGTCCCGCACCGAGCGCCGGGTGCGCACCGACGGCTTCTTCACCGAGCAGGCCGGTGGGCGGATCGTGGCCCGGGAGGTGCTCGAGGGCGTGGTCGCCGCCGCCCGGCGGTCAGCGGAGGAGCGGCGCATCCGGCACCTGGGCTACCTGTTCGCCGAGCTGGTGGTCTCCCCTGACCTCGACGCGGCCCTGGCCGCCCGGGCCCTACGGCTGGGCGAGGCGTGCAGCTGGCGGCAGCTGGCCCTGCTGGCCGCCGTCGGACGGCGCGAGCGTGCTCCGCTGCCGCTGACCCCGCTGGACGACGAGCCGCGCGGCTGGACCGCCTGGGGTGCCCGGGAGGACGTGGCGGACCTGCAGCGGGCCGGCCTGCTCGACCCGCCGCCCGCCGTGCCGCGTCCGGGTGGCGCGGTGCTGCCGAAGCTGCGCCCGGCCGACCTGCGGCTGACCCGGCGCGGCGTGCTGGTGCATCGGCTGCTCGCGCTGGACTTCGTCCGGGAGGACGACGTCACCGCCGCGCTGGCCGACCTCGGGCTGCTGCCGCCGTCCTGACGCGCCCCGCATGGTGACCTGTCCACGTCCGCCGAGCCGGGAGCGCCCGCTCACCCGGCACCTGGCGCCGATCGCCGCCGGGCTGCTCGTCCTGCTCTTTTCGGCCTGCGGTCAGGGCGGCGGCACGGTCTGCCCGGCCATCGGCTGGGGCTCCGAGGTGCGGGCCGAACTGACCGGGGACTGGACGGGCACCCCGGTGGGTGAGGTGGAGATCGCCTGCTCCCCGGCCTGCCCGCCCATCGCGCTGCGGGAGGAGGGCACCGGCGAGCCGGCCCCCTCGGCGACCTCTGCCGGCCCGGAGAGCAGGGGCGTCCCGTTCGGCTCGCGCCGCCCGGACTCCGCCGTGGTCACGGTGCTCGGCGCGGACGGCGCCGTGCTCGCCAGGGTGGACAGCGACCTGGAGTGGGTCCGGACCGGCGGGTCCGAGGAGTGCGGCGGGCCGATGACGGCGACCGTCGCCGTCCCGGCGCCCTGACCGCTACGCCGCCGAGCGCGCGTAGGCCGCGGGCGTCGTCGCCAGCATCCGGCGGAAGTGCCGGGTGAGGTGCGCCTGGTCGTAGAAGCCGACCGCGATCGCCACCTCCGCCGGGGCCATGCCGTCGAGCAGCAGCCGCCGCGCGCGGTCGACCCGCCGGCCGGTGAGGTAGCGGTGCGGCGGCAGCCCGTACCGGCGGGTGAACGCCCGCACCAGATGGGTGGGGCGCACCCCGAAGTGCGCCGCCGCCGCGTCGAGCGACAGGCCCTCGGCGACCCGGGCGTCGAGCCGCTCCCGCAGCCGGTCGGCCAGCCGGTCGTCCCGGACGGCGGCCCCGGGCCCGACGACGCGGTCCAGATGCTGACGCAGTCGCTCCAGCACGAACGCCAGCCGGCACTCCGCCTCCAGCTCATCGGTGTGCGGCCGCAGCGCCCCGTGCAGCTGGGAGACCCGGGCCCGGAGCACCGGGTCGGCGAACGTGGGCCGGTCGACAGCCGTGCCGATGCGGTCGGTCCCCAGCGTCCCCGGTTCCAGGTACAGCACCCGCTTGCGGAAGCCGCCCGGGAACTGCGAGCGCCCGTCGTGCGGCACCCCCGGGGGCAGCAGGGTCACCGCCGCCGGGGAGGCGCCGTGCGCCTGCCGATCCAGGTCGTAGCGGACCGCGCCGTCATCGACGAGCAGCAACGTCCAGGCCTCGTGCGTGTGCGCGGGGTAGACGTGGTCGGTGAAGTGCGCGTGGAGGACCTCGGTCAGACCCGGGACCTCCGGCCGCCACGCCATGACCTCGGGCACGTCAGGAACGTACAAGACCCGCCGTCCACCGGACGCGATGCTGACCGCATGGACACCCCCGACGAGCCGCCCCGCTGGGCCACCAAGATCGCCGTCCTGCTGCGCGAGGACCTCGCCCCCTGGCAGGCGCTCAACGTGACCGCGTTCCTGGTCAGCGGCATCACCGCCACCGGGTCCGGGCTGGTCGGTGAGCCGTACGAGGACGCCGACGGCACCGGGTACCTGCCGATGCTGCGCCAGCCGGTGCTCGTGCTCGCCGGGTCGGCTGAGCTGCTCGGCGCCGCGCGCACCCGCGCGCTGGAGCGGGCCCTGACCCCCGCCGTCTTCACCGCGGAGCTGTTCAGCACCCCGGGGGACGTGCAGAACCGGGCCGCGGTGCGCACGGTGTCCGGGGCTGACCTGGACCTGGTCGGGCTGGCGGTGCACGGGCCGAAGAACGCCGTCGACAAGGTCACGAAGGGCGCCCGCATGCACCCCTGAAGGACCCTCCCGCTTCGGCCCTCCTGCAGGGTCCCGCCGCGAGCCTGCGAGTGGTGGGGGGCAGGAGGGTCCTTCAGACGTCGACGACGAGGTCGCCGTCGACGTCGCGGACCGGGTAGGTCCGAACCGCCCGGAGGCCGGCGCTCGAGCCACCGTCGGACCACCGGTAGGCGTAGAGGTGCAGCGGGCAGACCAGCACGTCGAGGTCGGTCTGCCCGTCGGCCAGCGGCCCCCCGGCGTGCGGGCAGGCCGCCTGGGTGGCGTGCAGCGATCCGTCGCGCAGCCGGAAGACCGCCACCTGGACGTTCCCGGCGACGAACGCCCGGCCCTCCCCGGGCGGGACGTCCTCGACCCGGCCCACCGTGTAGGCCGCGCGTGTGCTGGTGGCGACGCCGGTGAGGCTCATCGGACCGGCACCTGCGGCAGGGCGATCAGCGGCAGCGACGTGCGGAACTGGCCCGGGGTGGCCGGTTGCTTCCCGTCCTGGCCCCAGGGATCGGTGTAGGCGTCGATCGAGCGCTGCATCCGGGCGTCGAGGTCGGCGCAGCTGCCCTCGCTGTCCGCCAGCAGCACCTGCCTGATCCTCTCCAGCCCGATCCGGGGCACGAAGTCGTAGGTGCGCTCCAGCCAGTTGGCGTTCTCCCGGTAGTGCTGCAGGAACCGGCCGGTCAGCTCGATGACCGCCGCCGGGGAGTCGACGGTGGCCAGCAGGTCGCCCTTGCGGATGGTCGCCCCGGCGGCGCCGCCGACGTAGACCTCCCACCTGCCGTTGCCCACCGCCACCACGCCGACGTCCTTGACGTAGGCCTCCGCGCAGTTGCGCGGGCACCCGACGACGGCCATCTTGAGCTTCGCCGGGCTCTCGATGCCCTGGAACCGGGTCTCCAGGTCGACCCCCAGCCGGGTGGAGTCGCCCAGGCCGAACCGGCAGAAGTCGGAGCCGACGCACGTCTTCACGGTGCGGAAGCTCTTGCCGTAGGCGTAGCCCGAGGGCATGCCGAGGTCGTTCCACATCGCCGGCAGGTCCTCCTTGCGCACCCCGAGCAGGTCGATCCGCTGCCCGCCGGTGATCTTGACCATCGGGACCTCGAACTTCTCGGCCACGTCGGCGATCCTGCGCAGCTGGGCCGGGGTGGTGACCCCACCCTTGATCTGGGGGACGACGGAGAACGTGCCGTCGCGCTGGATGTTGCCGTGCACCCGGTCGTTGATGAACTCCCCGTCCTTCTCCGGGAGGAAGTCGACGCCCCAGACCAGCTTCAGCAGCGACGTCAGGCCCATCTTCGACTTCGCATCCTCGCCACCGCCGGGGGCCAGCGCGGCGAACACGGCGGAGACGCTGCGCAGGTCCTGCTCCCGGATGGCGGCCATCAGGGCGGGCTTGGCCAGCGGGATGCCCGGCACGTACCAGCCGGCCGAGGCGTCCTCGGCGACGTCGCCGTCGGCGGCCCACTCGACGATCTGCTTGACCAGGCCCTTGCACGACCCGCAGCCCTTGCCGGCCCGGGTCCGGTCCATCACGGCGCCGACGCTGCCGCAGCCCCCGGCGACGGCGTCGCAGATGCCCTGCTTGGAGACGCCGTTGCAGTTGCAGACCTGCGAGTCGCCGGGCAGCTCGGCGACGCCGACGTCGGCCTTGCCGTCGGAGAGGTCGACCAGCAGCCGGATCCGCTCCTCGGGCAGCGGGCTGCCGCGGTCGAACGCCTGGGCCAGGGCGGCGACCTTGCGGGTGTCGCCGAGCAGTGTGGCGCCCACCAGCCGGTCGTCCCGGACGACCACCGACAGGTGCACGCCGCGCCGCGGCTCGGAGATCACCAGGAACTCGTCGTCGTCCCGCTCGGGCGCGCTGATCCCCATGACGGCCACGTCGACCCCGGCGACCTTGAGCTTGGTCGCCGTCCGGCTGCCGTGGTATTCCGCCGTCGGGTCGGTGCCGGTGAGCACGTCGGCGAGCACCCGGGCGTGCTCCCACGCCGGGGCCACCAGGCCGTAGACCTCGCCGCGGTGCTGTGCGCACTCCCCGATGGCGTAGACGTCCGGGTCGTCGGTGCGCAGCTGGTCGTCCACGACGACCGCCCGCTGGACCTCCAGACCGGACAGCACGGCGACGTCGGTGTTGGCCCGCACGCCGGCGGCGACGACCAGCAGGTCGGCGTCGATCCGCCGGCCGTCGGCGAGGACGACGCCGCGCATCCGGCCCGGCCCGGCCACCTCCGACGCCAGGACGTCGAGGTGCACGGTGATGCCGAGCGACTCGACGCTGCGCTTGAGGATCGCGCCGGCCTCCGCGTCCAGCTGGGCGTTCATCAGGTGTGGCGCGGCGTGGACCAGCTCCACCTGCATCCCGTGCGCCTGCAGGGCGCGGGCCGCCTCCAGGCCCAGCAGCCCCCCGCCCAGCACCACGGCCCGCTGGTGCACCGCGGCGGCGGCGAGCAGCGCCCGGGTCTCGTCGATGGTGCGGAACCCGAGGACGCCGGGCAGCAGGCCGCCGTCGGCGTCCCGGATGCCGGCCATCGGCGGGATGAACGAGCGGCTGCCGGTGGCGAGCACCAGGTGGTCGTAGGGGGTGATCGAGCCGTCGGCGGCGAGGACCTGCTTGGCGGCGGTGTCGATGCGCTCGACCCGGATGCCGGCGCGCAGGGTCACCCGGTTGTCGGCGTACCAGTCGTGGCTGTTGAGCACGATGCCGTCCTCGTGCTCCTCACCGGCGAGCACCGGGGACAGCATGATCCGGTTGTAGTTGCCGTGGAGCTCCTCGCCGAACACGGTGATCCGGAACTGGTCGCCGCCGCCGCGCCCGAGCACCTCCTCGACGAAGCGGGCGCCGGCCATGCCGTTGCCGACCACGACGAGCCGGCCGCGCGGGTCCGTGGCATCCAGCGAGTCGTTGTCGGCGAGCCGGAGGGAGGTCAGGCCCGCCAGCCGCCCGCCCAGGACGGGGTGGGTTCCGGTCCGGGCCATCAGAACTCCACCAGCCCCAGGTCGATCACGAGCTCGCCGGTGACGCCCTCGGGCGCCGCGGCGTGCAGCTCGATGACGGTGCCGCCGGGCAGGTCCTCGACCACCCGCAGCGGCACGTGCACGTCGCTCCTGGCGCCGATCGGGAACCAGCGCATCGGCTCGCCGTCGCGCACCAGCAGGACGTAGACCAGCTCGCCGGTGGAGTTGCCGCCGCGGAAGTACAGCGCCTGGGCGCTGGCGCCGGCGGGCACCGTGTAGCGCAGGGTGGGGTCGATCGGGCCGGGCTCGGCCAGGCCCTCCCCGGTGATCGGGTGGACGCCGTGCAGGAAGCGCGGGGTGCTCGTCACGCTGGTGGTCCTCCTCCGGGACGGGGGGCGGGGGCTCGTGGTGGGCGTGGGCTGGTGGGGGCGGGTCCGCGGTTGGGCCTCGGGATCGGGCATGCGTTCCTCGGGGCCACCGACCCGGCTGACCGCGACCGCGCAGACCTTGAAGGCCGGCATCCGGCTGACCGGGTCGAGCGCGGGATCGGTCAGGGCGTTGGCGCTGGATCCGCCGCCCCAGTGGAAGGGCGCGAAGACGACGTCGGGCCGGATGCTGTCGGTGACCCACGCTGCGAACCGGGCCCGGCCGCGGCGGGTGGACAGCTCGACCAGGTCGCCCTGGCCGATGCCGAGGGTGCGGGCCAGGTCGGGGTGCAGCTCGGCGCGCGGGGTGGGCGCGATCAACCGCAGGCTGCGGGACCGCCGGGTCTGCGCGCCGGACTGGTACTGGGCGAGCACCCGGCCGGTGGTGAGCACGTAGGGGTACTCGGCGTCCGGCACCTCGGCGGCGGCGACGTGCCCGACCCGCAGGAACCGGGCCCGCCCGTCCGGGGTGGGGAAGCGGTCGGCGAACAGCCGCGGGGTGCCGGGGTGCTCGGGGGCCGGGCAGGGCCAGAAGACGCCCTGCTCATCGTCGATGCGGCGGTAGCTGATGCCGGAGTAGTCCGCCGTCCCGCCGGCGCTGGCCCGGCCGAGCTCGGCGAACACCGTCTCCGGATCGCCGCTGAACGACGAGCCGCACCCGAGCCGGGCGGCCAGTTCGGCCAGCAGCTGCAGGTCGTCACGGACCTGCTCGGGCGGGTCCATCGCGCGGCGGCGCCGGATCACCCGGCCCTCGAGGTTGGTCATCGTGCCGTCCTCCTCCGCCCACATGGCGCTGGGCAGGACGACGTCGGCGAGCTCTGCGGTCTCGGAGAGGAAGAAGTCGCTGACGGCGAGGAAGTCGAGGTCGCGTAGCCGGCTGATCACCCGCCGGACGTCCGGGGCGGAGACGGCGATGTTGGCGGCGAGCACGAGCATCGCCCGGACGCCGCCGTCGGTGCCGAGCCGGTCGAGCATCTCGAACGCCGACCGGCCGGCGGTGGGGAGGGAGTCGGGGTGCACGCCCCAGACAGCGGCCACGTGGGCGCGGGCCGCCGGGTCGGTGATCGAGCGGTAGCCGGGCAGCTGGTCGGCCTTCTGCCCGTGCTCGCGGCCGCCCTGCCCGTTGCCCTGACCGGTGACGGTGCCCCAGCCGCTGCCCGCGCGGCCGGGCAGCCCGAGGGCCAGGGCGAGGTTGATCCAGGCCTGGGCGGTATCGGTGCCGCTGCGGTGCTGCTCGGCGCCGCGGGCGGTGAGGATGATCGCGCGCTTCCCGCGGGCCAGGGCGAAGACGATGCGGCGCTGCTGCTCGACCGGCACGCCGGTCAGCCGCTCGACCCGGTCGGGCCAGTAGCCGGCGACCCCGGCCCGGACGTCGTCGAAGCCGGTGGTGCGAGCAGCGACGTAGCCGGTGTCGACCAGACTTTCGGCCAGCGCGATGTGCAGCAGTCCGTTGGCGAGCGCCAGGTCGGTACCCGGCAGCGGCTGCACGTGCAGGCTCGCGTTGCGGGCGGTGCTGGTGCGCCGCGGGTCGATGACGATGAGCTGGGCGCCGCGCTCCCGGCCGGCGTCGAAGTACTGCATCGCCGGGGGCATGGTGTCGGCCGGGTTGCTGCCGACCAGCACGACGACGTCGGCCTCGGCGAGGTCGGCCAGCGGAAACGGCAGGCCGCGGTCCAGCCCGAACGCACGATTCGCGGCGCCGGCGGCCGAGGACATGCAGAACCGGCCGTTGTAGTCGATCGCGCTGGTGCGCAGCGCGACCCGGGCGAACTTGCCGAACTGGTAGGCCTGCTCGTTGGTCAGCCCGCCGCCGCCGAAGCAGCCGACGGCGTCGCGGCCGTGCCGCTGCTGGGTGCGGGTGATCGCCTCGACCACCCGGTCGAGGGCGACGTCCCAGGTGGCCTCGACCAGCGGGCTGGTGCGGTCGTCGGGCCGGGCGCGCACCAGCGGCCGGGTGAGCCGCTCGGGGTGGTCGAGCAGCTCGGGCGCGGACCAGCCCTTGGAGCACAGCCCGCCGTTGTTCACCGGGAAGTCGGCCGGGACCAGGGTGGCGGGCCGGTCGCCGGCGGTCATGGTGACGCCGCACTGCAGGGAGCAGTACGGGCAGTGCGTCCGGGTGGTGCGCGTGCCGGTGGCCGGATGGGAGGTGGGGACGGCTGCGGACACGTCGACGAGACTGCTGCCGCGCCGTTTCCCTGCCGCTGCGCCCGCGTCAAAGTCACGTTCCGACGGTCGCACAGTGGTCCGGCGCGGACGTGCGGTACCGGAGACCGGCCCGACACGTACGTGCCCGGGTGGCGCCCCGGACCGGTAACCGCCCGGGGTCGTGCTGGCCGGCGTGGGCGCCGGGGCCTTCTGGGCGCTGGCCGGGGTGTTCGTCGGCAGCCGCCTGGTGCGCCGTCGCACCTGACGGCTGCCGGCGGTCGATCCACGCCGGGCCGTTCGCTCAGTCCCAGCCGCCGCGCTGCTTCTTGAGCTGGCTGCGCTGCTTCTTGGCCTGGATCCGCCGCTCCTGCGAGCCGCGGGTGGGCTTCGTCTTCCGCCGGGCCGGTGCAGGCGGCGCGAGGGCAGCCCGCAGGACGGCGGCCAGCCGGGCGCGCGCGGCCTCCCGGTTGCGCAGCTGCGCCCGGTGCTCGCTGGCCGCGATGGTCAGCACGCCGCCGACCAGCCGGTCGCCGAGCCGCTGCGCCAACCGGCCCCGTTGCGCGTCGCTCAGCGCGGGGATCTCCAGCGGGGACACCGACAGCTCCACCCGGGAGTCAGCGGTGTTGACCCCCTGCCCGCCCGGGCCGGACGAGCGGGAGAACCGCCACGACAGCGCCGACGCCGGGACCACGAAGGCAGCCGTGACCGGCAGGTCACCGAACGCGTCGTCCCCGGGCATGCCGCACAGTGTCTCCGACGCCGGGGCCGCCCACGCGTGGCACCGCGCCACGGCCGGCGCTGGGCTGGCACGCTCCGCCGCATGACCACCCTCGAGCGGCCGACGGCCTCCTGGCGGTCACCCGCCCTGCTCGCCGGCGTCGCCGTCGCGCTCACCGCGGCGGCCTGCCTGGTCGGCGCGCTCGACTGGCCGCTGCCCACCCGCACCACCTCCGGGTGGCAGGTCGCCGACGTCGCGCCGTCCCTGCTCGGCATGGTCATCGCGGTCGGCGTGGTCAGCCTGGTGATCGCCGCCGTCCTGGTCCGGCCCCGGACGCTGGGGTCACCCGCGGTGGCCGCGACCTGGTGGGTCATGGTGGTGGCGTCCGTCCTCGCCCAGACCTGGAACGACCTCTACTTCGCCGCGCTGGCCGGCACCGGCGGCATCATCCCGATCTTCGACTGGCTGTTCACCTTCGTCCCCGCGCTGGTCGTCGGCCTGGTCGCCCGCCGGCACGGTCGCGGCGTGCACCTCCGGGCGACGATCGGGACCGGCCTGGTCACGCTGCCGATGCTCGGCCTGGGGTGGGCGCTCGCGTCGCAGGCCGACACCCCCGCCGCGACCCTGGCCGGCGGCCTCTACACCGCGACCGTCTTCGGGGCCCTGCCACTCGTCGTCGCGGTCCTGATCACCCGCGCCCGCCGCTGAGCGGCCGGCTCAGGCGGCCACCGGATCGGCGCCGCCGACGGCACCGGGCCGGCAGCGCAGCAGCCGCCGCACGGTGAGCCAACTCCCGCGCCGGGCGCCGTGCGTCTCCAGCGCCTCGACGGCGTACGCCGAGCAGGTCGGCGTGAAGTGGCAGCACGGCCGCCGGCGCGGGCTCACCTCGCGCTGGTAGACCCGCACCGCGGCGATCAGCCGGTCGCGCACCCGGCCGCCGCCGGTCCCCGCCGCGCGCACCTGCCGGGCCGTGGTGGGCGCCACCAGCATCAGGTCGGCGCTGCAGCCGATCGCGTTGGCCAGGCAGCAGCCGGTGTTGAGGAACAACAGGTCGCGCAGGCAGGAATCGTTGCGCCGGCGGCCGTACCCGTAGCCCGGCGGCGGCCCGTACCCCCGCCCGTAGCCGCGTCCGTACCCGCGCCGGGCGCGCCGTCGACGCGGACCCCCACCGCCCCAACCCCAGATGAACACCATGCCGCTGCTTCCCCTCTGTGTCCGTGGACCGCCCGCTCGTGCTGATCGTGGGGCCGCCCGCCCGGCGGCGCCGCGTGAGCGGACCCCGGAGCTGCACCCGATCGGGTGGAGGGAGCCCCTCTCGACCGTCGCCCCGCCGGAGGTGTCACCCGGTCCGGTGAACCGGCGCCCCGCAAGTCGCTGCGCTGCTCACCGGGTGTGACGCTCGACGGGTGCCCCAGGACGTTCCCGCCCGCCTCTACGTGGTCACCGGCAACCACGTCGTCGACGACGGCCGGGACGTGCTCCCGGCAGCGCCGGCCGCACCGGCAGCACCGTTGCCCGCAGCCCCACCTGCCCGGCACCACCGCCTCCCGGTGCTCGTCGTGGCCGGTGCCGGGCTCACCGTCCTCCTCGCGCTGCTCGGCCGGCAGCCGTGGCCGCTGCCGGTCCGAAGCGGCGGCCTGCCGGACGTCCCGCAGTCGCTGCTGACCTTCCTCGTGCTGTGTGCCACGGTCTGCGTCTGGGCCGCCGGCCGGCTGGTGCGGCCGGCCGACACGTTCCGCTCCCCGGCCGCCGCCCGCCTCTGGTGGGGGCTGGTGACCGGCGCCGCCGTCGTCTCGTCGGCGGGTGCGCTGTCGCTGGCGGCCGCCGCCGGCAGCGGGCAGCCGCCCGGCGACCTCGTCCTCCGCTGCCTCATGCCGATGGTGCCCGCCGTGCTGGCCGGGGTGCTCGCCTCGGACGCCGGACGGGACGCCCGGATCCGGGCGGCGCTGGGCACCGGGCTGGTCACCCTGCCGCTCGGCGCGCTGGGCTGGGCGCTGCTGTCCTCGCGGACCGCGGCCGGGCTCGACGACGTCCTGGCGATCACCGGGCTGGGCGTCCTGGCCCCGCTGGCCCTCGCGGTGTCCTTCGTGGCGGCCGACCGCCGCAGCCGCACCGCCCGCTGACCCACCGGCCGGGCAGGCCCGGTCGACCGGTGCCCCCTCACCGCCGACCGGGCCGCCATCGACGCGGTCAGAGGATGGGCCGTCCGCCGGTGACCGCCACCCGGGCCCCGGAGACGTAGCTGGCCTCGTCACTGGCGAGCATCACGTAGACCGGCGCGAGCTCGGCCGGCTGCGCGGCCCGACCGATCGGGCTCTGCTGGCCGAAGCTCTCGACCTTCTCCACCGGCATCGTGGCGGGGATCAGCGGTGTCCACACCGGGCCGGGTGCCACGCTGTTGGCCCGGATCCCCTTCTCGGCCAGCAGCTGCGCCAGGCTCGCGGTGAAGTTCGCGATCCCGGCCTTGGTCATCGCGTACGGCGCGAGCTGCGGGCTCGGGCTGTCGGAGTTCACCGACGAGGAGTTGATGATCGACGCACCGGGCTGCATGTGCGGGACCGCGGCCTTGCACAGCACGAACATGGCGGTGAGGTTGGTCGCGACGGTGTGGTCCCACTCGTCGTCGGAGACCTCGTCGAGGGTGTCGTGGCTCATCTGGAACGCCGCGTTGTTGACCAGCAGATCGACCCGGCCGAACGCTTCCACGGCCTTGGGGATGATCGTATTGACGTGGCTGCGGTCGGCCAGGTCACCGGGGACCAGCACGCACGTGCGGCCCGCCTCCTCCACGTACCGGGCGGTGTCCCGGGCGTCCTCGTGCTCGTCGAGGTAGGAGATGAGGACGTCGGCGCCCTCGCGGGCGAAGGCGATGGCGACCGCCCGGCCGATGCCGCTGTCACCGCCGGTGATGACGGCCTTCTTGCCCTCGAGCCTGCCCGATCCGCGGTAGCTCGCCTCGCCGTGGTCGGGCTCGGGGTCCATCGCGCCCAGGGTGCCGGGCGGGGTCTGCTGCTGGTCGGGCTGGGACTCGGGGCGGGGCGAAGACACGAATTCCTCCTGCGTGGTCGGACGGGCGGCACTCCCGCGCGCTGCTCACGCGGCCGGCCGGTCGACGGGCCGGCCCGGTGCCGCATCGCCCACCGCCTACCCCCGCTGGGGCCGCCCGGAACCCGGGCATCGGAACTCCGCGGCAGGATGGTCCTCCCGGACGGGACGGCGATGCGCGGCCCGGTGGCGCCCGTCGGCTGACACCGTGCGGGAAGGTCTGCGGCATCGGGCACGCTGTGTCCCACGATGACGCTCTCCCCCGCCGGCACCGACACGACCCCGGCCGACGCCCCCGCCACCGCGCTGCCCTCGCCGGGCGCCCCGGCGTTGATCGCCGATCCGGACGACCTGTCGGCCCTGTTCGCCCTGGGCGACGACCCGGACGCGGTCTTCGCCCGCTTCGCCCAGTGGGCCGAGGACGCCGGCACGGTGCTGTACCCGGCGCAGGAAGAGGCCCTGATCGAGTTGGTCAGCGGGGCGAACGTCGTTCTCGCCACCCCGACCGGGTCGGGCAAGTCGCTGGTGGCGACCGGCGCGCAGTACGCGGCGCTCGCCGCGGACCGGGTCAGCTTCTACACGGCGCCGATCAAGGCGCTGGTGAGCGAGAAGTTCTTCGCGCTGTGCGGGGTCTTCGGCGCGGCCAACGTCGGCATGCTCACCGGCGACGCCAGCGTCAACGCCGACGCCCCGATCATCGCCTGCACCGCCGAGGTACTGGCCAACATCGCGCTGCGCGAGGGCGCGGGAGCCGACATCGGCCTGGTCGTGATGGACGAGTTCCACTTCTACGGCGACCCCGACCGCGGCTGGGCCTGGCAGGTGCCGCTGCTGGAGCTGCCGAAGGCCCAGTTCCTGCTGATGAGCGCCACCCTCGGCGACATGACCGCGCTGCGGGAGGACCTCACCCGGCGCACCGGGCGGCCCACCGCGCTGGTGGCCAACGCCGAGCGCCCGGTGCCGCTGCACCACTACTACGCGACGACACCGATGCACGAGACGATCGCCGAGCTGTTGGACACCCGGCAGGCGCCGGTCTACGTCGTCCACTTCACCCAGGCCTCGGCGCTGGAGCGCGCGCAGGCGCTGATGAGCGTCAACGTGTGCAGCAAGGAGGAGAAGGCCGCGATCGCCGACATGATCGGCGGCTTCCGGTTCTCCTCCGCCTTCGGGACGACGCTGTCCCGGCTGGTGCGCCACGGCATCGGCGTGCACCACGCGGGGATGCTCCCCAAGTACCGGCGGCTGGTCGAGCAGCTGGCCCAGGCCGGGCTGCTCAAGGTCATCTGCGGCACCGACACCCTGGGCGTCGGGATCAACGTGCCGATCCGCACCGTCGTCTTCTCCGCGCTGAGCAAGTACGACGGCACCCGCACCCGGCTGCTCAACGCCCGCGAGTTCCACCAGATCGCCGGCCGGGCCGGCCGGGCCGGCTACGACACCGCCGGCACCGTGGTGGTGCAGGCCCCCGAGCACGAGGTGGAGAACCTCAAGCAGTTCGCGAAGGTCGCCGACGACCCGAAGAAGCGCCGCAAGCTGGTGCGCCGCAAGGCCCCCGACGGCATGGTGCCCTGGAGCGAATCGACCCAGCAGCGGCTGGTCACCGCCGAACCCGAGCCGCTGACCAGCCACTTCCGGGTGTCCACCGGCATGCTGCTCAACGTCCTGGCCCGCCCGGGTGACCCGTTCGCCGCCCTGCGCACGCTGCTCACCGACAACCACGAGCCCCGCGCGAAGCAACGCCGGCACATCCGCGAGGCGATCGGCATCGCCCGCGGCCTGCTCGCCGCCGGCGTCATCGAGCGGCTCGCCGAGCCGGAGCCGGACGGCCGGCGCTACCGGCTGACCGTCGACCTGCCGCCGGACTTCGCCCTCAACCAGCCGCTGTCCACCTTCGCGCTGGCCGCGATCGGCCTGCTGGACCCGGCGTCGTCCGCCCAGGACCCCAGAGCGTTTGCGCTCGACGTGGTGTCGGTGATCGAGGCGACGCTGGACGACCCGCGGCAGATCCTGGCCGCGCAGCTGAACAAGGCCAAGGGCGAGGCCGTGGCGCAGATGAAGGCCGAGGGCATCGAGTACGACGAGCGGATGGAGCTGCTCGAGGAGATCAGCTACCCCAAGCCGCTGGCCGAGCTGCTCGAGTTCGCCTTCGAGACCTACCGCGCGGGCAATCCGTGGGTCGCCGACGCGGAACTGTCGCCCAAGTCCGTGGTGCGGGACATGTGGGAACGCGCCATGACCTTCCGGGAGCTGGTCAACACCTACGGCCTGACCCGGTCGGAGGGGGCGGTGCTGCGGTACCTCTCCGACGCGTTCAAGGCGCTGCGCTCCGGCGTGCCGGCCGACGCCCGCACCGAGGAGGTCACCGACCTGGTCGAGTGGCTCGGCGAGCTGGTGCGCCAGGTCGACTCCAGCCTGCTCGACGAGTGGGAGCAGCTGACCAGCCCGGACCAGCCGCTGGACGCCCCGATCTCGGTGCCGGCCCGGCCCCGGCCGCTCACCGGGAACGAGCGGGCGTTCACCGCGATGGTCCGCAATGCGCTGTTCCGGCGGGTCGAGCTCATCGCCCGGCGCCGCTGGTACGACCTCGGCGAGCTGGACACCGTCGCCGGCTGGGACGCCGACCGCTGGGGCGAGGTGGTGCAGGCCTACTTCGCCGAGCACGCTGAGCTGAACACCGGCGCCGACGCCCGCGGGCCGGCGCTGCTCATCGTGGACAAGAGCGAGCCGGGGCTGTGGCGGGTGCGGCAGATCCTGGACGACCCGGCCGGCGACCACGACTGGGGCTTCGACGTCGAGGTCGACCTCGAGGCATCCGACGAGGAGGGCGCCGTCGTCCTGCGCCTCGTGGACGCCGGCCGCAAGGACTGAGGAAGGACCATCGCCTCCCCACCACTCGCAAGTTCGCGGCGGGCCCCTGGCGATGGCCTGACCCACCCGCTCGTTGCAGGTTCGGCGCCGGGCCCAGGACGAGGGACGACATGCCCACACCCCGGCGAGCGGACCGGCCCGCCTGCGCCGTCCCGACGACCTGGTCGAGCGCGCTACCGGACGAGGCAGACCGTTTCCTGCTGCTGGGCGGCGCCCGCGCGGTCCGCACCGAGTGCCTCGTCGCGGTCCGGTCGGTGCTCAACCAGGTCGCCCTGGCCATCCGGGCCACCAGCGCGCACCGCGAGCTGGAGGTGCAGGCCCGCACCGACGCGCTCACCGGGCTGGCCAACCGGAGCACCTTCTCCGCCGTGCTCGCGGCCGCCGGGCCGGGCCCGGCGGGCGACCCGTGGGTGCTCTTCGTGGACCTCGACGACTGCAAGGTGGTCAACGACCGGCTGGGCCACGCCGCCGGCGACCAGCTGCTGCGCACCGTGGGCGCCCGGCTGGCCGGGACGGTGCGCGAGCCCGGGCTGTGCGCGCGGCTGGGCGGCGACGAGTTCGCCGTCCTGGTGCACGCCGCCGGCGCCGCGGAGGCGCGGGCGCTGGGCCGGCGGCTGGTCGACGTGGCATCGGCCCCGGTGCGGCTGGCCGACGGCACCGCCCAGGTGGGTGCCAGCGTCGGCGCGGCGCGCGTCGTCCCGGGCACGCCGTGGACCGAGACGCTGCAGCAGGCCGACCTGGCGATGTACGCCGCCAAGGCCGCCGGCAAGAACCGGGTGCAGGTCTCCGGCGCCGCCGCCGCGCACCACGACGACGTCGTGCGCGCCTGACGCGCGGCGCGCTACCGGACATGACGCCGCTCACATCCCGCACCTGTGGCACCCTCCCCCCGATGCGCGCATGACGATCTGGGAGATGGTTGCGGTGGTCGCGGCCGGGTTCGCGGCGGGCGGGATCAACGCCGTGGTCGGCTCGGGGACCCTGGTCACCTTCCCGGTGCTGCTGACGGTCGGGCTGCCCCCGGTGACCGCGACGGTGTCCAACTCCATCGGCCTGGTGACCGGCAGCATCGCCGGGATCGTCGGCTACCGCCGGGAACTGCGCGGCCAGCGACCGCTGCTGGTCCGGCTGATCCCCGCCTCGGTGCTGGGTGCCGTGACCGGCGCCTTCCTGCTGCTGAACCTGCCGGCCGAGGCGTTCGAGACGATCGTCCCGGCGCTGGTCGGTCTCGCCGTGGTGCTCGTCCTCGTCCAGCCGTTCCTGCAGCGTGCGCTGGCCCGCAAGCGCGCCCGGGACGGCGTGGTCGAACCCGAGCAGCTGCGCATCGGGCCCGGCCGGCTGGCCGGCCTCCTCGCCGGGGCCTACGCCACCGGCACCTACGGCGGCTACTTCGCCGCCAGTCAGGGCGTGCTGCAGATCGGCATCTTCGGCCTGCTGCTACCCGAGTCCCTGCAGCGGCTCAACGCCATGAAGAACGTGCTCGCCGGCTGCGTCAACGCCGTGGCCGGACTGACCTACGGGCTGGTGGCCAGCGACCGGATCTCCTGGCCCGCGGTCGGGCTGGTCGCCGTCGGCTCCGTCGCCGGCGGGTACGTCGGGTCCACCTTCGGGCGACGGCTGCCCCCGCCGGTGCTGCGGGCGGCGATCGTGCTGCTCGGGCTGGTCGCCATCGGAGTGCTCCTGAGCCGATGAGCGTGCTCGTGTTCGCCCTGCTCGTCCTCGCCGGGCTCGGGGCCGGGCTGATCGGCAGCATCGCCGGGTTGGCCTCGCTGATCAGCTATCCGGCGCTGCTGGCCACCGGGCTCCCGCCGGTGACGGCGAACGTCACCAACACCGTGGCGCTCGTGCTCAGCGGTGTCGGCTCGGTGAGCGCCTCCCGCGTGGAGCTCACCGGCCAGCGCCCCCGCCTGGTGCGGCTGTGCACGGCCGCGGTGCTGGGTGGGGTGGCCGGCGCGGTGCTCCTGCTGCTGATGCCGCCGGCCGCGTTCGAGCGGCTGGTGCCCTTCCTGATCGCCGGGGCATCGCTGGCGATGCTCGTGCAGCGGCCGGCCCGCGAGCTGGCCGCCGAGGGCGCCGCCGAGCAGGCGGCCCACCCGCGTCGGGACTCCCGGGCGCTGGTGCTGGGCACCTTTGCCATCTCCATCTACGGCGGCTTCTTCGGGGCCGCGGCCGGCGTGCTGATGCTGGCGATGTTCCTGCTGGTCACCGGTGAGGGGATGCCCCGCAGCAACGCCCTGAAGAACGCGGTGCTCGGCGTGGCCAACGCCGTCGCCGCCCTGGGCTACGCGGTGTTCGCCGACGTCGACTGGCCGGCCGCGCTGCCCCTGGCGATCGGCTTCCTGCTCGGCGGCCGGTTCGGCCCGGCGATCGTGCGCCGGGTGCCGCAGCAGGGGTTGCGCCGCGGCATCGCCCTGCTCGGCGTCGGGCTGGCCGTGCACCTTGGCATCGACGCCTTTGGCTGAGCGGCATCGACGCCTTTGGCTGAGCGGCATCGACGCCTTTGGCTGAGCGGCATCGACGCCTTTGGCTGAGCGGCATCGACGCCTTTGGCTGAGCGGCATCGACGCCTTTGGCTGAGCGGCATCGACGCCTTTGGCTGAGCGGCATCGATGCCTTCGGGTGAGCAGCCGGCCGGGCACCCGCTACCAGGGCCCGGCCGGCGCCGGGGATCAGCCCCGGGTGGTCACGTACGCGCTGAGCAGCAGCACGAAGGCACTGGCCAGCACGAGCAACCGGGCCGGGGTGAGCCCGTTGAGCAGCCCGGCGATCGCCTCGGCCCCGGAGGACCGCGCCTCGATCGCGGAGGTGCCCCGCCGCAGCAGCCGCACCTCGTCGGCCAGCAGGGTGCCGCCGGCGCCCAGCAGGGTCATGCCCAGCACGACGAAGACCAGCGACAGCCGCTCCGCGAAGCTGGACACCGCCGAGGCGAGCAGCAGGACCACCACCACCCCGAGCACCAGGCCGAGCACGGCACCGGCGACCGGCGCCCAGGGCCCCATCCGGATCATCTGGTCGCGGTTGGGCACCCGCGGCCGGGGCCGCACCCGGACCGGCACCGGCACCGGCACCGTGGGGTGCGCCCCGGTCGGCGGCCTGTCGGCCTCGGGCTGCTCCGTGGACGGCGCCGGGCCGGCCGGCCGGGCCGCACCCGCCGGCTGGTCGGCTGCCGGTGGCACGGGTGGCTGGCCGTCGACCGGCTCCGGCTCGGGCGCGGTCGGCTGCGGCGCGGTGCGCACCTCGGCCCGCGGGTCGGGTACCGCGGTGGCACCGGCCTGGTCCGGTCCCGCCGCCGGGGCACCCCGGTCGACGAAGCCGGTCGTCGTCGTGTCGCGTTCGTCGCTCATGTCTCGATCACCTCGGGCGCGACGCTAGGTCGACGGTCCGACGCCGCCGGGGAGATCGGGCGGTGGTTCGCGGTCTCCCCCGGTTCGCACCCCGCTCCCCCGGCACGCGGTCACCGTGCGTGCGGCCGTCACAGCAGGCGGCGACTGTCCGGGGCCACGATCCGCAGCCACCGGTAGCCGTAGCCCTCCAGGGCGAGCTCGACCGAGCCGTCGTCGCCCACCGGGGTGCCGGGCCCCACGGTGAGCAGGTCCTCCAGCCGGTGGGAGCCACCGCAGTTCTCCAGCACCAGCGGCACGGTGCGGGGCTCGGCGCCGAGGTTGTGCAGCGCGACCAGGGCCCCGTCGTCCCAGCTGGACAGGTGCGCGAGCACCTGCGGGTGCGGCTGGTCGAGCACCTGGAACGTGCCCCAGCCCAGCTCCGGCGACTCGCGGTACCGCCGGATCAGCAGCTTCATGAACGACATCAGCGAGTCCGGGTCGCGGCGCTGGTCGGCGACGTTGACGAACTCCGGCGCGAAACCGCCCTCGACCACCGGACCGGGGAGCTTGCCGGGTGCGGCGGTGGAGAAGCCGCCGTTGGGCGCCGCGGTCCACTGCATGGGCGTGCGGACGGCGAGCCGCCCCTCGGCCGCCAGGCTCTCGCCCATGCCGATCTCCTCGCCGTAGAACAGCACCGGGGTGCCGGGCAGGGAGAACATCAGGCTGTAGACCATCCGGACCCGGCGCGGGTCACCGGACAGCATCGGGGGCAGCCTGCGGGTGAGACCCCGGCCGTAGACCTGCATCCGCTCCTCGGGACCGAAAGCGGCGAAGACCTCGGCCCGCTCGTCCTCGCTGAGCTTGTCCAGGGTGAGCTCGTCGTGGTTGCGCACGAAGGTGCCCCACTGCGAGTCCGGGTGGGTCGCCGGGCGCGCGGCCAGCGCGCCGACCAGCGGGGCGGTGTCGCAGCGGGCCAGCGACAGGTACATCGCCTGCATCGCGTTGAAGTCGAACTGCATGGTCAGCTCGTCGCCGTCCGGCCCGCCGAAGAAGTCCAGCTGCTGCTCGTAGGGCAGGTTCACCTCGCCGAGCAGCACCGCGGCCTCCGCCCGCCGGCCGAGCACCGCCCGCAGCGCACGCAGGTACCGGTGCGGGTCCTGGAAGTCCTCGACTGCCTCCTGGTCGATGCCCGCGGTCTCCAGCAGGAACGGCACGGCGTCCACCCGGAAGCCGTCCAGGCCGAGCTGCAGCCAGAAGCCCATCACCTTGGCGATCTCGTCCCGGACCGCCGGGTTGGCCACGTTGAGGTCGGGCTGCTCCTTGTAGAACTTGTGCAGGTACCACTCCCCCGTCTTCTCCTCCAGCTGCCAGATGCTGTCCTCCTGGTCGGGGAACACCACCTGCGCCGAGGTGTCCGGCGGCGGGTCGGAGCGCCAGACGTAGAAGTCGCGGTAGGGCGAGTCCTTCGACGACCGTGCCGAGCGGAACCACGGGTGCTTGGCCGAGGTGTGGTTCACGACCAGGTCGGCGATCACCCGCATGCCGCGGTCCTTGGCGGTGCGGAGCACGTCCACCAGGTCACCGTGGGTGCCCAGCCGCGGGTCGACGCCGTAGAAGTCGGTGATGTCGTAGCCGTCGTCCCGCTCGGCGGTCGGGTAGAAGGGCATCAGCCAGATGCAGGTGACGCCGAGGTCGGCGAGGTGGTCCAGCCGCTGCGCCAGGCCGGCGAAGTCGCCGCAGCCGTCGCCGTCCCAGTCCATGTAGGTCTCGACGTCCAGGCAGTAGACGACGGCGTTCTTCCACCACAGGTCGCTGGTGTCGGTGATCCGCATGCGGGTTCCTCTCAGTCCAGGACGGCGGGCTCGGGCGGCTGCGCCGGGCGGCGTGGCTCCGGTGGTCCGGGCGGGTCGATGGCCACGGCAGGGGCGGGTGCGGTCACGTCCAGCCGGGGCAGCACGTGCTCGCCGAAGGCATCCAGGAACGCGGTCTGCTCCTGCCCGACGTGGTGCAGGTAGACCTGGTCGAAGCCCAGGTCCACGTACTCGGCGATCCAGGCGGCGTGCTGCCCGAGGTCGCTGGAGATCCGCACCGCCTGGCCCACGGCCTCGGGGCTCACGTGCGCACTGGCCTGGTCGAAGGCCTGTGTGGTGTCGAGGTCCCAGCACAGCGGGGGCGGGAACACGTTGCTGCGCCACTGGTCGTGGGCGATGGCCACCGCCTTCTCCTGGTCGGGATCCCAGGACACGTGCACCTGGATGGTGAGCGTGCCCTGGCCCCCGGCGTCCCGGTAGGCGGCGATCAGCTCGCGCAGGGTGTTGTGCGGCTGGTTGATCGTGACCAGACCGTCGGCCCAGGCGGCGTGCCGGCCGGCGGTGGCGGCGGTGACCGCCGGGGCGATCAGCGCGGGCTGCTGCTCGGGCAGGGTCCAGATCCGGGCCCGGTCGACCGTGACCAGCCCGTCGTGGCTGACCTCCTCGCCGGCCAGCAGCGCCCGGATGATGTCGACGCACTCGCGCAGCCGGGCGTCGCGCAGCTCCTTGCGCGGCCACACGTGCCCGGTGACGTGCTCGTTCATCGCCTCACCCGAGCCCAGCGCCACCCAGAACCGGCCGGGGAACATCGACCCGAGGGTGGCGATGGCCTGCGCGACGATCACCGGGTGGTACCGCTGGCCCGGCGCGTTCACCGCACCGAAGGGCAGCCCGGTGGTGGCCAGCGCCGCGCCCAGCCAGGACCAGGCGAACCCCGAGTGACCCTGCCGCTCGCTCCACGGCTCGAGGTGGTCGGAGCACATGGCGGCGGTGAAGCCGACCTGCTCGGCGTGCTGCACCGCGCGCAGCAGCTCGGCCGGGTGGACCTGCTCGTGGGAATTGTGGAAGCCGATCACCGTCACCCGGCATGCCTACCGGGTACGGCGCATGCCCGCACGGTCAACCGAGCCGCTCGCCGGTGTGGCCGGGGCGGGTCAGAAGGTGATGCCCAGGGCGAGCCCCCCGAGCAGGTACACCGCAGCGGTGATCAGCACGATGCCGATCACGTTGAGGATGACGCCGGCGCGGAGCATCTGCCCGATCGTCACGTACCCCGAGCCGAACACGATGGCGTTGGGGGGCGTGGCCACCGGCAGCATGAAGGCGCAGGTGGCAGCCAGGGCCGCCGGCACGAGCAGCACCAGCGGGAACAGGTCCAGGCCGAGAGCGACCCCGCCGAGGACCGGCAGGAACGCCGCCGCGGTGGCGGTGTTGCTGGTGACCTCGGTCAGCAGGATCACCACCGTGGCGGTCAGCAGCACCAGGACGATCGCCGGCAGGGTGCCCACCGCACCGACCTGGCTGCCCACGTACTCGTCGAGCCCGCTCTCCTGCACCGCCGCGGCCAGGCTCAGGCCGCCACCGAAGAGCAGCAGCACGCCCCAAGGCAGCTTCTGCGCCTGGTGCCAGTCCAGTGCCGAGACCCCCTCGCGGGCCTTGACCGGGATCAGGAACAGCGCGACGGCCGCGGCGATCGCGATCGCCGCGTCGCTGAGGTTCGCCACGAACGGCAGGACGTCGGTCAGCGCCTCCCAGCCGGTGAGCGGCTGACGCAGGATCCACAGCAGGGCCGTGGCGACGAACACCACCAGCACCGTCCACTCACCGCGGGACATCGGCCCGAGCTGGTCGATCTCGTCCTGGATCACCTGCTTCCCGCCGGGGATCTCCCGCAGCTTCGACGGGAAGGCGACCTTGGTGAGCACCAGCCAGGCCAGGACCAGGAAGACCACGGCCAGCGGCAGGCCGAGCAGCATCCAGGCCCCGAAACCGAGTTCGATGTCGTAGTTCTGCCGGACGAAGGCGGCCAGGATCAGGTTGGGCGGGGTGCCGATCAGCGTGGCGAGCGAGCCGATGCTCGCCGCGTAGGCGATCCCGAGCATCAGCGCGACGGCGAAGTTGCGGGTGTCCTTGTCCCTGATCAGCTCGGTCACCGCGCCGGCGCCCTCGCCAGCGCCCTCGCCGGCGCCCTCGCCGGCGCCCTCGCCGTCGGCGGCCCGGTCGACTGCTTCCTTGTCCCCGCTGCCGGCCACCCGGTCCAGCACCAGCATGAGCACGCTCAGCCCGATGGGCAGCATCAGCACCGTGGTGGCGGTGTTGCTCACCCACATGCTGAGGAAGGCGGTGGCGAGCATGAAGCCGGCGATCAGCCGGGGCGGCTTGGTGCCGACCGCCCGCACGGTGAGCAGGGCGATCCGCCGGTGCAGCTCCCACTTCTGCATCGCCAGGGCGATCATGAAACCGCCCATGAACAGGAAGATGTTCGGATTGGCGTAGGGCGCAGTGGCCTCGGCCACCGGGAGCACCCCGAGCAGCGGGAACGCGACGATGGGCACCAGCGCCGTCGCCGGCAGCGGCAGGGCCTCGGTCATCCACCAGACCGCCAGCAGCACCGCGACCGCCGCCGTCGTCCGCCCGGCCGTGCTCAGCGCGTCGTCCTGGGCGAGCAGGAAGTAGACGAGCAGCGCGAGCACCGGCCCGCTGAGCCGGCCCACCCACTGGCGGCCGACCGGGACCGACGTGTCGGTGACGTCCGCCTGGCCCGCCACCGGCTGGTCCCCGTCCCGGCCGGTGGCGGGCCCGCGGCGGTCCGTCACCTCGGAGCCGGGTACCTGCTGCTCTCCGCGTCGCGCCACCGTGCATCGTCTCCTCGCCGCTGGCCGTCGGCCCGGGCGGTGTGGTCCACGGCACGGCGGTGACCGCAGCGTAGAGCCGCCGACCCGCCGTCGACCAACGGAGGAACTCCCCCGGCAGACCGGCTCCGTCCACCGCCCGGAACGCCGGGCACCGACCTCCCGGCCCGGTCCGTGCTGCCCGGCAGCGCGCAGCTCCGCGGCCAGCGGGCCGAGGACGGCGGGGTAGCGCAGCGCCAGGTGCACCAGCAACGGGGTCGACATGTCGTCAGTGCGCCGAGTCGACACGTCGACAAGTCGAGGCGACCGCGCGTGCCGTCGCGGGCGCCGGAGAGCGCCGCTCACGTGCCACGATGCCGGCATGAAGTCGTTCGGCGCGGTTGCTGCCGTCCTCGCCATGCTGGCCGTCGGTACCGCCGGCATGGTGCTCGGTGAGGCCGATGACTCCCCCGGGCTCCAGGGTCTGGGCGCTCTCCTCGTCGTGGGTGCCCTGGCGCTCGGCGTACGGGCCGCCCGACGCGGCACGCCCGAGGTCGGCCGCGGGCGCTGACCCGCATGCCCGAGCACCGACGACCTGCGGCCCGCGACGTGCGGGAGGACGTCGGCGAACGGCACCCAGCGGGCCCGAGCTCGGGCGCACCGTGGTGCGGCGGAACCGCCACCTGGCTCGCGAGCTGTGCCCCCCGACCGCCCCGGCCGGCGGTCACACCGACCGATCGGACGCCGGCGACGCCAGCTCCCGCCGCTGCTCGGCGCGCAGCCGGCGGCCGGTGCGCCGCCACCACTCGGCCATGACGGCGACAGCCAGCAGCAGCTCGATGACGTCACCGCCGTAGTACAGGAGCTGCGCCCCGCGCCGCACCTCCCCGGCCGCGCCGAGGGCCGCCGGGGTGGTGGCGAACAGCGTCTTGGCCAGCACCGCGTGGCCCGCGGCGAGCACCACCAGCACGACCAGCCGGACCGGCGTGCCCGGCCGGCGGGGCATCGGGTCCGCGCCCACCAGCAGCCAGCTGACCAGGCAGCCGGTGAGCACCATGTGCCCGTGCACCAGCAGGTGCAGCGCCGCAGACGCGTGCAGCAGGCCGTACAGCGGGGTCAGGTACACCGCGGCCAGCGACCCCAGCTCGAGGACGACGACCACCGCCGGCGCGGTGAGCACCCGCGCCGGGCGGCTGCGCAGGGCGCCGAGCAGCACCCGGCGCGGCCGGCGCGGCAGGGTGCGCAGCGCCAGGGTGACCGGCGCGGACAGGGCGAGCAGCAGCGGCACCAGCATGGTCAGCAGCAGGTGCTGGGCGACGTGGCCCGGAAAGGTGTCGGCGCGGGCGGTGACCGGCGGCGCCAGGGCGACCGCCGCGCAGCCGGCCGCGGCGAGGGCCGCGCGCAGCCGCCCGGGCGGCCAGCCGGCGCCGCGCCGGGCCAGCGCCACCACCCCGGCCAGGTACAGCGCGCCGCCCGCCAGCGGAAGGGCTGCCGCGATGAGCCACGCCGGCGGCCCGGTCGCTGTCCCGTGGGCGAGCAGCGCGGCGCCGGTCACCGCCGGACGTCGGCCAGCGGCCGGGCGGGGCCGCGCAGCAGCAGCAGCCCGACGACCAGCGGCACCGCCCCGCTGACCAGCCAGGCCACGTCGTAGGGCAGCAGGTCCACGCCGTAGCGCACCTGGTGGACCTGCAGCAGCTTGTGGTGCACCAGCCCGTCGTAGACCTGGAACGCACCTGCCCCGGTCAGCCCGCCGGCCCAGACCCGGCGGGGCACGGTCGCCTGCCGGCGGTGCAGGTCGGCCAGCACGAACAGCCCGACCACCACCGCCGTCCAGCTGAAGGCGTGGAAGAGGCCGTCGGAGACCAGCCCGGCGGCGCTGGTGCCCCGGTCGTAGAAGTGGTGCCAGTGCAGCAACTGGTGGAAGACCACCTCGTCGACGAAGCCCGCGACACCGACGCCGATCAGGACGCCGGTGCCCACCGACCGCCCGCTGAGCGCCCGCGCCCGCGGGTCTGCTGGTGGCGCCACGGCTCCTCCTTGCTCGGCTGCCCGACCGCTACCCGGGCCCGGCCGCGGCACACGCCAGACTGGGGCCCGTGCTGCCACCGCCCGGAACGCCGGGCACCGACCTGCCGGTCCGCTCCGCGCTGCCCGCTCTGGACGCGGCGCTGGACGCGGCCGGCTGCGCGGTGCTGGTCGCCCCGCCGGGCACGGGCAAGACGACGCTGGTGCCCCTCGCGCTGGCCGGCCGGCTGCCCGGCCGGGTGCTGGTCGCCGAGCCGCGGCGGGTGGCCGCCCGGGCCGCAGCCCGGCGGATGGCCGCCCTGCTCGGTCAGCCGGTGGGCGCCTCGGTGGGCTACAGCGTGCGCGGGGACAGCCGGCGCAGCGCCGGCACCCGGGTCGAGGTGGTCACCACCGGGCTGCTGGTGCGCCGGCTGCAGGCCGATCCGGAGCTGCCCGGGGTCGCCGCGGTGGTGTTGGACGAGTGCCACGAACGGCAACTGGACACCGACCTGGCGCTGGCCTTCGCCCTCGACGTCCGGGCGGCGCTGCGGCCGGAGCTGGCGCTGCTGGCCATGTCGGCGACCGCGCAGGCAGCGCGGTTGGCCGTGCTGATGGGCGGGGACGGCGCCCCGGCGCCGGTGGTGGAGGCGGCCGGCAGCCTGCACGACGTGCAGCCGGTATGGTGCCCGCCCGACCCGCCGATGGCCCCACCGCACGGCACCCGGGTCGACCCGCGGCTGCTCGACGCGGTCGCCGGCACGGTGCGCCGGGCGCTGGCCGAGACCACCGGCGACGTGCTGGTGTTCCTGCCCGGAGCGGCCGAGATCGGCTCGGTGGCCGGCCGGCTGTCCGGCCTGGACGCCGACGTCCGGCCGCTGCACGGCCGGCTGCCGCCTGCCGAGCAGGACGCCGCGCTCGTCCCGGGGCCCCGGCGGCGGGTGGTGCTGGCCACCGACGTGGCGGAGACCAGCCTGACCGTGCCGGGGGTGCGCACGGTGGTGGACGCCGGGCTGGCCCGGGTGCCCCGCTTCGACGTCGCCCGCGGCCTGGGCGCGCTGGTGACCGTGCGGGTGTCGCGGGCCGCGGCGGTGCAGCGCGCCGGCCGGGCCGGCCGGGAGGCGCCGGGCCGGGTGTACCGGCTGTGGTCGGCCGCCGAGCACGACCGGCTGCCCACGGCGGCCGAGCCGGAGGTCGCCGTCGCCGACCTCACCGGGTTCGCCCTGGAGCTGGCCTGCTGGGGCGCACCGGACGGCGCCGGCCTGGCGCTGCCCGACGCCCCGCCGGGCGCGGCGTTCACCGTGGCCCGCGCCACCCTGCGCGAGCTCGGCGCCGTGGACGACGCCGGCCGCGTCACCCCGCGCGGGCGCTCGCTCACCGCCGTCGGGGCGCACCCCCGGCTGGCCCGGGCGCTGCTGGACGGGGCGCCGCTGGTCGGCCGCCGGCGGGCCGCGGAGGTGGTGGCGCTGCTGTCGGCCGACGTCCCCAGCCGCAGCGACGACCTGGTCGCCGACTGGCGTGCCCTGCGCACCACCCGCGGCGGACCAGCCGCGCGGTGGCGGGAGGAGGCCGACCGGCTGGCCCGGGCGGTGCCCGCGGCGCCGGGCACCGGCCTGACCGACGACGTCGCGGCCGGGCTGGTCGTCGGCCTGGCGCAGCCGGGTTGGCTCGCCCGCCGCCGGCCGGGCACCGAGCGCACCTACCTGCTCGCCGCGGGCACCGGCGCGGAGCTACCGCCCGGCACCGCGCTGGCCGGCGCCGAGTGGCTGGCCGTCGCGGCGGCCGACCGGGCCCCGGGCCGGCGGGACGCCCGGGTGCGCTCCGCGGTGGCCGTGGACGTGGCGACCGCGCTGGAGGCCGGGGCGGCCGCGCACACCGACGGCCCGGAGGTCGCCTGGCGGGAGGGCGACGTGCGCGCGGCCCGGGTCGAGCGGCTGGGGGCGATCGTGCTCACCGAGCGCCCGCTGCCGCACCCCGACCCGGCCGCGGTGGCCGCCGCGGTCGCCGAGGGGCTGCGGCGGGAGGGCGTGGCGCTGCTGCACTGGACGCCGGCTGCCGGAACGCTGCGCGAGCGGCTGGCCGCGGCGCACGCCGGGCTCGGCGACCCGTGGCCGGCCGTCGACGACGACGCCCTGCGCGACGCCCTGGCCGCCGGCCCCGCGGTGGCCTCCGCCCGCGACCGCACCGAGTTGGGCCGGATCGACGTGGTGGCGGCGCTGCGCGGGCTGCTGCCCTGGCAGCTCGCCGGCCGGCTCGATGAGCTCGTGCCCGAGCGGGTGGAGGTGCCCACCGGGTCGCGGGTGCGGGTCGACTACGCCGACCCGGCGGTGCCGACGCTGTCGGTACGGGTGCAGGAGGTGTTCGGCTGGGCCGACGCGCCGGTGGTGGCCGGCCGCCGGCTGCGCCTGCAGCTGCTCTCCCCCGCCTCCCGGGTGATCGCCACCACCGCGGATCTCGCCGGCTTCTGGATCACCGGCTGGCCGGCGGTCCGCAGCGAGCTGCGCGGCCGCTACCCGCGGCACCCCTGGCCGGAGGACCCCGCCACGGCGACCCCGACCCGGCGGGCCGCGCCGCGCCGGCCGGCCCGCTGAGGCGGCGGACCCGTCGCTCAGCGGCGGGTCTCGGGGAACAGCAGGTCGACGAACCGCTCGACGGTCGGCCGCGGCTCGTGGTTCGCCAGCCCGGGCCGCTCGTTGGCCTCGATGAAGACGTGCTCGGGGCCCTCGACGTCGGGGACCATGAAGTCCAGCCCGGTCAGCGGGATGTCGATGGCCCGGCTCGCCCGGACGGCGGCCTCGGCGATGTCGGGGTGCAGCCGGTCGGTGACGTCCTGGATCGTGCCGCCGGTGTGCAGGTTCGCCGTCCGCCGGACCTGCAGGCGCGCGCCGCGGGGCAGCACGTCGTCCATCGACCGGCCGGCCGCGGCGACGACCTCGGCGGTGGCGTCGTCCAGCGGAATCTGCGACTCCCCACCGGTCGCCCGCTCGCGGCGGCGGCTGGTCGACCGGATCAGCGCCGCGACGTCCTGTTCTCCGTCGCCGACCACCTCGGCGGGCCGGCGGACCGCCGCCGCCACCACCTCGTGGTCGATGACGACGACCCGCAGGTCGTCCCCGGCGACCAGCTCCTCCACCAGCACGTCCGGGCAGAAGCCGAGCGCCAGGTCGACGGCGGTGGCCAGCGCGTCCGGCGAGTCCACCCCCACGGTGATGCCCCGCCCCTGCTCACCGCGCGCCGGCTTGACCACCACCCGGCCGCACTCGGCGAGCAGCTCGGTGGCCGACGCCAGGTCGTCCGCGGCGGCCACGGCGCCCCGCGGCACCCGCACACCGGCGCGCTCCAGGATGCGTCGGGTGACCCGCTTGTCGTCGCAGCGGCTCATCGCCACCGCGCTGGTCAGCTCCGACAGTGACTCCCGGGTGACCAGCGACCGCCCCCGGTGGGTCAGCCGCAGCTCGCCCCAGGCCGGGTCGGTGACCTCCACCCGGATGCCCCGGCGCAGCGCCTCGTCGGCCACGACCCGGGCGTAGGGGTTGAGCTCGTCCAGGCCCGGCGGGCCGCCGGCGAACAGCGGCCGGTTGATCGGGTTCTTCCGCTTGACGCAGACCGCGGGGGCCGGCCGGAAGCCGAGCTTGCGGTAGAGCGTGATGGCGGCGGTGTTGTCGTGCAGCACCGACAGGTCGAGGTAGGCCCGCCCGCGGGCGGCGTACCGCTCGGCGAGCAGCCGGACCAGCGCCTCGCCCACCCCCGGCGGGGCGGCCTGCGGATCGACCGCCAGGCACCACAGGCTGGTGCCCTGCTCGGGGTCGCCGAAGGCGCGCACGTGGTCGACGCCGGTGACGGTGCCGACCACCGCGCCGGTGCGGGTGTCCTCGGCGACGAGGTGGGTGTAGACCCGCGTGCGGTGGTTGCGCCACACGGTCAGCTCGTCGGCCAGCACCATGCCGTTCTGCGCGTAGAGCCGGTTGATCTGGGCCACGTCGTGCGGCGAGGTGACCGTGCGGACGAAGACGTCCCGGACGGAGTCGCGCCGCGGGCGGTAGCGGTGCAGGTCGAGCCGGTAGGTGTAGGAGGGGTCGACGAACAGCTCGTCGGGGGCCAGCCCGACCAGCACCTGCGGGTCGCGGGGGTAGACGCAGATGTCCCGTCGTCCGGTCTCCTCCGCGCGCAGCGCGTCGACGATGCCGCGCTGCTCGTCGAAGGTGTTGCCGAAGACCAGCCGCCCCCAGCCGAGGTCGAGCACCACGTCGGCGTCCATGCCGCGGAGCTGGTGCTGGGAGGGCCGCTGCCAGGACGAGCTGGTGAACTGCGGAAGCGGATCCGGCATCCGCTGGGCGCGGTGCCCGGCCAGGCGGCGGAAGGCAGAGGACATCTCAGGCGCCGTTCTCCTGCAGCCACATCTCCAGCAGCCCCAGTTGCCAGAGCTGGTTGCCCCGCAACGGGGTGAGCGCGGCGTTGGGGCCGGCCAGCAGGTGCTGGACGTACTCGGGGCGGAAGAGGCCCCGGTCGCGGGCCGCGTTGCTGGCGAGGGCATCGCGGACGGTGTCGAGCACCTTCCCCTCCAGGTGGGTGATCGCCGGGACCGGGAAGTAGCCCTTGGGCCGGTCGATGACCTCCGGCGGGATGATCCGGCGGCCGATCGACTTGAGCACCCCCTTGCCGTCCTGGGCCAGCTTCAGCTCCGGCGGGCAGGCCGCAGCCAGCTCGACCAGGTCGTGGTCGAGGAAGGGCACCCGGGCCTCGATGCCCCAGGCCATGGACATGTTGTCCACCCGCTTGACCGGGTCGTCGACGAGCATCACCTCGCTGTCCAGGCGCAGCGCGGCGTCCACCGCGGTCTCCGCGCCCGGTGCGCTCATGTGCTCCCGGACGAAGGCGAGGCTGGGATCGTCCGCAAGGGCGTACCGGTCGGCGACGACCTGCTGCATGGCGGCGTGGTCGCGGTCGAAGAAGCTCCGGGCGTAGGTGGCGACCGCCTCCTGCCGGCCGACCCCGGCCAACGGCGGGTACCAGTGGTAACCGGCGAACACCTCGTCCGCGCCCTGCCCGGACTGCACCACCCGGATGGACTCGCTGACCCGCTCGCTCAGCAGGTCGAAGGCGACGGCGTCGTGGCTGACCATCGGCTCGCTCATCGCGCCGACGGCGTGCCCCAGGGCGCCGACCAGCTCGTCGGAACCGACCCGGATCCGGTGGTGGTCGGTGCCGAACCGCTCGGCGATGACGTCGGAGTACCGGAACTCGTCGCCCTCCTGCCCCGCCACCGCGTCGAAGCCGATGCTGTAGGTCGCCAGGCCGGTCTGCCCCTCCTCGGCGAGCAGGCCGACGATGAGGCTGGAGTCCAGGCCACCGGAGAGCAGGACACCGACCGGGACGTCGGCGACCAGCCGACGGCGCACCGCCACCCGCAGCGCGTCCTCGATCGCGTCCTCCCAGTCCCGGGCCGACCAGCCGGCGTGCTCCGGGCGGCGCTCGTACCGGGGCTGCCAGTACCGGTGGTCGGTGCTCGAACCGTCGGCCTCGACCACGCGGACGGTGGCCGGCGGCAGCTTCCGGACGCCGTTGAGGATGGTGCGCGGCGCGGGCACCACGGCGTGCCAGGTCAGATAGTGGTGCAGCGCCACCGGGTCGACGGAGGTGTCGATGCCACCGGCCCGCAGCAGCGCCGGCACCGTGGAGGCGAACCGCAACCGGCCCGGGGTCTCGGCCAGGTAGAGCGGTTTGATGCCCAGCCGGTCACGGGCCAGCACCACCCGCCCGGAGTCCCGCTCGTGCAGGACGAAGGCGAACATGCCGTGCAGGTGGTCGACCACGGCCGTGCCCCACTGGGCGTACCCCTTCAGCACCACCTCGGTGTCGCTGGTGGAGCGGAACCGGTGACCGAGCGCGGTCAGCTCGGCGCGCAGCTCGGCATGGTCGTAGATGCAGCCGTTGAAGACCGCCGTCAGGCCCAGCTCCTCGTCGACCATCGGTTGCGCGCCGTTCTGGGACAGGTCGATGACGCTGAGCCGACGGTGGCCGAAGGCGACGCGGCCCACGTCCCAGACCCCCTGCCCGTCGGGACCCCGCGGAACCAGCTCCTCGACCATCCGGGCGACCGCCGCGGTGTCGGCCGCCGTGCCGTCGAACGTGATGTCGCCGCACAGGCCACACATGGGGCACCTCTTCTCTCAGTCGGTCACGGAGCCGGCATCAGCAGGGCTCCGCCAGCAAGCGGTCTTTCGACCAGGGGGTGCCGGCCGGTCAGCCGTTACCCCGTCTGCGACACCACCAGCATGTACCCGAAGGCCACGACGAAGATCACCAGCAGGGTCAACAGGATCAGCGTCCGGGCACGGTTGCGGGGCATCCGCCCCTTCTCGTCGGCGTGGTCGCGGTCGCGGGGTGAGTCGGTCACTGCCATACCTCCAGGGGACGCACGGTGGCAGCGCCGCCGTGCGGGCGGGCCCGCCCGGTCGCGGCTCTCCTCGGGCGGATGTCTGCGGACGACTGCCGTCCGATCCAGGACCGGACGGCCGATCGCCGGTGGGCGGGCGTCAGGTGGCGTGGCCCTCCTCGACGTCCGCGTCGTCGGGCAGGTCCTGCGGAACCCCCTCGGACGGAGCGCGGTGCCGCCCCGGCTCCAGGTCCTCCGCCAACCGCTGGGCAACTTCCGGGATCTCCTGGGCTTCGGTCACGCCCCGTCACCTTCCCCGCGCCTCGGTGATCCAACCGGACGGGTTCGGCGAAGCCCTCGGCTGGCAGGCTCCCGGGGGACGGGAGGAGCCGAGCATGCTGGAACAGGCCTGGGCGGCGCTGGGCGGCGCCCCGGGGCTACTGCCGCTGGTCACCGTCTCCGGTTCGACCGGGCTGCGGTCGGTGCTGCCGGTCGGCGCACTGGCCACCGGCGCCGTCGCCGCCCAGCGGCTGGCCGCCCGGGAGCTGGCCGCCGGCGACCGTGGCCCGGGGCCGGTGGCGGTGGACGCCGCCCACGTCGGGATCGCCTTCCGCAGCGAGCGCTTCCTGCGACTCGACGGGATGCCGGCCGGGGCCGGGTTCGCCCCGCTGTCCCGCTTCCACCGCACCGCCGACGGCTGGATCCGGCTGCACGCCAACTACCCGTGGCACCGGGACGCCGCGCTGGCCGCCCTCGGCCCCGACCCGGTGACGGCGATCGCCGGGCGGACCAGCGCCGAGGTGGCCGAGTCGGTGGTCGCGGCCGGCGGGATCGCGGCCGCCGTCCGGACACCCGAGGAGTGGGCCGGCTCGCCGCAGGGAGCCGCCGCGTGGGAGCTGCCGCTGCTGCGGCTGCGGCCGGCCGGGCCGGCATCCGCACGGTCCCGTCAGGTGCACGGGCTGCGCGTGCTGGACCTGACCCGGGTCATCGCCGGCCCGGTCGGCACCCGCACGCTGGCCGCCGACGGCGCCGACGTGCTCCGCATCGAGAGCCCGCGACTGCCGGAGGACCCGGCAGCGGCGCTGGACACCGGGCCGGGGAAGCGGCACACGACGCTGGACCTGGCCTCCGCCGGCGACCGGGCTCGGTTCGAGGACCTGCTGTCCCGGGCCGACGTGCTGGTCCAGGGCCACCGCCCCGGCGCGCTCGCCGCGCACGGGCTGGCCCCGGAGCTGCTGGCCGAGCGGCACCCGGGTCTCGTGGTGGTCTCGCTGTCGGCCTGGGGTGCGGCCGGCCCGTGGGCGCACCGGCGCGGTTTCGACTCGATCGTGCAGGCCGCCACCGGCATCGCCTCGGTCACCGCCGGGGACGACGGCAGACCCGGGGTGCTCCCGGCGCAGGCGCTGGACCACGCGGCCGGGCACCTGATCGCGGCCACCGTGCTGCGGGCGCTGCGCGAGTCGGCCCGGCAGGGCGGCAGCTGGCACGGCGAGCTGTCCCTCGCCCAGCTCGCGCACTGGCTGCTGACCGCGCCCCGCGGAGTGGCGACCGGTAGCGGGGCCGTCGACCCGGCGCCGTACCTCGCCGAACTGGACACCCCGGCCGGCCGGCTCACCGTGGTCCGCCCACCGGGCGCGCCGACCTGGCGGTCCGGTCCGGTACCGGTCCACCCGGCCGGCGCCGACTGGCTGCCGCGCTGACGCCGGATCCGGTTCAGGCCGGTTGCAGCTCCGCGACGACGGACGCCGGGGCGGGCTCGTGGCCCAGTGGCCGGCGCCGGAACGATCCGGTGCCGTGCGCGACCGCCCGCAGCGCGCCGGCGTAGTCGAGCAGCTCCCGCTCGGGCACCTCCGCGGTGATCGTCGTCCGATCCTGCTCGGGATCGGGCGTGCTGCCGGTGACCCGGGCCCGCCGGCCGGACAGGTCGCCGAGCACCGATCCGACGTGCTCGGCCGGCACCGTGACCGCCACGGCGCACCACGGCTCGAGCACCCGGGTGCCCGCGGCCGCGACCAGCTCGCGCACGCCCAGGGCGCCGGCGGCCTGGAAGGCGGCGTCGGAGGAGTCGACCGAGTGCGCCTTGCCGTCGACCAGGGTGACCGCGACGTCGACCAGCGGCCGGTCGTGCCCGACGCCGGCGGCGGCCTGCGTGCGCACGCCCTTCTCCACGCTGCCGTGGAAGTGGGTGGGCACCGCGCCACCGACCACCCGCTGGTCGAAGGTGATCCCCGACCCGGGCGGGCCCGGCCGGCCCTCCAGCACAACGACGGCGTACTGGCCGTGCCCACCGGACTGCTTGACGTGCCGGGCGGTGACCGTCGCCGGGCCGGCCAGCGTCTCCACCAGCGGCACCCGGACCGGCGGGGTCTGCACCGCCACGCCGTACTTGTGGCGCAGCCGGTCCAGCAGCACCTCGGCGTGGGCGTCGCCGACGCACCACAGCAGCACCTGACCGGTGTCGCTGCGCCGTTCCAGCCGGATCGTCGGATCCTCGGCCAGCAGCCGGGTCAGCGCGGCGGACAGCCGGTCCTCGTCGGCCCGCGACGGCGCCTCCACGGCCACCGGCAGCTGCGGCTCGGGCAGCTGCCAGGGCGGCACCAGCACCGGGCGTTCCGGGCTGGACAGCGTGTCGCCGGTCTCCGCGCTGGACAGCCGGGCGACCGCGCAGATGTCACCCGCCGGGCACTCGGGCACCGGACGCAGCGTGGCACCCAGTGCGCTGGACAGCGCGCCGATCCGCTCGTCGGCGTCGTGGTCGGGATGACCCCAGTCGGCCAGCCCGTGCCCGGAGACGTGCAGCGCCACGTCCGGGCGCAGGGTGCCGGAGAAGACCCGGACCAGCGAGACCCGGCCGAGGTAGGGGTCGGTCGTCGTGCGCACCACCTCGGCGACCAGCGGGCCGTCCGGGTCGCAGCCCAGCGGGGGCAGCGGGCGCCCGGCGAGGTCGGTGAGCTGCGGGCACGGTCGCTGCAGCGGCGCGGGGAACGCCGCCACGACCAGGTCCAGCAGCTCCCGCACGCCGGTCCCGGTCAGCGGGGCGACGCAGACCACCGGGTGCAGCTCCCCCCGCACGACCGCCGTTCCGAGGTCGGCGGCGACCTCGGCGCCGGAGACCTCCTCGCCGGCGAGGTACCGGTCCATCAGGGTCTCGTCCTCGCTCTCGGCGATGACGGCCTCGATCAGCTCCGCCCGCAGCCGGGCGGCCTCCGGGTGGCCCGGCTGGGGCTCCAGGAGGGACACCGCCGGCTGCGGCGTGCCGTCGGGCCCGCGCTCGACGAGCTGCAGCAGGTGGACACCGGCCCCGAAGCGCTCCCGGCAGCTGCGCACCACCTCGGCGACGTCGGCGCGCGGCCGGTCGACCTGGGTGACGACCACGGCCCGCGGCAGGCCGACGGCGCGGCACTCGTCCCACAGCAGCTCGGTGCCCGCGTCGACGCCCGCCACGGCGGAGACCACGAACAGCGCCGCGTCCGCGGCGCGCAGCGCGGCGCGCACGTCACCCAGGAAGTCCGGCGCCCCCGGGGTGTCGAGCAGCGTGAGCCGGTGCCCGGCGTGCTCGACGGTCGCGGCGTGCAGCGACACCGAGTGCTGCAGCCGGACCTCGACGTCCTCGGTGTCCAGGCAGGTCGTGCCGTCCTCGACCCGGCCGGCCCGCAGCAGCGCGCCGGTGGCGACCACCAGCGCCTCGGCCAGCGTGGTCTTCCCCGCACCGGCCCGGCCCACCAGTGCCACGTTGCGCACCCGCTCCGGTGGGCGTGGGGCGGGCGCGCCGGACTGCTCACGGCTGTTGTCGGTGCGATTGCGACTGCCCATCGGACCTCCGCGAAGACGTCGTCGTCCCCCTGTCCGCCCAGCCTGGCCCTCCGGCCCCGCGGGGACAAGGGGCCGCGCGCCACCGGAGGGAGAGACCGCCGCCACGGACGCCCACCCTGCGCCCGGCGGGTACGCCAGGAAGGATCGGCCCGTGACTGCACAGCCGACGACGGACGCCTGGGGCATCGACGCCAGCTGGCTCGACGCCCTGGACACCGAGCACACCATCGCCCCCGAGACCATCGAGCGGATGCGGCAGGTGATCGGGGAACCGCCCGCCGACCTGCTGCACACCGCGCCGATCGTGGCCCGGCCCGGCGACGCGCTGGAGGTGGACGAGGCCGCCGTCGAGTGCGAGGACGGGCGGACCCGGCACGTCGACGGCGAGCTGCCCGAGGACTTCCCGCTGGGCTACCACCGGCTGCGCACCCCCGACGGCCGCGAGCGGCGGCTGATCGTCTCCCCCGGCCGGTGCTGGCTGCCCGAGGGCTGGCGCGGCTGGGGCTGGGCGGTGCAGCTGTACGCCACCCGCGGCCGGGACAGCTGGGGCATCGGCGACCTCGGCGACCTGCGCGCGGTCCGGGAGCTGGCGCAGCAGCAGGGTGCCGGGTTCGTCCTGGTCAACCCGCTGCACGCGGTCGCCCCGACACCGGCGCAGGAGGCCAGCCCGTACCTCCCGGCCACCCGCCGCTTCCGCAACCCCGTCTACCTGCGGGTCCTCGACGTCCCCGGGGCCGGCCGCGTCGACCTCGAGGCCGACGCCGGGCGCGCGCTGTCCGACGCCGAGCTGATCGACCGCGACGCGGTCTGGGCGCACAAGCGCCGGGTGCTGCGCCGGATCTTCGACGCCGGCATCGGTGCCGGCGTGGACGAGGGGCCCTTCCGCGAGTGGTGGTGGCACCAGGGGCAGCCGTTGATGGACTGGGCGACCTGGTGCGCCCTGGCCGACGTCCACGGCCCCGACTGGCACACCTGGCCCGAGGAGCTGCGCGACCCGCGCGGCCGGGCCGTGGCCACCTTCGTCACCGGGCACGATCCCGAGATCGCCTTCCATGCCTGGCTGCAGTACGTGGTCGACCTCCAGCTGACCGCGGCCACCGAGGGCCTCACCGTCATCCAGGACCTGCCGATCGGGGTGTCCGGTGGCGGCGCGGACGCCTGGGCCTGGCAGGACGTGCTGGCCTCCGGCGTCAGCGTCGGGGCACCGCCGGACGCGTTCAACAGCCAGGGCCAGGACTGGGGCTCCCCACCCCTGGTGCCCTGGCGGCTGCAGGCGGCCGACTACGAGCCGTTCATCCAGTCCATCCGCGCCACCATGGCCGGCGCCGGGGGGCTGCGGGTCGACCACGTGATGGGGCTGTTCCGGCTGTGGTGGGTGCCCACGGAGGGATCGGCGGCCGACGGCGCCTACGTCCGCTACCCGTCCGAGGACCTGCTCGACATCGTCGCCCTGGAGAGCCACCGGGCGCAGGCGATCGTGGTCGGCGAGGATCTGGGCACCGTGGAGGAGGGCGTGCGCGAGGCGATGGCCGAGCACGGCATCCTGTCCTACCGCCTGCTCTGGTTCGAGGACGACGCACCCGCGCAGTGGCCTGCCGGGTCCATGGCCGCCATCACCACCCACGACCTGCCCACCGTGGCGGGCCTCTGGACCGGCGCGGACCTGGCCGAGCAGCGCGAGCACGGCACCGGGACCGACGAGGAGCTCGAGCGGGGCCGCACCTCGCTGCTGGCGCAGCTGGACGGCGTGCCCGAGGGCGCCACCCCGGCCGAGGCAGTGGAGGCGGCGCACCGGCGGCTGGCCACCGCGCCGTCCGTGCTGCTGTCGGCGACCCTGGACGACGCCCTCGCCGAGGAGCGCCGCCCCAACATGCCCGGCACCACCGAGCGACCGAACTGGCAGCTGCCGCTGCCGGTGCCGGTCGAGGAGCTGGCCGGTCACCCCGGCGTGCAGACGGTGGCCCGGGTGCTGGCCGAGGGCCTCGCGCCCGCGCTGCCGAGCGAGAAGCGCAAGGGCGGGCGCAGCCGGAAGAAGAAGTGACCTGCCGACCACGGTGACGCGGTCCGCTCGAACATTTGTTCGGGTGGGCGTGCGATGCTCTACCGGTGGCCGGCGGCATGAACCGGGGGCGGCACGGGGCCTCGCTGGCCGACCGGGCCGCCGGCTCCGGCGTGCCGGCCGCTCCCCCACCGGCCGAACGGTCCGGCGCACGCCGGACCGCCGGGCAGGGGCACGGCCGGCACTGCTGGGTCCGCGACCCGCCCGACGCCCCCGGCGTCTGGCCGGGGCTGCTGGTCGAGTGGCGGCAGCGGGGCGACGGCTGGCACGGCCGGGTGGCCTACACCGTGGCCGGCGAGCACGGTCCGGTGCTGGTCGAGGCGTGGCTGCCCGCCGAGCAGCTCAAGCAGGGCTGAGAGGGTTGGCCGGCCGACCGGCTGGCTACCGGAGGGCGGCACGGTCCGCGCAGGGTGGACCCGGGAGCGGAGGACCACGATGACCAGCCCGCACGACGAACCGACGCTCGACGACGTGATCATCCCCGAGGAGTCCGCTCCCCGGGACCGGCAGGAGCACGCGGGAGATCCGCACCTGTCCGACGAGGTCCTCGAGCACCGCACCGAGCAGGAGCGGCAGGCCGTCGGCTCCGACGACGCGAACCCGGCCGGGGCCGACGAGCACGCCGCCACCGACTGAGTGGGCACGTCCGGTGGGGGCGGTGTCCCGGGATCGGGCCACCGCCCCCACCGCGTCAGGAGGGCTGCAGCGCGCGGGTGCGGCCCAGCACCAGGCTGAGCAGCAGGGCGCCGACGGTGCACGCCCCGGCGAGGACGACGACGCCCGGCCAGCCCGAGCCGTCCCAGGCCCGGCCGGCCAGCGTGCCACCCACCGAGGAGCCCACGTAGTACCAGAACGAGTACAGCGACGCGGCCTGTCCCACCGCCCGGCCACCCAGCTGCGCCCGCGCCGCCACCCAGCCGCTGGCCACCCCGTGCGCGGCGAAGAATCCGATCGTCAGCACGCAGAGCCCCAGCACCAGCCCCCACAGCGGCGCCAGCAGGGTGAGGGCGAGCCCGGCCGCCATGACGACGACCGACAGCGGGACGACGAGCCGGCGGCCGACCCGGTCGGCCAGCCAGCCGGCCGTCGGGGAGCTCGCCGACCCGAGCAGGTAGGCGAGGAACACCAGGCTGGCCAGCGCCGGGCTGAGCGAGTAGGGCGGGGACTCCAGCCGGAAGGTCCCGGCGTTGTAGACCGCGACGAAGCCCCCCATCAGCAACGCGGCCACACCGTAGAGCGCCAGCAGGGCAGGGTCGGTGAAGCCGCGCGCGAGCTGACGCAGCAGGCGCCCCTCCCGCGGGACCCGGGTGAACCGCCGCGACGGCGGCAGCAGCACCCGGACGGCGACCGCGCAGCCCACCGCGAGCACCGCCGTGCCGGCCAGCGCGGTCCGCCAGCCGCCCAGCTCGGTGAGGAAACCGGTGAGCAGCCGCCCGGTGAGGCCGCCGATCGCGGTGCCGCTCACGTAGAGGCCGATCGCCCGCCCGCTCACCGACGGGTGCAGCTCCTCCCGCAGGTAGGCCACCGCGACCGCCGGCAGCCCGGCCAGCGCGAAGCCCTGCAGCGCGCGCAGCACCAGCAGCACCTCCCAGACCGGCGTCAGCGCCAGGAGGACGGCGAGCACCGCCGTGGCGGCCAGGCTGGCGTGCAGCACCGGGGTGCGGCCGCGCCGGTCGGACAGCGGCCCGAGCACGAGCAGCCCGACGGCGAGCGACGCGGTGCTGATCGAGATGGCCAGCGTCGAGGCCGTCGGGGACACCGCGAACGAGCGGGACAGCTCGGGCAGCAGTGCCTGGGGCGCGTAGAGGGTGGCGAACACCGCGAGGCCGGCGAGGAATACCGCCGTCGCGGCCCGCCGCAGCCCGGGCTCCCCGCCCCGGTGGCCCTCCCAGGACGCCGGCCCGGTCGCCTCGCTCACCTCGTCCCGCCCGCCGACGACGCCCATGCCGCCGAGCCTGCTCCTGTGATCCGCGGCACGATGCAACGGTCCCCCGGCCGGCCGGCCGCGGACGCCGAGGTGCTGCGGATGCCGGGGCTCACCCGTTCCGCGGCGCGTACATGATCAACCCGACCCCGACCAGGCAGACCGCCGCCCCGATGACGTCCCACCGGTCGGGCCGGTAGCCGTCGGCGACCGCCGCCCACAACAGCGACCCGGCGATGAACACCCCGCCGTAGGCGGCCAGCACCCGGCCGAAGGCCGCATCGGTCTGGAGGGTCGCCACCACGCCGTACAGGCCCAGGGCAACCACGCCGGCGCCCACCCACGCCCAGCCGCGGGAGTCGCGCAGCCCCTGCCAGACCAGCCAGGCGCCACCGATCTCGAGCACGGCGGCGAGCAGGAAGAGGGCGATCGAGCGCAGCGTCACGGGGCCACTCTGCCGGTTGCGGATCCCTCCCGGGTCACCCTCCCGGCCGGGCACGGCCGCGGCTGGGAGGATCGGTTCCCGTGACTCCTTCGCGGTACCGCTGGGGCGGCCTGGCCTGGCTGCTGACGCTGCAGTTCTTCGTCGTCGAGGCGATCGCCGCGCTGCGGTTCGACGGCTACTCGTACTCGGCGGACGTGATCAGCGACCTCGGGACGGCGGCCTCGCCGGCCGCGACGCCGATGAACGCCTCCTTCGTCGTCCAGGGGCTGCTGATCGCCGCCGGGGCGCTGCTGCTCGGCCCCGGGCTGGCCGGCACCGGCGGCCGGCTGGCCCGCGTGCTGCTGGTGGTCGCCGGGGCCGGCGTGCTGCTGGTGGGTGTCTTCCCCGCCGACGGCAACGCGACCGTGCACCAGGTCGCCGCCGGCGTACACCTGCTCGGCGGCGGGCTGGGGCTGATCGCGCTGGCCTACGGCGTGCGACCGCGGTCGGAGGCGCTGGGCACCACGCTGGCTGTGCTCGGCCTGGTCGGCGTGGTCGGCACGGTCTTCTTCGGTGCCGTGGTGTTCCTCGGCCTGGGCGAGGGCGGCATGGAGCGGGTGGCCGCCTACGTCATCCCGGTCGGGCTGGTCGTCGCCGGCGTGGCGCTGGCCCGGCAGCAGGACACCTGGTGGCAGCTCACCAACGAGGACGGCACGCCGTCCCGCCGGCAGGTGCGGGAGGACGCCCGGCTGGAGCGCGCCCGGCGCCAGGCCGAGCGGGACGCCGCCCTGGAGGCCGCCGCCCGGCGCGCGGAGCCGCGCCCGGCGGGTGGTCCGCCCGCGGCCGGCGGCACCGACGACGAGCCCGACGACTTCGACCCCGAGGACCCCTGGGCGGCTCCCCGGCGCTGACGCCGCCTGCCGAGCCCGCCCGGCCAGGCTCTGCGCACCCGTGCCGCCGGCGTCGTCACCAGCCCGGCGTCAGGCGCACTCCTCGTCGAGCCGGTACAGCGACGCGTCCTCGACGGCGCCCACCGGCTCGGCGAAATCGGCGATGCGCGGGCTCCAGGGCTCCCGGTGGTCGACGAAGATCCACCGGACGCCGGCGTCCCGCAGGACACGGCAGGTCGCCGGACCGGGATCGGCGATGAAGCCGTCGTTGGCCCGCAGCAGGGCCGGATCCCAGTAGGGCTCCAGGTTGTCGTTCCCCGACGACGTCCAGGTGTAGTCGTAGGACCAGCCCTCCACGAGCACCCGGCGCTCGGCGAAGGCGGCCACGGTGAACCACCGCGCGTCGCAGGTGCCCGTCGCCACCGTGCCCCCGAGGCAGTGCTTGTTGGTCGCGACCAGGTCGTCGGGGTCGGAGCGCTCGCGCAGCTCGGCGAGCAGGGCGAGCTGCCCGTCGCTCACCGAGCCCTGCGTCGGCGCGGCGGTGACGACGGCGGCCGGGTGCACGACCTCGGGCAGCGCCCAGGGCTGCAGGGCCAGCAGCAGCACGGGCAGCGTCAGGGCCGTGGTCCGTCGCCACCCGTGCACCCGGGCCAGCGCCGCGGTCAGGCCGCCGATCACCAGCAGCGCCAGCACGGCGACCACCGCCAGCCGGATCGGCCACGGGGTGGGTGGCAGCAGGTCAGGCGGGTCGAGGAGCACCTGGGCGGCGAGCACGCCGACGGCCAGGACGAGCAGCACGAGCGGCCCGAGTGCGCCCACCGCGACGGCCAGGACGAGGGCGAGGCCGACCACGATCACCGGCCAGCCGGCATGGAAGAAGTAGAGCTGGGAGAAGGACGGGTGGCCGAAGAGCGTCAGGCCGACGATCCCGGCCAGCGCGGCGCCGGCCAGCACCGGCACCGCCGGACGCGCCGGGGGAAGCCACCGACCGACCAGCGCGACCGCCCCGGTCATCGCGAGCATCACGACGAGCGACGCCAGCGTCGCCACCGGGATCGGCCCCCATGCGGCCACCTGCACGGGCAGGAAGCTGAGCGGGTCGACCCGGAAGCTGCCGGACGACCGGGTCACCGCGACGGTGGCGCAGACCACCGCGAGGCCGATGACGCTCAGGGACCAGGTGGTGTCCCGCCGCTCGTCGCCGTTTCGGAGGGAGAGCAGCCACGACAGCCCCGCCGCGCCGAGGATGGGCACCACGGCACCGCCCCGGGATCCCGCCGCGGCGAATGCGATCAGGAACACGACGAGCAGGAAGGGCGCGGCCGCCGGGCGTCTCGCCGGCTCCGCACGTCCGGCGGTGTGCTGCCGGCGCACCACCAGCAGCAGCACGACGGCCAGCACCATCGCGTTCGTGGCGTCGCGGTTGATCAGCACCCACTGTGGGGTGATCTGCACGCCCTCCGTGTGGCCGAACAGGGGGGCGCGGGCGAGGGAGAAGACGACCGGCGCGAGCCCGGCGGCCAGCCGGCTGCGACCGGCGACCCACGTGCACGCCACGAGGGCCGCGGGCACGACCAGGGCCAGCAGGGCGGGGCCCACCGACAGGACCAGCTGCGCCGCCGTCGCGCCCGACAGGTTGCCCAGCAGGCCGAGGGTCCCGAAGAAGAGCCACGAGTACCCGATCCCGACGTCGGGGATCCACGGGTAGACGGTGGGTGCCCGGTCGAGCGCCTCTGCGGTCAGCGCGATGTGCCACGGCAGGTCGACGTAGAACTGGCGGAACGGGCCACCGTCCCCGACCGGGGAGTAGTAGCCGGCCAGGGCGCGGGCGGCCAGGGCCCAGGCGACGGCCAGGCCCCACAGCGCCGGACCGTGGTGACCGATCCGGTCCCGCCAGTCGCCGGCCGCCGCGCCCGGCCACCAGGCAGCCCGCGCCGACGGGTGGAGCCAGGCCAGTGCGGGAGCCGCAGCGACGAACCACCGCAGCGCGAACCAGTCGACGACCCCGGAGAGCCACACCGCGATGCCCGCGGTGGCCAGTCCGAGGACGACGCTGAGCACGATGCGGACCGCGGTCCCGACCCGGGGCGCGGCGAGCGCGACGAGACCTCCGTGCACGACCGCCAGCACGGCGAGCGCGGCGAGCGACCGGACGGCCAGCCCCCAGCCGACCGCTCCGGCGAGAACGGCGAGAACGGCGGCCAGGCCGCCGGCCGCGGCCACGACCCCGAGGAGCCCGCCCAGGTCGCGCACCCTCGCCCGGCGTTCCCCGCCGGCGCCGGGCGCACCCGGCGCCACCCCGGGCGGCCGCACCGCTACCGGGAACGGACTCGGCCCGCCGTCGCGGTCTCGGCTCACGGGACGTCCTCACTGCAGGTCTGGTGGTCGACCCGCGATGCTAGGCACGCCGCCCGGCTCTCGAGGACGTCCGACACGGGAGGGGCGCGGCACACCGGCGTATCGGTCCGTCCGGGACGAGGTGCCGGGGCGGGCGCCGCCCGCCCCCGGCTACGGTCGGCCGGTGCCGAGGCCCTCGTCCGGGCGGGTGTCCCCGATCCGGCTGCTGCAGGCCAACGCCTTCGTCAGCACCATCGACCGCTTCGCGATGCCGCCGATGCTCATCGCGATCGCCGCCGACCTCGACGTTCCGCTGTCGACGATCGTCCAGGCGGCCGGCGCCTACTTCCTGGCCTACGGGCTCTGCCAGCCGATCTGGGGTCTGGTCTCCGACCGGCTGGGCCTGGTGCGCACCATCCGGCTCACCGTGGCGGTCGCCGGGGTGGCGGCGGTGGCCGCCGCCTTCGCCCCGACCGCCCTGCTCCTCGGGGTCGCCCGCGGGGTCGGCGGTGCGTTCTTCGGCGCGGCCTATCCCTCCGGGATGGTCTACGTCGGCGACACCGTGGCCGCGGGGGGCCGGCAGCGGGAGCTGACCCGGCTGATGGTCGGCGTCGCCCTCGGAACGGCGGCCGCCTCGGTGGGCGCCGGCCTGGTGGCCCAGTTCATCACCTGGCGGGCGGTGTTCGTGGCGACCGGGCTGGCCGCGCTGGTGCTGTCACTGGCCCTGCGCTTCCTCGACGAGCCGCCGCGCACCCGGTCGCACCGGAACCTCCTGGCGCCGCTGCTGATCGTCGCCCGGTCGCGCGCCGCCCTGTTCGTGCTCGGCCTGGCCTTCGTCGAGGGCGGGGTGCTGATCGGCGCCCTCACCCTGCTGCCCCCGGCGGTGGAGTCCGCCGGCGCCCCGACGGCCGTCGCCGGCGGGGTGATGGCCGTCTACGGCGCGGCCGTGCTCGTCTTCGCGACCGTGGTCGGCCGGATCGCCCGGCGGGCGCACCCGCACCGGCTGATCGCCCTGGGCGCCGCCTCGGCGGTGGCCGCCTGCGGGGCCTTGGCCGCCTCCCGGTCGGTCGCCGTGGCGATCGGGGTCACCGTGCTGCTCGGGCTGGCCTGGGCGGCGCTGCACTCGTCCCTGCAGACCTGGGCCACCGAGGTGCTGCCCGCGGCGCGGGCCACCATCGTGTCGCTGTTCGCCGGCGCCCTGTTCGTCGGCAGCGCGCTCACCGCGGTGGCCGTGGCCGGGCTGGCCGACGCCGGCCGGTACGACACGATCTTCCTGCTCGCCGCCGTCGGCATCGTTCCGTTCGGTCTGGTCGCGGTGTGGGGGCGCGCCCGCTGGCAGCGGGCCGGCTGACCGGCCCGCTGCCGGCCGGTCAGCGGCTGCGGTACAGCCGCGTGGTGAGCGGCAGGAACACCAGCGCCAGCGCGGCGGCGACCACGAGGGAGATGGTGATGGCGCCCGCGTCCGGTGCACCGCTCATCAGCGAGCGGGACGCCGTGGCCAGGATCGAGATCGGGTTGACGTCGACGAACGCCGCCAGCGGACCGGGCAGCGTGCTGGGGTCGACGAACACGTTGGACAGGAACGTGAGCGGAAAGATCGCCATGAAGCCCGCGTTCATGACCGCGTTCGGGGAGCGCATCAGCAGCCCGAGCACCGAGAAGACCCACGACAGCCCGAACGAGAACACCACCACGAGCGCCAGCGCCGCGAGCGCGCCCGGCGCACCGCCTTCTGGCCGGTACCCCAGCACGAGCCCGAGCACGATGATCACCGTGCCGGCGACGACGTACCGGACGCTGTCGCCCAGCAACGACCCGAGCAGCGGCGCCGGCCGCCAGATGGGCAGCGAGCGGAACCGGTCGACGACCCCCTTGGTCAGGTCGGTGTTCAGCGAGACGCCGGAGTAGACGGTGGTGAACAGCACCGACATGACCAGCATGCCCGGGAGGATGTACTGCAGGTAGGCGGCCGTGGAGCCGGCGATCGCGCCGCCGAACAGGTAGGTGAACATCAGCACGAACATCACCGGCGTCACCGTGACGTCCAGCAGCTGCTCGGGCACGTGCTTGACCTTGAGCATCCCGCGCCAACCGAAGGTGAGCGCCGTCGACAACCGCCCCGGACGGGGCGGCCGCGCGGTGGAGGCGATGGCCCGCCGGACGGCGAGGGTGTCGGCGGTGCCGGTGGCCGGGGTGGCCGTACTCATGACGCCTGCTCCTCGGGGGTGCGGTCGGACTCCTCCGTCAGGTGGCCGGTGAGGGCCAGGAACACCTCGTCCAGGCTGGGCTGGGCGAGGGAGAACTCCGCGATGCCGAAGCCCGCGCGGGATAGCTCGGCGACCCCCGTCGCCGCGCGGTCGGCGTCCGAGCACGATGCGGAGAGCGCGGCCGGGTCGGGTTCGAGCACCACCGGGCCGACCACGCCCTCCAGCAGCCGGGCGGCGTCCACGCGACAGCCGGCGTCCAGCAGCCGCACGTGCAGGGCACCGGTGCCGACCGAGGCCTTGAGCTGGCCGGGCGTGCCCTCGGCGATGACCCGCCCCCGGTCGATCACCGCGATGCCGTCGGCCAGCTGGTCGGCCTCCTCCAGGTACTGCGTGCAGAGCAGGATCGTCGTCCCCTCGGCCGCCAGGGCGCGGGCGATCTCCCAGACCTGGTTGCGCGACCGCGGGTCCAGGCCCGTCGTCGGCTCGTCGAGGAACATCAGCTCCGGCGTGACCACGATGCTCGCCGCGATGTCCAGCCGGCGGCGCATGCCCCCGGAGAAGTTCTTGACCAGCCGGCCGGACGCCTCGGCGATGCCGAACGCCTCGAGCAGCTCGTCGGCCCGGGTGCGGGCCGCGGACCGGCCCAGCCCGAGCAGCCGGCCCAGCAGCACCAGGTTTTCCCGGCCGGTGAGCTCCTCGTCGACGGAGGCGAGCTGGCCGGTGAGGCTGACCAGCCCGCGGACGGCGTCGGACTCGGTCACGATGTCGTGCCCCAGCACGCGGGCGGACCCGGAGTCGGGCTCGATCAGGGTGGCCAGCATCCGGATGGTCGTCGTCTTGCCGGCCCCGTTCGGCCCGAGGACGCCGTAGATCGCGCCGGCCGGCACGGCGAGGTCGACCCCGTCGACGGCCCGCGTCGACCCGAAGGACCTGGCCAGGGCCGTCGCCTCGATCGCGAGTGGTGCGTGTGCCGTCATCGCCGCTCCTCACCGTGCGCTCCGAGCAGAGCGTCTCTCGACCCTCTGACGGAATCTGCGGTGCGAAGTCATCGGACGCCAGCGATTTTCCGGGCCTCCGGGTGCGCGGGTGGTCGGCCCGGCGTCGTCCTCAGTCGGTGCGGACGGGCGCGGTGCAGCCGAACAGCCAGGCCGGCGGCACGTTCAGCGGGGAGATCCGCCGTCGGACCGAGCCGAAGCGCCGGCGGAGCTCGGACTCGATCAGCGGCGAGTACTGGATCACCACGGCGGTGCCCGTGGCGGCCAGCGCACGGGGCATCTGGTCCAGGATCCGGCGGCGGAGCCCCTGATCGAGCGAGGTGAACGGCAGCGCGCACACGAGGACGTCGGCCAGCCGCCCCTCCAGGTGGTCGGACAGCTGCTCCGCGGAGCCGCAGACGACCTGCAGCCGCGGGTCGTCGTAGCGCGCGGAGAGCAGCTCGGCCAGCGCCGGGTCGATCTCCAGGGCCACCAACCGCGCCCCGGGGCGCAGCCGCTCCAGGATCTGCCCGGTCTGGCTGCCGGTACCTGCGCCGAGCTCGACCACGAGGTCGGCGCCCGGGAGGTCGGCGAGGTCGAGCATGTCCCGCACCGCCGAGCGCGACGTGGGAAGCACCGCGCCCACCTGCCGCGGGTTCGCCACGAAGGCCCGCAGGAAGCGCAGCCGATCGGTCACCTGCTGTCTCATGCTGTCCCTCCGGCACTGGGCCGACGTCCGGCCGGAACGCACGATGTCACGACTGGGGCGTCGGCGCGCGTCCGGGACCGTCGGAACGGCCGGAAATTCCGCCGGGCGGCGGCACGGACGAGCCGGGAGGTCCGGCCGGGGACGGTGTGGGAGAGTTCGGTCGAGCGAGCTGACCGGCCTCCGCACGGCCGGCCATCCGGGACGACGGACGACGGGGCGGCAGCAGCAGGTGTTCTCACGCAACCGACGCCTGGCCGGTGCGGCCGTGCACCTCTACACCGCGAGCGGCTCCGTGCTGGCGTTCCTGATCGTGCTGGCCGCCCTCGACGGGAACGCCGTCGCCGCGCTGTGGATCGGGCTGGTCGCCCTGGTCATCGACGGCACCGACGGCATGCTGGCCCGCACTGCGCGGGTCAAGGAGACGCTCCCCTGGTTCGACGGCGCCCTGCTGGACAACATCATCGACTACCTGACGTTCGTCTTCGCCCCGCTCGTGCTGCTCTGGACCGTCGGCGCACTCCCCGACGGGCCGTGGGGGTGGGTGCTCGTCGCGCTGCCGCTGCTGGCGTCGAGCTACCAGTTCTGCCGGGTCGACGCGAAGCCCGACGACCACACGTTCCTCGGGTTCCCCAGCTACTGGAACATCGTCGTCTTCTACGCGGTGGTGCTCGACCTCGGCCGGCCGGCGGTCGCCGCCGTCCTGGTCGTCTGCTCCGTGCTGGTGTTCGTGCCGGTGCACTACCTGTACCCCTCGCGCACCCAGCCGCTGCGTACCCTGAGCCTGCTGCTCACCGCGGTCTGGGTCGGCACCTACGCGCTGCTGCTGGTCCAGTACCCCGACCCGCACCCGCTCGTGGTGGCCCTCTCGCTGGGCTACGTCGGCTACTACGTGGCGGTCAGTGGCTGGCTCACCGCGGTGGCCGCCCGCCGCCGCCGGGACGACCACCGGGTGGGCCCGCCGGCCGGCAGCTCCGCCGCCTGACGAGGCCGCCGCTCAGCGGCCGCTCCGCACCGGGCTGCCGAGCACCGGGCTGCCGAGCACCGGGCTGCCGACCGGGGCCGCCACCGACAGCCGCACACCGGTGCGCGTCCCCGCGTCCTCCTCGCTCGCGAGCGCCGGGGCCTCGAACGGCACTTCCTGCGCGCACACCGTGCCCTCCGCGGGGAGCACGAGGTCGACCAGGTAGGCCTCGGTGGCGGTGTCGATGCAGGCGGAGTTCCCGCCGTAGGCGGTGTGGCCGTCGCCGTCCATCGTCAGCAGGCGGGCATTGCCCTGCTCCGCCACGAGGGCCGGCGCACCGGCGTACGGCGTCGCGGGATCGTGGGTGGTGCCGATGACCAGCGGGGTCGCGGACGACGGGGCGACGGTGAACGGACCGCGGTAGGCATCCTCGTCGCGCACCGGCCACAGCGCCCAGACGAGCTCGCCGTAGGCGCTGCCGAAGTGCGGGAAGTCGGTCGCCTCCCGCGCGCCGCGCGCCAGGTAGGAGTCGATGTCCCGCGGCCAGTCCCGCTCGGCGGCGGTGATGGCGACGAAGCGGTCCGTCGACGAGTCGGGGGAACCGTCGGGGTCGGGCGGGCTGACGATCTGGGAGACGATCGCCCTGAGCAGCGACCCGTCGCCCGCGGCCCCCTGGGCGAGGGCGGCGGCCAGGAGGCCCCAGGCCTGCTTGGCGTAGAGCAGCGTGGCGGTGACGCCCAGGACGTCGTCCCTCGTGACCGGGCGGGGGTCGACGGCATACCCGTCCGCGGGGATCGGGGTCTGCGCCGCCGCGGCCAGCAGGGCGTCGTAGGCGGTGGCCGGGTCGCTGCCGCCGAACCCGGAGCAGGCGACCTGGTCGGCGGCGCAGGCGAGCAGGAACCGGTCGAGCGCCTCCTCGAACCCGGCGGACTGCGCCGTGCTGAGCGCGACGGGGTCGGCGAGGTACTGCTCCGGGTCGAGGGCGCCGTCGAGCACCAGCGCGCGGTAGCGGTCGGGGAAGAGGGCGGCGTAGGTGGCGCCGAGGAAGGTGCCGTAGGACCAGCCCAGGTAGGTGAGCTGCGCGTCGCCGACGGCGGCCCGGAGCATGTCGAGGTCCCGGGCGACGTTGGCGGTCGAGAGGTGCTCGAGGAGCTCGCCGTTGGCCGCCACGCAGGCGTCGACGTAGCGCTGCGCCTCGGCGACCAGGGCGTCGGCGTCCACGGCGTCGCCCTCCGCTGCGTCGATCCCCGGATCGATCGGCGTGGGCGCCGGCACCGGCTCGGGCTCCGGTGCGGCCACCCCCGGGCCGACCTGGCAGTCGACCACCGGGCTGCTCTTCCCCACGCCCCGGGGGTCGAACGCGACGATGTCGAAGCGCTGGTTGAGCACGGCGAAGCGCTCGGCGCCGGCGTTCTGCAGCGACTCCACGGCCGCGGCGCCCGGCCCGCCGAAGTTGAAGAACAGCGACCCGATGCGCTGCGCCGGGTCGGTCGCCGGAACCCGTGCCAGGGCGATCTGCACCTGCGCGCCGGCCGGGTCGTCGTGATCGAGCGGCACGTCGATCCGCGCGCACTGGACACCTGCCTGGACGCCGACGTCGGTCAGTCCGCAGCCGGCCCACGGCAGGTCCACGGGGGGCACCGGGCCGATCGGGTCGGGCGTGCCGGCGCTCGCCGCCGAGGTGCCCGAGCCCACCAGCACGGCGACGGCGAGGCTGACGACGGCAGTGCGGCTGCGGGACATGCAGGCCTCCCCGTTCGCAGCGGCCACGCCACCCGCGCCCGCTGGCGGGGGCAGCAGACACCCGGACGGGCGGCACCCGCAACGCGGTGCGACGGGCCGAGCGGGCGTCGTCACCCTGCGTTTCCGGCTGACCGCGCAGCGGCCACCCACCCCGTCAGGCGGGGACGACCCGGGTTCCGGCGATCCGGTGGTGCAGCGCCCGGTGCAGCGGATCGCGCCAGGCCATCGCAATGCTCACCACGGGCAGCAGCAGGGACAGCCCGTACGTCGTCCCGATGACCACGGGCGCCTCGACCTCCAGGATCACCCGGGCCACCGACACGTGGGCCAGCTGCCAGGGCAGCAGCTTGACCGCGTTCCGGACGGCCACCCGGGCTCCTCCGGCCCGGTTCCCGCCGGCGGCCACGACCCGCAGCCCGGTGCGCCGCTTGCCCCAGGTCGCCTGCGCGGCCCCGCGCTCGGTGAGCGTCAGGTAGGTCCAGACCGGCAGCACGGACAGCACCAGGGCCACGGCATCCGCGGCCAGTGCGGACGGGGCATCGGCGCCCGGCGGGAGCACTCCGCGGACGACGACCCCGAGCACGGTCAGCACGGCCAGCCAGCCGACGATGACCAGGTAGTCCCAGCCCGAGGCCCGCACCCGGTCCCGGCCGGACGCGACCGCCTCAGCCCCGGGCACCACGGGCCGCGCGCACGTGCCCGGTGAGCGCGGCGCCGAGCGCGATGGTGTCCATGGCGGCGGTGACGATCGTGGCGCCCTCCGCTGCGTACCCGGCGGCCGTCGTGCCGTCGAAGGCGTGCACGCCGACCGGGACGCCGGCGGCCACCGCGCGCGCGATCACCGACGAGAGCACCTCCCCGATGTCCTCGCCGGCCCGGCCGAGGGACAGCGAGAGGTCCACCGGCCCCACGTACACGCCGTCCAGCCCGTCGATGGCGAGCACCGCGTCGAGCTCGGCGAGCGCGCCGGCCGTCTCCACCATCACCACCACCAACGGGTCGTCGGAGCCGCCGGACAGCCGGCCTGCCGAGCGGGTGCCGGTCGGGCCGTACCGGCCGGCCGCCACCACCTCGCGGGCATGGTCGGCGTCCAGCACGCTGGGCACGACGACGCCGTGCGCGCCCAGGTCCAGCGGCCGGCCGACGTCGGCGGGGTGCGGGCTGCGGGTGCGCACCAGCGGCACCGAGCCGGCCGCCACGACCGCAGCCGCGACGCCGGGCAGCTCGGCCTCGGCGAGGCCGCCGTGCTGCAGGTCGAGCACCACGAAGTCGGCGCCGGTGCCGGCCAGCAGCTCGGCGGTCACCACGCCGGGCAGCAGGCTCCACAACCCGGTGCAGGCCCGCCCGGCGGCCAGCCGTTCCCGCAGCGACGGGGTCTCGGTGGGGGGCATCAGGGGTCCTCTCGTCGGTGGAGCACGGGACGTCGCGGAGCGCGGACGGGCGGTGCGTGAGCTCACCGAACCAGATGTCGCCGGCGACGTCGTGGAGCCCCACCCTCGTCGCGCTGCACGGCGTGCCGGCCGAACCGTTCCCCGGTCGGCGGCCCCTCGAAGGGTTGTTTTTGCACGGAGCTGACTGTAGAAAAAAGGGGTCAGCAGACTGCATCCCGCCCGGAGGTCCAGATGACCACGACCCGCGAGCTCCTCCCCCACTCCGCCGCCCCGATCCGCGCTGGGGCGAACGGGCGGCCGCCGGGCGGACCACCGATCCGGCTCGACGTCCGGGACAGCACGTACGACACCCGTCGCAGCCGGCTCCTCGCCGCCCTTCGCGAGCTGCACCCCGGCCAGGAGCTGCAGGTCACGAGCGACCGACCCGAGGACGTGTACTGGCTGGAGTGGGAGGCCGAGGCGCGCATGCAGCGGGCCTACCGCTGGTCGCACACCAGCGATGCCGTGGGCGCCGCCCGCACCCTCGTGCGGATCGCGTGATGTCCGCGATGCCCGACGCGCCGAGGGCAGCGGCAGGGGGCGCGGCGCCGGACACCCTCGCCGCGGAGCACCGGGCACTGCACCAGGAGACCGGGCTGCGCCGTCAGCGGGTGATCGACGCGCTGGGCGCCGGCTCCTGGCCGGTCGCGGAGGTGCAGGCGCTGCTGGCCTACCTGCACCATGAGGTGCTGGACCAGGCGGCGGCGGAGGAACGCCGGCTGTTCGCCCGGGCCTGTGGCAGCCACGCCGATCCGCGTGCCCGGCAGCTCGCCGCCGAGCACGCCGGCCTCCGGGACGCGGTCGACGAGGTGACCTGCGCCGCCACTGACGACGGCCGGGACACCGGACGCCTGGTCCGGGCGCTCACCGACCTCGACGACCGGCTCGGCCGGCACCTGCGGCACGAGGAGGAGGTGCTCGCCGGAGTGGCCGAGGAGGCCGGTGCACGGCAGGACGCACCGCACCACGCCGGGTGGTTCCTGCTCAGCGAGGGCCCCGTGCTGGACCTGGACGCGCTGCCGACCGGCTTCGCCGACCGCGTCGCCGTGGACCGGCTGACCCGGCTGCGGCCGGGCGAGCAGGTGACGATCCGGTCCAGCGGACGGCTGGACCGGCTCTGGGGTCTGCTGCAACGACGCCTGCCCGGTGAGCACCGGTGGACGTCGGTGGTGGAGGGACCGCTGAACTGGGAGGCCGAGGTGCTCCGCCGCGCCTCGGGGTGAGCCCCGCGCAGCTGGGCCGTCCGGGCACGTCGACCGGCTGGTCGCGCCGCTAGCGTGGGAACCATGCTCGCCGGTGTGATGGCCCGGACCCAGGAAGCCGTGCGCAGCCTCGCGCCGGGCTACTTCGCCCTGGTCATGGCCAGCGGCATCCTCTCCGTCGGAACGTCGCTGAGCGGCCTGCCCACGCTCTCGGCGTGGTTGCTGGCCGGCTGCGCGGGATCCTTCGTGGTGCTGACCCTGCTGACCTGCTGGCGGGTGGTGGCCCACCGCGACGCGGTCGCCCAGGACTTCACCGACCCACGCCGTGGGTTCGGCTTCTTCACCACCATCGCCGGCGCCAACGTCCTCGGCGTCCGGCTTGCGATGGACGGGCACCACGCGCTGACCGCCGTCCTGCTGGCTGCCTCCGGACTGTGCTGGCTGGTGCTGGGCTACGTGGTCCCGTGGACGGCGGTCCTGGGCCGCGAGCGTCGCCCGATCCTCGCCGCCGCCAACGGCACCTGGTTCATCTGGGTCGTGGCCAGCCAGTCCGTCGCCGTCTCGGCCGCCGCGCTGGAACCCGTGTACGACCCCGGGCGCCAGCTGCTGGCGGTGGTCGCGGTGTTCTGCTGGTCCGTGGGCGTGTTCCTCTACGCCGCTGCCGGCATCTTCGTCGGCGCCCGGATGATGCTCTACGAGTTCGGACCCGAGGAGCTCACGCCCCCTTACTGGGTCGCCATGGGCGCCGGCGCCATCACGGTGGTCGCCGGCGCCCGGATCGTCGAGATGGCCGACGCCCCCATGGTCGCGGCCACGCGCGGGCTGATCGCGGGCACCTCGGTGGTGTTCTGGGCGTTCGCGACCTGGCTCATCCCGGTACTGGTCGCCGCCGGCTGGTGGCGGCACCTGCGACACCGGGTGCCGCTGACCTACGAGGCCGCTCTGTGGAGCGTCGTCTTCCCGCTAGGGATGTACGCGGTCGCCGGAATCTCCCTCGGCAGGGCCGACGACCTGCCCCTGGTCGAGAGCATCGGCAGGGTCGAGCTGTGGGCGGCCCTCGCCGCCGGGACGCTGACCCTGGGCGCGATGACGTGGCACCTGGTGGACACCGTGCTCCTTCCCCGCGACCGGCGAGCGGGACCGCGGCGCGGATCCGCTCGGAGATCCGCCCAGCATTAACTACGATCGGTCTCGTGGAAAATCATGGGCGCCCGCCCGGTCCCCGGGCCACCGACCAGCAGGCCGCGCGCGCGGCGCTCTCCCGGTCGCGCGCCCTGGTCCTCGGCACGCTGCAGTCCCGGCCGGCGCCGAGCAGCCTCACCACCCTGGCCGGGATCACCGGGCTGCACCCGAACACCGTGCGGGAACACCTGGACGCGCTCGTCGAGCAGGGACTGGTCCACCGGGAACGGGCCGCCCCCCGCGGTCGTGGCCGTCCGGCGTGGCTCTACCGCACCTCGGCCGGGGATCCGACGGACCGGCCGTCGCCCTCCACCGGCCTGGCCGTCGCACTGGCCTCAGCCCTCGCGCGGAGCAGCGGGGACGCGCGCCGGGACGCGATCGCGGCCGGCGCTGCGTGGGGACAGGAGCTGGCGCGCGACCGTCCGCCGGCCGACGCCGGCGGCCGGGGCGCGCGCGAGGAGGTGCTCGAACTGCTGGGCGAACTCGGGTTCGCGCCGCGGATCGATGCCGCTGCCGGCACCGCGGACCTGACCCGGTGCCCCCTCCTGGACGCCGCCCGGCGCCACCCCGAGGTCGTCTGCGCCGTTCACCTGGGTGTCGTACGTGGCGCGCTCCAGGCCTACGGGGAGGATCCGGACGGCACGGAGCTGCTTCCCTTCTCCGAACCGGACGCCTGCCGGCTGCGCCTGGAGGCGACCCTCGACTGAGGGTGGCCGGGCGTCAGCGCTGCGGCCCGCTCACCGACTTCACGACGTTGGGCTCACGGTCGGTGGCCGAGGCGTCGGCCGTCGGCGCAGCGCCGTTGCTCTCGGCCGGCGCAGCCTCGACCGCGGGGCGGTTCGGTGGCGCCGGCGAGCGCAGTGGTGGCTGCGGCAGGGCCTCGGGGGTAGCCCGGCCCCACTCGGTCTCGACGTCGGTGAGCAGCGCCTCGAGGTAGGAGCGGAGCTGCACCCGGCAGGCCTGGCCGAACGCCTGGAGGTAGACGACCTGCCGCTGCAGCGCCTCGGCATCCGGGTGGTTCGGGTCGGCGGGGCGGCTCTCGGCGTCGGCCGCGACCGCACCCGTGGCTGCCTCCTGGGCGGCCTGGATGATCGCTCCGGCCTTCTCCCGGGCATCCCGCAGTTGCCCCTCGTACTGCTCACGCGCCTCGCTGGTCATCACCCGGCTGAAGGCCTCTGCCTCGGCCACGTACTGGTCGGCCGTCTGCTGGGCGGCGGCCAGGATGCCCATCGCCTGCTCGCCCGGTGCCGGACGCGACTCCACGCTCTCGAGCCGCGCCTGGAGGTCGGCGAGCTGCTCCTGCAGCGCGGCGTTCTCCTGCTGCAGCTGGGTCAGCTCGTCACCGACGCGGTCGAGGAACCGGTCGACCTCGGCATCGCTGTAACCCGGATGGAGCATGGTCGATCGCGAGAACGTCACGCTCTGGACGTCTGCCGGGCTCAGTCGCCCGCCCGCACCTCCGGCCCCGCGCTGCTCGATGCTCATGAGGTCACCTCTCCGTCAACAGTGGGGCTCGGTCGGCTGGGTGCGAAGACCTCGGTACGGACGCGCTGCCGGGGGACCCCGTGTGCCACGAGCCGGGCGACAGTGTCCTCGACCATCGGTCCCGGCCCCACGGCGTAGACGTCCCGGCTGGTCCAGGGCCCGCCGCGCATCATGACCTCGGCGATGTGGCCGTGCTCGAGCGTGGACCAGGAGTCCTCGGACACGGCGAAGGTGACCGACAGCCAGGAGTGCTCGGCGGCGAGCCGCTCGAGGTCCTCGCGGTCGTAGAGGTGCTCCTCGGTGCGGGCGCCGACGAACAGGTCGACCCGCCGGGGCGGGCCGTGCTGGGTCACGTGGTCGAGGAGCGACTTCGCCGCCGCCAGCCCGGTTCCCCCGGCCACCAGCAGCAGGTCCCGGTCGGACTCGGCGTCGAAGGACAGGTGCCCCACCGGCGGCCCGAGCCGCAACTCGTCGCCCACCTGGACCTGACGGACCAGGGCAGAGCTGACCGGACCGCCGTCATGGGCCTTGACGTGGATCTCCAGCAGCCCGTCGGGGCGTGGTGCGTTGGCCGGTGAGTAGTAGCGCCACAGCCGGGGACGGCGTTCTGTCTCCAGCGAGATCGACTCCCCCGGCACGAAGTCCATCGGCTCCTTGGGCTGCAGCCGCAGGACGGCGACGTCGAAGGTGCGCCGCTCGTGGCCCACCACCACGGCATCCCACCACGGTGGCCCGTCGGCCGACTCGGCGGCCTCGACCATCACCTGCGCGACCAGCTGGTAGGCCGCCGTCCAGTCGGCGGCCAGTTGCTCGTTCCACCCGTCGTCGAAGTGCTCGAGCGTGGCCAGCAGGCTCGCGCCGACCGCCGGGTAGTGGGCCGCGACCGTGCCGAACTTCCGATGGTCACGGCCGAGCTGCTGGAGGATCGGCACCAGCGAGTCGAGGTCGTCGACCCGCGCGACCACCTCCCCCAGGGCCTGGAAGAGCCGGTCGCGCTGGTGGGCCATCGAGACCGGGAACATCTGCCGGGTCTCGGGGTGGGCCAGGAACAGGTGGGTGTAGAAGTACAGCGGCGCTTCGTCGCCCATCGCCGAGGCCTTGCCGAAGTTGGCCCGCATCGCCGGGATGTCCACGCACACTCCCCCTCGCTGGCTGCTGGCTGCGCTGGTGCTCCGGATCCCGTTGGCGGAACTCTAGCGACCGCGGGCACACGCTGCGCACTCGGGAACCGGCCCGGACCGGTCCCGCGGACGCCGGTGCGGACACCCCCCGCGTTGGCGGCGGGCGGACGGCAGGGTGATGATCGGGCGGCCAGGAACTCCACCCAGCGTGACCGGGCATCCCTGGTCCGTGAGGAGTGACCCGGTGCCAGCGAGCACGCGGCGTCGGCCGGCCCGGCCCGCATCCCGACGAGCGACCGAGGAGTCCACGTGCTGTCCGACCGTTCCCGCCCCGTGATCGAGGCGACCCTGCCGGTCGTCGCCGAGCACATCGGGGAGATCGCCAAGCGTTTCTACGCCCATCTGTTCGGAGAGCATCCCCAGCTCTTCGACGGGGTGTTCAACCGCGGCAACCAGTCCGAGGGCACCCAGCAGGTGGCGCTGGCCGGCTCGGTCGCGGTGTTCGCCAGCGCGCTGGTGAAGACCCCGGAGCAGGTGCCCGAGCAGCTGTTGTCGCGGATCGCGCACAAGCACGCCTCGCTGGGCATCACCCCGGCCCAGTACGACGTGGTGCACGAGCACCTGTTCTGGGCGATCGTCGATGTGCTCGGTGACGCGGTCACCCCCGAGGTGGCCGCCGCCTGGGACGAGGTGTACTGGCTGATGGCCCACGCGCTGATCAACCAGGAACGCGGCCTGTACAGCGCCCGCGGTGTCCGGCCCGAGACGGTGTGGCGGGACTGGGAGGTGACCGAGAAGATCGACGAGACCCCCGACGTGGTCACCTTCCGCACCAAGCGGGTCGATGACCGGCTGGTCAAGACCTCCCTGCCCGGGCAGTACGTGACCGTCCAGGTGCCGATGCCCGACGGTGTCCGCCAGCCCCGGCAGTACAGCCTCACCCGGGCCGATGACGGCGAGCACCGCCAGTTCTCCGTCAAGCGGGTCCGGGGTAACGGGGCGAAGCCGGCCGGCGAGGTGTCCAACCTGCTGTGCGACTCCGTCGGGGTCGGGGACCTGGTCACCATGTCGGTGCCCTTCGGCGACGTCGTACTCGACGACTCGGGCCGGCCGGTGGTGTTCGCCAGCGCCGGGGTCGGGATCACCCCGATGGCCGGGATGCTGTCGCACCTGACCGCGGCCGGCTCGGGGCTGCCGATCACCCTGCTGCACGCCGACGCCGCCGAGGAGTCCTTCGCGCTGCGGCACCAGGTGCTCGCCGACGTCCGGGCGCTGCCCCACGCCACCGCGCACGTCTGGTACGAGCGCGACACCGACAGCACCCTGCCCGTCGACGGGGTGCACGAGGGCCAGATGGACCTCGACGACGTGACACTGCCCGACGCCGCCGCCTACTACCTGTGCGGCCCGCTGCCGTTCATGAAGGCCGTCCGCACCGCCCTGCTCGAACGCGGCGTCCCGCCACGCGACATCCAGTACGAGGTCTTCGGCCCCGACCTGTGGCAGGCCGACCTGGTCAGCGAGCCGACCTCCGGCTGACCGGACCAGCCGGCCGGCGGCGCGAGCCGCCGGCCGGTGCACCGGTCCGTGGCTCAGGCGGCCCGCTGCAGCTCCCGGCGCACCTTCCGGCCGCCGGTGGTCATCTTGTAGAGCTTGGCGACCTGCGCCGGCGCGTTGGCCGGCGTCGTCTGGGCCAGCCAGCCGTTGGGCAGCGACAACCGGAACACCTTGTGCCACGCCGAGGCGACCTGCCGGGGCAGCGACGCGGAGTGGTAGTTCAGTCCGTAGCGGGCGAAGAGGTCCTGGACCCGGGGGGCGATCTCGGCGTACCGGTTGCTGGGCAGATCCGGGAACAGATGGTGCTCCACCTGGTGCGACAGGTTGCCGGTCAGCACGTGCAGGGCCTTGCTGCCGGAGATGTTGGCCGAGCCGAGCATCTGGCGCAGGTACCACTCGCCGCGGGTCTCGCCCTCGATCGAGGTCTTCTCGAACGTCTCGACGCCCTCGGGGAAGTGCCCGCACATGATCACCGAGTGCGACCACAGGTTGCGCACCACGTTCGCGGTGAAGTTCGCCGCCAGGGTCGGCACGAAGGACGGACCGGACAGCGCCGGGTGGACGAGGTAGTCCTTGGTGGCCTGACGACGGATCTTGCGGAGCACGGCCTTGGCCCGGGCGCGGAACGCCGGATCGTTGCGCCGCTTGGCCGAGGAGAGGTTCTTGCCCAGCTCCAGGTCGTAGGCCGCGATGCCGTACTCGAAGAAGCAGGCGTTGACGAAGTTCCACAGCGGCTGGGCCAGGTACAGCGGGTGCCAGGGCTGGCCCTCGTCGACCCGCATGATGCCGTAGCCGAGGTCGTTGTCCTTGCCGATCACGTTCGTGTACGTGTGGTGCAGCTGGTTGTGCGAGTGCTTCCACTGCTCGGCCGGGCTGGCCATGTCCCACTCCCACGTCGTGGAGTGGATCTCCGGGTCGCGCATCCAGTCCCACTGCCCGTGCAGGATGTTGTGCCCGATCTCCATGTTCTCCAGGATCTTGGCGACCGACAGGCCGACCGTCCCGACGAACCAGGCGGGCGGGAACTTCGAGGCCAGCAGGACGGCCCGGCTGCCCAGCTCCAGCGAGCGCTGCACCGCGATGACCTTGCGGATGTAGGCGGCATCGGCGGTGCCCCGGCTGTCGAGAACGCCCTGGCGGAGAGCGTCGAGCTCCTCGCCGATGGCCTCGATGTCGGCCGGCGTGAGGTGGGCGATCGGGCTGGTGGGCTTCTGTTGCAGGGTCGTCATGTCCGGCTCTCCGTGTCTGTGGGGTCGGTCAGTGGTCGATGGCGCAGGCGCCGGCAGCGGCGCTGACGCAGGTCTGGACGAGGACGCCGTCGCCGGGGACGGCGGTGGTGACCTCGCCGTTGCGCAGGTCGCGGACCGCGCCCTCGCGCAGCGGCAGGACGCAGCCGAAGCAGATGCCCATCCGGCACCCGCTCGGCATCAGGAGGCCGGCCTCCTCGGCCGCGTCCAGGATCGGGGTGGCGCCGTCGGCGTCCAGCGTGGTGCCCGTTCCGGTGAAGGTGACCGTGCCGCCCTCGCCGGTCACCACGACCGTGGGCCGGAAGCGCTCGGTGAACAGCCGGTCGGCCAGCCCGGCCGCGGCCCAGTGCTCCTCCAGGGCCTCGAGCATGCCGACCGGACCGCAGGCGAAGGTGGCGCGTTCGGCGACGTCGGGCACCAGCGCGGCGAGCGCGGCGGGGTCCAGCTGGCCGGCGGTGTCGGTGTGCTGCTCGACCAGCCGGATCGCCCCGGACGCGGCCAGGGCGCGCAGCTCGGCGCCGAAGACGACGTCGTCGGGGGTGGGCGCGGAGTGCACCAGGACCACGTCCGTCGCCTCGTCCAGGTGGTTGCGGATCATCCCCATCACCGGGGTGATGCCGGAGCCCGCGGTCACGAACAGCGCCTTGGCGGGCCGCTGCGCCGGCAGGACGAACTCCCCGGCGGCCTGGTCGAGCTGCACGACCGTGCCGGGGGCGGTGGCGTGCACCAGGTGGTTGCTCACCTTCCCGCCGGGGATGGCCTTCACGGTGATGCTGATGCAGCCGTCGGCCCGGTCCACGGGGGAGGTGACCGAGTAGGCGCGCCACTGGCGCACCCCGTCGACGTCGACGCCGATCCGGACGTACTGGCCGGGCGTGTGCCCCTGCCAGCCCCGGCCGGGTCGGATCACCACGGTGGCCGCGTCGCGGGTCTCCCGCTGCACCGCCTCGACCCGGCCGCGCAGGGCCGCCCCGGAGCGCAGCGGGGCGACGAGGTCGAGGTAGTCGGTGGGCACCAGCGGCGTCGTGGCCAGCTCCGCGACACGGAGGACCCGGTCGCGGAGCGCGCGCAGCGGCCGGGCCGGCGTCGGGCGCGGAAGCGTGGACGTCATGTCCTCATCGTTCCCACCTGGCGACGCACGTACCTGTGCTCTCGACGTGAATCGGGCGGTACGTTCTGTTCCCCCCGAACAAATGAGGTGCCGTGACCCCAGCCCGGACGACGGTCTCCACGCAGGTCGCCGCGGCGATCCGCACCGAACTGCCGGTCGTGGCGGAACGGACGGTGGCGGCCATCGTCGTGGAGGTGCCCAGCTACGCCGACGCGTTCGCCGGCGGCATGGGCGACGCCATCCAGAACGCCGTCGAGCTGGCGCTGGGCGGGTTCCTCCAGCTCGCGATGTCCGGCGGCGGCGCGGACGCCAGCACACCGATCGGGCCGGCCCTGGACGGCGCCTACGCGCTGGGCCGCGGCGAGGCCCGCGGCGGCCGGTCGATGGACGCGCTGCTGGCCGCCTACCGGGTGGGCGCCCGGGTGTCCTGGCGGGAGATGAGCAGCACCGCGGTGGCGGCCGGGCTGACCGTGGAGTCGCTGGCCCGGTTCGCCGAACTGGTCTTCGCCTACATCGACCAGCTCTCGGCGGCCAGCGTGGCGGGCCACACCGACGAGCTGGCCACCAGCGGCCGGGTCCGCGAGCGGTACCTGGAGCGGCTGGCCGGCCGGTTGCTGGCCGGTGGCCCGGCCGACGAGCTCACCGCGGCCGCCGAGCGGGCCGACTGGACGCCGCCACGGTCGCTGACCGCGGTACTGCTGCCGGAGGCCCGGGCCCGCGGCGCGCTGCTGCTGCTCGACCCGCGCACCCTGCAGACCACCGAGGGCGGGCAGCCGCCGGAGCCCGCCGCGGAGCTGTCGGTGCTGCTCATCCCCGACGCCGACGGGGCGGGCCGGCCGGGGCTGTTCCGCGTGCTGGAGGGCCGGACCGCCGTCGTCGGCCCCGCCCGGCCGTGGCAGCGGGTGTCCGAGTCCTACGCCCGCGCCCTGCGCGCCGTCCGGCTGGGGCTGGCGCCGGAGGGCGCCGCGGCCGTGGACACCCAGTTGCGGCTGGCCGACCTCGTGCTCCGGTCCGACGAGGACGCGTTGATGGAGCTGCGGGCACAGGTGCTGGAGCCGCTGGCCGATCTGGGCGCGGGGGCACGCGACAAGCTGGTCGAGACGCTGCGGGCCTGGCTGCTGCACCACGGCCGGCGGGAGCGGATCGCCGCGGAGCTGTTCGTGCACCCGCAGACGGTGCGGTACCGGATGGGCCAGCTGCGCGAACGCTACGGCGACCGGCTGGAGGACCCGCGGCGCGTCCTGGAGCTCACCATCGCGCTGGGCCTTCCCGGGACGGCGACACCTCCGGCGACCTGACCGGTCCCGCGGTCACCAGCTGCCGCCACCGCCGCCGCCCGCGGCCCCACCGACGGACGTCGAGCCCGAGCCGGTCGCCGCCGGGGGCGTCAGCGCGGGGTTGTCCGGGGAGGAGAACGCGACCAGCGCCGGCCAGACGGCGATGGTGCTGGCCGGGGAGGAGCTGACGTACCAGTCGGGGGCCGGCCCCGGGGCCGCGCGCTGCAGCACCCGTTGCCACTCCGCCGCAACGCCGAGCGCGACGGCATGGGGCAGGTACCGGACGGCCACGTCGGTGCGGGCCGCACCGGCCAGGTCGGGCATCCGCGCGCCCTCGACCAGCCCGGTCGGGTCGGTACCGGCCAGCGAGCTCCGGAACGACCGGGTCTGCCGGCGCACCTGCTCACCGGCCACCGTGCGCTGCGGCATCCGCCCGGCGAGCCCGAGGACCACCAGCCCGGCCACCGCGACACCGGTGCCGGCCAGCGCCCAGGTGCTCGTCAGCGCCAGCACCACGGTCAGGACGACGCCGGCGACGAGCAGCGCGGTGCCGATGCGGTACCAGCGGCTGCGGGTGGCCGAAGGGTCGGCGACGAACCAGCCCAGCTCGACGACGTCGGCGTACACCGAGCGGCGGACCTCGGCCTCGGTGGTGGCGAAGGTGGACTGCAGGTCGGACATGGTGACCACGTCGCCGTCGGCGAAGACGCCGTCCAGCAGCTGCTGCTCGTACCGGCGGAGGCCGCGCGGGTCCGCCTCCGGGGTCCGCAGCAGGCGCCAGTCCGTCGGCGGCTCGCCGTCCGCCCGCTCGTCCCCGGGGTCGTCCTCGGGGTCGTCCTCGGGGTCGTCCTCGGGGGCGTCGAGCTCCTCGATGCGCAGGAACCCCCGGACGGCGAGGTCCAGGAGGGTGGCGGTGACCTCGTGGCGCTGGGCGTGGCCGTCGAGCAGGGTGCCCAGCTGCGCCGGCCGGGCATCCTGCGGCGGGGTCAGCTGCGGCGCCTCCCCGCTCGCGTCGAGGTCGTCGCGGGGCCGGCCGCGGCGCGCCCGGAGCACGGCCGGCAGGGCGAGCGCCACCAGGCCGCCCAGGCCCAGGCCCGCCGTGGCGGGCGTCAGCCGGAAGGCCCGGGCCGGGCTGAAGGTGTCCTCGAGGACCGGTGCGGCGTCGGGGAAGGTGCCGGACGGGAACGTCGCGCTCACCGTGACCCCCTCCCCCGGCTCGAGCGCCTCGGCAGCGGCCCGTAGCTCTCCTCCGGCCTCGACCTGCGCCGGGCACGGTGTCCGGTCGCCCGGTTCACCGACGGCGCACTCCCCGTCCACGGGTATCGCGCCGGGTGGCCCGGCGAGCCGGACCTCGACCCGGTCGATCGGCACCTCCCAGTCGGTTCCGACGGCGTTCCAGGCCAGCCGGTCGGCGTCGTCGCCCGGGTCGGCCACGCCGGCGACCCGGTAGCGGAGCACGTAGGTGTGCCGGCCGCTGACCTCGGTGTCCGGATCGCCGACCTGGATGGTGGTGATGCCGTCCTCGGAGGTCACCTCGGTCTGCGCCGGCGCCCCGGTCGGGCTCTGCACGGTGATGTCGCTGATCGGATAGCGACGGTCGCGGGTCTGCTCGTAGGGCGCGCGGTCGGGAACCAGCCGGAGGAGGCCGTGGCGCTCCTCGTCGGCGAAGTCGTAGTCGATGGTCTCCTCGACCGTCACCGAACCGTCGGCCGCGGCCTGGACGTCGACCTCGTAGGAGCGGATCGCCTCGCCCTGCTCCGACCCGGTGCACCCGGCCAGGGCGACCGCCACGGGCGCCAGCAGGGCCGCCGGCCACCGCGATCTGCGCTCCGCCATGCGCGCTCCCCCAGTTCCGACGCCGCCCGGGCGGTGATCATGGCACGGGGTCGCGGAGCTGGGCGTAGAGCCGCGCCAGGTCGGCGAGCTGGTGGTGGGCGTTGAGACCGCTGGGGTTGGGCGCCGCGATCGTCCGGGCGCCGCCGACGCGCTCGGGCTGCAGGCCGAGGGCGGCCTTCGGCCGGTCGAACGCCACCCGCCAGGCGGTGATGCCCAGGACGGCGAGCGTGCGGGGCCGGTACCGGGCCACCAGGTCGGCCAGCGCGACCGCCCCGGCCCGCAGCTCCGCCGGGGTCAGCTCGGCCGCCGTGCGGGTGGGCCGGTCGACGACGTTGGTCACCCCGAGCCCGTAGCGGGGCAGCTCGCGGTCCTCCTCGGGGGCCAGCCGGCGCGGCGTGAGGCCGGCCAGGTGCAGCGCCGGCCAGAACCGGTTCCCCGGGCGGGCGAAGTGGTGCCCGCGCTCGGCGGAGAGCAGCGAGGGGTTGATCCCGCAGAACAGCACGTCCAGGTCGGGGGCGACGACGTCCGGGAGCGGCTTGGCGGGCACGCCGCCCAGCCTGCCGTGATCGGGGCGAGTCGGCTCGGACCGGTATGCGTACGCTCGTACACATGACTGAGGACGTGCGGAGCATGCGGGACCGGATGCTCGCGGGAGACCCCTACATCGCCGACGACCCCGCGCTCGCGGCGGACAACGCACGCGCCCAGTCGCTGACCCACCGGTACAACACCATGGACCCCACCGACGGCGACGCCCGCCGCGCGGTGCTCACCGACCTGCTCGGCGCGTTCGGGGCCGGCAGCGAGATCCGGCCGCCGTTCCACTGCGACTACGGCTACCTGACGACGGTCGGTGCGCGGACGTTCGCCAACTTCGGCCTCGTCGTGCTCGACGTCGCCCCGGTGACCATCGGCGACGACGTCCAGCTGGGCCCCAACGTCCAGCTGCTCACCGCCACCCACCCCGTCGAGCCCGGGCCGCGGCGCGACAAGTGGGAGGCGGCCGAGCCGATCGTTCTCGGCGACAACGTCTGGCTCGGTGGCGGTGTGATCGTCTGCCCCGGCGTCACCATCGGCGCCGACACCGTCGTGGGGGCGGGATCCGTGGTGACCCGGGACCTGCCGGCCGGCGTCGTCGCCGTCGGGAGCCCGGCCCGCGTGATCCGCCCGGTCGGATGACCGCCACCCCGGGGGCCCGCCCGGTGCGCCGGTACGACCCGCAGCGCGCCGACCGGATCGTCGACGCCGCGCTGGACGTGATCGCCGAGCACGGCGTTCCGAACACCACCCACCGGCTGATCGCCGCAGCCGCGGACGTGCCGCTGGGCTCGCTGACCTACCACTTCACCACCCTCGAGGAGCTCCGCGCCCGGGCGTTCACCCGGCACGCGGAGCGGATGGCCGCCGCGTACGAGGCGCACTTCCGCACCGTGCGCAGTGCCGATGACGTCGTGGAGGCCGTCACCGACCTGGTCCACGGCGACGCCGGCGCGGATCCGCACGACTGGGCCATCGCCTACGAGCTCTACCTGGCGGCGCTCCGCGACCCCGCACTGCGCACGGTCACCGGGTCCTGGATGCGGCGCAGTCGCAGGGTGCTGGAGCGGTTCGTCGACCCGACCACCGCCCGCGGGGTGGACGCCCTGGTCGAGGGGCTGGTGATGCACAAGATCCTGTCCACCGACCCGGTGTCCCGGGAGCAGACCCGCGAGATCGTCGCCCGCGCCGTGCGGCCGGCAACTCCCCCGGGGACGGGCGTATGACCGCCACCGACGCAGCACCCGCCCCCTCGGCGACCCGGGTACGGGCGGCGACCCGCGCCACCTACGCCGCCTTCCTCGGTGCCGGCTTCGCCTTCGCCAGCTGGGCCGCCCGCATCCCGCAGGTGCGCACCCGGCTGGACCTCGACCCGGCGGCCCTCGGCCTGGTCCTGCTCGCGATCGCGGCGGGCTCGGTGATCGCCCTGCCGCTGTCCGGGCCGGTCATCGCCCGGCTCGGCTCACGGCGCACCGTCATCGTCATGTCCGGGTTGCTCACCGTCGCCCTGGTGGTCATCGCCGTCGGGCACCCGGCCGGCGTCGTCCCGCTGATGATCGGGTTGTTCCTGATGGGCTTCGCCAACGGCGCCTGGGACGTCGGGATGAACGTGCAGGGCGCCGTGGTGGAACGGCACCTCGGCCGGGCGATCATGTCCCGCTTCCACGCCGGGTTCAGCCTCGGCACCGTGCTGGGGGCGCTGGTCGGGGCGGCGATGGTGGCACTCGGGGTGTCGGTGACCACGCACCTGCTGGCCGTGGCCGTCGTCGTCGGGATTGCCGTTCCGCTGAGCGTGCGGGCGTTCGTGCCCGACGTCGACGAGACCGCGACGCCGCCCGAGGGCGGGGGCGGCAGCGTCCTGGACGCCTGGCGGGAACCCCGGACCCTGCTGATCGGCCTGTTCGTGCTGGCTTTCGCGTTCGCGGAGGGGACGGCGAACGACTGGATCACCGTCGCCCTCATCGACGGCCACGGGACCTCGGAGGCCATCGGCACCCTGGGCTTCGCGATCTTCCTGACCTCGATGACCGTCGCCCGCTGGGTCGGCCCCGGGCTGCTCGACCGCTACGGCCGGGTCGCAGTGGTCAGGTTGCTCGCCGGGCTCGCCGTCGTCGGGCTGGTGCTGTTCGTCTTCGGCCCGAACGCGCCGGTGGCCTTCCTGGGTGCGCTGCTGTGGGGTGCGGGGACGTCGCTGGGGTTCCCGGTCGGCATGAGCGCCGGCGCCGACGATCCGGCCCGGGCCGCCAGCCGGGTGAGCGTCATCGCCTCGATCGGCTACTGCGCCTTCCTCGCCGGCCCGCCGCTGATCGGTTTCCTCGGCCACGAGATCACCGTGCTCCGGGCGCTGATCGTGGTCGCGGTGCTGCTCGCCGTGGCCACGGCGGTCGCCGGGTGCCTGCGGGAGCCCGTCGCCGACCGGCTGTCCTGCGGCCGGCCCCTAGTCCACGCGGAAGATGTCGAAGACCACGCTGCGGGGCCGGCGGGTTCCGACGCCGAGGTGCACGTGCGAGGTGAGCGTGGCCAGCCGCGGGGCCGCGGTCTCGAAGACCGGGGCGGATCGGAAGTAGATGCGTGACGGGTCGACCGGGAGGTCTCGCTGCAGGCGCGCGATGTCCTCCGCCGACCCGGTGCGCACCGCACGGTTGACCACGTAGACCAGTTCCCCGTCGTCGGACTCGAGCACGTAGCGCGCGTCCGCCTCGGTCTCGGTCTCGCTGCGGATCAACTGGAAGTCCGCCCCGCCGGGCACCACCCGGCCGGTGAGCAGTGGACCGGACACCCGGCCGCCGGTGATCGGGATGACCCGGCGCAGACCACCCGGGGTGGCGCCGATCTCCAGTGGCGGGCCGACCTCCACCTCCAGGTGCGCGACGTGCGCCAGCGCGGGTGCCGGGGCCGGGTCTGCCATGGGTGCTCCTCAACTGCCGGAGAACGCGGAGCGCCTCGGTGCTGGCACTCCGTTCGTAGCACAGGGGTACCACTGCGATCTCCGGGGCACCGCACGACCCGGGCGTCCTCGGATGGTCACCACCCGACCGAGGCGCCGCGCCCGTCCCCGAGCCGGTGACCGTCAGGCCTCCCGGCCCAGCCGGGCGAGCATCCGGGTAGCTCGGTCGGCGCCCGCGGGCGCCTCGACGCCGGGCCGGCAGATCCCGTCCATGTACAGCGCGGGGCCGAAGCTGTCGGCCCCGGCCTCCAGCCGGTCGAGCTCTGCCTCGGACAGCGCCGCGTCCAGCCCGGCCGACCGGGCGACGTCCCAGCGGTGCGCCACCATGTCGAAGACGTAGAACTGCTCGAGCGTTGCACCCACCGTCGTCGGGCCGAAGTGCCCGTCGTACCCGGTGGCGACGAACGCGTCGTCGGCGAGCGCCTCCAGGACCCGCTTCGAGTGGTCCCGCCAGGCCGCGGCGGGATCGCCCGCCACGTCCGGGGCGGCGCCGAGGTCCGCGCCGTACGTCCGGAGGAACCCGCGCTGGGTCTCCACCAGATGCCCGACGACGTCCGCGGCGGACCAGCCCGCACACGGTGAGGCAGCGCCCCAGGCCCCGGCGGGCACGGCGTCGAGGACGGCGGTCAGGGGACGGTTGGCGGCTTCGTACCGGTTCGCGGTCGGGTTCATGACCTCAGCATCGACCGGTCCGGCACCCTGGTCTTGATGAAATCCGACAGCGGTTCCGCGGAGCCCGGCCCGGCCCGGCTGGACAGCATCGAGCGGGCACACCTCAAGGACCCGCGCGACGCCTCGCACGTCATCCACCGCTACGAGGCGCCGGCCGGGTTCGGGAACCTGCTGCAGCGGTTCTGGATCCCGGTGTGGTCGGTGCCGCCCGGTCGGGAGGCCCCGCAGAAGGTCCTCCAGTACCCGGTGTCCCTGATCGTGATCGCCCCGGACTACGCCCGCTTCTACGGGGTCGTGTCCGGGTTGTCGACCACCACGCTCTCCGGCGACGGCTGGGCCGTGGGGGTGATGTGCGCCCCGTCCGCCGGCTTCCTCCTCACCGGTGCCCCGATGGCCGGGTACACCGACCGGCACGTCGACGTGACCGAGGTGCTCGGCGACCCCGGGCGGGTGCTCACCGACCGCGTCCGGACGGCGATGTCCCCCGGCCCCGGCTCCGCCGCGGCGCACGGCACCGCGATGGCGGCCTACGCGGCCGCGCTGCGGCGGTTCCTGCCGGTCGACGCCGAGGGTGAGCTGGTGAACCGGGTGGTGGCGTTCGTGGAATCGCGCAGCGACGTCACCCGGGTCAGCCAGGTGTGCGCCGAGTTCGGCCTGCCGGAGCGGGCGCTGCAGCGGCTCGTGCACCGGCGGATCGGTCTCACTCCGAAGTGGCTGATCCAGCGCCGCAGGCTGCAGGAGGCGGCCGAGCGGCTCCGGACCCGCTCGACGACTCTCGGCGACATGGCGGCCGCTCTCGGATACGCCGACCAGCCGCACTTCATCCGGGACTTCGCGACGGTCACCGGGATGACGCCGGGCGAGTTCGCGGCACTGCACACCCGCAGGGACTGAAGGGTCAGCCGGCCCGGTCGGGTGCGCTGCGGGCGCCGCCGCCCGTCGACCGGGCCGGATCGGCCTTGTCGGCGTACATGGCCAGATCGGCGACGTGCAGCAGCCCGCCGGCGTCCGCGCCGTCCGCCGGGCCCTGCGCCACCCCGAGGCTGACGCCCACGCCGGCGGCTGCGAGTTCGCGTTCCAGCCGGCCCCGGAGCTGCCCGGCGACGTCGATGAGCTGCTCGCGGTCGGTCAGCCCGTCGAACACGACGCAGAACTCGTCCCCGGCCAGGCGGGCGACGAGGTCCTCGGCCCGGGTGGCCTGCCGGAGATGCCGGGCCAGGTCGACGAGCAGGGCGTCGCCGGCCTCGTGGCCGCGCTCGTCGTTGATCCGCTTGAACCCGTCGAGGTCGAGGAACGCCAGGCTGACGCGGCCCCCGTGCCGGCGGATGCGGGCGAGCTCCCGGTCGAGGTGCGACACCAGCGTCACCCGGTTGGGCAGGCCGGTCAGCGGATCGGTGCGGGCCTGCTCCTCGACCTGCCGGTGCAGCCGGGCGTTGTCCAGGGCCCGCTGGGCGGCGGCGGACAACCCGTGCAGCACCCGCTGCTCGGTGGGGACGCCGACCTGGGAGACCCCGCTGCGGGCGACCAGCCAGAGCGGCGCGTCGTCCACCTGCACACCCACCTGGTGCCGCCGTGGTGGCACCGGCTGCAGCGCCACCTCGCTGCGCGGCAGCAACCGGTCGGCGTGGGCGTGCAGCGCGTCGAGCACCTCGTCGTGGCGCAGCGACGAGTGCAGGTCCTGGGTGACCTCGGCCAGCGCGTCGAGCAGGTCGCGTTCGGCGGCGAGCCGGGCCTGCCGGCGGCTGAGCACGGCGAGTGCGAGCAGCAGCGGCAGCAGCCGCCAGGCACCGGGCGGGTCGCGCAGCAGCAACGGCGCCAGGACCAGGCCCAGCGCCGTGCCCACCGCCTCCACGCCCGCGAGCTGCCGCAGCCCGGCGGCGACGCCGGGCACCAGGGCGCCCCGGTCGATGCTCAGCGCGGTGACCACCTGCAGATGGCTCACCGTGCCGAACACCACCGCCGCGCCCGCGGCCGCAACCGGCGCCGGGGCGCCGAACGCCTGCAGCCCCGCGGCGACCAGGCCACCGGCCGCGGCGGACGTGACCGCGGAGGCGGCGTTGAAGACCTTGTTGTGCGCGCTGGTGCGCAGCATCAGGACCAGGACCAGGACCAGCGCGGCGAGGCTGAGGGAGAGCGCGGCCTGCGCCGGCGGCAGGACGGCGAAGGCGACGACGCCGGCCGTCTCGCCGAACGTCATGTGCGTCGCCCGCGCCCGGGACCCGACGGTGATCGGCGAGAAGACCAGCAGGGCCACCGTCGCCGTCACCACCGCGAAGGTGCCCGGCGCGGCGGCCACCCCCGCTGCGGACCGGACGACCTCCACGGCGAGGGCGAGCGCCCCCAGCAGCACCAACGATGCCGTGAACACCCGCCAGCTGCGCTGCACCGGGCCACCCTCCTGCGCCGCCCGCGGCATCGGGGCCCGGGCTGGATCTCCGAAGGCGGAGGCTACTGGCAGGTACCGACATCGGTCGGCGATCCGCGGTCCGGCTGCGTCGACTCCGTGCCGATGACCACCGCACGCCCGGCCACCAGGGCGAACGCCCCGTACGCCACCCCGACGGCGGCCATGAGCAGCAGCGGCGCGGTCCAGCCGCCCGCCGCCCCGTACAGCGACCCCACGAGCAACGGCCCGCCCGCGCCGAGGCCGTACCCGACCAGCTGCGACATGCCCGAGAGGTCGCGGGCCACCGCATCGGTGCCGGCCCGCACCACCATCAGGGTGAAGGCCAGCGAGACGCCGGCCCCCTGCGCGAGGCCGCCGAGCGTCACCCACAGCCCCCAGCCGGCCGGCCATGCCAGCAGCCCGGTGGCGAGCACCACCCAGCCGGCCGCGACGGCCAGGCCCAGCCACCCCTGCCCGGCCCGGCGGCCGATCAGCAGCGGCACCAGCAGCGCGCCGGGGATGCCCATCAACTGGAACAGGGTGGCGGCGGCCGCGCCGGTGCCGAGGCCGGTGGCGAGCTGCTCGGTGAGCACCGTGGGCAGCCAGGTGGTCATCGCGTAGTACAGGAAGGTCTGCAGCCCCAGCACGAGCGCGACCGCCCAGGCGACCGGGTGCCGCCAGGGTGTCGCCGTCCCGCCGGGGCCCGCGACATCCGCGCCGGACACGGTGGGCAGGGCGGTTTCGCTCCGGCGACGCGTGGCCAGCCACCAGACGACGGCCGCGACGAGCGCGAGCACCGCCCACCCCGACAGCCCGACCCGCCAGCTCGTTGCTGCGGCAACCGGTGCGGTGAGCCCTGCCGTGGTGGCGGCACCCGCGGCCAGCGCCACCGTGTAGAGCCCCATGACCTGCCCGGCCCCCGCCCCGAAGCCCCGCTTGACGACCGCGGGCAGCAGCACGTTGCCCACCGTCATCGCCAGCCCGATCGCGACCGTCCCGATCAGCAGCACCGCGGCCCCGCCGGCGACCCGCAGCACGGTGGCCGCGGCGAGCAACAGGAGCGCCCACAGCAGGGCCCGGGCGGCACCGATGCGCCGTCCCCACCAGGCGGCGGCCGGCGCCGCCCCGGCGAAGCAGAACACCGGGACCGTGGTGACCAGGCCGGCCAGCGAGGGCGACAGCCCCAGGTCGGCCCGCAGCTCGGCCAGGACCGGAGACACCGCCGCCAGCGCGCCGCGCAGGTTCAGCCCGACCAGCAGCACGGCGGCGAACAGCAGTGCGGTCGAGGCCGCCCAGGGCCGGGCGGGCCCGGCGGTTCCGGCGTGCTTCGACACGTGACCTCCCGGCCCAGGAGATCACGCCGCGCCCCGGGACACGGTCAGCGGACCGTCGGGACGCCGCGGCGGGGGCCACCGCGCCCGGCCGCTGCCGCCGACGGTGCGCCGGGCGCCCGAGAGTTCTCCGGCACACTGCCGCTCCATGGCACACAGGTGCGGCGGGCGCCGCACCGACGAGCGAAGCGGAGGCCCCTGGATGACGACCGGCCGAACTCCTCCGGCCCGGGTGCGCGGACGCCGTCCGCCACAGGGCGCCCCGGTCGTCGACCGGGCGCTGTCGTTGCTGGCGGCCTTCGACGCCACCCACCGCACGCTGACGCTGGGCGAGCTGAGCCGCCGGACCGGGATCCCGACCAGCTCCGCCCTGCGACTGGCCGGCCGGCTGGTGGCCTGGGGCGCCCTGGAGCGGGACGACACCGGTCTCTTCACGGTGGGCCTGCGACTGTGGGAGGTGGCGTCGCTCGCGCCCCGCGGTTCCGGCCTGCGCCAGGTCGCGATGCCGTTCATGGGCGATCTCGAGGAGGTCACCCGCCAGCACGTGCTGCTGGCCGTGCGCGACGGCAGGGATGCGCTGCTGGTCGAGCGGCTCTCCTCGCACCAGGCGATGGAGGTGCTGTACCGGGTGGGTGGCCGGCTGCCGCTGCACTCCACCGGTGTGGGCCTGGCCCTCCTCGCGTTCTCCGATGCCGAGGTCCAGGAGGACGTGCTGGCCCAGCCACTGGTCCACGAGCCGGAGCAGGTCGCCGTCCCCGCCGCCGTGCTGCGGCGGACGCTGGCCGAGGTGCGCCGCGAGGGCCTGGCGACCCTCCGCCGCGCGGTGCCGACCCCGTTGGTCAGCGTCGCGGCACCGATCTTCGACGCCGATGAGCGGGTCGCCGCCGCGCTCTCGGTGATCGTGCCCGCTGACCACGCCGACCCCCGCCTGCTCGGCCCCGCGGTGCGGACGGCGGCGCGGTCGATCTCGCGTGGGCTGGGCGCCCGGCGGTCGATCGGGTACGCCGGGGCCGGTTAGAGCCGGCCGCCTGAACACCCTGCCGTTCAATGGCACCGGGGTGGGCGCCGGTGACGCGGGCCGTCGAAGCTCGCAACCGACCGGCTCCGGCCCGACCGTCGGTCCCGCACCGCTGCCCGCTGCGGGCACCGTCCCGACCTGGAGTCCCGATGACCTCCCCCGCCCCGCACCGCACCGACCTGTTGCCCCAGCGCGTCCCGGTGCTCGTGGCCGGCGGTGGCCCCAGCGGGCTGGCCGCCGCCATCGAGCTCGGGCGCCGCGGCATCGAGGTGTGCGTCGTCGAGCCGCGGACCGTCCTGGACCCGCTGCGGCCACGGGCGAAGACGACCAGCGTGCGCACGATGGAGCACCTCCGCCGGTGGGGGCTGGCCGACCGGCTGCGCGCCGCCGCCCCGCTGCCCGTGGCCCACGCCCAGGACGTCGTCTTCTGCACCGGCCTGCTGGGCCACGAGATCACCCGCTTCCGGTCCGCCTTCGGGATGACGACCGAACGGCGAGCGGAGTTCGCCGAGCCGGGTCAGCAGGCGCCGCAGCCGCTGGTCGAGCAGGTGCTGCGCGCCGCGGCCGCCGAGCTGCCGACCGTCACCCTGCTGACCGGATCGCGGGTCACCTCGATCACCGACGGGCCGGACCGCGTGCGCGCCACCGTCACCGGGCCGGACGGCACCGAGCAGGTCGTCACCGCGGAGTACCTGCTGGGCTGCGACGGCAGCAGCGGCACCAGCCGGGCAGCGGTCGGCGCGCGGTACGCCGGCTCCTCCGGCGCCCTGCCGAACGTGAGCATCACGTTCCGGTCCCCGGATCTCGAGCGCCGCCCGCTGTGCGCGCTGGGTGTCCACTACTGGGTCATCGGCGCCCGGCACGGCGGGCTGATGGGCCGGCTGGACCTGGACGGCACCTGGTGGGCCATCGTCCAGGGCGTCGACGGGACGGCGCACGGCCTCGACCCGGCCGCGCTCGTCCGTGAGCTGGTCGGTGCCGACGTCGCCGTCGAGGTGCTCGCCACCGACCCCTGGCAGGCACGCATGCTGCTGGTCGACCGGTACCGCGGGCAGCGGGTGTTCCTCGTCGGCGACGCCGCGCACCTCAACCCGCCGTGGGGCGGGCACGGGTTCAACACCTGCGTCGGTGACGCGGTGAACATCGGCTGGAAGCTCGCCGCCGTGCTCCAGGGCTGGGCCCCGGCAGCCCTGCTCGACACCTATGAACCGGAGCGCCGTCCGGTCGCCGAGCGGACGATCGCCGCGGCCGGCGCCCAGGAGGCCTTCCTCGCGCCGTCGTTCGCCGCCGGTGACCTGGACGACGACGGCCCGGCCGGGGAACGGTTGCGCGCCGAGGTGGCCCGGGCGCTGCAGGTCAAGGACCCCGAGTTCCACAGCCTCGGCCTGGTGCTCGGCTACGACTACCCGGACTCCGCCGTCGTCGTGCCCGACGGCCGCCCGGTACCCGAGGCCACGGTGGCGACCTTCTCGCCCTCCGCCCATCCCGGCGCCCGCCTACCGCACGCCTGGCTGCCCGACGGCAGCTCGCTGTACGACCTCCTCGGCACCGGCTTCACGGTGCTGGTGCTCCGGGCCGGAGCCGACCCCGCACCGTTCGTGGCCGCTGCCGCAACCCGTTCCGTGCCGCTCGAGGTCCGGGACGTCGATGCCGTTCCGGGCCTGCGCGGGCTGCTGGGCGCAGATCTCCTGCTGGTCCGCCCGGACCAGCACGTCGTGTGGCGCGGTGCGGACACGTCGGCGGCCGGGGACGTGCTGGACCGGGCGACCGGGCACGCCCTGCGGTCGGCGGGCGTGGCGCGGGCAGGCACGATGGCATCGCCGGACGGGACATCGCCGGACGGCACATCGACGAGCGGGGAGACGGCATGAGGATCGTGGGCATCCACCGGGACGGCGGGCCGGTCGAGGTCGCCGCGCTGTCCGAGGCCGGCGACGAGGTCACCGTGCTGGCCGGGCTGGCGGAGTTCTGGGCCGACGCCGCCGGGCACCTGTCCCGGCCGGCGGCCGGTCCGACGCTGGCCGTGGCCGACGTGGAGCGCGTGCCGCCGGTGCTGCCGGGCGCCCGGGTGGTGTGCATCGGGCTGAACTACCTCAAGCACGTGGCCGAGGGCTCCTTCTCCGGCGAGGGCGTGCCTCCGTACCCGACGCTGTTCGCCCGTTGGACGCAGTCGCTCACCGTGGACGGCGCCGAGGTGCCGATCCCGGCCGACGAGGACGGGCTGGACTGGGAGGGCGAGGTGGTGGCCTACGTCGGGCGGAGCCTGGTGGACGCGACGCCGGAGGAGGCGCTGGCCGCCGTCGTCGGGTACTCGACGTTCAACGACCTCACCTCACGGCGGGCGCAGAAGCTCACCTCGCAGTGGATCCTCGGCAAGAACGGCGACCGGTCGGGCCCGCTGGGCCCGATGGTGCCGGCGGCCGAGGTCGGCGACCTGCGCGACGGCCTCCGGGTGCAGACCCGGGTCAACGGCGAGACCGTCCAGGACGGGCGCACCGACGAGATGGTCTACACCGTCGGGGACACCCTGTCGCTGATCTCGCGCACCTTCACGCTGCGCCCCGGCGACCTGCTCGCCACCGGCACCCCGTCCGGGGTCGGCTACGCCCGCACGCCACCGTGGCTGCTGCAGCCGGGCGACGTCGTCGAGGTCGAGGTCGACCGGCTGGGCGTGCTCGCCAACCGCATCGTCGACAACTCCGCCCGGAAGGCCTGAGCGTGCCCGGCGAGTTCCGCCAGTACCTGTTCCCACCCGAGCACCCCCGACTGGCCGACGTCCGCGGCATGGACCCGTACGGCTACCGGGAGGCCGCCCGGAAGAAGGGCACCTTCACCGGCGGGCTGGTCGAGGGCTGGACGCCGCTCTACCGCAACGACTTCCGCGGGGTCACCGAGGACGGCACCCTGCGCGACGGGCTGTACCCGCTGACCCCGGCGGAGCCGGGCGAGGAGGCCCCGGTGGCCGCCATGGTCACGGCGGCCACCGAGCTGCTGGCGGCGCTGGACGACGCGAGCCGGGCCCGGGTCTCGTTCCCGGTGGATGCCGTCGAGTGGCAGACCTGGGCCAACCCGGAGTTCATGCAGTTCGACACCGGCCTGCGGCTGGAGTTCCAGCCGCCGGAGGTGCGGGAGAAGGCGCTCGCGCTGATGGCCGCCTCGCTCTCGCCGGACGGCTTCGAGCTGACCCACGCGATGATGCTGATCAACGGCTTCCTGGGCGAGGTGGTCGGCCTGCCGACCGTGCTCGGTGAGTGGAGCTACAACATCGCCCTCTACGGCGAGCCCGACCTGCGGGCGCCCTGGGGCTGGCAGCTGTTCGGCCACCACTGCGCGGTCAACTGCCTGGTCGTCGAGGGCCGGATGGTGCTCAGCCCGGTCTTCCTCGGTGCCGAGCCCAACGAGATCGACGCCGGCCCGCACGCCGGCACCGAGTCGTTCACCGAGCGGATCGCGGCCGGCCTCGCCGTGATGGCCGCGCTGCCCCCCGAGCAGCGGGCGGCGGCCACCGTCTACGCCCGGATGGTCGACCCGGCGATGCCCCCCGGCCGGGTGCACCCCGGCGACGAGCGGCACCTGGCCGGCGCGTTCCAGGACAACCGGATCATTCCGGTCGAGGGCGTGCCGGTAGCCGGGATGCCGGCCGGGGCGCAGCAGCGGGTGCTGGCGATCTGCGAGCAGTTCCTGTCGCTGCTGCCGGCGGGGCCGCGCGCCGCCCGGCTCCGCGAGGTCGCCGAGCACCTCGACGACACCTGGTTCTGCTGGATCGGCGGGCACGCCGAGGGCGACGTCTTCTACTACCGGGTGCAGTCGCCGGTGCTCATCGCCGAGCTCGACCACCACTGCGGCGTCTTCCTCGACTACGACACCCCGAAGCCCTTCCACATCCACACCGTGCTGCGCACCCCGCACGGCAACGACTACGGCCGCGCCTACGTGCGCCAGTGGCAGGCGACCTCCCCGACCTGACCGCTCCGGTCTCAGCCGCAGCGGAAGACCGCGCTTTCGGTACCGAAAGCACGGGGCTTCCGGTACCGAAAGCACGGTCTCCTGGTGGGACCAGGGCCGCCCGGATCGGGCGGCCGCCCCGGTCAGCCGACGCGGAACTCCATCAGGTCCTCGCCGACGACGAGCCTGCCGGAGTACCCGCGCTGGGCCTTCTTCCAGGTGGCCGCCTTGCTGTTGCCGGGCACCAGGTGGGTGAGCACCAGGTTCTTCGCCCCGGCTCGCTCCGCGACGTCCCGGCCGACCTGCTCGATCGTCGTGTGCGCCTCGAGCAGGTGCTGCCGCACCGGGCCGGCGATGTCCGCGGGCAGCGTGGCGACGAGCCGCTCGACGAACGCCGGGTCGATGACCTCGTGCACCAGGTAGTCCGCGTCCTTGGCCAGGTCGATGAGGTTCTCGCTGACGCCGGTGTCCCCGGAGATGACAACGGATCCGTCCGGGGTGTCGAACCGGAACCCGAAGGCCGGGGCGGTCGGGTGGTGGTCGACGAGGGTGGCGGTGATCGTCACGTCGCCGTCCTGCCACACCGGGATGGGCTTCGTCAGGCGCGGCGGCCTGCCCTCGGGGTCGACCGACCAGACGCCGGTCAGGTCGATGTCGCGCACGTTGAACAGCGACGTCGGCCCGGGGAAGTTGCTGTCCCGGGCCCGGTCGTTGAAGTCGGCCGCCCAGGCCTGGTCGAGGTACCCGGACATGCCGGCGATCCCCGGTGTCGGGTCGGCCGGGTTGACCAGCGGCGGGGTGGGACGGGTGGGCGGGAACACCCGCGGCAGCGTGTCGCGCCGACCGGGCCCGCGCACCTCGATCGGCCCGCCCGCCCGGCCGGTCATGTTCATCGTGCCGGTGGCGTAGACGGCCGGCCAGTCCATCAGGTGGTCGCTGTGCATGTGGGTGAAGAAGATGCCGCGCACCCGGTTGAACGTCGACGCCGTGCCGTCCAGCGGGGCGAGACTGCTCTGCCGCAGGCGCAGGAACGAGCCCAGGCCGAGGTCGACGACGTACACCCGGTCGCCGTAGGCCACCGCCGTGGAGACGCCGAAGCGGTTGCCGTCGATGAGCGTCGGCCCGCCGCCGGTGCCCAGGAGCACCAGGCGCGTCCGGCCGCCGCGGCCCTTGCCGCTGGAGCCGCTGCTGCCGGGTGTGGCCTGCGCCGTGCCGACGCCGGCGGCCAGCATTCCCCCGGCGGCCGCCGTGGCGCCGAGCACCTTGAGGAACTGCCGGCGGTTGGACTCGGGCAACGACGGGTCGTCGGCCACCCGGGAGACGAGATCGCACATGATGGGATGTCCTCTGCTGTCGGTGGACCGGGGTCAGTGCGGGGAGACCGCGGTCGGCCGGGACGACCGGACGGCGACCGCGGCGGCGACGGCCACCACGCCGATCACCCAGAGCGCGGAGTCCAGGCCGCTGATCGCGCCGCTGAGCCCCAGCACCACGAGCGGGCAGACGAACTGGCCGAGAAAGACCGCCGACGTCCACACGCCGGTGCCGCGGCCGCGCTGCTCGAAGGTGAGCGAGCCGAGCGCCCAGGTCAGCAGCGAGGGCAGCAGCAGGCCGTTGCCGAACCCGGTCACCACCGCGAAGACCACGACCAGCGGCACCGACGACGCGAAGCCCAGCCCCAGCAGGCCGAGGCCGGAGACACCGAAGGCCAGCGGCACGGTGAACCCCGGACCGCGAGCGGCAAGCCGGCCGAACAGGAACGCGCCGGTGGCGGTGCCCAGCGAGCCGATGGCGCTGACCAGGCCGATCGTCGCGGTCGACGTCACACCGAGCGCATCGAGTTTGAAGGAGAGCTCCACGATCAGCACGTAGAAGACCAGCCCGCCCAGCAGGGTCACCCCGACCGGGGCGGCCAGCCGGCGCCACGGCAGCGCCGGCAGCTTGCCGGTGCGGGCCTGCGCCTGCGGCGCCGGCTGCCAGACGTAGCGGGCAGCCAGCACGGCCAGCGGGAGGCTGACGGCGTACAGCCAGAACGGGGTGCGCCAGTCCTGTGACCCGAGCACCCCGCCCAGGGCGAAGAAGATCGTGGCCGCGACCGTCGTGTAGACGACCTGCAGGCCGAAGTAGCGCTCGCGCTGCGCACCGTGGAAGTAGTCGGCCAGCAGCGTGGTGCAGCAGGTCATGATCGCCGCCTCGGTGAGGCCGACCAGCACCCGGCTGCCGACGATCAGCGGCAGGGAGTCCAGCCACAGCGGCGCGGTGCCGACGACGGCGTAGGCCACCAGGGAGCCGACCAGCAGGCGCTTCCGGCCCACCCGGTCGACGATCCGGCCGGCGATCATCGCGGTCAGGCCGATCACCAGCGCCGGTGCGGTGAGCACGATCGGCGTCAGCGTCCCGACGCCGGGGGTGCCGGCGAAGGCGTCCTCGATGCGGGGCAGGACGGGGGCGAGCAGCACGGCGCCGAGGACGGCGAGGCAGCTGGACAGCAGCAGGACCAGGGCCTGCGCCCGGCCGGCCGGGCGACCGGTCCGCGGATCGACGGCAACGTCGCCGACGAGGGGCTCGGTGACGGGGCTGCGAGGGTCGACGACTTGCTCTGACACGGGCATCTCCGGAGGACGGGCCGGTCATCGGTGACCGGACTCACTGCCGACGAAGTGTCAGCACCTGTCCCGCCGAGCGGAAATCACTTCTCGTGACGATGGGCATCAGTGCCGGCTATGCCCCCGCGGCAACCGGACCGGTCGCCCGCTCGGCCGCGCGGACGACGACGTCCCGCAGGTAGGCGTGCTCGGGGTCGTCGTCGAAGGCACCGTGCCACCACATCGCCTCGACCAGCGGGCCGGCCTCGAACGGGCACGGCAGGGCACGGATGCCGACGTTCAGTGGCAGCAGGTCGACCAGCCGGCGCTGGAGCAGGGCGATCCGTGGGGTGCCGGCGAGCAGGCCGGGCACGGTCAGGAAATTCTCCGTCACGACCTGCACCTGCGGCTCGATGCCGAGCATCCGCATCTGCCGCGCGGCCGGCGTCGACGCCGTCGGTCCGTGGTAGGTGACCACCCACGGCAGCGTCTCCAGCTGCTGGACCGTCAGCTCCTCGCCGACGTCGGCGTTGTCGGCAGAGACCACGCACACCCACTCGTCGCGGTAGAGGTCGTGGTGCGACAGGTCGGCGACGAAGCCGTGCGGCAGCACGAGCAGATCGGTGCTCAGCAGCACCTGCTCGGCCCGATCGACCGAACCCGGGGTGTTCGCCGAGAACCGCAGCCGGGTGCGCGGGGCCTCCTCGGCGAGCAGCCCGGCGATGGTGTCGCCGAGCACCGCCACCCCGTAGTCGCTCACCAGCAGGGAGAACTCCCGGGTCGACGACGCCGGGTCGAACTGCGGCTGGGCGGCGAACACCCGTTCCACCCCGGACAGCGCGAGGCGGGCCAGCTCCCGCAGCTGCACCGCCAGCGGCGTGAGGCGGTACTCGTTGCCCACCCGGGTGAGCAGCTCGTCGCCGAAGTGCCGTCGCAGCCGGGCCAGCGACGCCGACAGCGCCGGCTGGCTCAGCCCCATCTGCGCCGCGGCCCGGGTCACGCTGCGCTGCTGGAGCAGGGCATCCAGCGAGACCAGCAGGTTGAGGTCCAGGCTGGCGAGGTTCACGGCGGCCAGTATCCACCGCGTCGATGCGCTGCATCAGACATTCGGTCTTCCCGGCATCCCTGCGGGTGACGGACCGTCGGACCCGTGACCGACCGACCTGCCCTGGACCGCACCGACCCCGAGGGGGCCATCGCCGAGGCGGCGAAGCGCTGCTCCAACTGGGGCCGCTGGGGTGCCGACGACGTGCTCGGGACGCTGAACTTCCTCGACGACGCCAAGCGGGTCGAGGGCGCCGCCCTGGTCCGCCGCGGGGCGAGCTTCTCGCTGTCCCAGCGCTTCGACATGGACGGCCCGCAGCACGGCTGGCGCCGCCGCACCAACCCGGTGCACACGATGCTGGACACCGGGGTGGACGCCGAGCGCGGCCAGGGGTTCCCGCATGGTCTGGGCGGCGCCGACGACGTCGTCTTCATGCCGCTGCAGGCCTCCACCCAGTGGGACGGTCTGGGCCACATCTTCGACCACGGGATGGCCTGGAACGGCCGCCGCGCCGGTGACGTCGTCACCAGCGAGGGCGACCGGGTCACCGGCATCGAGACCGTCGGCGGGCTGATCGCCGGCCGCGGCGTGCTGCTGGACGTCGGGCGGGCGATCGGCACCGACGGGGAGCTCCCCGACGGCTTCGCCATCACGACCGAACACCTGCAGGCCACCATCGCCGCCCAGGGCGAGTCATCCCGGGTCGGCCGCGGCGACCTGCTGCTGGTGCGCACCGGCCGGCTCACCCGGGCCCGCCGGGACATCGCCGAGGGCCGCGGCTGGGGCGAGTACGCCGGCGGCGCCGCCCCCGGCCTGTCGTTCACCACCGCCGGCTGGCTGCACGGCACCGAGATCGCCGGCATCGCCACCGACACCTGGGGCTTCGAGGTGCGGCCCAACGAGTTCGACGTCGCCTTCCAGCCGCTGCACCAGGTCGCCATTCCCAACATGGGCCTGTTCCTCGGCGAGATGTGGGACCTCGACGCCCTCGCCGCCGACTGCGCCGCCGACGGCCGCTACGACTGCTGGCTCACCGCCGCCCCGCTGCCCGTCACCGGCGCCGTCGGCGCCCCGGTCAACCCCATCGCGATCAAGTAGGAGTTGCAGATGTCCGCAGTGGAGAACGTCCTGGTCGTCGGCAGCGGCCTGGCCGGGACGGCGATCGCCGTCCACCTCGCCGCCCGCGGTGTCGCCGTGGACCTGATCGAGATCAAGCCCGACGTGGCCGCCGTCGGCTCCGGCATCACCCTGCAGGGCAACGCGCTGCGCGAACTCCGCACGCTGGGCGTGTGGGAGCAGGTGCAGGCGGCCGGCTACGCCTTCGACGTCACCGGCATCCGGGCGCCGGACCCGCACGGCACCGTCGTCGCCGAGATCCCCGACGCGCGAACCGGCGGCCCGGACCTGCCCGCCGCGATGGGCATGCCCCGGTGTGAGCTGGCCCGCATCCTGGTGGACCGGGCCACCGAGGTCGGGGTCAAGGTCCGCTTCGGCACCACCTTCACCGAGCTGGACCAGGACGACTCCGCGGACGGGGAAGGGGGCGTCGACGTCACCTTTTCCGACGGCCGGACCGGCCGCTACGACCTGGTGGTGGCCGCCGACGGCCTCCGCTCCTACACCCGGCGCGCGCTGGGCATCCAGCTGGAGACCCGGTCGATCGGCATGGGCATCTGGCGTGCCTTCGGGCCACGGCCGGACAGCGTGACCCGCACCGACCTGTACTACGGCGGGCCGTCCTTCATCGCCGGCTACTGCCCCACCGGCGAGAACTCCCTCTACGCCTACATCGTCGAGCCGGCCCAGGACCGCAGCGGCCTGTCCCCCGACGAGCAGCTGGCCACGCTGAAGCAGCTGTCGCAGGCCTACCACGGGCCGTGGGACGAGATCCGCGAGTCGCTGACCGACCCCTCCCGGGTCAGCTACACCTGGTTCGAGACGCACGTCCTCGACGCCCCGTGGAACCGGGGGCGGGTCGTGCTGATCGGGGACGCCGCGCACACCTGCCCGCCCACCATCGCGCAGGGCGGGGCGATGGCCCTGGAGGACGCCGCCGTCCTCGGCGAGCTGCTCACCGGGCGCGCCGTCCTCGACCAGGACCTGTGGGATGCCTTCCACGCCCGGCGGTTCGAGCGCGCACAGACCGTCGTCGAGGCCTCCAACCAGCTCGCCCAGTGGCAGCTGGACCACGTGCAGGGCGACGCCCCCGCGCTCTTCCGCCAGATCGCCGTGCTCACCAGCCAGCCCGCCTGAGAGGACCCCCGATGACCCAGCGTCTGATCACCCACCTGCGGCACGTCGACCTCGCCGTGCCCGACCACGCCAAGCAGCTGGACTTCTTCACCAGCACCTGGGGGCTGACCGCCGAGCACAGCGACTCCGGCCTCACCTTCCTGGCCGCCGAGGGCTCCCCCGAGCAGTACGTCGTCCGGCTGCGGGAGGCGACCGACAAGCGGGTCGACCTCGTCTCCTTCGGCGCCGCGACCGCCGCGGACGTCGACACCCTCGCCGGGCAGCTGGCCGCCGACGGCGTGCAGCTGGTGAGCGAGCCGGGCACGCTGCAGACGCCCGGCGGCGGCTACGGCTTCCGCTTCTTCGACAACGAGGGCCGCACGATCGAGATCAGCTCCGACGTCGCCGTCCGGCGGCACCGGGCCGTCGAGGAGGGCGAGTCGATCCCGGTCCGGCTCTCCCACGTGGTTCTCAACTCCGCCGACCCCGAGGGCACCCGCGCCTTCTACGAGAGGCACCTGGCCTTCGCCCTCTCCGACACCCTGTTCCACCCGCGGATGGGCTCGATGATGTGGTTCATGCGGGTGAACTCCTGGCACCACAGCATGGCCATCGCCCGCGGCCCGCACCCCTCGCTGCACCACGCCTCCTTCGAGCTGCGCGGCCTCGACGAGTACATGCGCGGAACGGGGAGGCTGATGCGCGCCGGGGTGGAGAAGATCTGGGGGCCGGGCCGGCACAAGGCGGGGAACAACACCTTCAGCTACTTCCTCGACCCGCACGGCAACACGGTCGAGTACACGACCGAGCTCGAGCAGCTCGACGAGGACACCTGGCATCCCTCGATGCACGACTTCTCCGACCCCGAGGTCACCGACCAGTGGGGCACGGCGAACGCGATGGATGAATTCGTGGCCGCCCGATCGTTCAACGACCCCGACAAGGGCCTGTTCGTGGCCCCGCCCGTCTGATGCGGTTCGCCACCTACGAGCTCGACGGTGCCGAGTGGGCGGGCGTCGTCGACGACACCGGCGTGCACCCGCTGCCGGCCGGGACGACGGTGCTCGACCTGGTCCGGGCCGGGCTCCCCGCCGCCCTGGCGGCGGGCGGGGCCGCGCTGGCCGGGCCGGCGGTGCGGCTGGCCGACGTCCGGCTGCTGCCGCCCCTGGCGGCGCCGACCGTTCGCGACTTCGTCGCCTTCGAGGAGCACGTGGCGGGCGTCGTCGCTTCGGTCGGGGACGGCGGAGGCGTCGTGCCCGAGTGGTACCAGGCGCCCACCTTCTACTTCAGCAACCCCTACGCGCTGGTCGGCGCGCACGACGACGTCCCGGTCCCGCCCGGGTCGCAGCTGCTGGACTTCGAGCTCGAGGTCGCCGTCGTCGTCGGGCGGGACGGCGCCTCGCTGACCCCCGAGCAGGCCCGCCAGCACGTCTTCGGCTACACCGTGCTCAACGACTGGTCCGCCCGCGACCTGCAGCGCCGGGAGATGAAGGTCAACCTCGGCCCGGCCAAGGGCAAGGATTCCGCGACCACCCTCGGGCCGTGGCTGGTCACCGCCGACGAGCTCGAGCCCTTCCGGGACGAGGACGGCTTCCTCGCCCTGGACCTGCGCGTGTCGGTCAACGACGTCGAGGTCGGCCAGGACCTGCTGGCCAACATGGGCTGGCCCTTCGAGGAGCTCATCTCCTACGCCTCCCGCGGCACCGAGGTCCGCGCCGGCGACGTGCTGGGCTCGGGCACCTGCGGCAACGGCGGCTGCCTGGCCGAGCTGTGGGGCCGCCGCGGCGAGCAGATCCCACCCCCGCTGCAGCCCGGCGACGTCGTGGAGATGACCGTCGAGGGCATCGGCACCATCCGCAACCGTGTCGTTCCGGGCCGGCAGCTGCCCCCGGTCTCCCCCGCCCGGCCGCGGCCCCGCACCCGCACGCGCACCCCCTGAGAGAGGACCACCCGTGTTCGAGTACTTCCCGGGCAACTACGTCTGGAACCTGGGCGTCGTCGCGACGCTCAACAGCGGCGGCCTGATCGACGAGGTCGACCGCGCCTGCCGCCCGATCAAGGATGCCGCCGCCCAGGGCGAGGACGCCGGCACCGCCGACTTCCTGCGCGCCTGGACCGCACTGACCGACCAGTTGGTCGCCCAGGCCGAGGACGCCGAGAAGGCCGGGCATGCCCGCACCGCCGGCCAGCTCTACGCCCGGGCCACCAACTACCTGTGCCAGTCCGAGCGGATGCTGTCCAACTCCGACCCGAACCGGATCCCGACCTACCGGCGGGTGCTGGAGCTGCAGCAGAAGGCCTTCGAGCTCAAGGACCGGCGGGTCTCCAAGGTCGCCATCCCCTACGCGGGCACCACGCTGCCGGCCTACTTCAGCGCCGCACCGGCCACCGACGACGGCCCCGCACCGGTGATCGTGCTGGTCAACGGACTGGACTCCACCAAGGAGCACATGGTCGCCTCAGGCCACTGGGCGGAGCTGGCCGCCCGAGGCATCTCCTGCCTGATGGTCGACCAGCCGGGCACCGGGGAGGCGCTGCGCCTGCAGGGTCTGACCGCCCGCATCGACACCGAGGCCTGGGCCGGTGCCTGCGTCGACTGGCTGGAATCCCGCGACGACGTCGACGCCGGCGCGATCGGCATCGTCGGCTGGTCACTGGGCGGCTACTACGCCCCCCGCGCCGCGGCCTTCGAGAAACGGTTCGCCCTCGTCGTCGCGTGGGGCGCCAACCACAACTGGGGCGCGGTGCAGCGGCGCCGGCTGGAGCGCGAGGGCGAACGCCCGGTCCCGCACTACTGGGAGCACGTGCTGTGGGTCTGGGGCTTCGACAAGGAGGCTGACGACCTCGATACGTTCATCGGCTTCGCCGACGACGTGCACCTCGACGGCGTCGTCGAGCAGATCACCGTGCCCTTCCTGATCGCCCACGGGTCGAACGACCGGCAGATCCCGCTGGAGTACGCGCACCGCTCGTTCGACCAGGCGGTCAACAGCCCCAAGCGCGAGCTACGGGTGTTCACCCCCGACGAGGGCGCCACCGAGCACATCGGCCTGGACCACCTGCCGCACGTGAGCACGTTCATCGCCGACTGGGTCGCCGACACCTTCGCCGAACTGGCCGCCGCCCGCTGAGTGCCCGGTGGTCCTCCGCCCTGGCTGGCGGGTGACCTCGCGGTGCTCTCTGCGCTCTTGCGGTGTTGCCCGGCCGCAAGAGCGGGCGGAACACCGCAGGAGCGCACCCGGACCGGCCGGGGCGCGGCAGTCAGTCGAGCCGGTCGGCCATCAGCTCGCCGACCATGATCGCGGTCAGATTGGTGTTGGCGCGGGTGACCGAGGGGAAGATCGACGCATCGATCACGCGGAGGCCCTCCAGGCCGAGCACCCGGCACGAGGGGTCGACGACGGTGTCGGCGTCCCCAGGATCACCCATCCGGCAGGTGCTCGTGCCGTGCTGCGCGTCGGCCACGGTGGCCAGCAGGTGGTCGTCGAGCTCGCTGTCGTCGTCGAGCACGGCGAACAGGGCCTCGTTCTCGCGTTCGATCGATCCCTCGATGATCGAGGCAGCGGCGTCGCTGCGGGCGAGCTCGACCAGGGTCCGGACCCCCGTGCGCAACCGGGAGAGGTCGCGCTCGTCGGAGAGCATCCGCTCGTGCACCAGCGGCTGGTCCGCCGGGTCCGTCGAGGTCAGGGTCAGCACGCCGCGGGAGCAGGCCTGGTTGAGCCAGACCCCGAAGGCGCCGGACCGGGCGCTGGTGCCGGCGGTGGCCATGGCCAGCACGCTCATGTTCATCGAGACGAACATCAGGTCGTGGGCGGGCGCATCCGGGCCGCTGGTCCAGCGGACGCAGACGTTGGTGTGCCGGTCGTGCGGGGTCTTGATGGCCGCCTCCTCGGTGATGGGCAGCGCGACCATCGCCATCGGATGGTCCTGCAGGCCCCGTCCGACGGGGAGGTCGGCCCGCACGTCGACGCCGAGGGAGCGGAGGTCCGCGGCCGGGCCTACGCCGGAGCGGAGCAGGATCGCCGGGGAGTGGATCGCCCCCGCGCTGAGCACCACCGTGTCGGCGTACTCGGTTCTCGCCGTCCCGTCGACGACGACGCGGACCCCGACGGCCCGGCTGCCCTCGAAGACGACCCGGTCCACCAGCGCGTCGCCACGGATGCAGAGGTTCCCGAGGTCGCGGGCGGTCTCCAGGTAGCCGTCGTTGACCGTGACCCGCCGGCCGTGCCGGGAGTTGATCGGGTAGGGCGAGACGCCGGTCGCGTGCGGTGCGTTCACGTCGGCGGCCCACTCGAACCCGGCGGCCAGGGCCGCGCGCGACAGCCCTGCGTCCACCCCGCCCCACTGGTCCTGCGGCATCCGGTAGATCGGCGTCGGGCCACCCCGGCCGTGGTAGGGCTGGTCGCCGAAGTCCTCGTCGTCCTCCAGCTTGGCGAAGTAGGGCAGCACGTCGTCCGGCGACCAGCCCGTGCAGCCGAGGCGGGCCCACTCCTCGAAGTCCTCCATCGGGGGTCGGATCGCGATCTGCCCGTTGACCGACGAGCTGCCGCCCACACCACGACCCCGCCAGTACGGCGCCTGCTGCTGCTTCTCGGTCCGGGAGGAGTTCAGGCCCATCCACACGACGTGCGCAGCCGCAGTGGGATCCATCAGGGCGACGGCCGGGTTGGGCGAGCGCCAGGCCTCGTGCATCTCCGCCGACCGGTAGTCGGGACCGGCCTCGAGCAGCAGGACCCGCTTGCCCTTCTCCGCCGAACGCGCCGCGAGCGCCGCGCCTGCCGAACCCGCACCCACCACGATGACGTCCCAGCCGTTGCTCGTCACTTCTGATCTCCCGCCATAGGGTGAGCGGTGCTGGGCTCCGCGCCGGCCCGGTCGCTCTGGGTCGGTACTGTGCGCTGCGCCTCACGTTCAGTCAAGACTGAACGTTCAGTTGTTCCTGAACGCTGGGGAGGGATTGCGTGTCTCTGGCAGTCGAGGACGGCGGGTCGCATGCGCGCGCTTCACTCGTCGCGGAGTTCGGCCTGCACGTCGGCCGGGCGATGGGCTGGCCGCCGATGGCCGGTCGGGCCGCCGGTGTGCTGATGCTCAGCGAAGAGCCCCTGACGCTGGCGCAGCTCCGGGATGCGCTGGGGGCGAGCACGGGCTCGGCGTCGGAGATGACGCGGCTGCTCATCACCAACGGCACCGTCGAGCGGTTCAAGGAGCCGGGCCGGCGGCAGTTCGTGTACCGCTGGCGGGACGACGCCTGGGTCGGCTGCTTGCAGCACGTCCTCACCGCGACCACCCAGCTACGCGAACTGGCCGAGAGAGCGCAGGACCATGGCGCGCGCCTGCCGGCCGAACAGCGCGGGCGGTTGCGGGAGATGCACGAGTACTACCGGTTCATGGTGCGGCACCTCGAGGCGCTGCTGGCGGACTACACCGCACGGTGGGAAGCGAGCCAGGCGCAGCGCTGACAACTCGTGGCAGGTCGCCGCGATCGGTCGGGAACTCACCCCGGCCAGGGCGACCCCTGGATCACCCGGACGAAGTCCCCGCGCTCGAACCCGGGCACGAAATGAGCGAGCACATCGGCCTTCACGTTGCCGAATGTGGTGTCCGGCCGGTCGCGGATGCCCTCGGTGAAGGCGGCCAGGATCTGACGCTTGAAGTCCTGCCGCGGATGGGCGGCGACCACGGCGGCGCGGTGCCCGTCGGGGATGGCCTCGTACCCGATGCCCAGCACGTCGACCTCCACCCCGCGGGTGACCAGCGCGATCTCCGGCGCCATGTGCAGCGGCACCTCCGGAGTGGTGTGCAGCGCGATCCCCGTCCAGACCAGCTGCGCCTCGTCGGCGCCGATGCCGTGGGCGAGCAGGAACCGGCGCGCCTCGTCTGCGCCATCGATCTCGAACCGCTGGTCGGTCCGCCGGTACCGCTCGGTCAGCCCCAGGTCGTGGAACATCGCCCCGACGTAGAGCAGCTCCGGGTCGACGGGCAGCCCGAACTCCCGGCCGCGGAGCGAGCCGAAGAAGAACACCCGCCGGGAGTGGTGGAAGACGACCTCCGACGCGGCCTCGCGGACGAGCTCGGTGGCCTCGGCCACCAGCCGGGTGTCGGGCACCTCGACCCCGGCGACCTCCTCGATCATCGTGGCACCGCCGGCGTGGTGGTGGCGTCGTGCGACATGTCAGCCCTCCTCTGGACGCCTCAGTGGATCACCTTCAGGCCGACGACGCAGCCGACGATGCCGGCCAGGAAGACGATCTTCAGCAACGATACCGACTCCGCGCCGGTGGCCATCGCCCAGACGACGGTGAGCACCGCGCCGATCCCGACCCAGACGGCGTACGACGTCCCGACCGGCAGCTCCCGCATCGCGTAGGCGAGCCCCGCCATGCTCAGCGCCAGCGCGACGACGAAGACCAGCGAGGGCACCAGCCGGCTGAAGTTCTCCGACCGGCCCAGCGCCGTGGCCCACACCGCCTCCAGGACGCCGGACAGCACGAGGACGAGCCAGGCCACGGTGCGGCCCCGATCAGATGAGGCCGTGGGCGTGGACCGCGTCGGCGACCTCGAGAAAGCCGGCGACGTTGGCACCCAGGACGAGGTCGCCGGGCGCGCCGTACTCCTCGGCCGTCCGGTGGCACCGGGTGTGGATGCCCCGCATGATCTCCTCCAGCCGCGCCTCGCTGTGCTCGAAGGTCCACCGGTCGCGCGAGGCGTTCTGCTGCATCTCCAGCGCCGAGGTGGCCACCCCGCCGGCGTTGGCCGCCTTGCCAGGCGCGAACCCCACCCCGGCCTCGCGGAAGATGCGGACGGCCTCGGGGGTGGTGGGCATGTTCGCGCCCTCCACCACGTAGCGGCAGCGGTTCCTGGCCAGGGTCGCGGCTGCGTCGGCGTCCAGCTCGTTCTGCGTGGCGCTGGGCACGGCGACGTCGCAGGGGACGTCCCAGATGCTGCCGCCCTCCACGTAGTGCGCGGAGGGGACCCGGTCGGCGTAGGCGCTGATCCGCCCCCGCTCGATCTCCTTCACCTGCTTGAGGACCTCCAGGTCGATGCCCTTGTCGTCGACCACGTAGCCGGTCGAGTCCGAGCAGGCCACCGCCGTCCCGCCGAGCTGGTGCACCTTCTCGATGCCGTAGACCGCGACGTTGCCCGACCCCGAGACGGTGGCCCGCTTGCCCTCGAAGGACTCACCGGCCACCTCCATCATCGCCTGGGCGAAGAAGGCCGCTCCGTAGCCGGTCGCCTCGGTGCGCACCTGCGCCCCGCCCCAGCCCAAGCCCTTGCCGGTGAGGACCCCGGACTCGTACCGGTTGGTAATCCGCTTGTACTGGCCGAACAGGAAGCCGATCTCCCGCGAGCCCACCCCGATGTCCCCGGCCGGCACGTCGGTGTACTCACCGAGGTGCCGGTAGAGCTCGGTCATGAACGACTGGCAGAAGCGCATGACCTCGGCGTCCGACCGGCCCTTGGGGTCGAAGTCCGAGCCGCCCTTGCCGCCGCCGATCGGCATGCCGGTCAGCGCGTTCTTGAAGACCTGCTCGAAGCCCAGGAACTTGACGATGCCCAGGTTCACCGACGGGTGGAACCGCAGCCCGCCCTTGTACGGCCCCAGGGCCGAGTTGAACTCGACGCGGAACCCGCGGTTGATCCACACCACGCCCCGGTCGTCCTGCCACGGAACGCGGAAGATGACCTGACGTTCCGGCTCGCAGATCCGCTCGATCGTCTTCATCTCGGTGTACTCGCGGTGCCGCTCCAGCACCACGGCCAAGGAGTCGAGCACCTCGCGGACGGCCTGGTGGAACTCCGTCTCCCCCGGGTTCCGCCGCAGCACGTCCCCGTAGATCCGCTCCACCACTGCCGACACCTCAGTGACCACCCGCGCGCTCCTGTCCTCGGCCCATGGCGGCCGGACGACTGTGCCCGGCTGCCGACGCCACCCGCACAGAACTGCACGACGGCGACCCGAGGACGGTACGAGCCCGGCCCGGCGGGCCGGTGGCCGGGTCGCCCGAGGCGCCGCTGCGTCACCGAGGGTGGTGGGCCGAGTCCTGTCCGGCGTCCGGACGGCGGGCCACGGTGCGTGCGGGACCGACCACCGCCAGTGGGCACCGGGACCGGCGGACGAGGGTGCGACTGACCGACCCCAGCAGCGCCCGGAGCACGGGACCCCGTCCGGGCGGGCCGACGACGACGAGCGCGGCCCCCTCGGACTCGGAGACCAGGGCCGCCGCCGGGTCGGCGCGCTCCAGCCGCACCCGGACGGGGACGTCGGCGAACTGCTCCCGCCACGGCCCGAGCACGCGGTCGAGCGCCTGGCGGACGCCGGCCTCGGCGACCGCGGGGGCACCGCACACCCCTTCGAGATCCGCCGGCCGGTCGCCGTCCCAGGCGTGCACGGCGACCAGCGGAACGCCGCGCTGCGCTGCGGCGCGGAAGGCGAACTCGATCGCCGCACCACGGCAGCGGCCGGCGTCGATCCCCACCACGACCCGCGGCCCCCGGTCGGGAGCCGGCGTGCGGGGGCGGCGGCGGACCACGATCACGGGGCAGGAGGCGCGCCCGGCCACGCGGCCGGCCACCGATCCCAGGGCCGTCCGGCGCACGCCACGGCCGCCCAGGACCAGCAGTGCTGCGTCGTTGCTCCACTCCACGAGCACCCGGTCGGCCACCCCGCCGAACATCAGGGCGGTGATCGCCAGCTCGGGGGCCACGGACCGCGCCCGACCGAGCGCAGCGCGCAGCAGCTCACCGCCCACCGAGTACGCATCGGGCGGGCAGTCGACGATCGGGGTGCACCCGTAGGTGTCCAGGACGACCGGACTGCGGACCACGTGCACCAGCACCAACGGGCACCGGCGGGTGGCCGCCTCGGCCGCCGCCCACTCGACCGCGTCGTCGTCGCCGTCGGTGACGCCCACGACCACCGGGCCGCCGGGCCGGCTCGCGGTCATGGCGACGGCACGGCAGCGGCCAGCGGGACGACCCGGACGCTGCAGCACAGCAAAGCGAGAGCCGCCGCCGCGACGGCCAGGACGGCGTGGCCGCGCATCACGCCACCTCGGAGATGCGCTTCAGGTACCGGGCGAGCCACGCGCCGCCCGGCCGGGTGCTCACCGCGCCGGACCCGGCGACCTCGCCGGCCGACAGCGGGACGGCCGTGCCCGCGTCGTGCAGCGCGTGCCGGTAGCGGCCCAGCACCCAGCAGAGCCCCGCCGCGGCGGCCAGCGCGAGGGCGGCGGTCACCGCACCGGTGATCAGCAGGCCGACGGAGGTCCAGCCGAGCACGAGGGTGGTCCAGCCCAGCACCGCGACCGCGGCCCGGCCGGCAACCCGACCGGCATCCCGACCCGACCGGCCGCCGGGACCGTGCCTGTCGCGACGCGGTCCGTCGGGACGCGGTCCGTCGGGACGCTGTCCGTCGGGACGCTGTCCGTCGGGCCCGGTCTCGGCGGCGAGCTGCCGCTCGAGTTCGGCCAGCACGCGACGTTCGTGGTCACTGAGCACGATCGACCCCCTCAGGGTGGCCCATCACCCCCGGCGGAACCGGAGGTACTGCGACCAGAAGCATCGTAACACGATACAGTCGCGCCATGGCAAGCACTGTCGGCGCCGGAGGGGACGGCCGATCCGCCGCACCGGCGCAGCCCGACGCCGACCACCGCCCGCTCGACAAGGAGGATTTCGAGGCCCTGGCCCGGTTCCGCTTCGGCATCCGGCGCTACCTGCGCTTCAGCGAGGAGACGGTGCGCCGCCACGGCGTGACACCTCAGCAGTACCAGCTGATGCTGGCCCTCAAGGGGTTCCCGGGACGTGACTGGGCCGTGGTTCGCGAGGTCGCCGAGCGGCTGCAGCTGCGCCACCACAGCGTGGTGGAGCTGGTCAACCGCGCGCAGGGCGAGGGCCTGGTGGAGCGGGTCACCGACCCGGACGACGCGCGCGCCGTGCGGGTGCACCTGACTCCGCACGGCGAGCAGGTCCTGGGCCGGCTCAGCGCCCTCCACCGCGACGAACTGCGCCGCATGGACGCCGTCCTCGCCCTCCCCCACTGGCACACGGCCGAGTGACCGGCTCGCCCCTGCCCCACCCCTCCGCACCCGTCGAGGTGACCCTGATGGATACCGGCCCGAGCGCACCACCACCGGCGGACCCGTCCGCCCCTCGTCGCCGGTCCCCCGCCGGCCCGACGGACGAGGGCGGCGAGGCCGCGTGCCTGCTCGGTCTGGTCTGCCCGGCGTGCGGCCGGGTGGCCGAGCAGGGCCCCGCCGCCGAGTGTCCGTACTGCGGTGCCCCCGCGACGGGCGACTGATCACGGCCGCGGTCCGACGTGGTTCCGCCGCGGTGCAGGAGGTGCGCCGGCGTCCCGGGGCCCGCCCACGGCGTCACGATGCCGCTCGGCTCTCCCGCGGGCCCGCCCCCGGCCGACCGTGGTCGGCGGGGGCGGCCCGGCGGAGCTGGTCGAAGGCATGTCCGACGTACTCGTCCGCGGTCAGCTCCCAGGGGCGGACGAGCACCCGCCCCCCGGCTCCGCGCACCGCCGTCGGCGGGAGGTCCATGGCCAGCAGCGGCCGCAGCAGGCCGCCGATCCGCAGGATGGCCTCCACCGCGGTGGTCGGATCGTTGATCGCCGAGCTGAGCGCCCGCAGGCCGATGTCGACGAGCTGCCGGACCGCGAAGTCGACGTCCTGCTGCATGGTGCGGCTGTCGGCGACCCGCACGGACGCCAGCAGCCGGCGGACCACCCGCCCGGGGTCCGCGGGTACCGGCCAGACCGTCACCAGCGCCTCGCCCCGGTGCAGGTACGCCCCGGTCCGGGTGTCCAACCGCACCGTGGAGCCCGGCGGGACGACGGCGAGCAGCAGCGCGCTGGGCGCCCGGGTCACCCAGCCGTCGCGCGCGGCCGGCACGGCGAGCCAAGGCCCCGGTGACCGACATCCGCGGAGCCGGTTCCTCCGCCACCCCGCCGACGTGCCGCAGGACCAGCACGCAGTAGACGAACGTCGCCACGAGCAGCCCGATGACCACCTGGCTCAGCCGGTCGCGGACGAACGTGCGCATCACCCGCGGGGAGAAGTGGCTGCTGGCGAGCTGGAGGCTCACCACGGTGAGCGAGAAGGCGACACCGGCGGTGGTGATGGTCGCGCCGGCGACCGTGCTCAGCAGCCAGGTGGCCGTGCTGCTGCTCATCCCCAGCGTGAGGGGAACCGCACGGTCGGCACCGGTCATCCGGTCCAGCGCGCCGGCGGTCTCGGCGAGGGCGATACCGCCCACCACGATGAGCGCCGGGAGCAGGAAGAGGCTCTCCCGGAAGCGGTAGGCCGCGGCGGAGACCCGCAGGCGCAGCGTCGAGGGGTGCGGAGCGGGCACCTCAGCAGCCGGTGGATCGCGGGCCGGCCGGCGGCGGGACGACCCGGCCCCGCTCCTCCGCACCGGGGGTGTCCCTCAGGTCCGCCGCGCCCGCCTCCTCCTCCACCAGCGACGCCAGCCCGGCCAGGTGCAGGGGCCGCAGCACCGCCCGCCGGCCGGCGCAGCGGACGACCAGGCGGCCACCGCGCGTCAGGCAGTGCTTGCGCGCCCGGGCGAGCGCGGCGAGGCCGGTGCCACCGAAGAACGAGACCCCGGTCAGGTCCACCACCAGCGTCCGCGGCCCGCGACGGCCGGTCTGGGTGTGCAGACAGGCCTCGAGCAGGGGCACGGTCTGCTGGTCGATCTCCCCGACCACCTCGACGACCACCCGGCCACGGTCGCCGCCGGGGAGTGCGGTGACCCGGAGCAGGTCGTCGGTGTGCGGGAAGGGCACGGGCGGGACGGGGTGCAGCACGGTGCTCTCCTCGCGGGTGCGTTCAGCGCAGGGGGTCGAAGGGCCGCAGCCCGGGCGGGACCTCGCCCTTGGTCACGACGTCGGCGAGCGCCATGCCGGTGACCGGGCCGAGCGTGACGCCCCACATGCCGTGCCCCCCGGCCGCGAAGACCCGGGGCGACCGGGTGGGCCCGATCAGCGGCAGGCCGTCCCCGGTGCACGGACGTGAACCCACCCACTCGTTGCGCCGGTCGGCCAGGTCGAGGCCGCGCAGCAACGGCCGTACGGCGTCGACGACGGCGGCCACCCGGCGTTCGTCGAGCGGCGCCTCCGGCCGACGGAACTCCATCATCCCGGCGATCCGCAGCCGGCTCCCCAGCGGTGTGCACGCCACCCGCTGCTCGGGGAAGTACAGCGGGCCGGCGGGCATCCGCTCCACCGGCACGCTGAAGCTGTACCCGCGGCCGGCCTGCACCGGCTGCCGGACACCGAACGGCCGGAGCAGCCCGGTCAGCCCGGCGCCGGTGGCCACGACCACCGCGTCGTGCCGCCGCGGACCGCGGTCGGTGCCGACCAGCACGCCGCGCGGTTCGGTGCGCAGGTCCGTCACCGTGATCCCCTCCAGCAGCTCCCCGCCACGGTCCCGGAAGGAGTACGCGAGCGAGCGCAGGTACTCCGGTGGGTGCAGGTACCGCTGACCGTGCAGCTGCAGCGCCGCCTGCACCTCCCCCGTCAACCCGGGCTCCAGGGCGCGGGCCTCGGTGCCGGAGAGCGGGGTGGAGGCGACGTCGGACAGCCCCGCCGACCGGATCTGCCGGAGCTCGGCGACCAGGGCGTCGCGGGACCGCACGGACCGGAAGCAGGCCAGGAACGGATCGGCGGCGTGGGTGACCGCTGTCACGCCCCCTGCGGCGAGGACGTCGAAGACCTGCAGTGCGCGCTCGTCGAGCGGGGCCAGGGCGGCCATTCCCCGGCGCCACCGGCCCGGGGTGCTGTTCCGCAGGAACGAGCCGAGGAACCGCAGCAGCGCCCGGTCGGCCTGCAGGGGCAGGTACACCGGCGAGCTCGGGCTCAGCACCGCCCGGAGGCCGTAGCGCAGGACGGCGGGTTCGGGCAGCGGCGCCGCGAGGCTCGGGGTGAGCCAGCCGGCGTTGCCCCAGGAGGCACCGGCGGCAACGGCGTCGCGCTCGTACACCGTCACCCGGACCCCGCGCTCCTGGAGGAACCAAGCGGTGGCGAGGCCGACCATCCCCGCGCCGACGACGGCGACGTCGTCCGGGGTCGGGGCCCCGTCCGGCCGGGAAGAGGCCGGCTGGGCTGTGGACATCTCGAAGACCTCCGTTCGGGGCCGCCTCCCGCAGGGCCAGCGGCGCGCCGGGCCGGGTGGCTCCTCCCCGGGACAGCAGCAGACGGGCACGCGGACACGCGTGCCCGAACATGTGCAGGCGCGAGCGACCCGGGTCAGCGCCGGGTCGAGACGATCAGCGTGCGGCGCTGCAGGGGACGCAGGCAGCGGCGAACGGCCGCAACTCGAGCCTCTCGACGGGCATCGCCACCGCGCAGTGCACACAGGCGCCGTAGGTGCCGGCGTCGATGCGGGCCAGCGCGGCATCGACCTGCTCGAGCGTGGCCTCGATGCTCGCCCGGCGCGCCAGCATCACCGTGTCCGAGCCATTCCCCAACAACGCCTCGCGCAACTGCGCCAGCTCTTCCGCGCACGCGGAGCGCTGGTCGTTCAACATCACTCGGAATGGCGCCCAGGACGGGTTCGAAACGGTCGCGGACGAATTCGGGGCATGGCTGATGACGGACATGTCGATCTCCTGACGAAAGCAACGAAGACGCGTCTGCCAGTTGGCGACGCGTCTGGGAAGGCTGTGACCCGGCGGGGTCAGGAGACGGTCGGCGGAGCCCGGTCGACGCTGCGGCGAAGAAAGTCCAGGCCACGTAACCCTCGGGCGCGCAGGCTCATGGCCAGCGCCAGCAGCGCGGCTCCGGGGAGGACCAGCGGCGTGCGGGACGACACCGTCGGAACGGGCCCGGCGGCGGCGGGCGAGGTCAGATGGAGCTCGCTCGGCGTACGTGCACGCAACGAACCCACCTCCTCCTCGCCGAACGGCATCGTTTGCCGCACACCAGCACCATAGCCCACGACCGGGACAGTTGTCAGGGAAATGGCGCGCGGCATCCCCATGACCATTTCCGGCCGCTCCCGGCGCGCGCTTTCCGGCGCGCGACCGACCCTGCGTCGAGACGTCGATCGGCGGCCGGGCCACCGGGCTCGTCGGATGGGCCGGGGTCAGCCCCGGGTTCCGGCCAGGACGTCCTCGTACACCGCGAACGTCTCCGCGGCCATGCGCTTCGCCGTGAACTCCGCCAGGTACCGGCGTCGCCCCGCCCCGCCGTACCTCATCCGCAGCCGGGAATCGGCGAGGAGGCCGGCCAGCGCGTCGGCCAGCGCGCCCGCGTTGCCCGACCGCACGAGAGTGCCCGTCTCGCCGTCCACGACCACCTCGGCGGTGCCGATGACGTCGGTGCCGACGACCGGGAGCCCGACGTCCATGGCCTCCAGGGCCGCGAGGGGCAATCCCTCCTGCCGCGACGGCAGCGCGAAGACGTCCGCGGCGTCCAGCAGCATCCGGGCATCCGTCCGGTGCCCGGTCAGGTGCAGGTGGTCGGCGACGCCGAGCTCGGCGGCCTGCCGGGCCAGCCGGTCCCGCAGGGAGCCCCCGCCGATGACGACCACCGCCAGCGCGGGGAACCGGGCCGCGAGCCCGGGCAGCGCCTCGACGAGGAGGTCCTGGCCCTTCTGCCGCACCAGACGGCCGACGTTCATCACGACCAGCTGGTCGGCGCCGAGCCCCAGCTCGGCGCGGGCCGCGGCCCGGCCCGGCCCGGGCCCGCGCGGGACGATGCCGTTCTGCACGGTGACGATCCGGGACGAGGGCACGCCGACCCCCTCGTAGGTGCGCTGCTCGCCCCAGGACACCGTGATGAGCCGGTCGACCGCCGCGATGCCCCGGAAGAAGGCGGCCCGTTTGCACGGGGCGCGGAACAGCCACGGCTGGTGCTGGGTCTGCACGACGGCCGGCACCCCGGCCCGGCGCGCCGCACGGGCACCGTCGAAGTTCTCCCGGCCGCTGCCCACGTGGATGTGGAACACGTCGGCGGGGTGGTCGGCGAGGAAGGCCACGATCGAGTCGACGAACGCCGGGTCGCGGGGGTGCGGCAGGGCGTGCGCGACCGCGCCTGCCGCCGCCGCGCGGTCCAGCACCCGTCGGCCGCTCGCCGTGCCCCAGCACAGCACCGAGACGTCGGCGCCCGGCAGGAACTCCACCGCCAGGTCGAGCATGTGCGAGCCCATCCCGGACGGGTCGACCGACGGCGTGTAGAGGCAGACGGACGGGCGCCGCCCGCCTCCGGGCACTCCGGTGTCCATGCCGGCCTCCTGTCCGCCGCCGAACCCCCTCGACGCGGCCGCAGACCGCCGACGCTGGCAGCCGGTACCGCGCTCCGCAACACGGACGCCCTCGGGGTCAGCCACTCTGCACCCGCAGCACGGCCTGCACCGTGCCCCGCCGGCGGGCAGCGAGGTCGGCCAGCAGCTCGGGGCCCTGCTCGAAGGGGACGACGTCGGTGACCAGGTGGGCGCGGATGTCGGTACCCCGTTCGCGCAGCAGGTCCAGGGTCACGGCGGCCAGCGCCGCACGGGACCAGCTGCCCGCCATCCCCCGCGGAACGCGGCCGATCTGCGCACAGACGATCGCCAGCCCGTTGTGGTGGAACTCCTCGCCGAGGCGGACCGCCGGGGCGCCACCCTGGTAGAAGCCGAGGTCGACCACCGTGCCCTGCGGCCGGAGCGACTTCAGCGCGGTGGCCAGCGCGACGTCATGGCCGCGGCACTGCAGCACCACGTCGGCGCCGTGGTCGCCGGGCCCATGCCGCCATCCCTCCTTGACGGCCTCCCAGGCGGCGCCGTCGGCGTCGTCCACCGTGTCGAGCCCCAGGGCGGCCGCCACCGCTCGGCGTTCCGGCGAGGGCTCGGCGACGAGGACGGCGGCCGCGCCGTGCCGCACGGCCAGCAGCGCGCTGAGCAGGCCGATCACCCCTGCCCCGGTCACGAGCACGTGCCGGTTCTGCACCCCGGCGCCGACGGGTGCACCGGGCCCCGCGAGATCGGCCGCGGCGTGCAGCAGGCCGTTGACGCAGATCGGCCCCATCTGGGCGAGGTACACCCCCAGGAGCGGGTCGAGGTCGTCGGGTACCGGCACTACCGGGGTCGTGCCCGGATCGGCGCACCGGCCGGTGCGGTGGCCGTACGCCATGGCGACGCGCGACCCCTCGGCCAGGACGTCGGCGCGGCTCTCGGTGACCAGCCCGACCTCCATGTACCCGAGCCTGGGGATCGGGTACCCGGCCGGCCTGCCGCCGGGGCGGAACGATCGCCGGTCGGCGTCCCAGCTCAGCCGGTGCTGGGGGTCGGTACCGCGGACCAGCGCCACCTCCGTGCCCGCGCTGATGCCGGTCCACTCGGTGGTCACCCACGCCTGACCCGGTCCGGGTTCGGGTTCGACGTCGTCGAGCATCGCGGGCCGACCGGGGGCGGTCACGCCGATGCTCCGGACCGGACGTCCGTTCATGACAGCTCCTCGTCGGGCCGCACCGGCCGCCCCTCCCGCGCGGACAGATCGGCCGCCCAGGCCAGCGCGTGCGTGCGCAGGGCCTCCTCGTACGGCACCTGCACCGGCGTCCCACCCCGCACCGCGGCGAGGAACTCGCGGTCCTCGCGGGCGATGGGGTCCTCGTCGGAGACGGTCACCTGCGCACCGTCGACGGTGCTGACGCGGAGCTCGTGGTCGGTCAGGCTGCGTTCACCGAGCTCGACGACGAGCCCGGCCCCGAGGAGCTGCAGCCCCACCGCGTGCCGCCAGCCGAGGGCGCTCGTGGAGGAGATGGTGCCCACCGCTCCGGAGGCGAAGCCGAGCAGGGCGGTGGCGGCGGTGGGCGCGTCCGCCGACGGGAAGCCCTGCCGCGGCCTGGTGACCTCGCCCGAGGAGACCGTCGCCACCTCGCCGACGAGGTGCCGGGCCAGGTCGAACAGGTGCGTGGTCTGCTCCAGCACCTGCCCCCCGGACCCGTTCCGCCGGGACCACCACGGTGCCGCCGGCGTCCGGTCCAGCCAGTGCCCCGTCACCAGCTGCGGTGGGGCGTCCCGCAGCAGCTCCGCGGCGCGGGCGACCAGATCCAGGTGCCGCCAGTGGTAGCCCACCGCGGTCACCACTCCGGTCTCGCGGACACCGCGCGCGACCTCCCGGGCGGTGCCGAGATCGAGGGCCAACGGCTTCTCGACGAAGAAGGGCAGCCGCCGTGCGAGGGCCGCCGTCTCGAGCGGGCCGTGGGCGAACGGCGGGACGCAGAACCACACGGCGTCCAGCTCCTCCGTGTCCAGCAGCGCCGCGCCGTCCGGGTACGCACGGGCCCCGTACCGGGCGGCGACCTCCTCGGCGCGACCGGGGAGGGAGTCGGCCACGGCCACGATCTCCACGTCGTCGAGACCGGACAGCGCACCGAGGTGGCGGCCGGCGATGAAGCCGGTGCCGACGCAGCCGACCCGCAGCCGGCTCATCCCGGCCCACCTCCTCCGGCGCCCGGGGGCGGCGGCCCGGCCTCGCGCAGATCGGACGGCTCGCCGGGGCAGGGGTACGCGCGCACCGGGTCAGCCTGCGCCGAGCTCGACGCCCCCGCCTGGTGGAGCTCAGGTCAGCGCCCCTGGCGGGCGCGGTAGCGGGCCGCCCGCTTCGCTGCGGCGGCACGGCGCTTGTCGGACACCGCAGCGTCGCGGCCCACGGCCGCCCGGTCGCGGACGGCCTGCGCGGTGCCCGCCGGGTAGCCGGCCTTCTTCACCCGGTTCTCGGTCGTCTCGGGCATGTAGGCGATGGAGAAGATGAGACCGAGCAGCAGGCCGCCGAGCGCGGCCATGCCACGGATCCAGAACGGTCCCGGGACGAGAACCAGGACCAGCACGATCGGGACCAGCATCTGCACCGTGGCGCGCAGCACGTGCCGGTAACCCCACGTCGCGGTGGTGGTGTCGTGCAGCACCCACGCGGAGTGGCGTTCGGGCAGGCCGCCGCCGAGGGCATACCAGAACCAGCGGAGCGGGCCGGGCCGGTGCCGCGCCGCCACGTCCCCGTCGTCCTGAGCAGCCGTGTCGGTCGCCATCGCCAGCCTCTCCGTCAGCACATCCCCATGGTGGCCGAGCATCGCTTGGTGCACAAACGATTGGGGCACCAACGGCCTGTGAGGTCAGTCGCCACGTGCGCCGGGCTGACGGTCGAGCGCCTGCTGGGACGCCGCGATCACCTCGGTGAGCGACTGGTGCAGCAGCCGCAGCTCCGCCAGGTCCATCCCCAGCCGGTCGACGATCCCGGCCGGGATGCGCTCGGCCCGCTCGCGCAGCGCCCGCCCGGCGTCGGTCAGCGAGATGGCCAGCGACCGCTCGTCGCGGGGATCGCGCTCCCGGCGGACCAGGCCGGCCGCCTCCAGTCGCTTGACCAGTGGCGAGAGGGTGCCGGGGTCGAGCTGCAGCAGCCGGCTGAGGTCCTTGACCGAGACCGGGCCGTGCTGCCAGAGCGCCAGCATGACCAGGTACTGGGGGTGAGTGAGCCCCATCGGTTCGAGCAACGGCCGGTAGACGGCGACCACGTTGCGAGCCGCCACCGACAGGGCGAAGCAGACCTGCCGCTCCAGCGCCAGGGGATCGGCGTCCAGCAGCTCCGCGGCCTGATCCGACGACATGGGCGAACGGTACCCACGCACCGCCCCCGCGGCGGTGCGGCCAGCTGGTGGACCGGTCCGAGCGCGACGTCGGCCTGGGCGGGCCGGCCCTGGCGGCCGCAGCGCTGCACGCCGGGCTGGTGGACGAGTGCTCGGTGTTCGTCGTCCCGGTGGTGGTGGGCGGCGGCACGCCATGGCTGCCGGCCGGGCTGCGGCTGGATCTCGAGCTGACCGAGGAACGCCGGTTCGGCAGCGGCGTCGTCCTGTTGCGGTACCGCACCCACCGCTGAGCGCGTCTGCCGTCGTCCACTGCGGTTCAGCGGCCGCGGGCGCAACGGAACCCGCCTGTGACCAGCGTTTTCGCCTTGCGACCACAGTCCGCCGGCGATAGACTTCGAACACCAGTTCGAGCGCTGCGGGAGGTGTCATGGGCGAGTTGACCTCGGCCCTGGACGCGCTGGCGGCCGATGACCTGAAGCCGATGTTCGGGCCGCAGCTGCTCGACCGGCTGGGTGAGCTGTTGGTGTTGCAGAACCGGGTGGCGGCGGAGGTGGCCCGCACGGTGCGGGAGTGCGAGCTGACCCAGGCCTCGGAGCACGACGGGTTGAAGACGACGCAGTCCTGGCTGCGCGGGCACGGCCGGCTGTCCTCGGGTGCGGCGTCGCGGCTGGTGCACGCGGGTCGGGCGCTGGAGCACCTGCCCGCGGTCGCGGCGGCCTTCGCCGCGGGTGAGGTGACCGCCGAGGCGGTGGCGGTGGTGGCAAAGGCGGTGCGACCGGACCGGCTGGCGGCGGCCGCCGAGCAGGACATCGACCTGGCCCCGTTCGACCAGGCGTGGGCGATGGTGGCCGCGGAGCAGCCGCACGACCGGCTGATCGAGGTCGTCCAGCTGTACGAGGCCGCCCTCGATCCCGACGGTCCCGAACCCGACCCCACCGAGAGCCGCCGGCTGACCCTGGCCAGGCACGCCGAGGGCGGCTGTGGCCGGTTCGACCTGGACACCGTGGGCTTCGAGAAGGTCCAGGCCGCACTGGAGTCGATCGTGCAGGCCAATCGGCCGAAGGGGGACACCCGCACCCGGGCCCAGCAGAACGCCGACGCCCTGGTCCAGCTGTGCGACAACCAGCTGGCCTCGGGGAACCTGCCCTTCCTGCGCACGGTGAAGCCGCACGTGGTCCTCAACCTCGACGTCGATGACTTCGCCGACCCGGCCACCGGTGCCGGCGCTG
>JABAKE010000138.1 GCA_019779905.1 Modestobacter lapidis | reverse complement strand
TTTTCAAAATTTCATATTAATGTAATAATTGTAGTATAAATGTGAAGAGGTGAAATTAGTACTTGTGTAAACAAACTCACTTCCAAATATAAACAATTGTCTTGAGTAAAAAATCATATTAAATCTTTAATTTTTCATTAACAAAATAATTATCTGCTAAGTCAAAGTGCTTCTTCAATTTTTCTTAAATGTTTCTCTCTCTAATTCCAAAAAAATCTGCCTAAAATTCTTTTGTGCTTTCTGCCTAAATTTTAACATATTTTTCCTTCTAGGCAGTAAACAATCTTGTTCTAACTCGCTTCAGGCCTGCGCGGACTTTATATGAATTCAAAAAAAAAAAAAATTTAACCATTTATAAGTTTTTCAGCCGTATGAAAGTCAAAAAGTTACCTGATAGTGTAAACCAGCGAAAAGGAACTACATGAGAAAGAAAAAAAAGTTGAAAGAGTTTGGAAACAAACTCGAGTAATGCTTATATTTCTATTTCAAAAGGCCTCGTCGAATGGTGGAATGGGTCACTGGGTGCTCGCAAGAGATAACCTAGTTCCAAAACAGCATGTCGACATGGGCAAAGACTCTATGACTTCGGTCTAAGTCTAGCCTGAACAGTCTTATTCTAAGTAAGAAATTACTTATGAGTAAGCAACGAAGGATTTAGTGGATTACTAGCTAATAGCAATCAAAACTAAAGAATTCAAACTCGGGGGAATGCCTTGTTAGATAGCCGGTTTATTTATAAACTGTGATTCTTTACAACGGTAACCTCCACTCAAGCCACTGATGCTAAACTTGTTTGTTGAAATACACAAGCTATGTTTGGCGGAAGCTGGTTCGAGGAAACTCAAAGAGTGCTATAGGTTAGGAAGTGTAGATACTACAATGGTAAAGTGTAAAAACTTTATTAGTGGTTTTCTATTACTTTTCAGAGAGAAATCTCTGTGCAACTTAAGTTTAGCTTATCAGCGTATTAATTAAACTCAAGAGCAAGTTTTGAAAGTGGTTTCGGCTGCTTTTTTGGCTT
>JABAKE010000137.1 GCA_019779905.1 Modestobacter lapidis | reverse complement strand
ATTCATAATATTGATTAACTAAATGTAATCGATTATTTTTTAATGATCTTGTAGGATTAAATTTAAAATAAGTTATTAATTTTAAAATGTCTTCTTTTTTAGTTATATATCATTTAAAAGTGTTTGAACTATTATCTACATAAACATGCCCTCCGTATAAATCAATTAAAGGGTTTAATAATTCAGATGTTTTTTGTGATATAGATATTGATAATTGCCAATTAGTTTTATTTATTGTTACTGTACCATCAGCGTCAAAAAATCCAGCTAATCAGCAACTATCATAAGTTAATTTAGTGGGATATATTAAATTAAATTTATAATTAATACATAATTTGTTTAATTGGATAAGTCTATAGGGATTTCTAATTAAACCATTAACATCATGGATTAATTTTATTAATCCATCTTTATGATGTAATCTATATCTAATAGCTTTAACTCCAGATCTTAATTTAATAGAACCTCCATATTTATTTTTTATTAACTGTAAAGCTCTTTCATCTCTTAAATCCATAGTAATTTCTAAACAACCATAACCTTTTTTAGACAAGATAAAACAACCATCTCCGTCAATTAATCCAGCTAATCATTCATTAAATTTTTTATTATTAGTAGTATTACTAAAAAATCGAGAATTATTTAACAAACGTATGGTCTCTGAAGTTCCTACTCACAAGTTAAATGCTTTGGTTACTTGCGGATTGTAATCTATTAATAAAATTTTTACTTTACCGGTATAATTATTATAACTTATGATTAAAGTATTTATTAAATCTTGGATTAGTTTCCCGCTTATAGTTTGTTGCGATAATACAAAGATTATATTATAGGGCCATCCTTGACCAAAGAATCAGAAAAGATGTTGGTATAATACCGGGTCACCTCCTCCTGCTACTTCAAAGAATGAAGTATTAAAATTACGATCCATTAATAACATTGTTACACCTGCAGATAATACTGGTAATGATAATAATAGTAATCAAGCAGTAATAAATATAGCTCATACAAATAATGGCATTTTATGTAAT
>JABAKE010000136.1 GCA_019779905.1 Modestobacter lapidis | reverse complement strand
AGAACGGTGAGAAATAGCGCTGCGATGCATGTCTATGTGATTCGAAGATTATTGACTCGCTTTCCAACCAGTGTTCCATTTTACCCCTACATGCATCAACTTTATCCCAAAATTCCATTTCTCACCTTTGCACCCAAAATGGACTCTAATGCATTAGAATGGATAAAAAATTCGCTGCGGTGAATAGCCTTGCATTTTGTGTCACTTTCCAATGAATTTTCCATTTATGCATCCTTTTCAACAGAAAATTCCATTTCCCACTTTCGCTCCCAAAATGGACTCTAATATTTTAGAATGGTGAGAAAATGCATGTGTATGAATATTTACGTGTTTCGAAGTGTTTTGTTTCTCCTTCCAGCCAACTTTCCATTTCTCCCAGATATGCATCAAATTTATCCCAATATTCCATTTTACACTTTTGCTCCTAAAATGGACTCTAATGCGTTGGAATGGTGATAAAATTCGCTGGGAATAATATCTATGTGTTTCGAAGTGTTTTGAGTTACACTCCACGCAACATTCCATTTCCCCCGTTCTAATGCCTCAGAATGGTGAGAAAATGCACTTGGTTGAATATCTATGCATCTCGAAGTGTTTTGAGACACTTTCCAAATAATGTGCCGTTTCGCCCTTAAATGCATCGATTTCGTCACAAAATTCGATTTCCCAATTTAGCTTCCAAAGTGTATTGTAACGCACTAGAATGGTGAGAAAATGCGCCGGGATTAATATCTATGCGTTTCGAAGTGTTTTGAGTTACTTTCAATCCTTCCAACAAATGTTCATTTCACCCAAATATGCATCAATTTTTTCACAAAATTCCCCTTCCCGATTTTGCTCCCAAAATGAACCCAAATACATTAGAATGACGAGAAAATGCGCTTGGATGAATATCTTTGTGTTTCGAAGTGTTTTGAGGCACTTTCCAACCAATGTTCCATCTCGCCCTGATATACATCAATTTTATTCCAAAATTCCATTTCCCACTTTCGCTCACTAAATGGAGTCAAATCCGTTAAAATGGAGTGAAAAAGCGC
>JABAKE010000135.1 GCA_019779905.1 Modestobacter lapidis | reverse complement strand
TACGTAGTCGGTCATTTTCATTATGTATTATCAATGGGAGCTGTATTCTCATTATTAGGTGGTTACTACTACTGAAGTCCTCAAATGTTAGGATTATACTATAATGAAAAATTAGCTGCTATACAATTCTGATTAATCTTCATCGGTGCTAATACTATCTTCTTACCTATGCACTTCTTGGGTCTAAATGGTATGCCACGTCGTATCCCTGACTATCCTGATGCATTTGCAGGTTGAAACTATGTAAGTAGTATTGGATCAATGATTAGTATTATATCATTATTCTTATTCACATATGTAATTTATGACCAATTTATTAATGGTTTAGAAAATAAAAAAACTCATGCAGTTGTATACGCTAAATCACCAGACTTTGTAGAATCTAACAATATCTTCTTATTACAAGATAATAAAAGTTCTTCATTAGATTTCTTATTAAATACACCTCCTCTTGTACATTCATTTAACATGCCTGCTGTACAATCTTAGAATATCTGAAATTTGTTTGATTAAACATTTTTTAATTATTTCTAGGCCTCCCCCCCCCAAAAGGGGGGGGGCCCTTGTCCCCCCCGGCCGGAGGCCGGGGGGACTAGGCCGGGGGGGCTAGTCCCCACCGGCTAAAACCCGGCAGGGACTAGCCCCCCTTTAAAAAGGAGGGAGGACAAGGTCCATTTCCCCATCCCCCCATAAGGGGGGGGGAAGAATCCTGTATTTTTTTTATATTCCATCCCATATGGGATTTATATTTTTTTTTTATAATTTCCCAAGTGAGGCTATTAAAGTGAATAATCACTGAGCCCATGGTCACTAACCCTTCAGGAAGACACTAACCCCGGGGCTGTGCCCCCTAATAAATAAATTTATAGGGGCTACCCCTCCTCCCGTCGGGAGGAGGGGTGGTCCCCAGGGGCTTTGCCCCTAGGGGCTACCCCGGAGGGGTGGTCCCCACCGGGGTAGGGGCTAAATTTTTAATTTGGCCCCCACCCCCATGGGGGTAGGGGCTAACCAGGAGGAGAGTCCCTCACGGCACAGCTA
>JABAKE010000134.1 GCA_019779905.1 Modestobacter lapidis | reverse complement strand
CACGGGAAAAATGGGAAAAAATATGGGAAAATTATGAAAAAATTAGGAACATGCTTGGAATGCATTGGGGAGCATCCCACTCACTCTAAAACATTGTTTCATGCGGTTGAAATAAAATTTATTTATTAGGAGCGGGATACATGAGCACGTTGCTATAGCGTGGCATGCCATTGGCTTTGGTTGCACGTCGCTATAGCGTGGCATGCCATTGGCTTTGGTTGCGCTTCGCTATATCGCGGCATGCCGTTGGCTTTTGTTGCGCTTTGGTATATCGCGGCGTGCCATTGGCTTTTGTGGACCCGTCTTGTCTTGCCTTGCTAATGCCATCGATGCCCGCCGTGCATCGCCTTGGCCATGCATTGCCTCGCCGTAGCCTCCGTTTGGGCTTCGTGGATATATTTGGGAGGCATGGGATTACCCTTGCCCGTCGTGGCTTGTCGTTGCCACCCGCCGTGCCTTGGCTTGCTACCGTGCATGCCTTCGGCGTGCCTTGGTGCCCTTGGCCATGGCTTGTCGTTGCCACCCGCCGTGCCTTGGCTTGCCGCATTCGTGCCTTGGCTTGGCTTGGCATAGCCTCATTTTGGGATTTTGGGTTATTTTTCGAAAGCATTGGATCAATGCCTTGCCGTATGCACGCCTCGCCACCATGGCTTGTCGCGGGCGGGGGCATATTGCATGGGCGTGGGCAGTGTGCGCGCCATTGATGCGCCACGGCGTGGGCATATAGCACGCCACCATGCCTTGCCGTGGGCACGCATTGCTGCCATGGCTTGTCGCGGGCGGGGGCATATTGCATGGGCGTCGGCATTGGGCGTCCATTGTGCTTGGGCACTGCCACGCCGTGGGCTGTTAGCGAGCCACTCATGCCTTGCTGTGGGCGCGCCTTGCTGCCAAGTGCCACGCCTTGGGCTGTTTGTGTGCCTCGTGCCTTGGCGTGGGCACGCCTTGCTGCCATGCCATGCGCTTGGGCGGCCCACGCATGCGCCACCATGCCTTGCCGTGGGCGCGCCTTGCTGCCAAGTGCCACGCCGTGGGCTG
>JABAKE010000133.1 GCA_019779905.1 Modestobacter lapidis | reverse complement strand
TTCTGGGTTGCTGTTTTTCAGGACAGCAACCACATAGCTTTTGTAAAATCTAGGAAAAATGGTTTCTGGGATTTTTGAAGCTTGCCACCTATCGACTTCATTAATATTAGGTCTTAACAAAGTCTAGGAAGAGTTCCCATGATTTTTAATGACCTATGATAGCCACACTAGAATTTTTGTGATTAAGAGTCAAATCTGCAAAATCTGACTCTCTATCGCAAAAGGCCTCTAATTGATACCAAACGTTGGAATCAAGTTACGAGACCCCTGCCATTGGAAAGAAGACTGAAAAACCTAGTGAAATGAAGTGTTTCCATGACTTAGTTCACTCTAGGTTAAGCCCAATAGAGTCATTTGTGAGGAATTTCCAGAATCTGCCATGGTTTGGAGTTCGAGTCACAAATCACTTTAAAGTGATACCAAACGTTGGAATTACTTAATGAGACCTATGCCATTTGAAAGAGGACTGAAAATCCTTGTGAAATAGAGTATTCTCACATTTTAAAAGGTTGTTTTAATATAGGAAAGATTGGTCCCAAAACAGTAGCTGAATTCTGAAATTTCTGTTGAAAAATGGAAATTGATTCTTTCTTTGAATTTTATTTTGAGTTATTATTTATTCCACCTTTGTAGGTTAATAGTGATTAATCTACTGAGCTTATTAAAGTGTTAATAGCATGGTAGGAATTGTGAGAATAATTTCTCAAATTAAATTCTTTATTTTTGAAACCCTATTAGTGTCTTTTAGGAGTTTTAATTATATTGAAGATAGAAACTTATTTTTATCATATGGGATATGATGATATTCTTTTAATGCGATTAAAAGGATTTGATTATTATTATAGGATAATAATAATAATGAGATTATTATTGTTATAGGATAATAATAAAGACATGACTTTAATTAATTATATGCCATTTGCCATCATTGCCTTTGCTTTTGTAGCTTTTGTTTATTATGCAATGTGATTGTATAACTGCTAATGGATGATTATGGACTAAAGACCAATTAAAATGAGTTGTGATTGGCCGCTTGTGATGTGAT
>JABAKE010000132.1 GCA_019779905.1 Modestobacter lapidis | reverse complement strand
GAATTAGGGGAAAAAATTAAAAATATAAATATTCATAGACCTATACATAGGAAACCTATTACAGATAATGAATTTGGAGCTTATTTAGCAGGTTTAATTGAAGGTGATGATTCTATTAAGACAGAAGGAATAAATATTACTATCGCTTTCTATATACTTGATGCACCTTTAGCTTATTATATAAAAAAAAGAATTGGTTATGGAAAAATCAGTTCTATTAAAGGTAAAAATGTATTAATTTATAATTCAAATAAAGCTGGAGCAATAAAGATATCTAAATTAATAAATGGTCACTTAAGAACTGAAGCAAAATTACAAAAATTTAATGACATGCTTGAACGTATCAATAAAAACTTACAAGATCCGACTGATTTGATAAATAATCCTATTATTCCTCAAAAAATAAATACATCTAATATTCTTGATTCATATTGATTAGCTGGATTTTCAGATGCAGATTCCTCTTTTCAAATAAAGATATTAAATATACAACGTAGAAAATATGGTAAAGAGATGAGATTAAATTATCAAGTGGATCAAAAGACAAGATTTATCTTAGATCAAATTCAAAATGCATTTGGTGGTTATGTCGGATACAGATCTAGTCAAGATACATATTATTACGGTTCTATAAGTTTTGGTAGTGCGCAAAAGGTTCTTAATTATTTTGATAAGTATCATTTATTATCTAGTAAATACCTAAATTATGTTAAATGAAGAAGAGTTTATATACTAATCTTAAATAAAAAACATTTAACAATTAAAGGTATCGCTTTAATTGAAAAAATTAAATCAAAAATGAATTCTTTCTCAAATAGGACATGAAATTTATAATTTTGACGTTTTAGTATTAATATAGGCCTCTTAAATTTACTATATACTGGGAAGTCTAGTTAATATTCTAATAATACAAATATAATTAGTATTAACAAAATTATTTACTACTTTGAATATTTATTTCAAATGTAACAAAGTAAATAATATTTAGATAATCAGTAGAAAACCTTAAAGGTTAAAGATTTAATGGTTTACTTTAAAATTTGAAAAAAAA
>JABAKE010000130.1 GCA_019779905.1 Modestobacter lapidis | reverse complement strand
TGACCTGAAATTCGACGGAGAGATCCCCCATCAGTAGTTAAGACCAACCATAGGCTTTCGTTTGAGTTTCAAAGCCTTTTGGGGTCATGCAAACGCTCGCCTTTGTTTCACCGTGAGGGAAATGCCGAGCTTTGACTTTCGGTCAAACGATGTCCGATTGACCTGAAACTCGATGGGGAGCCTACTGGAGTCATTTTGAGATGATCCATAAGCTCCGAATTGGGTGCCATGGTCCCGGGGTGCTCCGCCGCCGGTAGGCTTGATTTTGTTTCCGAGCATCGAAACTGGGTCAAACGTTGTCGGAATGACCTGAAATTTGATGTGCAGCCCTTTGGAGGTATGTAGAAGCCACCCATGTGCTCTGTTTGATGAGTGATGACCTCGGTAGTTCTCGCTACCTAAGGGCCTGATTTTGCTGCTCGAGAGTCGATGGAGGGTCAAACAGTGTCGGTTTGACTTGAAATTTGACGAGGAGCCTTTCGGAGGTATTCTGAGACCATCTGTAGGCTCTGACCAAAGTTTTGATGTCTTTGGTATTGTCGCCGCCGGGAGCTGCTGCTCAGCTGTTGGAGAAGTGAAGTTAGGCCAATTGATGTTGAAATGGCCCGAATCTTCATGTGAACCTCTCTTTTGGCTGTTTTGAGTGACCTTGCAGTTTTTGTTTGATTCTGACAAGATCTGATGCTTGAAGTGGCGCCTGCCTATTTTGGTAGGATGCGGCTCCATGTAGCTTTTGGTGTTGAAGAGGCAAAGTGACATTTTTGGTGTCAACAAATGCCCCCTCGAGGTACAGCGACGATATAGCTTTTGCAGTCGATGTGCCTCGAAGAGAATCTTGAAGAAGAGCTTTTGACTTGACCAAGAGTCTTTGAGCATTTTTCTTTTTGATGGAGTAGCCTTTTGAGCTTCCAGGGGATTTTATGGTAGTGAGAGGGATCACGTACCATCTCAAGGCAAAGTTTTGAAGATTGACATATGGGATTTGGATTTTGGATTTTGGTTTTTGGGTTTTTCCTTTTGACCTTGTGAACCTAAAGGCTTTATGTGGCGCATCAGG
>JABAKE010000014.1 GCA_019779905.1 Modestobacter lapidis | reverse complement strand
CGCGGCCAGCAACTCCGCGGCACGATCCAACAGCTGCGGGCCGAACATCGGCTTCAGATCATCGGCCGCCAAGGCATCCAGGGCCGAGGTCAACTCACCCATGACACCTCCCGCGGCATTCGAACTGATGTTCGAAGCGTACCGCCACGCACGCGCTGCTGCCAGGTGAAAGTGCTGGTCAGCGCACTGTCACCAGCCGGTTACCCGGCCGTTCCCAGCCCGGGTATCAGACTTCGGTCAGCCACGAGCGCTGCCGCTGACCCGATCGTCAACGCCCCGAACCGCATCGTCACCCCGCCCGGCCTGGACGCCCACCGGCGCTCCACCACCGCGTCCGGAATCCGCCGGTCAGCGGCCCCGCACGCTGGCATCCTCGGTGCATGCCGGGAACCGTGGACGTCGAGCGGCACTACCGCGCGGTCGCCAGCCGCGACCCGCGCTTCGACGGCTGGTTCGTCACCGGCGTGCACACCACCGGCATCTACTGCCGCCCCTCCTGCCCGGCTCGCACGCCGCTGCCGCGCAACGTCTCCTTCTTCCCCACCGCGGCCGGCGCCCAGGCAGCCGGGTTCCGCGCCTGCCGCCGGTGCCGGCCCGACGCCGTTCCCGGGTCGCCGGAGTGGGACGTCCGCGCCGACGTCGTCGCCAGGGCGATGCGGCTGATCGCCGACGGCGAGGTCGAGCGCAGCGGCGTCCCCGGCCTCGCCGCCCGGCTCGGCTACTCCGAACGCCAGCTACACCGGCTGCTGGTCGCCGAGCTGGGCGTGGGCGCCCTGGCGCTCGCCCGCGCGCAGCGCGCGCAGACCGCGCGGCTGCTGATCGAGACCACGTCGCTGCCGATGGCCGAGGTCGCGTTCGCGGCCGGCTTCGCCAGCATCCGGCAGTTCAACGACACGGTGCAGGCCGTCTTCGCCGCCACACCCTCGGCGTTGCGGTCCACCACCCCGCGGCCGGACGGCGCGAACCCCGGCTGGCTGACCCTGCGGCTGGCCGCCCGCGCCCCGTTCGCCGCCGACGAGGTGCTGCTGTTCCTCGGTGCGCACGCCGTCCCGGGGCTGGAGGAGTGGGACGGGACGACGTTCTCCCGGGTGCTCGACCTGCCGCACGGGCCCGCCGTCGTCCGGCTCTCCCCCGGCACCGGCGCCGCCGTCACCGCCCGGCTGCAGCTGCCCGAGCTGCGCGACCTCGGGACGGCGGTGGCCCGCTGCCGGCGGCTGCTCGACCTCGACGCCGACCCCACCGCCGTCGACGAGGTGCTCGGCACCGACCCGGCGCTGTCCGCACCGGTCGCCGCGGCGCCGGGGCGGCGGGTGCCCACCTCCCCCGACGCCGCCGAGACCGCGGTCCGCGCCGTCCTGGGCCAGCAGGTGTCGATCGCCGGCGCCCGCACGCTGACCGGGCGGCTGCTGCTGGCCGCCGGCCGGCCGCTACCCGAACCGGTGGGCAGCCTGACCCACGCCTTCCCCCGCCCGGAGGCGCTGGCCGGGGCCGACCTCGGCGCGATCGGCCTGACCGGCGCCCGCCGCCGCACCGTGGCCGGCCTGGCCGGCGCGCTCACCGACGGGTCCCTGGCGCTGGACCCCGGCGTCGACCGGGACGAGGCCGCCCGAGCGCTGCTCACCCTGCCCGGCATCGGCCCGTGGACGGCAGCGCTCGTCGCACTGCGCGGGCTGGCCGATCCCGACGTCTGGTTGCCCGGGGACCTTGCGCTGCGCCGCAGCCTGAGGACCCTGGGCAGCTCGGACGCCGACGCGGTCACGCGCTGGCGGCCGTGGCGGTCCTACGCCGTGATGCACCTGTGGGCACTCGCCGTCCCCGACCTGTTCACCCGCCGCCCGTCCACCGATCGGAGCGCCCCATGAACCACCCGCCGGCCCGGTACGCCACGATCCCGACCCCGCCGGGGCCGTTCACCGTCGTCGTCACGACCCACCGGGGCACCGAGATGGTGCTCGCCAGCGGCTGGACCGACGACGTCAGCGAACTGCTCCCGGTGGTGCACCGGTCCCTCCGCCCCGACTGGGTGGAGCACGCCGAGTCGCTCCCGGCGCTCGACACCGTGGAGGCCTTCTGCGCCGGCGACGTTCCCGCCATCGACGCCGTTCCGGTGCGACAGCGGTCCGGCCCCTTCCTCGAGGACGCCTGGGACGTGCTGCGGACGGTCCCGCCGGGGCAGCCGGACACGTACACCGCCTTCGCCACCCGCTGCGGGCGCCCGGCGGCGGTCCGGGCGGCCGCCGCCGCCTGCTCCCGCAACGCCGCGGCGCTGTTCATCCCCTGCCACCGGGTGCTGGCCACCGGCGGCGGGCTGGGCGGCTTCCGCTGGGGGACGCCGGTGAAGCGCTGGCTGCTCGACCACGAGGCCGAGCACGCCCCCATCGCCGTCGAGGCCTGAACAGCCGGGGCACGGGCACGCCTGAGCGGTTCTGTCGCACCCCTGGGGCACCCTCCGGTCCATGGACGCCGCATCCCTGCTCCTCGGGCTCCTCGTCGGCGCGCTGCTGGCCACGGCCGTCACCCTCGGGCTGGTGGCGCTGACCGGCCGCCGCCGCCCCCAGGTCGACGCGCTCGAGCCCGTGCACGAGTCGCTGGACCACCTGCACCGGGTGCTGGCCGGCATCGAACGCGACCGGGCCACCGCCCACGGCGAGCTGCGCGAGCAGGTGGGCACCGTGGGGCAGACGTCCGCGCTGCTCCGGCAGGAGACGGCCGCGCTGGTCACCGCGCTGCGCACCCCGCACGTGCGCGGCCGGTGGGGCGAGGTGCAGCTGCGCCGGGTGGTCGAGGTCGCCGGCCTGCTCGAGCACTGCGACTTCGTCGAGCAGCCCAGCGGCACGACGGCCGACGGCGCCCGGGTGCGCCCCGACCTGGTGGTCACGCTGGCCGACGGCCGGCAGGTGGTCGTCGACGCGAAGGTGCCCTTCGCCGGGTACATCGAGGCCGTGCAGGCGACCGACCAGGCGGTCCGGTCGCAGCGGCTGGCCGAGCACGCCCGGCAGTTGCGCACCCACGTCGACGCGCTGGCCGCCCGCCACTACCCCACCGCATTCGGCTCGGCCGCACCGTTCACCGTGCTGTTCGTGCCCTCCGACGGGTTCCTCATCACCGCGCTGGAGGCCGAGCCCACGCTGCTCGAGCACGGCTTCGCCCGCGACGTGATCGTCGCGACCCCCAGCACGCTGCTCGCGCTGCTGCGCACCGTCGCCTACTCGTGGCGGCAGGAGCGGTTGGCCCAGGACGCCACCGCGGTACTCGAGGTGGGGCGCACCCTGCACGCCCGGCTGGGCACCCTGTCCGGCCACCTCACCCGGCTGGGCTCGGCGCTGGGCTCGGCCGTCGGCCGGTTCAACGACACGGTGGGGTCCTACGAGAGCTCGGTGCTGGTCGCGGCCCGCCGGTTCGACACCCTCGGCGTCGCCGAGTCACCGGTCCCGACGCCCGCTCCGGCCGAGGGCACCGTGCGCACGCTGCGCTCGGTGCCCGACGAGCCGGTCCTGCCCGGCCCGCTCCCCGGTGCCCCGGCCCGGCAGCCGAGGCCGACCGGCAACCGGCACGCTGCCGACGACGCCGAACCCGGCCGGGACGGCACCACCGGCTGACCCGCCCGGCGTCGGAGCGGGAGCGGCCCCCGAACGCTCCCGGCCGGCCCGGGTCCTTCCGGCCCCATCCGGCCGTTACCACGGTGCACGCCCGTGGACGCTGGGACGGGTGAGACTGCCGGCCACACAATGCGCCACCGCCCGCGGCCGACACGGGCGATTTCTGCCCCGTCGCTCCCGGCGGTCGCAGCGTCTACTCAGGTCGGGCCGTTACCGTGGCCTGACCGGCGGCGAGTCGCGGCTCCCCGTCGTGAACCAGGAGGTGCACCATCGCTCCGAGTACTGCTGTCGATGCTGGGCGGGAGGACGCCGTGCGCGCAGAGCGCAGCGATGCCGGCTCGGCATCGGGCCGCGGCTACCCGTCCCCCCGGGCGGGTGGCAGCGCGTCCCGCAGCCGGCCCGCCGACCGGGACCGTCCGGCCGCCGGCCGCCGGGTCCCGCCCCCGGCCGTGCGCAACGACCGGGACGACGAGTGGGGCTACGACAACGCCCGGGACAACGCCCGGGACAACGCCCGGGACAACGCCCGGGACAACGCCCGGGACAACGTTCGAGACGGCGGGCGCGACCGTCCCGCCGCACCGGGCCGCCGCCCTGCGCCGCCGGTCCGCGGCCAGCGCCAGGAGCGGTCCACCGGCCAGGCCCCGGCCCGACGCGAGGAGACACCTGCCGGCCCGCACCTGCGCGGTTCCGTCGTCGTCCTCGGGATGTTCCTGGTGACGTTGGCCGCCGCGGCCCTCGACTCCTTCGTCGGGGTCGGCCTCGGCCTGGTCACGCTGGTCGCCCTGCTCGGCTCCTCGATCGCCGCCTGCCTGCTGGTCCGCCGGCGTGACCTGCTCAGCGTGGTCGTCGCCCCGCCGCTGGTGTTCCTCGGCGTCGCCCTGGTCAACATCGCGCTCGCGCCGTCGGCGACGCTCAGCATCCCCACGGTCGCCACCTTGCTGATCCGTGGGTTCCCGGCCATGGGCATCGCCGTCGGCGTCTCGTTCGTGCTCTTCCTGGGTCGGCTGGTCAGCCGGCGCTAGCGCGCCCGCACTGCGCCGACCCCGCCTCGCCGAGCGCTCGGCCGGTCAGCTGGTCTCGACCACCTGCAGCGCGGTGCGCTGCTGCTTGAGCTCGTGTGGGAGGGCGAACACCAGCCGCTCCTCGGCGGCCTTCACCGTCTGCACGTCCGGGTAGCCCCGGGTCGCCAGCCAGTCGAGCACCTCCGACACCAGGATCTCCGGCACCGATGCCCCACTGGTGACCCCGACCGTGCCGACGCCCTCGAGCCAGGCCTCGTCGATCTCGGCCGCGAAGTCGACCAGGTGCGAATCGCGGGCGCCGGCCTCCAGCGCCACCTCGACCAGCCGCACCGAGTTCGAGGAGTTCGTCGACCCCACCACCAGCACCAGGTCGCACTCACCGGCCATCTGCTTCACGGCCTGCTGACGGTTCTGGGTGGCGTAGCAGATGTCGTCGCTCGGCGGCGCCTGCAGCGCGGGAAAGCGGACCTTGAGGGCGTCGACGGTGGCCAGCGTCTCGTCGACCGACAGGGTGGTCTGGGACAGCCACACGACCTTCTCCGGATCGCGGACCTGGACATTCGCGACGTCCTCGGCGCCGTCGACGAGCTGGACGTGCTCCGGCGCCTCGCCCGACGTGCCCTCGACCTCCTCGTGGCCGCGGTGGCCGATCAACAGGATGTCGAAATCGTCCTTGGCGAAGCGCTTGGCCTCCTGGTGCACCTTGCTCACCAGCGGGCAGGTCGCGTCGATCGTCGTCAGCGAACGCTGCTGGGCCTCGGCCTTGACCGCTGGGGAGACCCCGTGGGCACTGAACACGACGACGGCGCCCTCGGGCACCTCCTCGGTCTCCTCGACGAAGACCGCGCCGCGGCGCTCGAGCGTGGCGACGACGTGCTTGTTGTGGACGATCTGCTTGCGCACGTAGACCGGCGCGCCGTGGATCTCCAGCGCCCGCTCGACCGCCACCACCGCACGGTCCACGCCGGCGCAGTAGCCCCGGGGGTCGGCGAGCAGGACGCGTCCGCGCGGTTCAGCCATGACCCCATGGTAGAGACAGGATCCGCCTGCCCCCTCCCATCGCTCGCAGGCCCGCGCCGGGGCCCCTGCAGACGGGCCGAGGAACCCCGTCCGGGTGACGACGGCCACCCGCGGGGACAGTCGTGGTGCCGGGCGCGGCGGCGTGCGGCACGCTGGGGGCATGGCTCGAGAGATCCCCGAGGCCGTCCGCGCCGCAGCCGGACTGGCCGCCACCGTGCTCGACGAGGCCCGCAGGCTCCCCGGGGAGCTTCCGCACCTGCCGGTGCGCCTGCTCGGGTTGGCGATGCAGACCTCGCTGATGCTGCAGCAGCAGTACTCCGGGCTGGTCGCCCGCGGCGACGAGGTGTTCACCGGCCTCTGGGGTGACGCCGAGCCCGGCATGGCGACCTTCGACGAGGACCTTCCGGAGCCCGCTGCCACGACCGCCAACCGCACCTCGGCATTCGACCGGGCCGCCGAGGCCACGCCGGCCGAGGACGACGCAGTTCCCGGCACGGTGGTCGACGACGTCACCGGCACCGTGATCGACGACGTCACCGACGTGGCCGGCGACCCGGCCGATCTCACCGTCGAGCTCAGCGACGAGATCGCCGACCTCTCGGAGGACAGCGAGCTCGCCGAGGTCGCCGGCCTCACCGACCTCGCCGACCTCGCCGAAGCCGCGGCGGAGGATGCCGCCGAGGACGCCGGTCGAGCCGCCGAGGCGGACACCCCGCTGGCCGACGTGCTGGCCTTCGAGAGCCTGGCCGGCGAGGGCGACGCCATCACCGACGCCCAGGCCGCCGCGCTGCCTGCCGACCCGCCGGCCGACGCGGTGACCGGGGCAGTCGACGAGCTGGCCGAGGAGGTCGACGCCGAACTCGCCACCGAGCTGCCGGAATCGGTGCCCGACGAGGTCGCCGACGACCTGGCGGCCGACACGGTCGCCACCGTGGCCGACGCGGAGGTCAGCGACGACTCGGCCGGCTCCGGCACCTCCCCCACCGTCGAAGGCGTCACCGCCGACGACGGCGCCACGGTCGACGCCGCCACCATCGAGGGAGTGCCCGCCCCCGAGGAGGCCGCACCCACCGCCCCGGTGCCGGGCTACGAGGGCTTCAGCATCCCGGCACTGCGCGGCCACCTGCGTGGCTACACCGCCGAGACGGTCGCCGACCTGCTCGACTTCGAGCGGGCCACCCAGGCGCGGCCGCCGTACGTGACCCTGCTGCAGAACCGCCTGGAGAAGCTCAGCGCCGACCGCGGCTGAAGAAGGACCCCGCCCTCCTCACCCCTCGCAGGCTCGGGGCGAGCCTCTGGGCGGGGCCGTTCCGGCACGTCACCACATGGCACCCTCGACGGGTGACCAGCCCGTCGAGCCCCGAGTCGCCGTGGCCGGTGCGCACCGTGGCCCGCAAGGTCGCCGAGTGGATCGGCCGGCTCGGCGAGGTGTGGGTGGAGGGGCAGGTGGCCCAGCTGTCGAGGCGGGGCAACGCCGCCACCGTCTTCCTCACCCTCCGCGACCCGGCGGCCGACCTCTCGGTGCCGGTCACCTGCCACCGCGACGTCGCCGACCGGCCGGGCCTGGAGCTGACCGAGGGCGCCCGGGTGATCGTCCGCGCCCGCCCCGACTACTACGTCGCACGCGGCTCGTTCTCGCTGCGGGCCACCGAGATCCGCGCCGTCGGTCTGGGTGAGCTGCTCGCCCGGATCGAGCGGATCCGCCGGCTGCTGGCCGCCGAGGGGCTCTTCGACGCCGCCCGCAAGCGGCCGCTGCCCTTCGCGCCCGCGGTGGTCGGCGTCATCACCGGCCGGGACAGCGCCGCTGAGCGCGACGTCCTGGTCACCGCCCGGCGGCGCTGGCCGGCCGTGCGGTTCGCCATGCACAACTGCGCCGTCCAGGGCCCGACCGCGGCGGCCGGCGTGATCGACGGACTCCGCCGGCTGGACGCCGACCCCGCCGTCGCGGTGATCGTCATCGCCCGCGGCGGCGGCTCGGTGGAGGACCTGCTGCCCTTCTCCGACGAGGGCCTGGTGCGGGCCATCGCCGCGACCCGCACCCCCGTCGTCACCGCCGTGGGCCACGAGACCGACACGACCCTGGTGGACCACGTCGCCGACGTGCGGGCCGCCACCCCCACCGATGCCGCACACCGGGTCGTGCCCGAGATCGGCGAGCAACGCCGGCTGGTCGACGGGCTGCGCGCCCGCGCCCGGGCGCTGGTCACCGGGCACCTGGACCAGCAGCAGCGGTGGCTGGAGTCGGTCCGCAGCCGGCCCGCGCTCGCCGACCCCGGGCGGCTGCTGGCCGGCCGGGCCGACGACGTCGCCGCACTGCGGTCCCGCGCCACCCGCACCCTCACCCACCGGGTCGAGACCGCCGAGCGCGATCTCGAGCACGCCCGCGCGCGGGTGTCCGCCCTCTCCCCCGCCGCCACGCTGCAACGCGGCTACGCGGTGGTGCAACGGACCGACGGGTCGCTGGTCCGCGACCCGGCCGAGGTGGGCGACGCCGAGCGCCTCCAGGTACGGGTGGCCGGTGGCCGGCTGCCGGTGCGCGTCGACCGCTCGGCGACCGGGGAGGATGGGACACCGTGAGCGGACAGGATCGTGAGCATCGCAGCGAGGAACGAGCGAGGAGCGGAGCGATCCGCGGTAGCGAACCGGGGACACCGTGAGCGGACAGGATCGTGAGCATCGCAGCGAGGAGCGGAGCGATCCGCGGTAGCGAACCGGGGACACCGTGACCGAGCAGCCGGCGGCGAGCCCGCCGTCCGAACCCACGCAGACCTACGAGCAGGCCCGCGAGGAGCTCGCCGACGTCGTCCGTCGGCTGGAGGCCGGCGGGCTCACCCTCGAGGAGTCGCTGGCGCTCTGGGAGCGCGGCGAGCAACTGGCCGAGCTGTGCCAGCACTGGCTGGATCGCGCCCGCGAACGGCTCGCCGCGGCCCAGCCCACCGACCCCGACTGACTCCGAGGGGCCAAAGTCGCGACTTCGGCCCTCAGGGGGCGCGGTAGGGGGCGACGGCGGCGGCGAGGGCCGCCAGCTCCTCGTCCGGCGCCGAGCCGGTGATCAGCAGGGTCACCGGGCCCTCGGTACGGGTCAGCGCCGTCTCTCCGCGCTCGGTGGTGCGACGGTCCCAGGTCACGCCACCGATCTGCGTCGTCCCGGCGTCGGTGGCGTCGGCGAGCACATCGTCCAGCGGATCGGCGTCCCTCCGGTCGCTGATCACGAACCCGGCGTACTGCTCGGCGGGGGTGAGCCAGCCGATCTCCAGGGTCACCGGGTCACCGGCGGCACCGTCGACCGCGTCGGTGCGCACGCTGGTCGGCCGCCACCCGTCCGGCAGCCCCTGGGGTACGAGCAGCGGGTAGCCGGCGCGCTCGGCGGCGAGCGAGATCGACGGCCCGGGATCGACCTCGCGGACGGGGTCGGCGGGGTTCTGCCGCAGCGTGGTCACGCCGACGATCACCAGGATCAGCACGGTCAGCGGAAGCAGCGAGCGGACCATGTTCGCCGGGGTGAACGCGGCGGCCCTGCTGGTCGCCGGCGGGGGAACAGCGGCCGGGGGAACCTGGGTGAGCTGTTCGTCGGGGCGCTGACCGCGAGGGCCGGGATCGGGCATGCCCCCTAGGATCGCAGCACTGCTCCCCCACCCGGTCGGCCAGCGTCGGTCGGAGCCGTCCGAGGAGGACCCGTGTCCCTGCCCCTGCCCGACGGGCCGCTGCCCACCGGCACCGCCCCCACCTCGACGGGGCGCACCGCTGCTCGCCCGGCACCCGACCGCAACCTCGCGATGGAGCTGGTCCGGGTGACCGAGGCCGCGGCGATGGCGGCCGGCCGCTGGGTCGGCCGGGGTGACAAGAACGGCGGGGACGGCGCGGCGGTCGACGCCATGCGCGCCCTGATCGGCACCGTCAGCATGCGCGGCGTCGTCGTCATCGGGGAGGGCGAGAAGGACGAGGCCCCGATGCTCTACAACGGCGAGGAGGTCGGCGACGGCCAGGGCGCCGAGTGCGACGTCGCCGTCGACCCGATCGACGGCACCACGCTGATGGCCAAGGGCATGCCCAACGCGATCGCCGTCATGGCCGTCGCCGACCGCGGCGCGATGTACGACCCGTCCGCGGTCTTCTACATGGACAAGATCGCCACCGGCCCGGCCGCCGCCGACGCGATCGACATCACGGCACCGGTCGGGGAGAACATCCGCCGCGTCGCCAAGGCCAAGAAGGCCTCGGTCGGCGACGTCACCGTCTGCATCCTCGACCGGCCACGCCACCAGCAGCTGGTCCAGGAAGTGCGCGAAGCCGGCGCCCGGATCAAGTTCATCAGTGACGGCGACGTCGCCGGCGCCATCGCGGCGGCCCGCGAGGGCACCGGTGTCGACCTGCTGATGGGCATCGGCGGCACGCCGGAGGGCATCATCACCGCCTGCGCGCTCAAGTGCATGGGCGGCGCCCTGCAGGGCCGGCTGTGGCCCCACGACGACGACGAGCGGCAGAAGGCCCTCGACGCCGGCCACGACCTCGACCGGGTGCTCGACATCGACGACCTGGTCCGCGGGGACGTCTTCTTCGTCGCCACCGGGATCACCGACGGCGAGCTGCTGCGCGGCGTGCAGTACCGCTCCGGGGGCGCCACTACCCAGTCGCTGGTCATGCGCTCGAAGTCGGGCACCATCCGCTCGATCGAGAGCCTGCACTCGCTGCAGAAGCTCAGCCAGTACTCCGCCGTCCCCTTCGGGCACTGAAAGGACCCCGTCCCCCTCACCCCTCGCACGCTCGGGGTGAGCCTCCGGACGGGGCCTTCAGAGGGCCGGCGGCGGGGGGAGCCGGCGCTGGGCCAGCCGGTCCATCACCGCGCGCCAGCGGCTCGGGGACTCCCCCGGAGCCAGGCTGCGCAGCTTCAGGTCACCGAAGAACGTCCAGCCGCGGACGACGACTCGTGGCGTGCCCGGCAGCCGAGGGACGGCGGCCAGGTCGATCTTCCGGCTGCCGAAGCAGGTCCATCCCTCCATCTGCGCGGCCACGCCCTCGCTGACGATCACCTCGATGTCGCCGAAGAACGTGCCCAGCTGCAGGTAGACCGTGTCCTCGGCGGTGCGCAGGCCGCGCAGGTCGATCCGGACGTCGCCGAACACGGTGCCCGCCCGCTCGGGCACGCCGTCCGTCGCGGTGAGCTTGACGTCACCGAAGACGGTGGAGATCGGGCTGCTCGACGTGGTCGTCTCGCCGACGATCTCGACCCGGGCCTGCGTCGCGTCGGTCGGCAGGTCGGCCAGCAGCCCGTCCAGCTCGTCGGTGGTCGTGGCCGCGTAGGCGGTGTCCACCCGCTGGCTGAACTCGTCGAGGTCGATCCGGCCCTCCCCCACCGCGGTCTGCAGGCGGGTGACCACCGCCTCGCGGTCGGCGTCGGAGGCGCGGACGACGGGACGGGCAGGCTCCTCGGGGCTCACATCCCGAGTCTGCCGCACGCACCGGCCTGCGCGAAGGCCACCGCGGCGCTCGTCTACGGTCGGCGGCGATCGACCGACACCACCACCCCGGGAGCGCATCGTGGCCACCGAGAACGACTACCGCGTCGAGCACGACTCCATGGGGGAGGTCCGGGTACCCGCGTGGGCCAAGTGGCGGGCCCAGACCCAGCGGGCGGTGGAGAACTTCCCCATCTCCGGCACGCCCATCGAGCGCGAGCTGATCGGCGCGCTGGCCGCCATCAAAGGCGCGGCGGCGCAGGTCAACGCCGACCTCGGGGTGCTGGCCGACGACGTCGCCGCGGCCATCGTCGAGGCCGCCGCGACCGTGGCCCGCGGCGACTGGGACGACCACTTCCCCATCGACGTCTTCCAGACCGGCTCCGGGACGTCGAGCAACATGAACACCAACGAGGTCATCGCGACCCTCGCCACCGAGGCCTCGGGCACCGCGGTCCACCCCAACGACCACGTCAACGCCTCGCAGTCGTCGAACGACGTGTTCCCCTCGGCGATCCATGTGGCCGCCACCCGGGCGATCGTGCGTGACCTGATCCCGGCACTGCGGTACCTGGAGGCCTCGCTCGGTCGCAAGGCCGAGGAGTTCAGCACCGTCGTCAAGAGCGGCCGCACCCACCTGATGGACGCCACCCCGGTGACCCTCGGCCAGGAGTTCGGCGGCTACGCCGCGGCGGTCCGGTACGGCGTCGAGCGGCTCGAGGCCTCGCTCCCCCGGATCGGCGAGCTGCCGCTCGGCGGCACCGCGGTCGGCACCGGCATCAACACCCCGCCCGGCTTCGCCGCCGCGATCATCGAGAAGCTGGCCGCCGACCTGGACCTGCCGCTGACCGAGGCCCGCGACCACTTCGAGGCGCAGAGTTCCCGCGATGCCCTGGTCGAGGGGTCGGGTCAGCTGAAGACCATCGCCGTCGGGTTGATCAAGATCGTCAACGATCTGCGCTGGATGGGTTCCGGGCCGCGCACCGGGCTGGGCGAGATCCAGCTGCCGGACCTCCAGCCGGGCAGCTCGATCATGCCGGGCAAGGTCAACCCGGTCATCCCCGAGGCGGTCATCCAGGTCGGGGCCCAGGTCATCGGCAACGACGCCGCGGTCACCTACGCCGGCACCACCGGCGTCTTCGAGCTCAACGTCACCCTGCCGCTGATGGCCCGCAACGTGCTGGAGTCGATCCGGCTGCTGGCCAACGTCAGCCGGCTGCTGGCCGACCGGTGCGTCGACGGCATCGTCGCCAACGTCGAGCAGTGCCGCGAGTACGCGGAGTCCTCCCCGTCGATCGTCACGCCGCTGAACAAGTACATCGGCTACGAGGAGGCGGCCGTCGTCGCCAAGCAGTCGCTCAAGGAGCAGAAGACGATCCGCCAGGTCGTGGTGGAGCGCGGCTACGTGGAGCAGGGGAAGCTCACCGAGGAGCAGCTGGACGCCGCTCTCGACGTCCTCTCGATGACCCACCCCTGAAGAAAGGGCCCTCCTGCCCCCCACCGCTCGCAAGCTCGCGGCGGGCCCCTGCAGGAGGGCCGAATGGGGGACCGCGGGGCCCCACCGCACACCACCTGCGGTGGGGCCGTGTCGCGCTCGTGGGGAAGTTGAGTAGCGTCGCCCCCGATGAGCGAGACAGCGAGCACCCCAGACGTGGCCCTGCGCTACCCCGGCGGCGAACTTCCCTTGCGGGTCGTCCCCTCCACCGAGGGGTCCGAGGGCATCGACACCAGCAAGCTCCTGGCCACCACCGGCAAGGTCGCGCTGGACGTCGGCTTCGTGAACACGGCGGCCTGCACGTCGGCGATCACCTACATCGACGGCGACCAGGGCATCCTGCGCTACCGCGGGTACCCGATCGATCAGCTGGCCGGCAAGGCCAGCTTCCTCGAGGTCTCCTACCTGCTGATCCACGGCGAGCTGCCCACCGCCGACCAGCTGGGTGAGTTCGACCAGCAGATCCGCCGGCACACGCTGCTGCACGAGGATCTCAAGCAGTTCTTCAAGGGCTTCCCCCGCGACGCGCACCCCATGCCGGTGCTGTCGTCGGCGGTCAGCGCCCTGTCGACCTTCTACCAGGACTCGCTGGACCCCTTCGACCAGCGCCAGGTGGAGATGTCCACCCTGCGCCTGCTGGCCAAGCTGCCGACCATCGCGGCCTACGCCTACAAGAAGTCGGTCGGGCAGCCCTTCCTGTACCCGGACAACTCGCTGGGCCTGGTCGAGAACTTCCTCCGGATGACCTTCGGGTTCCCGGCCGAGCCCTACGAGGTCGATCCCGATCTGGTCAAGGCACTGGACATGCTCTTCGTCCTGCACGCCGACCACGAGCAGAACTGCTCGACCTCCACGGTGCGGCTGGTCGGCTCCTCGCACGCCAACCTGTTCGCCTCCGTCTCGGCGGGCATCAACGCCCTGTTCGGCCCGCTGCACGGCGGGGCCAACCAGTCGGTGCTCGAGATGCTCGAGTCGATCAAGCGCGACGGCGGCGACATCGACCGTTTCGTGGCACGGGTGAAGGACAAGGAGCCCGGCGTCAAGCTGATGGGCTTCGGTCACCGGGTCTACAAGAACTACGACCCGCGGGCCGCGCTCGTGAAGGACACCGCCGACACGGTGCTGAGCAAGCTCGGCGGCAACAACGAGCTGCTCGACCTGGCCCGCCAGCTGGAGGAGATCGCCCTCTCCGACGACTACTTCGTCCAGCGCAAGCTCTATCCGAACGTCGACTTCTACACCGGGCTGATCTACCGGGCGATGGGCTTCCCGACCAAGATGTTCACGGTGCTCTTCGCCCTCGGCCGGCTACCCGGCTGGATCGCCCAGTGGCGGGAGATGATCGAGGACCCGCAGACCAAGATCGGGCGTCCCCGGCAGGTCTACACCGGCGAGACCGAGCGCACCTTCGTACCCATGGACAAGCGCCAGTAAGAGCACGTCTTCCTGAAGGACCCCGTTGCCCGGCCCCGCTGCAGGGGCCCGCCGCGAGCTCGCGAGCGGTGGGGGCAGCGGGGTCCTTCTGCTGTCCGCCGTCGACGCCGGCACCTCCCCCGGAGGGGTGAACTCCTCCGCCCGGACCGGTGCACCTCCTCCACTCCTCCCGCAGGACCGTCGATCAGAACCCGAGAGCCGCTGCCGCCCGGCAGCCGGCCGGTCGTTCGGACGAGTCCGCAGGGGGAACCGACGTGTCCGCTCCACGCGCGCAGGTCGCCGCGCCGCGGACCCGTCGTCAGGGTTCCGCGGCCGGGCCCGCCACCGGGGCACGCCGCACCGGGGCCGCCCACCCGACCACCAGCCAGGCCACCAGCCGGAACAGCGCCCCCCGCACCGGCGGCGGCCCGCGCCCCGGCCCGCCACGCACGGGGAAGCCCCGCCCCCGCGCCACGACCGGGAAGGGTCGGCCGCCGTCCCGCGGTCGCCGCCCGGTCCGTCCCCCGCGCACCGGGCCGAGCTGGTGGTCGCGGCTGACCGTGCTCGCCGGCGCAACGGTCGCACTCGTCGGCCTGCTGGCCGCGTTCGCCCAGCCCCCCACCGAGGCGCGGCTGGTCGGCCCCGCCGACCCGACGTCCAGCCCGGAGGCTGCCGCCGGCACGCTGGCCGGCCAGGCCGCCCGCTACCGCGCCGCGCTGGCGGACGCCGAGCACTTCGACGAGCAGGCTCGGCACGCCGAGGACGCCGCCGAGCAGGCCCGGGCCGAGAACACCGCCGGCCGGCAGGCCGTCGGCGAGCACGCCGCGGCCGCCTACCGGCGCAGCACCACCGAGCGCTGGCCCCTGGCCGCGCTGTCGCTGCACCGTCCCGGGTCCACCGCCGACGTGCTGCACGCCCAGGGCCTGGCCGAGCAGCTCGCCGACCAACAGGACCGGGAGGTCGGGCGGGCCGCCCTGTCGGCATTGCGCGCGGCCCGGTACACCGACCAGGCGGCCGCGGCCCGCGCCGCCGCCGCGTCCTCCCGTGCCGAGGCCGCAGGGGTGCTGGCCGATGTGCGCGAGGTGGTCGCCGAGCTGGACCCCGCCCTCACCGCCGGCTGGGCCGGGCTCGGCACGGCGCCGGTCTCCCCCGCGCAGCAGGCCCGGAACACCGCCGCGCTCACCACCTGGCAGACCGGGCTCGCCGAGCTGGCCGCCGCCGGCATCACACCGCCGCCGGCCGCCGCGCTGGCCGACCCCGCGGCGCTCCCCGACGGGCTGGCCCCGCTCCGCGACGCCACCGGCGCCATCGTCCCCGGGGTCGCCTCCGCCTACGTCGCCGGGCACACCGTGACGGTGCTGCCGGCCGAGACCGTCGCCGCGGTGAGCGCCGGGCTGGCCCAGCTGGGCAAGCCGTTCGTGCCCGGGCAGGCCGGTCCCGACGCCTACGACTGCGGTGGGCTGACGTCCACCGCCTGGACCCAGGCCGGCTACGGGCTGCCCCGTGCGCCGGCCGGCCAGTGGGCCGCCGGCACTCCGGTGCCCGCCGGTCAGCTGCAGGTCGGCGACCTGGTGTTCAGCACCGACCCGGGCACCGGTCCGGACGACGTCGGGATGTACCTGGGCGGCAGCAGCGTGCTGTCCGCCTCGGCCGACCTCTACCAGGTCGCCGTCCGGGAGCTGGCCGACCTGACGTCCGCCGTCCGGGTCACCCTGACGCCGGCCACGCCGGCCCCGGCACCTCCCGGCGTCCGGCCGGCGACGTGCAGCGCCCCGCCGCTGCCGGCGGCCGACGCGGCCGACGCGGCCGGGGCCACGACGGCTGCGTGGGGCGGCTGGTCGAACGGCCTGATCCCGCGGGACCAGTTGTGTGCCCTCGGCGTGGCCTCGCACCGGTTGCGCTGTGACGCAGCCGCGGCCTACACCGCGATGTCCGCGGCCTACGAGATGACCTTCGACAGCCCGCTGTGCATCACCGACTCCTACCGGTCGCTCGACGCCCAGGTCGACGCGCACCACCGGAAGCCGAGGATCACCGCGATCCCCGGCACCTCCAACCACGGCTGGGGACTGGCGGTGGACCTGTGCGGAGGGATCAACGTGTTCGGCACGCCGCAGACGGCCTGGATGGCGGCGAATGCCGCGCGCTACGGGTGGGTGCACCCGAACTGGGCGGCGGCCTCGGGATCCAACCCGGAGCCGTGGCACTGGGAGTACGGCCGGCTGCGCTGAGCCCGTCGGATCCGCAGGGGTCGGTCAGAACCAGCCGAGGTCGGCCACGTGCTGCCACGGCATCGTCACGCTCGACCCGGTGGCCTCGGCGGCCAGCCGGCGGGCGACCCCCGGATCGGCACAGGCAACCGGCCGCTGCGGCGTGACGACGACGTGCACGTCCCGCACCGGCAGGCCGGCGTCGCCCATCTCGGCGAGCAGCTCCTCGGGGCGCACCAGGAGGGCGGTGTCCAGCCCCGGGACGCCGGGGTGCGACCACAGCGCGACCGGGCCCTGCACGCGCAGGTCGCCGGTCACGCCGTAGGACCTGCCCAGTGCGGCCGACCGGGCCTGGTGCACGGCGGCCGGCGGGGCGTTCCGCGAGGGGCGCCACGGCACGGCCACTCCGTCCCGCACCAGCACGACCCGCCAGCCCACCGTTGTCCGGGTTGCGTCGGTCCAGTCCAGCACCGCGAGGCCGGCGGTGGCGGCCTCGGCGTCGGGCACCGGGCGGCGGGACAGCCAGGAGCGCAGCGCGGCGGCCACGCCGTCACGGGTGGCCGGCACGTGCGCCCGGGTCATCTCGGCGGCGAGCTGGTCCAGCGGCACGCGGGTGCCCCGGCCGGCCTCCTCGACGATCAGCACCGGCGTCCGGGGCGGTTGGTCCACCACGACGAGCCGGAGACCGGTCGGCAGACCCTCGCGCAGTTCGTCGACGGCGTCGACCAGGTCGTCGACCCGGACCTCGCCGCGGCGGAGGCGGCGCAGCAGGCCCGCGGGTGCGCCGAACGGCGCGTCCATCACGCGCTCCGGCCGGCGGTCAGCGCACTGCGCGCGACCGGGCCGAGCCCGGGCAGGGAGAGCACGCTGGCCAACTCGGCGGCGGAGAGGCGGACCGGGACGACGTCCTCGGCCCAGCCGGTGGCCTGCCGCACCCGGACGATCGGGGCCGGCCACACCAGCTCGCGGGCCGCGGCGACGTGCAGCTCGGTGAGCACGTCGCCGAGGTGGATGGCGAGCACGGGATGCAGGAGCGGGGTGCCGAGCGCGGTCTGGACGGTGCGCTGCATCTCGGCCCGGTCGACGGCGCCCAGCCAGTGCGGGACCAGCACCGCCTGGGTCGGGTCCTCGATCGGTGCGGCGCTCACGAGTCAACGCACCCGGACCGGCTGCCCGCGGGGAGGCGGTCGTTGCTGGCCGGAACTGTCACGCCATGGATATCGGCAGGTCGGCGGTCAGGTGGACCCGTGCCACGCCCGACTTTCCCCGGTCCCCACATGCAACGGGCCGGCCCACCGGCAGCTGCGGTGGACCGGCCCGGGGCCGGGTCAGGCCCCCCTGCAGGGTCCCGCCGCGAGCTTGCGAGCGGTGGGGGGCAGGGGGGTCCTTACTCAGCCGGCGAGCTCGGTCAGCCGCTCCTTGAGGGCGCGCTCGGCGCGGTCGGCGTGCACGTTCATGTTCCGCACGGAGGTGACCAGCTCGGCCGACAGCTGGGTCTTGGTCTTGCCACCCCAGGTGGTCAGGTACCAGGTCGCCCACCCCAGCACGTTGGGCTGGGCGGCCCGCTGGTCGCGGCGGGCGGTCGGGTCGGGGGCGCAGGCGGCGGTCAGGGCGTGCGAGAGCAGCGTCTGCTCCGCCTCACCCATGATCTCGTCGGGCACCTCGGAGCTGTCCGGCACGACGTACTCGACCGCGTCCGGACCACCGTCCAGGGAGTGCAGGTTGCGCAGCCCGTTGAGGGTGGCGACGGTCTGGGAGTTGCGGCGCAGGGTGGCCACGCTCTGGCCCATGAAGGCGGCCAGCTCCTTCTCGCTGGGCCGTCGCTGGTACTGGGCGGTGAACGAGGCGACAGCCTTCTGCTGCTTGTTCTCGGTGTCGGCGGCGGTCCGGCCGTAGGCGTTGCGTCCCAGGTCGTGTACCCACTTGGACAGCTGGGTGGCGAGGAACGCCCCGAACGGCACGCCCTTGGCCTCGTCGTACTGGCTGACGGCCTTGAGCACCCATTCGGCGACCTGCTGGTCGATGTCGTCGTTGTCCGGCAGGTGGAGCCGGATGGTGCTCATGTTCCGCTGCAGCCGCTTGAGGCTGGTGCGGGCGTAGTGCCGGCACAGCCCGTCCAGGAAGGCCGGCGGGAGGTCGCGCGGCGCGCGCCGGCGGACGTCGGTCTCCGCGCGCAGGCCCACGGTGGCGTAGCCGTGCTCGGCGCACCAGCTGCGGATCGTGCCGGCGAGGGCATCGGCGGAGCCGCAGGGCCCGTCGACCCGGTAGAGCCCGTCACCCTCGTCGTAGGTGACTGTGACGGCGGCCGGTAGCGCGGCCCGGAAGCTCGCCAGCGGCAGTTCCCGGTCGGCCCGGAAGTGCACCCGGTCGCGCGGCGTGATGGGGGCCGTCGCCCAGCCCTCGGCCTCGGGAAGGCCACCGAAGACGAGCGGCTCGCGCCGGCTGCGGTCGGTGTCGGTCGGTTGGTCGACGGTGCTGGGCACGGACGGAAACGAGGTGTGGGACACCGGTCCTCCTGAGGGGAAGTGCAGGTGGGCGTGGTGACTGGACGAGCTGGAACCGGGCGCACGGAGCGCCCAGTGGTCCGGCCCCGCTGCAGGGGCCCGCCGCGAGCTTGCGAGCGGTGGGGGGCAGCGGGGTCCTTCTTCAGACCCGGACGAGCTGGGTGCTGCCGCCGACCGGCACGGGCGCGGCCGACGGGCCGGAGGACTCGCCGCGGCGGGGCAGGGGGATGAACGGGCGCGGGGCGGAGACCGCGGTCAGCACACCGACGGCGGCGGCGCGCTCGGCCTCGCTCGGCTCCGCGACGTACACCGGCATGTGGTCGTACAGCCCGGTGAAGACGGCGTCGACGAAGCGGTAGGCGGCCTGGGCAGCGGTGGAGAACTTGGCGACCTCGGCCCGCGGCCCCAGGTCGATGCCCACGGTGACCCGGACGATCCGGTCGTCCTTGCTCAACCCGGCAAGGGCGAAGCCGACCGACTCGTGCTCGGCGGCCAGCGCGACCAGCGCGGCCAGGCACTTGCGGACGGCGGGACGGCGGGGCCGCAGCTGCACGTACACCACGACCGAGTCCGAGGCCTCGGCGTCGGTACCGGTGACCCGCCCGGTCGGGCGGACATCCGCGTCGACATCCGCGTCGACCCCGGGATCCACATCGGGACCCTCGAGGAACAGCGGCTCGGTCGCGCTCGTGCCGACGAGCAGGTCACCGGCATCGGCCGGACGGATCGAAGCTGCGTTGCGTGCCATCGTGACTACCCCCTGGTGTCGTGCTGTGGGGGAAGATTTGCGCAACCGGGGTCGCGCCACAGGCAGGACTCGCCGTCATGTGACTAGTGGTGCAGGCGAGATTCCGAATAGTTGAGGCGAATTCGGCTGGACGCTGTCAGTTCTTGCGAACCGCCTGGTCAGCGCGTGCCGGCTCTGCAGCGGCCCCGGCCGGGTCGGCGGTCACCGGCTCGGGCGCAGTGCCGGATGCCGGTGCCGGACTCGCGACAGGGGCGAACGCAGCGAGCGCGCCGGCGACGTCGGCGGCGACCTCCGCAGCCAGGGCGTTGGCCTCGGCGATCTGCTTGTAGACCTCTTCGCGGTGGATCGTGACCTCGCGCGGCGCCTTGAAGCCGAGGCGGACGGTGCCGCCGCGGACCTCGACGACGTAGACCTCGATGTCCTCGCCGATCCGGATGCTCTCGCCGACGCTGCGGGTGAGTGTGAGCATGAGTTGACCCCTCCATGGGTGTGTGACGGCCTCCGTGGCGCGACCCGCGTTCTACGGGCCCCCCAGCCCGCCGACCCCCGGAGGGGGTGGCGCGCTGCGTAACTCTCATCGGCAGGGTGGCCGTCGCGTGGGACGGGCGGCCACCCTGCCGTCAGCGCAGGAAGTCCACCAGACTCGGCTGGATGGCCTTCGACGTGGCCGACAGGGCAGCCTCGTACCCGACCTTCTGCATCTCCAGTTCCATGATGGTCCTCGGCAGGTCCACGTTCTCGACCTCGGCCAGCTGGGTCTTCAGCGTGAGCTGCAGGTCGGTGTTCACCTGCTCGGCCCGCTCCACCCGCGCCGCACGTGTCCCGACGTCGGCGGCCGCGACCAGCAGGCGGTTCATGACCTCGTCGAGCGCGGCCAGGTCCTTGGCGAGCTCATCGCTGTCGAGGGCCCCGACGTCCCCGGCGACCTTCTCGACGACGGCCAGCAGCCCGGTGGGCCCGTCGCCGAACGCCTCGGGGCCGGAGATGTCGATCCGGATCGACTCGCTGTTGGAGATCCGCCGGGTCACCTCGGCATCGGCCCGGCCGACGAACGTGCCGTCGTCGGCGTAGGCCCGCGACTCCGACGTGACACCTCCGAAGAGCGGCCGCCCCTGCAGAACGGTGTTGGTCAGGCCGAGCAGGCTCTCCCGGAGCCCCTCCACCTCCGCCTTGATACCCGCCGCGGCGGTCTCGTTCAGGGACCCGGTGTTCGAGGCCTGGACGGTGAGCTCCCGGACCTTCCGGACCTGGCTGAGCATCGACTGCAGCGTCGAGTCCGTGGAGTCCAGCCACGCCTTGCCGTCGGAGATGTTGCGCGCCTGCTGGGTGGCGGCCGCGGTGTCCGACCGGGTCTGCATGGCCCGGTTCGTCCCGGTCGGGGAGTCCGACGGTGCACTGATGGTCCGGCCGGAGGTGAGCTGCTGCTGCAGCTTGGCGATGGCCGCCAGGTTCTGGTTCAGGCCCTGGAGGCTGGTCTGGGCGACGGTGCGCTGGGTGATCCGCATCGGGTCAGCGCCCCACGAGCCCGGTGCGGTTGATGAGGGTGTCGAGGGCCTCGTCGATGGCCGTGATCATCCGCGCCGCGGCCGAGTACGCGTGCTGGAACGACAGCATGTTCGTCATCTCCTCGTCGAGGCTCACCCCGGCGACGGAGTCGCGGGCGCCCTCGACCTGATTGGTGATCACGCCCTGGATCTCGAGGTTGCGCGTGGCCACCCCTGCCACCACTCCGAGGCCGACGATGTTCTCCCGGTACTGGGCGTCCACGCCGGTGGTGCTCAACCGCAGCTGGTAGACGCGGTCGGCGTTGCCGCCGTCCAGGGACGGGTTGCCGGCGCCGTCGCGGCCGAGCAGCGCCGCGGCGATGCCGACCGGGTCGGTGATCGCGACCTGCAGGTTCTTGGCCGTGACCGGGCCGCCGTCACTGGTGGTCAGCAGCGGCTTCCCGGGGTTCCCGGCAAGGTCGTAGGCGAGCTCGCCGTTGGCCGGGTCGGGTCCGGCCTGCGCGCCGTTGAGCGTCGTCGCCAGCGTGGCGGCGACCCCGTCCAGCTGCCGCCGGTAGGTGGGGATCAGGTCGCTGAGCGCGTTCGCCTGCCCCTCGGCCGTGCCGCCCACCCGAACCGTCGTACCGCCCGGGGCGGTGATGATGCGTGGATCGCCCGCGGTCGCGGCATCGGGGTCGCTCGTCCCGGAGACGGCCAGCTTGATGACGCTGTTCCCCGAGACGACCGTGGTGCCGCCGACGGCCACGTTGACCGAGCCGTCCGGACCGGGCGTCGAGGTGGCCCCCACCTGCTCCGCCAGCTGGAGCACGAGCACGTCGCGCTTGTCGGCCAGCTCGTTGGCCGGGAGCCCGGCCTGGGTCGCGCGCGTGATCGACTGGTTCAGCGTGGCGATGGAGCCGATGGCGGCGTTGACGTCGGCCACCAGCGTGTCGAGGCCGGCCCGGGTCTGCTCCCACTGCTGGTCGAGGGCGGCTCGCGTGGTGTTCAACCCCGCGACCAGGGTCTCGCTGCGCTGCAGCAGCTGGCTGCGCGCGGCGAGGTCCTCCGGGTGGTTGACCACGTCGCTCCACCCGGACCACATCTCGGAGAGCATGCTCTGGATGCCGGTGGTGCCCGGCTCGCGGAAGGCCATCTCGATCTGTCCCAGGGCCTCGCTCTCGGCGGTCAGCCGGGCCGAGTTCGCCCCTTCGACCTGGGCGCGGCCCTCCATGAAGGCGTCCCGGATCCGGATCACCGTGTCGGCACTGACCCCACCGCCGGTCCCGTCGCTGACCGCGTGGATCGCCGGCACCGTGCTACCGCCGATCGACTGCAGCTCGGCGCGCTGCCGGGAGTACCCGACGGTGTTGACGTTGGCGACGTTCTGCCCGGTGACGTCGAGTCCGCGCTGGGCGGCCCAGAGCGCCGTGCTCGCCGCGTTCAGTGCTGAAAAGGTGCTCACTTGGACTCCTCGCCGGCGCTCGTCGCCGGCGTTCGCCGGACTGCTCTGTGGAATGGTGAGCTCGCACGCTCCCTCACAGTGCACCGTCCAGGGTGACCGACCGGTAGGCGTTCCCCGCGGCTCGTCCGGACTGGGTGTACGTGCCCGCCGCCGATGGGCGGCCGTTGAGCAGCACCTCGCCGATGGCGGCCAGGCCGCCCTCGATGAGCTCCTTGTTGGCGTCGGAGAGGCTGCGCAGCTCGGTGACGAGCGTCAGCAGGTTCTCGTGGTGCTTGGCGTACAGATCGCCCCACGGCGCGGGAGCGACCTCGGCCAGCTGGCGCAGCGACGGGTTCGCCGACAGCCCCAGGCGGCCGGCGATCTGCTCGGTCGCTGCCGCGCGCTCGACCTCGAGGGTGCGCAACTGGTCCAGGACGACCTCGATCTCGTGTGCGATGCGCGCCAGCCAGCGGGTCTTGCCGGTGAGGATCAGGTACTGCTTCTCCTCCGCCTTGAACAGGAGCAGGTCGAGCAGCTCCTGCTCTCGCCAGAGCAGCGTCGACAGGTGCTGGTGGTCCATGCCGGCCGCCTCCCTTCATGTCGTGGAGCGGGACGCACCCACCGGTCGGCGGGGGCTCGCTGCCATCCCCATCGGCATCGCCGGGAGGCGGATCAAGCCGAGTGCACCGCGCTTCGCCGTTCTTCCTCCCGCCGGGGGCGATTTGTGCCGGGAGGGGGTCCGATCCGGCCTCGGGTCAGCCGAGAAGGACGTCGTGACCACTGTCCGCCTTCCGGCGAGCGAGCGACTCCGGCCCGACGTCGATGCGCTGGTGACCACCCACCTGCCGCTCGCCCAGTTCGCCGTCAACGCGGTGGCCTCGCGCATCTCCCTCCCGAGCCACGTGAGCAGGGACGACCTGCTCTCCGCCGCCCATGTCGCGCTGGTCGAGGTGGCCCGGCGGTTCGACTCCGCGGCCGGCGCGACCTTCGCCACCTACGCCCTCCCCCGCCTCCAGGGCGCGGTCCTCGACGAACTGCGCTCCGGCGACTGGGCCAGCCGCTCGGTGCGGGCCGCGGCGCGGCGCACCGACGCGGCCGCCGACGCCCTGACCGTCTCGCTGGGACGCCCGCCCACCAAGGGCGAACTGGCTGCCAGTCTGGGCGTGAACCGCAAGGAGATGGACTCGCTGCAGGTGGACCTGCACCGCGCGGTGATGGTGAGCATCGACGCCGAGACCGGCACCGACGGGAGCTCGCTGGACCTGCCGGCGACCGGCGACTCCCCCGAGCGGGCGCTGCTGCGCAGCGAGCGCGCCCGGTGCCTGCACGACGCCATCCGGGCGCTGCCCGACCGGCTGGACGAGGTGGTCGAGCGCAACTTCTTCGGCGACGAGTCGCTGACCGACATCGCCGACAGCCTGGGTGTGACCCTCTCCCGGGTCTCGCAGATGAGGGCCCGCGCGCTCATCCTGCTGAACGCGGCGATGAACGAGATCTGGGAGGGCCGTCCGGTCCCCGCCGACGGCGGCGTCCGCGCCCGCAACCAGCAGCGCGCCTACGTCGACCGGGTCGCGAGCCGCGCGCCGGCTCCCGCCATCCCTGCCCCGGCCCCCCGCACCCCACAGCCGGCACCGGTGAGCGCCGCCGCGCTCTCCCGGGCCCGCAAGGCCTGGCCGGTCGGCGGTCGCGGGGCGGCAGCCCGGTCCGCCTGAGCGCCGCGGGCCGACCTCAGCCGGCCGACGTCGCGGAACCTTCCGGGGACGGCAGCTCACCGGCCGGGTCGAAGTGGGCCAGGAACTCCTCCACGGGCCGGCTGAACCAGCGGTGGGCTCCGCGGACGACGGCCTCGGGCCAGTCCCACCAGGCGACGCGCAGCAGACGGCCGGCGGTGTCCTCGTCGAACCGCCGGCCGATGGGCCGCGCCGGCACACCCCCCACCACGGTGTACGGCGGCACGTCCGCGACCACGACGGCGCCGGCACCGATCACCGCGCCGGTTCCCACGGTCACCGCGCCGGCGACCATGGCGCCGTAGCCGATCCACACGTCGTCGCCGATGGTCAGCCGCTCACCGTGGCTCCCCGCCGGGGCGTCGTCGTAGGCCTCGTCCGGCACGAGGATGCCGACGGGGAACGTCGACGCCGATCCGGGGCGGTGGACGCCTCGGATCACCACGTCCAGCTCGTCGCCCGCATCGTCGAGGACCCGGCCGGTCGACAGGAACAGCCGCACGTCGTTGGCGATCGAGCAGTAGGCGCCGATCTCGATCTCGTCGGGCGGGAAGTACGTGAGCACGACGGTCCCCGGTGATGCGTAGGTGGCCGGCCCCACCCGGAAACGGCCCGGTGGCACCTGCACGTGCCCGCCGATCTGCCGCCACTCCCGGATCCGGACGCGCTGCGCCCCTGCCCCGGACACGGATCGGATCGTCGTGCTCCCGGACCGGGCCTGCCGGACGAACGCCGGCACGGGGTCCACCCCGGCGCTCGCCCCGTCGCGCAGCCACGCCGCGCGCAGCGCGGGCACGGTGCCCGCCGTCACCACGGCGTGGGGCGCCGGATCCTCCGACGCCGCGAGGACGACGTCGCCGGATACGAGAGCCGCCTGGAACAGGTTCCACAGCGATTCCGGCCGGGGCGCCGACTCGGTGCCCCCGAGCCAGAGGAGGTCCCCGCGCGCCAGCTCGGCCCCCATGAGGAGTGCCTCGGCCCGATCGGCCCCCGGGAAGTCGACGACGGTCGCGCCGTCGACCCGTTCCAGCAGCTCCCCCACCACCGGGTCCGACGAGCTGTCGACGATGACGACCTCGACGTCGTGGCCCTCGGCGGCGACCCGCCCGACGGCGGCGACGAGCCCCTCCAGCACGGTCGCGACTGCCTCGGCGCGATTGTCAGCGACCAGGACAGCACTGAGTGTCATGGCGGGGATCGTAGGCGCGGGCCCTCGTCCGGACCGCTCCGACTCGGGGACTGCTCGCGGCGCACCGGAGGGGCCGGACGACGACGGCGGCCTCCCCGGGATGAGGAGGCCGCCGTCGCATCAGGCACGGAGGAGCAGGGCGGGCTAGCGCTCGAAGGAGAACCTCCGCGCGCCGCCCTCGTCCGCGGTCGCGGGCACGGTCGCGGGTACGGCCTGGTGGACCCGCAGCGCCGACCAGTCCTGGACGGCGAGCGCGGACGCCAGCGAGCCGGCCGGAACCCGGCCCGCCCGCTCGTCCACCAGCGTGGTCCACCACTCGCAGGCCAGCAGCTTGGCCGGGTCGACGGCCTCGGTGCGCAGCCGCACCCGGTCGGGCAGCTCCTGCGGGTCGGCCGCCTCGAGCATGGCGGCCTCGACGGCGCGGTAGTGGTCGACCAACGTGGCGGAGCCGGCGTCGGGCAGGAGCACCACCACGGTCCCCGTCGGGGCCGTGTCCACCTCCAGCACCACCAGGTCCGGTCGCAGTGCCTTCAGCACGTGGGTGACCTTGAAGACGTCGCCCGTCCAGGCGATCGTGTGCCGGTCCCGCGCGGCCTCGTCGACGTTCCGCGGCAGCATGTCGTCGAAGACGATCACGCTGGTGGGGGTGGAGTACGCCTCGACGTAGATGTAGTCGCGGAGGGCGAACTCGGCCCAGTGCATGCCGTCGATGAAGGCGAAGTCCAGCGGGTCGCCGCCGAAGCGCTCGCAGGGGTTGTGGTCCCGGAAGTAGTCGTCACTCGTCGCCCGGACCAGCTGGATATCGGTGTCGAGCTCGGCGGCGATCGAGTAGGCAGGGTCGATGCCGATGCTGGGCACCCGCGAGAGCGACAGGCTCACGCCGGCATCGGTGCCGATCTCCAGGTAGTTGCGCGGGCTCAGGCGCGCGTGCAGCTCGGCCAGCAACTGGTGTCGTTCCACGGTGGTCCTCCTAGCTGGTGCGGCTCATGGGGGCGGGCGGCGGGCGGACCGCCGCCGGTGGTGCTCAGGCCAGGACGGCCTGGGGGCGGGATGCCGGTGCGCCCACGCGCCGGCTGCGCGCGCGGTTGTCCCGCGCCTGCCGCCAGGCGGCGACCCACGCCTCGGCGGTGTGCTCGGTCAGGTGACCGGCCAGCACCTTCTCCCGGTCGGCAGCGGCCAGCTCGCGTCGCCGGTCCGGGTTCTCGATGCCCGAGGTGATGAAGGTGGCCCAGTCGCGCGGTGACCGCGCGCGGCGCCCCAGGCCCAGCCGCTCGTACTCGGCGCTCGGCGACCGGACCGCGTAGATGCCGCGTGCGGCGTACTCGAGGACCTTCAGCCAGCTCTTGGAGGTGTTGAAGCGGTCGTCCCGGAGCGGGGCCAGCCCGATGTCGAACAGCTCGCCCACCGTCCCGGTGTACTCCACCACGTCCCGGACCCACGGGACGACGGTCGGCTCCTCGGCCAGCCGGAGCCGGTCCTTGGCGTCGTCCGCCTGGCCCAGGATCACGAACCGGCTGCGCCCACGCGTCCGGTCGAGGGCCTGCTGCAGGCCCGACTCCATCACCTGCAGGTCGTAGGGGTGCGTCGCGACCGAGCCCGTCCAGCCGATCGTCAGCTCCTCGGGGTCGCGCGCGTAGGCGGGCGGCAGTTCGGCGACCCGGCGCGGGATCGCGTTGGGGATCACGACGCCCCGCCCGTGCGACGCGTACTCCTGCAGCAGGGCCGGGGTGGACACCGTCACCAGGTCGGCCTCGCGGGCGCAGGCCAGCGCGTGGCGATCCATCCCCTGCCGGACCAGTCCCGCGTGCCCGATGTGCCCGTAGGGCACCGCGGACAGCAGGTCGTCCATCTCCACCACGACGGCGACGCCCTGGGCCTGCAGCAGCCGCAGGCACTGCAGCATCGCCTCGGTCTTGGGCAGCTGGAGCACGACCACGTCGGCGCCCTGGGCATCGACCGCCTGCACCACGAGCTCGGTGCCGTCCGGGGACGGGACCATCGTGGTGGACAGGCCGCGGGTGACCGTGACGTCGACCCCCAGCCCCGCTTCCTGCACCGCCCGGGCCGGCTCGGCCATGCGGTAGTACTTCGAACCGGTGAAGACGGTGGTCGACATCAGCACGTTCATGTTCTGGGACGTCCTTCCGGAGCTCGGGCGGCACGTGGTGCCAGCCATCCCGTGCGGAAGGGCCGGCGCCTGGCGGCATGACTCCGGCCGACGAGGGCGGAGGGGCACGGCCCAATCATCGGCGCCCGACCGCCGCACAGTGACCGGGGACGGAATCCGGCCTCGGCTCAAGTCCGGCCGGCTCCCGGCCGATGGGAGAAGAGCAATCCCCGCCAGCACGGATGCCAGCGGGACCAGAAGAAAGACCCCATTCCAAGGAGGAACACCATG
>JABAKE010000013.1 GCA_019779905.1 Modestobacter lapidis | reverse complement strand
ACGGCATCTCGGTCGTGCAGACCGCAGAAGGCGCCCTCACCGAGGTCACCTCCATGCTCCAGCGCATGAACGACCTCGCCGTCCAGCACGCCAACGGCACCCAGAACACCGAGTCGAAGGCCGCCCTGTCGGCGGAGTTCAACGCGCTGAGCACCGAGATCACCCGGATCCAGACCAACACCAAGTTCAACGGTGTGGCCCTGTTCCCGTCCGCGGCGGCCACGGCCAGCTTCCAGGTGGGCTACGCCAGCGCCGACAAGATCGATGTCTCGCTGTCCGCGGTCACCACCAGCGGTGCGGTGATCACCAACAGCGAGTCCGTCCAGACGGCGATCACCAACGTGTCCACCGCGCGCGCCAACCTGGGTGCCATCCAGAACCGGTTCGAGCACACCATCAACAACCTGAACGTCACGGTGGAGAACCTGTCCGCCGCGGAGTCGCGCATCCGCGACACCGACATGGCCCAGGAGATGACCAACTTCTCCCGGACCCAGATCCTGAGCCAGGCCGGCACCGCCATGCTGGCCCAGGCCAACCAGTCCAGCCAGGGCATCCTCAAGCTCCTGGGCTGACCGGTACGCACCACCTGAGCACCACCCGGTGAGGGGGGAGGTCCCCGACCTCTCCCCTCACCGGTCTCTCCCCCCGCACCGACCCCGACACCGGAGGCACCGACATGGCAGGCATGAACGTCGGGCTCATCTCGGGCATGGACACCGCTTCCCTCATCGGCCAGCTGATGCAGGTCGAGGCCAACCCGCAGACCCTGCTCAAGCGCAAGCTGGCCGAGACCCAGAACGACGCCGCGGCCTACCGCGAGGTCAACACCAAGTTCGACGCGCTGCGCGACGCGGCCGAGCTGCTCACCCGCACCACGACCTGGGCCGCGGCCACCGCCAGCAGCTCCTCCACCGCCGTGACCGTCACCGCCGCGCCCGGGGCCACCGCCGGCTCGGTGTCCTTCGGCGTCACGTCACTGGCCGCGAAGCACGCCGTCTTCAGCAGCGACGCGCCGTGGGCCGCCACCACCACCGCCTTCGGCCCGACGTCGCTCACCCTCACCCCCGAGGACACCGCCACCCCGGCGACGACGATCGCCATCCCGGCCGGCGCGACGCTCGGCGAGGCCGTCACCACCATCAACGACGCGGGCGCGGGGGTCACCGCCGCCCTGGTGAACACCGGGTCCGGCTACCGGCTCCAGCTGACCTCGACGGCCGCCGGCGCCGCCAGCGAGTTCGCGGTCACCGGCCTCCCCACCACCGTCCTGACGCAGGCCTCGGACGCGAAGCTGCGGGTCGGCACCGACGCCGTGGGGTACGACGTCACGTCTACGACGAACACGTTCAAGGACCTGATGCCCGGCGTCACCCTCACCGTCTCGCAGACCGGCGGGCCGGTCACGGTGGGCGTGGCCAGTGACCCCGAGGCCGTCGCGACCGCCGTCGAGTCGTTGGTCGCCGCCGCGAACGCAGTGCTGACCAACATCGACAAGCACACCAGCACCAAGACCGGGAGCATCGCCGTCCTCAAGGGCGACAGCACGCTCCGCGGGCTCACCGGCAAGGTCCTCGAGGCCGTCTCCTACGCGATCGGCGGTGCCTCCGCGGCGCAGGCCGGCATCCAGCTCACCCGGGACGGCGAGATCACCTTCACCAAGGCCACCTTCATCGCCGCACTGGAGTCCAGCCCGGCGCTGGCGCAGCAGCTGGTCAACGGGACGCCCGCGGCGGGCACCGATCCGGCGGTCCCCGGGGTGGCCCAGCGGCTCACCGAGCTGGCGAAGAACGCCACGAACTTCACGTCCGGCACGCTGACGCTGAAGGCCAACAGCACCGACAGCCTGGCCTCGGACCTGCAGGACCGGATCGAGGACTGGGACCGGCGGCTGGCCATCCGGGAGAGCACGCTCACCCGGCAGTTCACCGCCATGGAGACGGCCCTGAGCAGCCTGCAGAACCAGTCGGCCTGGCTGTCCTCGCAGGTCTCGTCGCTGCCCAGCTGGTCCTCGTCGTCCGACTGACCCACCCCACCACGGAGGAACCCCCGATGAGTGCCGCAGCCCTGCGCGCCCGTTACCTCGGCGACTCGATCGCCACCGCCTCCCCGCAGCAGCTGCTGGTGATGCTCTACGACCGGCTCGCCCTCGACCTGGAGCGGGCGCACACCGCCCTCCTCGGCGGCGACCGGGAGGAGAGCAACAATCAGCTGCAGCATGCGCAGGAGATCGTCATCGAGCTGCGCAGCAGCCTGCAGGTCGAGGCCTGGGACGGCGGTCCGCGACTGGCCGCCCTCTACACCTGGCTGCTCACCGAGCTGATCGCCGCCAACATCAAGGGCGACGTGCGCCGGGTCGCCGACTGCCGCAAGATCGTCGAGCCGCTGCGTGACGCCTGGCGGGAGGCCGCGGCCTCCCTCGCCTCGAGCCCGGCATGACCGCCGAGCGTCGCGCCGGCGGAACCCCTCCGGGGCCGACCTCCCCCGGCCCGGCGCACCGCACCTGGCCGGTCGTGCTCGACGAGCTCGAGCACGACGTGCGCACCGCCGAGGAGACCCTCGCCCGCGACCGCGCGGAGGAGATCGCCGCCTGGGGCCGGCGCTCCACCGACTGGGTTCCGCCGTCCGGGCTCGGGCCGTTCCCCGACGACCTCCGCGAGCGCGCCGCCCGGCTCCTCCAGCACCAGCTCGCCGTCGCCGAGGCCCTGGTCGAGCGGATCACCCAGTCCAAGCAGCAGCGCGACGTGGCCGCCCGGATGTCCTACGCGCCCACCCGGCCGGTCGCCTCCTTCATCGACCGCGCTCTGTAGCCAGGACCGCGCCCCGTTCCGCCAAAATGGCCATTTTGGCGGAACGACTTCACCACCACATGACCATCTGCACCCGATCGGGTGCAGATGGTCATGTTCGTTTCCGGGACTGCCGAGTACTGCAGTGCACGGAAAGCACCACTCTCGCCACGGATCGGCGGACCCCACGCTCGCAGGCCCTCCTGCGCGCGCGACTTGCCGTATCCGGAGGTACAACGTGCTCCGCCATGCCCAGCAGGACGCCCGGTGATCACCGACGCGACCATGACCGCCCTGCACGCCGCCCTGTCCGGGCTGCAGCAGCGCCAGCGGGTCACTGCCGACAACATCGCCAACATCCAGACGCCGGGCTACCTCGCGCACCGCACCGACTTCGAGTCGGCGCTGAAGAGCGAGCTCGCCGGGGGACAGACCCCCACGGTCGGCCGTAGCGCCATCAGCCAGTCGCTGGACCCGACGCGGATGGACGGCAACAACGTCAACCTCGACACCGAGACGACGATCGCCACCGAGACCGGGCTGCGCTACCAGCTGGCCCTCAACGCCCTCGACGGCAAGTACACCGTGCTGCGTGCAGCGCTGAGGACGCAGTGATGAGCGAGCTTGCGAGCTCGTCCATGGGCACAGCGGCGCGGGTCACGCTGCCGACGAGCGCCAGCGAGGAGGACTCGTGACCACCTTCGACAGCCTGCGCATCGCCGGGTCGGGCCTGTACAGCCACCGCAAGTGGATGGATGCGGTCGCGGACAACATCGCCAACATCAACACCGTCGCCGGCCCGGGCGAGGACGCCTTCCAGGAACGGATGATCGTCGCCGAGGCCGTCCAGTACGGCTCCGGCCAGGGCGGTGTGCGCGTCGCCGGCATGGCGCTCGGCGACGCCGAGGGCCGGCTGGTCTACGAGCCGGACCACCAGCTGGCCGACGCCAACGGTTACGTCCGGTACCCCGACATCGACCTCGGTGACCAGATGACCCAGCTGCTCATGGCCCAGCGCGGCTACCAGGCCAACCTCGCCACGGTCGAGCGCGCCACGAACGCCTACCAGTCGGCACTCCAGCTCGGGAAGGGCTGACCATGACCTCCCCCATCAGCGCGATCGGCATGGGCATCCCGATCCCCAGCTTCGGCGACGTCGCCGGTGCCGCCGGTGTCACGGGCACCACCGGCACGTCGGCGGCCGCGCCGGTCGGCGGGGACAACGGCTTCGCCGACGTGCTCGCCGGCGCCGTGGACCGGCTCAACGGCGTGCAGGCCAACGCCAGCGACCTCGCCGTGCAGGCCGCCACCGGTGACCTGCGGGATGCGCACGACTACATGATCGCCAGCGCCGAGGCGAAGCTGGCCACCGAGACGGTGGTCACGCTGAAGAACGCCGCGGTCGGGGCCTTCACCGAGATCATGAGGATGCCCGTCTGATGCCCGCGGCCCTCGCCGGCCCACTGGGCCGGGTCAAGACCCTCCTGTCGACGATCAGCCTCGGCCAGAAGATCGTCATCGGCCTGCTGCTCGCCGGGCTGGTGCTGGGCGGCTTCGTCTTCACCCGCTGGATCACCGCGTCGACGATGTCGCCGTTGTTCAGCAACCTCGCCAGCACCGACGCGTCGGCGATCGTCGAGGAGCTCAACGCCGAGGGGGTCGCGTACGAGCTCACCGACGGCGGCCAGACGATCATGGTCGCCCAGGAGCAGGTGTACGACCTGCGGCTGTCCATGAGCGGCAAGGGCCTGCCGGCCGGTGCCGAGACCGGGTACGCCCTGCTCGACCAGCAGGGCATCACCACCAGCGAGTTCCAGCAGCAGGTCTCCTACCAGCGTGCGCTGGAGGGCGAGCTGTCCACCACCCTCAAGGCGCTGGACGGCGTCCGTTCGGCCGTCGTGCACATCGCCCTCCCCCAGGACGAGGTGTTCGCCACCGACGAGGGCAAGCCCACCGCCTCGGTGCTGCTCGACCTGGCGCCGGGCACCAACCTGTCCGGGGAGCAGGTCCAGGCCGTCACACACCTGGTGTCCTCCAGCATCGAGAAGATGGACCCGGAGTCGGTCACCGTCGCCGACTCCACCGGTGCCGTCCTGTCCACCGCCGGCGAGGGCGTGACGGCGGCCGCGGGCGATGCGCAGTCGCAGATGGAGCAGGAGTTCGAGGGCCGGCTGGCCGGCAACGCGCAGCAGATCCTCGAGCGGGTCGTCGGCCCGGGCAACGCGGTCGTCAGCGTCCGGGCGGACCTGGACTTCAACAAGCGGGACACCACCAGCGAGAGCTACACCTACGTGCCCGGCACCCCGGCCCTGTCGGAGTCCACGACGACCGAGGACTACACCGGTACCGGCGGTGCAGTCGGCGGCGTGCTCGGGGCCGAGAACCCAGCGGCCGGCACCGGCGGCGAGTCGACGTACGACAAGGAGTCGACGACGTCGAACAACGCCGTCGGCAAGACCGTCGAGACCGTGCAGGGCGCGCCCGGCGCGATCCAGCGGCTGACCGTGTCGGTGGTCATGAACGACGCCACCGCCGGCGCGCTGGACCAGGCCACCATCCAGGACCTGGTCGGCAACGCCATCGGCCTGGACGTCGCCCGCGGCGACGCCATCACCGTCGCCAAGATGGCCTTCGACCAGACCGCGGCCGAGCAGGCCGCCGCGGACATCGCCGCGGCCGCCGAGGCCGAGCAGACCGCCCAGATGTGGTCGATGATCCGCACCGGCGGCATCGCGGCCGGAATCCTGCTGCTGGTGCTCATCGTGTGGCTCCGGTCCCGTCGGAACCGCGGCGACGACTACGAGGAGCTCGAGGACGACGAGGACCCGGAACTCGACCGGATCCAGGTCCAGAGCGTCCGCGATCCCGAGCTCGACGACCACGAGCTCCAGCGGGAGCTGGCCAGGCGGGAGAAGGTCCGCGGCGAGATCTCCGAGATGGTGAGCGACCGGCCCGACGAGGTCGCCACCATGCTCCGCGGCTGGTTCGCGGAGTCCAAGTGATCAATTGCGAAGCAATTGATCACTTGGGGCCGAAGGCCATCCCCATGTGCCCGATAGCGCGGCGCAGCCGCTTCCTCTACCGCACCGGAGGTGTGACATGAGCATCGCCAGCGTCGAGCAGCTGGTCGGGATCGCGGGTGCCCCGGCCACCGCCGTCCTGCCCACCGTCGTGAGCCGCAGGGAGCTGCCCGGCCTGCGCAAGGCCGCCGTCTTCCTCGCCCAGCTGTCCAAGGAGGAGGCCGGCGCGGTGCTCGCCGAGCTGCGCCCCTCGGAGGTGGAGAAGCTGACCACCGAGCTGATGCGGCTGCAGGGGGTCGACGGCGCGGATGTGGACGACGTGCTCGGCGAGTTCCACACCCTCATGCAGGCCCGGCGGTTCGTCGGGACCGGCGGCGTGGACTTCGCCCGCGAGGTGCTGGCCGCCGGCCTCGGCGAGGAGAAGGCCGAGGGCATCCTCTCCCGGCTCAACGTCGTCTACACCGAGCTGCCGTTCGCCTCGCTGCGCAACAGCGACGTCCGCCAGCTGGTCACCTTCCTCAAGGACGAGCACCCGCAGGTGATCGCCCTGGTGCTGGCGCACCTGCCGGCCGTCCAGTCGGCGGAGGTGCTGTCGCACTTTCCTCCCGATCAGCAGGCCGACGTCGCCTACCGGATCGCGCTGATGGACCGCACCACTCCCGAGATGGTGCGGATGGTCGAGGAGGAGCTGGGCCGCCGGATGGGCTCGCTGCTCGCCTACCAGGACATGGCGACCGTCGGCGGCGTCGAGACCCTGGTCGAGATCATCAACCGGTCCGCCCGGCCCACCGAGCGGTCCATCCTCGAGTGGCTGGAGAACAGCGACCCCGAGCTCGCCGAGCGCATCCGGTCGCAGATGTTCGTCTTCGAGGACATCGTCACCATCGACGACCGCTCCCTGCAGCTGGTGCTGCGCGACGTCGAGGCCAACGACCTGGCCACCGCGCTCAAGGGCGTGCGCCAGGACGTCCGGGACAAGGTGGTCCGCAACCTCTCCGAGCGGGCGGGCGAGAACCTGCTCGAGGAGATGGAGCTGCTCGGCCCGGTGCGTGCACGCACCGTCGAGGAGGCGCAGGCCAAGGTCGTCGCCGTCATCCGCACGCTCGAGGAGCAGGGCGTGCTGACCATCTCGCGGGGAGGCGAGGATGACTTCGTCGCCTGAGTCGGTGCTGCTGCGTGGGTCGTCGGCCGCCGCGGCCACTCCCTGGCAGCGGGTGCACCGGCCGGCGCCGCCGCCGCGCGCCGGCGGTCCGGTGGTTCCGACGGCGCAGCCGATCGAGACCCCCGCCGAGGCCCCGGTCGGGACGTCGTCCCGGCCTCCGGTGCCGTCGCCGGCGCCGCGGGCCGCCCCGGACCTGGTCGCGCCCCCCGAGGTCGCGGCCGAGGCCGAGCCGTACACCGGCGAGGAGCGGCGGTCCGGCGAGCGCCGCGCCGGGGAACGCCGGCTACGCAGCACCACCCGGCTGAGCGACGTCTACGCCGAGCAGCTCGAGCAGCTGCGCGAGCTGGCCCGCCGCGACGGCTGGGCCGCCGGTCACGCCGAGGGCATCACCGCGGCCGCCGACGTGGTGGCCGCCGCCGAGCGGGCCGCCGAGGTGCGGCTGGCCGAGGCGCAGGTCCGCTGGGAGCGACGGCTGGCCACCGCCACCGCCGCCCTCGGCTCGGCCGCCGCCCAGCTGGAGGCCGCCGCCGCCCCCGTCGCCGAGGAGCTCCGCGAGAGCGTCCTGGACGCCGTCCTCACCCTGGTCGGCGACATGCTCGGCCGGGAGCTGCTGATGGCCACCGCACCAGGGCTGGACGCGCTGCGCCGGGCGCTCACGCTGTGCCCCAGCGACGTCCCCGTCGTCGTCCGGCTGCACCCCGACGACCTGGCCGAGGTGCCGCGCGAGGAGCTGCACGCGCTGCCGGCGTCGGTCTCGGTGGTCGGTGACCCGGAGGTCGAGCGGGCCGGCGCCATCGCCACCGCGGGCACCACCACCCGGGTGGACGCCCAGCTCACCACCGCGCTGGCCCGCGTCCGGGCGGTGCTCCGCGGATGAGCGTCGATTTGATCTCCCGTGCCCGCGCGGCTGCCCGGCCGCTGGTCACCGGCGTCGTCTCCGGCGCCATGGGGCTGACGCTCACCGTCGAGGGCATTCCCGCCGCCGTCGGCGACCTGGTGGAGATCGACCCGGGCGTCCGGCCGCTGCTCGCCGAGGTCGTGGCGCTGCACCGCGGCCGGCTGACCTGCATGCCGCTCGGCGACCTGTCGGGCGTGCACGCCGGGGCGCCGGTGCGGGCCACCGGCATGCCGCTGCAGGTCCCGGTCGGGCCGGCGCTGCTCGGCCGCGTGCTCGACGGGCTCGGCCGACCGCTGGACGGCGGCCCGCCACTGGGGGCGCTCGCCGAGTACGTCGACCTGACCAGCGACACCCCCAACGCACTCACCCGGGCACGGGTGGACCGGCCACTGGCCACCGGTGTCCGGGCCCTGGACGCGTTCGCCCCCGTCGGCCGCGGCCAGCGGCTGGGCATCTTCGCCGGGTCCGGCGTGGGCAAGTCCACGCTGCTGAGCCAGATCACCCGCGGCACCGACGCCGACGTCCGGGTCATCGGCCTGATCGGTGAGCGCGGCCGGGAGGTGCGCGAGTTCCTCGACGAGGACCTCGGCCCGGAGGGCATGGCCAACACCGTCGTCGTCGTCGCCACGTCCGACGAGCCACCGCTCGTCCGGCTGAAGGCCGCGTTCGTGGCCACCCGGATCGCCGAGGCCTTCCGCGACGAGGGCCGCGACGTGCTGCTGCTGATGGACTCGATCACCCGTACCGCGATGGCCCAGCGCGAGGTCGGGCTGTCCGCCGGGGAGCCTCCGGCCACCCGCGGCTACCCGCCGAGCGTCTTCGCGATGCTGCCCAAGCTGCTGGAGAAGGCCGGGACGTCGACCACCGGGTCGATCACCGGGCTCTACACGGTGCTGGTCGACGGCGACGACCACAACGAGCCGATCGCCGACACCGCCCGGTCCATCCTCGACGGGCACGTGGTGCTCACCCGCAAGCTGGCCACCGCCGGCCACTTCCCGGCCATCGACGTGCTCGAGTCGATCTCCCGCGTCGCGACCGCCGTCGTGCCGGCCGCGCAGATGACCGACGCCCGGGAGGTGCGCCGGATGCTCGGCGCGCTGCGTGACGTCCGTGAGCTCATCGAGATCGGCGCCTACCAGGCCGGCAGCGATCCCCTGGTCGACCGGGCCCGGCGGCTGGCACCGGACATCGACGCCTTCCTCCGCCAGTCCGTCGACGACCACACGTCGCCGGCGGAGTCCTGGGCCCGGCTGCACCAGATCGTGACCGCGGCGTGAGCCGGGACGCCGCGTGAAGCAGCCGGCCTTCCGGCTGGAACCGGTGCTCCGCCTGCGGCGCAGCCAGGAGCGGGCCGCGTCGATGGCCGCTGCCCAGGCCGCCCGCGAGGCGACCGCCGCCGCGCAGCGGGCCGAGGACGACGCGGCCGCGCTGGCCGCCTCGTCGATGCCCGCGCTGAGCTCTGCCGGTGCCTTCGTCGCCGCGATGGTCGCATCGCGCACCGCGGCTGCCGATGTATCGGCTGCACGGGCGCTCGCCGTCTCCTACGCCGAGCAGGCCGAGGCGGTCCGCGCCCGGTGGACGGCGGCCGCCCAGCGCACCAAGGGCCTGGAGCGGCTGAAGGAACGGCACGTCGAGCGGCTGCAGGTCGCCGCCGACGCCGCCGAGACCCGCTTGGTCGACGACCTGGTCACCGGCCGGCACGGCGGCGACCAGCACACCGGAGAGGAGGAGACGTGGACGGACTGAGCGCGGTCCAGACCCGGATCAACGAGATCCACACCCGCTTCCTCCGCACCCCGGCGGTCTCCACCGAGGCGCAGTGGGCCAGCGCAGCCGGCTCCGCCGGCCTGACGGGCACCACCGCGGCCGCGCCCCCGGCGCTGGGCAGCCTGCCCGACGGCGGTGGCGGCGGCGCGGCCGTGGTCGCCGCCGCCACGAAGTACCTCGGCGTGCCCTACCAGTGGGGCGGCACCGACCCGAAGAGCGGGCTGGACTGCTCCGGCCTGACCCAGCGGGTCTTCGCCGACGTGGGCATCGATCTCCCCCGCACCTCCTCCCAGCAGGCCACCGCCGGCCGGCCGGTCGCGAGCCTCGCCGACGCCCAGCCCGGTGACCTGGTGTTCTTCGACTACTCCTCGCGTCCGGGCATCGACCACGTCGGCATCTACGTCGGCGGCGGCAAGATGATCGCCGCGCCCCAGGAGGGCGAGGTCGTCAAGCTGCAGGACGTCGGCAACCCCGCGGTGATCCGCCGGGTACTCCCCGACGCCGGCCCGGCCGCGGCCGCGGGCGCCGCCACCGGCACCGGCCTGGCCGGGGTTCCGTACGCCGACCTCTTCACCCAGGCCGGCAGCCGGCACGGGGTCTCCCCCGCCCTGCTGGCCGCCGTCGCCAAGACCGAGTCCAACTTCACCAGCACCGCCGTCTCCCCCGCCGGCGCGCAGGGCCTGATGCAGTTCATGCCGGCCACCGCCGCCGGCCTCGGGGTCAACCCCGCCGACCCGGCCTCGGCCATCGACGGCGCCGCCCGGTACCTCAGCAGCCTGACCAAGCAGTTCGGCTCCACCGAGGTGGCACTCGCCGCCTACAACGCCGGCCCGGGCACGGTGCAGCGCTACGGCGGTGTCCCGCCCTACGCCGAGACCCAGGCCTTCGTCCGGAAGGTCACCACCGCAGCGGAGGCCTATTCGTGAGCGCCCCCACCTCGATGTCACTGCCCGCGGGGCTCGGCGCCACCGCCGCGGCCCGCTCGGGCGGCGGCCGGGCGAGCGCCGCCGACCGCAGCGCCCCGCCCTTCGACTCCGCGCTCGAGGGCGCCCTCGCCGGCACCTCGACGCCGGGCCGCGCCACGCCCGGCGCCGGACAGGCACCGGAGGACGTCGCTCCGGACGCCGTGGCCGGGCCGGCGACCGACGGGGACGCCGACGACGCCACGCCGACCGCGCCGGTCACCGACCTGCCGCCGGGCATCTGGGCATTGCTGAACGGCGTCACCGGCGCACCCGTGCCACCACCCGGCAGGCCCGCCACCGGCGAGCTGCCGGCCGGGCCCGCCACCGGGCCCGCCACCGGGCCGGCCGTGCCGGGCGTCGTCGGCGGCGTGCCGGGCGTCGCCGCGACGTCCACCCAGGCAATCGCCCCGACGCTCGATCCCGCACTCGCCGCGGCACTGGCTGCGGCCCGCACGCCGGCCGGGCCGGAGCAGCCGGCCCCGGCCGCCGGGCCGGCGACCACGGTGGGCCTGCCCGCCGCAGCTCCGGCCCGGGGGGCCGCTGCCGATGCCCTGGCACAGGCCGCCGGTCCGACCGCCGTCACCGCCCCGCCCGGTGACCCGGCCACCGTTCCCTCGCCGCTGCCCACCGTCGCCGCGACCCCGGACACCGGTGCGGCACCGGCCACCGTGCCGGCTCCGGGCACGGTCCCGGCGACGGGCTCCGACGCCGGCGGCACGGACAGCGGCGGCAGCGGCTCGCGCGCACCGGCGGCCGCGGTCGCCGCGGTCGCCGAGCCCACCTCCGCACCGGCCGACGACGTCCCGACCGGCCTTCCCGGCACCGCCGCGGCGACCGGTACGGCCGCGACGCCGGCCACTGCGGCCGCCGCGCCGGCCGCCCGGGAAGCCCCGGTCGCCGCGCAGCTCGCCCCGCAGCTGGCGGTGCTGCGCAACGCGCCCGACGGCAGCCAGACGATGACCGTCGTGCTCACCCCCGAGTCGCTGGGCGAGGTGACGGTCCAGGTGACGATCACCGACGGCACGCTCGACGTGATGCTGCGCGGCGGGTCCGAGCACGGCCGGCACGCCATGATCGACGCCCTGCCCGAGCTCCGTCGCGAGCTCGAGACCGCCGGGCTGAGCTTCTCCCGGCTCACCGTCGACCCCGACGCCCCGCGCGACGGCGGCCCGGGCGGCCGCACGGCCGAGCAGCTGCTGGCCGACCTGCACGGCAACGGCCAGGGCAACGGTCAGGGCCGGTCGCCGTCCCGGCCGCACGGGTGGGCCACCGCCACCTCCACCGCCGAGGGCACTGCCCCCGCCAACCACCTGTCTGCGTCCTCCGGCGTGGACGTCCGAGTCTGAGACGGAGCCGACCCCCGATGACCAGCCCGATCTCCGGCAGCACGCCGACCACCGCGCCCGCGGCCACCGCCGAGGTGACCCGCAGCGACCAGATGGGCAAGGACACCTTCCTCAAGCTCCTGGTCGCCCAGATGCGCTTCCAGGACCCGAGCAACCCGACCAGCAGCAGCGAGTTCATGGCGCAGACCGCCACCTTCAGCCAGGTGGAGAAGCTCGAGGAGATCGCCTCGCAGAACGCCGAGCTGCTCACGCTGCAGCGCTCGCTGAGCGCCGGCGCGCTGGTCGGCAAGCACGTCGCCTACACCGCCGACGACGGCACCACCGTCACCGGTGCCGTCTCCTCGGTCATCGTCGCCCACGGCACCGAGCCGCGAGCAGTGATCGGCGACGCGGCCGTGCCGCTGGGGCGGATCACCGAGATCACCACCCCCGAGGTGGACACCCCCGGCACCGGCACCCCTGATCCCGGCACTTCTGACCCCGACAAGGGCCCGTCCGCCGCCTGACGTCGACGTCCCTGCCCATCCGACCCACCTGCACCGACTCGCGAGGAGATCCTCCCCATGCTGCGTTCCATGTTCGCCGGCGTCGCCGGCCTCAAGGCCCACCAGACCAAGATGGACGTCGTCGGCAACAACATCGCCAACGTCAACACCGTCGGGTTCAAGAGCAGCCAGACGGTCTTCGAGGACACCCTGTCCCAGGTCCTCCGCAACGGCTCCGCCCCCAACGGCGGCACCGCCGGCACCAACCCGGCGCAGGTCGGGCTCGGCGTGAAGGTCGCCGGGATCACCACGAACTTCGGCCAGGGATCGCAGCAGAACACCGGCCGGGCCTCGGACTTCATGATCGGTGGCGACGGCTTCTTCGTCACCAAGGTCGGCAACGAGAACCTCTACACCCGGGCCGGCTCCTTCGACTTCGACGGCGTCGGGAACCTGGTGACGCCGGGCGGGGGCAAGCTGCAGGGCTGGATGGTCGACGCCAACGGCGGGATCGACACGAACGGGCCGATCGAGGACCTGAAGATCCAGTTCGGGCAGGTCCTCCCCCCGGAGGCCACGACCGGCAGCTCGGTGGTGGGCAACCTGTCCGCCGAGGCGGCCGTGGGCGATGCGATCCAGACCCAGGCAGAGATGTACGACGCCCTGGGCAACCCCCACCAGGTCGACTACACGTTCACCAAGACCGCCGCCGGCTGGGACCTGACCGTGGCGGACGGCGGGAACACCCTGCTGACCACGCAGCTCACGTTCGGGACGACCGGTGCGACGACCGGCCGGCTCACGTCCACCTCGCCGCAGCCCCTGATCACCGCCGGGCTCGGCAGCTGGCCCGGGCCGGTACAGCTCGACCTGTCCGGGGTGACCCAGTTCGGTGGCAAGACCACGGCCGCCGCCGTCGACACCGACCAGAGCGGTTCGGCGCTGGGCACCCTGGAGTCCTACTCGCTCAGCGGCGACGGCACGATCATGGGCCTCTACTCCAACGGCCTGCGCCAGCCGCTGGGGCAGCTCGCCCTGGCGAACTTCACCAACCCCGGTGGCCTGGAGAAGGCCGGCAGCAGCTCCTACCGGGCTGCCGACAACTCCGGCAACGCGGTGATCGGCGTTCCGGGCGCCGGCGGGCGCGGCACCCTCACCGCCGGTGCGCTGGAGATGTCCAACGTCGACCTCGCCGAGGAGTTCACCGGTCTGATCATCGCCCAGCGCGGGTTCCAGGCGAACAGCAAGGTGATCACCGCCTCCGACGAGCTCCTGTCGGACCTGGTCAACCTCAAGCGCTGATCGACCGCCTGATCCCCGGCCGGGCTTTCGGTACCGAAAGCCCGCCGGGGAGGGCGACATCGGCGGCCCGGTCACCCCCTGGAGGGGGTGACCGGGCCGCTCAGCTCTCGCACTCCGCTCAAGGACCTCCACCGGAGGCCGATGACACAGCAGGGCAGCGGGGCCTCCCCCAGGTCCTGCTGCCCGCACTCCTACCCACCGAAGGAAGTCCCGTGATCCGTGTGACACGTCTGAACGGGGAGCACTTCGCCGTGAATGCCGACCTGATCGAGCGCGTGGAAGGGCACCCCGACACCGTGATCACGCTGCAGGAGGGCAACAAGTACGTGGTCGCCGAGAGCGTCGAACAGGTCATCCGGGAGATCCGCGACTACCGGGCGAGCATCCAGGCGGTCGCCTTCCAGATGGACCGCGGCGAGTACCGCCTGCCCACCGCCCACGCCACCCAGGGCAGCGATGACTCATCCGTCGTGCCCTTCCCGACCCGAGACGAGCGCTGACCCATGGACCCCGCCACCCTGATCGGGTTCGTCGTCTCCCTCGTCGCCCTGATCGTCTTCATGATCCTGGAGGGCGCCGACCCGACCTCGCTGATCTTCCTCCCCGCGATCATCCTGGTCGTCGTCGCGACCTTCGGCGCGGCGCTGGCCAGTCAGACGATGAGCGACCTGAAGAAGATGCCCGGCTGGTTCAAGATGGCTGTGCTGCCGGCCAAGGTGCCGCCGGCCACCGAGCAGATCCAGACGCTGGTCAGCCTGGCCGAGAAGGCCCGCAAGGAAGGGCTGCTGGCCCTCGAAGCCGAGGTCAAGGCGATCGAGGACCCGTTTCTCAAGCGTGGCCTGCAGATGAGCATCGACGGCACCGACCCGGAGGACCTGCGCGGCATCCTGGAAGGCGAGATCTCGGCCAAGAAGGCCGAGGACAAGGTCGCCGCCAAGTTCATGAACAACATGGGCGGCTACGCGCCGACCATCGGCATCCTGGGCTGCATCGTCGGTCTGATGAACGTGATGGGCAACCTCCAGAACCCGGAGACGTTGGGCCCGATGGTCTCCGCGGCGTTCATCGCCACGCTGTGGGGCGTCATGGCGGCCAACTTCTGGTTCCTGCCGATGGGCGCGAAGATCCTGCGGGTCAGCGCGCTGCAGGCCGCGCAGATGGAGCTCCTCGTCGAGGGCATCGCGGAGATCCAGGCGGGCACCAGCCCGCGGACGGTGCGGCAGAAGCTCACCTCCCTCGTGCCGCCCGGTGAGCAGCAGCGCGAGGCGGCATGAGCAGGGGCGGCGGGCACGGCGGCCACGGTGGCCGCCGCGCCAAGAAGCACGAGGAGCACGAGGAGCACGAGAACCACGAACGGTGGCTGGTGTCCGGCTTCGACATGATGACGCTGCTGTTCGTGCTGTTCGTGGTGCTCTACGCGATGAGCTCGATCGACGCGGCCAAGTTCACCGCCTTCGCCGAGGGCGCCCGGGACGGTGCCGGTGCCCCGGTGACCATCCTCAACGACGGTGCCGCCATCGACGCGCCGGTCGAGAACGACAGCCCGCTGAAGCCGGTGCAGGTGGCCCAGGAGGCCGCCATCGACGGCACCGGGCCGACCGAGGCGGAGCAGGCGGCCGCCGAGGCGGCGGCCGCGCACCAGGCGCAGCAGACCGCCGCCGAGGCCGTGGCCGCCTACGAGCAGCTGTCCCGAGCCCGGGCGGCCCTCGAGGCGGCGCTGGCCGCGGCCGGTCAGTCCGGTGCGGCGGAGTTCGTCATCGACGAGCGCGGCCTGGTCGTGCACGTGGTGTCCGACCCGGTGCTGTTCGCGCCGGAGTCCGCGGCCCTGCAGCCGCAGGGCACGGTCGTGCTCGACGCGATGGCCCCGACGCTCCTCGGGCTGCCCAACGAGATCCGGGTCGAGGGGCACGCCAACTCGATACCGGTCACCCGCGGCGGTCCGTGGCCGTCGAACTGGGAACTGTCGGCGGTGCGCGCCACCACCGTGCTGCGCCACCTCGCCGGGCCCTCGGGCGTACCCGAGGGCCGGATCTCCGCAGCCGGCTACAGCAGCACCCGCCCGCTCGTGCCCGACACCGATCCCAGCTACGTCACCGCCAACCGCCGGGTCGACATCGTCGTGCTGTCCACCGCCTCCGCCCAGGCCAACCAGCTCCTGCCCGGCCTGGACGCCGCCGCCTCGGCGGCCCCCCCGCCCCCGACCCCCGCGCCGGCCACGGCCGCGCCGGCTGCCACCTCCGAGGAGAACCACCCATGAGCACGAAGACCAAGGCCGCCCCCGACGCCGACGAGACCGAGGGCAAGGGCGGCAAGAAGAAGCTGCTCATCATCGCCTTGGTCGCGGTGCTGGCCATCGGAGCAGGCGCGTACTTCTTCCTCTTCAGCGGCGGCGAGGCCGAGGCCGAGGTCGTGCCCGAGGCCGGCAGCGTCGTCCTCCAGGTCGAGCCGGTGGCCATCAACCTGGCCGGCGGGAGCTACCTGAAGCTGGGGCTCGCGCTGCAGTTCTCCCTCGGCTACGACGAGAGCGCCGGCGGTGGGCATGGCGGCGGCGCCACGCCCGACGGGTCCAAGGCCATGGACATCGCGATCGCGCAGTTCTCCGGTGCCGCGCTCTCCGACGTGCAGACCAACCGCGAGGCGATGAAGGCGGCGCTGCAGCAGGCGATCGTGGACGCCTACCACGGTGACGTCTACGAGATCTACTACACGGAGTACGTGACCCAGTAGCCCCACCGGACCCGGGCGCACCGCTCCGCCAAGTGCGCCCGGGTCGCCGGTCAGGGTCGGCACGGCACCCGCCGATGAGGGTGTCGTGACACTGTCCGACACCGTGGTTGACGCGCGCAGCGCCGTCCCGCTGTCATCCCCAGGGACCGGACGCCGCCGCAGCGAGCCGCGCACCTACGACTTCCGCCGGCCCACCAAGCTCTCCCGCGAGCACGTCCGGATCCTCCAGATCGCCCAGGAGTCCTTCGCCCGTCAGGCGACCACGGTGCTGACCTCGATGCTGCGCACCGGCGCCCGCATGGAGCTCGACGGCATCGAGCAGCACTCCTACGACGACTACATCGCCACGCTCCCGGCGCAGTGCTTCATCGCCACGTTCACCCTGGAGCCGCTGCCCGGCAAGGGCCTGCTGGTGTACCCGCTGGACACCGCCATGGCGATCGTCGACCACATGCTCGGCGGTTCCGGTGGGGCCGAGCAGCCCAGCCGGCCGATGACGGCGATGGAGACCACCATCACCGGTCATCTGCTCGAGCGGCTGCTCCACGAGCTGGCCACCACCTTCACCCCGATCACGCCGGTGCAGCCGGTGCTGGCCGGCCTCGAGTACAACCCGCAGCTCGCCCAGGCCGCTGCCGGGTCGGAGACCGTCATGGTCGCCTCGCACCGGTTGCGGATCGGCAACCGGGAGCCCACGGCCACCCTGATGCTGCCGTTCTCCTCCTTCGCTCCCGCGCTGAACAACGCCGCGTCGCCGCAGCTGTCGGAGTCCGCGCTGCGCAAGCGGCAGCGCGCGGCCGAGGCGCTGACCGAGCGGATCAGCCACGTCCCGGTCGACGTGAACGTGCGGTTCTCCCCGCTGCAGGTGCCCTCGGCCGACCTGCTCGACCTCGCCGTCGGCGACGTGCTGCTGCTGCGGCACCCGCGGGACAGCCCGCTGGAGGTCACCACCAACGACGAGACGTTCGCGCACGCGATCGCCAGCAACCACCGGCGCCGACTGGCCGCCGAGATCGTCCCGGACCCAACCGGCGGAAAGGACCACTCATGACCACCGCCTTCGGCATCGAGCGCACCCCCGAGTCCGAGACCATCGCGGCGGCCGTCGTCGCCGCGGCCCAGGCGGCGGCGACGCTGCTGCCCGCCTCGGCCGTGCTCGTCGCGGGGGACCCCATCGGGGACCCCGAGGCGCTGCACCTCCCGCCGGAGGCAGCCGCGGCGGTCACCGCCCGGCTCACCGGCGAGGTGAGCGGGGACGTCGTCCTCGTCCTGTCGGCCGAGGTCGTCTCCGCACTGGACAACTCCCCGGTGGGGCGGATGGACGTCGCCGCCGCGCTGCGTCCGGCCCTGGAGGCCGCCGCGGCGACGCTGGGCCGGGTGCGGGTCTCCTCCGAGCGGGTCGAGGACGTCGTCGCCGCCCTCGACGGGCTGCGCGACAAGGGCATGTTCATCGCGGTGCCGCTGCTGTCCGACGGCGTGGTCGAGGCCACCTTCGCCCTGCAGGTCACCCTCCCCGAGGCCCCGCGCGAGCGCCGCGGCAGCCTGGACCTGCTGCGCAACGTGGCCATGGAGGTCACCGTCGAGATCGGCCGGACCCGGATGACGGTGCAGGAACTGCTGTCGCTGTACCCGGGTGAGGTCATCGAGCTCGACCGTGCCGCCAGCGCGCCGGCCGACCTGCTGGTCAACGGCACCCTGATCGCCCGCGGCGAGATCGTCGTCGTCGACGAGGACTTCGGGCTGCGGATCAGCGAGATCGTGACCGACGCCGCCGAGTTCGGACCCGCGTCGTCATGACGTCGAAGAGGACGGCGCAGCGAGCATCGCAGGGAGATGCCCGTCGCCGACAGGGCGTGAGCATCGCAGCGAGCGCCAGCGAGCGAGGAGCGGAGCGCCCGCGGAGGCGACCCGTGTTCTCGACCGAGGAGCGGAACGAAGCCGGAGTCGAGCGATGACCTGGATGCTCATCCGCCTCGTCCTGTCCCTGGGCCTCATCGCGGCGGTGCTCGTCTTCGCCTCGCGGTTGGCCAAGAAGCGCGGGCTGGGCCAGGGCAACGGCCTCATCGAGGTCGTCGCCCGGCAGCGCATGGGCCGGGCGAGCAGTGTCTCGGTGCTCCGGGTCGCCGGCCGCGTGCTGGTCATCGGGGCGACCGACGAACAGGTCACCCTGCTCGCCGAGATGGAGGAGGACGAGGTACAGACCGCGCTGGCCGCGGCGCCCCGCGCGGCCGCCCTCCGGCCGGACGGCACGGTCGACCCCGGCCCGGCCACCCGGCCCACGCTGGTCGCCCGGTCCTCCTCGGGTTCGCTGGCGGGTTCGGTGCTCGACCGGGGCGCCTGGACGACCCTGGTCCAGGACCTCCGCGACCGGACGGTCCGCCGGTGATCCGCACCCTCCCCCGCTTCCGCCAATATGGCCATGATGGCGCGCTGGGGGGAACCCGCCGGATCGCGGTGCTGCTCCCGCTCGTGCTGCTCGCCCTGGGCGCCGCTCTCCTCGTGGCCATGGTCGCGCTCGCCGGACCGGCCTCCGCCGCCCCGACACCGCCCACCGCACCGACGGACCCCGTCGCCCCGGTGGTGGACGGCGGCGGGCTGGACATCTCCATCGGTGGCGACAGCCCGAGCACCGCGGTCACGCTCATCCTGGCCATCACCGTGCTGTCGATCGCGCCGTCCGCGCTGCTGCTCGTGACGTCGTTCACCAAGATCATCGTGGTGCTGTCGCTGACCCGCAATGCGCTGGGCCTGCCCACCTCGCCGCCCAACCAGGTGCTCACCGGGATCGCGCTGTTCCTGACCATCTTCGTGATGGGCCCGGTGTTCGGCGACATCAACGAGATCGCCGTCCAGCCCTACCTGGACGGGGCGATCACCGCCTCGCAGGCCTACGACAGCGGCTCGGCGCCGCTGAAGGAGTTCCTGCTCGGCAACACCCGCGACGACGAGCTCAAGCTGATGATCGGGCTGTCGGGCGAGGAGCAACCGGCCGACCGCGAGTCGGTGAGCATGCTGACCCTGGTCCCGGCGTTCGTGCTCTCGGAGCTCAAGAGCGCCTTCATCATCGGCCTGGTCGTGTTCATCCCGTTCCTGGTGCTGGACATGCTGGTCAGCGCCTCGCTGATGGCGATGGGCATGATGATGGTGCCGCCGTCGATCGTGTCGCTGCCGTTCAAGCTGCTGCTGTTCGTGGTGGTGGACGGCTGGACGCTGATCACGACCGCGTTGGTGGGGTCGTACACATGAGCGCCGCGATGACGACGGGCGAGCGAGCATCGCAGGGAGCGCCAGCGACCGAGGAGCGGAACGAGTCCGGAGACGAGCAATGAGCGACGCCGACGTCATCGACATCGCCACGCAGACCATGCTGCTGTCGGCGAAGATCGCCGCGCCCATCCTGCTGACCGCACTGCTGGTCGGCTTCATGATCTCGCTGTTCCAGGCCGCGACCCAGATCCAGGAACCGACGCTGTCGTTCGTGCCGAAGATGATCGCGGTGGCGATCGCGTTGCTGCTGACCGGCAACTGGGTGCTCGCCGAGCTGGTGTCCTTCACCGACCACCTGTTCGAGTCGCTGCCCCGGTTGCTCGGCAAGAGCTGAGGCCCCGGTGGACCTCTCGGTCCCGTCGGCGACCGTGGCGGCCCTGCTGCTGGCCACGGTGCGAGCCACGGGCTTCGTCGTCCTGGCCCCGCCGTTCAACAACAACGGCATCCCGATGGCGGTCAAGGGGGCGTTGGCCCTCGCACTGTCGCTGGTCGTCTTCCCGCAGCTGGCCGCGGACATGCCGGCCGTCACCGCCGGCTTCCTGATCGTCGCGGCGATCACCGAAGCGATCATCGGCGCGGCCCTGGGCTTCGTCGTCCAGGTCCTCTTCACCGCCGTCCAGCTGGCCGGCGACATCATCGACATCGCCGGCGGCTTCTCGCTCCAACCCGCCTTCGACCCGCTGTCGCTGACGATGAACTCCTCGATCGGCCGGCTGCACTACCTGCTGGCCACCACGCTGCTGTTCACCAGCGGCGGCCACCTGATGCTCGTCCGCGGCTTCGTCACCTCGTACCAGGGGTTGCCGCTGGGCGGCTCGCTGGACACCGAGCAACTCGGCTCCGCGATGACCACCGCGTTCGCCATGATGTTCCTGGCCGCCCTGCAGATCGCCGGCCCCATGGTGGCCGTGCTGCTGCTCACCGACGTCGCCCTGGCGCTGCTGAGCAAGGCCGCGCCCGCGCTGAACATGTTCTCGCTGGGCTTCCCGGTGAAGATCATGGTGACGCTGGCCCTGCTCGGGCTGACGTTCCCGCTGCTGCCGCCGGCCCTCGACGCGCTGATGTCCACCGCCGTCGAGGCGATGACCTCCTTCCGGAGCGGGTGACCCGTGGCCAAGGACGGTCCCGGCGGGGAGAAGACCGAGAAGCCGACTCCGCAGAAGATCAAGGAGGCCCGCAAGGAAGGCCAGATCCCGCGGACCCAGGAGCTCGGTTCCTGGCTCGGCGCGGCGGTGGCGAGCTTCCTGCTGCCGATGCTGGTGGGCAACTCCTTCGAGACGGCCCAGGAGCTCTTCCTCCAGGTCGGCGTGGTGGCCCAGGCTCCGGAGACGTCGGCTCTCACGGAGCTGATGGGCCAGGCCCTCATCGCCTTCCTCACCACGGTGCTGCCGATGGCGGTGGCGCTGATGCTGCTCGGCACGCTGGCCCTGGCGGCTCAGGGCGGAGTCACCCTGGCCCCCAAGGGGATGAAGCCGACCCTGAAGAAGTTCAACCCGCTACCGGGCGTCAAGCGGATGTTCGGCACCCAGGGGCTGTGGGAGGCCGCCAAGGCGATCATCAAGACCGTCGCGCTGGCCGTCATCATCATCACCACCTCGGACAAGGCCCAGGAGCTCGTCTCCGCCTCCGGCGCCCTGCCGCTGTCCCGGATCATCCAGGTCTTCGCCGAGTCCGCCGTCCTGATGTTCCGCGTCGTGGGCGTCACCGGGCTGGTCATCGCGGTGGCCGACTACATCGTCGTCCGCAAGAAGATGATGAAGCAGCTCCAGATGAGCCACACCGAGATCAAGCAGGAACACAAGCAGTCCGAGGGCGACCCGCTGGTCAAGGGACAGCGGCGGGCGACCCAGCTGGCGATGTCCCGGAACCGGATGATGAGCGAGGTCGCCGACGCCGACGTCCTGCTGGTCAACCCCACGCACGTGGCCGTCGCGCTGAAGTACACCCCCGAGAAGGGTGCGCCGCGGGTGGTGGCCAAGGGCTCCGGCGAGCTCGCCGCCCGGCTGCGCGCCCTGGCCGAGGAGAACCGGGTCCCGATGGTTCAGGACATCCCGCTCGCCCGGGCCCTGCACGCCTCCTGCGACCTGAACCAGGAGGTACCGGCGCAGCTGTTCACCGCGGTGGCCCGGGTGCTCGCCTTCGTCATGCAACTGTCCTCCCGCGGGGTCCGCGGGGGCATGCACCGGCCCGGTTTCGAGCCGCCGGTGACCGAGGGGCTCCCCCGCGCCCGTCGCCGCTGAAAGCGGACCCTGCTGCCCCCGGCCCGCTCCCGGGACCCGGCCCGAGCTCGCGAGGGTCGGGGAGGAGCGGGTCCTTCCCCTCGCGGCGGGCCCCTGCAGGAGGGCCGCGGGATCTTCGGTGAACGCGCGGAGCGCGTGTGACTCGCGGGGCGCCCGCCCCTTCCGCTCCGGTACCGCCGTCCTCACCGACTGCCGAGAACGGCTGAGAGGAGCACACCGCTCCCCACGGGCAGCCTGCGGACCGCGGGCGTCGGGTGCGAGGAGAGGAGGACCGGATGCGGAACCTGGGCAAGGCCGCCGTCCCCATCGGAGTCGTCTCCATCGTCCTGATGCTGGTCGTGCCGCTGCCGGCCGCGCTGCTGGACCTGCTGCTCGGCCTGAACATCACGATGTCGCTGCTGATCCTGCTGGTGGCGATGCAGATCAAGCGGCCCCTGGACTTCGCCGTCTTCCCGGCCCTGGTGCTCGTCGCCACGCTGATGCGCCTCGCGCTCAACGTGTCCTCGACCCGGCTGGTGCTCACCGACGGTTACGCCGGCAAGGTCATCGAGGCCTTCGGCCACTTCGTCATCGGTGGCTCACTGGTCGTCGGCCTGGTGATCTTCGTGATCCTCACGATCATCCAGTTCGTCGTCATCACCAACGGTGCCGGGCGCGTGGCCGAGGTCGGCGCCCGATTCACCCTCGACGCGATGCCCGGCAAGCAGATGGCCATCGACGCCGACCTCAATGCCGGGCTGATCAACGAGAAGCAGGCCCGCAAGCGGCGCCAGGAGGTCACCTCCGAGGCCGACTTCTACGGCTCGATGGACGGCGCCAGCAAGTTCGTCAAGGGCGACGCCATCGCCGGCATCATCGTTACGCTGATCAACCTGATCGGCGGCTTCGCCATCGGGATCATGCAGCGTGGCTTGGCGCCGGGCGAGGCCGTCTCCACGTACTCGCTGCTGACCGTCGGCGACGGCCTGGTCTCGCAGATCCCCGCCCTGCTGATCTCCACGGCCACCGGCCTGATCGTGACCCGGTCGGCCTCCGACGGCGACATGGGCCAGGACCTGATCAAGCAGCTGGGCCGCAGCAAGCAGCCGCTGCGGGTCGCCGGCGGCGCCGCCATCGCCCTGTGCCTCATCCCCGGCCTGCCCAAGCTGCCCTTCCTCATCGTCGGCAGCCTCTTCCTGTTCGCCGCCAGCCGGGTGACCGAGGTGGTCGAGACCGACGACGACGACGAGCAGGCCGCGATCGGACCGGACGCCGAGGCCCAACCCGACTCCCCCGAGTCCATCGCCGAGCGGATGCGGGTCGACCCGCTGGAGCTCGAGGTGGCCTTCGACCTCGTCGAGCTCGTCGACACCGCCCGCGGCGGCGACCTGCTCGACCGGGTCAAGGCGCTGCGCCGCAAGGTGGCCATGGACACCGGCCTGGTCATCCCGCTGGTCCGCACCCGGGACAACCTGGACCTGCCCTCGTCGGAGTACGTCATCTGGCTCAACGGTGTCCCGGCCGCGAAGGGCATCTCCCCCGCCGGCACGGTGCTGGCCATCGGCGACCACCTCGACGGGCTGCCCGGCAAGGCCACCCGCGAGCCGGTGTTCGGGCTGCCCGCCAAGTGGGTCCCCGCCGAGCTGCAGCGTCAGGCCGAGATGGCCGGCGCCACGGTGGTCGACCGCTCCTCGGTGATCACCACGCACCTGGCCGAGGTGGTCCGGCAGAACGCCTCGTCGCTGCTCGGGCGGGAGGACGTCCGGCTGCTGATCGAGATGGTCCGCCGCTCGCACCCGGTCGTGGTCGAGGAGCTCACCCCGACACTGCTCACCACCGGTGAGATCCAGCGGGTGCTGGCCGCCCTGCTCGACGAGGACGTCTCGATCCGCGACCTGGTCCGGATCTTCGAGGCGCTCTCCTTGCGGGCCAAGACCTCCACCGACCTCGACGGGCTGGTGGAAGCCGTGCGCAACGCCCTCGGCGCGGCGATCAGCCACCCCTACGTCACCCCCGACGAGCGGCTGCACGTCATCACCCTCGAGCCCGGCTTCGAGCAGCGGCTGCTCGAGTCGATCCGCCAGGGCGCCGACGGCCAGGTCCTCGCCCTGGACGGGCACACCGTGGACGTGCTGGTCCGCGGCTGCACCGAACTGCTCGAGGAGGCAGAGCGCGTGAACCTGTCCCCTGTCCTGGTGTGTTCGCCGCAGGTGCGCGCCGCCCTGTCCCGCCTGGTCCGCCAGGTCCTTCCCCGGCTGTCGGTCATCTCCTACAACGAGGTGTCCCGCACGGCCCAGATCGAATCCCTGGGAGTGGTGAGCGGTGCCGTCGCAATCCGTTGAGGCAGCCACGCGCGAGGAGGCCATCGCCGCCGCCCGCGAGGAGTACGGGCCGTCGGCGAAGATCGTCGGCGTCCGTCGCATCCGTTCCGGCGGGGTGCTCGGGTTCTTCGCCGCCGAGCGCTACGTCGCCGAGGTCGACCTGAGCGCGCGCAGCGCCCCGGCCGGCGGCGGGTCCGCCCGCAGGCCGGACGACCGGGCCGACCCCGGCACCGGATCCCGCTCCGACGGGGCGCCCCGCCGGGCGCCCCGCGCCCGCCCGGCCGAGTCGGTCGACGACCGGATGTCCGAGCTGGCCGACCTGCTCGGACCGTCGTCGGGTCAGCTGCCGATCGGCCTCTACTCGGCCGCCGGAGTGGCCCGGGGCCCGGCCATCGAGGACGTCGTCGCCCAGCGGCGCCCACGCACGGCGCCGGCTCCCGAGACACCGGCCGGGGGTCTCCGCGCTTCCGCGCCGGCCCGGACCACCGGCCCGGCCGCGGCCCCGATCGGCTCCACCGCGGCACCGCGGGGCGGTGCGGCCCCCCGGGACAGCGCCCCGGTCGCCGGCCTCGCCCGGGGCTCCTTCGCGGCCGCCGTGCAGGCCGCGGCCGCCGCCCCGGCCGCCACGCCGTTCACCCCTTCCCGTCACCGGCCGACCCTCGACCGGTTCGTCGAGACCGCTCCCGAGCCGGCGGCCGAGCCCGAACCGGCCGGCCCCTCGCCGTTCACCGCCGCCCTCGCCCGGATGGTCGCCGACCGTTCGGTCTCCGTCGCCGTCACCGCCGCCGTCACCGACGCCGACGCCGACGCTGACGCCGTCGAACGCTCCGCTGCCGACGAGCGCGCTGCCGATCACCGCACCGCTGACGACCTCGGCTCCGACGGCCTCGGCTTCGAGCCGGTCGAGGAGCCGGTCTTCCGGGTACGGGCCGAGGAGTGGATCGACGAGACCGAGGAGGCCGTCCCGGCGCCGGTGGCCGCTGTCCCGGCCGCCACGCCGGCACCGGTGGCGGCGTCCGCTCCCCCGGCGCCGGTCACGGCGCCTGCTCCCGCGGCGCCGGGGGCCGCCCCCGGCGCACCGGCGCAGCCCGCCGCCGCACTCCCCGACGTTGCCGCGGCCGCGTCGGCTGCAGCCGACGCCCCGCAGTCCCTGGACCAGCGCGCCGCCCTCCAGTCGGCGCTGCAGTCCGTGCTGCGCTCGGCCGGGTCCACGGACCGCGACATGGAGCGCCTGCTCGAAGGGGTGCTCGAGCGCGTCCTCTCCGGCGAGGCCGCCACCGCCGCGGCGGTGGAGCTCGACGAGTCGTCGTCCCGCGGCCGGCACCGCTTCCCCGAGCCCACGGCCACGAGCCAGCCGGTCACGAGCCACCCGGCCACGAGCGAGATGGCCGCCGTCCGCCCCGACCACGCCCCGCTACCCGGGACGCTGCGGCCCGTGCCGGTTCCCGTCGGGACCGCCGCGGAGAACCTGGCCGCGCTGACCCCCGACCCCCTGGACGAGGAGCTGGCCGAGCTGGCCGGCGACCGGACCGCGGACGACTGGGCGGCCGACTGGGCCGACGACGTCCGGGTGCAGGAGGCCCGGGTGCACGAGCTCCGCCGGGACGTCGTCGTGGACATGCAGCGCCACGAGGTCCTCGCGCACCGCGAGCCGCTGGTGATGACCCCGTCGATGGCCGCCTGGCCGGCCATGGCGCGCACGGCCAGCGACCCCGCTCCGCTGTCGATGGACGCCACCACGATCCTGCCCCCGCTGTCGCTGCTGCCCCCGCAGCGGATGCCCTCGATCGGCGGTCTCCCGCCGCTGCTCAAGGGTCGCCCCGCGGTCCCGCCCGCCCGCCGTCCGCTGGCCTCCGGCCCCAGCACGGCCAGCCGGCCGGCGATCTCCGGCCGTCCCGCGGTGCCGGACCGGCTCGAGGGCGCTGAGCGCACCGCGCTCGAGGTCGCGCCCCGCCAGGTTCCCCTGGCCGCTGCCGAGGTCGGGCCCCGGCTGGCCACGGTCACCCGGCTGGTGCCGATCCCGTCCTCCTCCGGCGAGCTGGCTCCCTACGGGGTGAGCTCCGGTGAGGAGCTCGTCGTCCAGTTGCTCGCGCTGGGCGTCCCCGAGTTCCTCATCTCCCCGGGGTTCGCCGGCGACGCGGCCACCCGTGGTCTGTACGCGGCGCTCACCCGCACCCTCAGCGACCGGCTCGCCCCGGTCCCCGACGTGCCGGCCGAGCCGGGTTCGGTGCTGCTCGTGGTCGGCCCCGGCCCCGAGACGCTGGCCGCCGCCCGGTCGTTGGCCGTCTCGGTGCGGCTCGACCCGGCCGCGGTGCAGTGGGCCACCCCCGGCGACGCCGCCTCCCTGGTTCCCGAGCACAGCCGGATCACCACGCTGGAGACCGCCACCGAACGGCACCGGATCAGTGAGCGGGCCGGCACGGTGACCATCGTCGCCGTCGACGCCCCGCTGCGGACCGGCGGCGGCAACTGGCTGGCGCACATGCTCGCCATCTGGGCGCCGGACGCCGTCTGGGGTGTCGTCGACGCCACCCGCAAGCTGGAGGACGTCGTTCCGTGGCTCGACGCGCTGCCCCGGCTGGACGCCGTCGTCGTCCAGGAGACCGAGGCGACCGCCGACCCCGCCGCCGTGCTCAGCCACCTGACCGCTCCGGTCGCGCGGATCGACGGGGCACGGGCGACCGCGCACCGCTGGGCCTCCCTGCTGTGTGAGCGGCTGGAGGACATGTGACCCCGGCGGCCGGCCGGGTGCGGCCGACCGGCCGGCGCAGGGAGGACCGGTGAGCCCGTTGCGCGGCGACGTGCTCATCACCGGCTTCGTGCTCGCCATCCCGGTGCTGCTCCTCGGCCTGCGCGGCGACCTCGCCCCCGACGACGTCGTGCTGCGCGTGGTGTGGTGCCTGGGGGCCGGCTGGGCCGCGGTGGCCCTGATGCGCTTCGCCACCGTGCCCCGCACCCCGGCCCGCTCGACGACGTCCACCCGGACCCCGCCCGCGAGCGAACCTCCCACCTCCTGACCGCCCCGCCGGCTCTTGCGGCTTCGCTCCCCTTCTTGCGGCGTTGCAACACCGCAGGAGCAGTTGCAACACCGCAGGAGCCGGCGAGGGCCGGCCGATCAGCGCGGGAGGTCCTCCAGCATCTCGGTGACCAGCGCGGCGATCGGCGAGCGCTCCGAGCGGGTCAGGGTCACGTGGGCGAACAGCGGGTGCCCCTTGAGGGCCTCGATCACCGCGGTGACGCCGTCGTGCCGGCCGACCCGCAGGTTGTCGCGCTGGGCGACGTCGTGGGTGAGGACGACGCGGGAGTTGGTGCCCAGCCGGGAGAGCACGGTCAGCAGCACGCCGCGCTCGAGGGACTGCGCCTCGTCGACGACGACGAACGAGTCGTGCAGCGAGCGGCCACGGATGTGGGTCAGCGGCAGCACCTCGATCAGCCCGCGGCCGATGACCTCGTCGAGGACAGCGGGTGAGACCAGCGCCCCCAGGGTGTCGAAGACCGCCTGGGCCCAGGGCGCCATCTTCTCGCCCTCGCTGCCCGGCAGGTACCCCAGCTCCTGGCCGCCGACGGCGTACAGCGGCCGGAAGATGACCACCTTCTTGTGCGCGCGCCGCTCCAGCACCGACTCCAGCCCCGCGCACAGCGCCAGCGCCGACTTGCCGGTGCCGGCCCGACCGCCCATCGACACGATGCCGATCTCGGGGTCGAGCAGCAGGTCCAGGGCGATCCGCTGCTCGGCCGACCGGCCGTGCAGCCCGAAGGCATCGCGGTCACCGCGCACCAGCTTCACCTGCTTGTCCGGCGTCACCCGGCCCAACGCCGATCCGCGGGGCGACAGCAGCACCAGCCCGGTGTGCGTGGGCAGCTCCGCGGCGGCCGGCACGAACAGCGACCCGGCCTCGTAGAGAGCGTTCACCTCCGCCTCGTCGAGCGCGAGCTCGCCCATCCCGGTCCACCCGGCGTCGACGGCGCCCAGCGCCCGGTACTCGTCGGTCTCCAGGCCCATGGCCGCCGCCTTGACCCGCAGCGGGACGTCCTTGGTGACCAGGCAGACGTCCCGGCCCTCGCTGCGGAGGTTCAGCGCCACCACCATGATCCGGCTGTCGTTGCTGTCGTTGCGGAAACCGACCGGCAGCACCGACGGATCGCTGTGGTTCAGCTCCACGTGCAGCGTGCTGCCCTGGTCACCGACCGGGACGGGAGCGTCGAGCCGGCCGTGCTGGACCCGCAGGTCGTCGAGCGCCCGCAGGGTCTGCCGGGCGAACCAGCCGAGCTCCGGGTGGTCGCGCTTGGCCTCCAGTTCGCTGATGACCACCAGGGGCAGCACCACGTCGTGCCCGCCGAAGCGCAGCAGCGCACCCGGGTCGGAGAGCAGGACGGAGGTGTCCAGGACGAACGTGCGGCGCTTGTTCACGAGTCGACTCCCGTGGGGCGCGGGACGCGCCCCGGCTCGAAGGTGGCCGGGTCCCGGCGCAGGGGCCTGGACGCGGCCCCTCTGGACGACGTACGCAGTCGCACCATCCGGGCCTCCCGTGGACGACGGGGTGGCACCCGTCCTCCACCGCGGACGCTAGGCGCCGGTACCGACGAATGGAGCCCCACAACACGCCAACGGGTGACACGTGGGACAACGGTGACCTCGCGGACACCTCACGTTCAGCTGGATTCCTGCCGGAAGCGCCGGACGCCGAAGCCCCCGGCCGAGCACGCCCGTGCCCACGGTCAGCGGCCGGGCGCCGCGCCGTCGTCCCGGTGGCGCAGGCTCACCAGCGCCCCCAGTACCGGCGCGAGCAGCACCGGCCACTGCAGCGACAGGTCACCCACCCACAGCAGGCCGGCCAGCAGCAGCACGGCCAGCCACCCCGCCGTCCAGAGCCCGAGGAACCGTCGTTGCCCCGCCGTCGGCCGCACCACCCCGGCTCAGGCCGCCGTCAGTTCGGCGGTGACGCCGGCCGGGGTGAGCGGCTCGTCCAGCAGCCGCAGGAAGCGGTCGGCGACCGGCTGCTCCACCGGGCGGGCCGCGAGCCAGCGGCTCAGCAGCTGGTACCCCTCGACGTAGGTGGAGATGTAGGCCCGCCACAACGGGTCGGTGAGGAAGCGCAATTGCTGGACGGCGCGGTCGTGGCTGACCAGACCCCACCGCTGCAGGTGGGCGATGACGACGTCGGGATCGGCGTGCCGGTCGTGCAGCAGGATCGCGGCGTCCTGGCGCACGCGGTTGAGCGGTGCCGCGACGGCGGCCACCCGCTCGGCCAGCGCGCCGTCGAAGTGCAGGCCCAGGTCGGCGAGGACCTCGGCCGACCACGCGCCCCACCCGTCGCCGACGGCCACCTCCACGCCCAGGTCGGCCAGCCCCTCGGCCATCAGGCACTCGGGGGTGTTGACCAGGAAGATGGTGTGCTCGAGGTGCTGGTCGCGCTCGACGAGCCCCTGCTCCTTGCGGCAGTGCTCGGTGTGGTGGCCGGGGTAGGACTCGTGCGCGACCAGGTGCGGCAGCTGACCCAGCCGGTGCGGGAGGTCGGCGTTGATGGCCACCCGGGAGCGGTAGCCGCCCTCGTAGTAGTTGAAGCCCGACCACGGCTTGTCGGTGACCACCTCGTAGCGCACCGTCTCGGCCTCGGGCAGCCCGTACCGGCCGCGGACCCGGTCACGCAGGGCCGAGGACAGCGCGTGCACGGCGACCTCCAGCCGGGCCGGCGGGCACTCCTCGCGCCGGCGGTGCACGGCGTAGCGCTCGGCGAGCGTGCCGCTGCCCGGCAGCAGCCGTTCCAGCTCGGCGTGCGCGGCGGCGTACTCGCCCGGGTCACCGAGGGCGACGTCGACCTGGAAGTAGGCGCGCACCTCGTCGACGAAGCCGATCGGCTCCCCCGCCATCTTCCGGGCGGTGCACTCCAACCCGGTCAGCTGACCGCGCAGGTAGCCGGCCCGGTCGCGGCGCAGCCCCGCGACGTCGAGCTCGGCGAGCAGGGCGCGGGCCTGGTTCCGCAGCCCCTGCGGCGTGGGCGCCGGCTCGTCGGCCACCTGCGCGCGCAGCCGCGGGTCGCCGGTGTAGGCGTCGACGAAGCCGGGCTCCACCCGGTCGAACCGCAGCCCCAGCCGCACGTACTCCAGGGGGACGTCGACCGCGCCGGCTGCCATGGCCCCGAGTCTCCCAGCCGCCGCAGCACACGACCGCCGCCGCCCCGGGTTCCGCTCCCCGGTCGCTGCCTCGCCGGCGCGTCAACCGCCGAAACGCCGGTTCCGGGCGGCGTAGTCACGCAGCGCACGCAGGAAGTCGACCCGACGGAACTCCGGCCAGTAGACGTCGGTGAAGTAGAACTCGGAGTGCGCCGTCTGCCAGAGCAGGAAGCCCGACAGCCGCTGCTCGCCGCTGGTGCGGATGACGAGATCGGGGTCGGGCTGGCCGCGGGTGTAGAGATGCTCGGAGATGTGCTCGACGTCCAGCACCTCGATCAGCTCGGGCAGCGTCGTCCCCCGCTGGGCGTGCTCGGCCAGCAGCGAGCGGACGGCGTCGGCGATCTCCCGTCGCCCGCCGTAGCCGACCGCGAGGTTCACGCTGGCGCCCGGACGGTCGCGGGTGTCCTCCTCCGCTTCCTTGAGCACGGCGACGGTCTCGGCCGGCAGCAGCTCCAGCGCACCGAACGCCCGCAGGTGCCAGTTGCGCCCCGGCTGCGCCAGGTCGCAGGCGACCCCCTCGATGATCCGCAGCAGCGGGGTGAGCTCCGGCTCGGGGCGCTGCAGGTTGTCGGTCGACAGCAGGAAGAGGGTGACCACCTCGACCTTGGCCTCGTCGCACCAGCGCAGCAGCTCGGCGATTTTGTCGGCACCGACCCGGTGGCCGTCGTTGACGTCCTCCAGGCCGATGGACTTCGCCCAGCGGCGGTTGCCGTCGATGATCACGCCGACGTGCCGGGGGGTGTCGCCGCCCAGGACCGCACGGGCCAACCGTCGTTCGTACAGGATGGTGAGCACCTCGCGGACCCGCGCGCGCACCCTCACGGAAGGCAGCCTAGGACCCTTCCGGCCCGGCGCCTCCCGGCACGCCGCAGACCACCGGCCGGATCACAGCCCGCACAGGATGACGGGCTCCCTACGGCTCCGTAACCTCGGTGCATGACGCTCTCTCCCGACCGCGCAGGCCGCGCCCGGGTCACCGCCGACGGAGCCCAGCTGGAGGCACCGCTCGGCGAGGCCGTCGATGCCGTCGTCGCCGAGGGCGAGCAGGTCCAGGCCGTCGAGCAGGCCGGTGGGTGGGCCGTCGCCGACTACGGCGACCGCGACTACGACCACCCCGACACCCGGCCCCGGATGCGCGGCTGGCTGCACCTGTTCGCGGCGTTCGGCTCGATCGTCGCCGGGGCGGTGCTCATCCCCCTCGCCTGGGCCCACGGCCCACGGGCCGGCATCCCCGTCTCGCTGTACTGCCTGACCATCCTCGGGCTGTTCGGCATCAGCGCCGCCTACCACCGGCGGCGCTGGTCACCGCGGGGCTGGAAGGTGATGAAGCGGCTCGACCACTCGATGATCTTCCTGTTCATCGCCGGCACCTACACGCCGTTCGCGATGTTGGCGGTCTCCGCGCCCACCAACTTGTGGATCCTGGGCGTGGTCTGGGCCGGCGCCCTGGCCGGGATGTCGCTGAAGCTGGTGTGGCCCACGGCGCCGCGCTGGGTGGGCGTGCCGATCTATCTCGCACTGGGCTGGGTGGCGGTGTTCGTGCTCACCGACATCCTTCGGCTCGCCGGGGTCACCGCGATGGTGCTGCTCGCCGTCGGCGGCGTGCTCTACACCGCGGGCGGCATCGCCTACGGGCTCAAGAAGCCCAACCCGTGGCCGGGCACCTTCGGCTACCACGAGGTGTTCCACGCGGCGACCATCGTGGCGGCGACCTGCCACTACATCGCCGTCTACTTCGCCTTGTACAACTCCCCTTTCGTCTGACCTCCGGTCAGACACCGCGGCCAGGTGCCGTGCCCCAGCTGCACCGAGCCGTTTCGTGGCCTGACGGCGGACAGCCTCCGGCCGCCACACCGTCCGACCACATCGGTCCTCCGGACCGCAGGTCCGTCCATGTCGTCTCACGTCGAGTTCGCCTTCGGGGGAGCCTCCGGCCCCCCGCTCAGCCGAACGGCTTGCGCTCGTCCAGCTTGAGCGACAGCTTCCCGGCGGCCCGCCAGGCGCGGGCGGTCAGGTCGCGGTCGGCGTCGGTGACCAGGTTCCCCATCACCCGCAGCGCCACCGTCATCAGCACCCGGGAGCGCATCCCGACCGGGCCGGCGGCCGGCAGCAACCGCGGCACTGTCAGCAGGCCGGCGAGCCGCCGCGCGATGGAGAAGGCCTCGCCGTAGTGCCGGCGCAGCGTCACCGGCCACGCCCGGGACCAGTCGCGCTCCTCGAGCAGCCCGCCGACCATCCGGCCGGTCTCGAGGCCGTAGTCGATGCCCTCGCCGTTGAGCGGGTTGACGCAGCCGGCGGCGTCGCCGACCAGCGCCCAGTTCGCCCCGGCCACCCCGGACACTGCCCCGCCCATCGGCAGCAGCGCACTCGCCGGGGCCCGGACCGCGCCCTCGATCCGCCAGTCGTCGCGGCGCTGGTCGGTGTAGAGCTCGAGCAGGCCCTTGAGCTGGACGCCGGCCGGCCGGCGCGCGGTGGCCAGCGTGCCGACGCCGATGTTCACCTCGCCCCCGCCGAGCGGGAAGACCCAGCCGTAGCCGGACAGCAGCTCCCCCTCCGCACCGCGCAGCTCCAGGTGGGAGGAGATCCACTCGTCGTCGCTGCGCCCGGAGGACACGTAGCCGCGGGCGGCCACGCCGTAGGCGGTGTCCCGGTGCCACTCGCGGCCCAGCACCCGGCCCAGCGGCGAGCGGGCGCCGTCGGCCACGACCAGCCGGCGGCAGGACACCGTCGTCGTCGTGTCGTCCGGACGGCGGAACACCACCCCGGACACCCGGTCGCCGTCCCGCTCGACGTCGACGGCCCTGGCGCTCTCGAGCGGCTGCGCGCCGTCGTCGAGGGCCACCTGGCGGATCCGGGCGTCCAGCTGGGTGCGCGGCACGGCGCCGCCGTGGTCGGGCAGCGACCCGCCGGGCCAGGGCAGCAGCAGCTCCTGGCCGAAGCCGGCGGCACGCAGCCCGCGGTTGCGTCCGTGGGAGCGCACCCAGTCACCCAGCCCCAGCTGGTCGAGCTCGGCGATCGCCCGCGGGGTGAGGCCGTCGCCGCAGGTCTTGTCCCGGGGAAAGACGGCGGCGTCGGCCAGCACGACGTCCGCACCGTGGCGGGCCGCCCAGGCCGCGGCGGCCGATCCGGCCGGACCGGCGCCGACCACGAGGACGTCGGTCTCGGTGGGCTCGACGTCGGTGGTCACACGACCCAGTGTCCCCGGTCGCCGCCGGCGGCCCGGCGCAGGGCCCGCCGCGATCAGCCGAACAGTGGGAAGCGGGCGGCGACGCCGGACATCCCACCCTGCGTGCTCGCCGCGATCCGGGAGCCGGGAGCCCAGCGCGTCAGCCGGTCCGGGGGCCGCGGGCGCGCACCTCCTCGACCGACTCCATGGCCCGGCGGAGGTCGGTGAGCCAGGCGTCGGTGTGCTGCCCGACCAGCCGCACCGCCCAGGCCAGGGCGTCCGAGCGCGAGCGGGCCACGCCGGCGTCGACCAGGGTGTCGAGGACCTGGCGCTCCGGCTGGCGCAGCCGGGTCATCACCGGCACCGACAGCGTGGTGAACAGCTCGCGGGTGTCGCCGCACCGGGCGCCCCACGCCACCGAACGGCCGTACCGGGCCTGGGCTGCGTCGGCGATGGCCATCCGCTGCTCGCGGGTCTGCTCGCGGAACCGGGCGATCCGTCCGGCCCGGGCCGCGGCCGGGTCACCCTCACCCGCGTCCGGCTCGGCGACGGCGCCGACCACGGTGATCTCGTCCCGGTCGAGGCTCAGCTCGACCGGCCCGGTGAACCAGCCGTCGGGCAGCCGGCCGGCGAACCAGCCGGCCACCTCCGCGCGGTCCACCGGCGGCGCCGCGTCGGCCGCGCGGCCCCGCGGCCGCCCCCGCCCGGGGAAGCCGTCCGATGCGAAGCGGTGCAGTGCGTGCATGGTGTCCTCCCGGGAACGTCGATGCGCACACTGTAATTGTGTAATCAGCCCCGCGGCGGCTCCATCGCTGCGCTGAGCGCGGACACGTCCCCGACCGGCGCCGAGCAGACGAAGCCCCGGCAGACGTACGCCGCCGGGCGACCGTCCCGGGCCGGGCGGTCGGCGAGCAGTGGTACCCCCGGCGCGTCCGGTTCCCCGACGACGACGACCGCTCCCGGGCTGCCCGAGGCGCGCGCTGCGGCGGCCAGGGCATCGCGCTCCGGGCCGGCCGGGCCACTGACCGCCACCTCGAGCGGACCGGCCTGCAGCGCCTCCCCGACCGCCGCCGCCCACCCGGCTGCCCGGGGTGCGTGCTCGACCAGCCGGGCCAGCGACCCGAGCGCCTCCTCGCCCCGCCCGCGGTGCTCCGCCGAGCCGGCCAGCGCCCCGTAGCCGACCAGCGCGCCGGCGGCGGCCGCGATGCCGGCCGGGGCCGGCCCGTCGGCCGGGTCGAAGGGGCGGTGGACGAGGGCTTCGGCGTCGGCGGCGGTGTCGTGCCAGCGACCGTCGGCGTCGACGAACTGGTCGGCGACGACGGCGAGCAGCTCTCCCGCCCAGGCCAGCCAGCGGCCCTCACCGGTGGCCGAGTGCAGCGCCAGCAGGCCCTCCGCCAGGTCGCCGTAGTCCTCCAGGACCCCGGCGTGGGGGCCGGCGGCGCCGTTCCGGGACGCCCGGCGCAGCCGGCCGTCGACCCAGTGGGTGCCCTGCAGCAGCTCGGCGGCCGCGCGGGCGGCATCGACGGCCGCCGCATCGCCGGTGAGCGCCCCGTGGTCGGCGAGCGCCGCGATGACCAGGCCGTTCCAGGCGGTGACCACCTTGTCGTCACGAGCCGGCTGGGGCCGCCGCGCCCGGGCCGCGGACAGCCGGCCCCGGACGTCGGCCAGCCGGCCGGGATCGTCGACGTCCCGCAGCAGCTGGAGGGTGGAGCTGCCGTGCTCGAAGGTGCCCTCCCAGGTCACCGCGAAGGTCTCGGCCGCCCAGGCGCCGTCCTCGGGGCCGAGCACCTCGACCAGCTGCTCCGGCGTCCAGACGTAGGAGAGCCCCTCGACGCCCTCGGTGTCGGCGTCCAGTGCCGAGGCGAAGCCGCCCGCGGCGGTGCCGAGGTCGCGGACGAGGAAGGCGGCGGTCTCGTCGGCCACCCGGCGGGCCCAGCCGAGGCCGGTGCTGCGCCACAGGTGCGAGTACACCCGCAGCAGCAGGGCATTGTCGTAGAGCATCTTCTCGAAGTGCGGCACCACCCAGCGTGCATCGACGGAGTAGCGGGCGAACCCGCCGGCCAGCTGGTCGTAGATGCCGCCACGGGCCATCGCCTCGGCGGTGCCCACGACCATCCGCAGCGAGTTCTCGTCACCGCGCCGGGCGGAGGCCCGGAGCAGGAACTCCAGCACCATGGACGGCGGGAACTTGGGTGCGCCCCCGAAGCCGCCGAACTGCCGGTCGTAGCCGTCGGCGAGGGTGGCGACGGCACCGTCGAGCAGTTCGGCCGACAGCGGCGACGGCGCACCGAGGTCCAGCCGGCCGGCGATGCCCTCGGTGATCCTCGTGCCCGCGTCCTCCAGCTCGTCCCGGCGGGTGGACCAGGCGTCACCGACCGCCGCGAGCAGCTGGCGGAAGGACGGCATGCCGTGCGCCGGGCGCGGCGGGTAGTAGGTGCCGCAGTGGAACGGCTTGCCCTCCGGGGTGGTGAACACCGTCATCGGCCAGCCACCCGCCCCGGTCAGCGCCTGGGTGGCGGCCATGTAGACGCTGTCGACGTCGGGGCGCTCCTCCCGGTCGACCTTCACGCAGACAAAGCCGGCGTTCAGCTGCGCCGCGGTCGCCGCGTCCTCGAACGACTCGTGCGCCATGACGTGGCACCAGTGGCAGGCGGCGTACCCCACGCTCAGCAGGACGGGGACATCCCGGCGTCGCGCCTCGGCGAACGCCTCCTCGCCCCACTCCCACCAGTCGACGGGATTCTCCGCGTGCTGCAGCAGGTACGGGCTCGTCGCCCCTGCCAGCCGGTTGGCCATCCTGACCGCCTCTCGCATGGAACCCAGGGTCGTGGTCTGCCCGAAAGGCACGGTCAGGCAGCCAAAGCCAGACCGATCAGCCCGTCGTCCGAACGGCTCCGCGGATACCGTCTCGGGGCGACCGACCACGCGATTCGCTCGGACACCATGCCCGGCCGTGACCACACCAACCCTCCTGCCGGCTCCGCCCACCGACACCGCTACTCAGCTCGCGCTGGTGGCCGCCGCGAGCCACACCCCGGCGCCTACGCCGAGGAGGACCGAGAGCACGGCGGCCGCGTGCAGGACCACCACGGGGCCGCGCTGGATCCGCTGTGCCGTGCCGGCCGCGGTCCGCGGACCACTGCCGGGCTCGCCCTCCCCCGTCGCCGGTGCGACGGGAACACCGGCGAACGCCGGGGCGATCCAGCGCAGGTAGTAGAAGAGGCTGGCGACGGTGTTGATCGCCGCCACGACGACCAGCCAGGCGAGCCCGCCGTCCCAGGCTGCGGCGAACACCGCGAGCTTGCCGACGAAGACGGCGGTCGGTGGTGTTCCGACCAGGCCGAGCAGGCAGACCACCAGGCTGACGACCAGCGAGCGGTGGCGCCCGACCGCGGTCGCCCAGTCGGTGATCGTGCGAGCCACCGGGGCCGCCGCCACGGCGGCGAAAGCGCCGACGTTGGTCACCGCGTAGCCGGCCAGGTAGATCGCCAGGGCCGGCACGGCGAGGTCGGTGCGCGCCGCGACGGCCACGACCATGAACAGGTAGCCGACCTGGCTCACCGTCGAGTACGCCAGCAGGCGCAGAACGTCGGTCTGGTGAAAGGCAGCCAGGTTGCCCAGGGTCATGCTGGTTGCCGCAATGAGGGCGACCAGCAGGGGCACGTCGAGGGGAACGTCGGCGAAGGGCTCGGCGAGCAGCCGGAAGGCGGCCGCGACCGCGCCGATCTTGGGGATCGTGGTGAGGTAGGCAGCCATCGGAGGCGTGGTGCCGGCCGTGACGTCGGGAACCCAGAAGTGCACCGGCACCGCACCGGCCTTGAACCCGACACCGGCGAGCACGCCGAGGATGCCCACCGCGAGCAGACCCGGGGAGGCGCCAGGGAGCAGCACGGCGAGGTCGGAGTAACCGGTCGTGCCGGTGGCGAGCACCAGGGCGGCGACGCCGACCAGCATCAGGACGCCGACGAAGGCGCCCATGAGGTAGTACTTCATCGCCGCCTCGACTCCGGCAGAATCCTTGGCGAAGCCGGCGAGCGCGTACAGCGGGACGCTGGCCAGCAGGTAGGCGGCAACGAGCAGCAGCAGGTCGCCGCTGGCGGCCAGCGCGACGGCGCCCAGCCCACCGAGCAGCATGAGGACGTAGGCCTCGGTCTCGCGCGGGTGTCCGGCGAACGAGGCCGACGCCAGCCAGACGAGCGCCGCCACCCCGAGCGCGACGACGATCCGAACGACGCCGGTGGTGGTGTCGACGACCCAGGTGTCCTCGAACACCCGCTCGGCCGGTTCGGGCAGCGCCACGGCTGCGGCGACCGCGCTGGCCAGACAGGCCGCGGTGACCAGGAGCCGGACCCGCCGCTGCCGGTGCTGCGGCGTCCAGAGCCCCAGCAGCAACCCACCGACCGCGCCGAGCAGCAGGAGCAGTTCGGGCAGCAGGGCGAGCACCCGCTCACCGCCCCCGGACATGCCCGTCACCGGGCCACCAGCTCCACCACCGCCATGGCGGCCGGCTCGAGGACATCCAGCACGATCCGTGGGAGCAGGCCCAGGACCAGCGCGAGCACGAGCAGCGGGACGATCGAGGCCACCTCGTGGCCGCGCAGGTCCACCACCCGGGCCGACACCTCCGGGCGGGTGGCGGTCACCGTGTGCCCGTCCGTCCGGTCGGGAGCCGGCCGCTCCCCCGTCCCGTCGGCGTCCGCCTCGGCCGGGACGACGGGGTCGACGGGGTCGCCGGTGAGCAGCCGCTGCAGGGCGACCAGGAACAGTCCAGCGGTGACCAGGATGCCGACGACGGCGATCACCGTGGCGACCGGCGTGGCCTGCAGGGCACCGGTGAAGATCTGGAACTCGGCGATGAAGCCGGAGAACCCGGGCAGCCCGAGGGAACCGAACGCGGCGAGCGCGAGGCAGCCGGCGAAGACCGGCGCCGGCCGCGCCAGGCCGCCCCACCGGTCGAAGGCGTAGGTGTGCCCGCGGGACCACAGCACCCCGCTGAGCAGGAACAGCGCGCCGGTGAGCAGGCCGTGGCTGACCATCTGGTACATCGCCCCCACCGTGGCGACGGTCCGCGCCCCCTCGTCGGCGGACGCGACCAGGCCGGCCGCGCCCAGGCCGAGGAGCACGTAACCCATGTGGTTGACGGAGGTGTAGGCGATCATCCGCTTGACGTCGGTCTGGGCCAGCGCGACGAACGCGCCCCACAGCACGCTGATCACCCCGACGACGACGGCCACCATCGCCCACCGCTGCCAGGCCTCGGGAAGGATCGGCATGGCGATCCGCACGAACCCGTAGGTGCCGAGCTTGAGCAGGATCCCGGCGAGAACGGCGGACCCGGCCGCCGGCGCGTCGGTGTGCGCGTCGGGCAGCCAGGTGTGGAACGGGAACAGCGGTGTCTTCACCGCCAGCCCCAGGCCGATCGCCAGCAGGACCAGCCCTCCGGCCACCGGGGAGTCCGCGAGCGGTGGGTTCGCCGCCAGCGCCACCATGTCGAAGGTGCGCTCGTCGCTGCCGAGGAACAGCCCGATGAAGCCGACGAGCAGCGCCAGCGACCCGATGAACGTGTAGAGGAAGAACTTCAGCGCGCTGCGCCGGGCGTTGCCGTGGCCCCAGCCGGCGATGACGAAGTACATCCCGACGATCGTCAGGTCGAAGAAGACGAAGAACAGGATCAGGTCCAGCGAGGCGAACGTGCCCAGGCACGCGGTCTGCAGGAAGAGGAACAGCGCCGCATAGGTACGCGGCCGGTCCGGCTCGCGCAGCGAGTAGATCGCGCAGGCCAGGAACAGCACCCCGGTGAGGGCCAGCAGCGGCAGGGAGAGCCCGTCGACGCCGACGTGGTAGCCGGCGTCGACGGTCGGGATCCACTGCAGGTCGGCCTCGTACGCCAGGCCGTCGACGACCCCCGAGGCGCCCTCCCCCGGCTCGAAGCGCCACCACATCCAGCCGACCAGCGCCAGGTCGACGGCGGAGGCGGCCACCCACAGCCCGATGGCCGCCCGGGCACCGAGCCCGCGGGCGGCCAGCAGCACGCCGGCGATCACCACCGGCAGGAAGATCACGACCGTCAGCAGCACGACTACCTCACCACGAGCAGGAGAACGAGCAGGACGCCCAGACCGACGACGGCCTGGGCGTAGTACTGGTGCAGCAGCCCGGTCTGGGGACGGCGGGCGGCGCTCCCCGCGCGACGGAACGCCCTCGCCGTGCCGCGGACCGCGCCGTCCACCACTCCGGCGTCCATCCGCGCGGCCCCGGCGGCTGCACCGCGGGTCGCCGAGGCGACCGCCGACACCGCGCCGTCCAGGACACGGTCGTCCGCCTGGGACGCCGATGCGGCAAGCCGGCGGGCGCCGGCAGCCACTCCCATCACCGCCCGGTCCACCACCCGGTCGTCCACGGTGGCCAGCGCCCGGGCCAGCGCCATCGCCGGTCGCGGGGACAGCAGCCGCCCGAGCCCGGCCCACGACCCGAGCGGACCCCGGGAGAGCTGCTGCAGAACGGCGGGGCGGGTGCTGACCACGGCGATGGTCAGCCCCAGGACGGCGAGCGCGAGCGCCCCGGACGACAGCAGCTCCCCCAGGCCCGGGGACGGCTGGCCCTCCGCGCCCAGGACCGCCTTGAGCTGCTCGGCCACGGCCGGCAGCGCGAGCACGCCCAGCCCGGCGGCGAACACGGCGAGCACGCCGGCGACGACGGTGGTGAGCGCCGGGACGCGCCGGGTGCCCGGCTCCTCGTCGTCGAACGCCTCGTCCCCGGTCGGCCGAGCGAGGACGACGGCCAGGATCCGACCGGCGTACGCCGCCGAGAGCGCAGCGGCGGCGAGACCCACCACCGTCAGCGCCCGTCCGTCGACACCGGCGAGCACCTCGTCCTTGGTCGCCCACAGCGACAGGGGAGGCACACCGGCCAGGGCGAGGGCGGCGACGGTGGCGGCTGCGCCGATCCCCGGGTACCGGCGGGCGGCGCCACGCAGGTCGGCGAGGTTCCTGGTGCCGAGCGCGGTGAGCCAGGCGCCGGCGGCGACGAAGAGGCCGGCCTTGACCGCGGCGTGCGCGACGAGCTGAGCCGTGCCGCCCGCGGTGGCGCCCACCCCGGCGGCGAGCACGACGAAGCCGATCTGTGCGGCGGTGCTCGCCGCGAGCAACTGCTTGAGATGGGACTGAGCCAGGGCCACGGCGCCCAGCACGAGTGCGGTCAACGCACCGGCCCAGGCGGCCGCGGTCGCGGCCCAGCCGGTCGCTGCCAGCAGTGGCTGCATCCGGATCAGCAGGTATCCGCCGGCGGCCACCATCGTGGCCGAGTGCAGCAGCGCGCTGACCGGGCTCGGGCCCTGCATGGCGGCCGAGAGCCAGGCCGAGAAGGGCAGCTGCGCCGACTTGCCGAGCGCGGCGACCAGCACGCCGGCGGCGGCCAGATGCGCCCAGCCGCCGTCGGCACCGGCCAGATCGGCGAGGACCAGGCTGCCCGTGGCCGCCAGCGCGGCCCCGCCGGCGACGTACAGGCCGAGGTCCCCGGCGCGCGTGGTCACGAACGCGCGGGTGCCGGCGGCCAGCTTGCCCGGCTCCTCCCACCGGAAGCCGATCAGCGCGTAGGAGGTCGCGCCCATCACCTCCCATGCCAGGAGGAGCGCGGGCAGTGTGGCCGCGGTGACCGTGGCCAGCATGGCGGCGACGAAGAGCAGCAGGTAGCCGAAGAAGCGCCCTCGTGCGGCATCCGCCGGCAGATCCGCGAGGGCGAAGACGGTGACCAGCAGAGCGATCCCCGCGACCAGGACCACGAGCACGGCGGACAGCCCGTCGACGACCAGGCGCAGGTCGCCGCCCTCGATGACGCCGAGGAAGGGCACCGAAAGCCGCGGCCGGGTTCCGGCCACCCAAGCTGACAGCGCCGCACCGGCCCCGGTGACGGCAACGGCCAGCGGACCGGCGGCACGGTCGGCCCGCCGACCGGCGACCAGCAGCCCCGTCCCGCTCAGGGCGGGGAGCAGCACCAGCGCGCCGAGGGCGGCGCTCATCCGCGCAGGTCCGAGGCCATGTCGATCATGTCGATCTGCCGGGCCCGGTAGAAGGCGATGGTGACGGCGAAGCCCATGGCCATCTCCACCGCCATGACCACCAGCGCGACGACGACCAGCATCTGGGCGTCGGGCAGGTCCGGCGCGAGGAAGTACCAGGCAGCTCCCCCGGCCAGCAGCACCCCGTTGAGGACGAGCTCGAGGCCCATCATCACCATGACGATCGTCTGCTGGGACAGCGCTCCGAACAACCCGACACCGATCAGGCCGGCGGCGACGGTCAGCACGACCTGGAGCACCAGCTCGGCGGTCATCGGGGCAGTCCCCCGGGCACCGGGTCGTCCGGATGTTCGGCGGCGAGATCGGCACCGAAGCGGTCGTACCGCCCGCGTGCGGTGGCCAGGACGGTGCCGGCGATGATCGTGGCGAACAGCCCGATGCCGATGACCAGCATGACCAGCATGTGGCTGCCCATGATGGCCTCGCCGAGCTGGCGGGTGCTGTCGGCGGGGCGGGAGACGTCCCGGGTCGGCCAGTCGACCGTCCAGATGCCGACGGTGAGCCCGGCGAACGCACCGGCCCCGATCACAGCCGAGCCCTTGGCGTTGTGCACCATCGTCATCGGCATGAGGCCGGCCGGGTTCATCATGAACATGATCATGAAGACGGCCATGATCGCCATCTCGATCGTCATCATCAGCGCCGTCACGACGGCCAGGTAGACCAGGTCCAGGGCCAGCAGCACCCCCGCCACGGCGAGGAACGACGCCAGCAGGGCGAAGGTCGCCCGCGCCATCGAGTCGACGACGAACACGGCGATCCCGGCGGCGACCGACAGGATCCCGAGGGCGACGACGGTGGCGATCACCCAGCCGCCGAGGTCGGTCAGCATCGCGCCCTCCTCATGCGTAGAAGCCGTTCAGGACCAGCACGGCCACGGCGAGCGCCTGCAGCAGGGTCAGCGGAACGAGGACCATCCAGCCGACCTCCACCGTGCGATCGGGCCGCAGCACCGGCACCCGGCGGCCGGCCCAGACGAGCGCCGTCACGACGGCGAGGGTCTTGAGCAGGAACCACAACGGGCCGGGCAGCCACGGGCCGGCGTCGCCGCCCAGGAACAGGGCGACAGCCATGGCCGCGGCGGCGCCCAGGAACACCGCCCGGCCCAGGTCGACGAGCAGCCGGTCGACACCCGACAGCTCCGAGGTGACGCCGCCGGCGATGTCGGCCGCGGCGGGCGCGGCGAACGGGCCCCAGAACGCGAAGGCCGCGGCGCCGGCCACGAAGACGACGAAGGCGACCGGCATCGTCACCACGAACCACAGGCCCTCCTGCGCGGCGACGACGTCCGTCGTCCGCAGCGACCCGGCCGCCAGGCCCGCCGTGATCAACGCGAACATCAGCGGCAGTTCGTAGGCCAGGCCCTGGGCGAGGAACCGGTATCCGCCGGTCAGCGCGTGGACCGCGTTCGGACCCCACCCGACCAGCCACACCGCCGCCCACAGCAACGCCTCCATGGCGTTGAACCACACGAGGTCCGCGCTGGTCGACCACAGCGTCCGGCCGCCCACGGGCACCACGGCCAGCGACAACAGCGCCAGCGTCGGCACCGCGGCGCAGCCGATCCGCCACAGCAGCCGATCCGGCGCCAAGGTCGTCCGCCGCTGCTCCACCAGCCCCCGCGCGCCGGCAAGCAGCGGCTCGACGACCGCTCTCCCGGCTTCCCCGGAGACGACGGCCCGGTCGACCGCCGCCACCACGAGGCCCAGGGCCAGCCCGCCCACCATGATCACCAGGACGGCAGGCGCCAACCCCCACACGTCCACCAACGTCTCGTCAGGCATGGGCGGACTCCGACGGCGGGACCACGGTGACGGGCTGGAGGTCGAAGCCGGCCACGATCAATCGTGCACTTCCGAGCTCGGCGCCCTGCACCAGCGCCGCGACCTCGTCCAGCGACGGCCCGGCAAGCTCCGCCACCGGCTGCCCCACCGCGATCTCACACCACCGCCGAACCCGGTCCAGGGTGTCTCCGCCGAGGCCACTTTCCGGCGCCGTGCACCCGATGCCACCGGCCGTCCACGCCAGCGCGCGCGAGCGGCGCACCCTCCGCGCCACCGCCGCTGCGCGCCGCTGTGCCGCGACGCGTCGATCGGGGTCGCCGGCGCTGAAGCCGTCCCGGGCGCGACGTGCATCGCGGGCGGCCGTCGGCCAACCGGCCACGACGAGGAAGCGGACGAGACGATCCAGCGCCGCCTGCTGCGGATCCAGGTCGAGCTCGGCGGCGGGGAGAGACGCGGCGTCGAGCCAGCAGAGCTCGGCGGACGTGAGGACGTCACCCTGCAGTTCCGCCCGCAGGACCAGCCCGGTGGGCCAGCCGGGTAGCACCGGCCCGAGCACCACCGTGAGCACGTCTAGCTCGAGCCCGTCCCGATCCGGGCCCGTCATCGCCATCGGCAGCCCGGCGACCTCACCACCGTGGTCCATGCCCTCGTGACCACCACCGTGGTCCATGCCCTCGTGACCACCACCGTGGTCCATGCCCTCGTGACCGGCGTCCCCGTCCGTGCCGAGCAGCTCTGCCGGGGACGGCCGATCGTCGGCGCCCGGCCCCGAGCCTGCCGGGCGGATGAGCGCGGCCCCGCCCTCGTCCAGAGCGGCGCCGATGTCGTCAGGCCGGCGCAGGTCCACCCGATGCCGGGGTTCGGGTACCTGGCTCCAGAGGACCTCGACAGCCGCGGCCAGGCCCGGTCCAGGGGGGCCCAGGACGACGAGAAGATCGGTGTCCGCCGGCGACCGGGCGTGCGACCAGCCGCGGCGATCGAGGTCGGCCTCGACGGCCCAGCGGAACGGCGTCGCGCCGGGGGTGTCGACGAGCAGGACTCGTGGCCGGGCCAACGCCCAGCCGCGCAGTCGCGCACTCAGGTCCATCGCAGAGCGCCTTCCCGCCACACGTAGGTGACGCCGACGAGCAGGATGGTGAGGAAGCCGAACATCTCGACGACGGCAGTCGTGCCCATGTCCGCGACGACGACCGCCCACGGGTACATGAAGATCATCTCCATGTCGAAGGCGAGGAACAGGACGGTGACCGCGTACCAGCGGGTGTGGTAGCGGGAGACGGCGTGCTGCTGCGGGACCAGCCCGGATTCGTAGGGCAGGACGGTCGCTGACTCGCGGGCGGGGCGCACCGCGGACGACGCGGCGTACAGCCCGACGACGCCGGCCAGAATCAGGGCCAGCAACGACAGCACGGCAATCATGGACGCCCTCTCGCCTTCCGCAAGAAGTCGAAACCGACCGGCCGGGACCGGCCAGGTGATGGCGCTGACATCCGGACAACTGTGCGGATGTAGCCGACTGTAGGGGCGGTCGAGGATGCCCGCGCGCCGACGCAGGCCGCGCGCCGTGAGACGCACGGAAAGAGCTGCGTCCCAAGGCCGGCATCCCGTCAGTCGTCGTCCGGTGCCGGCGCCTCGGCGAGCACGATCAGCTGGCGAAGGCAGTGCTCGCGGAGCGGTTCGGGAAAACCGTCGGCGAGGCGGTAGTAGACGACGCGGCCCTGCTTCCGGTTGGTGACGAGGCCTGCCGTGCGCAGCAACCGGAGGGCGTACCCCACGGCGTCCTCGTTGGTCTCAAGTGCGAGGGCGAGGTCGCCGACGCAGAGCTCCTCGACCATGTCCAGGGCGAACAGGACCCGGGCCCGGGTGGGATCGGCCATCAGGCTCAGCACGCTGGTCAGCTGAGCCGCTTCGTCCCGGCTGGGCAGCCGGGCACGGGCGTGTGCGACCCGCTCGGGGTCGACCGGGTGCGCGTGGTCAGGTGGGGACATCGAGAAACACCTCCGGTGCACTCATACCCGTACGGATCTGCGGGTAGCGCCGAACTTGTCGGCGATCGTCCCAGACGGCGTCCGAGCCGTCCGGCGCCACAGATCCGAGGAGTACCCATGACCGTGGCAGCCCAGATGCTCGACACCTACCCCAAGGACCTCGGCGGGGTCGACAAGCAGAAGCTCCTGGCCTGCATCGAAGCCTGCTTCGAGTGCGCCCAGGCGTGTACCGCGTGCGCCGACGCCTGCCTCAGCGAGGACAAGGTCGCCGAGCTGACCAAGTGCATCCGCAGCAACACCGACTGCGCCGACATCTGCGACACGACCGGCCGCGTGCTCTCCCGGCACACCGGCTACGACGCCAACCTCACCCGCGCGGTGCTCGAGGCCTGCGCCGCGGCCTGCAAGGCGTGCGGTGACGAGTGCGAGGGCCACGCCTCGATGCACGAGCACTGCCGGGTCTGCGCCGAGGCCTGCCGGCGCTGCGAGCAGGCGTGCCGGGACCTCATCAGCTCGCTGGGCTGACGGCCGCACGGACGGTCGACGCCGGGGGCGCCACGGTCCACCACGGCCTGGCGCCCCCGGGGCCGACCTCAACGCTCCAGCAGGACCTCGAAAGTAGAGCCACCATCGAACGACTCGACGAGGGCGTCGGTAGTCACGACCACGAGCCGCATCCGATCGCCTTCCGCAGACGCCACCACAACTTCGGGAGCGGCGTCCAGCCGCCCCGCCTCCTGCCACGTCTCACCACGGTCGGTGCTGGACCACACCACCCCGGTCGGCGTCACCCCGACGGCGCTGTCACCGTCGGCCCAGTCGACCACCTGGAGGACGGGCGCCCCAACCGACGGGGACCACGAGGACCCCGCATCGACGGAGCGCAGGAGGCCCTGCTGAGTCGCCGCCAGCACGTGCATGCCGTCCGGTGACGCCGCCAGCGAGTGCGGCTCGGCCGGGATGTCCAGCTGTTCCCACGCTCGGCCGTCGTCGCTACGCATCAGTGCCCCGTCGAAGCCGAGCACACCGGCGTCGCTGGCGGTCAAGCCGTGAAAGTCGGACTGCCCCTGTCGGGACAGCGGCGTCCAGGTACGACCGCCGTCGGTGGACTCGATGAGGCCGACGGGCTGCGGCAGGTCGACGCGCAGGCCGGGGTGACCGGAGGCCAGGTACCGGGCGGGACCGGCCACGCTGAACCCCATCAGGTCGATCACCGGGCCGACGGGGGTGACCTGGCCGCCGTCACCGACCTCGAGGAGGCCCTCGTGCGTCGCCACCAGCACGTCTCCGTCTCCAGGATCTATCCCAACTCCGTGGACGTGAGCTGCGGGCAATGACCCCGCAGGAAGTGCTTCGACTGGGCCGGAGGGGGCGGACTCCGACGAGGAACATGCGGCCAGGGCAACCACGAGGGCGGTCATCACCGAGCCGGTGACCATCGTCCGGGAGGAACGGCAAGAACGAGGGGTTATCTGGCTACGCACGGCGAACTCCAGGGATCCGTCTGAGGGCCGGGAGGTGGACCCGGCAAGCAGGGGCGCCGCGGGGGCGGCGGACCGGCCGCCGCCCCCGCAGCCACCGACTCAGCCGCCGAGTTCATTCAGCAGCTGCTGCATCTCGTTGATCTCGTCGTTCTGGGTCTCGACGATGAGCCGAGCCAGGTCGATCGCTTCCTCGTTCGCGCCGTCGTCGATCTCGATTTGCGCCATGACCACCGCACCGTCGTGGTGGCCGATCATCGACTGGAGCCACATCCGGTCGAAGTCGGGACCGGCGGGCATGTCTCCCATGCCGCCGGAGCCCATGCCGGGCATGTCCTGGGGCGCGTGGCCCATGCCATCTGATCCATGATCCATACCGCCCATGCCACCGGATTCCACCGGCTCTCCCCACTCCTCCAGCCAGCCGGTCATCAGATCGATCTCCGGGCCCTGACCGGCCTGGATGCGCTCGGCCAGGCCCAGCACGCGAGGATCGCTGGCGCGCTCCACAGCCATCTCAGCCATCACCAGGGCACCTTCGTGATGCGGGATCATCCCCTGAGCGAAGGCGACGTCGGCGTCGTTGAACTCTTCGGACACGGTCGCCGAGCTGTCGGCGGAAGTGTTGCTATCGGCCGCGGTGCCGTCGACGGCACTGGAACAGCCGCCGAGAAGGACTGCGCCGGCGAGCAGGCCACCGGCGATGCGGACGAGTCGAGCTGTCGTGCGGGTCATTGCGAGTCTCCTGTCAATGAGGTCTGGGCGTGCCTGATCGCCCCCCGTCCAGCAGGTGCTGGCGGGGTCGGGGCGTTCGGCCTAGATCCGCAGGAGACAGAGAGCGGAGAGATCCGGCGCCGGGTGCAGCCGGTAGCGCTGCCGGAGCCCATGCAACGAGCGGGGCGGGCCTCGTACGACGAGGGCGGCTCGCCCACGGAACAGCAACGCGACGCTCACCAGCGCCAACGCCGCGAACACCACAGCAAGACAGATGGTCCAGAACTCGGGTCCATGGGCTGGGAGGCCGCCAGGAGCGGGGTGGAGTGGCGTGATCGCATCCGCGCCGAGGGCGGCGACGTGGGGGGTTCCATCGGGGAACACGGTCGAGCCGCCGTCCAGCACGGTGAGAGGGACGGCGGAAGCCACGTGGGCGGGGCCGAAAGATCCGCTCATGCACTGCACCCCGTGCATGGCCAGGACGGCGGCCACCACGAGCAGTGCCCAGATCCGCCGCCCTCGCATGACACCCCCGCTCCACACCTGCCCCGCATGCCTGCAGGCTCGATGGCGGCACGACGGTACCTGTTCCGACGGTTCCGACGAGGGCACCGAGTCACTCGCGTTTATCCGGACAACCGTACGGGCATGCGGACGCCGTTCCACAAGGTCGCCGTCTGCCTAAAGTCTCGACCTTCCGCGCGGACTGCCGACCACGGCAGCCACGCGCCTGCGGTGTGACCGGATGCAGCCAGCGGCTCTCGTGGCCGCGAGTCCCACGACGTGCGCGACTCCTCCCACCCCGACAACCGCAGAACGGAGATCGGATTCATGGCGACGAAGAAGAGCGACGAGGCGAACGAGAACGATCAGGGCGGCGGCATGTCGCCCCAGGCGAAGATGTACCTGCGGTTCGGGGCCGCGATCCTGACGTCCATCGTCCTCATGTACTGGATCATGTTCGTCAGCACCTGGGAGTGGAGCCACATCCGCTTCAGCCAGAGCCGCGTCTTCATGGCGATCACCATGGGCGGGGCCATGGGGCTGGTCATGCTCGCGTGGATGTCCAACATGTACAAGAACATGAAGGCCAACATCGCCATCGTGGCAGCGAGCCTGCTGCTCCTGGGTTTCGGGATCTTCCTCGACCGCAGCCAGACCACCGTGCAGGACACCGCTTGGATGCGCGCGATGATCCCCCACCACTCGATGGCGATCACCCGCTCCGAGCGGGCCGAGCTCGACGACGTGCGCGTCTGCCAGCTGGCCGTCGAGATCATCGAGGCACAGCAGCGGGAGATCGACGAGATGGACTGGCTGATCGGGGACATCGCGGAGAACGGGATCGCCGACACGGTCGAGGAGGCCGAGGCCCGACCCGTCCCTGACTTCGAGGCGGCTGCAGCGCGCGACTGCCCGCCAGACTGACCGCGGCATGGCCGGTTGCCGGCCCTGTGACGGCGGGCTGGCAGCCCCCCGCGGTGCGGCCGAGCCAGGACCCCGCCGTGCGCGTGGGTCCGGCACTGGCGGGTAGGGCCGTGATCATCACCGCCCACCGGGAAAGGAGAACACCGTGAGCAACGAGACGCCGAACACCCCGGGACTCAGCGAGACGGAGCTGCGCGGGACCAAGGTCGACGACCTCCGCGAGCAGGCCAGGGAAGCGGGCATCAGCGGAACCTCCTCGATGAAGAAGGAGGAACTCGTCAGCGCCATGTCGGAGGCGTACCGGGAGGACGCTCGGGACGGCTCGGACGGCAGCACCGGAGAGAGCGAGGCGGGACACCCCGGCGATCGCGGTCCCGATGACGGGCACCTGCGCACCGGAGACCAGACGTCGCGGTCCCTGAAGTACTCCCAGGAGGTGACCTCGCTGGACGAGGACCCGGAACGCCAGGGCCGCAGCCTCGCCACGACGAGCCACGAGGTGATCCGGCACTGGGCCGAGGAGCGCAACGGCGTGCCGGCCACCGTCGACGGCACCGAGCACGGCGACCACCTCGGCGTGCTGCGCTTCGACTTCGCCGGCGACTCCGAGAACCTGCGGCAGGTGAGCTGGGACGAATGGTTCGCCACCTTCGACGCCCGCAAGCTCAACTTCCTGTACCAGGAGGAGCGCAAGGACGGGAACCAGAGCAACTTCTTCCGGCTGGAGAGCCCGGACCGCGAGGACGCCTGAGCGGCCTGATCGGACCCGGCCCCCGGCGTCAGACCTGGGCTCTCCGCTCGCTTCCCGGTCAGGAGGCCTTGCTGCCGGCCGCGCTGCGCGCGCTCCGCACGGCCTCCGCCAGCTCCTCGCGGGTCATCTTGGACCGCCCGGGGACGTCGAGACCCTGGGCCAGGTCGTAGAGGTCCTTCTTCGTCATGCGCTCCAGGTCGCCGTCCGGCCCGTCCTGCTCCCGGGCGGCTGGGTCCTCGCTCGCTTCCCGGCCGGACCGGCGGGTGGTCAGCTTTCCGACGTCCTTGCTGTTGCCCGGCCGGTGGCCCTTGGCCTCTGCGACGCTAGCGCGCAACGCATCCATCAGGTCGAGGACGTTCGACTCGCCTGCCGGCCCCCCTTCGGTCACCACCTCCTCACCGCGACGCTTGGCCTCGATGAGCTCGTTGACCCGGTCGCGGTAGGTGTCGCGGTAGTTGCCGGGGTCCCACCCGGTGGTCATGGACTCGATCAGCGACACCGCCATGTCGAGGTCGCGGGCCTTGAAGGAGTGCCCGACCGGCAGTTGCTCGATCTCCTCGACCGGGTCGCGCACCTCGTCGGCGAAGAACATCGTCTCCAGCGTGAGCACCTCACCCTGTGGCCGGATCGCGGCCAGGTACTGCTTGGACCGCATGACGAACGTGGCCACACCCACTCGGCCGGCCCGTTCCATCGCCTGCAGGAGGAGTGCATACGCACGCTGGGCCTCGTCGTTCTGCGGCGCCAGGTAGTAGGTCTTCTGGTAGTAGATGGGATCGATCTCGGCCACGTCGACGAAGTCGGAGATGTCGATGATCCGGGACCGCCCCGGTTCGATCTCCTCCAGTTCCTCGGGAGTGACGATGACGTACCGGCCGTCACCGATGTCCTCGCCCTTGACGATGTCGTCGTAGTCGACCTCGTCGCCGGTGTCCTCGTTGATCCGCTTGTAGCGGATCCGGGAGGAGGTGCCCCGCTCGAACTGGTTGAAGTGCACCGTCTTGTCCTCGGTGGCGGAGTAGAGCCCGACCGGTACGTTGACCAGCCCGAAGGTCAGGGCTCCCGTCCAGATGGCTCGTGCCATGACGACCGCCTCCTCTCATCGACGTGCAGCCGCCCTACCCGCGCGGGGACGCCCCATGCCGCCGGTTCGACGTCGTGCCGATGCCGGGCAGGTCAGCCCTTCGTCCGGCGTCCGGCGGCGGATCTCTCCAGTCGCTCCACGCGCGCCCGGACCCGGTCCCGGACCTGGCCGGCGCGCTGCGCGCGGCGCTCCGCGGCGTCCCGGCGCCGTTGGCCCTGCCGCAGGTCGCCCGTCAGCTCACCGGCCTCCTGTTCAGCCCGGCGCAGCTCGTCCTCGAGCTCCCCGATCCGGGCACGCAGCTGGTCCCGCCGAGCGCTGAGCCCGTCCAGTCGGTCCCGCTCCCCCTCGGCCTCCGTCTCGGCCTCCGCTGCGGCGGCCTCGGCGTCCACGAGCTCCTCCCGCGCGCCGGCCAACTGCTCCTGCGCGGCCCGTCGCTGCCGCTCGCGCGTCGACGTCCGCTCGTCGCCGGCCCGCCCCGCTGCCGAGGTGGCCTCACCCGGCTCACCCGCCGGGAGGGCGGCGACCGCCCCGTGCACGTCGGCCGTTCCGACACCGGTGTACGACAGGGGTGAGGTCAGTCGACCGGACAGCGTCGCCCGGCCGGCGTCCTCGTCGGCCATCGCCGCCCGCAGCGTGTCCTGGACCTGACCGGCGACCGCGTCGCTCACCGGCCGGCCGAGCTCCTGCGCCAGCGTGCGTGCCTGGCGTACCAGGGCCGCCACCACCCGCCGGCGCTGCTGGGTGAGCTCCTTCAGCTGCTCCCCCTCGAGAGTGCGCTGCGCCTCCCGCAGGTCGGCACCCAGGGCAACCAGCTGGCGGAGCTCGTCGGGCTCCCGCCGCACGAGCGTGTTGACTGCCCACGCCGCGGCGGAGGGCCTGCGGAGCTTCCCGATCGCCTGCGCCAGATCGCGGTCCCCGTCGGCACGGGCCTCCTTCCGTCGGGCGTCGCGGGCGGCGGTGAACTCATCAGGAGGCAGCCCGTACAGCTCGCCGGCGACATCGGAGAGCCTCACCGCACGCCCTCGGGTCCGGCCGGGCGGCGACGCGCCGTGCCGGGCACGGCGATGCCAGGTGCTCGCTGGGCGTCCGGCATGGGCCCGATCATCGACGACACCACCGCGGCGCGCCGGTCCGGACCAGCACCTGCTGCCGCGGTCCCCCGGATCGACCCGGCCGCCCACGGCGGTGAACCCGCGGTGGCACCCCGGCGCGGGGGCTCGTCTACGGTCCCCTCATGTCGTTGATCTTCCACTGGGGCGGCCCGCGTCACGGCGAGGTCGATGACGTGGTCGCCGAGATGCTGGCGTCCTCGGTCCTCGTCTACGACGGGCCACGGTGGTTCGGGGTGTACGAGCGCTTCGAGCCCGTGCAGATGCAGGACACCCCGCAGGGGCCGGCCGAGGTCTGGGTCGTCCGGGAGTAGCCGCAGCGCGACGACGCCTGCCTGGTGAGCGCGACGTCCGCTGCTGTCAGCCGGGCGATCGCAGGGAACGTGCCCACGCGAGCACCCAGCCGGCCTCCAGCACAGCGTCCACCAGGTACATCCGGCTGATCCGGTGCCGGCCCACGTAGACCAGGTCGATGCTCCCGAGCGTCAGCGCCGTCCCGACACCGACACGGCGAGCGCCGGCCAGGCCGTCGTCCGACGGCTCGGCCCGCCACTGCACCACGCCGTTGGCCACCATCAGGCCGGCGACCGTCCGCACGAGCCACCGGTCGACCTTCGGCCCGGTGACCACCTCGAAGCTGCGCATGTGCAGCAGCGGCCACAGCCCACCCAGCACGTTGAACGCGCCGTGCGCCCGGGCCAGCCCGGCTGCCACGGGTTGCCTCCGCATGCCTGGTGCCTCTTTCCCCGACCGGAACCGGTTCCCGCACGGCTGATGCCTGAGCTACCCCGACGACTGCGGGCCGAAGCTGCGGTTCGCCAGATATCTCGTCGACCGGCCCAGGACGACGGTCTGCCGGTCCACTGCGGAGGGCAACGCCGCGGATCGGCTCCGCCGCGACGCACCGGTGCTTCGACGACATCTGACAACCGACTCGGCACAGGTCATGGGTTGTCGTGGCAGCCACGGTCTGGTAATGGGCCGGCGTGTCGCGGGACGCTTCCAGTGGCTCACCTCACACCTGGAGGAACCGTGAACCGTCCCCGGCCCCGTCGCCGTCCCCTCGCCATCCTCTCCGTCGTCCTCACCGCGGTCGCCGCGGTCCTGGTCGGCGCCGCCGGCCCCGCCGCGGCGGCCGCCCCCTACTGCGGCATCACCTGGGGCTCGCTCCCCGAGGCGCACGACGACCTCGCCGACCGCGAGGTGGTCAACGACGTCCGTGCCGGCCGGCACGACTGCTACGACCGCCTGGTCATCGATCTGGGCGGCCAGGACAGCTCGTTCGGCTCGTACGACGTGCGCTACGTGCCCCAGGTCATCGCCGACGGGTCCGGAGCCGTTGTCCCGGTCCGGGGCGGTGCGGCGCTGCAGATCATCGTCGGGGCCCCGGCCTACGACGAGCACGGCGCCACCTACGCGCCCGCCGACCCCCGGGAGGTCGTGGACGTCCGCGGGTTCACCACGTTCCGGCAGGTCGCCTGGGCCGGGTCCTTCGAGGGCCAGACCACCCTGGGCGTCGGCGTCCGGGCCCGACTGCCCTTCCGGGTGTTCACCCTGCCGGGTACGCCGTTCTCCGACCAGGGGCCCCGACTGGTGATCGACGTGGCGCACCACTGGTGATCCCCACCGCAGGACCCTGCAGACGCCGGGCGGGCGCCCCGCTCGGCGTCTGCAGGCCGTCCGGCGGGCGGCCCGGCCGGTCCCCGGTCAGGAGCCGGGAACCTGGCCGCCGTCCCGGGGGTTGCCGTCCTGGGGACGGCGCGGCGGCTCGATGGCCAGCGGCGCCCGGCGCAGGGTGTCGAGCAACTCGTCCCCCGGGCGGGGCCCGTCGATCAACTCCGCCGGGGTGTCGGGGATCTCGACCGGCTCGTCGTCGGGCCCGAAGCTCCTCGGCAGCTTCTTGAGATGCCCGCCCATCGACCGCACCAGCAGGATCGTGGCGATCAGCAGGGCGACGATCAACGTCAGACCGATCGGCCCGGCCTTGCCCACGTCCTCGGGGAGCTGTTCCTGCTGCGCGGCCAGGACCGTGAGACCGGTGATGAGTGCGCCGGTCACGGGACACGCACCGGGCTGCGGACGCCGGCGAACAGATCGTCCTCCGGCAGCGTCGAGTCGACCAGCGAGCGCGCCAGCTCGTAGTCCTCGGTCGGCCAGGCCCTCGTCTGCATGTCCAGCGGCACGGTGAACCACCGCCCGCTCGGGTCGATCTGGGTGGCGTGCGCGATCAGTGCTGCATCGCGGACCGGGAAGTACTCGGCGCAGGGCACCCGGGTGGTGACCCGGTGGGAGATGTCCCTGGCCGGGTCCCACTTCTCCAGCATCTCGGCGTACGGCGACTCCAGCCCCATCGACAGGATCGCCTCGTGCAGCGCCTTGGTGCGCGGCAGTGTGAAGCTCATCTGGTAGTAGAGCTTGCTCGGCTGCCAGGGCTCGCCCAGGTCCGGGTAGCGCTCCGGGTCGCCGGCGGCCTCGAAGGCGTACACCGAGACCTCATGGGTCTTGATGTGGTCGGGGTGCGGGTACCCGCCGCGCTCGTCGTAGGTGGTCACCACCTGCGGCCTGAAGCGGCGGATCAGCTCCACGAGCGGCGCCGCGGCCTCCTCGGTGGGCACGAGGGCGAAGCAGCCCTCGGGCAGCGGGGGCAGCGGGTCGCCCTCGGGCAGGCCGGAGTCGACGAAGCCGAGCCACTCCTGCTCGACGCCGAGGATCTCCCGCGCCCGGGCCATCTCCTCCATCCGCAGCTGCGGCAACCGCTCCCACACCTCGGGGCGGTCCATCGCGGGGTTGAGCACCGAGCCGCGCTCTCCGCCGGTGCAGGTGGCCACCAGCACCCGGGCGCCCTCGGCGACGTACTTGGCCATCGTCGCGGCACCCTTGCTCGACTCGTCGTCGGGATGGGCGTGCACCGCGAGCAGGCGCAACTGGTCCGGTTCTGTCACGTCGCCCATTGTCCCCCGCGAGCGCCGGGACCGGCGGGTGCCCCGGCCGGAGGACGGCCGGGGCACCCGGCCGGGCGCCTCCGGCCCGGGCGGTACCTGCACCGGCGGCCGCCGCGGTGTTAGTTTTCTCGCTTCGACAACGGCGGTCCGTCACCGGACGGCCGCCATCCGAAACTCGGGAGTCTCCACATCGTGTCCACCCCCACTGACGAGCAGGACCCGGGCGTCTGGCTGACGCAGACGGCCCACGACCGGCTGAAGGCCGAGCTCGACCAGCTGGTGGCCAACCGCCCGGCCATGGCCAAGGAGATCAACGACCGCCGCGAAGAGGGCGACCTCAAGGAGAACGGCGGGTACCACGCCGCCCGCGAGGAGCAGGGCAAGCAGGAGGGCCGGATCCGGCAGCTCACCGACCTGCTGCGCAAGGCGCGCGTCGGTGAGCCGCCCACGACGGCGACGAACGCCGCGCTCGGCACGGTCATCACGATCGCCTTCGAGGGCGACGAGGACGACACCGAGAAGTTCCTGCTCGGCTCGCGCGAGATCGCCGGCACCACGGAGCTGACGGTCTACTCCCCCGAGTCGGCGCTGGGTTCGGCGATCGTCGGGGCCGCCCCCGGCGAGACGGTGACGTACCAGGCACCCAATGGCCGGGACATCTCGGTGAAGGTGCTGGGCGTCGAGCCCTTCGTCCCCTGACGAGCGGGGCACGGCAGGTGGGCGCACGGTCCCGTCAGGCGGAGAACACCTCCTTTCCGTGCGCCCACTGCGCCACCCCGGTGCCGGCGAACACCGACGGTCACTACCGCAACCACTGCCCGTGGTGCCTGTGGTCGCTGCACGTCGACGAACTGCCCGGTGACCGGGCCAGCGAGTGCCGCGGGCAGATGGAGCCGATCGGGCTGGTGGAGAAGTCGGGCAAGGGCTGGCAGGTGGTGCACCGCTGCACCGTCTGCGGCCACCGGCAGCCCAACCGCCTGGTCCGCGAGGGTGCCGCCCCCGACGACCTGGACCTGGTGCTCGCCCTCCCTTGGTTGTGAGTGCGGGCTGTGCACATTGCGATCCTCCGGATCGCACCGCGGCCAGGAACCGTCCCCGACCGCCGATGAGCCGCTGCGAGGAGTTCCGGTCGGAGGCCTACGGCCCCCACCCAGAACTCCTCAGGCGCTTCCGCGCCGATTCTCGATCTACGCGGCCAGTCCTCTCCGCCTCAAGAGCGGGCCGGTGTCGGCGGGGCGCCCGCGGACGGCGCGGAAGGCGCCCAGCGGGTCCACCGATCCACCGCGGGACAGCAGCCGGTCGCGGAAGACGTCACCGTTGGCCCGGGTCAGCCCGCCGTTCTCCCGGAACCACTCGACCGTGTCGGCGTCGAGCACCTCCGACCAGATGTAGGAGTAGTAGCCCGCCGAGTAGCCACCGGCGAAGACGTGCTGGAAGTACGTCGTCCGGTAGCGCGGCGGGACGAGAGCGGAGGAGACCCCGGCGTCGGCCAGTGCGCGGGCCTCGAACGCCTGGGCATCCGGAACGGCGGTTTCCGGGTCCAGCCGGTGCCACGCCTGGTCGAGCAGGGTCGCCGCCAGGTACTCCAGCGTCGCGAAGCCCTCACCCCACAGCGACGCGGCCTCGATCGCCCCCACCACGTCCGCCGACAGCGGCTCACCGGATTCCACGTGCCGGGCGTAACCGGCCAGGACCTCCGGCCACAGCGCCCACATCTCGTTGACCTGGCTGGGGAACTCCACGAAGTCCCGGGGCACGCTGGTACCGGCGAAGCGGGGGTAGGTGACGTGCGAGAACAGCCCGTGCAGCGCGTGCCCGAACTCGTGGAACAGCGTGGTGACCTCGTCGAGGGTCAGCAGCGCCGGCTGCCCCGCTGCCGGGCGGGTCACATTGAGGTTGTTCACCACGACCGGCCGGGTGTCCAGCAGCTGCGACTGGGTGACGAAGGAGTTCATCCAGGCGCCACCGCGCTTGCCCTCGCGGGCGAAGTAGTCGCCCAGGTACAGCCCGACCGGCTCCCCGCCGGCCCCGTGCACCTCCCACACCCGGACGTCGGGGTGGTAGCCGGCCAGGTCGGGACGCGGGGTGAAGGTGTAGCCGTAGAGCAGCTCGGCGGCCCGGAAGACGCCGTCGACCAGGACCCGGTCCAGCTCGAACCACGGCCGCAGCGAGGCGCGGTCGACGGCGTACCGCTCGGCGCGCACCCGCTCGGAGTAGAAGGCCCAGTCCCAGGGCGCCAGCTCGATCCCGTCGGCCGTGGCCAGCTCGGCGAGCACTGCGGCCTCGGCCTGCGCGTTGCTGACGGCGGGGGGAACCAGGGCCGCCAGCAGCTCGTCGACCGCGGCCGAGGTCTTCGCCGTCTGGTCCGCGGCGATCAGGTCGGCGTGCGTCGCGTGCCCCAGCAACCGGGCCCGCACCGCCCGGACGTGCGCGATCTCGGCGGCGACCGGGCCGTTGTCGTGCTCACCGGACGACGCTCGGGTGACCGACGCCTCGTGCACCCGGCGTCGCAGTGCGCGGTTGCGGAGCTTGGCGAGCACCGGCTGCCCGCTGGGCAGGACCAGCGGGATCAGGTACGCCCCGGCCGAGCCGCGTTCGGTGGCCGCGCCGGCCGCCGCCCCGACCTCGGCGGGGGTGAGCCCGTCGAGCTCGGCGGCGTCGGTGACCAGGACGGCCGCCGCCTCGGTGGCCACGTGCAGGTTCTGGCCGAACGTCGTCGACAGCTCCGACAGCCGCTGGTTGAGCCGGCGGAGCTCCTCGCGGCCGGCCTCGTCCAGCCCGGCACCGGCCAGCACGAAATCGAGGTGGTAGCGCTCCACCAGCCGCAGGGACTCCGCGTCCAGCCCGGCGCCGTGCCGCTGCTGGTGGACCGCGTCGACCCGGGCGAACAGCGCCGGGTCGAGCCGCAGCGCGTCGGAGTGCGCGGCGGCGAGCGGAGCGATCTCGCGCTCGATCTCCCGCAGCCGGTCGGAGGAGTTCGACGAGGCGAGGTTGTAGAAGACCGCCTCGGCCCGGCCCAGCAGCTGCCCGGAGCGCTCCAGGGCGACGATCGTGTTCTCGACGGTGGGCGGCTCGGGGGTGGCGACCAGCGCGGCCACCTCCGCGCGCTGCCCCGCCATCCCGGCGAGCAGTGCCTCCCGGCAGTGGTCGAGGGTGATCTCGGCGAACGGCGGCAGGGCGTAGGGCAGCGCGGAGGGCTCGGCGAGCGGGTTGGACGGGGGCAGGGTGGCGGCGGCCGGCGCGGTGACCGGATCAGCGGTGCTCATCGCCCCCATCCTCCGCCTGCGCGCGCGGCCTTCCGGCAGGGACCCGTCGCGAGCTCCGGATGGCCCCGTCCCGAGGCTCACCCGAGCTTGCGAGGGAGGAGGAGGACGGGGTCCTTCGACCTTTCTCAGCGGGTGGAGGTCCGCTGATAGGCCCGGACCGACAGCGGCACGAACACGACCAGGATCAGGGCGGTCCAGAGCACCGTGTAGAGCACCGGGTGCTGCAGCGACCAGGCGTCCGGCACCGGCGCACCGGGGAGGGTGTTGCCGAACAGGTTGCGGGCCGCCTGGACGACCGCGGACACCGGGTTCCACTCGGCGAAGGTGCGCAGCACCGGGGGGAAGCTCTCCAGCGGAACGAAGGTGTTGGCGATGAACGTCAGCGGGAAGAGCACCATGAAGCTGGCGTTGTTGACCACCTCGGGGGTGCGGACCAGGAGACCGACCAGGGCCATCAGCCAGCTGATGGAGAAGGCCAGCAGGAGTAGGACCAGGAAGCCCGCCGCCGCTTCGGGCACCGAGGACCTGATCCGCCAGCCCACGACCAGGCCGGTGAGCGCCATCACGACGATCGAGATGACGTTGAGGCCGAGATCGGCGACGGTGCGGCCGATGAGCACCGCCGAGCGGGACATCGGCAGGGACCGGAACCGGTCGATGAGCCCCTTCTGCAGGTCCTCGGCGATGCTGGCGCCGGTGACGGTCGACCCGAGCACCACCGTCTGGGCGAAGATCCCGGGCAGCAGGAACTCCGCGTAGGGGACGTCGCCGGGTACCTGGATCGCGCCGCCGAACACGTAGCGGAACAGCAGCACGAACATGATCGGCGACAGCGTCGCGAAGACGATCAGGTCGGGGACGCGCTTGACCTTGATCAGGTTGCGCCGGGTGATGGTGACGCTGTCGGAGATCGTCTGGGCCACGGTGCTCATCGACCTGCCTCCGGCGCGGGAGCGGAACGGCCTTGCCGCGCTGTCAGGTATTTCATCGGGGTGCTCCTGTACCGACGGGAAGCGATGGCTCGACGGGATCGGCCGGATCGGTGGGCGGGGCCGCGTCCTCCGCGGCGTGCCCGGTGAGGGTGAGGAAGACATCATCGAGGTCGGGGCGGCGCAGGCCGATGTCGAGGACCTGCACGCTGGTGGCCGACAGCCGATGCAGCGCCTCGGCGAGTGTCTCGGTGCCTCCGCTCACCGGCATCGACAGCCGCCGGGTCTGCTCGTCCCGCCGCATCTCGGCCTGCGCCAGCGGGCGCAGCGCTTCGGCGGCGAGGACCAGCTGCTCGACGGTTGCCACGGTGAGCTCCAGCCGCTCACCACCGACCTGGGCCTTCAGCTCGTCGGCGGTGCCGCGGGCGATGACCTGGCCGCGGTCGATGACCACCATCCGGTCGGCGAGCCGGTCGGCCTCCTCCAGGTACTGGGTGGTGAGCAAGATCGTCGTCCCGTCCTGGACGAGGTCGGCGATGAACTCCCACATGCCCAGCCGGCTGCGCGGGTCGAGCCCGGTGGTCGGCTCGTCGAGGAAGAGCACCCGAGGGCGGGCGATCAGCGAGGCGGCGATGTCCAGCCGGCGGCGCATGCCACCGGAGTACGTCTTCGCCGGGCGGCGGGCGGCGTCGGTGAGCTCGAACCGCTCGAGCAGCTGCCCGGCCCGGGCCCGCGACTCACGCTTGCCCAGCCGGTAGAGCTGCCCGACCATCTCCAGGTTCTCGCTCCCGGTGAGGTACTCGTCGACCGCGGCGTACTGCCCGGTGAGCCCGATCGAGGCCCGGACCTCACCGGCCTGCCGGACCACGTCCAGGCCGGCCACCTCGGCGCGGCCGGCATCGGCCCGCATCAGCGTGCTGAGGATGCGCACCACCGTCGTCTTCCCGGCGCCGTTGGGCCCCAGCAGCCCCAGCACGGTGCCCTCGGCGACGGTGAACCCCACCCCGTCGAGCGCGGTGGTGGCACCGAACCGCTTGACGAGGCCTTCGACGACGACGGCGTTGGTCATGCCAGGCACGCTAGGGCTCCCCACCGACAGTTCCGAACTGGTTTCTCCGGCCCGGCGGGCCGGGGCAGCAGCTGCACGTCATCTCCTTCGACTCCGGCGCCGGGTACGGCGCTCGGGTACCGGACCGGGGCGACCGGCCGAACTCATCGGTCGGGCCGGGAGACGGCCGCTCTGCACGGTCCCGCTGCGAGCTCGCGAGCGGTGGGGGGCACGGCCCCGTCCAGGGGCCCGCCCCGAGCGTGCGAGGGGCGGGGAGGACGGGGTCCTTCGACTTCTTCAGTCGGCGCGGACGGCGTACCCCGCGGTGCCCAGGGCGGATAGCACGTGCGCGGCGTGGTCGGGGCCGCGGGTCTCCACGTGCACCGCGATCTCCACCTCCCCGAGATCCAGCTGCGCCGTCGTCCGCTCGTGCTCGACCGACAGCACGTTGGCCGCCAGGCCGGCCAGCTCGGCGAGCAGCGCGGCCAGCGATCCCGGCCGGTCGGGCACCCGGACCCGCAGCGACAGGTACCGGCCGGCGGCGGCCATGCCGTGCTGCACCACCTTGAGCATCAGCAGCGGGTCGATGTTGCCGCCGGAGACCACCGCCACCACCGGCGGCCGGAACGCCGCGGGATCGGCGAGCACGGCGGCGACCGCGGCCACCCCGGCGGGCTCGACGACCAGCTTGGCCCGCTCCAGGCAGAACAGGAGGGCGCGGGAGAGGTCGTGCTCGCTGACCGTGCGGACCTCGTCGACCAGGCCGGCGACGTGGGCGAGGGTCAGGTCGCCGGGGGCGGCGACGGCGATCCCGTCGGCCATGGTGGTCATCGACGCCAGCCGGACCGGCCGCCCCGCGGCCAGCGAGGCCGGAAAGGCAGCGGCCCCGGCCGCCTGCACGGCCACCACCCGCACGTCCGGCCGGCGGGCCCGGACCGCGGCGGCGATCCCGGACACCAGCCCACCACCGCCGGTGCAGACGACCACGGTGGCGGCGTCGGGGCACTGCTCGAGCACCTCCAGGCCCACGGTGCCCTGTCCGGCGATCACGTCGGGGTGGTCGAAGGGGTGGATGAGAACCGCGCCGGTCTCCTCGGCGAACTCCGTCGCAGCGAGCAGCGCCTCGGTCAGCGTCGGCCCGCCGAGGCGCACATCGGCCCCGTAGCCCCGGGTGGCGGCCACCTTCGGCAGCGGCGCGGACTCGGGCATGAATACGGTCGCCCCGGCGCCCAGCTGCCGGGCGGCCAGGGCCACGCCCTGGGCGTGATTGCCGGCGCTGGCGGCGACCACACCCCGCGCCCGGTCGGCGTCGCCGAGCCGGGAGATCCGGGTGTAGGCCCCGCGGATCTTGAACGACCCGGCCCGCTGCAGGTTCTCGCACTTGAGCCAGACCGGGCCGCCGACCCGGTCGGCGAGCGCCCGCGAGTGCTCCAGCGGGGTGTGCCGGACGACGCCGCGCAGCAGCTCCGCGGCCGACTCGACGTCGGCACCGGTCACGAGGGGGACGGCGGCAGCGGGCATGTCGCGATCATCGCAGCACCCGGGCGTCGAGGAGGACCGGACGACGGCTGCCGTGCCGGGGGACGGCAGTTGGTCGCGGCGTCGTCCGGAGGACGACAGGGCGCACCACCGTCGTACCGTGGACGAGGTGACGGACGCCGCAGCTCCCGCCCCCGCTCCCACCACGCTGGGCGGGCTCCGCGACAGCGGAGCCACGCCCCGGCCGGTCAAGGCCGAGATCCGCGCCAACCTGCTCGCCCGGCTCGCCGCCGGGGAGCCCACCCTCCCCGGCATCGTCGGGTTCGAGGACACCGTGCTGCCCGAGGTCGAGCGGGCGCTGATCGCCGGGCACGACCTGGTGCTCCTCGGCGAGCGGGGCCAGGGCAAGACCCGGCTGATCCGCACCCTGGTCGGCCTGCTCGACGAGTGGACGCCGGTGCTGGTCGGCAGCGAGCTCAACGAGCACCCGCTCGCTCCGATCAGCGTCTGGGCGCGGCGGCAGATCGCCGCGCACGGGGACGCCACCCCGGTCGGCTGGCTGCACCGCAGCGACCGCTTCGGCGAGAAGCTGGCCACCCCCGACACCTCGGTGGGCGACCTGATCGGTGACGTCGACCCGATCAAGGTGGCCGAGGGCCGCACCCTGGGCGACCCGGAGACGGTGCACTACGGGCTCGTCCCGCGCACCAACCGCGGCATCTTCAGCATCAACGAGTTGCCCGACCTCGCCGAGCGGATCCAGGTCGCGCTGCTGAACGTGCTCGAGGAACGAGACATCCAGATCCGCGGCTACCGGGTACGGCTGCCGCTGGACGTACTCCTGGTGGCCAGCGCCAACCCCGAGGACTACACCAACCGCGGCCGGATCATCACCCCGCTCAAGGACCGGTTCGGCGCCGAGGTGCGCACCCACTACCCGCTCGAGCTCGCCGACGAGATCCGGCTGCTGCACCAGGAGGCGCAGACCACGTGGCTCGGGGCGGCCGCTGGGCCCGGCGGGTTCGACGCCCCCGTCGTCCCCGAGCACCTGGTGGAGATCGTCGCCCGGTTCACCCGGCTGGTGCGCGAGTCCAGCCACGTCGACCAGCGCTCCGGGGTCAGCGCCCGGTTCGCCATCGCCGGGCTGGAGACGATCGCCGCCTCCGCCGTCCGCCGCGCGGCGGTCGCCGGGGAGACCCGGCCGGTCGCCCGGGTGGTCGACCTGCCCGCCATCGTGCCGGCCAGCCGCGGCAAGGTGGAGTTCGCCGACGCCGGCTCCGACCCCGACGACGAGCGGGAGGTCGAGGTGCTCGAGCACCTGCTCCGGCAGGCCACCGCGCAGACGTTCCGCGCCCGCTGCGGCGGGCTCGACCTGACCGGCCTGCAGGAACACTTCACCGGTGGCGACGTCGTCGAGTCCGGTGACCTGGTGCCCGCCGCCGCCCTGCTGGGGCAGCTCGGGACCATCCCGAAGCTCGCCGAGCTGCTGGGCCGGGTGGGTGTTCCGGAGGGCGAGCAGGCCGCCGAGCAGGCCGCCGCCGCGGTCGAGTTCGCCCTGGAGGGGCTGTACCTGACCCGCCGGCTGGCCAAGGACACCGACGGCGGTCGCACCGTGTACGGGGCCTAGATGAGCCAGCTTGCGAGCTCGTCCATGAGCAGAGCGGTCGGCCGTCGGCCGACGAGCGCCAGCGAGGAGGACTGATGGTGCGCCGCCCTGGCAAGGGGTACCGGTACGGGCGCTGGCACGGCGGGCCCGATCCGCTGGCCCCGCCCTACGACGTGGCCGCCGCCGTCGACGAGCTCGGCGACTCGGTGCTGGGCGGCAGCGGCGTGCGCGAGGCGCTGCGCGACCTGCTGCGCCGCGGGGTCGACGGCCGCCCGGGTCTGGACCAGCTGCGCCGCTCGGTCCGTGACCGGCTGCGCCAGGCTCGCCAGGCCGGGCGGATGGACGGCACGCTGGAGGAGGTCCGGGAGCTGCTCGACCGCGCCGTTGCCGCCGAGCGGCGCGAGCTCTTCCCCGACCCCGACGACGCCGCCAGGCTCGCCGAGGCCGAGCTCGACTCGCTGCCGCAGGACACCGCCGGCGCCGTCCGCGCCCTCAAGGACCACCGGTGGCGCTCGCCGGAGGCCGCCGCGGCCTACCAGCAGATCCAGGACCTGCTCCGCCAGGAGGTGCTCGACAGCTCCTTCCAGGGCATGAAGCAGGCGCTGCAGCAGATGCAGGACGGCGACGGCGCCGCCATGCAGGCGGTCAAGGACATGGTCGCGGACCTGTCCGCGCTGGTCGATGCGCACAACCGGGGCGAGGACACCGACCAGCAGTTCGCCGACTTCATGAGCAGGCACGGCCAGTTCTTCCCCGACGACCCGCAGTCGGTCGACGAGCTGATCGACTCGCTGGCCCGCCGGGCGGCCGCCCAGGAACGCATGATGGCCGGGCTGTCGGCCGACCAGCGGGCCGAGCTGCAGGACCTGATGGCCCAGGCGATGGGCGACCTCGGGCTGCAGAGCGAGATGTCACACCTGTCCGATGCGCTGCGCCAGGCACGGCCCGACCTGCCGTGGGGCCAGCGCGGGCCGCTGCCGGACGGCGAACAGGGCCTCGGGCTCGGCGACGCGACCACCGCCGTCGCCGAGCTCGCCGACCTGGAGGCGCTGTCCTCGCAGCTGTCCCAGGGCTACGCCGGGGCATCGCTGGCCGATGTCGACGAGGAGCTGCTGGAGCAGGCGCTGGGCCGCCCGGCGCTGGACGACCTGGCGGCGCTGCGCCGGCTGGAGCGCGAGCTCGAGCGGCAGGGCTACCTGCAGCGCTCGGAGGGCAGGCTCGAACTGTCCGCCAAGGCCGTCCGCCGGCTGGGGGCCACCGCGCTGCGCCGGGTGTTCGCCACGCTGTCGTCGGCGGGCCGCGGCGACCACGATGTCACCGACGCGGGGTCGGCCGGGGAGCTGACCGGTAGCTCGCGGGAGTGGCGGTTCGGCGACGAGCAGCCGCTGGACGTCGTCCGCACCGTCCGCAACGCGGTCCTGCGGCAGGCGGGCGAGCCGCGGGAGGAGGGCCAGCGGCGGGTGCAGATCGCCGTCGAGGACTTCGAGGTGGTGGAGACCGAGCGGCGCGCCGGGGCCGCGGTCGCGCTGCTGGTCGACCTGTCCTACTCGATGGCGCTGCGCGGAACCTGGGGCGCGGCCAAGTCGACCGCGATGGCGCTGCACTCGCTGGTCACCACCCGGTTCCCGCAGGACGCGATCGAGATCATCGGCTTCTCCTCGACCGCGCAGGTGCTGCGCCCGGAGACCCTCGCCGAGCTGTCGGTCGACACCCTGCAGGGCACCAACCTGCAGCACGGGCTGATGCTGGCCCGCAGGTTCCTGGCCCGGCACCGGGACGCCGAGCCGGTGATCCTGGTGGTCACCGACGGGGAGCCGACCGCACACCTCGAGGACGACGGCACCCCCTACTTCTGCTGGCCGCCGATGCCCGAGACGATCGCCCGGACGGTCGCGGAGGTGGAGCGCTGCGCCCGCTCCGGGGCCACGCTCAACGTCTTCGCCCTCGACCCCGAGCCCGGGTTGGTCGACTTCGTCCACGACATCACCGCGCGGGCCGGCGGACGGGTGTTCACCCCGGACAGCGAACGGCTGGGCGAGTTCGTCGTCGCCGATTATCTGCGCGTCCGAAGGGGGCGGCGATCTCGGTGAGGCCTGCTCCCGGGGCCCGGCCCGAGCTTGCGAGGGCTGGGGAGGAGCAGGTCCTTCTGCTGCGGGTCCGAAGGGGGCGGCGATCTCGGTGAGCGAAAGGACCACCACCTGAACCGGGGCCGTCTGGACGGCGTCGGGGAGAATGGACCCGTGAGCACCGAGGCGAGTCCGGGCATGATCACCGTCGAGCAGGTCGACGCCGCGGCCACCTACCCGCTGCGCGCCCAGGAACTCCGCCATGGGCGCCCGCCGGAGATCGACGGGGACGACGCCCCGTACGCCCTGCACCTGGCCGCCCGGCTGGACGGCGGCGAGATCGTCGGCGTCGTGCGCTTCCACCCCCGGGACTGCCCATGGCGGCAGGCCGAGGCCCCGTGGCAGCTGCGCGGGATGGCCACCGATCCCCGTGTCCGCGGGCTCGGCGCCGGCCGCGCGCTGGTCGCCGAGGGCCTGACCCGGGTCGTCCAGCGCGGCGCGGACCTCGTCTGGTGCGACGCCCGGGCGGCCGCCGTCGGCTTCTACGAGCGGATCGGCTTCACCGTCGTCACCGGCGATTACGACCTGCGCCCGGTCGGCCCGCACCGCGGCATGGTCGTGGAGCTGCCGATCAGGTGAGCGGCTGGGTCCCGCTGGAGCTGATTCCCGGGATCTCCCCGGCCCGGAAGGCGTTGACGAACAACCGGTGGTCCTCCCGGGTCCGGCGGGCGTAGGCGTGCGCGAAGTCGACGATGTCGGCAACGAACTCCGCGCGGCGGTTCCCGACCATCGCAGCGATCGCCTCCTCGGTCTGGAAGTCGACCAGCGTGTGGTCGCTGTCGGCGTCCCCGACGCAGTGCGTCTTGGCGGTGGCCCGCCCGAGCTGGGCGACGACCGGGGCGATCTCGGCCGGCTCGGTCAGGTCGTCCCACTCCAGGTCCCGCTCGTAGGGCGAGAGCTCGGACACGACGAAGCCGACGCCGTCGATCTCGGTGTGGCCCAGGAAGGGCGAGGCGTGCGACTGCAGCGCCCGCTGGCTGGCCGCCGTGCGCTCCCCCTCGTGCGCGAAGTAGGCCGCGAACCCCGCGTCGGCGAGGACCCGGCCGGCCGCCGGCACCCCGCCCTGCTTGATCGACAGGACGACGTCGTTCTCCAGGGCCTGGTCGTAGCCCTCGAGCAGCACCGTGTAGGCGGGCAGCCCCGCGCTGCCGATGCCGAACCCGCCGGTGCCCACCAGGTCCTTCACGTCGTAGGCGATGTCCCGGCGGCGCTTGCCCGGCGGGATGGTCTCCCGGTAGCGCTCGATGGCGGCCAGCACCCGATCGTGCTCGGCCTCGTCGAGCCGGCGGTGCCGTGGAGTGTCGGCGAAGCGGCGCCGGTGGTCCTCGATGACGGTCAACCGGTCGAGCAGCCCCACCCTGGTCCGCTCGGCGGTGGACAGCACGAGGTCGTGGACGGCCCCCTCGGTGTTCTCCCGCAGCAGGGCGAAGTCGCGGTCGTCGTCGGCGGTCCGGAACGCCTCCACCTGGTCCAGGTAGGCCGCCAGGTAGATCCCGATCAGCTCGGCGATGACGTCGTCGGACAGCGCCTTGCGCCAGGCCAGCAGCGCCAGGCTGGCGGCGAAGCGGCGGAGGTCCCAGCTGACGTGGCCGAGACAGGCCTCGTCGAAGTCGTTCACGTCGAAGACGATCCGCCCGATGCTGTCCATGTAGGTGCCGAAGTTCTCCGCGTGCAGGTCACCGTGGATCCACACCCGCGACGTCCGCTCGTCGCACCAGCGGTCGCCCATCGCCACCATGTCGGCGTAGAAGAGCGGTGCCGATCCGCGGTAGAAGGCGAACGGGTCGGCAGCCATCTTGCGGAACTTGGTCCGGAAGGCGTCGGCGTCGGCGGTCATCAGGTCGGCGAAGGCGTCCACCAGGACGTCGACGATCTGCTGCCGTCGGGCCCCGTCGTCGGAAGGGGTGAGGTCTGCTCGGTCGGGCACGGCCCCACCGTAGGCGGTGGCTAGCCTGCTGATCAGGTGCCGCTGCTCCAGGGCGGCACCTGCGAGGGAGAGGCGGACGGGGTGACACGCGCGAGCAGGGCACGGCGGCTGGTGACCGGCGCCATGTACGGCGGCGGCGGCCTCGGCATCGCCGGCGCCGCGCTCGTGGGTCTGCTGCGCCATGAGGCCCGGGACGCCCGGCGGACGATCGAGGTCCGGCGGGCGCCGGCCGACCCGCCCAACGGCAACGGGCGCTACGGCAGCGGCCGGGGCAGGCCCATCGTGCTGGCCATGCTCGGCGACTCGAGCGCCGTCGGGCTGGGCGTCCACCGGGCCGAGCAGACCCCCGGCGTGCTGATCGCCTCGGCGCTGACCGAGCTCGCCGAACGGCCCGTCCGGTTCGTGCGGCTGGCCGGCACCGGCGCCACCTCGGCCCGGCTGGCCGCACAGGTCGAACTGGCCCTGGCCGAGGAGCCCGACGTGGCCGTGATCATGATCGGGGCCAACGACGTCACCAACCGGGCCCGCCCCGCCGACTCGGTGCGCAACCTCGCCGAGGCGGTCCGGGTGCTGGTCGCCGCCGGCTGCCAGGTCGTCGTCGGCACCTGCCCGGACCTCGGCACGATCCGGCCGATCCGTCAGCCGCTGCGGGTCCTCGCCCGGCGCTGGAGCCGGCAGCTCGCAGCCGCCCAGACGATCGCCGTGGTCGCCGAGGGCGGCCGGACGGTGTCGCTGGGCTCCGTGCTCGGCCCGAAGTTCGCCACCGACCGGGAGCTGTTCAGCAGCGACGAGTTCCACCCTTCCGCGGCCGGGTACGCCGCCGCCGCCGCGGTGCTGCTGCCCTCGGTCGCCGACGCCGTCGGCGTGTGGCCGGCCGCAGCCGACCGGGGCCTGCGGATGCGCCGGGACACCGTCCGTCCGGTCGCCCAGGCCGCCGCCCGTGCCGCCGGGCGCACCGGTACCGAGGTGCAGGCCACCGATGTGCGCGGCGAGGAGACCGGCCCCCGCGGGCCCTGGGCGCGGCTGCGGCGGCGCCGTCCGCCGGCCATCGCCGCCCCCGGGGGAACGGCTCGTCCGGCCGCCTCCGGCGACCCGGCTGAGCCGCCTACCGGGGAGTAGGTTCGGCGTCGACCCGACGTCCGTCGCCGCCCGTCCGGTGGCGCCTCATCGTGGAGGACCCATGCCCGAAGCCGTCATCGTCGCCACCGCGCGCTCACCCATCGGGCGGGCGTTCAAGGGCTCCCTGAAGGACCTGCGCCCCGACGACCTGGCCGCCACCATCGTGCGCGCCGCGCTGGACCAGGTGCCCCAGCTCGACCCCACCGACATCGACGACCTCATGCTCGGCTGCGGCCTGCCCGGCGGCGAGCAGGGGTACAACATGGGCCGCATCGTCGCGGTGCTGCTCGGCATGGACCACCTGCCCGGCACCACGGTCACCCGCTACTGCTCCTCGTCGCTGCAGACCACCCGGATGGCGCTGCACGCCATCAAGGCCGGCGAGGGCGACGTGTTCGTCTCCGCCGGCGTCGAGATGGTGTCCCGGTTCGCCAAGGGCAGCTCTGACTCGCTGCCCGACACCCAGAACCCGCGGTTCAGCGCCGCCCAGGCCACGGTCGCCAAGACCGCCGAGAGCGGTGCGGAGAGCTGGCGCGACCCGCGGGAGGACGGCGAGCTCCCCGACGCCTACATCGCGATGGGGCAGACGGCGGAGAACCTGGCGCTGCTGAAGGACGTCTCGCGGCAGGAGATGGACGAGTTCGCTGTCCGCAGCCAGAACCGTGCCGAACAGGCCATCGCGGACGGTTTCTGGGCCCGCGAGATCACCCCGGTCACGCTGCCCGACGGGTCGGTGGTCAGCGCGGACGACGGCCCCCGCGCCGGCACCACGATCGAGGCCATCTCGGCCCTCAAGCCGGTGTTCCGTCCCGACGGCCGGGTCACCGCCGGCAATGCCTGCCCGCTCAACGACGGGGCCGCCGCCCTCGTGGTCATGAGCGACACCAGGGCCCGCGAGCTCGGCATCACGCCGCTGGCCCGGGTGGTCTCCACCGGGGTCACCGGCCTGTCGCCGGAGATCATGGGCTACGGCCCGGTCGCGGCGACGGAGCAGGCGCTGGCCCGGGCGGGCATGTCGATCTCCGACATCGACCTGGTGGAGATCAACGAGGCGTTCGCCGCGCAGGTGATCCCCAGTTACCGCGACCTGGGCATCGACATCGACAAGCTGAACGTGCACGGCGGCGCGATCGCCGTCGGCCACCCGTTCGGCATGACCGGGGCGCGGATCACCGGCACCCTGCTCAACGGTCTGCGCGCGCGGGACGGCCAGTTCGGCCTGGAGACGATGTGCGTCGGCGGCGGCCAGGGCATGGCGATGGTGGTCGAGCGCCTGTCCTGAAGAACGACCGTGGCCCGGTCCCCTCGCGGGGACCGGGCCACGGTCGTGTGGTCCTGCTCTTACTCGCGGAAGTAGCTGAGCAGACGCAGGATCTCCAGGTACAGCCAGACGACCGTGACCAGCAGGCCGAAGGCGATGTACCAGGCGAACTTGGCGGGGGCACCGCGGCGGATCGCCTCGTCGGCCATGTCGAAGTCGAGCAGCAACGAGAACGCGGCCACCCCGATCACGACGAGGCTGAAGATGATCGCCACCGGGCCGCCGTCACGCAGGCCGAGGTCGGCGCCGAACAGGCCGCCGATCAGGTTGGCCACCATCAGGACCAGGACGCCGATCATGGCGCCGACGATCCAGCGGGTCAGCTTGGGGGTGACCCGGATGGCACCGGTCTTGTAGACCAGCAGCATGCCGCCGAAGACACCGAAGGTGCCGATGATCGCCTGCATGACGATGCCGGGGTAGATGCTGTTGAACGCCTCGCTGATCGCGCCGAGGCCGGCACCCATCAGGGCGGCGTAGGCGAGCGTGGCGACCGGGCTGGCGATCTGCTTGAACGAGATGACCAGACCGACGACGAAGGCCACCAGGACCGCCGGGAGCGCCAGGCCCCAGGCCGCCTCGCCCGGCATCGCCCAGACCGCCGCGGCGGCCAGGACGGTCACCAGGAAGCTGATGCCGGTCTTGGTGACGACGTCGTCCATCGTCAGGTAGGTGGTGCTCGTGGCCGCGTACGGCGACGGAGCGGTGTACGGGTCGTGCTGCGTGGGCGCCCCGCCGTACGTCTGCTGGGGGGCGGTGCCCCAACTGGCGTACTGGCCGTTGCCGGCGGCGGGGAACCCCCGGCTGAAGGCCGGATTGCTGCTGGGCATCGTCATCTCCTCGAGGTGACTGGTCGGTCCGTGGGGCTCAGCTTGGTCCACCCCACGCTGTCAGTCCAACGTCGCAGGGCCCCGGCGCGTTCCTGACCCGGCCGGTGTCCTCCGGACGGGTGGCCCCGGAGCGGTCAGCGGCCGGCCTCCCCCCGGGCCACCGACCGCGACAGCGCCCACGCGGCGAGGGCCAGGAAGGCCGCCGACTGCGCCGCCAGCAGCCCGATGTCGACCAACCACTGCCCGGTGGTGGGCTCGAAGAGGGGTTCGGTCTGCTCCCCGCCCAGGGGCTGCACGCCCACCGTCGAGGCCGTCGCGGCGTACCCGGTGCGGGCCGGCAGCACCCAGCCGAGCTGCTCCAGCCCCACGCGCCCGGACAGCGGGAACAGCCCGCCGCAGAACACCAGCTGGCACATGACCAGGGCCACCAGGGCCGGCATGGTCTGGTCGGCCGACCGGGCCAGCGCCGAGACGGCGAGCGCGGCGATGCACATGGCCACGCCGACCCCGGCCACCGCGACCGCGACCTCCAGCCGCCCCCACGGCAGCAGCCGGGTGTCGTCGGGTCCGGGCAGCCCGGCCAGCGCCAGCAGGGTGAACGCCAGCGACTGCAGCGCCACGCAGCCGCCCAGCACCACCACCTTGCTGGCCAGGTAGGCCGCGGGCGAGAGGCCCACCGCGTGCTCGCGGCGGTAGATCGGCCGCTCGGCCACGAGCTCGCGCACCGCCAGGGCGGTGCCCATCAGAGCCGCCCCGACGACCAGCACGATCATGCGCTGGGTGGGCTCGTGCGGGTTGCCGCCCGCCCGCTCCATCGACAGCCCGGCCTCCCCCGGGAACGCGTGCGCCATCGCGGCCAGCAGCAGGGGCATGCCCAGCAGGAGCACCAGGAACAGCCGGTCGGCGGCCACCACCGCGAGGTTGCGTCTGATGAGGGTGACCAGCTGGCGCAGCGGCGCCGGCCGCGCGGGCACCGGCGCATGCCCCGCGGGTACCGGTGCGGGCGTTCCGGTGGAGGTGGGCTCGACGTAGGCCCGGCGCACGGAGGACTCGGCGAACCGGGTCACCCAGGCCGGGTCGTCCAGGGCGGCGAAGACCCCGGGGAAGTCGGGAACGCCGAAGAAGGGCAGCAACCGCTCGGGCGGCCCGTAGAACGCGACCTTTCCTCCCGGCGCCAGCAGCAGCACCCGGTCGCACTGGTCGAGGGCGAGCACGCTGTGCGTGACGACGAGGACCACCCGGCCGGCATCGGCCAGCACGCGCAGCCCCTCCATCACCTGCCGGTCCAGCCCGGCGTCCAGCCCGGAGGTGGGCTCGTCGAGGAACAGCATCTGTGGTGCGGTGAGCAGCTCCAGCGCGATCGAGATGCGCTTGCGCTGCCCACCGGACAGCGAGTCGATCCGCTGGTCGATCTGCGGGGTCAGCCGCACCTCGGCGAGCACGTCCCGCACCCGCTGGTCCCGCTCGGCGGCGGACGTGTCCGGTGGCAGCCGGAGCCGGGCGGCGAAGTCCAGGGCCCGCCGCACGGTGAGCTGCCGGTGCAGGATGTCGTCCTGGGGCACCAGGCCGACGGAGAACCGCAACTGCTCGTACTCCTCGTACAGGTCGCGCCCGTTCCAGGTGACCCGGCCCGCGCCGGCGGGGCGCAGCCCGGTGAGGGCCCCCAGCAGCGTCGACTTGCCCGCGCCGGACGGCCCGATGACGGCGACCAGCTCCCCGGTGCGCACGGTGAGCGTCACGTCGTCCAGGAGCCGGGTGCCCTTCGCCGTGGTCACGGCCAGGTGCCGGGCGACGAGCGCCGCCTGCTGGACGCCCACCGGACTGAGCGTGCGCCCGTCCCACCGGAAGCTGGTCCCGCCCACCCCGACGCTGTCGCCGACCGCCAGCGGCGTCCGGCCGGAGACGCGGTGCCCGTTGAGGTAGGTGCCGTTGAAGCTGCCCAGGTCGGTCAGCGCCGCCTCGGCGCCGGTCTCCACCGCCGCGTGGCGCCGGGACATCAGCGGATCGGTGGCCACGACGACGTCGCAGGCAGGATCGCGGCCGACCACGATGACCCGCCGGGCCGCGGGGAGCTGCTCGTCGGCCGGCGCGGCGGGAGCGCAGCTCAGGCGCAGCTCGGGGCCGTCCTGGCCGCCGACCCGGACGCTGACCTCCCGGTCGGGCGCCACCCGGGCGCGCTGCTCGGGCACCCCGTCGACCCAGGTGCCGTTCCGGCTGCCCAGGTCGCGCAGCAGCCAGCCGTTCCCGTCGCAGCGGATGCCCAGGTGCATGCCACTGACCAGGGCGTCGGGAACGTGGACGTCGCAGCTGGGGTCGCGGCCGACCACCACCGGCTGGGCCGGCCGGAAGGACCAGGCACGCCCCTCACCGACGATGTGCAGCACTCGCTCCCCCACGTCGGGAGTCCGCGTCATGGCCCCTCCTCCTCGAGTTCGCGTCAACCCGTGGTGCGCAGCGAGCCGGCGACCCGGTCGAACGTCCCGGAGGTCTCGGCGAACACCGCCGGCGGGGCGAAGAAGACGAACAGCTGGTGCGGGGTGGACTCGACCGCCAGCACCCGCACCCGCAGGCTCTGCTCGGCCGAGAGGGCGAAGGAGCCGGTCATGACCTCGGCCTCGAGCTCCCCGACCGGCGCCCTGCCCCGGGGGGTCAGCGTCCCCTCGGCTCCCGGCAGGAGCGCCCGGGCGGACCCCACCACCGACCGGAGGGAGGCCCCGTCGAGCCGGGGACGGTGGTAGATCGCCAGCCCGACCACCGAGCCGGGATCGCTGCGGGCGGCTTCCGCCGCCGCGGCCATGGCGGCGGGATCGTCGGCGAAGAGGCCGAGGAGGTCGGTCGGTGCGAGCACGGTGACCGTGCTGTCACCGGCGTCCATCGTCCGTGGCGTCCAGTCCGCCGGCACCTCGAGGGTGTACGGCAGCCCGGGGTCGCTGAACTGCCCCCAGTCCTCCCCGCCCCGCGGCAGCACCACCAGGCCGGCGGCGACGGCCACCGCCAGCACCGCCGCGACGGCCAGCACGTGGCGGAGGCCGCCGAGCCGCCGGCGGGCCGGTGCGCGACCGGGCGGGGCGGCGTCCGCGGCGACCGCCAGATCCGGAGCCGCGTCCGGGGCCGGCGCGTGCGCCGAGGCCGACGCGTGCCCCGGGGCGAGGGAGGAGGCCGGTGCCGGGTCCGCGGCCGGGCCGGGGTGCGAGCCCGACCGCGGCGCCGGCAGCCCGGCGGCAGCCTGGCGGCCGCGCCAGATGCCCCGTCGTCCCCGCGGCGGCGCGCCGGGCCCCGGCTCGGCCCCGCCCAGCAGCGCCACCAGCGCGCCGCAACTGGGCGGGCGGTCCTCCCTGGCCTTCGCCAGGCCGGCGGCGAGTGCGGAGTCCAGGGCGGCCGGCAGTTCGGGGCGCATCGCGCTGGCCCGCGGCGGCTCCGCCGACATGTGCGACCAGAGGATGGCGGCCTCGTCGTCCTTGTCGAAGGGCGGGCGCCCGGTCAGGACGGCGTAGGCCACGCAGGCCAGCGCGTACACGTCGGCCCGGGCATCGACCGGCTCCCCGCGGATCTGCTCGGGTGCCACGTAGTCCAGCGTGCCGAGGAAGTGGCCGGTCGTGGTCAGCCCGGAGACCGACGACGAGCGTTTGGTCAGACCGAAGTCGGTGAGGTACACGTGGCGACGGACCCCGGGCGGGGCGTCGGCGAGCAGGATGTTGGCCGGTTTGACGTCACGGTGCACCAGGCCTGCCTGGTGCGCGGCGTCCAGCGCGGCCGCCGTCTGCCGGAGGACGTCGAGAGCCTCCGGCACGGGCAGCAGCGTCCGCCGGTCGAGGTCGGCCCGCAGGTCGACGCCGCGCACGAAGCGCATCGCCAGGTACAGCAGCCCGTCGGCGTCCCCCGCCTCGTAGATCGGGATGATGTTCGGGTGGTCCGCGGCGGCGGCCAGCCGGGACTCCCGGACGAACCGGGCGCGGAACGTGGCGTTGACCGTGAGCTCCGGTGCCAGGAGCTTCAGGGCGACCGGCCGGTCCAGCCGGGTGTCCCGTGCGCGGTAGACCACCCCCATCCCACCGCGGCCGACGACCGACTCGACCAGGTAGCTCCCGAACTGCGCACCCGGCTCGAGCAGGAGCAACGGGGACACCATCTCAGTCGGCCCGGGCACCGCACGCGCCGCAGAAGCGGGCGCCGTCCCGCAGCTTCTGCCCGCAGTCGCTGCAGAAGGCCGGCTGGCCGGCCGAGCCGGGCACCGCGGCGCCCGCTGCGCTGTCGCCGCTGCGCGGGGCCGGCCGGGGCGGCGACCCGGCGCCGGGTACCGCGGCCGGAGGGGCGCCCCGCAGCGGTGGCCGGGCGATCATCGTCGTGCCCCCGGGGGCCGACGACCCGGCGCCGACCGCGGACACCGCCGCGCTGACCGGCTCCGGCTTCCGCCCCTCGGCGGTCGGGTCCAGCGGCGGTGGCACCTCTCCGGCCGGCGAGCCGGCCGGGCGGGCAGCGGTCAGGCCACCGGCCGCAGCGGCCGTGGGGGCCGCGGCCCCGGGCGGGCCCGGAGCCGGTCCGGACGGCACCGGGGCACCGCCGCCCGGACCGCCTCCGCCGCGCCGGCCGGCCGCCGCGCGGCGGCGACGGAGCAGCAGGGCGACGGCCACGGCGACGAGGACGGCGACGAGCAGGAGGACCAGCCACCCGATCGGCCCGCCGGGGAATCCACCGTCGTCCGCGCCGGCAGCCGAGGCCGCCTGGCCCGATGCGCCCGCCTGCTCCCGCGCCCGCTGCAGGTACTGGTCGGCCAGCGCCGAGTCGTAGTAGGTCAGCGACTCCTCGAACGCGCCGACGGCCGAGCCGGGCGTGTGCCCGCTGGCCATGTGGTCCAGGCCCCGGCGGAACACCGCGTCGAACTCCGAGGGGTCCGGCGAGGTGCCGGCGGCGTCGAGCGCGGTGCGGACGGCCCCGGCCGGGATGAGCAGCGGGGCACCGTCGTCCGCCGTCGTCGCCAGCCCGGCCAGCTCGCCGGTGGCCGGGTCGAGGACGGCGCCCCCGGTCATCCCGTTGCCCAGCGCCCCGCCGAGATCGCCCTCGGCGCTGAGGCCACCGGTCGCGGCGTCCGCCCGCACCGGCATGGTGGCGGCCGCGAGGTCGGGGCGCGGGAGCTGGTCGAACCCGGTCAGCAGCGCCTCCGCGGGCGCCGGCCGGTCGGCCGGGGCAAGCTCCGCCGTCGGCGTTCCGCCGCCGCCGCTGATCCGGAGCACCGCCACGTCGGCCGGCCCACCGGGCGCCGTGATCAGGTCGGCCGGGGCGCTGACCCCGGTCGTGGTGTACGGGAACACCTCGTACTGGGGAACCGTGAAGAGCACGCAGTGGTCCACCCGGTCGTAGCAGTGCTGGAGGTGCGGGTCCCACCGGGGATCGGTCGACCGGGCGCGCCGGGAGAGGTCACCGTCGTTGCCGACCAGTGTCTGCGCGAGCTGGTCGGTGAACAGCTGGTTGGCGGCGGAGATCCCGACCTGCTTCTCGTCGAGGATCACGTTCCGGCCGGCCGTCGTGATGACGCCGTCCGCGGAGACGAACACGCCCGTTCCGGAGGCGACCGGGACCGAGTAGCGCCCCCGGACCAGGTCGACGTCGCCGGACGAGTGGTCGATGTGCACGATCTCCGCCACGGCCGAGGTCTCGATGCGGACCAGGGCGGCCTTGCTGGCCTCCACCCCGCTGACCAGCGGCGGCTCAGCCCCCTCGGCGGGCGCGGGCGACTCCGGCGCGGGCGCCTCGACGGCGGGGTCCTCGGCCGCGACCGCGGTGGTCGTCACGACGAGCGGGGAGAGCCCGACGGCCAGCGCGGCAGCGGCGCACGTCAGCCGACGGGCCCACGCACGGGACACCTCAACTCCCGCGAGCCGGGTCGGCGCAGCTGCGGAGGGCGATCGGCACCATGACGGCCTCGCTTGTTCGTCGGCGTACGCCCGAATGCTCGGGCTCGCGCCGGGACCGTCTCCTGCCGTCGGTGCACCGTCAACCACCTTGCGGCAGGTGACGTCGGGCTCGGCGACCCAGCGGGCACGTCGTCACGCTGTGCCCCCGGTCGGGTTCGAACCGACACTGGAACCCTTTTAAGGGGCCTGCCTCTGCCGATTGGGCTACGGGGGCCACACCGGGGACGGAAACTACCCTGGCGCCCGAACCGGGGGCGGCCCGCTCAGCCGGCCCGGGCCGCCGGGCCCCCACCGGACTGGGCCTTGTCGCCGTCGGACGGCGGCGGCAGCGGCGCACCGCCGGTCGCCGCGGCGAGGAACTCGTGGCGGGGATCCTGCAGCTGGCCCAGCGAGATGACCTCCCGCCGGAACACCGACGCCAGCGCCCAGTCGGCGATGACCCGCACCTTGCGGTTGAAGGTGGGCACCCGGCTGACGTGGTAGAGGCGGTGCATCATCCAGGCCGGCCAGCCCTTGAGCTTGACGCCGTAGACCTGGGCGACGCCCTTGTGCAGGCCCAGACTGGCGACGGAACCGGCGTAGGCGTGCCGGTAGGGCGCCGGCTCCTGCCCGGCCAGCACCGCGACGATGTTGTCCGCCAGCTGCTTGGCCTGCCGGACGGCGTGCTGGGCGTTGGGCGCGGTGGTGGCCCCTGGCTCGTCCTTGGTCAGGTCCGGGACGGCGGCCAGGTCGCCGGCGGCCCACGCGCCGTCCATCCCGACGACCTGCAGCGTCGCCTCACAGCACACCCGGCCCCGCTCGTCGAGGGGCAGGTCGGTGGCGGCCAGCATCGGGTGCGGCTTGGTGCCCGCCGTCCAGACGAGGGTGTCGCTGGCGAAGGAGTCGCCGTCGCCGGTGGTGACGATGCCGTCGGCCGTCACCGACTCCAGCCGGGTCTCCAGCTTCAGCTCCATCCCCCGGGCGATGAGCTGCTGGACGGTCCACTCCCCCATGTCCAGGTCGACCTCGGGCAGGATCCGGCCGGTCGCCTCGACCAGCACCCAGCGCATGTCCTCCGGGGTGAGCCGCGGGTAGTCGCGCTCAACGGCGTACCGGGCCATGTCCTCGAGCTCGGCGAACGCCTCGATGCCGGCGTAGCCGCCCCCCACGAAGGTGAACGTGAGCGCCTTGCGGCGCACCGCCGGGTCGTCGGTGGAGCTGGCCGCGTCCAGCCGGGCGAGCACGTGGTTGCGCAGGTAGATGGCCTCGCCGACGTTCTTGAAGCCGATCCCGCGTTCCCGGAGCCCCGGGATCGGCAGGGTGCGCGCGACCGAGCCCGCGGCCATGACCAGCACGTCGTACCGGACCTCGAACGCATCGCCCACGGCGGGGGTGACCTGCGCCGTCCGGTCCGCGTGGGTCAGCCCGGTGACGGCGCCGGTGATCACCCGGCATTTGTCGAGGGTGCGCCGCAGCGGCACGACGACGTGCCGCGGCTCGACCGACCCGGCCGCCGCCTCGGGCAGGAACGGCTGGTAGGTCATGTGCGGCTGGGGATCGACCACGATGACGTCGGCCCGCCCGCGGCTCAGCTTCTTCTGCAGTCGCAGCGCGGTGTAGAGGCCGACGTAGCCACCACCCACGATCAGGATCACCGGTCGCTTGGCCATGCGACCACCCTATTCGCGTCCGGCCGGTCCGCGACCCGACGACGAGGTCGTCCCCCCGCCGGCGGCCAGCTCGTTCGCGCGGGCCAGCACGGCGTCGAGCATCGGCTCGGTGAGCTTGCCGGTGAAGGTGTTCTGCTGGCTGACGTGGTAGCTGCCCAGCAGGGTCAGCGGCCGTCGCGGACCGGCCAGGGGAACCTCGACGCCGTGCCCGAAGGCCGGCCGCGGCCGGGGAACCGCGTACCCGGCGGCGCCCAGCACCGGCCACAGCGCCGTCCAACCGAAGCCGCCGAGCACGACGACCACCCGCAGCCGGGGCAGCAGCTCCAGCTCGCGGGCCAGCCAGGGCGAGCAGGTGTCCCGCTCCCCGGGCGTGGGGGCGTTGGCCGGCGGAGCGCAGCGCACCGAGGCGCAGACCCGGACGTCGGTGAGCTCGAGCCCGTCGCCGAGGTGGGTGGAGGTGGGCTGGTTGGCCAGCCCGGCCCGCCACAGCGCGGCGAAGATCCAGTCACCGCTGCGGTCACCGGTGAACACCCGGCCGGTGCGGTTGCCGCCGTGCGCCGCCGGGGCCAGCCCGACGACGGCGATCCGCGCGTCGGCCGGCCCGAGCCCCGGTACCGGCCGGCCCCAGTAGTCCTCGCCGCGGAAGGAGGCCCGCTTGACCATCGCCACCTCTTCCCGCCAGCGCACCAGGCGCGGGCAGGCCCGGCAGCCCGAGATCCGCTCGTCCAGGACGGCGAGGTCGCGGGTGGCGGCGGCGCTCCGCCGCACGCCCGCCGGGCTGGCGGTGACCGGGTAGCCGTCGGCGTCGCGTGCCATGCCGACAGCACAGCACGGAACGGAGCGAGCGGGGCAGCGCCCCCCACGGCATGATCGCCGTCGTGGCGAAGAAGCAGAAGGTCAAGACCCCGCTGTTGTACAAGGTGCTCGGGCTGGGGATGGCCATCCCCAGCGGCATCGTCGTCAAGAAGGCGGCCGATTCGGCGTGGCTGAGGCTCCGTGGCTACCCGCCGCCGAAGAACCCGGCGGCACCGGGGGTGACCTGGCCCGACGCGCTGGCCTGGTCGGCGGCCACCGGCGTGCTGTACGCCTCCGCCCGGCTGGTCGCCGCCCGGGGCGCGGCGGCGACCTACCAGAAGCTGACCGGCAAGCTGCCGCCCGGCCTGAACGCCGACAGCGCCGCGTAGGCCCCCGCCAGGGCACCGCCCCGAGCTTGCGAGGGGTGGGGAGGAGGGGGTCCTTCGGGCCGCGGGCGGCGTCAGGAACGCGCGAGACGGAGGGCGATGCCGTCGAGGATGTCGTGCTCGCTGACCACGACCTCGTCGAGATCGAAGGCGTCCATGACCACCCGCAGCACCAGGGCACCGGCGCCGATGACGTCGACCCGGCCCGGGTGCATCACCGGCAGGGCCGCCCGCCGGGCGCGGGTGGCGGTGAGCAGCCCCGCGGTCACCGACCGGACGGCGCCGACCGGGATCCGCGACCCGTGGATGGCCGTCGCGTCGTAGGCGGGCAGCCCCAGGGCCAGCGCGGCCACCGTCGTCACCGAGCCGGCCAGCCCGACGAGCGTGGCCGTCTCGCCGACCGGCACGTCGGTGGCCACCTGCGCCAGGGCCGCCCGGATGTCGGCCTCGGCGGCCTGCACCTCGTCCGGCGGCGGCGGGTCGCTGCGCAGGTGCCGTTCGGTGAGCCGGACGCAGCCGACGTCCACCGAGCGGGCCGCCCGCACGCCCGAGGCGTCGCCGAGCACGAACTCCGTCGAGCCGCCGCCGATGTCGACCACCAGGTAGGGCGGCCGTGGCGCCGCACTCCCGTGGGCGGCGGCCGCGGTGGCCAGCGAGGCGGTGGCGCCCAGGTAGGACAGCCCGGCCTCCTCCACCCCGGTGGCCACGTCGGGCAGCTGCCCGAGCGTCGCGATGACCATCGCCTCGAACTCCGCCCGGTTGGCGGCGTCCCGGGTCGCGCTGGTGGCGACCATCCGGACCCGCTCGGCGCCCAGTTCGCGGGCCTGCGCGGCGTACTGGGCCAGCACGCCCCGGGTGCGCTCGATCGCCTGCGGGGCCAGCCGGCCGGTGGCGTCGACGCCCTCGCCGAGACGAACGACCTCCATCCGCCGCAGCAGGTCGCGGTGCGGCCCCTCAGGCGGGACGTCGGTGACGAGCAACCGGATCGAGTTGGTGCCGCAGTCGATGGCGGCGACCCGGGTCACGCGCCACTCCTCGGCCGGCCGGCGGCCCCGTCGGCGGGGGTGGCGGGCTGGGCCGGAGGAGCAGCGGACGGCACGGCGCACGGCCCGGCCGTCCACCATCGGCCCATCTCCTCGACCGCCCGGTCACCGATCGGGTTCACCCCGGGCCCGGCGGCCAGGGCGTGCCCGGCCAGCGCGTGCAGGCACTTCACCCGGTCGGGCATCCCGCCCGCGCTGGCCCGGGTGGGCAGCACGTCGCGAGCGTCACGGGTGGCCAGGAACGACTCGTGCGCGGCCAGGTAGGCCGCCGACAGTTCCGGGTCGGCGGCCAGGTCGTCCTGCCAGTCGCGCATCCGGCCGGTGGATTCCAGCCGGCTCGCGGCCGCCGTCGCCCGCGGGCAGGTGAGGTAGTACAGCGTCGGGAAGGGCGTGCCGTCCTCCAGCCGCGGCGAGGTCTCGACGACGTCGGGCTGGCCGCACGGGCACCGGTGGGCGACGCCGACCAGCGCGCGGGGCGGACGGCCGAGCTGCCGGCCGATGACGGCCCGCTCGGCCGGGGACACGGGTTCCGGCTGCGGCGGGCGGGTTCCGGGGTGACTCACCCGGTCGAGTCTGCGGCAGGCGCTCCGCGCCCCCGCACGCCCCCTCCCCCTGACCCCGTGCTCTTTCGGGCTCAAGCACGCGTACTTGAGCCCGAAAAAGCACGGTGGTGGGGGCGAGGGGGTCCGTCACCCGTCGGCGGCGGCCACCGACTCCAGCAGCGCCGTGTACCAGGGAACCGGGGCGCCCCGGCCGGTGCCCGGGGCGGGGAGCTCCTCGTCGCCGGCGCCGGTACCGGCGTCGCCGACGTCGCCCACCACGACGAGCCGGTCACCGGGCAGCACGTAGGTCAGCCGTTCCCGGGCCCGTTGCGCGATGTAGGCGGGATCGGCCTGCCGATCCAGCTGGGCCTGCAGGTCCGCGGCCCGCTGGGTGAGCGCGTCCTGCTGGGCCGCGAGCTCGGCCAGCTCCTGGCGGCCGGCGACGTACTGCCGCACCGGTCCGGCGAGGGTCATCGCGAGCAGCAGCACCAGGGCGCCGAGCAGTACCGCCCGGCCGGTGAACCGGGGGCCGCGCCGGGGTTGGCCGGGGCTGCGGGCCGGGCCGCGGGTGCTCCGCCGTCCCGGCCGGCTGTCCACCGCGCCGCGCGCGCCGGCCCGCACCGGCCGGGAAGAGGCCCGGCGGCGGCTGCCCCCCGCCCTCCCCGGCCGGGTACGGGCCGACGTGCTCATGCGGACCGGGCGGCAGCCAGCCTCGGGAAGGCGGCGGCGCCGGCGTAGCGGGCGGCGTCGTCGAGCTCCTCCTCGATGCGCAGCAGCTGGTTGTACTTGGCGACCCGCTCGCTGCGGGCGGGGGCACCGGTCTTGATCTGGCCGCAGTCGGTGGCCACCGCCAGGTCGGCGATCGTGGTGTCCTCGGTCTCGCCGGAGCGGTGGCTCATCATCGAGCGGTACCCGGAGCGGTGGGCGAGGTTGACCGCGTCGAGGGTCTCGGTGAGCGTGCCGATCTGGTTGACCTTCACCAGCAGCGCGTTGGCCGCGCCGCGGCCGATGCCGTCGGCGAGCCGGGTGGGGTTGGTGACGAACAGGTCGTCGCCGACGATCTGCACGCGGTCGCCGAGCGCCTCGGTCATCGACACCCAGCCGTCCCAGTCCTCCTCGTCGAGGGGGTCCTCGATCGAGACGATCGGGTAGGCGTCGACCAGGCTCTTGTAGTAGTCGACGAGGTACCCGGCCGACCGGGTCTGCCCCTCGAAGTCGTATCCGCCGTCGGTGTGGAACTCGGTGGCGGCCACGTCCAGGGCGAAGGCGATGTCGGTTCCGACGCTGTAGCCGGCCTTCTCCACCGCTTCCACGATCAGGTCCAGGGCGTCCCGGTTGCTGGGCAGCGACGGGGCGAAGCCACCCTCGTCGCCCAGGCCGGTGGCCAGGCCGCGCTTCTTCAGCACCGACTTCAGCGCGTGGTAGGTCTCGGTGCCGACGGCCAGCGCCTCGGCGAAGGTCGCCGCCCCGATCGGGGCGATCATGAACTCCTGGACGTCGACGTTGCTGTCGGCGTGCGCACCGCCGTTGAGGATGTTCATCATCGGCACCGGCAGCAGGTGCGCCGAGGGGCCGCCGACGTAGCGGAACAGGGGCAGCCCGGCGGACTCGGCCGCGGCCTTCGCCACGGCGAGACTCACGCCCAGGATGGCGTTGGCGCCCAGCCGGGACTTGTCCGGCGTGCCGTCGAGGTCGATCAGCCGCTGGTCGACCAGCCGCTGCTCGGAGGCCTCGAAGCCGACGAGCTCGGGACCGATGACGTCGAGCACGCCGTCGACGGCCTGCGTCACGCCCTTGCCGTTGTACCGGCTTCCGCCGTCGCGCAGTTCCACCGCCTCGAAGGCGCCGGTGGAGGCACCGCTCGGGACGGCTGCCCGGGTGATCGTCCCGTCGTCGAGGGCTACCTCGACCTCCACGGTGGGGTTTCCGCGCGAGTCGAGGATCTCTCGCGCGCCGACTGCGTCGATGCTGGCCACGGCGAGCAGCCTAGCCAGCCCGCCGCACCGGGCGGGACACCCGCGCCGTCGGCGGACACCCGGTCGCTGCCGCCCGGCCTGGGAGCATGGCCGGCGATGAGCACCCCGACCCGGCCGCGCCGGCACCGCCGCGCGGTCCGCCAGCTGCTGCTCGGGCTGGTCCCGGTGCTGGTCGTCGGCCTGGTCGCGGTCTGCGTGCTCGCCGCCCGGCTGCCGGGCGCCCGGGCTCCGCTGGCCGCCGCCACCGCCTCGGCGCCCGCCACGGTCAGCGCGGACGGCGGCCCGCCGGACGGCCGCGGGCTGACGGTGACCTTCCGGGACGCGGAGGGCCGCGACCGGACCGGCAAGCTGGTGCTGCGCCGCCCGGCCGACGTCCCGTCCGGCGCGGCGCTCACCGTGCGTTACGACCCCGACGAGGACCCCGCGGAAGACCCCGCTGACGACCACGGACCGGTGGTGGTGCACGCCGACGGGGACGCCGCCTCGGGCTCGGTCGCCGACCTGGTCTTCGGGCTGGTCGCCCTGCTCGTCGTCCTGGCCGGAGTCACCGCGCTCACCGCCGGCCGGCTGCTCGGCCGGCCCCGGCTTCGCCGCCGTCCGGCCGGCTCCGTGCGTGCCACGCACGTGGTGAGCCGGCAGGGCCTGGTCGTGCGCAGCTGGCTGGAGCTGGCCACGCCGGCCGGGCTCCGCTGGCTACCGGTGCACTGGGCGCCGGAGCTGGAGCGGCTGGCCCCGGACAGCGGGATCACGGTGCACGGGAACACCGGCCGGGACCGCCTGGTGCTGCCGGTGGTCGGCGGCACCGAGGTGTGGCCGGCGGGCCGGCTGCGCGACCGCGCCCCGCGCGGTGACCTGCGGCAGGTGGGCGTCGACCCGGCCGCCCCGGACATCGGGATGGCCCGGCAGGCCCGCGCGGACGGCGTGCTGCCGTTCCTCGCCCCGGTGCTCGGCCTGCTCTGGGCCTACGTCGGCGAGGGCGGCACCGGCAGCTTCCTGGTGGCCACCGCGCTGGCCGCCGCGGTGCTGTTCTGGCTGCCGCAGCTGCTCGGCTCGGACCCCCGGTCGACCTAGCACCGATCTCCTCGTCCCGCGATGCCCGTGCGGGCCTCGGTCAGGTGCTGACGTAGGCGGCGAGATGCTCGCCGGTGAGCGTGGAGCGGTCGGTGACGAGGGCGGCGGGGGTGCCCTCGC
>JABAKE010000129.1 GCA_019779905.1 Modestobacter lapidis | reverse complement strand
TCCGAGAAGGATGTTGTAGCATGAGGGGGTCTTTATTGCATAGACAGTAACCTCAGAGACAAGGTCACCGATTTGCAACTTGAACCTGATTTTGCCGATCGGCCTTTGAGCGCTCCCATCATATCCAAAGATGGACACAGACGTGTGGCTCAACTTGCTAGGTGGAATACCCAGCTCTTCGAGTGCCGAAGTGGAGATGAGGTTGAGTGCAGAACCTGGATCGATCTGGATTCTGCGTACTGGCATCTCTTTGATGTACCCTGTGAAGTACAGGGGTCGGTTGTGCTTTGTCTCGCCTAACAGGAGGTCATCCTTATCGAAGGCGATAGTTGCACTTGAGGCTTTTTGAACCGAGAGGCATTCAATGCAAGATCCCTCAGCTTTCTTCTTTTCTTCTTTTGAGGAAGTGCTTGATTTTTTGACCCTGTAGTCCATTTCAATTTGTAGGACTTGTGGGGCATGTTTGTCGACATCCGCATTCAGCCTTTGCAGCTCTGAAATGAGACTATCACGAGTTTGTGGTGACATTCGTAATAAGTCTAGGATGTGCAACCGTGCAGGTATGTGTTTGAAGTGCTCAATCAAGTCATACTTGAAAGCCTCCTTGGGGCCTGCATTTTCATTATTCTTGCCACTAGGGGCGTTTACAACTTGCTTCCCCGAAGGGTTTACATAAGAAGAAGAAGGTTGGTTGTAGTTTTTGTGGTAATCCCGGCCAGAGCGGGTACCTCTACCAACTTCAAGAGCTTCTGGAGAAGGTTCTTCGTTTGGAAGATCACCCTCGGGATCAAGGGGTTGATCCTTCTCATTTGCTGAAGATGACTCTGCGTCAACATTGACGTCTTCAGTGATTGTGTTGCATGGAGCATTTTCCGGGAACAGGTCCTGAACAGCATCCAGCAACTTTTCTTCTTTGTCCAGTATTTCATCGGTCCAGACATCACCTATGAGGTCGGGTACCTGGGACCAATTGACTGGGTTCTCATTGAAGAAGACTATATCAGCCGGAGCTTCTTCAAGAGGCTTCAGTTCTGATGTCACCGTTTCAGGTGATTAAGCTT
>JABAKE010000127.1 GCA_019779905.1 Modestobacter lapidis | reverse complement strand
ACCCAACAAGTTAAAGACATAACCACTTGTTGATCTTCTGTTATCCAAGTCTCCTTCCCAATTAGCATCAACTGAGCCCATAAACTCAAGAGTATTTCCATCTCCTTTCCCTTCAAAACATAAAGCATAATTTGAAGTGCCACGAAGATACCTGAAAACCCTTTTCACAGCGATCCAATGCTCCTTGCCAGGATTAGACATGTACCTGCTCAAAACTCCCACTGCTTGAGCAATATCCGGTCTAGTGCACACCATTGCATACATCAAGCTTCCTACCGCGCTCGCATATGGAATAGATGCCATCTGCTCCTTCTCCTCTTCATTCTGTGGAGACTGTTCTGCAGATAATTTTACTCCCACTGACATAGGAGTCCCGACTGGCTTACAATCTGTCATATTGAACTTCTTCAAGATACCTTCAATATACCTCTCTTGTCCAAGCCAAAGTCGTCGTCTTGCCCGATCCCTCCTTATGTGCATGCCTAAGATAAAATTCGCTGCACCAAGATCTTTCATCTCGAACTGCTTTGCCAAGAGATCCTTGACAGTCCTGATCATCTTCGTGCTATTCCCTATCAAAAGCATATCATCCACATACAAGGTAAGGATAACAAACATCTCACCTTCACGTTTCACATAAACGCAATGATCGGCATGACTGCGAGTGAAACCAATCTGTTGAGCATAGCTGTCAAACTTTTGATACCACATCCTAGGAGATTGCTTCAGCCCATATAAGGATTTCTCCAACTTGCAAACCAAGTTCTCCTTACCTCTGGCAACAAACCCCTCAGGCTGCTTCATGTAAATTTCCTCCTCCAAATCCCCATGAAGGAATGCCGTTTTAACGTCCATCTGCTCAATTTCCAGATCATAAGCAGCTGCTGCAGATAAAACTGTTCTGATCGAAGTAAGCTTCGCCACTGGTGAAAAGATCTCAGCATAGTCCACTCCTTCTATTTGAGCATATCCTTTTGCCACCAGCCTAGCTTTGTACTTCCCAATTTTGCCCTCTGCATCCTGCTTCTTCTTAAACACCCACTTGCACCCAATTGCCTTCCGGTCT
>JABAKE010000126.1 GCA_019779905.1 Modestobacter lapidis | reverse complement strand
TATATAAATAATAAATATTATTATATAATGAAATTAGCCTCTAGATGGACTCGAACCATCACTTTTAACATTAACAGTGTTCTGCTTTACCAATTAAGCTATAGAAGCTATTATATCTTAATAAATGATATAAAAATCTTATTCCACTTATCCTACAAGGTCGACTTATCAAACCTAGTGTTATCACGTGTGCAACACGGAAAATTTTATAATATATTATAAATATATCCATAAGTATAATTTAAGTTAAAATTTATCCGGGAATTCTGAGAAATAAATAATTATTTATTCCTCAGAAGGGGATTAGTACCTTCCTTCATTATAAATCTTAAGATAAAAAGAGATATATATTTTACAATGTAAAAATAAAAAAAAACAAATAAATATGAAAAATAGATTAGATTTATCGTAGAGTAGTAGCTAATTAGTATTATTTACAAAATTCGCAATAACCTATAAAATACTAGTCTAGTATAGCTACATCATATATCCGTAGGACAGCTTCGTTTTTAATATGCTTTCAAAACTTATCCTTTATTGACTTAGCTTAACTGCAATACTTTCTTAAATAGTAAGTACTACAACTTCCATCTAATAGAAACCTACCCCTTTCGGGGTTGATTCCTCCCCCCTGAAGGGGGGGAAGAAACCTAAGAAAGTAACAGTTACACCATAGGTCAATTATTCCAAGTCCTTTCGTACTAAGGAATAGGCCTACATTTATATGTATTTCCTATAGAGGATACAAACCATACTGTCTTACGACGTATTTAACCCAACTCGAGTCCCTTTTTAATAGGCGAACAGCCTAACCCTTCCCAGCACCTACGACCGGGAGGATAAGGGTGGTCGACATCGAGGTGGCAAACCTAACTTACAATATCTACTCTTTCGTTAGATTACCCTGTTATCCCTAGCGTAACTTTGATTCGTTATCAGTAACCTTAACAATCAGCATTACTTGTTCATTAGGCCTTACTTACGTACTAGTTCCACTTGTAGGTGTCACAATTAAAGCACAGTTATACCCTTATACTAATTTAAGTTTATTTAAACTTTTTGTTTTCCAGACAAACA
>JABAKE010000125.1 GCA_019779905.1 Modestobacter lapidis | reverse complement strand
AATTAGCCCTCCCCCCAAAACAGGGGGGAGCTTGTCACCCCACCGGGCAAGGCCCGGCAGGGACTACCCCCCGGAGGGGGTGGTCACCAATAAATTTATTTATAGGGACTAGCCTATATATATATTTAATCCTAATTTTAAGTATATATATTCAAAGTAAGGGATTCTCAGAGACTGGGTTATTTATATTAACCCCAATTTAACACTTAATAATATTAAATTGATACGTAAATGTGTGATTCTATTGAATCACATAAGATATAGTCCCATCAATATAGAAATATATTGAGTGCTCAAAAGTGTAGTAGGATACCTTAGAGCCAAGATAATGTTATATTATGATTGTACCTGCATTTGGTATTGTATCACATATTTTAAGTACATATTCTAAAAAACCAGTATTTGGTCAACAAAGTATGATCTATGCGATGGCTAGTATTGGTTTATTAGGATTCTTAGTTTGAAGTCATCATATGTATGTTGTAGGATTAGATGTAGATTCAAGAGCATACTTCACATCAGCTACAATGATAATTGCAATTCCTACAGGAATTAAAATCTTCTCATGATTGTTAAGTTCCGTAAGTAAGAACTTTAAGATGATCAAAAAATATATAGTTTATACCGAAATATTTCCTGATTTAAATAATCTAAGTTTATATAAAATTTATCCTAGAAGTAATAAATTTTATATTAAACCTAATAATATTAATAAAGAATTAGTAATATATGGGACTAATTTACCTTCATCTTTAAATAAAAAAGATTATACTAAAATTGTTAGAAATATGGTGGGTATACCTAATCATATTTTATATATTTTAGTAGGTTTAATTATGTCTGATGGACATATCTCTTATTCTTCTAAAAAAAACTTAGATAAATCAATATTTAATCAGGATACTTTTGATATGTATAACATAAAATATATAAATGGTTTATTGACAGAACATAGTAGTAGATTTAGATTTAAACAAAGTCTTACACATTTTGAATATGTTTGACATGTTTATACTATTCTATCACATTATTGTTTGTCATTACCATATTATAGATTAGCTAGCCCCCTTCGGGGCCTGG
>JABAKE010000123.1 GCA_019779905.1 Modestobacter lapidis | reverse complement strand
CAACAGCAACAGTTAGAGCTTTCTTTGCTTTGATATAGATTCTCTATTCTTAATTGCTGTGGTACGGAAAATGCTGGAAAGAGTAGACAAGGAATGAAAATCTCGCTGCCGATCTATTACTTCGGCAGGAGCAAAATTGCCCCAACCTTTGTTATTTTAGTTAGGTTTAAGTCTGACGGGAATAATATTCTACGACTAGCAATTCATTTATTTTCAAACCGACCCATTTACTATCTATTATTTGATTGACTAATCCTTTATATTGGAATGGGTGAAGAGTCAAATGTTTTGGCAATTCCTCATGGGGGGATGAATCAATATAATTTTGAATGAGAGCTCTGGATTTTTGTTCATCCCTCGCTGTAATAATATCTCGGGGTTTGCAGCGATAACTTGGTATATCTACTATATGACCATTAACTAAAATATGTCTATGGTTAACTAATTGGCGGGCTCCAGGAATAGTCGAAGTCATACCCAATCGAAAAAGAATGTTATCCAAACGCATTTCAAGTAATTGTAGTAAAACCTGACCTGTTGAACCTTTGGCTTTTCCGGCGATACGGACATATTTAAGTAATTGTCGTTCTGTAAGACCATAATGAAAACGCAATTTTTGTTTTTCTTCTAGACGAATACGATATTGAGATCTTTTGCCGGAACGCGCTTGGTTTCTAAGATCACTTCCGGCTCTAGGCCTTTTACTAGTTAGTCCCGGTAAAGCCCCCAGACGGCGTATTTTTTTGAAACGAGGCCCTCGGTAACGCGACATAAAGACTCCTTATTTTATTGAAATTTCATTTTACAGAATAAACCTAAATTAAAACTGAACTAAATGATAAATGAAGCGAAATCCACTGAAGTATTGTACTACAAAGAATAATGAGATAAATTGTATCAATATCCGGACTCTTTTGTATTTTTATTGTATATATATAAAATTTATATTGTATATATATAAAAAAAAAAGATCTTTTTTCTTGATTTGTTCTGTAGAGATCTAACTCCTCTAATTTTTATTCATAGTTCGAAGTTCCTACGACATAATAGATCGGTGACTTTGGAAAAAGGAAAGGGGAAGAAGCC
>JABAKE010000122.1 GCA_019779905.1 Modestobacter lapidis | reverse complement strand
AGATTAAAAAAATAGTTTGTAGTTTGTTTTGAGGAAAACCTATTTTAAAATGATTTTATTTTGGAGTTATCAATTCAAGAGGTTACATGGATAGTTTAATCCTAGACACACACTAACTACATGATTTAATCAATATGAAATAACAGAAATTAATTAATTAAATAACAGAAATTAATTAATTAAATAACAGAAAATTAACTAATCAATTAAACAATTAATTAACTAATTAACAGGAATTTAATGAATTAAATGACAGAAATTTAATGAATTAAATTTACCTAAATGATATGCATGCGGACTTACCTTGGCCACAGTCCCACGTACACAATTGCATAGAATTGAAATATGCATGAGAATGGCAAAGGAATTAACCAAATAAACTAATAATAAGCCTAAAATGCATCTAAGTATGAAAAATGAGCCTAAATGCATGAAATGACCTAAATTAATAATGTAGGGCCAAAAACCATACAAAAATGTTATGTAGAACATTTTTGGTAATAGGTAAGGACCCCAAAATTGGTGTATTGCCCTATTGAATGACATTTAAATGGCCCTAATGAGCTCAAAGTTATAATAGGGTTACAACCCTATATTAACAATGGACTCAAAATGCCAATAGGGCTAAGCCTGAATTTTATGCATGAATTTTATGTATGAATGAGACCTAAATAGTGGAATGGGCATGGCCCTAACCACTATTTTATACACAAAGTCATAAGACTTGCAAAACATGAACATAATGATCATCTCATTGGCATAATAGTCTTAAAATCCTAACCAATTATAGGCAATAATCCTAACAGTTAGTTATTCTAACTAACTAGCATGGAAATATATATTAATTAGTTATTCTAACTAACTATTATGCACATATATATTCTAACAACCTAGTAGTTATTCTAACTAACTATTATGCATGAAAATACATACTAACAATAATTAGTTAACCTAACTAACTAACATGCATGCAAATAATATACTAACAATAATTAGTTACCCTAACTAACTAACATGCATGGAAATAATATTATAACGACTAATTAGTTATCCTAACTAATTAATATGCATGCAAATAATATTATAAC
>JABAKE010000121.1 GCA_019779905.1 Modestobacter lapidis | reverse complement strand
GCCGTTATCGTTACATAACGGCCGTTATGTAACGGTAACGGCCGTTTTTTAAAACCATGCTCCATCGTCCCATATATGCGTAAATGGAGGATGGTGATTTGTCCGGGAAAACAAACAACTAAACTGAAGACCGAAATTTTAGTATAAGTTTTCTGCGTTTTCAAAGGCGAAAGAAGGGATCGAGTGAATGAAATCTTGAAAAAGAATCCGAGCTCGTTAAAGTAGACGCCCTCCTTTTTATGGAGTGACCCTAAATCTTCTCTAATAGAAATTCGTCCCCTATAGGATTGACTGCTCCTATTGGAGTGCAAGACGGGGGAGCATTCGGTTATTCGGCCTGAGTCTAGGACCACACTTAGCCATGGCCCTAAAATTGATGCAGAGGCCGATCTCAGTTGAAAATCACATGTACTTTATCTCCTACCACATATGCTAGCCAGGCTAAAAAACAAGTTAGGCCCTCGTTTTGCCCATACGCCAAAGAGCAAAGGCCAATTCCAAGATGATGTCGATAAAGTTCCGGTTGAGCATGTACTGTCTTGACTTACTTTGGAGTAAAACGCAATGAAATTAGAGAAGATAATGTAAATATGTCCCCCAGAGACAAAAAGGACGTAGAAACAGCGTGGATCCAAACTGCATCTTTACCGCCGCTATAAATAGAGCAAATGTTGCATGTGCTACTTCACCACTGCTTGAGCAGCAGAAGGCCTGCGAGTTTTCTAATTTTTCCAATCCTCCGCGTCTGGGCTGGAGTACAGTACGATCCATATGAAAATTCACGATTATCAATAATAGAGGATTCCTCTTTGAATGCACAATGGGGCCCATCTATTGGACCGATATCATTCCTTATTTCGCAGAAACAAATCCGAACTAATTAAATCGAACGTCCTACAGTTTTCACGGACTGTCCCCAAATTCTCTATAATTGAAATTATTCCCGTTAATTGGAGTAAAATACGGGATCGGCCTGGTTCAACGGCGTCCTCTATGTGCGGTCCATTCGGATGAGCCAGTAGCTGCGTCTCACTGAGATGATGCGTGCATGGTGTGGAAAAGGAAAATTCGAATGGTCTCGCGCGCCACGTCCCCATGA
>JABAKE010000120.1 GCA_019779905.1 Modestobacter lapidis | reverse complement strand
TTGGGTCCCAATTCCAATATGAGCCCCATGCCTCATTAGCCCATACTGCTCCCGAAAGAATACCTATGGTTAAAAAGATAAACCCTAGACTAATAACACGATAACTCCAATGATCCAATTGTTGAATCAATTGGGATCTGTAATAATTCCTAGGAGAAAGAAAAGAAGTCTTTCGTAAAACATTGCTTCTTTTGTTCATGTATTGGATCTCATCAAAAGAAAATAACTCATTTAATATTAATAAATGATTGCTTTTACCAAAAATTCTTATGTCTTTTCGAAATGTAATGACTAGAAGAGCTACTGATAATAACGATCCACATAAAAGAGCTGCATAGCCCACTACCATCATACTTACGTGCATCATTAACCACTGGGATTGGAGAGCAGGTACTAATATTGCAGATTGATGCATTTCAGTTAAAAGACCGGAAGTAGCAAAGCCTTGGGTAAAAATAGCACTTGGCGCGGTTATTGCGCTTAAATAATTTTTATGTTTTTTAAAATACGGAACCATATGAATAATCGAGAAACTCCATGAAAGGAAGATTAATGATTCATATAAATCACTTAATGGGAAATGTCGCGAATAAATCCAACGAGTGATTAATAATCCTGTTATACAGAAAAAAGTAGCTATCATGCCCTTTTCTGACGAATCATATAGTCCTACGATTTCATCGACTAATAAGGTTATCAAATAAATTGTAATTGCAATTGAAACAATCGAAAAGGAGATATGAGTTAATATATGTTCTAAAGTAAAAAATATCATAAAAAAAGGGGAGTACCTCAATTACGGAATGGAAATCAGTAATTGAATTCATTATAGGACTTATTGTATCTCTTTTAGAAGATCCCATGCCGCCACTCGGACTCGAACCGAGATGCTCTAGCACTGCTTCCTAAGAGCAGCGTGTCTACCGATTTCACCATAGCGGCTTGCTAGAAATGATAATAACCAATTTATATTCAATCGTCGAGATTGAAGTAGTCAATTCACTCCAATATTGTTTAAGACACATTCAAATTGATGAATACAAAGCTGTTTAGGGATTTGAACGTTCAATAATAGTCTTTATTATCGTTTTAGGATGTCAGTTATA
>JABAKE010000012.1 GCA_019779905.1 Modestobacter lapidis | reverse complement strand
GAGGACCTCGGCGATGTTCCGGCCGCCGAGCGTGTACTCGAGCACCGCCGCCTGGAACCGCTTGCCCTCGCACTCCTCGCAGGTGGACTCGACGGTGGCCATCACGCCCAGGTCGGTGAAGATGACGCCGGCGCCGTTGCAGGAGGGGCAGGCGCCCTCGGAGTTGGCGCTGAACAATGCCGGCTTCACGCCGTTGGCCTTCGCGAAGGCCTTGCGGATCGGGTCGAGCAGTCCGGTGTACGTGGCCGGGTTGCTGCGTCGCGAGCCGCGGATCGCGCCCTGGTCGACCACGACCACGCCGTCGCGGCCGGCGACCGAGCCGTGGACCAGCGAGCTCTTGCCGGAGCCGGCGACGCCGGTGACCACGCAGAGCACTCCGAGCGGGACGTCGACGTCCACGTCCTGCAGGTTGTGCGTCGACGCGCCGCGGATCTCCAGCGCGCCGGAGGACGTGCGGACCGAGTCCTTGAGGGCGGCCCGGTCGTCGAGGTGGCGGCCGGTGACGGTGTCGCTGCCCCGCAGCCCCTCGAGGGTGCCCTGGAAGACCACCTCGCCACCGGCGGTACCCGCGCCGGGGCCGAGGTCGACGACGTGGTCGGCGATCGCGATCGTCTCGGGCTTGTGCTCCACGACGAGCACGGTGTTGCCCTTGTCCCGCAGCTGCAGCAGCAGGTCGTTCATCCGCTCGATGTCGTGCGGGTGCAGCCCGATGGTGGGCTCGTCGAAGACGTAGGTGACATCGGTGAGCGAGGAGCCCAGGTGCCGGATCATCTTGGTGCGCTGCGCCTCCCCGCCGGAGAGGGTGCCCGCCGGGCGGTCCAGCGAGAGGTAGCCCAGCCCGATCGCCGCGAACGAGTCGAGGAGGTGCTGCAGCCCGGTCAGCAACGGGGCCACCGACGGCTCCCGGAGGTCTCGGACCCAGGCGGCGAGGTCGCTGATCTGCATCGCGCAGGCGTCGGCAATGTTCCTTCCCCGGATCTTCGACGACCGGGCCTCGGCGCTGAGCCGGGTGCCGTCGCACTCGGGGCAGGTCGTGAACGTCACCGCCCGCTCCACGAACCGCCGGATGTGCGGCTGCAGCGCCTCGACGTCCTTGGCGAGCATCGACTTCTGGACCTTCGGGATCACGCCCTCGTAGGTGAGGTTGACGCCCTCGACCTTGATCTTGGTCGGCTCCTTGTACAGGAGGTCGTGCATCTCCTTCTTCGTGTACCGGCCGATCGGCTTGTCCAGGTCGAGACCGACGCCGGCGAACAGGCGGCCGTACCACCCGTCCATGCTGTAGCCGGGCACGGTGAGCCCGCCCTCGTTCAGGGACTTCGACCCGTCGAACAGCGCGGTGAGGTCGAAGTCGTTGAGCGCGCCCATGCCCTCGCAGCGCGGGCACATGCCGCCGAGCCGGTTGAAGGTCGCCTTCTCGGCTTTCGTCCGCCCGCCGCGCTCGACCGTGATCGCGCCGCTGGCCTTCACCGACGGGACGTTGAACGAGTACGCGTTCGGCGAGCCGATGTGCGGCTGCCCGAGCCGGCTGAACAGGATGCGCAGCATCGCGTTCGCGTCGGTGGCGGTGCCGACCGTGGAGCGCGGATTGGCGCCCATCCGCTCCTGGTCGACGATGATCGCGGTCGTCAGACCGTCCAGGACGTCGACCTCGGGCCGCGCCAGCGTCGGCATGAAGCCCTGCACGAACGCGCTGTAGGTTTCGTTGATCATCCGCTGCGACTCCGCGGCGATCGTGCCGAACACCAGCGAGCTCTTGCCCGAGCCGGAGACGCCGGTGAAGACCGTCAGCCGGCGCTTCGGGATCTCGACGCTGACGTCCTTGAGGTTGTTCTCGCGCGCACCGTGCACGCGGATCAGGTCGTGACGGTCGGCGGCGTGCAGCTCGGACGACTGCGTGTCGGTCCTCGGGGCCGTGCTCATCGTGTCTCCATCCCTCGGGCGGGGCCGCCCTCGCGGGCTTCCTCGGCGTCGCCGGGCTCGATCCGACCAGCGTCGAGCAGCACGTCAGGTCCTCCCCGTCGACGCGGTCGTTGTCTACCTGATCGGCGGCGTCGGCGGGGAGTGGCGCAACACCCCTCCGGCGGACGCCCCGTCCGCGCAGCCGTGCCGCGGGGGCGCACCGATTCGGGCGCCCGGTCTCAGCAGGGGGGGCGGGCGGCCGCGGCCGCGTCCAGCTCGCCGGCGTACCGGCGGACGGCGGCGCGCAACGCATCCTCGGCGTCCCAGCCGCGCTCGCGGGCGGCCACCACCAGGCCGAGCAGCTGCTCCCCCAGCTCGCCGGCGTCCCGCGCGGTCAGCTCGCCCGGCGGCGGGGTGGGCAGCCCGGCACGGGCGGCCCGCCCGGCCAGCGCTGCCCCCCAGGAGGTGGCCGGCTGCGAACGGGACACGCCCTCGGTGGGTGAGCGGCGCTGCTTCTCGCGCTGCTTGATCTCCTCCCAGCCGCGCTCGACGGCGGCGATGCTCATGCGGCTGTCGCCGATGCTGGCGCTCCCGTCACCTCCGGCGCCCGGCCGCCGGTCCCCGGGGCCTCCGCTGGCACCGAAGACGTGCGGGTGCCGGCGGACCAGCTTGCCGACCAGGTCGCCGGCCACGTCGTCGACGTCGAAGGCCCGGTCGGGGCCCGCCTCGGCTGCCACCCGGGCGTGGAAGACCACCTGCAGCAGCACGTCGCCGAGCTCCTCGCGCATCGCGACCGGGTCGTCGTCGACGATCGCGTCGTAGGCCTCGTGCGCCTCCTCCAGCAGGTAGCCGCGCAGCGAGGCGTGGGTCTGCTCGGCATCCCACGGGCAGCCGCCGGGCGAGCGCAGCCGGTCCATCACCGTGACGACGTCCAGCAGCCGGGCGCCGGGCGGCTCGGGCGCTCCGGCGACCACCGGGGTCTCGATCCCGACCGCCTCGTCGACGGCGAGCAGGCAGGTGGCCCCGGCCGGCACGTCGGCCAGGGCCCCGACGTCGGTGACGGTCGTCCCGGCCTCGCGGAGCGCCTGCGCGGTCGCGGCCGCGCCCGGGAGCGCCACGAGCGGGTCGGCGGCCTGCACCGCCTGCCAGCCGGCCGGGGCGAGCAGGCCGGGCAGCCGGGAGCTGACGGTGACCAGGGTGGAGGGCGGCACGCTCCTCAGTCTCCGCTGCCTCCCGCGACGCCCGCGCCGGCGTCCTCCAGCAGCTGGACGACCCCACCCTCCGCGGGCACGATCTGGCCCTGCTCGAGCACCCCGAACCGGGGGTTGACGTCGACGTCGACGTCCTCCTGCAACTCACCGATCAGCGCGGCGCCGGCCGCTTCGGCCTCGCTGCCGAGCTGCTGGGCGAGCTGGTCACGGACCTCGGCGTAGCTGGGGATGACGAGGTCGCTCACGAAGCCGACGACGACGCCGCCGATCTCGGGGACGGCCTGGGTGAACCCCTGGCCGGCCGGGGTCGCGGCGACCGACTCGGCGAGCACGCCGGGCAGGTCGGCCGACGCGAAGCCCTGCACGGTGGGCAGCGTGCTGTTGCTCGGGTACTGGGCCGCGATGGCCGGGTACGCCGCCGGGTCGGCCACCAGCTGGGCCAGGACGGCGTCGGCGGTGGCCTGGTCGGGAACGGTGATGATGCCGAGCTGCACCTGGGTCAGCTGCCCCTGGGACTGCTCGTAGCGCTGCCGGAGCGCCGCCTCGGACAGCTCGGCCTCGCCGGCGGCGGCGGCCAGCTCCAGCCGCATCAGCTGGTGGCGGATGTTCTCCGCGATGTCGGTGGCGTTGACGCCCTGCTGCCGGGCGAGCTGGCGGAAGGCATCGTCCTGCGACGCGCCCCCGAGCAGGCTGTCGATCCGCGCGCGCACCTCGCCGTCGGTGACCGTGACGTCGTAGCGGCGGGCGGCCACGTCGTAGATCTCCTCGGTGACCAGCAGGGTGAGGACCTGACGGGCGTAGTTGCGCCGCTCGCCCTGGACGTAGGCCGCGATGGCCGGGTCGGCGAGCCGTTCGTCGACGGCCGCCTCCAGCTCCGCGACGGTCACCTCGGCGTCGCCGACGTAGGCGGCGACGTTCGGCGACGTGCGGCAACCGGCCAGGACGGCGACCCCGACCAGGCCGACGGCGAGCAGGGCAGGAACTCTGCGGCGCGACACGGCGCGAGCGTGCCACACCGGTGCGACCCAGGCCCCGCACCGCCGGAGAGGTTGTGGATTCGTCGGCGTCGGCCCGACGGATCCACTCCGCTCAGGACGCGACCGGGACCGGCGCCTTGAGGACGGCGGACAGCAGCGCGTGCAGCTTCTCCAGCAGGGCGACGTCGCGCAACGGGGTCCGCCGATCCGGCCCCACCGGCACCTTGATCGACACCGTGCGGACCGCGTCCTTGTAGCCGGCGCCCTCGGCGAGCCGGGACAGCTTCATCACCTGCGACTCGCGCAGCTCCACCGGGGCGACCCGGATGTTGCGCCCCTGCATCGAGATCTCGGTGACGCCGAGCGTGCGCATCGCCGCGCGGAAGCGGGCCACGGCGAGCAGGTTGAGCACCGGCGCCGGGGCGGGGCCGTAGCGGTCGGTGAGCTCGTCCAGCACGGCCTGCGCCTGGTCGTCGTCCTGCACCGAGGCGACCTTGCGGTAGGCCTCCATCCGCAGCCGCTCGCCGGGCACGTAGTCGTGCGGCAGGTGCGCGTCGACCGGCAGGTCGACCCGGACGTCGGCCGGCTCGACCGCCGGCGACTCCCCCGTCGCCTGCGCCCGGTAGTCGCTGACCGCCTCGCCGACCAGCCGCACGTAGAGGTCGAAGCCCACGCCGGCGATGTGCCCGGACTGCTCGCCACCGAGCAGGTTGCCCGAGCCGCGGATCTCCAGGTCCTTCATCGCCACCGCCATGCCGGCCCCCAGGTCGGTGTTGTGCGCGATGGTGGTCAGCCGGTCGACCGAGGTCTCGGTGAGCGGCTTGGTCGGGTCGTAGGTGAAGTAGGCGTAGGCCCGCTCCCGGCCACGGCCGACCCGGCCGCGGATCTGGTGCAGCTGGGAGAGGCCGAAGGTGTCGGCCCGGTCGACGATCAGGGTGTTGGCGTTGGGGATGTCCAGCCCGGACTCCACGATCGTGGTGGCGACCAGGACGTCGTACTCCTTCTCCCAGAAGCCGACCATGATCCGCTCGAGCTCGTGCTCCTTCATCTGCCCGTGCCCGACGGCGATCCGGGCCTCGGGCACCAGGTTGCGGATCTTCGCCGCGGCCTTGTCGATCGACTGCACCCGGTTGTGGATGACGAACACCTGCCCGTCGCGCAGCAGCTCGCGCCGGATCGCGGCGGCCATCTGCTTGTCGTCCCACGCGCCGACGTAGGTGAGCACCGGGTGCCGCTCCTCGGGCGGGGTGAGGATCGTGGACATCTCGCGAATGCCGGTGAGGCTCATCTCCAGGGTGCGCGGGATCGGGGTCGCCGACATGGACAGCACGTCGACCGCCGTCCGCATCGTCTTCAGGTACTCCTTGTGCTCGACGCCGAAGCGCTGCTCCTCGTCGACGATCACCAGGCCCAGCTCCTTGAACCGGGTGGTCGGCTGCAGCAGCCGGTGGGTGCCGACCAGGACGTCGACCTCGCCGGCGGCCAGCTTGCGCAGCGTCTCGGCGCTCTCCGCCGCCGACTGGAACCGGGACAGCACCGCCACGGTCACCGGGAACTGCGCGAAGCGCTCCGAGAACGTCTTGAAGTGCTGGTTGGCCAGCAGCGTCGTCGGCACCAGGACCGCGACCTGCTTGCCGTCCTGCACCGCCTTGAACGCCGCGCGCACCGCGATCTCGGTCTTCCCGTAGCCGACGTCGCCGCAGATGATCCGGTCCATCGGCACCGGCTGCGCCATGTCCGCCTTGACCTCGTCGATGGCGGCCAGCTGGTCGGGGGTCTCGGTGAAGGGGAAGGCGTCCTCCAGCTCGCGCTGCCAGACGGTGTCCGGGCCGAAGGCGTGACCCTTGGTCGCCATCCGCGCGGAGTAGAGCCGGATCAGCTCCGCGGCGATCTGCTTGACCGCCTTGCGCGCCTGGCCCTTGGTCTTCGCCCAGTCGGCCCCGCCCAGCTTGGACAGCGCGGGGGCCTCGCCGCCGACGTAGCGGGTCAGCTGGTCGAGGGCGTCGGTGGGCACGAACAGCCGGTCCGGCGGCTGGTTCCGCTTGCCGGGGGCGTACTCGACGATCAGGTAGTCACGCTGGCCACCGTGCACGGTGCGGCTGACCATCTCCACGTACCGGCCGATGCCGTGCTGCTCGTGCACCACCAGGTCGCCGGGCTGCAACTGCACCAGGTCGACGGCGTTGCGCCGGCGGGCCGGCATCTTCGTCGCGTCGCGCATGCTGGTGCCGCGCTGACCGGTGAGGTCGTGCTCGGTGACCAGCGCCAGCCCGATGCCGGGGAAGGCGAACCCGGCGTCCAGGTTGCCCTGGGTGACGTGGGTCGGGCCGGCGTCGGGCGCGGACTCGATGCCGGGCACCAGCCGGGCACCGAGGTCGGCCTCGGCGAGCTGGTCGGTGGCGCGCTGCGCCGGGCCCGGGCCGGCGAAGGTCAGCACGACCCGCCAGCCCTCCCGCGCCCAGCCGCGCAGCTGGTCGAACGCCCGCGCCTGGTCGCCGTGGAACCGCTCCACCGACGTGGCGTCCAGGGTGACGTGCCGCTCGTCGTCGTCCGGCTGCAGGGTGAACACCCCGGTCGTCCACCAGGGCAGCCCGCGACCGCGGGCGGCGTCGGCGACGTCGGCCAGGTCGCGGAAGGACGACGCCCCCAGGTCGACCGGCGCGTCCCCGGCGGCCGCGGCGGTCTGCCAGGAGGCGGCGAGGAACTCGTCGGCGGTGCGCACCAGGTCCGCCGCCCGGCTGCGCACCCGCTCGGGGTCGAGCACCAGCACGTGCGTGCCCTGCGGCACCAGGTCGGTGAGCAGGTCCATCCGGTGGCCGGCATCCTGTCCCGCCCCACCACCCCCACTGATCAGGGCCGGGATCAGCGACTCCATGCCCTCCACGGCGATGCCCTCGGCGAGCTTGCCGGTGACCTCGGCCAGCTCCGGGTGCTTGGCGCCCAGCGCCGTGGCGCGGGCGCGCACCTCCTCGGTGAGCAGCAGCTCCCGGCACGGCGGGGCCCACAGCCGCTCGGGTCGCTCGTCGAGCGAGCGCTGGTCGCTGGCGGCGAAGTAGCGCAGCTCGTCGACCTCGTCGCCCCAGAATTCGACGCGGACCGGGTGCTGCTCGGTGGGCGGGAAGACGTCGAGCAGGCCACCGCGGACGGCGAACTCGCCCCGCTTCTCCACCAGCTCGACCCGGGTGTAGGCGGCGTCGGACAGCGCCCGGGCCACCTCGTCCAGATCGGCGCTCTGCCCCGCGCGCAGCTCGACCGGAACCAGGTCACCCAGGCCCGGGGACAGCGGCTGCAGGACGCTGCGCACCGGTGCGACCAGCACGTCGACGGCGCCGCCGTCGCCGGGGTGCGCCAGGTCGCGGAGCACCGCGAGGCGCCGGCCCACCGTGTCGGCACGGGGCGAGAGCCGCTCGTGCGGCAGCGTCTCCCAGGCCGGGAACACCTCGACCCGCCGGTCGGGGACGACGCAGCGGAGCAGGTCGGCGACGGCGTCGGCGTCCCGTTCCCCGGCGGTGACCACGAGGACCGGCACGCCGGCGCCCGGCGCGGCCGCGGCGAGCGCGCCGGCCACCCACGGCTGCACCGAGGGCGGCGCGGTGACCGCGAGCTCGGCGGAGCCGGCCGCAGCGACCACCTGGGCCATGCCGGGATCGGTCAGGACGACGTCGAGCACGCCGCGCAAGCTCACGGTTCCGTTCACTCCTGATCCGTGGCCCGCTCCAGGTCCGCAGCGAGCAGAGCGCGCAGGGTGCGCGCGGGGGGCCACCGTCCAGGATAGTCAAAGGACCCCGTCCCCCTCACCCCTCGCAAGCTCGGGGCGAGCCTCTGGACGGGGCCGCGCTGCCCCCCACGGCTCGCAGGCTCACCGCGGGCCCCTGCAGCGGGGCCGCGTCAGAGGCTCGGGGCGAGCCTCTGGACGGGGCCATGCGGCCCCGCCGGCTCGCACGCTCGCCGCGGGGCCGGGTCAGGCGCGGGCCTGCACCGCCACCGGCGCCTCGGCGGTGATCACCGACAGCGCCTTGCGCAGGATCGTGCTCGAGGTGTGCATCGTGTACGGGAAGTAGCGGACCTCCACGCCGACGGCGGCGAAGTCCTGCTCGAGCCGGTCGCCCTTGGCGGTGCCCCGCCAGTCGTCGCCCTTGAAGATGACGTCGAAGCGGACCTCACGCCAGGTGTCGATCTTGTCCGGGACGACCTCGGCGTGCACCGAGTCGACGAAGCGCAGGCTCCGCACGATCTCCATCCGCTCGGCCAGCGGCACGACCGGCGCCCGGCCCTTGGCCAACAGCAGCATCTCGTCGGACACCACCCCGGCGACGAGGTGGTCGCAGTTGTCCGCGGCGTGCCGGAGGACGTTCAGGTGGCCGATGTGGAACAGGTCGTAGGCGCCGGGTGCGTAGCCGACAACGGTCATGACGAGCCTCCTGGTCGATCGGGGCGGGCCGCTGGGTCGCGACCCCCCGCTCGTCCGCCACGTACCGTGACCGACGACCGGAGCCGGCCCTCCTCGGGCCGAGCCATCAGCGGAACGGTAGGCACCCGCTGGTCACTGTGGGTGAGCAGAGCGGGTGGTTCACCCCATCGGGCGCCGTTCCGCTCACCCGGTCGGGGAGCCCCCGTCACCGGCCGCGTGCGGCCTCCCCTCCTTCCGGGTGACCGGCCCGCCGGAGCCCGGCATGGAGGCTTCGCGCCGCCCTAACCTGCGGGGGCGACCCACGACCGGCGGCGATCCCCCGGGCCGTCGGGGCATCCACGAGCAGGCCAGGACAGAAGGCGGACACGATGGAACTGCGCGACTACCTGCTGGCGCTGCGCCGGTACTGGCCGACGTGGGTCGGCGTGACCGTGGCGGCCCTCGTGGTCGCCGTCGGCGTCGTGCTGATCAGCCCGCCGAGCTACCAGGCCACCGCCCGGGTGTTCGTGGCCAGCCTGGGCGAGGGCACCAGCGGTTCGCAGTTCGTCAACCAGCGCGTCGCCAGCTACCCCGACGTCGCCCGCAGCAGCGCGGTCCTGGGCCCGGTCATCGAGGACCTCGACCTCGCCGAGTCGGTCGCCGCCCTGCGGTCCCGGGTCAGCGCGAGCAACCCGGCCGACACCTCGCAGATCGACATCGCGGTCACCGCCGCCGACGCCGGGCGGGCCGCCGAGGTGGCCAACGCCGTCGCCGAGCAGTTCGGGACCGTCGTGGAGCAGCTGGAGCGGCCGGGCACCGGCGAGCCCCCCGTCGAGCTCACCGTGACCGACCCGGCCACCGCGCCGTCCGCCCCGGTCTCCCCCGACCCCGGACTGCTGCTGCCGCTGGGCCTGCTGGTGGGGCTCGCGCTGGGGGCCGCCGCCGCCATCGTCCGCAGCCGCCGGGACACCCGCCTGTACACCGGTGCCGACGTCCGGTCCGCCTGGGGCGGCACCGACGAGGAGCTGACCGTGCACGCCCCGGCCGCCGACCGCCGCCGCAACCCGCTGGCCGGCCGGCCGGTGACGTTGCTCGCCCGGCAGCTGGAGCCGCTGGCGGAGGACCGGACGCTGCGGATCGTCGTGCTGTCCCCGTCCGCCGGTGACGAGGCGGCCGCCCGCCGGCTGGCCGACGAGGTCAGCGCCGAGCTGAGCGGCTGGGACGTGCCCGTCGAGGTGGCCGCGACGGTCCCCGAGGCCCCGGCCACGGGTGACCGGGCCGGCGTCCAGCTCGCCGTGGGCACGGCCGGGGCCGCGCTGCGCCGATGGCGGGCCATCGGCCGTGAGCACGACGGCGTCGTGCTCACCGTGGAGTCCGGCCGGGTCGACCGCGCCGAGCTGCAGGAGATCCGCTCGGTCCTCGGCGCGGCCGGTATCCAGCCGCTCGCCGTCGTCGTCACCCCGCGCCGGAAGGCCGCCCGCACCACCGCGGCCGCCACGGCCCCCCGCCCGGCGCCCGCCCCCTCGCAGCCCGGCGCCCGGCCCGCGGCGCCGGTCCCCGCCGGCCGTCGCTGAGCGCTCCGGCCGCACCAGCCGGACCCCGGTCCCCGTTCCCGCCGCCCGGCGGGGGCGGGGACCTCGTCGTTGCCGGGCCCGGTCCCGCGGCCCCGCCGGAGGTTCGCGGGGTGCAGGCCGACAGGCAGCCGGGTCGCCAGGCGGCCGGGGCCCGGGTCACCGACCGCACGCGGTGGTCGCCGACCTCGGCCTACAGCATGAGGACGGCGACGACAGCGTGCGCCCGGGACAGGCAGCGCAGGTCCCGGACACGGCGAGCAGGTCCCCGACACGGCGAGCGGGTCCGGGACGGCGCCGCGCGGGGACGACCGGCGCCGGGGGCACCCGGAGGAACGGGTTCAGCGCCGCCCGGAGGGCGTGCGGGCGTCATCCAGGGCGGGCTCGGGGATGCCGCCGGCCCCGCTGGCCGCCTCGTCGCGCAGCCGTTGCCGCGATCCGCCTTCGGCCAGCAGCGAGACGGCGAGGAAGAGCAGGAACGCGGGGGTGGCGTCGAACAGGCCGCTCTCCAGGGTGCTGCGCCCGAGCAGGAACACCAGCAGCCCCAGGAAGAGCACCCGGTGCGGGTGGGGCGCGCGCAGGGCGCCGCGGAAGGCCCACAGGGACCAGCCGAGCGCGCACAGCACGCCGAGGACGCCGGTCTGCACCAGCAGGGACACCCAGCTGCTGTCCAGCGGCTGGGTCTGCCAGTACTGGCCGTACACCCGGATGATCTTGACCGAGAGGCCGCCGCCGAAGACCTCCTGCCAGGCGGAGTCCGCCCAGCTCAGCGAGGCCCGCCAGGCGATGAAGCGGGAGTCCAGCGTGCTGGCGCCCGTGCCGTCCCGGCCGGCGAACGCCGCGACCGCGCCGGTGGCGACCGCCCCGACCGCGCCGACCGCCCCGAGCACCAGGCAACCGACCACCAGGCCGACCCGGGGCCGCCGGATCTGGACGGCCATGACCGCGATTCCCAGCAGCAGCATGAGCAGGCCCGTGCGCGATCCGGTCACCCAGACGACGGCCAGCAGAACGGCACCCGTGACGCCGGCGGACCAGCGGGCCTCGCCGAGCACGGCCCGCCAGGCCAGGACGAGGACCACCACCCCGGAGAGCAGGGCCAGTTCGTTGGGGTCGATCGCCGGGACGCCACCGGCCAGGCGGCCGGAGGTGATGGTGGGCAGCCCGGTTCCCGCGGCGACCACGGCCACCGCACCGCAGGCCCGGGCGAGGTCGGTGATCACCTGCACCGCCGGAGCGGCACGCAGCAGGAAGACGACGGTGGCGGCCAGCACGGCCACCCGGATGGCGACCACGCCGCCGGCCACCAGGAGGTCCGCGGTCAGCGCCCCGAACACCGAGATGCCGAGCAGCAGGCCGAGCCACCAGAGCGTGCCCGTGCCCAGCCGCCGCCCGGGCACGGACTGTGCACGCAGGAAGGCCAGCGACAGCGCCAGCAGGCTGACCACGGCCTTTCCGACGACGACGGGGTCCAGGGAACCCGAGAAGTACTCGCCGCGGCGCCAGCCCACGGCACCGACGACGATGAGGACGGCGGCCAGCAGCTCGATCCGCCGGCCTGCGTCGTGCCGCCCGAAGAGCCGCGGGGAGCGGCCGCCGGCGTCGACCTGTGCTGACATGGTCACCTCGCGTGCTGTCAGGGCTCGGGTCACGGGGCCGCCACGCCCCCACGGACGGCTGCGACGCCGGCCGGGGCGCTCCTGCGGTCGGCGGCGGCCGGCTCGGCTGCCGCGTCGCGCACGATCGGCAGCACCACCGTCTGGCGCACCGCCAGGGCGGCCAGGACGGGCCCGAGCGCAAGCACCAGCGGCACCCAGACCACCGCGCCGTCGGCCAGCGCGACCAGCAGGGCCGCCAGGCCGAGAGCGGCGAACTCGAGGCCGCGCAGCGCCAGCACCCGGCGCTGGACGCCGTGCACGGCGGCGAGGCCGGAGTACGGCAGCAGCACCGCCCCGGCGACGGCGTACAGCGCCCAGCCGGCCACCGCCGCGACCGGGACGCCGTAGCCGCCCCCGGTGAGCAACGGACCGAGCCACGGCAGCGCGGCGACTCCGGCCAGGCCGATCGCGCCCACCGCGAGCGCCAGGCCGGCCGCTGCGCGGTCGGCGGTGCGCAGCCCGGCGGCCGGGCCGCGGGACCGGAGGGAGACGAAGTGCGGGAGGAGGAAGGAGCCGAGCCCGGCGACCAGCACCAGGGTGGGAGCGGTGTACACCCGCGCCGCCTCGAGGGGGCCGTAGGCGGCCGCGCCGGCGAGGCCCACGACCAGCACGCGGAGCACCGTGAGCAAGGCGGGCCGGACCGCCTGGGAAGCAGCCCGCCAGGCACCGAAGGACACCACCACGGCGATCGAGGGCCGCCGCCACGGCCCGTGGGGGCGCTCGGTGGCCGGCAGCAGCACCCAGGCCACCAGCGCGGCACCGGTCTGCCCGGCCAGCAGCGCCACGACGAAGGAGGTGAGGCTCAGGTTCCCGGTCGTCGCCAGCCAGACCAGGACGGCCAGCGCCAGGGCCATGCTGGTGACATCGACGGCCGGCAGCGACCAGAACCGGCCGGCCGCCATGAGCAGGCGGCGCAGGGTGTCCTCGACGATGAAGGCGGCGGTCGCCAGACCCAGCAGCAGGCCGGCCCATGCCGGCACCAGGCCGGTGACCACGGCCAGCAGGCACCCGACCAGGCCGGCGGCGCCGGAGACCACGGCCGTGCCCACGTGCAGGCCGGCCCGGATGCCGGGATCGGTGCGGTCGAGCACGGTGAGCGAGTCACCGACCAGGCCGCTGCACACGGCGGTGGCCAGCACGATCGCCCCGTAGACGAGGGAGAAGGCCGCCAGCCCGGCCGCCCCGAGCTCGCGGGCGGCCGCGACCTGGAGCACGAGCCCGGCCAGCGCCGAGGTGGCCTGCCCGGCCAGCGCGCCGGCGGCAGGACGCCGCAGCACGCGCGCGAGACCGGTCACCGGTCGATCCTCCCAACGACGACACCCGGTTCCGCCTGGGCGGGACCGGGTGTCATCCGAAGTGGTGAACGCGGGACCGCACCGGGTGGTGCGGCCCCGCGGCCGGTCAGCCGACCGGGGTGACGGTGATCTGGGCGAACCGCACGTCCACCGGCGCCGAGGCGCTGCCGGAGAGGTAGGCGTTGAGGCCGACCGCACCCGGCGCCTGCAGCGCCGCGGTGGTGTCCGAACCGGTCACCGTCGGGGTGGTCGGCTCGGCGGCGCCGGCCGCCCACACCGTGACCGACAGCTCGGTGGCGTCGGTGCCGGACGCCGTCACCCGGACGTCGAGCTCCGTGCCCGGGACGTAGACCAGGTCCTCCACGAGGACCTCCCGGCCGAGCAGCACCTCGTCGCTGGTGCCGTCGAGCTTGGCCAGCGCCACGCCCACGGTGCCGTCGGCGAGGAAGCGCACGCGGCCCTGGTAGGCCAGGTTGGTGCCCACCCGGCGCGCCCCCACGTAGACGCTGGCCCCGCCGCCGGTCGGCACCCCCGACAGCGACAGCGTGGTCCGGACGTCGACCCCCGTCTGCGCGACCTCAGCGAGGTAGGAGCCGGTGTTGGTGCCGCTGGTCAGGGCGAACGTCGCCGCTCCGTCGGCCACCGACTGCCGGGCTGCGCCGGCCGCCACCGTCCAGGCGCTCCCGTCGTCCGCAGCACCCAGGCCGCCGGACACCGTCCGGTCGAACCCGTCCACCGCCAGCACGTCGGCGTCCGCCGGGACCTCCGGCTCGGCCGGGACCTCCGGGACCTCCGGGGCCTCCGGCTCGGCCGGGACTTCCGGGACCTCCGGGACTTCCGGGACCTCCGGGACCTCCGGGGCCTCCGGCTCGGCCGGGACCTCCGGCTGCACCGGCTCGGCCGGCGCCGCGCCGACCGGGGTGACGGTGAACTCGCCGATGCGGAGCTCGACCGGCGCCGACGCGCTGCCGGACAGGTAGGCCGTGAGGCCCACCCCACCCGGCGCCTGCAGCGCATCGGTGCTGTCGGTGACGCTCACCGTCGGGCCGGCCGGCTCGTCCGTGCCCGCCGCCCACACCGTCACCGCGAGCTCGGTGGTGCCGGTGCCCGAGGCCCGGACCCGGACGTCGAGCTCGTTGCCCGGGGTGTAGGTGAGCCCGCTGAGCAGGACCTCCTTGCCGATGATCACCTCGGCGGTGCTCCCGGACAGCCGCACCGCGGCCACCCCGACCCGGCCGTCGGCCAGGAAGCGCACCCGGGCCTGGTAGGCCTGGTTGGTGTCCACGCGGCGGGCGCCGACGTAGACCATCGCCCCACCGCCGGTCGGCACCGACGACAGCGACACCGTCGTCCGCACGTCGGCGCTCGGCTGCAACACCGCATCCAGGTACGAGCCGGTGTTGGTGCCCTTGTTCATCGTGAACACGGCGTCACCGCCTTCCACCGACTGGCGGGACCCGCCGGCCGACACCGTCCAGGCGCCACCGACGTCCGCCGTTCCCAGCCCACCGGACACCGTCCGGTCGAAGGCGTCCGAGGCCAGCTGCGCCGGCGCACCGGGCACCTCGGGGTCGGCCGGGGTCTCCGGCTCGGCCGGGGTCTCCGGCTCAGCCGGCGCCGGAGCATCGCCCGGCACCGTGATGCCGACCGGGGTGACGGTGAACTCGCTGACGCGGAGCTCCACCGCCGAGCCGGCACTGCCCGACAGGTAGGAAGACAGCCCCACCGCACCCGCCGCCTGCAACTCAGGGGTCGAGTCGGTCCGGGTCACCGTCGGGGTGGCCGGCTGCGCGGTGCCCGTCTCCCACACCGTGACCGACAGGTCGGTGGTGCCGGTGCCGGCGGCCTGCACCCGGACGTCGAGCTCCGTGCCCGCGGTGTAGGTCAGGCCAGGAACGGCGACCTCGCTGCCGATCAGCACCTCGTCGGTGCTCCCGGCCAGCCGCACGGCGGCCACCCGCACGCTCCCGTCGGCCAGGAAACGGAGCCGGGCCTGGTAGGTCAGGTTGCTGGCGACCCGGCGGGCGCCGACGTAGACCATCGCCCCGCCGCCGGTCGGCACCGACGACAGCGCCACCGTCGTCCGCACGTCGGCGCTCGTCTGCGACACCGCATCCAGGTACGAGCCGGTGTTGGTGCCCCTGGTCATGGCGAACACCGCGGCACCGTCGGCCACCGACTGGCGGCTGGCACCGGACACCACCGTCCAGTTCCCGCCCACGTCCGCCGTTCCCAGCCCGCCGGGCACCGTCCGGTCGAAGGCGTCCGAGGCCAGGAGGTCGGAGGAGACGGTGATCTCCTGCGTACCGGTGGTCGTCGCGCCGTCGTCGTCGGTGACCCGGAGAGTGACGGTGTAGGTGCCGTCCGCGGCGTACTGGTGCGACGCCTGGGCGCCGGTACCCGTGCTCCCGTCACCGAAGTCCCAGGCGTAGCCGGTGATGGTGCCGTCGACGTCCTGCGCCGCGGCGGCGTCGAAGGTGCCGGCCAGCCCGGCGCCCGCCGCGGTGAAGTCCGCGGTCGGCGGGGCGTTCGGGATCGGCGCCGTCACCGTCACCGACGTGGTGCGGGTGGCGGTGGTGCCCTTGTCGTCGGTCACCGTCAGGGTGACGCCGTAGGTGCCGGCGGCCCGGTAGGTGTGCGTGACCGTGCGGCCGGTGCCCGTCGTCCCGTCGCCGAAGGCCCACGCCCAGGAGGTCACCGTGCCGTCGGAGTCGCCGGAGGCCGCGGCGTCCAGGGTGGCGGTCAGGTCGGTGCTCGCCGAGGTGAACGCCGCGGTCGGCGGGAGGTTGAGCACCGCCCCCGTGCTGCCGGCCGTGTAGTGGTCGGCCACCTGCCTGCCGGTGAGCGCCTTCGGGTAGATGGCGACCTCGTCGACCCGCCCGCTGAAGAACTTGGCCCCGGACCAGGTGCTGTCCCCGCCGATCCGCCAGTAGCCGTAACCCGGCTGGCCGCCGGTCGTGTCGGTGCGCGAGGCGACCGCCTTGCCGTCGACGTAGAGGGTCATCCCGGTGGCGTCGACCGTGGCCACGACGTGGTGGAACCGGCCGTCGTTGTACGACTTCGGGCTGGTGACGATCCGCTCGGACCCGGGCCACAGGCCGAAGTGGAGCCGGCCGAAGAAGTCCATGTAGACGTGCCGGTCGTAGTTGGCGCTGGTGCCGGTGTTGCTGCTCCCGAAGCCGATGATCTTGCCGCCACCCCAGGTGGTCGTGGTGAACCAGGCCTCGATGGAGAACGTCTGCGGGCCCAGGACCGGCTTCTGGGTGGCCAGGAAGCTGGAGTTCTGCCCCAGGGTGTTCGCCGCCGTGTCGCCGTCCCTGGCGATGGCGCCGGCCTGGCCCAGGCTGATGCCGCCGTGCACGGTCAGGTCGCTGCCGCCGACGCTGTCGTAGGCGACCGTGCTGCCCCTGCGCTCACCGAGGGACCAGTGGTTGGCCGCCCCGTCGGCCTTGACCGTCGCGGCGTAGGACCGCTGGGCGGCGGTGCCGGCTGCGACGTCCACCGACGTCCACGCCCCGGTGTTCTTGTTGCCCGTCGGGTCGAGCACGCCGATCCGGTAGGTGTGCCGGCCGGCGGACAGGCCGGTGTCGGTGAACGCGAGGGTGTTCACGTCGTACCAGGTCGAGGTGGACGTGACCTCGTGCACCGGGGTGGTGCCGTCGTCCCGGTAGACGCGGTAGGTCAGGTTCGCGTCGTCCTGGTCGGTGCTCTCGGTCCAGCTGACCCGGGCGGCACCCGGGCCGGTCGGGACGACGGTCGGGGTCAGCCCACCGCCCGTCGGGCCCATCGCGGCCGGCGCCGTCCCGGCGAAGGCGAAGCGCACCAGCCCCTGCTGGGTAGCGCCGTTGACCCGGGGGAACTCGCCGCCGAAGACGACGTACTCGCTGGTGCCGGTCACCGACCAGCCGGCCTGGTTCTGGCCGGTGTAGGTGCCGCCGGCGAAGCTGGGGAACCAGTTCAGCAGGGAGGGCGCGGCCTGCCCGGCGAGGTTGGCGTTCTCCATCGTGAAGGCGCCGGTCCGGCCGGTCGCCGCGAGGCTCTCCGCGGTGGCGTACTTGTTGACCTGGGGGTTGTGCTCCGGAAAGCCACCGATGTTGGCGCAGTCGTGGGCGTGCGACGCGACGTACAGGGCGCCGCCGACGGGGAAGCTGGAGTAGGAGTCGCCGCGGCAGTCGCCGATCCAGCGGATCGCGCCACCGGCGGCCTCGGCGGCGAAGGTGCCCTCGAGGTTGCCGGGGCCGTTGAAGTCGTACCCGGTGCCGTAGACGGTCGTCCCGTCGGTGCTCAGGCTGTAGACGGCGGAGTTGACGCCCTGGTTGGTGATCTTCTGGTTGACGGCGAAGGGTCGGGTGGCCCCGGTTCCCGCGTCCAGCGCGCCGACGCCGGCGGCCGGGGTGTTGTTGAGCGAGTTGAACCGCCCGCCCACCACGACCTGGGAGCCGCCGTTGGTGAGCACCATGGCCAGGACCTCGTTGCTGCCGGCCGTGGCAGCGGCGCCGGCCACCGGCGCCCACGGCAGCAGCGCGCCGTTGGCCGCGGACACCGCGGCCAACCGGGTGCGGCTGGTCGAGCCGACGGCGGTGAGGTTGCCGCCGAGGTAGACCTTGTCGTCGGTGGCCGCGAGGGCGCGGACCTGGCCGGAGACGCTGGGCCTGAAGTCGGCGACCAGCCGGCCGGTGCCGGTGTCGTAGGCCGCGATCCGGTTGCGCACCTGGCCGTCGGCCACGGTGAAGTCACCGGCGACGTAGACGCGCGTGCCGTCCGGGGAGGCGGTGACGGCCAGCGCCTGGGCGTTGAGGCTCGGCACGAAGGAGGTGATCAGCTCCCCGGTACGGATGTCGTAGGCCAGGAAGTTGTTGCGCGCCACCTCCTGCGTGCCGGCAGCAGCGCCGGCCGGGCGGGCGGTGGTGAACTTTCCGGCGACGTAGACGGTGTCGCCGACGACGACCTGGGACCACGCGACGCCGTTGATCTGCACGGTGGGCAGCGCGTCGGCGGTCACCGTGGTGGGGGTGGCCGGGTCGGCCGGGTTCACCGGCGCGGAGTCCGCCCGGGCCGCGGGGGCCATCAGGCCGAGGCCGCCCGCTGCCAGCAGCAGGCTCGTCACCCCGGCGATGCACCGTGACGCCATGGGCGCCTTGCGTGCCGTCATGCTCGTTCCCCAGTCGCTCATCCGCTCGGACCCTGGTGGTCCCAACGCGGTAAACGAACACTAAGCGTGACGATCGATCAGTCGCCAGAGTGAGCCAGTCACCCCTTTTGGTGCATTTGTGCAGGTGGGCGAGGGGCTTGCGGAAACCTGGGTGACGCTCGGTGAGTAAATTGTGGTTACGTAGAGCAACCGCACACACGGCCGCGCTACCCGGGCGCCCGCAGGGGCCGGGAACGCGAGAGCCGGGCCGGCCCGGCGCTGTGGTGCAGCGCGGGGCCGACCCGGCGAGGGTCGACGCGGGGTACGGCGGAGCTCAGTGCAGCCGCAGCCGCACCGAGTGCCGGGCGATCCGCGCGATCAGGTGCGCGGCGGTGTCGCGGGGGCTGATGTAGCAGCGGGGCAGGGTGAACCGGTCGCCCGGGTCGTAGTCGCCGATGACGCATCCGTGGTCGTAGCCGGCCGCCCGGACGGCGTCGGCCGCGGCGTCGTCGAACTCGCCGTAGGGATAGCAGAAGCCGGCCACCTCGGCCTGCAGGACGTCGGCCAGGACCTCGCGGCTGCCGCCGATCTCCGCGGCCAGGGTGCCGGCGCCGGCGCCGGCCAGGTGCGGATGGGTCATCGTGTGGCTGCCCACCTCCTGCCCGGCGGCGGCGACGGCGCGCACCTGGTCGGCGTCCATCAGGCCCAGTCGGGGGCCGTCGTCCCACTCGTTGCTGCCGCCCAGGCGGCCGGCGACCACGTAGAGCGTGCTGGTCATCCCGTGCCGCTGGAGTACCGGCAGAGCGTGCTCGAGATAGTCGGTGTAGCCGTCGTCGAAGGTCAGCCCGATGAGCCCGCGGGCCGCGCCGCGGTCCGCGGCGCGCAGCAGCTCGGAGAGCGACACCCCCCGTAGCCCCAGCCGGCGCAGCAGCCGCAGGTGCCGGTCCAGCCGCGCCGGGGAGACGCGCAGCCGGTGCGGGTCGGGCCGGGTCGACGGGCTGATCGAGTGGTACATGAACACCGGCGGGGTGGCCGTCCGGACCCGGCCGGCGGAGATCGCGGAGTTGTCGAGCACGGTGGTTCCCCCTGGTCGAAGAGCGAGGTGTACGCCGGCAGTGCGCCGGCGGGGTGGTGCTGTCGTCATCCCCCGGAAGGTGCGGCGGGACGGGCGGTCAGGCCGGCCGGTCCCCCGCCGTCGCCACCACGGGCTCGGCGGGCGCCGCGGGCTCCGCGGGCGCCGCGGGCGGGACCGGACGGGCGCCGCCGAGCGAGGTCAGCACCGCGACGAGTCCGTCCCGGTACCGCTGGGGTGCGTGCCGGCGGCGGGCCTCCCGGGCGTCGTCGCAGGCGGCGTTCCGGAAGGTGGCCCAGTCCGCGGCCACCCGCTGGACGGCGTCGGCCCACTCGGCCGTCCGTCCGGCGGGCACCGACTGCGCGCTGGCGTAGCCCGCGGCGGCCTCACGGAGACCGCTGTGGTCGCTGACCACGAGCGGCCGGGCGGCGAGCACCGCCTCCACCGCGGTGTTGCCGAAGGACTCCTCCTTGACCGAGGGCACCAGCACCACGTCGGCGTCGGCCAGGTGCGGCCAGATGTCGGCGCGGAACCCCAGGAACTCGACCCGGTGGCCCAGGCCGTGCTCCTCGACCGTGGCGCGCAGCTCGGCCTCGAACCACTCGTAGCCCTCGAACACCGAGCCGAGCAGCCCCAGCCGCGCGTCCACCCCGCGCGCCAGCAGCTCCTGCAGCGTGGCGAGGGCGACCTGTGGTCCCTTCCGCGGCGACAGCCGGCCCACGAACAGCAGCCGCAGCGGACCGTCGAGCTCCGCGCGGGCCGGCCGCACCTCGGCCGGCGCCGGGACGGTGTTGTGGACGACGGTGCTGCGCGCCCGCAACCGGGGGGCGACATCGGTCAGGACGTCGAGGCAGAACGCGCTGTTGGCCACCACCCGGTCGGCCAGCGACGGGCACACGGCCATCGCCCGCCGCAGCAGCCGCGGCGCCGACTCCTCCGCCTCGTGCACGTGGCAGACCGAGCGCCGGCCGGCGAGCCGCGCGAGCAGCGGCCAGGACGGCAGGGTCAGGGTGTTGACGTAGACGCCGTCGGCGCCGTGCCGCCGGATCAGCCGGAGGGCCGGCACCAGCCCGAGCACGGCGTCGCCGAGCAGCCGGAGGGCACCGCGGGGCCGCAGCGCGGCGTTGCGCAGCACCGGCATCCGGCAGAGGGCGACCCGCACCCCGCGCGCCTCGAGCTCAGCGACGAGCGGCCCGGGTCCCGGCAGCGCGACCGTGACGTCGAAGCGGGTGGCCAGGGCGGCCGCCGAGGCCAGCAGCACCCGGTCGGCGCCGTACAGCTCGGCCCCGGGGTGGACGACCAGCACCCGGGGCTGCGTCGGGACGGCGGCCACGGGTCAGGCCGCCGGTCCGGTGAACACCAGGAACGGCGCGCCGGCCTGGTACCCGACCGAGAGCGTGACGACCGCGCGGGCATCCACCGGCACGGTGAAGACGTAGCGGCCCTCGGCCGCCTCCCCCGGGGCGACGGTCCCGCGGAACGGCAGCTCCGACGGGTCGTCCAGCGGCGAGGCGGGCGTCAGGTCGGTGCCGGTGGCGAGGTCGACCGTGACGGCGTCCAGGGACACCGGCTCGGCTGTGTCGTTGCTGATCCGCACGGTCGCCCGCAGCGCCGGGCCGGCGACGTTGCCGGGGCCCTGCGCCGTCCCGTCGATGGCCTCGAGCGACACCACGGCCCCGGTGATGCCGTTGCCGACGGCGGCGGGCTGGTCGAGGGGTACGGCGGGCAGGCTGGGCGGCAACGCGTCGGCGTCGCTGGTCGGCCCGGCCGGGACCGGCGTGGGCGGCGCGGGGACGACCGTCTCGTCCGGGGCCACGGTGCCGGTCGGGACGACGACCCCCGAGGGCGGCGCCGTCGTCGCGGCCGTCGCGCTGGCGTTCCCGCCGTCGCCGGAGCCGGTCACGACCAGGGCGAGAGTGACCACCGCGACCAGGACCGCCGCGGCGAGCCCGCTCAGCAGCAGGCGCCGGCGGGTCCACGCCGGGCGGGAGAGCTGGGGGGTGTTCATCGGGGCAGCCTGCCGATCTCGCGGAACCACTTGACCGAGGCGAGCAGCAGGAAGGCCGCCGCCGCCAGGAAGAGGAGGGTGTACAGGGGGACGAAGAGCGCCGGCGCGCCGAGGACCAGGAAGAAGCAGCAGAGGAGGCCGTAGTCGGTGGGCAGCACGAGCAGCGACCGGAGCACGCTCGGCCGCTGGTCGGAGCGCTGGGCCCGGGTCGGCGCACCGTGCTGGGCGCGCAGCGCCTCGTTGAGCATCGTGCCGAAGTAGGTGACCGCGTCGACGACGCAGTAGCCGATCGGCACCAGCAGCAGCGCCGGCTCGACGAGGTCGTTGCGGTACATCCCGATCAGCACGGCCAGGTGCAGGCTGGAGGCCTTGACCGCGTCGACCATGTGGTCGAGCCACTCACCGGCCGGTGAGCCACCGCCGCGCAGCCGGGCCAGCTGGCCGTCCGCGGCGTCCAGCGCATAGCCGACGACGAGGCAGGCGGCGATGACGGCACCCAGCGTCCAGGTCGGCGGCCGCAGTGCGATCAGCGCGATGCCGGTGGCGGTGCACGCGGCGCTGATGCCGGTGACCGCGTTCGGGGTGAGACCCAGGTGGTAGGCGACCGCGGCGAGGAGCCGGCCGAGCCTGCGGTTCACGAACCGGGAGTAGGCGGGCGCGCCGGTCGCGCCCTTCTGCGCCGCCGCCAGGCGACCGAGGGTCTGGCCGAAGGTCTCCCCGGTCGCCCGCGGGCCCGGCCCGGGAGCAGGTGCGGGCCGCAGGTCGGGGGCCGTCGCGGTCACTGCCCGACCCCGGCCACCGGGGTCTGCGCCTCGGCGGCCACGTCGGGCACGGGCTCCCCGGCGGCCCGCTGACGCGGGAACGGCACGACGGTCGCGATCTGCCGCTCGCGCTGCGGGCAGCGCCGGCCGCTGGGCCGCCGGCGCGGGAACTGCCGGCCGGCCAGCCGGCGGGCGAGCTCCTCGTAGCCGGTGGCGACGTCGTCCCAGTCGTAGTCGGCCGCCAGCTCCCGGGACCGGGCGCCGTTGCGCCCGACCTCGGCCGGGTCACCCTCGGCGGCCTCGACGGCCGCGGCCACGTCGGCGGCGTCGGTGAAGTAGCGCCCCGCCTCGGCCACGACCTCGCGGTTGAAGTCGACGTCGAAGGCCAGCACGGCAGCACCGGCGCCGATGGCGCGCAGCAGCGAGGGGTTCGTCCCGCCGACCGAGTGCCCGTGCAGGTAGGTGTAGCTGTGCGCGTAGAGCTGGTCGAGCTGGCGCTGGTCCCAGACGCCGCCCAGGAAGCGGACCCGGTCGTCGGCCAGGGAGTGCACCCGCTCGGTGTACGCGTCGGAGTACGGCGCCGACCCGACGACGACCAGCGGCCTGGTCGCCCCGCTGCGGCGGTAGCCGTCGACGATCACGTCGACGTGGTTCTCCGGCTCGAACCGGGCGACCACCAGGTGGAAGCCGCCGGGCTCGAGGCCGAGCTCGGCGAGCCGGTCGTCGCCCGGGTCGATCATCGGGGCGCCGTAGGTGAGCAGCGTGGTGGGCGCGGAGAACTCGCGCCGGTAGTAGTCGGCGATGCCCTCGGCGTCGGCGATCAGCGCGTCGGACCAGCGGACGGCCATCGCCTCCGCGGCCCGGTAGTAGCGCTGACCGGTGGGGCCCCACTTGGCCCGCTTCCACTCCAGCCCGTCGACGTGGGTGGCGACCGGGATCCGCGCGGCGCGCAGCACCGGGAGCAGCGGTGAGTTGGCCGCGTTGAACACGATCGCCGCATCGGTCCGGTGGGCCAGCAGGTGGCCGACCGACAGGGCGGAGTGGCTGAGCGTCTCCAGGGACCGCTTGCGCGCCGCGGGCAGGTGGACCAGGTCCATGCCCAGGTGCGTCGCCGGCGGCGCGGACCGGTCACCGGGCGCCGTCCGGCAGTAGACGACGACGCGGTGACCGCGGTCGGCCAGCCGGAGCCCGACCTCCTCGACGGCGGTCTCGAAACCTCCGTACCGGGCGGGGACGCCGCGCGTGCCCACCAGGGCCACGCTCAGCTTCCCGGATGTGCCTCGGGCCATCGGTGTCACTCCGTTCTGTGCTGCGTCGTCTCGCGGCCGGCGCGACCTCGGGCCGGCAGTGGCGGGTGGTCCCGGTGGGCACGGGCCGCTGCCCGGTCCCGGGTTCCGACCCCTTCCCCGTCGACCATCGACCCGGGACGGCCGGACATCGCGCCGTCCCGGGACGGCGTCACCCGGACGGATGATCGGGCGGACACGTCCGGGTGCCGGGGGTCAGTACGCCCCCGAGGCGCTGACGACGGCGCGGGCCGTGCGCCAGAGGATGTGCAGGTCCATCGCCAGCGACCAGTTCTCCACGTACCGCAGGTCGAGCCGGACGGCCTCCTCCCACGGCAGGTCGCTGCGCCCGGAGATCTGCCAGAGCCCGGTCAGGCCCGGCTTGACCAGCAGCCGGCGGCTCACCGAGGTGTCGTAGCGGGCGACCTCGGTGGGCAGCGGCGGCCGGGGGCCCACCAGGGACATGTCACCGCGCAGCACGTTGACCAGCTGGGGCAGCTCGTCCAGTGACAGCCGGCGCAGCCAGCGCCCCACCGGGGTCACCCGCGGGTCGGCGCGCATCTTGAACAGCAGCCCGTCGGCGTCGTTGCCGTCGCTGAGCCCGGTCACCTGCTGGTCGGCGCCGGTCACCATGCTGCGGAACTTCAGCATGGTGAACGGCACGCCGTTCAGGCCCACGCGCTGCTGCCGGTAGAAGACCGGGCCGGGGCCGGACTGCCGGACGGCCAGTCCGATGGCCAGGAACACCGGCAGCAGGAGCACCAGGGCGCCCAGCGCCGCGGACCGGTCGAGGCCGTCCTTGACCACCCGCCGCCAGCCGGTGAAGCGGGGCTGCTCGACCGACAGCAGCGGGAGCCCGTCGAAGGGACGGATGTGCAGCCGGGGACCGGCCACCTCGACCAGGCCGGGGGCGACCAGCAGCTCCAGGCCGCTGCCCTCCAGCTGCCAGCTGAGCGTGCGGAGGTACTGGGCGGCCGTCTCGCTGGCCGACGTGACGGCGACGGCGTCGGCCGAGGTGAGTGCGGCAGTGGCGAGCACGTCCTGCAGGCCGCCGACCGGCAGGTCGACCGCCTGCGCGACCCGGCTCCGGTCGTCGGGGGTCACGCAGACGCCCACGACGTCCAGCCCGGCGTGCTGGGTCCGGCGCAGCCGGTCCACGAGCTCCAGGACGGCGCCGCCGCGGCCCACCACGACGACGCGCTTCAGGCACCGCCCCTGCTGCCGCTGCCGTTGCACGAACTGCCGGCTGACGTAGCGCTCGGCCGAGGTGACGACGGCGAGGGCCGGGACGGCGACGACCACCAGGGCCCGGCTGAGGTCGAGCCCGGCGGCGTAGGAGATGAACCCGAGGAGCGCGAGCAGCACCAGGCCGGCGCGGCCCACCCGGCGGAACTCCTCGCTGCCGGAGCCGAAGACCCGCTGGTCGTAGGCGCCACAGGCGGCGAGCAGGGCCGGCCAGGCGGCGACGAGGGAGAGGCTGGCCCAGAACAGGCCGGTGGCCGCCGACACCGGCTCGGCCGCCGCGCCCAGGACCACGGCACCGACGGCGCCGGCGATCGCGATCTCGGCACCCAGCAGCAGACCCTGGTACCGGCGGACCCACCGGCGGGCTCCCCGCGGCGCGACCTGGGCGGGACGCAGCTGTTCCGGGGAGTGGCGTGGGCTCGGCACGGCCCGGGCGCGCCCGATGCGCTCGGTCAGCTCTGCGCGTTCCAGCAGCACGTCATCTCCCTGGCACTCCGGCGGTCACGGACCGTCGCCAGGAGTTCCGCGCCCGGACCCAGGTGCTGCAGGTCCGGCGGCGGTCGTCGGTCGGCGACACGACAACCATCACCGTGCGTGACGACCGGGGCAATCCGCTCGCCCAGGGTTCACCCGAAGGGGAACGACCTCGCCCGGCCGGGCCACCCGTTCGTGGGCATGGCTCCGCAGCGTGCGCTCAGCTGCGCGGGTGGACCACGTTCTGAGCTGCTTCCAGCCCCCGCTCGAGGAGCAGCTCCGCGGCGTCCGCGGCCTCGGCGACCAGCAGGTCGAGCGTCTTGCGCTCGGTCGCGGAGAAGTCCTTCAGCACGAAGTCGGCCGGGTCCTGCCGGCCGGGCGGGCGGCCGATGCCGATCCGCACCCGGAGGTAGTCGCGGGTGCCGGTCGAGCGGGAGATCGAGCGGAGCCCGTTGTGCCCGCCCTCGCCCCCGCCGCGCTTGAGCCGCACCACCTCGAAGGGGAGGTCGAGCTCGTCGTGCAGCACCACCAGATCGGTGGCCGGCAGGTGGTGGTAGTCCAGCAGGCCGCGCACCGGTCCGCCGGACTCGTTCATGTACGTGGTCGGCTGGGTCAGCACCACCCGGCGCCCGGCCAGCCGGCCCTCACCGGAGATCGCCCGCGCCCGGGCCCCCTTGCCCGGTGACAGCCGGACGCCTGCCCGGGCGGCGAGCTCGGCCAGCACCATGGCGCCCACGTTGTGCCGGTTCCCGGCGTAGCCCGGCCCCGGATTGCCCAGGCCGACGACCAGGAAGGGGCCCGTGGAGGGCGGCTGGGAAGACGCCGCGGGGGCGCCGGCACTGCCGGCGCCCCCGCGGGTCGTGCTCTCGCTCAGCCCTGTTCCCCGGTCTGCGCCGTGCTCAGGCGTCGGCGGACTTCGAGGCGGAGTCCATGGACTCACCGCTGCCCTGGTCCTGCGGCTCGGGGACGACGTCGCCGTCGGTGTCGGACTCCTCGCGCTCGATGCCGACCTCGGCCTCGGCCTCTTCCAGCTCGGCCTCGAGCTGCTCGGCGGTCGGGGCGCCGAGGAAGCCGATGACCAGCGCCTCGGGGTCGGTGATCAGGCTGGCGCCGGCCGGCAGCGGCAGGTCGCCGGCGGTGATGCCGTTGCCGGCGGTACGGCCGGTGATGTCGACCTCGATCGACTCGGGCAGGTCGGTGGCGTCGGCCTCGAGGGAGACGCTGTTCAGCTGGTGGTTGCTGATCGTGTCGGGAGCCGGGGAGCCCACGATGATCACCGGGACGTCGACGGTGGTCTTCTCACCGCGGCGGACCAGCAGCAGGTCGACGTGCTCGTGGATCCGGCTGATCGGGTCGCGCTGGACGGCCTTGGTCAGCGCGAGCTGCTCCTTGCCGTCGAGCACGATGGTCAGCAGCGCGTTGGTGCCGCCGTTGCGCAGGGCCGCGGCGAACTCGCGGGCCGGCAGGGACAGGTGGACGACGTCCTGGCCGTGGCCGTAGAGGACGCCGGGGACGCGGCCCTCCCGGCGGGTGCGGCGGGCGCTGCCCTTGCCGAACTCGGTGCGGGTCTGTGCCTCGAGGCGGAAGTCAGCCACGGTGATGTGCTCCTCAACAGGTGGATCGGGTCTGGAGCCGGCGCACGGGCGCGGCACACCCGGTGAGGGCAGACGCACGTCGATCACGGAGCACGGTCGGACCGTCTCCCTCGCCGGGCAACGGGAACGAGGTTACAGCACCCATCGCGGCCGCCCAGCACCGAGATCGGAGTCGTGGGGGCCTCGACGTGGGTTGCGCACCCCCACATTCCCGATCTCGCCGGAGGCTACGACGCCCCGTCGAACAGGCTGGTCACCGAGCCGTCCTCGAAGACCTCCCTGATGGCCCGGGCGAGCAGCGGGGCGATGGGCAGCACGGTCAGCTTGTCGAAGCGCCGTTCCGGCTCGATCGGCAGCGTGTTGGTGACGATGACCTCGCTGACCCGGCTGTTCTTCAGCCGGTCGACCGCCGGTCCGGACAGCACCCCGTGGGTGGCGGCGATGATCACGTCGGCGGCGCCGGCGGCGAACAGCGTCTCGGCCGCGGCGACGATCGTGCCGCCGGTGTCGATCATGTCGTCGACGAGGATGCAGACCCGGCCCTCGACCTCACCGACCACGCGGTTGGCGACGACCTGGTTGGGCTGGGTCATGTCGCGGGTCTTGTGGATGAAGGCCAGCGGGGTGCCGCCGAGCTTGTCGGTCCAGCGCTCGGCCACCCGGACCCGGCCGGAGTCGGGCGAGACGACGGTGAGGTCGCGATCGCCCCACTTGCGGCAGATCTCGCCGACCAGCAGATCGATGGCGAAGAGGTGGTCGACCGGGCCGTCGAAGAAGCCCTGGATCTGCGCGGTGTGCAGATCCACCGACATGAGCCGGTCGGCGCCCGCGGTCTTGAACATGTCGGCCACCAGCCGGGCGGAAATCGGCTCCCGGCCGCGGTGCTTCTTGTCCTGCCGGGCGTAGGGGAAGAACGGCGCCACCACGGTGATCCGCTTGGCCGAGGCACGCTTGAGCGTGTCGACCATGATCAACTGCTCCATGAGCCAGGTGTTGATCGGCGCGGTGTGGCTCTGCACCACGAAGGCGTCGCAGCCGCGTACCGACTCCTCGAACCGGACGAACAGCTCGCCGTTGGCGAACTCGTACGCCGCGGTGGGCGTCGGCGTCACCCCGAGGTGACCGGCGATCTCCCCGGCCAGCTCCGGGTACGCGCGCCCGGAGAAGAGCATCAGGCTCTTGTTGGTGGTCTGCCTGATGGCGCTCATCTGCTTGTCCCTACCGCTCGTCGTCCGGCGCCGAGCCGGTGGCCCGGCTCCCGGCTTGCCCGCCCCCACCAGTCTCCGCCGCAGCCTCGGCCGCCGCCTCGGCAGCTCGCGTCCCAGGGCGTCGGAGCGCGACCCAGCCTGCCACATTGCGTTGCCGGCCCCGGGCGACGGCCATCGCCCCGGCGGGGACGTCCTCGGTGATCACCGACCCGGCGGCGGTGTACGCACCGTCGCCGACCTGCACCGGAGCGACGAACATGTTGTCCGCGCCGGTGCGCGCGTGGCTGCCGATCGTGGTGTGGTGCTTCGCGACGCCGTCGTAGTTCACGAAGACGGTCGCCGCGCCGATGTTGGTGCCCGCACCGATGGTGGCGTCCCCGACGTAGCTCAGGTGCGGAACCTTGGAGCCCTCGCCCAGCTGGGCGTTCTTCGTCTCGACGAAGGTGCCGACCTTCGATCCGCGGGCCAGCCGGGTGCCGGGGCGCAGGTAGGCGAACGGCCCGACGGAGACGTCGTCGCCGACGACGGCGAGCTGGCAGTGCGCCCGCACGACCGAGGCCCGCTCCCCCACCTCGGTGTCGGTGAGCGTGGTGTCCGGTCCGACGACCGCGCCGGCCGCGACGGTGGTGGCGCCCAGCAACTGGGTGCCCGGGTGCAGCACGACCTCGGGGGCCACCTCCACGGTCACGTCCACCCAGGTGGTGCGCGGGTCGACGACGACCACGCCGTCCCGCATCAGGCGGTCGAGCACCCGGTCGTTGAGCGTCCGGCGCCGGTCGGCGAGCTCGCGCTGGTCGTTGCAGCCGAGGGTGTCGGCCGGGTCGTCCGCGCGGTGCCCACCGACCCGCCGCCCGTCGGCGACCAGCAGCCCGAGGACGTCGGTCAGGTACTGCTCACCCTGCTGGTTGGCCGACCCGACGCGGGTCAGCGCCTCCCGGACGGTCCCCGCGTCGCCGACGTAGACCCCGGCGTTGACCTCGGTGATCGCCCGCTGCGCGTCGTCGGCGTCCTTCTCCTCGACGATGCGCTGCACCGCGCCCCCGGTGTCCCGGACGATCCGGCCGAGGCCGGTCGGCTCGGCCACCTCGGCGGTGAGCACGGTCAGCGCGTCGCCGGCGGCGCGGTGCGCGGCGACCAGCCCGGCCAGCGTCTCCGGCCGGAGCAGCGGGGCGTCCCCGTTGACGATGAGCACCGGCCCGGCCACGTCGGGCAGCGCGTCGAGCGCGACCGCGGCCGCGTGACCGGACCCGTTCTGCTCCTCCTGCACGACGGCCAGGGCCGACGGGGCGGCCTCGGCCAGGTGGGCGGTGACCTGCTCGCGGCCCGAGCCGACGACGACGGCCGTACGCGCTGCGGCCAGTGGAGCGGCGGCGGCGAGCACGTGACCGAGCATCGAGCGCCCGCCCAGCGCGTGCAGCACCTTCGGGGTCCGGGACCGCATCCGGGTGCCCTGGCCGGCAGCCAGGACGACGACGGCCGCGACGACCGGCTCGGCGGGGGTGGTGCCCACCGGGGGCTCCTGCAGACTCACGTGACTCCTCGGCTGGTGGTTCGTGGACTGGTGCCGGGCGGCAGGTCGGCCGGCCGGGCGCGCCGCGGTCGTCCGGCGCTGGACGGCGCACGCGGCTGTGGCTGGGGGACTCGGACTCGAACCGAGACTGCACGGCTCCAAAGGCCGGCGGGCTGCCGATTACCCCATCCCCCATCGCCGGCCACCCGCGCCGGCGCCCCGGACGAGTCGCCTCGACCCGGACGTGCCGGTGGAACCGGTGGCCCGCGCCTGAGCCTAGGGCCGGGACGTCGCCCGGGCACCAGCGGTCGGCGTGGCCGTCACCTGCCCGGGGGACAGCAGGAGCGCCGCGGCACGCCGACCGGCCCCCTCCGGGGGCGCGGAGGACGATGAGGGCATGACCACACCGGACACCGCGGGCGGGTCCCGGCCCCGGGTGCGGATGACCGGCGCGCAGCGTCGGCAGCAGCTGCTGGACGTCGGGCGCGAGCTGTTCGCCCAGCGCGGCTACGAGGCCACCTCCATCGAGGAGATCGCCACCCGCGCCGACGTCTCCAAGCCCGTGGTCTACGAGCACTTCGGCGGCAAGGAGGGCCTGTACGCCGTCGTCGTGGACCGGGAGATGCAGCGACTGCTCGACCGGTTCACCTCGACGCTGTCCTCCGGCGGGCACCCTCGCGAGCTGCTGGAGCGCGCGGCCCTGGTGCTGCTGGAGTACATCGAGGACGAGACCGACGGCTTCCGGGTGCTCACCCGCGACTCCCCGATCGCGACGTCGGGCACCTTCTCCTCGCTGATCAGCGAGGTGGCCCGCAAGGTCGAGCACATCCTGGCCGCGCAGTTCAGCACGAACGGGTACGACCCGCGCGCCGCGGAGCTGTACAGCCAGGCGCTGGTCGGCATGGTGGCGCTGGTCGGCCAGTGGTGGCTGGAGAGCCGGACGCCGGGCAAGCGGCAGGTCGCCGCGCACCTGGTGAACCTGGCCTACAACGGCCTGGCCCACCTGGAGACCCGGCCGCAACTGGTCGGCCCGCCGCGGCCGGCTCCCGACCCGCGGTAGCTCCCCCACCGGCAGGTGCGGTTCAGCCCACCAGCCGGGCGCCCGGCACCGGCCCGTGCACGGCCCGCACCGTCCGGAACACCCCGGCCCCGGCCAGGCTCGCGGCGAGCCGGACGGCGGCGTCCTCGTCCTCGGCCAGCGCGGCCACCGTGGGGCCCGAGCCGCTGACCACCGCGGCCCGCGCGCCGGCCTCGGCGGCCGCCTGCAGCGCCCGGCGCAGTTCGGGGCGCAGCCGGACGGCCGGGGCCTGCAGGTCGTTGGTCAGCGTGGCCGCCAGCGCCGACGTCGGGCCGCTGCGCAGCGCGGCGATCACCGGCTCCGCGGCGTCCCCGGCCCCCTCGGCGTGCGGCGCGGCCGTGCCGTCGGTGCGCATGGCGTCCAGCTCGCCGTAGACCGTCGGCGTGGACAGCCCCTCGCCGGCGATGCCCAGCACCCAGTCGCAGCGGCGCCGGGCCAGCACCGGCGAGAGCTGCTCGCCGCGGCCGGTGCCCAGGGCGACGCCACCCATCAGGCTGAAGGGCACGTCGCTGCCCAGCTGGGCGGCCAGGCCGGCGAGGTCGCCGCGCGTCGCCCGGGTGCCCCAGAGCGCGTCCAGGGCGACCAGGGTGGCTGCGGCGTCGGCGCTGCCGCCGGCCAGTCCCGCCGCGGCCGGGATCGACTTGTCGACGTCCAGGTGTGCGTCGGCGGCCACCCCGGCGTGCCGGGCGAGCAGTTCGGCGGCCTGCCAGACCAGGTTGCGGCGGTCGGTCGGCACGCTCGCCGGCCCCTGCCCGGCCGCGCTGCCCTCGCCGCGGACGGTGAGCGCGATCCCCTCACCCGGGCGGGCGGTGACGGTGTCGAAGAGGGAGACGGCGAGGTAGACCGTCGAGAGCTCGTGGAACCCGTCGGGGCGCAGCGGGCCGACCCGCAGGTGCACGTTGACCTTGGCCGGGGCGCGGGCCACCACGGCACCGTCGCCGGCGATCCGTCTCGGGCCACCGGTCATCGCGTTGCTCACCGGCACACCCTCCCCGCCGAGCGGAGCACGCGCTACCGACCCTCGCCCGGCACCGGGGCGGTGGCGGCCAGCCGGGCGAAGTCGGTGACCGACAACTGCTCACCGCGCGTGGTCGGGTCGATGCCGGCCGCACGCAGCCGGGTCTCGGCGGCCGCCGGGCTGCCCGCCCAGCGGGCGAGGGCGGCGCGCAGCCCCTTGCGGCGCATGGCGAAGGCGGCGTCGATGACGGCGAAGGTCGCCGCGCGGTCGCCGGCCGGAGCCGGCCGGCGGGTGAGCGCGACCAGGCCGGAGTCGACGTTGGGAGCCGGCCAGAAGACCGGGCGCGGCACGTTCCCGGCCCGGCGGACGTCGGCGTACCAGGCGGCCTTCGCGCTCGGGACGCCGTAGGCAGCGGTTCCAGGCGCGGCCGCCAGCCGGTCGGCCACCTCGGCCTGCACCAGCACCAGCGCGGTGCGGACCGACGGCAGCAGCTCGAGCAGGTGCAGCAGCACCGGGACGGCGATGTTGTAGGGCAGGTTCGCCACCAGCGCGGTAGCGGGCGGCCCGGGGAGCCCGGTCACCCGGAGCGCGTCCGCGGTGACCACGGTCAGCCGGTCGGCGAACTGCGGGGTGCGCGCGGCGACGGTGTGCGGCAACTGGTCGGCCAGCCGGGGGTCGATCTCCACGGCGGTCACGCCCGCGCAGGCCGGTAGCAGGCCCAGGGTCAGCGACCCGAGGCCGGGACCGACCTCGCAGACGACGTCGTCCGCCGACAGCCCGGCGGTCCGGACGATCCGCCGGATGGTGTTGGCGTCGTGCAGGAAGTTCTGCCCCAGCGCCTTGGTGGGGCGCAGGTCGAGCTGCCGGGCCAGATCGCGGATCGCGGCCGGGCCCAGCAGCCCGTCGGACTGCGGTGCTGCGTTCAGGGCGTCGTGTCTGCTCAGCCGAACAGGCGCGGGCCGCAGTGCGGCCACTGGCCGGCACCGGAGCGGGCGTACAGCATCTGCGCCCGCTGCGTCTGCTCCGCCGCCGAGGCCGCGGCCGGGTCACCGGAGCCGCCGACGGCGTTCCAGGTGCTCTGCGAGAACTGGTACATGCCGCGGTACTTGCCGGTGCCGCTCACCGCGTCGGGGCGGCCGCCGGACTCGCACTTGGCCAGCGCGGCCCAGTTGAGGCCGTCGGCGGTGGCCGGGGCACCACCGGCGGCGGGGGCCGGCTCCGGCTTGGGCTTCGTGCCGACAGCGACCTGCTGGTCGACCGGCGCGGTGGTGACCGTGACGCCGACCTGCTCGCGCGCCGTCTCGACACCGTCGGTCACGGTGACCCGGAAGGTGACGGTCTGCGCGCCCTCGACACCCCGCTGCGTGACGGTGCGGGTGCCCTCGAGCGCCCCGGCGTCCGGGGTCTCGACGGTCTGGTAGTCGATCGGCTGGACCTCGGCCACGTCGGTGACCTGGATCCGCGAGACCCGCAGGACCATGGCGTTCATCAGGGGCTGGGTCGCGGCGAGGCTGGTCCGGTCGGTCGGGGAGAGGGCGATGCCCTGCTCGGCGAGCAGCTCGCCGGCGGTGGCGGCGATGGTGTTGACGACGCGCTGCTGCCCGTCGGCCACCAGGGTCACGGCCTTGGGGGTCTGGATGGCCAGGTCCATCCCGTCGAGCGGGAGGCGCTCGCTGCGGCTGGCGGACAGGACGAGGTCGTCCTCGCGGTAGCCGAGCTGCTCCAGCGCGGCCTCCACGGACAGCGCGGTGGTGTAGACCTCGCTCCGGACGCCGTCCACGGTCAGCGCCAGCGGGCGGGCCCGGTTCAGGACGACGGTGTCACCGTCGCGGACAGCCTGGTCCGGCGCCGGCAGGACGACGTCGTGCGCCGCCGGGCTCAGCCCCTCGTCGGCGAGGATCTCGCCCGCGGTCGAGGCGTAGGTGCTCACCTCGCGCGACTGCCCGTCGATGGTGAGGGTCACCGACTTCTGGGCGACGAAGTAGGCGAAGGATCCACCCACCAGGCCCGCCAGAACCAGGGCGAAGAGACTGAGCTTCAACGAACGGCGCACAACACATCCACGTGGTCACAGGTCCGGGCAGGGAACGTGGGCAGCACGCCACAGACCCGGCCCGGAGGCGGCGGTCCGTCGTCGTACGCCCCGACGGTGGCCTGCCCGGGATACCCGGGCCGGCCGCCTGGGAGTTCCCACCCCGGCTGGTCGGTCACGACACGATAACGAACGCGGTTCGGAAGACAACCGTGCTCCGGCAGTAAAGCGCCCTGTCGACAAGTCGTTGCGCAGGCGCGCCGGTACACAGCGTCACACCGGGTCGGCGTTTCGGCGGCGGATCGGGCAGATGATCAGTGGTGAGGCCCACACAACGGCTGGGCCGCCCCCGGGCAACCCGGGAGGTCAGCCCGCCAGGGCCCGGCTGCTCTGCCGCACCGGGCGCAGCCAGGTGGTCAGGAACACCGCGACGGCCAGGCCGGCCAACAGCGCGGAGAAGCCACCGGCCACCAGCGCGACCGGCACCAGGCCGGCCCCGTCGCCGCCGACCACCTCGCCCTGCCCCAGCCCGGCGACCAGCAGCAGGCTGCCCAGCGGCAGCAGGGCCAGCGTGCTGGCCGCCGCCACGACCAGGTGCGCCGTCCAGGTGCGCTGCGCCTCGTCGACCGGCACGTCGGCCCCCTCGGCCGGCACCGGCCGGACCAGCACGCGCAGCAGCGCCACCTCCGCCAGCAGCCAGGCGACCAGTGGCACGGCGAGCGCCGTTCCGGTGACCGGCGTGCCGAGGTCGTCGGCGAGCAGGACGGCGGTGAACACCTCGCCGGCGACGGCACCGCGCATCGTCCACAGCAGCCACGGCGAGAGCTGGTCACCCCGGCGGGGCCGGCGCGCCGGGGACGAGAGGGCCCAGCGCGGGCGGGGCCGGCTGGCCTCGGCCAGCAGCACCCCCAGCAGCAACCCCGTGGCGAGCGCCGGCACCCACAGGAAGACCGACGCCTCGGCGAAGATCACGATGCTGGCGACCACCGCCAGCACGCCCAGGACCAGGCCCAGCTGCCGCACCCGGCGACCGTGCACGGCCTGCCGGGTCAGTTCGGCGGCGCCCGCCTGCGAGGGCGTGACGAACTCGACGGCGGCACCTGCGACGGCACGACGGCCGGCGGCCAGTGACCACCCGCGGACGAGCAGCCCGGCGGGCACCATCAGGGCGATGAAGAGCACGACGGCGATGAGACGGCCCACACCGAACAGTGTGCCCTTCTTAGCTGTGTGACGGCGCCGGGTGTCAACCCCAGGCGCCGAACACCCGCTCCGCGTTCGTGGTGAGGGCGTCGCAGAGCTGGTCCAGCGGGGCGCCGGTGAGGTCGGCCAGGGCACGGACGGTGTGCGGCACGAGCCGGGAGGAGTTGGGCCGGCCGCGCAGCGGGGCCGGGGTGAGGAACGGTGCGTCGGTCTCGACCAGCAACCGATCCATCGGCGTCAGCGCCGCGGCCTCCCGCAGCCGGCCGGCGTTGCCGAAGGTCAGCGTTCCGGCGAAGGACAGCACGTAGCCGCGCTCGATGCACGCCCGCGCGAACGCGGCGTCCCCGGAGAAGCAGTGCAGCACCGTGTGCTCCGGGGCCCCCTCCTCCTCGAGAACGCGCAGCACCTCGTCGTGGGCGTCGCGGTCGTGGATGACCAGCGCGATGCCGTGCCGCTTGGCGATGTCGATGTGCGCCCGGAAGGACGCCTCCTGGGCCGCCCAGCCCTCGGGGCCGGTGCGGTAGCGGTCCAGCCCGGTCTCCCCCACGGCCCGCACCCGGGGCAGCGCCGCCAGCCGGTCGATCTCGGCCAGCGCCCCGTCGGTCGACGCACCGGCGCCGGCCTCGTTGGGGTGCAGCGCGACGGCGGCCAGCACCTCCGGACGGCGGGCGGCCAGCGCGGCCGACCAGCGCGAGGAGGCGACGTCCACACCGACCTGGACCAGCCGTGGCACGCCCACCGCCACCGCTTCCGCGACCGCCCCGTCGACCTCGGCGTCCGTGGGCTGCCGATCCTCGCCGCCCACGGCGATGTCGAGGTGCGTGTGGCTGTCGACCGCCGGCGCGGGCAGCGGCTCCGGCGACGGTGGCGGCTCCCCCCGCCGGTTGGCCCGGGAGCCGGCCGACCGGCTCACCTGAGGGCCAAAGTCGCGACTTTGGCCCTGCGGTGCGGCCCGCTCGGCCTCCCGGACAGGGCCAAAGTCGCGACTTTGGCCGGTGGTGTGCTCACGCCTCGCCGTCCGCCCGGCCGCCCGCGCCGCCCTCTTCCAGCCGGGCGAGCTCCTCGTCGACCACCGACGGGTCGAGCTTGGTGAACACCGGCTTCGGCGGGGCCAGGGGCGTGCCCGGCGCGGCCAGCGGCGTGGAGCCCCAGACCGCCTGCGCCTCCCCGTAGGGGCCGGTGATGATCGGGTAGGGCGAGCCGTCGTCGAGGTCGGTGACCTCCTCGACCCGGGGCACCACCGACCAGATCCCGGTGCCGCCGAGCAGCTCGTGCACCTGCTGCGACGAGTGCGGCAGGAACGGCGTCAGCAGGGTGTTGCAGTCCTTGATCGCCTGCAGCGCGGTGTGCAGCACGGTGTCCCGGCGGGCCGGGTCCTCCTTGAGCTTCCACGGCGCCTGGTCGGACAGGTACTTGTTCGCCTCGCCCACCACCCGCATCGCCTCGGTGGCCGCGGCCTTCTGCCGGTTGCGCGACAGCAGGTCGCCCACCGGCCCGAACGCGCCCGACGTCGTCGCGAGCAGCGCCCGGTCGGCATCGGTCAGCTCGCCCGGGGTGGGGACGGCGCCGACGTTCTTGGCCGCCATCGACACCGAGCGGTTGACCAGGTTGCCCCAGCCGGCGACCAGCTCGTCGTTGTTGCGCCGCAGGAACTCCGCCCAGGTGAAGTCGGTGTCCTGGGTCTCCGGTCCGGCGACGGCGATGAAGTAGCGCAGCGCGTCGGCGTCGTAGCGGGCCAGGAAGTCACGGACGTAGATGACCACCTGCCGGGAGGAGGAGAACTTGCGCCCCTCCATGGTCAGGAACTCGCTGGACACCACCTCGGTGGGCAGGTTCAGCCGCCCGTAGGAGCCCGGCGTCCCGCCCTTGTCACCCGCGCCGTTGTACCCGAGCAGCTGGGCCGGCCAGATCTCGGAGTGGAAGACGATGTTGTCCTTGCCCATGAAGTAGTAGGCGTCGGACTCCGGCGACTGCCACCACTGCCGCCAGGCCTCGGGGTCGCCGGAGCGGCGGGCCCACTCGATGGACGCGGACAGGTAGCCGACGACGGCGTCGAACCACACGTAGATGCGCTTGTCCGGCCGGTCGCGCCAGCCGTCCAGCGGCACCGGCACGCCCCAGTCGATGTCCCGGGTGTAGCTGCGCGGCTTGAGGTCGTCGAGCAGGTTGACGCTGAAGTTCAGGACGTTGGGCCGCCAGCTCTTCCGGGTGCCCAGCCAGTCGCCCAGCGCGCGGGTGAATGCCGGCAGGTCGAGGAAGTAGTGCTCCTCCTCGACGAACTTCGGGGTCTCGCCGTTGATCCGGCTGACCGGGTTGATCAGGTCGACCGGATCGAGCTGGTTGCCGCAGTTGTCGCACTGGTCGCCGCGGGCGCCGTCGTAGCCGCAGATCGGGCAGGTGCCCTCGATGTAGCGGTCGGGCAGCGTGCGGCCGGTGGACGGGCTGATCGCACCCAGCGTCGTCTGCGGGAAGACGTAGCCGTTCTTCAGCAGGCCGAGGAAGATCTCCTGGCTGACCGCGGCGTGGTTGGCCGTCGTCGTCCGGGTGAACAGGTCGTAGCTCATGCCCAGGCTGGCCAGGTCGTTGACGATGACCCGGTTGTTCCGGTCGGCGATCTGCCGCGGGGGAACCCCTTCGGCGTCCGCCGCCACGGTGATCGGCGTCCCGTGCTCGTCGGTGCCGCTGACCATCAGCACCTGGTCACCGGCCATCCGGTGGTACCGGCTGAAGACGTCGGAGGGCACGCCGAAGCCCGAGACGTGCCCGATGTGCCGCGGGCCGTTGGCGTAGGGCCACGCGACTGCGGTCAGGATGTGTCGGTCACTCACGGTCCGAGACTAGTTCGGCTCGCCCGGCCGGTTCCCGCCGGACCGGCGTCAGGGGGCGGTGTCGACCGCGGCGGTGGCGGGGTCGGCGACCGGGCCGGCCGGGGAGCTGACGAGGCAGAACGTCGTCAGCGCGAGGCCGATCACGCCCACGGTCACCCCACGCAGCACCCGGTGCCGGCGAGGCAGCGCCGGGCGCGCGGCCCGCGGCCGGGGCCCGGCGGCCAGCCAGCCGGTCGCCGCGACCGAGCCGGCCAGCAGCAGCTTGGTGAGCGGGACGGCGAGCGCCAGCAGGGTCAGCGCCGGCAGGGGCAGCCCACCGAGTGGTCCGCCGACCACCAGCCACACCCCGCCGACGCCGAGCACCCCGGCCACCGTCAGCACCAGGAGCAGGGCGATCTCCCCGCAGGAGACCGCGATGAGCAGCAGGCGGCCCGCGCCGTCGACCAGGCCGGCACCTCCGCCCGCGCAGAGCACGACCCAGGCGGCGAGCAGCAGCAGGGTGAGGGCCACCAGGCCGCCGTCCGGCCGCAGCGCGGTGCCGAAGATGCCGTCCAGGCCGGTCAGCCCCACCGCGAGCAGGGCCAGCGACTCCACCACCGCGAGCAGCCCGGCGGCGGCCACCGGCAGCGGCGTGCGGGGCCGGCGGGCGATCGGCCGTGCCGGGGGGACGACGCGCGCGACGTCGGGGACGGTGGTGCTGGGCACGGGAACTCCCTGACCGGAGGACTGGCTGTCACCAGTCAGGTCGGCCGTGCGGGTGCGCTGCCGGAGGAGGGCCTCACCCCTCCGGGTGAGGGAGCGGTCGGTGCGACGCAGGCCCCGCGCACCGGTCGGCACGAGGCCGGTCGACCGCCACGTCGTCCTGTCGGGGGCCGGTGCCTACGCTGCCGGTGCCGCATGCCCGGCCGACAGCGGCGTCAGGACGACCGAGGAGGTCCGGTGAGCGACACCGAGAACACGACCGGCACCGCGACCGGCCGCTCCGCACCGGCGGCGCTGCCGGTCACGCTGCGCCCGCGCCCGGCCGGGGAGGCGCGTGAGCCGCGCCCCGAGCGCGCCGGCGGCGGCCCCGTCGTCGACTGCGCCGTCTACGTCCAGGGCAAGCGGCTGGACGTCGACCCGTCCGGGGCGCTGCAGCTGGCCCGGGAGCGCGGCGGCTACGTCTGGCTGGGCCTCTACGCACCCTCCGAGGCGGAACTGAACGCGATCGGCGAGCACTACGGCCTGCACCCGCTCGCGATCGAGGACGCCGTCTACGCCCACCAGCGCCCCAAGCTCGAGCGGTACGACGACTCGCTGTTCATGGTCTTCAAGACCGCGCGCTACGCCGAGCACGAGGAGCTGACCGCCACCAGCGAGGTGGTGGTGACCGGCGAGATCATGGTGTTCGTCGGCCGGCACCACGTGATCACCGTCCGGCACGGCACCCACGGCGACCTCGCCGAGCTGCGGCAGCAGCTGGAGCAGCAGCCCGACCTGCTGTGCCACGGGCCGGCCGCCGTCCTGTACGCCGTCGCCGACCACGTCGTCGACGACTTCGTCGCGGTCGCCGAGGCGGTGGAGGACGACGTCGAGGAGCTCGAGGTCTCGGTGTTCAGCCCGGCCCGGACCGACGACACCCCGCGGATCTACCAGCTGAAGCGGGAGCTCATGCAGCTGCGCCGAGCCGTCGTACCGCTGGAGCTGCCGCTGTCGACCCTCGTGGACCGGCCGAACGAGCTGGTGCCCGACGGCATGCGCTCCTACTTCCGGGACGTGCAGGACCACGCCCTGCGCACCCGCGACCAGGTGGCCGGCCTCGACGAGCTGCTGTCGAACATCCTGCAGGCCTCGCTGGCCCGCACGTCGGTGGCGCAGAACGAGGACATGCGGAAGATCTCCTCCTGGGCCGGCATCATCGCGACCCCGACCCTCGTGGCCGGGATCTACGGCATGAACTTCGAGCACATGCCCGAGCTCACCTGGCGCTTCGGCTATCCGCTGTGCGTGCTGCTGATGTTCAGCCTCTGCTTCGCCCTCTACCGCGGCTTCAAGCGCAGCGGCTGGATCTGACGCCGCCCGCACGTCGCAGTTATGGCCCATGGCTGCCTCTCCGGTCGTCGAAGCAGCCATGAGCGCACAATCGCGGAGGCCTGTGGACGACGGGACCGGGAGCGGGCCGTTCTCCGGCACGGTGCACCGGTGCCCGTGCCGCCGGTCGTCCCCGCCGAGCTCCGCTCGCGGGTGTTCCGCGGCACGGCCGTCGTCGGCGCGGGGCTGCTGACCCGGGCGCAGTTGCGCAGCAGCCCGTGGCGCCGGGTCCTACCGGACGTCTACGTGCACGAGGACGTCGCCGTCACCCACGCCCTGCGCGCCCGCGCCGCCGCCGGGGTGCTGCTGCCGGACGCGGTGGTCACGGGCTGCAGCGCAGCCGTGCTGTGGGGCGTCGACCTCGCGGGCCCCGCGGACGACGTCGAGCTCACCCGCGCCCCGGGCACCAACCCGGTGCGGGTGCCGGGACTGCGGGTGCGTCGCGCCGTCCTGCCGCCGGGCGCCGTCGGCCGGCGTCGGGGCGTCGCCGTGACGACACCCGAGGCGACGGCCGCCGCCGTTGCCGCAGCGCTCCCGGGTGACGACGGCGTCGTGGCGGTCGACCGGCTGGTCCACTCCGGCGTCGTCGACCTCGACGCCGTCCGCCGGTGCGCGGCCTCGCTGACCGGCCCCGGCTCCCGGCGGGCTCGGGACGTGTGCGCGCTGGCCGACGGACTGGCGGAGTCGCCGCAGGAGACCAGGGTGCGACTGCTCGTGCGGCGCAGCCCGCTGCCGGACCCGGTCGCCCAGTTCCGGGTGTACGACGGCGCCCGGTTCGTGGCGCGGGTCGACTTCGGCTGGCCGGACCGGCGGGTGGCGCTGGAGTACGACGGTCTCTGGCACGCCGACCCTGGTCAGCTCGGGCGGGACCGGGCGCGGCTCAACCGGCTGACCGCGGCCGGCTGGCGGGTGGTCTTCGGAACCGCTGCGGATCTGCACCATGGGCACCGGCTCCTGGCGCGGGTCGCCGTGGCCCTGGGCGGGTGACGCCGTTGTGCACCCAGGGCTGCCTCCCTGCCGACCGAGGCCGCCATGAGTGCACAACGGCGAGGGGCTACGGGCTCTTCGCGGCGACGACGGCGTCGTAGACCACCCGGCGCGGCAGCCCGGTGCGGGCGACGATGGTGCGGATGGCGTCCTTGCGGGTGGCACCGGCGGCCTCCTCGATGGCCACCTCGGCGGCCAGCTCCGCCGGGGACAGCGAGGAGGGCCCGGCGACGGCGCCGGCGACGACCAGGGTGATCTCGCCGCGCACGCCCTCGGCCGCCCACGCCGCCAACGAGGCCAGCGACCCGCGACGGACCTCCTCGTGGGTCTTGGTGAGTTCCCGGCAGACGGCCGCCGGACGGTCGTCGCCGAACGCGGCGGCCGCATCGACGAGCGCGTCGGCCAGCCGGTGCGGCGACTCGTAGAAGACCATCGTGCGCGGCTCGGCGGCCAGCGCGGCCAGCGCGGCCCGCCGCTCGCCGCCCTTGCGGGGCAGGAAGCCCTCGAAGCAGAACCGGTCGCAGGGCAGCCCGGAGACGGCCAGCGCCGTCACGACGGCGGAGGGCCCGGGCACCGAGGTGACCACGATGCCGGCGTCCACCGCGGCGCGGACCAGCGTGTAGCCCGGATCGGAGACCGAGGGCATCCCGGCGTCGGTGAGCAGCAGCACCGTGGCGCCGTCCCGCATCGCGGCCACCAGACCGGGTAGCCGCGACTGCTCGACCGACTCGTGGAAGCTGACCAGCCGGCCGGTGAAGGTCACGCCGAGGTCGGCGGCGAGCCGGTGCAGCCGGCGGGTGTCCTCCACCGCCAGGACGTCGGCCGAGGCGAGCACCTCCTTCAACCGGGGCCCGACGTCGCCGGGCTGCCCCAGCGGCGCACCGCCGAGCACGAGTCGTCCGGTCATGGACGCGAGCCTGTCACGACGATCGCCCCCGGCCCGCCTGCAGGGGCCCGGCGCGAGCTCGCGAGTGCCGGGGGCAGCCGGGTCCTGTCACTACGCTGGCCGACATGGCGGTGCTGACCCCGGAGCGGGCGGAGTCGACCCCGGTGGACCCGCTCCGCGCTCCGCGCCGCCGGCCGCCGCGGCCGCGCCGGCAGGGCACTCCCCCGCTGCCCGGCGACCGCCGCCTGGCGGCTGCGCTCACCGCGGTGCTCGGGCTGGCCACCTTCGTCTCCCGGGTCTGGGGCCTGGACTACCCCGGTGACCTGCTCTTCGACGAGGCCTACTACCCACCCGAGGCGCTGGAGCTGCTGCGCTGGGGCACCGAGTACAACCGCGGCTACACGTTCATCGTCCACCCGCCGCTGGGCAAGTGGCTGATCGCGGCAGGCATCCAGCTGTTCGGCTACGACTCGCTGGGCTGGCGGCTGCCCTCTGCCGTGGCGGGCACCATCGCCGTCGTCGTGCTGACCCGGCTCGCCCGGCGGCTGACCGGTTCCACCCTGCTCGGCCTCGTCGCGGGCCTGCTGCTCGCGCTCGACGGGTTCTCCTTCACGCTGTCCCGGATCGGCCTGCTGGACGTGTTCCTGCAGGCCTTCGTCGTCAGCGCCGTCGCCTGCCTGGTGGTCGACCGCGACCGGGTGCGCCGGCGGGTCCGGGACGGCGCCGACCGGGTGAACGCGGCCGGGTTCCGGCTGGGCCCGCGCGGCTGGCGGATCGCGGCCGGGGTGCTCTTCGGCGCCGGGTGCGCGGTGAAGTGGAGCGGCGTCTGGTTCCTGGCATTCTTCGCCGTCCTCTCGCTGTTCTGGGACCGGGCCGCCTGGCGGGAGGCGGGCGCGCCCCGTCCCACGCTGGTCACCGTCCGCCGTGGGCTCCCCGGGGCGCTGTGGGCGCTGGCCGCCGTCCCGGTGCTCACCTACCTGGCGTCGTTCACCGGTTGGTTCCTCTCCGAGACCGGGCAGGGCCGGCACTGGGCCACGCAGCACCCGGACACCGCGTTCGGCTTCGTGCCCGGCGCGCTGCGGTCGCTGTGGCACATGCACGGCGAGTGGCTGGCGTTCCACAGCGGCCTGTCGACCCCGCACCCGTGGGAGTCCGGGCCGTGGTCGTGGCTGGTGACCGGCCGGCCGATCCTGCTGTGGAATCCGCAGGGGCTCACCGATGCCGCCGGCGACCAGGTCGTCCGTTACATCCTGATGGTCGGGACGCCGACGCTGTGGTTCGCCTTCGCCCCGGCGATGCTCTGGCTGATCTGGCGGATCGCGGCCCGGCGCGATCCGGCGGCGCTGACGGTGGCGGTGGCCATCGCGGCCGGCTGGCTCACCTGGTTCGTGAACCTGGACCGGACGATGTTCATCTTCTACATGGCCCCGGCGGCACCGTTCTTCGTGCTCGCGGTGACCCTGGCCCTGCAGGACGTGCTCGGGACGCCCCGCGCGAGCGAGTTCCGCCGGCAGCTCGGTCTCGGCGCGGTCTGCCTGTACCTGGCGGTGGTCGCCATGACGTTCGTCTTCCTCCATCCGATCCTGACCGGGGACCCGCTGTCCCACGGCGAGTGGCTGGAGCGGATGTGGTTCCCCTCCTGGTTCTGAATCCCGCGCCGGGGAGCCGGACGGCGCCCCGCCACCTAGCGTGGCGGTGCGGCCGGCGCGGCGCCGGCGCGGAGGAGGACAGGGATGAGCAGTCCGGGAACCGACGCAGGGGCGCACCGGGTGAGCACGGCCGTCGACGGCGACGTCTGGCGGGTCACGCTCGACTCCCGGGAGGCCGGCAATGCGCTGGACCTGCCGATGGCCGAGCAGCTCGTCAGCGCCTTCACCGCCCGGCCGGCGGAGACCCGCACGGTGCTGCTGACCGCGAACGGCCCACGGTTCTGCGTGGGCGGGGACGTGCGCGGGTTCGCCGCCGCCGCGGACCTGCCCGGGCACATCGGCGCCCTGGCCACGGCCTGGCACGAGGTGTTCCGCGCGGTGCTGCACTGCCCGGTGCCGGTGGTGGCCGGGGTGCGCGGCGCCGTCGCCGGCGCGGCGATCGGCCTACTCGGTGCCTGTGATCTCGTGGTCTGCGGCCGTTCCCTCAAGCTGCACCCGGGGTACGGCTCACTGGGCCTGTCGCCCGACGGCGGTACCTCCTGGGCGCTGACCCGGGCCCTGGGTGCGCCGCGGGCGCTGGAGCTGCTGCTCACCGACGGGGTGCTCAACGCCGCCGACGCGCACACCTTCGGCCTGGTCGCGCGGCTGGTCGACGACGAGGTGCTGACCGAGGAGAGCATCGCACTGGCCCGGCAGATCGCGGCCGGCCCGGTGCGGGCGATGGTGCGCACCCGCGCGCTGGTGCGCCAGGCCGCGGTGCGCTCGCTGGCGGAGCAGCTGGACGAGGAGGCCCGGCAGATCGTGGCGTCCGCGCGCGACCCGGAGGGCCGCGAGGGCGTGGCCGCCTTCGCCGAGCAGCGGCAGGCGAACTTCCGAGCAGCGGAATAGATCGCACAGCCGCGGAGCGGAATAGATCGCACAGCCGCGGAGCGGAGTAGATCGCCGCGGCGCCGGCTGATGGCGGTCAGCGGGGCGTGTCCACGACCTGCCCCGTCGCGGCGTCCCAGGTGATCTGCCCCCGCTCGAAGTCGCTGCGCCGGCCGCCGGGCACGTCGTACTCGTCGCTGGTCGGGTAGCCGAGGTAGGACCGTTCCCAGCCCAGACCCGCCCAGCGCTCCAGGATTGCGCCGTGCACCTCGTGCGCGCCGGTGGTGGGCGTCCAGTAGACCGAACCGGCCGCGAACTGGTTGTACCGGCCGACGCCGTCGGGGGTCGGCGTCTCGTCGGTGAGCGGCGGGCCGAACCGCACGTGGCCGCCGACGGCGAGATAGCTGCCCAGGATCGCGCCGTGCACCTCGTGCACACCGGTCGCCGGTGTCCAGTACAGCCGGCCGCCGGCGTAGGGCCGGTACCGCAGGGCCGCGTCGCCGTTCTCCGGCTCCACCGGCTCGCCCAGCAGGGCCCGCAGCGCCGCATCCGCGGCGAACCGCCGGTCGATCGGGGTCAGGTACGTGGCGGCCAGCGTGACGTCGGCGTCCGGCATCACCAGGGTCCGTTCGCGCGAGGTGTTCCCGTCCTCCCAGCGGTCGAAGGTGGCGACGGAGTCGCTGGCCACCGTCGGCGCGATCACGGTCACCCCGGCGCCGACGGTGATCTCCGAGACCGGCCGGGCGGTGCCGTTGACCGTGACGGCGCTCGGGGTGGTGCCGGCGAGGGTCAGCGTGCGCAACCGGGGCAGTGCGGTGAAACCCGTGCGCGCCGTCACACCGAACCGGTCGGTGGCGGTGGCGACGACCTCCAGGTGGGTGGCGTCGCCGTGGTCGTCGAACGGCCGGGAGAAGGTGTCGGCGGTGACCGACTCGCCGGGGTGGTCGTGGCAGTACCCGCCGCTGCAGTGCACCAGGACGACGCTCCACCGCACCGGCAGCGGCCCGTCGTCGGGATCGGTGGCGGTGGCGGTGGCCTCGACCATCTCGCCGACCGAGAACCGCCGGTCCGGCGGTGGCGCGCTGAGCGTGATCACCGGTACGCCGTTGGCCGGGACGACGACCACGTCCGTCGTCCCCTCCGCTCCCGAGGGGTCGGTGACCGTGAGCCGGGCGGTGAGCGGCGTCGTCCCCGGCTCGGCGTAGGTGTGGCTGACCTGCGCGCCGGTACCGGTGGTGCCGTCGCCGAAGTCCCACCGGTGGGTGAGCGGATCGCCGTCCAGGTCGGTGGACCCGCCGCCGTCGAAGGTCACCGTGCGGGTGGCGGCGTCGGTGCTGATCGCGGCGACGGCGACCGGGGCGCGGTTGCCGGGGACGTAGACGAGCCGCTTGAGCGTGCTGCCGCCGATGTCGGCGTAGACGACGTCGCCGTTGACGGCCGTGGCGAAGGCGACCGGCAGCCCGTTCTCCGCGCCGAACCCGTCGTCCTCGGGCCGGGACACCAACTGACCCTGCGCGTCGTAGCGCAGCGTGTAGAGCCGCTGCGAGGCGTAGTCGCCGTAGAAGTAGGCGCCCCGGTACTGCTCGGGATAGCTGGAGCCGGTGTAGACCACCCCGCCGGTGATGCTGGTGCCGAGCGGCCCGTGCGGATAGGTCCACAGCGGCGCCGAGTTGCCGACCCCCTGGCAGCCGGCCAGGTCGGCGTAGCCCGGGGTCGGGCTGTTGCCCTCCCAGCACGGCCAGCCGTAGCCGGCGCCGGGGCGCACCAGGTCGACCTCCTCCCAGACGTTCCAGCCGACGTCCCCGACCACCGGCGCGCCGGTCGTCGGGTCGAGACTGAACCGGAAGGGGCTGCGGAACCCGCTGGCGTACACCCGGCTGCGCCACGAGTCCGGCGCGGCCGGGTCGTAGAACGGGTTGGTCTCCACGCCCGTCCCGTCGGCGTGCACGTGCAGCAGCTTGCCGTAGCCCGTGTCGACGTCCAGGGCGCGCAACGCCTGCGGGTCGACGGTCCGGAAGTCGGCGCTGTCACCGATCGTCACCCACAGCGTGCCGTCCGGCGCGGTCAGCAGGTCGGTGATGGCGTGCACGTCGGACCCGGCCGGCAGGTCCCACAGCACCTGCTCGTCGGCGAGCGCCGCCGGCTCCGGGGAGCTGACCACCGCCCAGGAGCTCAGCCGCATCACCCACTGCCCGTCGACGTCGATCGTGCGGGCCAGCAGGATCCGCCCCGATGTCGCGTGGTCGGGGGCCAGCGTCACGCCGGTGAGCCCCAGGTCCTGCGTGGACACGACGGGCAGCTCGGCGAGGGTGCGCGCGCGACCGTCGGCCGAGACCCAGGCGACCCGGCCGTTCTTGCCGGTGGTGTACCAGCTGCCGTCGGGGACGGCGGCGAGGTCGGTGAGCAGCTCGTCCTGCCCACTGGGCAGGTCCCGCACCGCGAAACCGGGCGGGAGGCTCGGGGCCGCGCCGGCGGTGGCCGGGGTCAGGACCCCGGCGACCACGAGGAGGACGACGGCCAGCACCAAGCGGGCGGCCGTCCCGAGCCCTGGGCGTCCGTGCCCTGCGCGGTCGGTGTGCACCCGGGATGGGTACCAGCCGCCCCCGGCGCGCCACAAACCGGCGGCGTGGGGGCGGCGAAAGGGCCCCGGACGCAGCAGGAGGCGGTGGCTGTCGCCACCGCCTCCTGCTGTACCTCTCCGGGTGGAGCTGAGGGGAATTGAACCCCTGACCCCCTCGATGCGAACGAGGTGCGCTACCGGACTGCGCCACAGCCCCTTGCACGGAGAGCTTACCGTCCGCCGCCCCCGGAGCTGCCACAGGGGTGGCCCTCCTGCAGGGCCCCGACGCGAGCTTGCGAGCGGTGGGGGGCAGGTGTGGCCCTCCTGCAGGGCCCCGACGCGAGCTTGCGAGCGGTGGGGGGCAGGTGTGGCCCTCCTGCAGGGCCCCGACGCGAGCTTGCGAGCGGTGGGGGGCAGGTGTGGCCCTCCTGCAGGGCCCCGACGCGAGCTTGCGAGCGGTGGGGGGCAGGTGTGGCCCTCCTGCAGGGTCCCGACGCGAGCTTGCGAGCGGTGGGGGGCAGGAGGGTCCTTTACCCGTTGGCGACGCGTCGCGGCTGGTAGACGTCGATCTCGGCGAAGCCGATGTCCTCGTCGTCCAGCCCGACGACGGCGCTCTGCTGCCAGCCCGCCGGGGTGGGCGTGCGCGCCGCGACGACGCGGCCGGGACGCAGCGGGTGCACCGGGGCCAGCGGCAGGCTCGGGTGCTGCTGGGCCGCGGCGGGCTCGGCGACCTGCGGCTCGGGCGCGGCCGGGCGCTGGGCGGCAGCCGGGCGCTGGGCGGCAGCCGGGCGCGGAGCGGACGGACGTGCCACCCGGGCCGGCGGGCGGTGCGCCATCCGGGCGGCGCGGCGGGCCGCGACCCGGCGTTCCCGCTGGGCGGCGGCGCGCAGCACCATCAGGTAGCCGACCACCGCCAGGTCCAGCAGCACCTGCGGGGCCCACAGCCAGGAGCGGTAGGTCAGCGCGCCCACCAGCAGGAGCAGCGCGAGGGCGACCAGCCCGGCCAGCGTCCGGCGGCGCACGGCGTGCACGTCGACCTTCAGCTCACCGGTGGTGCGCAGCGCGGCGCGGTCGATCGTCACCTGCTCGGTCTCCGCGGAGACGAGCGGATCCACGGTCCGCCGTCGCTGCAGCGTCCGTCCCGACTCGGCCGAGCCGGCCCCCACCGCACGCGAATCGCCCCTGGTGACCACCATCGGCACCAGCACGACGAACCACAGCACGACGAGAGCGGCCAGCAGTACGCCCGATCCCATCACCGAACACCCCGATCCGTCCCTGGCGCCCTGCGACCCCGATCCCTGGGGCCACACGAGTCACAACTGTCACTCGTCGGTCAATGTAGGGACGCGGTCTGCCGATACAGCGGAACCTGATCGGTGTGTCGCTGTGGAGTCGGCGTCGCCCCGGCGTGTCGCGCACCCCACGAGCGCCGCGGACCAGTCGCGCGGACCTGTCGTCACGACACGATTTCCGTCAGTGACCGGTCTGCGCCTGCCACCGGGCCAGCACCCCGCCGGGGGCGTCCTCGGCCAGCAGCGCGTACCCCAGGTGGTCCCGCCAGGCGCCGTCGATGTCCAGGTAGGAGCGGAACAGCCCCTCCCGGCGGAAGCCCAGCCGTTCCACCAGCCGCCGGCTGGGCCCGTTCTCCGGCCGGATGTCGGCCTGCAGGCGGTGCAGGCCGACCGGGCCGAAGGCGTGGTCGCAGACGAGCGCGACGGCCAGCGAGGCCACCCCGCGCCCGGCGACGGCCCGGTCCAGCCAGTAACCGAGGTGCCCGGAGCGCAGCGCGCCTCGGACGACGTTGTCCACCGTGACCTGCCCGGCCAGCCGCCCCTGGTAGCGCAGCGCGAAGGGCAGAGACAGGCCGGCCCGCGCCCGCCGCGACGACGCGCGACGCAGCGCCCGGTAGGCCGCCGGCGAGTGCCGGTCGGGCCAGCCGATCCCGGCCGAGGGCTCCCAGGGGGCCAGCCAGTCCTCGTTCGCCGTCCGCACCCGGGACCACTCCCGGGCGTCGCCGCGCTGCAACGGGACCAGCTCGACCGGGCCGTGGGCCAGCCGGGCCGGCCAGCCCGGGTGCGGTGCCGGGTCCAGCTCAGCCGCCGAGCAGCATGGGCATGACGGTCACCAGGCCGCCCGCGGAGACCTCGGTGACGTCCTCGTCCACGACGATCAGGCAGTTGGCGCGGGCCATCCGGGCCAGCATCGCCTGGTCGCCGTCGCCGATCGGCTCGACGACGTAGCCACCGTCGGGGTGCCGCATCACCTGGCCGTGCAGGTACTGCCGGTAGCCCAGCGGCGAGAGCAGCTGCTGCGCCGACACCGCCTGCACGGTACGGCGGAACAGCTGCCGCTTGCCCAGCATCAGCCGGATGGCCGGGCGGACGAAGACCTCGAACGCCACCAGCGCGGCCACCGGCTCGCCGGGCACGCAGATGACCGGCACCTGCTCGTGCCCCAGCCGGCCGAAGGCGTGCAACGGGCCCGGGTGCATCGCCACCTGGGTGAACGCCATGCCGCCCAGGGCGTGCAGCGCCTCCTGCAGTTGATCGGCCCCGCCGCTGGCGAACGTGCCGGCGATCAGCACGACGTCGCTGCGCAGCAGCTGGCTCTCCAGCAGGTCGGTGAGCCGCCGCGGGTCGCCGGGCAGGATGCCCGCCCGGTACACCTCGGCTCCCGCGTCCCGCGCGGCGGCGGCCAGGGCGTAGCTGTTGACGTCGACGATCTGGCCGGGGCCCGGCGTGGCACCCACGTCGACGAGCTCGTCGCCGGCGCACAGCACCGACACCCGGGGCCGGGGCCGCACGGAGACCCGCTCGCGGCCGACCGCGGCCAGCAGGCTGATCTGGGCCGGGCCGATGGGGGTGCCGATCTGCACCGCGGTGTCGCCGGGGGCGACGTCGTCACCGGTGCGCCGCACGTAGCTGCCCGGCGCGAGCGCGGCGTAGACGGCCACCCGGGCGGCGCCCTGATCGGTCCACGCCGCCGGGACGACGACGTCGGCGCCGGCCGGCATCATCGCGCCGACGGCCACCTTCTGCGCCAGCCCCGCGTTGATCGCGGCCCGCTCGCCGGACCCGGCGGTGCTCTCCCCCACCACGGCCAGCTCGACCGGCGCCTCGACGGTGGCCGCGGCGATGTCGGCGGAGGAGACGGCGTACCCGTCGAGCCCGGCCTGCTCGAACGACGGCAGCGCGCGGGTGCTGGTCACCAGCTCGGCGCAGAGCAGCCCCTGCGCGTCGAGGACGGCGAGCTCGATCGGGTCGGGCTGCGGCACGGAGCCGAGGATCTCGTCCAGGTGCTGCTCGACGGTGCGCAGCCGCAGCGCCGAGACGTCGACCGACCCGGTGTTCCCGATCGGGTCGGGCGCGCGGTCCCCCGAGGAGACCGCCGGCGAGGGCACCCGCTCGGCGGCGAAGACCGACCGCTCGACCTGCACGGTGTCCCGGCTGGGCGCCGGCGCGGACCCCTCGTCGAGCAGTGCCAGGCCCGCGTCCGGCGCCGGGTGCCGCACCGGGGTGCCGCGCTCGAGGTCGAGCTGGGTGGTCTCCCGGCTCCCGCCGAACCACCCGCGTGACTTGTCCTCGGTCATCCCCACCACCGTCGTCCCACCGTCGTCGCTGCCCGGTCCGCACGTGGCCCGTCCTCTCGTGACCGGGCCACCCCGACGGACACTCCGGCTGCGATGGTGCCCCCTGGGGGCGCGGGTCAGGCGGGCGACGCGCCCTCGGCGGGCAGGTCGGCCACGAACTTCTGCAGCCACGGCCGCAGCGCGGGGCCCAGGTCCTCCCGCTCGACGGCCAGCTGGACGACCGCCTTGAGGTAGTCGAGCCGGTCGCCGGTGTCGTAGCGGCGGCCGGAGAAGACGACGCCGTGCACCGGCACACCGTCCTCGACCAGCCGGACCAGGGCGTCGGTCAGCTGGATCTCCCCACCGGCACCGGGCTCGGTGACCCGCAGCGCCGGGAAGACCTCCGGCGGCAGCACGTAGCGGCCGATGATGGCCAGGCTGCTGGGCGCCTCGTCGGCCGGCGGCTTCTCCACCAGCCCGGTGATCCGCACCGTGGAGCCCTCGCCCTCGACGGCGACCGCGCCGTACTTGCTGATGTTGTCCCGACCCACGTCGAGCAGCGCGACGACGGCACCGCCGTGCTCGGCCTGGACGGCCAGCATCTCCTCCAGCAGCAGGTCACGGGCGTCGATGATGTCGTCGCCCAGCAGCACCGCGAAGGCCTCGTCGCCGACGAACGCGGCGGCCTGCAGCACCGCGTGGCCCAGCCCGCGGGCCTCGCCCTGCCGGACGAAGTGGACCTGCGCGACGTCGGTGGAGGCCTGCACGGCGTCCAGCCGCGACTGGTCGCCCTTCTTCTCCAGCGCCGCCTCGAGCTCGGGCGTGCGGTCGAAGAAGTCCTCGATGGCGGCCTTGTTGCGGCCGGTCACCATGAGCACCTCAGGCAACCCGGCGCGGGCGGCCTCCTCGACGATGTACTGCAGCGCCGGGCGGTCGACGACCGGCAGCAGTTCCTTGGGCACCGCCTTGGTGGCGGGCAGGAACCGGGTGCCCATCCCGGCGACCGGGATGACGGCCTTGGTGGTCTCTCGGCGCACGGCAGACGGGCTCGGCATGGGGCGAGCCTAGCCAGGCCGGATCGGGCCTAGCCTGCCGTCGTGGCCGATCCCCCTGTCGTGGTCACCCGCAAGGCCGAGCTGCGTGCCCGGCTGCTGGCGGCCCGGGCGGCCCGGTCGGCCGGCGACCGGACCCTTGCCGGCCGCCTGGTGGCCGCCGCCCTGGCGCCCCGGCTGGCCCGCACCCCGGTGGTGGCCGCTTACGTACCGACCGCCGAGGAGCCCGGCGCGGGCCCGCTGCCGGCAGCGCTGGCTGCCGTCGTCGGCCGGCTGCTGCTGCCGGTGGTCCCCGACCGCGGCCGGGAGCTGTCCTGGGCCGAGTACGACGGCCGGCTGGTGGCGGGGCGCTTCGGGCTGGCCGAGCCCCCCGGGCCGCGGCTGCCGGCCACCGCCCTCGGGACCGCGGACGTCGTCGTCGTCCCCGCCCTGGCCGTGGCCCGGGACGGCAGCCGGCTGGGCCGCGGCGCCGGCTACTACGACCGGGCGTTGCTGCTGGCCCGCCCGGGCACGCTCCTGGTCGGCGTGGTGTTCGACGACGAACTGCTCGACGAGGTGCCCGCCGGGGAGCACGACCGTCCCGTGTCGGCCGTCGTCACGCCGTCGGGAGGCTGGTCCCCGGTGGGCCGAGGCACCCTCCGGTCGCCCGCGGCACCCGGTCACTGAGAGAGTGGGCGGCCATCTGGGCACCGCCCGACACAGGAAGAGGGACCACGTGACCGGACCATTGGACGGCGTCCTCGTCGTCGACCTGACCCGCGCCCTCGCCGGCCCGCACGCCGGGATGATGCTCGGCGACCTGGGTGCGCGGGTGGTGAAGGTGGAGACCCCCGGCGGCGGCGACGACAGCCGTGGGTGGGGCCCGCCGTTCGTCGACACCGCCGATGGCGGCCGCGAGTCGACGTACTTCTTCTCCGCCAACCGGAACAAGGAGTCGATCGCCCTCGACCTCAAGGACGACGCGGACCGCGCGGTCCTCACCGAGCTGGTGCGCCGCGCCGACGTGCTGCTGGAGAACTTCCGGCCCGGCACGCTGGCCCGGCTCGGCTTCGGCACCGACGTCCTCGCCGAGCTGAACCCGCGGCTGGTGACCCTGGCCATCAGCGGCTTCGGCCACGACGGCCCCGAGGGCGGCCGGGCGGGTTACGACCAGATCGCGCAGGGCGAGGCCGGGCTCATGTCGATGACCGGGTCCGGTCCCGACGACCCGCAGAAGGTCGGCGTCCCGATCAGCGACCTGCTGGCCGGCATGTACGGGGCCTACGGCGTGCTGGCCGCGCTGCTCGAGCGCGAGCGCACCGGCCGCGGACAGGTGGTGCGCACCTCGCTGCTGTCGGCCGTCGTCGGCGTGCACGCCTACCAGGGGACGGCGCACACCGTGGGCGGGAAGGTGCCCCGCGGGCAGGGCAACCACCACCCCTCCATCTCCCCCTACGGCCTCTTCCACTGCGCCGGCGGCGGCAGCGTGCAGCTGTCCTGCGGCAGCGAGGGGCTGTGGCGGCGGCTGTGCACCGAGTTCGGGCTGGACGCCGACGCCCCGGGCCTCGCCACGAACGGTGAGCGGGTCGCGCGGCGGGAGGAGGTCATCGAGCTGCTGGAGCGGGTCTTCGCCGACATCCCCGCCGAGGAGCTGCTCGCCCGGCTGTCGAAGGCCGGCGTCCCGGCGGGCAAGGTGCGCACCCTCGACGAGGTCTACTCCTGGGACCAGGTGGAGTCGCAGGGTCTGAAGGTCTCCGTCGAGCACGCCACCGCCGGGCCCCTGACGCTGCCCGGCCCGCCGCTGCGGTTCTTCGCCGCCGGACCGGACGGCGAGTCCGAGACCACCCGGCGCGACCACCGGCCACCGCCGGTGCTGGGGGCCGACGGCGACGCGATCCGCGCCTGGCTGGCCGGCTCCGGCGGGGCCGCGACCGACGCCGGGCACTCGTGACCGCCGCGGGGAAGCCCCGGCGGCTGGACGCCCGCTCGCTGCGTGACCTGGTGCTCGACGCCGGCTCGTGGCGGTCCTGGGACACCCCGGTCCCGCCGCGCGAGATCGACGACGGCTACGCCCGCGAGCTGGCCGCGGCCACCGCCAAGACCCAGCAGGACGAGGCCATCGTCACCGGCGAGGCGATGCTGCGTGGCCGCCGGGTGGCGGTGGTGGCCGGCGAGTTCGGCTTCCTGGCCGGCTCCATCGGCACGGCGACCGCCGAGCGGCTGATGTCCGCGGTGGAGCGGGCGACCGAGGAAGGGCTGCCGCTGCTGGCCGCCCCCGTCTCCGGTGGCACCCGCATGCAGGAGGGCACGGTCGCGTTCCTGCAGATGATCGGCATCACCGCCGCCATCGCCCGGCACAAGGAAGCCGGCCTCCCCTACCTGGTCTACCTGCGCGGCCCGACGTTCGGCGGGGTGCTGGCGTCCTGGGGGTCGCTGGGGCACGTGACGATCGCCGAACCGGGCGCGGCCATCGGCTTCCTCGGTCCCCGGGTGTACGAGGCGCTCTACGGCGAGCCGTTCCCGGCGGGGGTGCAGACCGCCGAGCACCTGGCCGAGCGGGGGCTCATCGATGGGGTGGTGCCGCCGGAGGAGATCGCCGAGGTCGCCGACCGCGCCCTGCGGGTGCTCGCCGCCCGGGCGACCTGGCACCGCGGGGCGCCGGTCGAGGGGCCGGTCGAGGGCGACGGCACCGACGCCGACGACCCGGAGGACGGGCGCACGGCGTGGGACGTGGTCACCGCCTCCCGGCGTACCGACCGGCCGGGCGCGCGCCAACTGCTGCGCACCGCGGCCACGGACGTCGTGCCGCTCAACGGCACCGGCGCCGGGGAGGTCGACCCGGGGCTGCTGCTGGCGCTGGCCCGCTTCGGCGGTGCGCCCTGCGTGGTGCTCGGCCAGGACCGGACCGGTCAGTCGCTGTCGGCGCCGCTGGGCCCCGGGGCGCTGCGGGAGGCCCGGCGGGGCATGCGGCTGGCCGCGGAGCTGCGGCTGCCGCTGCTCACCCTGATCGACACCCCCGGTGCCGCGCTGTCCGTGGCCGCCGAGGAGGGCGGGATGGCCGGTGAGATCGCCCGCTGCCTGCAGGACCTGGTGATGCTCGAGGCGCCGACGCTGGCGGTGCTGCTGGGGCAGGGCACCGGGGGCGGCGCGCTGGCGCTGGTGCCGGCCGACCGGGTGCTGGCCGCGGCCAACGGGTGGCTGGGCCCGCTCCCGCCGGAGGGCGCCAGCGCGATCGTGCACCGGACCGTCGACCGTGCCGACGAGATGGCGGCCGCCCAGGGTGTGCGGGCGACCGACCTGTGGCGCGCCGGGATCGTGGACCGGGTGGTGCCCGAGCGTCCCGACGCCGCCGACGAGCCGATCGAGTTCTGCCAGCGGATGGGCCGGGTGCTCGCCGAGGAGCTGACCGGTCTGCTCGGCCGGGACAACGCCGAGCGGATGCGCAGCCGGGGGCGGCGCTGGCGGCACCTGGGCCGCTGAGCCGGGCGCCGGCCCGATTCCCGTCCGCACCCTGTGGTCGCCGTCCTCACGCTGTGCGGAGCGGTCGGCGACCACCGGGTGCGGACGGCGGCCGGGTCCGGGCCGGTCGGCACCGGACGTCGGACCCGCACGCCAGGATGACCGCCGTGGACCGCCGACCGATCCGCCGCTTCCGCCCCGACCGCGCCGCTCCGCCGCCGACCCCGGCGCAGCGCGCGGCCTGGCCGCTGACCGTGCCGGCGATCGCGCAGGTGCTGGACCAGGGGCTGGAGCTGCCCGCCGGGGCGCTGGTGCTGGTCGGCGAGAACGGATCGGGCAAGTCGACCTTGCTGGAGTTGATGGCCGTCACCCTGGGGCTCAACCCCGAGGGCGGCTCGGTGCACACCCGGCACCGCACCCGGGCCACCGAGCCGGAATCGCTGGGGCTGGTGGTCGAACGCAGCCCCGGCGCGTCCCGCTGGGGCTACTTCCTCCGCGACGAGACGCTGCACGGGCTGTACAGCCACCTGGAGGAGATCGGCAGCCCCGATCCGAACTACCACGAGCTGTCCCACGGCGAGGCGTTCCTCGAGGTGCTCACCCGGCGGTCGGGTGGTGGCGGCACCTACCTGCTCGACGAGCCCGACGCCGCACTCTCCTTCGGCGGCTCGCTGGCGCTGGTGACCGTCCTGCTCGACCTGGTGGCGGCCGGCGCGCAGGTCGTCGTCGCCACCCATTCCCCGATCGTCGCCGCGTTGCCGGGCGCCACCCTGCTGGAGGTGGGCTCGTGGGGCCTGCGCCCCGCCGTGTGGTCGGAGCTGGAGCTCACCGCCGCGTGGCGGCAGTTCCTCGACGATCCGCAGACGTTCCTGCGCCACCTCCGCTGAGGAGCGACCCGGCAGGACGCTGCAGACTCCTAGGTGTTCGCGCCGCGGCGGGCGGCCCAGACCCTGCGTTCGGTGCGGACCGCGAGGTCGTGCCGGCGCGCGATGCTGTGCGGACCGTCGGCGTCGAGGAGGCGGTCGAGTGCGGTGAGGTCCTCGGGCGGCAGCAGGTCGGCGACCCGGTGGCGGAGGCGCTGCAGAGCGGCGAGGGCGTAGGCGCCGACTCCGGCACGTCCCGAGGCCTCGATGTTCACGGTGATCGTCCGCTCACCTTCGACGGCGAAGCCGGCGGCGACCAGTTTCGGGCCCCAGTCGGCGCCGCGGTGCGGCAGGTGCTCGGCGAGGTCGCGCTCCGTCGCGGCGTGGCAGCGCTCCTCCAGCCCGGGCCGGTCCTCCGGGGCATCCTCGGGGAGGAAGCGGGGGAAGCCGGCGAGCTCGACGACCGCGAGCAGCCCACCGGGCGCGAGTACGTCGTGAACCCGGCGCAGCGCGCGATCGGGGTCGACCAGGTGATGCAGTGCGGCCGATGCCCAGGCCAGCTCCGGCGTGCCGAGATGGGGCCAGCTCAGGTCGTCCAGGTCGGCCTGCACGGTGCTCACGCGCGCGGCCACACCCCGGGCGGATGCCTTCTCCCGCAGGCGCTGAAGGTGCTCGACCGAGGCGTCGACCGCGGTGACGTGGGCTTCGGGGAAGCGGTCGAGGAGGGCGAGGGTGCCGGCTCCCGTGCCGCATCCGAGGTCCAGGATCTGCCGAGGTGCGGCCTGTCGAGGCAGCCATCGGACGATGTCGGCGTTGATCTCGGCCAGCACCTCGGCGTCCCGGTCGAGGATCTCCCCCTGGCCGTGGCGGGCGTGCTGATCGGGGTGGTCGTGCGGTGCCGGGCGGTCGCCGCTGTCCGGGTGGGTTCGGGTCATGCCGACAGGCTAGGTTGCTCTTGCTTCATAAGCACGACTTCTTGCGTGTCGAGCAAGAAGGTCGACGTTGACACGACCTGCCGGGCAAGGCCTGTTCGGCGCGGGATCACGTCTCGGGGCGACCGAGGTCGCCGTCCCCATCGGTACTGCGGTGACCACGGCGCGCGTCGCGATCGAAGATCCCGAGGATCTCGCACGGCCCACCGGCGGTCCCGATGGCATGCGGCAGCATCGTGGGGAATTCGGCGGCCTGGTCGGTCTCCACGCGGAAGCGCCGGTGGCCCAGCATGAGGACGGCGGTCCCGGACAGGACGACGAGCCATTCACGGCCGGGGTGTGCGCGCATGCGCGCGGGATTCTCGGGCGGCGGCTGGGTGATGCGCTGACGGACGACGGACATGCCCGGATCGCCCTTGACGGTCCACCGCATCAGCCCGTGCGCGCCGTCGATCGTCGGATTGGTGACCACGTCGTCGGACGCCGTCTCGACCAGCTGGTCCAGCGTCGTGTCCAGCGCGCGAGCCAGGGTGACGAGCTGGTCGAGCGCGAGGCGGCGCTGCCCGTTCTCGATCCGGGAGAGCGTCGACTGGCTGACGTTGGCCCGGGTGGCGAGCTCGCCCAGTGACCACCCCTGCGCGACACGCAGCGCCCGGATGCGCTTGCGCACCAGGCTCTCCAGCTCGTCATCGTCTTGCGTCATGAGCATGAGCGTATGACCGTCCAGCAAAGGTCCCCCAGGGCGACGCTAGGCGGCGGGGCGCACCGCTGCCGGGAGAAGCCCCCAGGCGCCGGCCAGCAGTTCCAGGCTGCGCACCCGCTCCGCCGCTCCGTGGGTGGACGCGGACACCATCAGCTCGTCGGCGCCGGTGTCGGCGGCCAGCTGCCGCAGCCCGGCGGTCACCCGCTGCGGGCTACCGATGATCGCGTTGCTGGGCATCGCCTCCGCGGCGGCCCGCTCGGGATGCACGGCGGCCTCCGCCGGGCTCGGCACCGGCCGCAGCCGGTTGGTGCGAATCGCCAACCGCATCAGCTGACCGGGCAGCGCGAGCCGCCGGGCCTCGTCGTCGTCCTCGGCGACCAGGGTGTTCGCCGTGACGATCGTGTACGGCCGCTCCAGCGCGGCCGAGGGCCGGAACGACTCCCGGTACCGCTCGACGGCTGCCACCGTGTTCGGGCTGCCGAAGTGGTGGGCGAAGGTGAACGGCAGGCCGAGGGCGCCGGCCAGCTCCGCGGAGAAGCCACTGGAGCCCAGCAGCACCACCGCGGGCGCGGACGACGCGGCGGGGGTGGCGCTGAACCGCTCGGCGAGACCGCCCTCGACCCGCCCGTCGCCGAACAGCCCCAGCACGTCGATCAGGTTCTGCGGGAAGTCCTCGGCCGACAGGGCCTTCGGGTCGCGGCGCAGCGCGAGCGCGGTGTGCTGGTCGGTGCCCGGGGCCCGGCCGATGCCGAGGTCGATCCGCCCGGGGTGCAGCGCCTCCAGCAGCGCGAACTGCTCGGCCACCACCAGCGGCGCGTGGTTGGGCAGCATCACCCCGCCCGAGCCCACCCGGATGCGGTCGGTCACGGCGGCGAGGTGCGCGATCAGCACCGGCGGGTTGGTGCTGGCCACGGCCGGCATGTTGTGGTGCTCGGCCACCCAGATCCGGCTGTAGCCCAGCCGGTCGGCGGCCTGGGCCACCTCGGTGGTGGCGGCCAGCGCCTCGGCCGTGGTCTGCCCCGTGCCGACGGTGGCCAGCTCGAGGACGGACAGGGGCAGTGGCGTGCGCGTCTCGGACATCGCCTGCGGCAACGACCGGCGGCCACCGGAGCTTCCCGGAGCGTCAGCTGCCGGCGATGGCCCGCTGGGTGTGGTCGGGGTCCAGCCGCTCGAGGACGGCGCCCAGCGCCTCGCCCAGCAACCGGGTCTGCTCCGGGGTGAGCGCGGCGAAGAAGGAGTCGCGGACGGCGGCCACGTGGCCGGGCGCCACCCGGGCGACGACCTCCTGCCCCGCCTCGGTGAGGACGGCGACGTTGCCCCGCCGGTCGTCGGTGGCCCGCTCCCGGCGCACCCAGCCGCGCTCCTCCAGCCGGGCCACGGTGTGCGACAGCCGGCTCTGCGACTGGTTCGCCACCCGCGCCAGGTCGCTCATCCGCCGGCTGCCGTCCGGCGCCTCCGACAGCATCGCCAGGACGACGTACGCCGCGTGGGTCAGGCCCGCGTCGCGCTGCATCTGGGCGTCCAGGGTGCGCGGCATCAGCTCGGCCACGGCCAGCCAGACCCGCCAGGTGTGCTGTTCGGCCTCGTCGAGCCACCGGTCCGCCACGGCCGGAACCGTACCGGCCGACCGCGAGCCCCTCACCGTCCGGAAGTCGACGGTTCCCCGATCAGGACGCCACGCTGTGACCCGCGGCACGACGCGCGTGGCCCGGTGGACGTGGACGACCGGCCCCGGACGGCGCATGATTGGCAGTCGCCGGGCCCGAGTGCCAGCCTGGCGACCACTCGGACGAGGAGCCACTGCACCGTGCCCACCTACCAGTACGTCTGCACCAACACCGAGGGCAAGCACGAGTTCGAGGTCGTGCAGTCGTTCAGCGACCCGGCGGTGAGCACCTGCCCGGAGTGCGACGCGCCGGTGCGCAAGGTCTACGGCTCGGTCGGGGTCGTCTTCAAGGGCTCGGGCTTCTACCGGACCGACAGCCGCAAGGCCGAGACCTCCACCGCGTCGGCGAAGGACTCCTCCTCGAACGGGTCGAAGGACTCGAACGGGTCGAAGGACTCGAACGGGTCGAGCGGGTCGAAGGACTCGAAGGGGTCGAAGGAGCCCGCCTCCGCGGCGCCGAAGAAGGACTCCTCGTCGAGCAGCACCTCCTCCAGCGGTGCCGCCAGCAAGGCCGCCAACTAGCCCGAGCACGGCGGGCGGGCTCGCCGCCCGCCGGCGTCCACACCTGCCGGCGATGTCCACAGTCCCCGGCCGGCCGCCGTCCCGGGCGGGCGCGGCGACCTAGCGTCGCGGCGTGCGACTCCTGCGGCGTCCCCGTTCCCCGGTGCACCTGCTGCGCCAGGTGGCCGCCGGCCTGCTGGTCGGGCTGGCCCTCGCGCTCGCGCTGCGCCCGGCCCCGTCGATCGGGCCACCGGCGGTGAGTACGGTCCCGGTGCTGGTGGCAGCGACCGACCTGCCCGCCGGCACGCTCCTCGCCGCTGCGGACCTGGCCGTGGCCGCCCTTCCGGCGGCCCTGGTCCCCGACGGCGCGAGCGGACCGGGGTCCGGGGTGGCCGGACGGGTGCTGGCCGGGCCGTTGCGCCGCGGGGAGCCGGTGACCGACGTGCGGCTGGTGGGCCCGGCCATGTGGGCGCAGGTGCCCGTCGGAGAGGTCGCCGCCCCGGTGCGCCTGGCCGACCTCGCAGTGGCCGCCCTGGTCCGCCCCGGCGACCGGGTGGACGTCCTCTCGAGCGTCCCGGAGGCCGGGACCGCCGAGGTCGTGGCCGCTGACGCGCTGGTGCTCGGCGCACCGCCCGGCGCCTCGACCGACGAGCCGTTCGGCACCGCTCCGGAGGGCTCCGGGTTGCTGGTGCTGGCGGTCTCACCGGAGACCGCGCGGGCCCTGGCCGCAGCCGCTGCCACCGGATCGCTCACCGTTACCCTCGGCCCACCGTGACCGGCCCGGGGCCCTCCCGGGCGGTGCGCTCCGAACCCGGGAGAACCCGTGATCAAGGGCTTCAAGGACTTCCTGCTGCGCGGCAACGTCGTCGACCTCGCCGTGGCGGTGGTGATCGGCGCCGCGTTCACCGCGGTCGTCGGCTCGTTCACCGCGTCGTTCCTGGAGCCCCTGATCGGCCTGGTCGGCGGGGGCGGGGTCGACGGCGGCACCGTCGTCGTGGACGGCCAGCGGTTCACCTGGGGCGCGTTCGTCAACGCCGTGATCACCTTCGTGCTCACCGCTGCCGTCGTCTACCTCGTCGTCGTGCTGCCGATGAAGACGCTCGTCGAGCGGCGTCGGCGCGGCGAGGAGGCCGGTCCGGTGGCGCCCACGCAGGTCGAGCTGCTGGTTGAGATCCGCGACCTGCTGCGCGCCCAGCAGGGGCAGCGGCCGGGCGGCGACCCGTCGGGTCCGGGCACCACCGCACTGCCCGGCCGGCTGTAGGCCGTCAGTCGCTCCCCCAGTGCGGCGGCCGGTCCTCCAGGTAGCGGCGGTCCTCGTCGTCGGGGTCGGTCAGCCGCTCACCCCAGCCGAGGTCGCTGTCGTCCGGCGCACGTTCCGGCCGGACGACGGGGCCGGGCGCCGGGCGGTCGTCGTCGGGTTCGCTCATCACCGCGAGCCTAGAGCCGCCGGCGCCTCACTCCAGCGGCTGGCCGAGGCCCTCGAGCACCGCGGCGCCCGGGAGCGCGGCCAGCACCGCCCCGGGTACGGCCAGCTTGCTGCCCCGGGTGCCCGAGCCGACGACGAGCAGCTCCCCGGCCGCCACCCGGGCGTCCACCAGCACCGGCCAGTCCGCGGGCAGCCCGACCGGGGTGATCCCGCCGTAGGCCATGCCGCTCTCGGCGACCGCGACGTCCTGCGGCGCGAACGAGGCCTTGCGGGCACCCAGGTGCCGGCGGACCAGGCCGTTCACGTCGGCCCGGGTGGTCGCCAGCACCAGGCAGGCGGCCAGCGTCGTCTGCCCGCCGCGCCGGGCGGCGACGACCACGCAGTTGGCCGAGGCCTCCGGCGGCACCTGGTAGGTGTCGGTGAAGGCGGCGGTGTCGGCCGCCGCGTCGTCGATCTCGGCCACCCACGCCGGTCCGGACAGGCCGGCCAGGGCCGCGGCGACCGGATCGCCCAGCAGGTCGGGCCGGTCGGCGGCGGGGTGCCAGGTGAGCGTGCCCAGCTGGGGTGCGGAAAGCGGGTCGGCCATGTGCCGATCGTGCGGCACGACCGGCGCGGCCCGCAGCCCGGGTGGCCGCGCGCCGTGGCGCCGCCACGACACCGGGCTGCCGGGCCCCGGCCGGCCGGGGGAGGATGGCGGTCATGATCGGCCAGTTGCACTCCGTCGTCATCGACGCCCCTGACGCCCACGCGCTGGCGACCTTCTACGCCGAGGTACTGGGCATGGAGGTCAGCGGCCGGCCCGGCGACGACTGGGTCGTCGTCACCGGCGCCGGTTACCGGATCGCCGTCCAGCAGGCCCCGGATCTCGTTCCCCCGGCCTGGCCGGACCCGACCCGGCCGCAGCAGTTCCACCTCGACATCCGGGTCGCCGACGTCGACGTGGCCGAGCCGCAGGTGCTCGCCCTGGGCGCCCGCCGGCTGCCCGGCGGCGGCGGCGACTTCCGGGTCTACGCCGATCCGGTCGGCCATCCCTTCTGCCTGGTGTGGGACGCATGAGCGCACTGCCTCCGACGGACCTGGCAGCGGTCAGCTCCTTCGCCGCTGCCTCCGGGTTCGTGCCCGCCGAGGTGTCCGGCACCCGGGTCACCGGCGCCGTCGACCTGGGGCGTGCGCACCACACCCCGTGGGGCGTCGTGCACGGCGGCGTCTACTGCACGGTGGTCGAGTCCGCCGCCAGCATCGGCGCCAGCGCCGCGGTGGTCGACCGCGGCGAGTTCGCCGTCGGCCTGCACAACGCGACCGACTTCCTCCGGCCGATGACCAGCGGCCGGCTCGACGTGCTCGCCGAGCCGGTCCAGCAGGGCCGTACCCAGCAGCTCTGGCTGGTGAGCCTGACCCGGGCCGAGGACGGCAAGCTCGTCGCCCGCGGACAGGTCCGGTTGCAGAACGTGCCGCTGCCTGCGACCGGGTGACCGCACCCTGCCGAACGACGGGGGCGACGTCGTGGTGCTCCGGTGCCCGCGCAGGTGGTCACCCGGGTCGCGACGCCGACCCCACGGCTGCGCCGCAGTGCTGACGCCGTCGACCGGTCAGCGCAGCGGCGCCGGGACGCCTGCCGGGTCCAGGGTGATCCGGAACAGCGCCCGCGGGTCCTGCAGCGTGGCCGGCGGGCGGGCCGCCGATCGCGGCACCACCCCGCCGAAGCGGGCCGGCCGCCGGTGCGGCAGCAGCTCCCGGCCGGCGAAGGAGTAGCCGCCGACCACCTCGCCGAGCAGCAGCCCGGTGCCGTGCTCGACGGGCAGACCGACGAGATCGCCGGGGCGCATCTCGTCGAGGAGCGCGCTCAGCTGGCGGAGGTCCTTGGCCGGCCGGCGCCCGGAGAGCTCCTTGGCCAGCACCCGCAGCTCGGCCGGGCTCAGCCCGGTGGCGTCGACGTCGATCCCCGACTGCGTGCCGAGCCCGACGACGCCGGTGGCCAGCGCGGCGCCCAGCTCGGTGTGCGCCCGCGGTCGCACCACCCACACCGGCACGCCCTCGGGCGCGGGCGGCGGCGGCACGTCGTCCGCGCCCGGCCACACGTAGGGCAGGTCGGCCGGCTCCGCGCCGAACGCCGGCCGGTAGAACCCCGGATCCTTGGCCAGCAGGTTGGACCGGTGCGACCGGTGCAGCGCCTCGTCGCCGACCCAGCTGGGCAGCAGGCCGGCGGCCGCGGCCTGCGCCTGGGTCATCCGCGCGGCCTCGGGGGCGAACTCGGCGATGAGCGTCTCGGTGCTGTCGGCGAACCCGCGTTCCGTCCAGGCCCGCACCATCGCCAGGCCGTAGACGACCAGCCCGGCGGTGCGCCCGCGCCACATGGTGACCACCGGGTGCGCGGCCCAGCCGTAGTCGGGCAGCTCGAGGGCCCGCAGCACCTGGAGGGTCTCGACCCGCTGCTTGCCCAGCCGCGGGGAGTCCAGCAGGCGGGCGCTCTCGGCGAAATCGGCGACGGGGAGGAAGGTCTGCATCACCGCCCAGTCTGGGCCGGACGGGCCGGCGGCGCCGGGTCAGCCGGCCAGCCGGCGGGCGAGCTCCGGCAGCACCACGCCGAGCGGGGCGTCGACCCGGACGTCGGCCTTCGCGTCCCCGCGGGTGGCGCCGGCGTTGACGATGGCCACCGGGATGCCGCGCTTGGCCGCGTGGATGACGAACCGGTAGCCGCTCATAACGGTCAGCGAGGAGCCGAGCACCACCAGGGAGGCGGCCCGGTCGACCAGGCCGAAGCAGTGGTCGACCCGGTCGCGCGGCACCGTCTCGCCGAAGAAGACGACGTCGGGCTTGAGCGGTCCGCCGCCACAGGCCAGGCAGTCGACCATCACGAAGCCGTCGAGCGCGGCGTCGGGGAGCTCGACGTCACCGTCGGGGTTGACCTCGTCAGGAGCGTGCCCGGCCGGCCGGAAGCGCGGGTTGACCGCCTGCAGCCGGAGGTCGAGCTCCGCGCGGTCGGCGACGTCCCCGCAGGCAAGGCAGACGGTGCGGTCCAGCCCGCCGTGCAGCTCGACGACGCCACGGGCGCCGCCGGCCTGGTGCAGTCCGTCGACGTTCTGGGTGATCACGTCGCCGACCGTGCCGGCCTGCTGCAGCGCCGCGACCGACCGGTGGCCCGGGTTGGGCCGGGCGTCGGCGATCTTCCGCCAGCCGACGAAGCTGCGCGCCCAGTACCGGTGCCGCCCCCGCGGGTCACGGGTGAACGTCTGGTAGGTCATCGGGGTGTGCCGGCGCAGCGAGCCGGTCACGCCCCGGTAGTCGGGGATGCCGGAATCGGTGGAGATGCCGGCCCCGGAGAGGACGAGCGCCCCGCCGTCGGCGAGCAGGTCGGTGAGGGCGGAGATCCCCTCCACGGTGGGTGGCGCGGCGGTCACTCCCCCATGGTCCCTGCCGATCGGCACCCGCGCCGCCGGCCGGTGCCGCGGGGCGTCCGAAGTGCTTCCGCAGCCGGCCCCGGCGCCGCTAGCCTGCCGCCGCCGGCGGAGCGGCGGACGGAGTCGGGATGGGCATCAGGATCGTGGTGGGCGCGCTGGCGGCCCTGGCCGCCGGGATGGCGCTGGGCGCGGTCTCCCGGGGGCTCATGGCGCTCGTGACCGTCGCGTCAGGCGGGGAGAACTCGTTCTCCTGGAGCGGCACGGCGTTCATCCTCGTGCTCTACGTGCTGGTCATGGTGCCGGGAGGAGTGGTCGCCGGGGTCACCACGAAGCGGCGACGGTGGCTGCTACCGGTCGCCGGCGCGCTGTTCCTGTGCCTGCCGGCCATCGGGGTGGCCGCTGAGGAGGTGGGCTCGACGGTGGGGTTCGGCCCGCTCCAGTGGCTCGGCGTCGGGATCACCGGCACCGCGGTCTTCGCCACGATCGCGGCGCTCCCGCTGCTCACCGTCCGGCTGACCGACCGGTGGCTGGGCCGCCGGAGCGCCGGCCCCGGGCTGCCCGCGCCCGCTGCCGCGCTCAGCCCGCGTTGACCTCGGCGTCCAGCCGGCTGATCAACCCCTCGTAGATGCGGCGCAGCCCCTTCGGGGCGAAGGTTCGCTCGAAGAAGCCGCCGATGCCGGTGGCGCCGTTCCAGGTGCTGCGCACCCGCACGGTGCTCACCCCGGCATCAGCGGGATGCACCGTCCAGGTGGTGACCATGCTGGAGTTGGCGTCGGTCTCCACCAGCCCGCCGTCGGGAGTGGCGGTGACGACGAGATCCTGGTCGCGCACCCGCTTGCTGGTGGCGGCCAGCTTCCAGTGCACCCGGGCGACGGCGCCGTCCGCACCGTCGCTGACCCGGTACTCGCTGAACTGCTCGGTGAGCATCCGCCGGCGAGTGCCCTCGTAGTCGGCGAGCGCGGCGCGCACCCGCTCGGCGGGCGCGCGCACGATGCCCTCTGCTGTCGCGACGACCTGACCCATGCCGCCATCCTGCCCGGCGGCCGTCCGCGGGTGTCGCGCGCCCCGGTCGGGGGACGACCGGGCCGGTCGCGCCCTACTCCTGCTGCTCCTCGTTGTTGAGGTAACGGCAGCGGAAGCGCGCGCCGGACATCGCCTCGGTGAACCGGGCCTCCCACAGCGGGTCCTGCGCGGGGAAGGTCTCGAAGACCCGTTCCTCGAGGACCTCCGGGCGGCCGTCCAGGCCGGTGCAGGTCCGGCGCAGCAGCACCCTGGTCACGCCGTCCACCTCGTCGTGCGCGGTCACCCACCGGGCCGCGGCGATGGCCCGTTCCTGGCGGGCGCGGTCCCACGGCGGCAGCGCCCGCGGGCCGGCGCCGGGGGTCTGCACCTGCCCCGGGCTCTGCAGCACCCGCCACGCCCACGTGCCCAGCACAGCGAGCAACGCGATCAACACCACGACCGCGAGGAGTGCGCCCATGCCGGAACGGTAGTTCGCCGACCGCGCCGACGGCGGGTCCGATCGACCGCGGCCACGACGACCGGGGACGGCAGCACGGCCCGGGAGGCCACCCTGTGGGCGCCCTCCCGGGCCGCACGAGAGCCGGTCTAGCCGAACGACGCGGTCAGCCGCCGCCCGACTGCCCGCGTCCGCACGGACCAGACGATCGAACCGAGCAGGAGCACGAGCCCCAGGACCACTCCCGCCGCGGACACCATCTGCTCACCAGTCCAGGAGAAGAGCCCGCCGTCCCCCACGGTGATCGAGATGTTCGTCGAGGCGATGGCCCCCGGCGGAGCGGTCGGCCGGTCGAAGAGCCCGGCACCCCAGGCCGCGGAGACGGCCATCAGGAGGATGCCCACGGCGCCGAGCAGCCGCGGCCCGAGGTGCCGGCCCATCAGACGGCCAGACCCGAGTCGATCGCGTACACCGTGCCGACGTAGGCGCCGTTGCTGGCGAAGGTCAGCCGGAGGAAGCGGTCGACGTCGGCACCGTGGTCGACCATCAGGCCGTCCTGGGTGACGTGCAGAACGCCGTCGGTGACCTCGAACTCGAGCGGCGCCGCGGTGTCGCACGCCGCGGTGTCGCACGCCTCCAGGGTGACGTCGCCGGTCTGCAGCTCGTCCTCGAACGCCTCGACCTCGAGGCCGATCTGCACGGGGGTGTCGTGGTCGCCGCGCGAGTTGGTCACGTTGACGGTGTAGACACCGCTCTTGCCCACCTCGAGTTCGGTCGGCCCGGCCACGGTGATCCCCACGGCGGAGTCGCAGTCGCTGCTCGGGGCGATCGTCCGCTGCGCCAGCTCCTGCACGACGCCGTCCACGGTGGCCTCGACGCTGACGGCGACGACCTCGTCGAAGGCGACGAGCCGGCTGTCGGAGGTGGTCTCCTGGCCGGCGGCCAGGTCGGCCGTGACGCTGTCCGAACCGGTCGCCGTGGTGAAGGAGACCGTGCCGGCGCCAGCGTTGGTGCCGTCGGTGGAGCCGGTGTTGTCCGTCGTCACCGTGAAGGCGATGCCCTCGTCGGTGCAGTCGGCCACGACGACGGTGGCCGCCGGCGCGAACGTGGGCGGAACGGCCAGGCCCTCGACGGCGAACCCGTCGGTGGCCAGCACGTCCTTCTCGCGGGGCAGCGGAACGGCGGCCTGCGCCTCGGCCAGGACGGCCTCGGCAGCGGTCACCGCGGCAGCCGCCGCGGTGACCGCGGTCTGTGCCGCGGCGAGGTCGGCCTTCGCCTGGGTGAGCGCAGCCTGGGCCGCGGTGTTGTTCGCCAGGCGCTGGGCGTAGGGAATGGCGAGGAACGCGCGTTCCCGGTCGATGCCCGGGCCCATCCAGGCCAGGTTGTCCGCCCGGCACTGGGCCCCGGCGGCGCCGAAGCTGCAGCCCTGGTTCATGATGCCCAGGAAGGCGTTGAGCGTGGTGAGCTCCTGTTGGTGCTGCGCGTCGGTCCTCGCTCCGTACGCCGCCTCGTCCGCGGCGGCCTGGGCGACGGGCACCGCGGCCTCGGCGTCCAGCACGGCCTGCTGGGCCGCCGCATGCGTCTCGTTCGCCGTCGCCAGGTCCGCCTGGGCCTGCTCGATCCGGTGACCCTGGCTGTGGTCGGCCAGCGCGGAGGTCGCGGTCGCCCCCAGCACCAACCCGATCGCACTGACGACGATCATGGTCTTTCGCAACATGTGTTCCCTTCCCATCAGGGAAGGCGTGTCGGTTTCGCCCTGGCTCACCACCGGGCTCGGCGACCAGCTGATGCGCCCGGCGGATCTGTGCCTCACACCCTCACGGACGTCCGCGTCGACGTCTCGGGCGCTTGTGTAGCAGTGAGTAGTGGCTTTGATCACGTTTAGTGCACGAATGGGTGAAAGGGTCTTCCGCGCGCGCCGTTCACTTGCACCGACCTCCCGTGTCGGGTATGCGAGCAGCGAGTCGAGCGCTGCCGCCGGCGGCGGCGTCGTCGACGCAGGGCACGCTCCTGCCGTTGCTGACCGAGATGGTGCCGGTGGCGTCGGCGGGCGGACCCCGTGGGTAATCCGGCCGCCGGAGATGCACCGCCCCGGCCCGCTGGCCGCCGTAGCGCCCGCCGGGATGCCGGTCGGCGCGGCCACGGTCAGCCGGGCGGCTCGTCCGCCGGCTCCTCGTGAGGTGGCATGGCGGCCAGCGAACGGCGGAGGTTCTCCAGGATGTTGCCGGCCACGAACAGGTCGTCACCAGTGGTGACCCGGACCCGACGCAGCTCGTCGGCGAACCCGCGCAGGACGTCGTGGGCCCTGCTGCTCACCTTGGGGTCGGCGGTGGCCCCTTCGACCGACCGGAGGACCTCGGCGACCCCGGCCAGGGCCCGCGCCGCCGGAAGGCGCAGCGACGGGCCCAGCGGCACCCAGTGGTTGTCGGCGTTCTCGGTCTCGGCGATGAGCTGGGTGAGGTCCTCGACGAGCAGCGTGAGCCGCTCCAGCGCCCGCGCCTGCTGGTACTGCCGTTCCGCGTCGTTGCGGTACCGGCGCGCACGCCGGTTGCCCCGCCGCGCCTCCATGGTCTGCTGCACGGCCGTGCGCATCTGGGCGAGGACGGGGTCGATGGTGTGGATCCGCCCCTGCCACCCGGCCTGGGTCGGCGGGTGCTCCTGGCTCAGCCCGTCGACCAGGTCGTCCAGTTGCCCGGCGAGGGTGTCCCGCAGCGCCTTAAGCTGCTGCTCGGCGGGCGCCAGCGGGAGCGGGGGGAAGGCTGCGGTCACGGCCACCCCCACCAGCGCCCCCAGGAACGTCAGCCCGGTGTAGCCCAGCACGTAGCCCGTGGGGTTGTCGCGTCCGATGATCAGCACGAACAGCGCCGACGTGGGCAGCCAGCTGCCGGCGCTGCCCAGTCGGTGCCAGCCGGCCAGCAGCACCCCGATGGCCACGACAGCGGCCAGCGCCAGGAGGCGCGGCCCCGGCACAGCGTGGAAGCCGATGGCGACCGCCGCTCCCAGGGCGATCGCGGCGACCGTCTGGAGCGACTCCCGCGCGGAGCCGGCGACCGTGGTCGAGGTGGCGATCACGGCGCCGAGCGGTGCGTAGTACGGGTAGTCGCTGGCGGGTCCGGGGACGAAGCCCACCAGCACCCAGGCGGTCACCGCGGCCAGTGCCGCCTTGACGGCCAGCCCCAGCCGCGGGTGCCGCGCCCACGTGCGCCGCAGCGGCCCGGTCCAGCCGCCGGGCCGGCCGGGGTGGGCGGCACCCTCGCCCGAGGGGTGGAGCAGTGCAGGCATCGGGTCATCCTGACGCGCCCCGGCGGAACCGGCAGCGGAGGCACGTCGCCGGACCCGATCCTGCCCGCCGCTCAGGGACGGGGGTTGGTCCGCGTCCAGCCGCGCTCGTCCCGGCGGACACCTTGGGCCGCCCGGCAGCGGCGGCACACGAGCTGCACGCCCTCCGCGTGCCGACCCGACTCCGGTTGGACGTCCGCCCAGCCGACGTGCGGGAAGCGGGCCAGCCGGGACCTGTTCAGCGACAGCCCGCAGACCGTTTCGTTGCGCCCTCGCTCCCACGCGTGCACCTCACCGGCGGGGTAGCGGACGCCGTCGTCCGGGTCGGTCCACTGGTCCGCGGCCGCGACCGCCGCGCTGCGTGCTCCCATGCGTGCGCCGGTACCCGCAGGGTCCGGCCACCATCCCGGGACGGCAGGAAGCCGGGCGTCCGCGATGTCCTGCGACATCACGATGGTGCCCCCGGCAGGATTCGAACCTGCGACACACGGTTTAGGAAACCGATGCTCTATCCCCTGAGCTACGGGGGCGGGACGTGTCCACATCGCTGTGGAGGACCGCCGTGGCTGGGCTCATCGTGGCACGTCCGGGCAGCGGCCCGTGGGGCGGGCACCCCGGGCGGCGCACGGCAGAGGGGCCCGGCGGCAGCTGCCACCGGACCCCTCTGGTCACTGCCCGACGGGCGCTGGGTCCAGCGCCCGGGAACGGCAGCCCGTCAGCTCTGCAGGGACTCCATGAAGTCCGGGTTCTGCTCGATCCACGCGTCGACGGCCTCGCCGTAGCGGCCCTCGCCGTACTCGTTGACCACCAGGTTCTCCAGCGAGCCGTACTGCTCGTCGGTCAGCGTCAGGTTCTCCATCATGGCCGCGACGTCGCTGCAGTCCTCGGAAAAGCCGGTGCGGGCCAGGGTGTGCAGCCCCTCGGCGTCACCCAGGGCGCCCTCGGGGTCGGCCAGGTCCTTGACGGGGAACTCGCTGTTGGCCCAGAAGGGACGCCACAGGGTGACGACGATGTCCTCGTTGGCCTCGGTGGCGGCCTGCAGCTCGGCCAGCATGGCGGTGGTGGAGGACTCGACCAGCGTGTACTCCTCCCCCAGCCCGTAGGTGGGGATGACGCTCTCCTTGGTCGTCTTCGTGAGCCCGGCACCCGGCTCAATCCCGATGATCCGGCCGTCGAACATCTCCGCGTTGCCGGCCAGGTCGGCGATGGAGTCGATGTCGGTGTACTCCGGCACCGCGAAGGTCAGCACCGCGCCGTCGTACCAGGCACCGAGGTCCTCGATCTGGTCGCCGTACTCGTCCATGTAGGCCGCGTGCGTGACCTCGGACCACGCCGACGGGTAGACGTCGACGTCCCCGCCGGCCAGCCCGGCGTACAGCGGCGCCGCGTCGGAGATCTCGGTCATCTCGACCTCGATGCCCTGCTCCTGCAGGACGTGGTCCCACAGGTGCGCCAGGCTCAGTCCGTCGGTCCAGGACGGGATGAAGCCGAGGTTGACGGACTCGCAGGCCGCGCCCTCGGACGCGGTGGAGCCCGCCGCGCTCGCGTCGGTGTCGCTGTCGCCGCCGCAGGCGGTGGCGGTCAGCGCGACGGCGGCGAGGCCGGCGGCGAGGCGCGCGCCTCGGGTGGTCAGGTGCTTGTTCATGCGGTCGTTCCTCTCCTACATCTGGTGGCGGTCGACTGCCCCGCGCACCGTTGGTGCTCCGGATCCGCGGCGACGGCCCGGGAGGGCCGCGCCGATCGACTACCGGGCAGGTCGGTTCGGTGAGTTCTGGTCGGTTCCGACGGGCATGACCGCATCGGCGGACCGGCTACTGGCGGCCAGGCCGGCCTTGCCGACCGTGCCGCCACGGCTGAGGAAGGACGGGAAGCCGGACAGCCGCCCCCGCCGCTGACCGAATGCGCTGGTCAGCCGGTCGAGGTAGATGGCGAGGATGACGACCGAGAGGCCGCCCTCGAAGCCCAGGCCGACGTCGAGCCGGGAGATGCTGGTGACGACGACGCCGCCCAGGCCCGCCGCCCCGATCAGGCCGGCGATGACCGCCATCGAGAGCGCCAGCATGATCACCTGGTTGACGCCGGCCATGATCGTCGGGAGTGCCAGCGGGAGCTGGACACCGCGCAGGATCCGTCCGGGCGGGCTGCCGAACGCGTGCCCCGCCTCCACCAGCTCCTTGTCCACCTGCCGGATGCCCAGCTCGGTGAGCCGGACCCCCGGCGGCATCGCGAAGATGATCGTGGTGACGACGCCCGGGACCAGGCCGATGCCGAAGAAGGTCACGGCGGGGACGAGGTAGACGAACGCGGGCATCGTCTGCATGAAGTCGAGCACCGGCCGGAGGACCGCGCTGATCCGGTCGCTCTTCGCCGCCGCGATGCCGATCGGGATGCCGATCGCCACCGCGATCACCGCGGACACCAGGACCAGGGCCAGCGTGGCCATCGCCGGGTCCCACATCCGCATGCTGATCATGAGCAGCAGCCCGAGCAGCGAAACGACGGCGAAGCGCACCGACCGCACCACGCCACCGAGCACAGCCAGCAGCACCGCGAAGACGATCGGCGGCAGGAACAGCAGCGCGTCCCGCAGGCTCTCCACGCCGGCCTCGGTCCCGGTGCTGATCGCATCGAAGACCGGGGAGAAGTTGTCGGTCAGCCAGTCGAGGCCGGTGTCGATCCAGTCGCCCAGCGGAACCCGGGGCAGGTCGCCGTCCTCGGCGGCCACGAGCAGAGATGTCTCAGCCACGAACGGCCTCCCTCGTCCCGACGGCGGTCGCGCCCGCCGTGTGCGGCGATCCGGTGCCGCTGGGCACCGGCCGCCCGTTGCCGGTGGCGCCGCCCAGCGCGGCCAGGACGGCGCCGCGGGGGACGACGCCGACCAGCCGGCCGTCGGCGTCGACGACCGTCACCGGCACCTCGTCCTGCGCGGCCGGGGTCAGCAGGTCCGCGAGCAGCGTCGTCGTCCGGACGCTGACCGGGGGCTGCAGGGGCAGACCGACCAGGCTCGGCGCACCGCTCTCGGCGGCCGTCCGCACGGCCTCCTCGGTGGCCACGCCGGCCAGCCCGCCGTTCCCGTCGCCGACCAGGACGGTGCCGGTCCGGTGCGCGCGCATGGCGGTCAGCACGTCGGCGGGCGCCGCCCCGAGGGGGACGGCGGCGGGTGCGGCCACCATGACGTGCCCGGCGGTGAAGACCCGGCCCCGGTCGACGTCGGCGAGGAACTGCGCGACGTAGTCGTCGGCCGGCTCGTCGAGGATCTGCTCGGGCGTGCCGATCTGCACGATCCGGCCGTCCCGCATGATCGCGATCCGGTCGCCCAGCCGCATCGCCTCGTTGAGGTCGTGGGTGATGAAGACGATCGTCTTGCCCAGCTGGGCCTGCAGCTCGAGCAGCTGGTCCTGCATCTCGCGCCGGATCAGCGGGTCCAGCGCGCTGAACGCCTCGTCCATCAGCATCAGGTCGGTCTCGGCGGCCAGCGCCCGGGCCAGGCCGACCCGCTGCTTCATCCCCCCGGACAGCTCGTCGGGCTTCGCGTCCGCCCACTGCTCCAGGCCCACCAGCGCCAGCGCCTCGCGGGCCTTGGCCCGACGGGTCCGGCGGTCCATCCCGCGCACCTCGAGGGCGTAGGCGGCGTTGTCGACCACCGTGCGGTGCGGAAAGAGCGCGAAGTGCTGGAACACCATGCTCATCCGCTCCTGCCGCAGCCGGCGCAGGGCCTTGGCGTCCAGCGTGGTGAGGTCGTCGCCACCCACTCGGACCCTGCCGGCGGTCGCGTCCAGCAGGCCGTTCAGCATCCGCAGCAGCGTCGACTTGCCCGAGCCGGACAGCCCCATCACCACGAAGATCTCGCCCGGCTCGACGGTGAAGCTGACGTCGATGACGGCCGGGGTCGCCCCCAGCTCGCGGACGTCGGCCACGGAGGCGCCGTCCCCGAGCCGGCGCACGGCCTCGTCGGTGCGCCGTCCGAAGATCTTGAACAGCCCTTCAGCGTGTACAGCAGGCACGTTCACCTCTCGTCGTCGGACATGGACCGGCCCTCGGCGGGGATCCGTCGATCGGGCGCCGCGCGGTCGCCGCGCCCAGCGCCGCACCTGGCGGGCGGACAGCCCCACGATGGGGTGGCGCGACCCCGGCGCGCGTTGCCGCGAGCACTGCTCCGCAGCTCGCGCACCGGGCACAGGCGGCCATGAGGGTCATGGTCGCGACATCGTGCGAAGGGAAAGCTAACAGCCAATTCATTGGTCACCCACCAATAGCGACGGATCCGGCCATTCTGTTATGCGGTCGTGACGTCGATCGACAGTGTCGAACAGCACATTCAGCGGATATCCTCCTCCCGCGTCGACTGCCGAGCACGCCGCCCCGGCCAGCCCGAACGCGTCGCTGTCGAGTCGTTCCAGCGCGTTCTCCGACCATGGCGCGCAGTAGCTGACCTGTCATGAAATCGTCATGAGATCTCCATGTCAGGATGCTGGCAGCCATTTCCGCAGCCGTTCCGGCCCGGCGCCGGGATGGGCGGAGCGGAGCGTGCGTCGCGCCGCACGAAGGCCGCCGCGTCGGGTACCGCCGATACCCGACGCGCCCGAACGGGGAACACCCGATCGGCCCAACGCGTCTCCAGAAGCGGGCGGTTCTGTGCCGCAACCGTTACCTTGTCTCAGCACGTGAGCCTCGGCAGCGGCGCCGAGACAGTGGAGGTGACTGAGCACGATGGACATCACGGTGGTCGACGTCCCAGGACGTGGACGCTTCGAGATCCGGGCGGACGACCGTGTCGTCGGCCTGGCCAGCTACCACGTGGACGGCGACGTCATGACGTTGCCGCACACCGAGATCGACCCGTCGATGGGTGGGCAGGGTCTCGGTACGACGCTGGTCCGCGAACTCCTGTCGGCCGCCCGCTCCCGGCAACTGCACGTGCTCCCCTACTGCTCGTTCATCCGCAAGTACCTGCAGGACCACCCCGAGGACCTCGACCTCGTGGCCGAGGACGACCGCCCGACCTTCGGCCTCTCCCCCGCCGTCCGCTGACGTCCGCCCGGCCGGCGCGCACCGCCCTGCTGTGGTTCCGGCGCGATCTGCGCCTGGGTGACCACCCGGCGCTGCTGGCCGCCGGCGAAGCGGCCGGGAACGACGGCGCCGTGCTGCCGGTCTTCGTGTTCGACGACCGGCTCTGGGGGCCCGCCGGTGCGCCGCGCCGCCGCTTCCTGCTCGACTGCCTGGACGACCTGCGGACGGCGACGGACGGGGCCCTCGTCCTCCGGCACGGCGACCCGGCCCGCGTCGTCCCGCAGCTGGCCGCCGAGGTGGGTGCCGCCAGCGTGCACGTCTCCGCCGATCCCGGCCCCTACGGCCGCCGGCGCGACGCCGCGGTCGAGCGGGCGCTGGGCGACGTCCCGCTGGAGCGAACCGGCTCGCCCTACCTGGTCACCCCGGGCCGGGTGACCAAGCGCGACGGCACCCCCTTCCAGGTCTTCTCCCCGTTCGCCCGCGCCTGGCGCGAGCACGGCTGGCGGGCACCTGCGCCGCGGCCCCGCGCCGTCCCCTGGCTGTCCGGCGTCCCGTCCACCGACCCGCCGCCGGCCCCCGACCCCGGTGACGCCCAGCTGCCCCCGGCCGGAGAGGCCGCGGCCGCGGCGACCTGGGCACGGTTCCGGGACGAGCGCCTGCGCGACTACGCCGAGGGCCGCAACACACCCGGTACCGACGGCACCAGCCGGCTCTCGGCGTACCTGAAGTACGGCTGCATCCACCCCCGCACCCTGCTGGCCGACCTGGCGGCACAGGACGACGGCGGCGAGGCGGTGCGGCGGTACACCGACGAGCTGGCCTGGCGGGACTTCTACGCCGACGTGCTCTGGCACCGGCCGGACTCCGCCCGGGAGTACCTCGACCCCCGGCTGCAAGGCATGCGCTACGACACCGGCCCCGACGCCGAGGAGCTGGTCCGCGCCTGGGAGACCGGCCGCACCGGCTTCCCGATCGTCGACGCCGGCATGCGGCAGCTGCTCGGTGAGGCCTACGTGCACAACCGGGTGCGGATGATCGTCGCCTCCTTCCTGGTCAAGGACCTGCACCAGGAGTGGACCCGCGGCGCGCGGTGGTTCATGCGGCACCTGGTCGACGGCGACCTGGCCAGCAACAACCACGGCTGGCAGTGGGTCGCCGGGACCGGCACCGACGCCTCGCCGTACTACCGGGTGTTCAACCCGGTCACCCAGGGCAAGAAGTTCGATCCGGACGGCACCTACGTCAAGCGCTGGGTGCCCGAGCTGCGCGACGTCCCGGCCCGGTACGTGCACGAACCGTGGCGGTCACCCGACGGCGTCCCGGCCGGGTACCCGGAGCCCGTGGTCGACCACGCCCACGAGCGCCAGGTGTCCCTGGACCGCTACGCAGCCATCCGCACCCGCTGAACTCGCGACACCCCCGGGGGCCAAAATCGCGACTTTGGCCCCCCGGGGGTGTCGGCTGGGTCACCGGTCCCGTCGTGGCGGACGGCGTCGGCGCAGGTGAAGCTGGGTGCATGACCGCGCGAGCTGCCCGTGCCTGAGGGCCACACCCTGTACCGGCTGGCCCGCGAGCAGCACGCCGCGTTCGCCGGCCGCGAGGTGCACGTGACCAGCCCGCAGGGGCGCTTCGCCGGCCAGGCCGAGCTGATCGACGGCCGGGTGCTGGACGAGGTCACGTCCTACGGAAAGCACCTGTTCGCCGGCTTCGGCCCCGACGTCGTCCACGTGCACCTCGGCCTGTATGGGAAGTACACGTCCGGGACGGGGCTGCCACCGGCGCCCCGGGGTGCGCTGCGGATGCGCTGGGAGGGGCCCGGTGAGGACGGCCACGGCGTGTGGACCGACCTGCGCGGAGCCACCACCTGCGACCTGATCACCGACGGCGAGGTGAAGCTCCTCCTCGACCGGCTGGGCCCCGACCCGCTGCGCCGGCGCTCCGACCCGGGAAAGGCGTTCGCCCGCATCGCGAGGAGCCGGACGTCGATCGGCGCGCTGCTGATGGACCAGGCCGTGCTGGCCGGCGTCGGCAACGTCTACCGCGCCGAGCTGCTCTTCCGGCACGGCGTCTCCCCGTTCCGGCCCGGCCGGGACGTCGACGCCGGCACCTGGACGGGGATGTGGGCGGACCTGGTGACCCTGATGCGGGCCGGGGTGCGCGCCGGGCGGATCGTGACCACCCGGCCCGAGGACCGGGAGCGGCGGCGGGGCGTGGCCGGCCCGACCGACGCCCACTACGTCTACCGGCGCACCGGGCTGCCCTGCCGGATCTGCGGCACCGAGGTGCGCACCGAGGTCATGGTCGGCCGCAACCTCTTCTGGTGCCCCACCTGCCAGGCCACCTGACGAAGGACCCCGTCCTCCTCACTCCTCGCAAGCTCGGAGCGAGCCTCGGGACGGGGCCATCACGCCGCAGGGCCGTTGAGCTGGTGCACACCGGGCCGGCGGGTCAGGATGCGAGGTGTGCCGGACACCGAGCGGGACCCACGTCCACTGCGGGTCGCCGTCGTCGGCGCCGGCCCGGCGGGCATCTACGCCGCCGACGCGCTGGCCGGGCAGGACGATGTGCCCGTCGCCGTCGACCTGATCGACCGGCTGCCCACGCCCTTCGGGCTGGTCCGGCACGGCATCGCCCCCGACCACGCCAAGATGCGCGCGCTGCGCGACACGCTGCACCACACGCTGGACCACGAGCGGGTCCGGTTCGTCGGCAATGTCGAGATCGGCCGGGACCTCGGCCTCGACGAGCTGCGCCGGCACGTGGACGCCGTCGTCTACACCTACGGCGCCGCCGGCGACCGCCGGCTGGGCATCGAGGGCGAGGACCTGCCCGGCAGCCTGGCCGCCACCGACGTCGTCTCCTGGTACTGCGGTCACCCCGACGCCGACCGCGCGCTCGTGGAGGAGGCCGTCGGCCGGGCCCGGCACGTCGTGGTCATCGGCGTGGGCAACGTGGCGCTGGACGTCGGCCGGGTGCTGGCCCGCTCCCCCGACGAGCTGCTGCTCACCGACATGCCGCAGCACGTCCTGGACAGCCTCGCGGCGGCGCCGGTGGAGCAGGTGACGGTGCTCGGGCGCCGTGGCCCGGCGCAGGCGACGTTCACCACCCAGGAGCTGCGCGAGCTCGACCACCTCGCCGACGCCGTCGTCCTGGTCGACCCGGCCGACCTCGAGCTCGACCCGGCGGCCGAGGAGGCCGCCGCCGCCGACCGGGTGATCGCCCGCAACCTGGCCACGCTGCGCGGGTGGGCCGGGCACACCCCCGCGCCGGGCCGGGTCGGCATCCGGCTGCGGTTCCACGCCCGGCCGGTCCGGCTGGTGGGCACCGACCGGGTCACCGGGGTGGAGGTCGAGCGCACGGTGGTCGACGCCGCGGGCACCGCGACCGGCACCGGTGAGTTCGACGTCGTCCCCGCGGACCTGGTGGTCCGCTCGGTCGGCTACCGCGGCCACCCGCTGCCCGGGCTCCCGGTCGACGGGCGCTCGGGCACGGTGCCCAACGAGGCCGGCCGGGTGCTGCGCGACGGCGCCCCGAGCACCGGCGAGTACACCGCCGGGTGGATCAAGCGCGGGCCGACCGGGGTGGTGGGCACCAACAAGCACGACGCACGGGAGACGGTGGCCGCCCTGCTCGCCGACGCCGCGGCCGGCACGCTGCGGCCGGGCGGGGACGTCGACGACCTGGTGGACACCCTGGTGGCCCGCGGGGTGGAGCCGGTGCTGCTGTCGAACTGGCGGGCGATCGACGCGGCGGAGACGGCTCTGGGCGCGACCCGCGGCCGCGCCCGGACCACGCTGCACGACCGGGCGTCGCTGCTGGCCGCTGCCCGGGCGGCCGCGGCGGCGGTGCAGGCGTAGGTGCGGCCGGCCCCGTCGGGCACCCGGCCGGCAGCCACCGCCGGTGTGGCGGTCCCGGTGTCGCGGGGCAGGATGCTCCCGTGACCCGACTCCAGGCCGCGCCCGCCGCTCCGTCCCCCGCCGAGCACGGGGAGGGACCGGTCTGGGATGCCGATCGCCAGGAACTCGTCTGGGTGGACATCACCGCCGGCCGGTTCCGGCGGGCGACGGTGTCCCCCGACGGCGAGCTGACCGAGGTGGGCGCCGTCGAGGTGGGCGGCACCGTGGGCGTCGCCGTCCCGGTTGCCCACGGGGGCTGGCTGCTGGGCGCCGGCCCCGGCTTCACCGCCGTGACCGCCGACGGTGAGGTGCGCTCCCTGCTGGAGCTGGCCGGCGAGGGTGGCCCGGCGCAGGCGCTGGAGGGCCGGCCCAGCGGCACCCGGATGAACGACGGCGGCTGCGACCGGGCCGGCCGGTTCTTCGCCGGGACGATGGCCTTCGACGAGCGCCCCGGCGCCGGCGCGCTGTACCGGGTCGACCTGGACGGGACGGTCAGCAGGGTCCTCGACGGGCTCACGATCTCGAACGGGCTGGGCTGGTCACCCGACGACCGCACCGTCTACCTCGCCGACTCCGGCGCCGCGGTCGTGTGGGCGTTCGACTACGACCTGGGCACCGGCGAGTTCGGCGGCCGGCGCCCGGTGGTCCGGTTCGCCGGGGACGACGGCGTCGCCGACGGGCTGACCGTCGACGACGAGGGCTGCCTGTGGACCGCGCTGTGGGGCGCCGGCCAGGTGCGGCGCTACTCCCCCGCCGGCGAGCTGCTCGCGGTGGTCGACGTCCCGGCGTCCCAGACGTCGAGCTGCGCGTTCGCCGGCCCGGGCCGCGACCTGCTGGTGGTCAGCACGTCCGTGCACGGGCTGACGGCCGACGAGCGCACCGGCCAGCCCGACGCCGGGCGGTTGTTCACCGTCCGGCCCGGGGTGACCGGCCCGCCCGCGTTTCCCTACCGCGGCCCGCTCAGCGGCCTCCGCCAGTAGAAGGACCTCCCTGCCCCCCACCCCTCGCAGGCCCGGGTGCAGGCACCCGCGGCGTACGAAGCGCGTCGTGGGGGGCACCCGGGTACTTCTTCAGGAGCCGAAGGCCTCCCGCCAGGCCGGCATCAGGTCGCGCTGCGCCCACTCCAGGTAGGGCTGCTGCTGGTCGCCGCCGATCTGCACCAGCGCCAGGTGGCTGAAGCCCGCCTCCGCGTAGGCCTGCGCCGCCTCGATGACCGCCCCGACGTCGTTCCCGCATGGGATCGACGCCGCGACGTCCTCCTCGCGCACGAACTGGCTGGCCGCCTCGAAACCCGCCGTCCCCGGCAGGTCGGCGTTGACCTTCCAGCCCAGGCCGAACCAGCGGAACAGCGAGTGCGCGCGGGTGACCGCCGCGTCCCGGTCGGTGCCGTAGCTGATCGGCATCTGGCCGATCCGCGGCTTGTCCCCGCCGCCGGCGGCCGCGAACGTCTCGGTGAGCTCGGGCCGGGGCTCGGTGGCGATCAGCACGTCGGCGTACTCGGCGGCCAGCTCGACCGACTTCTCCCCCGACACGGCGATGCCGATCGGCACCCCGCCCTCGGGGAGGTCCCAGATCCTGCCGCCGTCGACGTCGTAGTGGTCGCCGTGGAAGGTCGTGTATCCCTCGCCCTGGAGCAGTTCCCGAATGATCTGCACCGCCTCGGCGAGCATCTCGTGCCGGACGGCGACCGGCGGCCAGCCCTCGCCGATCACGTGCTCGTTGAGGTTCTCGCCCGCGCCCAGGCCGAGGGTGAACCGGCCGTCGCTGAGCAGCTGCAGGGTCGCCGCCTGCTGGGCCACCACCGCCGGGCGGTACCGCATGATCGGGCAGGTCACGTAGGTCATCAGCGGCAACCGGCTGGTCGCCTGCGCCACCGCGCCGAGCGTGACCCAGGCGTTGGGGGCGTGGCCCATCTCGTCCAGCCACGGGAAGTAGTGGTCGCTGCTGACGGCGAAGTCGAAGCCGGCCGCCTCGGCGCCGACGGCGTGGGAGACCAGGTCCTTCGGCCCGGACTGCTCGGTCATCAGGGTGTAGCCCAGCTGCATGCTCATGGGCTGCGGCTACCCCGCCGCCGGGTCGGCCGAACCGGGCACCGACCCCACCCTGTGGTCGCCGTCCTCACGCTGGGAGGTGAGGACGGCGACCACGGCGCGCACCGGCCGGCGGCTGGAGCGGCCACCCTTCAGGGGCCCGCGCCGAGCGTGGTGACGTGCTGGAGCGGCCACCCTTCAGGGGCCCGCGCCGAGCGTGGTGACGTGCTGGAGCGGCCACCCTTCAGGGGCCCGCGCCGAGCGTGGTGACGTGCTGGAGCGGCCACCCTTCAGGGGCCCGCGCCGAGCGTGGTGACGTGCTGGAGCGGCCACCCTTCAGGGGCCCGCGCCGAGCGTGGTGACGTGCTGGAGCGGCCACCCTTCAGGGGCCCGCGCCGAGCTTGCGAGGCGTGGGGGGAAGGGTGGTCCTTCTTCAGACGCGCTCGGCCTTCAGCGCCTCCCGGAACTTCACCTTGCCGCCGGTGCGCAGCAGCGCCCCGGCGTAGACCCGCCCACCGATCCGGACGATCGCGGCGATCGCCAGCACCATCAGGACGACGGCCACCGCGACCTCCCACCAGGCGGCGGCACCGGCAGCCTGCCGCACCGGCATCACCATCGGCGACATCCCGGGCACGAACGAGGTGACCGTGGCCAGCGTGCTGTTCGGGTCCTGGGCCGCCTGGAAGGAGATGACGAAGCCGAGCACCAGCAGGATGGAGGCCGGGGTGATGACGCTGCCCAGGTCCTCCTGGCGGCTGACCAGCGAGGCCGCCGCGGCGAACACCGAGGCGTAGAAGGCGTAGCCGACCACGAACCAGGCGATGACGGTGACCACGGTGCCGATCAGCCGGCCGGGCACGCTGACGACGTCGAAGGCCAGCGCCCCGACCACCCCGACGACGGCGATCACCAGCATCTGCAGGAAGCCGAGCAGCCCCAGGCCGATGATCTTCCCGGCCAGCAGCTGCCACGGGCGCATGGTCGCGAGCAGCAGCTCGACCACCCGGCTGGACTTCTCCTCGACCACGCCCTGGGCGACGAACTGCCCGAAGAGGATCAGCAGGCTGTAGAGCACCAGGACGCCGACCACCGCGACGACGGTCGCCTCGGTGTTCTCCTCCGCGTCCTCCTCGAGGGCGACGACGTCGACCTGGGGCGGCGGCGTCAGCTGGACCCCGGCCGCGGTGAGCTGGTCGTCGATCGACAGACCCTGCACGGTCGACTGGACCAGCGCCTCGAGCTGCGCGTCGCCGCTCATCACGAGCAGCTCGGGCTGCGCGCCGGACGGGGCGAGCAGGGCGGCGTCGACGTCCTCCGCCTCGACGGCGGTGCGCGCGGCGGCCTCGTCGTCGAGCGCGACGACCTCCACGTCGGTGCCGAAGGCCTCGCCCTGCGCCTGCAGCGCCTGGTCCACCGCGGCGTTGCCGTCGACCACGCCGATCCGGGTGTCGTCGCTGCCGCTGCTGAGCACCACCTGGAAGACCAGCATGCCCAGGATCAGCAGGATCAGGACGGCGGAACCGATCAGGAACCCCTTGTCCCGGATCCGCGTCGAGATCTCCCGGCCCGCGACCAGGCGGACCTGTGCGGCCGCGCTGTTCGGCCGGGTCGCCGGGGGCGGGGTCCGGGCCGACGCCTGGGTCGGGGCCTGCGTGGACGCGGTCACGCCGCCACCTCCGCGGGGGCCGCGGTGACGGCACCGCGGAACAGTTCGACGAGCGTGGGTTCGCGCCAGGCGAAATGGGTGACCGGGCCGGTGGTCAGCGCGGCGGCGAGCACCTGCTGGTCGTCGTACCCCTGGGCCACCTCCAGCACCGTGTCGCCGCGCTGCTCGGACACCACCCGGACGCCGGGCAGCCCGGCCGCCCAGCCGGGGCGCGCCTGGGGAGCGACGACCCGCAGCTGCCGGCCGCTGCCGGCCGCCTTGAGCTCGGCGACGGTGCCGCTGGCCACGATCGTGCCCCGGGCGAGGATGCCGACGGCGTCGCAGAGCCGCTCGACCAGGTCGAGCTGGTGGCTGGAGAACACCACCGGGACGCCGCGGCGGCACTGGTCGAGCAGCGCCTCGGCGAGGGAGTCGACGCCCACCGGGTCCAGCCCGGAGAACGGCTCGTCGAGGATCAGCACGTCGGGCTCGCTGACCAGCGCGGCGGCCAGCTGCACGCGCTGCTGGTTGCCCAGCGAGAGCTTCTCCACCCGGTCGTTGCGGCGCTCGGCCAGCCCCAGCCGGTCGGCCCACTCGGCGGCGGCGCTGGTGGCGGGGCCGGCGGCCATGCCGTGCAGCCGGGCGAAGTAGGCGAGCTGCTCGCCGACCTTCATCTTCGGGTAGAGACCGCGCTCCTCGGGCATGTAGCCGATCCGGCGGCGGGCCTCTTCGTCCACCCGGGCGCCGTTCCAGCGCACCTCGCCGGCGTCGGACCGGGCCAGGCCCATGGCGATCCGCATCGTGGTGGTCTTCCCGGCGCCGTTGGAGCCGCAGAAGCCGAACATCTGCCCCGGGGCGACGGTGAAGCCGACTCCCTGGAGCACCTGGTTGCTGCCGTAGGCCTTGTAGAGGCCGTCGAACTCGAGCACTGTCCCTCCGAGGGTGTCGGGCGAGCCGGTGCGGCGCGGCCGGCGACCGCCCACTTTCCGCCGCGGAAAGCCTGGCCCACCACTTTCCGAATCGTCAAGCGAACACTCCAGCACCCGCTCGGGTTCACCCTGCACGCTCACCCCGTTTCCGGTGTCATCGGGCCATGAGCGCGCACAACCATCCCGCCCAGGTCCCCGACGACGTCGGCCTGGCCCGGCTCCGCGAGGCGGCCGCCGGGTGCCGGGCCTGCGAGCTGTGGGAGCCGGCCACCCAGACCGTCTTCGGCGAGGGCCCGGAGTCCGCCCGGATCGTCTTCGTCGGCGAGCAGCCCGGCGACCAGGAGGACCGCGCCGGTGAGCCGTTCGTCGGCCCGGCCGGAAAGCTGCTGGACCGGGCGCTGGCCGACGCGCAGATCGACCGCCGGGACGCCTACGTCACCAACGCGGTCAAGCACTTCCGGTTCACCCCGACGCCCAAGCGCCGGATCCACCAGTCGCCCGGCGCGGAGCACCTGGCGGCCTGCCGGCCGTGGCTGGAGGCGGAGTTCGCCGTCCTCGCCCCGGAGGTCGTCGTCTGCCTGGGCGCGGTCGCGGCCAAGGCGCTCATCTCGCCGTCGTTCCGGATCACCCGGGAGCGCGGACAACTGCTGCCGTGGACACCGCCGGGCGTGCCGGCCGCCGAGGTGGGCGAGGCCGCCGCCGACGGGCCCGAGCCGGAGGAGGAGGTGCCGGCGCAGACCTGGATCCTGGCGACCACGCACCCTTCCGCCGTGCTGCGGACGCCGGGGGAGGGCCGGGCCGCCGCCTACGACGCGCTCGTCACCGACCTCCGGGTGGTCGCGCACGCCCTGGCGTGACCCCCGGGCGGGCTAATCCTCCTCGGGCTCCGGGAACCGCGCCCCGGCGGCCAGCGAGGCCCCGGCCCCGACCGCGGCCCGGCGGCCGACCAGGGTGATGTCGCCGTCCCCCCCGATCGTGGCCCGCTCCCCCACGTCGACCTGGTCGTCCAGGACGGCGCGGGTGACCGTCGCCCCGGCCCGCACCCGGACACCGGGCAGCAGCACCGAATCCACGACGGTCGCCCCGGCCTCCACGACCACCCCTGGCGACAGCACCGACCCGGTCACGTGCCCGGCCACCCGGGTGCCGCCGGACACCAGGCACTCCTCGAGCACCGCGCCCGGCAGCAGCCGGGCGGCACTGCGCCGGCCGCCCCTCGTGTGCACCGGCCAGCCGGGCTCGTCGAGGTCGATCGGCGGCTCCGCGGACAGGAAGTCGCGGTGCGCCTCCCAGTAGGACGGCACGGTCCCGACGTCGCGCCAGTAGCCCGGCAGCGGGAAGGCCCGGGCCTGCCCGTCCCGGGTCTGGGCCGGCAGCAGGTGGCTGCCGAGGTCCTCCAGCCCTTCCTCCCCGACGTCGGCGTTGATCGCCTCGAGCCGGTCGAGGGTCGGCCCCGGGGAGAACACGAAGACCTCGTTCGTGGCCATGGTGGTCGCCGGCTGCTCCGGCTTGTAGGCGTAGTCGCTGACCTTGCCGCCCTCGCCGACCTGCACGATGCCGTAGCGCGAGGCATCGTCCTCGGCGACCTCGGTGGTCACCATCGTGACCTCCGCGCCGGAGCCCAGGTGGGCCTCGACGACCTCCCGGTAGTCCAGCTTGTACACGGCGTCGGAGCTGACGACGACGAGCGCGTCGGCGCCGAACCCGCGGATCAGGTCCGCGTGCCGCCACAGCGAGTCGGCGGTGCCGGTGTTCCAGCCGCCCCGGTGGGTGCCCATGAACGGCGGCAGGGTCAGCAGGCCGCCGGTGGTGCGGTCGAGGTCCCAGGGCCGGCCGTTGGACAGGTGGTCGTGCAGCGACGTCGGGTGGAACTGCACCGAGATCCACACGTCGGGAATCTGGGAGTGCTCGCAGTTGCTCAGCGGGAAGTCGATCAGCCGGTACACCCCGGCGAACGGGACGGCGGGCTTGGCCCGGTTCTCGGTGAGCAGTTCCAGCCGGCCGCCGGCACCACCGGCGAGGACGAGCACGAGGATGCGGGGCAGGGCCATGGCCCCCCGCTACCCCGCCTCCCCCGGTGCAAGCGCGAGCCGTCAGTCCGCTGCCAGCCGGCGGCGGGCCTGCTCGGCGAGTTCGTCGGCCCGGGACGCGCGGAACAGCCAGAACGACGGGACGGCGACGGCCACCACGGCCATCGCCACCACGATGATCACGCCGCCGGACACCATCGCCATGCTCACGCCGAAGCTGCTGGCGACCAGACCGGCGCGCAGGTCACCCAGCCGGGGCCCGCCCGCGACGACGACGATGAACACGCCCTGCATCCGCCCGCGCATCTCGTCCGGCGCCGCCGTCTGCAGCATCGACGAGCGCAGCACCGCGCTGACCATGTCGCCGGCGCCCGCCACGGCCAGGCAGAAGACCGCCAACCACAGCGTCGAGGCCAGCCCGAACCCGATGATCGCCACGCCCCAGACCGCGATGGCGGCCAGCACGACCGCGCCCTGCCGGTCGACCCGGCTCACCCAGCCCGAAGTCAGCCCCATCAGCAGCGACCCGATCGAGACCCCGGCGAACAGCCAGCCCAGGCTGTTGGCGTCCCCGCCGTACGTGGTCTGCGACAGCTCGGGGAAGACCGCCTGCGGCCAGGCGAACAGCATCGCGATGACGTCGACGACGAAGGTCATCAGCAGCACCGGCTGGGTGCGCAGGAAGGCGAACCCCTCCCACACGCCGCGCACGGCGCGGCCCAGGTGCAGCCGGTGGGTCTCCCCGCCCGGGGGCAGCGGCGGCAGCCCGCGCAGCAGGACCGCCGCGGCGACGAAGCCGATCGCGTCGACCGTGTAGGTGATCGCCAGGTCGCCCAGGCCGATCAGCAGCCCGGCCAACAGCGGCCCGACGATGACGCCGGCCTGGCGCACCGTCATGGCCAGCGCGTTGGCCGCCGCCACCCCCTCGTTGCCCACCAGCGCCGGGATGACCGCGCTGCGCGCCGGCTGGTTGACCGCCGCGAATCCCGACACGGCGGCGGTGAGCACCCACAGCACGGCCAGGTTGCCGTCACCGGGCAGCAGTGCCTGCACCGCCAGCAGCGCGCTGGTCACGGCGGCGCCGACCGACGTCACCACCATCAGCGTGCGGCGGTCCATGGCGTCGGCGATCGCACCGCCGAGCAGGCCGAAGACCACCAGCGGGACCAGCGCCACGATGGAGGTGACGCCGACCATCAGCGTGGAACCGGTGAGCTGGTAGACCTGGTACGGAACGGCGACCAGCGTCATCTGCTGGCCGAGCATCGTGACCGCGACCCCGCTGAACACCCGCCGGTAGTGCCGGTTGCGCAGCGGCGAGGTGTCGATGGCCCAGCCCCGCCGGCGGCGTACCGGCTGCGGCTGCTCGACCGGCCCGCCGCCCTCCAGCGGGTCGACCGGCGTCGTCCCGGCGGGGCCGGGCCCCGGTGGCGGGGTCCCTCCCGGCCCCGTCACGGGTGCTCCTCGCCGGCGTTCGTCGGCCACGTGCCGCCCGGTGCCCTGCTCAGGCGTGAGCTCGCGAACTCGCTCACGGGGCGAGCCGCCGCACGACCCAGCCGCCGCCCTCCTGGTCGTCGCGCACGAACTTCAGCCGGTCGTGCAGCCGGTCGGAGCCGCCCTGCCAGAACTCCACGGTGTCGGGCCGCACCCGGTACCCGCCCCAGGCCTCCGGCCGGGGCAGCGGGCCGGGCGGGGTCTGCTCGTCCAGCAGGCGCACCCGCTCGACCAGCTCGTCGCGGGAGTCGACGACGGTCGATTGCAGCGAGGCCGCGGCCGCCAGCTGCGACCCGCGCGGGCGGGGGTCCCAGAGGAGGTCGGAGGCGGCCGGGCCGATCCGCTCCACCGGCCCGGTCACCCGGACCGAGCGCTGCAGCGCGTGCCACGGGAACACGAGCGCGGCCCGCGGGTTCACCGCCAGCTGCGCGGCCTTGGCCGAGGCGTAGCTGGTGCCGAAGACGAAGCCGTCGACGTCGTAGCCCTTCATCAGCACGACCCGGGCGTCCGGGGCGCCGTCGGCATCCGCCGTGGCGACCACCATCGCGTTCGGCTCCGGTAGCTCGGCGGCCACCGCGTCGGTGAACCAGGAGTCGAACTGCTCCACCCAGGTGGGCGCCACGGTGTTCTCGGCGAGCCCCCCGTCGTCGTAGTCCCTGCGCATGCGGATCAGGTCGGGCACGGCACACATGCTGTCATCGCCGGGGACCACCCGGCAGCCGGCCGACCCGAGGCACCGGTCACGTCCTGGCCGGTGCCCACCCTCCCGGGTTCACCGGCACGGCGGAGAACCCCTAAGTTGGCGGCTGTCGTACGCGGAGCTGCGGACGACACACCGCCGCGCGCAGAGGAGCTTGCGAGATGGCCGACGACTTCGTACCGGGTCTGGAGGGCGTCGTCGCCTTCGAGACCACCATCGCGGAGCCGGACAAGGACGGTGGCGCCCTGCGCTACCGCGGCGTCGACATCGAGGACCTGGTCGGCACGGTGACCTTCGGCGACGTCTGGTCGCTGCTGGTCGACGGCGAGTTCGGCTCGAGCCTGCCGCCGGCCGAACCGTTCCCGATTCCGGTGCACACCGGCGACGTCCGGGTCGACGCGCAGGCCGCGCTGGCGATGCTGGCCCCCATCTGGGGCTACCGGCCGCTGCTGGACGTCTCCGCCGAGGAGGCCCGCGACCAGCTCGCCCGGGCCTCGGTGATGGCGCTGTCCTACGTCGCGCAGTCGGCCCGCGGGATCGGCGTCCCCGCCGTTCCGCAGCAGCGGGTCGACGAGGCCGGCACCGCCGTCGAGCGCTTCATGGTCCGCTGGCGCGGCGAGCCCGACCCGCGGCACGTCGCGGCCGTCGACGCCTACTGGACGTCGGCCGCCGAGCACGGCATGAACGCCTCCACCTTCACGGCCCGGGTGATCGCCTCCACCGGTGCCGACGTCGCCGCGGCGCTGTCCGGCGCCGTTGGCGCCATGTCCGGCCCGCTGCACGGCGGCGCGCCCTCCCGTGTGCTGCACATGCTCGACGGCGTCGAGCAGAGCGGCGACGCGGAGAAGTACGTCAAGGACCTGCTGGACTCCGGCGACCGGCTGATGGGCTTCGGGCACCGGGTCTACCGCGCCGAGGACCCCCGGGCCCGCGTGCTGCGCCGGGCGGCCCGGGAACTGGGCGCCCCCCGTTTCGAGGCCGCAGCCGCGCTGGAGCAGGCCGCCCTCACGGAGCTGCGCGAGCGCCGTCCCGACCGCGCGATCGAGACCAACGTCGAGTTCTGGGCCGCGATCGTGCTGGACTTCGCCGAGGTGCCCAGCTCCATGTTCACCTCGATGTTCACCTGCGCGCGTACCGCGGGCTGGTGCGCGCACATCCTGGAGCAGAAGAACACCGGGCGGCTCGTGCGCCCGTCGGCGCGGTACGTCGGGCCCGACCCGCGCCGGCCCTCCGAGGTCACCGGCTGGGACACCGTCCAGACCAAGGCGATCGACGAAGCCGCGCCCACCTCCTGAAGAAGGACCCCGTCCCGCTCACCCTCGCAAGCTCGGGGCGAGCCTCCGGACGGGGCCACACCGAGGCCGCATCCCGAGAGGCATACCGCTCATGAGCATCACCATCCCGACCGACCTCCTGCCCAGGGACGGCCGCTTCGGCTGTGGCCCGTCGAAGGTGCGCCCCGAGGCGCTGCAGGCGCTGGCCGGCGCCGGCGCCGCGCTGATGGGCACCTCGCACCGCCAGGCCCCGGTGAAGAACCTGGTCAAGCGGGTCCGCGAGGGGCTCGGCCAGCTCTTCGACCTTCCCGACGGCTACCAGGTGGTGCTGGGCAACGGCGGGACGACGGCGTTCTGGGACGCCGCCACCATCGGGCTGGTGCGGCAGAAGAGCGCGCACGGCAGCTACGGCGAGTTCTCCGCGAAGTTCGCCAGCGGGGTCGCCGAGGCACCGTTCCTCGATGCCCCGGTTATCGCCAAGGCGGACCCGGGGTCGCTGGCCCTGCCGTCCGGGGAGCCGGGTGTGGACGTCTACGGGTGGGCGCACAACGAGACCTCGACCGGCGTCATGGCGCCCGTCGTCCGCCCCGAGGGTGCCGACGACGACGCCCTGGTCCTCATCGACGCCACCTCCGGAGCCGGCGGCCTCCCGGTCGACGTGCGGGAGACCGACGTCTACTACTTCGCCCCGCAGAAGTCCTTCGCCAGCGACGGTGGGCTGTGGCTGGCGCTGATGTCGCCGAAGGCGCTGGAGCGGGTGGCCGAGATCAAGGCCTCGGACCGCTGGATCCCCGGCTTCCTGGACCTCTCGATCGCGGTCGACAACTCCGGCAAGGACCAGACCTACAACACCCCGGCGGTGGCCACGCTGTTCCTGCTGGCCGACCAGATCAACTGGATGCTGGGCCTGGGGGGCCTGCCGGGAGCGGTCGCCCGCAGCCAGGAGTCCTCGGGCCGGCTGTACGGCTGGGCCGAGAAGACGTCGTACACGTCGCCGTTCGTCGCCGACCCGGCGCACCGCTCCTACGTCGTGGGCACCGTCGACTTCGACGACTCGGTCGACGCCGCCGTGGTGGCCAAGACGCTGCGCGCGCACGGCGTCGTCGACGTCGAGCCCTACCGCAAGCTCGGCCGCAACCAGCTCCGGGTCGGCATGTTCCCCGCCGTCGACCCCGACGACGTCAGCGCGCTGACCGCCTCCATCGAGCACGTGGTCGGCCAGCTGTGACGTAGGCCCCCGGGCGCGGTCTCCGCGCCCGGGGGACGTTCAGCGCAGCAGGATGGCGAGGACGTCGGGCGCTGCGAAGCTGCGGTTGTAGGTGTTCTCGTTGTACTTGGCCAGGACGCCGGCATCGACGAGCTGAGCCACCAACTTGTTCGCTCGTACGTACCCCACGCCGAGCCGGCGTTCCACCTGCCGCACGGTGAAGATCGGTCGCGCGAGCGAGAAGTCAACCAGGGACATGGCCGTTTCCGCACGCATCCCAGCGGCCTTGACTCGGCTCTTCAGGGTTGTCTGGACGGTCAGCAGGTCGTCCAACTGCGACGCAGTCGAGTTGGCCGAGTCCGTGAGCCCATCGGCGAAGAAGCGAACCCACGCGTCCCAGTCGCCAGTGGCACTGACGCCCAGCAGCCGGTCGTAGTAGTCCGCTCGGCGTGCCTCGAACCACGGCGAGACGGTGAGGCTCGGCTCGGTTAGGACACCGGTCGTGAAGAGTTGCAGCACGACGAACAGACGACCGATCCGGCCGTTGCCGTCGTTGAACGGGTGCAGGGTCTCGAACTGGTAGTGCCCCATCGCTGCCGACACGACCGGATCGATTTCCTCCTGGAGGTCCAGGCTCACCCAACCCAGCCAGTCCCGTACCTGGGCTTCCAGCTCAGGACCGGGAGGGCGCGGGATGAAGCGAGCGTCCTGCACACGAGCACCCCGGCGTGACCCGATGACGACTTGGATGTCGCGGATCCGGCCGGCGCTCGACGTCTCGGCCGAAGTCCCCCTGACCAGTCGGGCCTGCAGCTCGATGAGCAGACCGACCGTCAGTGGTCGACCTTCACCGACCCAGGCAAAGGCGTGTTCGGCTGCACGCAGGTAGTTCAGCACCTCACGGAGATCGGCGTTTGACTGATCCTCGTCCTCGTCCGCCGCGAGCTCTCCGCGCGCACAGTTACACCCTAGGCGTTGATCAGTGTCATTTCCCTGTCGGATGTTGCCTGTACTTACACCCCAACGCGGCAGGACGCTCGCCTGTGCGAACAGAACAAGCGGTCGGATGGCGACCCGACCACGTGCGCGTCAGTGGACGTCACCACGCACTCAGCTCGTTCATCTCCGCCAGGCCCCGTCGGCTCTCGGCGTGGTCGACCGGGTCACAGCCGACTTTCAGCGACTCCCGCCGCATCCGATCACGCCCGGGGACTTGACCCCGACGACGCCGCACGACGTCGACCAGCGCTTGACGGATCGCCTCGGACACAGTGGACCCGTCAGCGGTGAGTTCCGCGAGGGCCCGCTCCGACCGCTCATCGGTGTGGAAGGTGACGACGACCATCAGAACAGCCGGTCGGGCGACGGCTCGGCAATCTCTGCCTCGGTGAAGTTCGGTTTCCGGTCTGCCGGGTCAGCAGCTTCAACGTGACCGCGAAGTCGGCGGCGACGTTGTCGGTGAGCAGTTGCAGCGCTCACCCCCGTCCCGCTACAACCGCCACTCGGTGCCGTTCGTGTAGATGAGGTTCGGCAGGTCGCGCTGACGCTCCCACTGGCGCTTGTTGTGCCCGGTGAACGAGTCGGGGTCCACGGACGCCCCAGGCTTCTTCACCTCGATGTAGCCGGTGATCGCGCCGTTCACCGCGATCGCGTAGTTGCCGCCGCCCGGCGACCAGGCCGAACGCCACAGCTCGTCGGAGCAGTTCGTCACCTGAGTGCGGTCGGGGACCTGCTCGCTCGGTTCGGCACCAGACCTGGGGCGGCAGGGCTGCGCGTACTGCGCAGCCCTGCCGCCGCTCAGGGGCGAGCGACCGTCAGTCGACGGGTCCGGTCAGGCACTCGAAGTTCGCGGCTTCGTCAATGCTTCCCGTCCCGGTGTACTGCGCGACCGCCGGGTAGAGGCACAACGGCCGGGTCTGCACGACCTGGTCGTTCTCCACCCGCTGCGCCGTCAGCTGCTCGGGCGCGTCACCGTTCTCCACCCAGTCCACCAGCTCGGCGAACGGGTCGACCGGCTGCGGCCCGGGACCACCGGCGCAGTGGTCGACCCCGGGAGCCATGAACAGCCGCGCGAAGTCCGTCACGTCGCCGCCCAGCTCCTCCTGGACCCGGTCGAAGTAGTCGATCGACCCCATCGGGAAGATCATCCGGTCGTTCCAGCCGTGCCAGGAGAGGACCTTGCCGCCGGAGTCTCGGAACGCCGACAGATCGGGGTCATCGGTGCCGATCACATCGTTGAACATCTCCTGCGACTGCCGGAAGACCTGCTCGAAACCCTCGTACGTCAGCGTGCGGTAGTCCCAGTCGGGATCGGCGAGGACGAAGTACTTGATGTACTGCTCGCTGACCAGGAAGGGGTTGGTACCGGCGAGGCGGTCCCAGCCCGCTTCGCCCGGCTCCCACACGCCGCCGGTCTCGCCGACGCCCGCCGGGTCATCGCCCAGCGGCGCTCCCGGCTCCAGGCCGTACCAGAGGAAGCTGCCGTCGGCCGCGCGCGGACCGTCCCAGATCTTCTGGATCGCCGCTGCCTCGCCCTCGGTGAAGACCCCGCACGGCGTCTCCTGTCCGATCAGGCTCGCCGGGTCGAAGTCGCAGCGCCGTGGATCCTCCAGGAGGCCGTCCACCACTCCGTCCAGGGGGTCGCAGTACTCCACGGCGGCCTCGGTGGCGAGCTCCAGCTTGCAGGTGGGGATCGGTCCGCCGAGGTCCTGGTGCATGACGACCTGGGGCCACATCTCCGCGACGAGGAAGCGGTCCCAGTTGATCGCCGGCGCTTCGGACAGGATGCCGTCGTAGGCGGCCGGCATGCGCTGGGCCAGCATGAGGCCCTGCCTGCCACCCGTCGAGCATCCCGTCCAGTACGAGTACTCCGGCTCGTTCCCGTAGAAGGCCTCGATCAGCTGCTGCGACTTCTTCGTCAGCTCGAAGAGGGAACGCGAGGCGAAGTCCTCGATCAACTGCCAGTTGCGCTCGCCGTTCTCGGCCAGGGCGAAGGCACCGCTCGTGCCGGTGTCGGGATGCCCGGTGTCCGTCGACGCAGTCGCATAACCGGCACGCAGCGCGGGACTCATCGAGCTGTAAGCGATGAATCCGGCCATGTAACCATTACCCACTGCCTGGAACCGGCCGTTGTAGGTGTCGGTCGGCAGCCAGACCTCGATGTTCACCTGCGGTTCCACGGTCAGCGCAACCCTGCAGAACTCGGGCAGGTCCTCCTGGTCCTGCCCCTCGCCCTCCGGATCCTTGAAGCTACCTGTCGTGACCAGTTCGGCCGAGATCTGATTGACGTCCGCCAGGCCCAGATCAGCGAGGCCCTCGCAGCTGTCTCCGTAGAAGTCGGCTGCCGCCGGCGTCTCGTGCGAGCCGGCTGTCGCCGGAGTCTCGTAGGAGCCGGCCGCCGCCGAGGTCGCCGAGGCCACGCCGATGACCATCAGGGCGCTCGTCGCGCCTGCGAGTAGTACGGAGAGCCGCCGATCACGCCCATGGCCGGCCAGACCCGCCCGCCGTGGAGTTCCGCTCATTCCTGTTCCTCTCTGGAATTCAGTGAGGGCCCGTCCGCCGATGCGCGTACCTCCGGCCACCCCGGCAAGGAGGAACCGACTCGACACACGAATTTCGGACACACGAAATACAGATGCCTCGCCTCGCACCTGACGCGAGCGGGGGCACACCGCCACCGACGGGCCGGCCCTATCCGGGGGAAACTCGATTCAGCGCGCGACCGAGATCAGCGGTTCGGAGCACTGCACGAGATCAGCGGCCCGGAATGCGGATCACGCTCCGCGCCACGACGGCACCTTTGCATCACGGATCGGTCACGGTCAACCCGACCGCGGGGCCGTGCAGTGGCCCGCTGCGCCGAACTCAACACGACATCATCGACACTGCTACCGGCATCCGGTGAACGACGTCGTCAAGAGATCAATGCATCCGGCCGGATCGTCAGCGGGGCAGGATCCAGGTGTCCTTGCTGCCGCCACCACGGCTGGCGCTCACCAGCAGCGAGCCCGCCTCCAGCGCCACCCGGGTCAGCGGTGCCGGCAGTGCCCGGGTGGTCGCACCGGCGACGGCGAAGACCCGCAGGCTGGCCCGGCGGGGCGCCACCGCCCCGTCGACGACGGTCGGCACGGTGGTGAAGTCGACCGGCTCCTGGGCGACGAACCGGTGCGGCGCCGCCGCCACCTCGGCCTGCAGCTCGGCCAGCTCGGCCGCCGAGCACAGCGGGCCGAGGACGACGCCCTGCCCGCCGTAGCCGTCGACCGGCTTGACGATCAGCTCGTGCAGTCGGTCCCGGACCGCCGCGTGGTCGGCCTCGTCGGCGAGCAGCCAGGTGGGGACGCCCGGCAGGACCGGCTCCTCGCCCAGGTAGAACCGGATCATCTCCGGCACGTAGCGGTAGGTGGCCTTGTCGTCGGCCACGCCGGTGCCGGGCACGTTGGCCAGCGCCAGCTGCCCGGCCCGCACCGCCTCGCCCAGCAGCACGCCGACCGGGGTACCGGTGGGCGTGAGGTGGGCGGCGAGGTCGGCCTCGTCGAAGCGCCGGTAGAGCACGTGGACCGGTACCCGGTCACCGTCGACCTGCACCGCCACACCGCCTGACTGCGTCGGCCAGAGCGTGCCGGGGGTGACCACGGGAATGCCCATCGCCGCGGCCAGCAGCCGGTGCTCGAACCAGACGGCGCTGTGCTCGCCATCGGTGAGCAGCCCGAGCTGGGGTGGCCCGTCGCAGCGCGGCGGGGCGGCGTCGACCAGGCCGGCCCGCAGGACGTCGACCGCTGCCTGCGGATCGGCCAGGCCGGCGAGGGCCGGGTCGGCGTGCAGCTGGGGCAGCGCCGTGCGGCCGCTGTCCCGATTGCTGATCGCGTACCCGATGCCCGCCGGCACGCGTACGTCGTCCGCGAGCACCACCCAGCCGTCGGGCCCGCGCAGCACGTCCAGCCCCGAGACGGTGATGCGTGGCTGCCCCGGCCAGGCCAGCCCGACCGCGCCGGGGCGCATCCCGGGGCTGGCGGACACGATCCAGGACGGCACCACGCCGGCACGCACCACCTCGGGGTCGCGCTCGGTATCGGTGCGCCGCCGCCCGGCCGGCCGGTAGACGTCGTCCAGGAAGGCGTTGAGCGCCCGGGTGCGCTGCTCAGCGCCACGGGACAGGAGGGCCCAGTCGGAAGCCGGCACCACGCGCGGCACAGGGCACAGCGGGAGGGGACGCTCCTGGAGGCGGCCGTCGACGTAGGTGCCGAGCACCACGCCGCGGGCGCGGCGCTCACGGCTGATGTCGCCGGCCACCGCGGCCAGCCCGTCGGCGCCGAGCTCCTCGAGGACCCGGGCGACCGGCTGGTAGCCGGGCCTCAGGCGGCCCTCGGGATCGACCGCCTCGTCGGTGGCCGAGCCCGGATAGCGGGCGAACGAGCCTGCGGTGTCGGTCATGACTGCCTCACGATGGTCGATCGAACCACCCGCAGACCCGGCGCAGCGCCGGTCATCGAGCGACCAGCCACCGATCGAACCACTCCGTCACCCGTTCGGTGAGGTGCACGAGGTTGGCCCGGCCGACGACGGTGTGCCCCTCGCCCGGCAGCAGCAGCAGCTCCACCGGCGCGCCGCGTGCGCTGAGCTCCTGGTGCGCCTGGACCGACTCGAGCACCGGGACGTTGGTGTCCCGGTCGCCGTGCGCGAGCAGCACGGGCGCGCGCAGCCGGTCCAGCGCCGTCATCGGGGAGATCGCGGCGAGCATGTCCCGGTCGGTGACCGGGTCGCCGTACTCGGGCACCGACGCCGCGGCCATCCAGGGCTCCGTGCCGGCGAAGAAGGTCCGCAGGTCGCTCATCCCGGCCAGCGACACCCCGGCGGCGAAGAGGTCCGGCCACCGGGTGAGCGCGACCAGGGTGAGGTAGCCGCCGTAGGACCAGCCATGCGCACCGACCCGGCCGGGCAGCGCGATACCGGCCTCCTCGAGGAACCGGACGGTGGCCGGCACGTCGGCGAACGATGCCTCGCGGGCCGGGCCGTCGTCGGCGGACTGGAACGCGCGGCCGCGCCCGCCGGACCCCCGCACGTTCGGCGCGAAGACGGTGATCCCGGCCGCGACCAGCGCCTGCGCCACCGGGGAGAAGGCCGGCCGCTCCTGCCCCTCGGGGCCGCCGTGGAAGCTGACCACCGTGCGGTTGGCGCCGTGCACGCCCCGCGGCGTGTAGAGCCAGCCGTCCAGCTCGGTGCCGTCGTCGGCGGCGTAGCGCCGGTGGTCCGGGATCGCCAGCAGGGTGGGGTCGGGACGGTGCGGCATGGCCGGCAGCGGTGCCGGCCGGAGCCCGGCGCCGTCCGCGGCGGTGCCGAGCGGGACCTGCCACAGCGACCGGGGCGCGGCCGGGCCGGTGAGCTCGGCGAGCAGCGCGCTGCCGTCGGCGGACAGCGACCAGCCGGGCATGACCGGCAGCGGCAGCGGGACGGCGCGCACCAGCGAGCCGTCGGCCAGGTCGCGCACCTCGAGCTCGGTTCCGCCCCCGGCGTTCCACACGCAGACGGCGGTGCCGTCGGGACGCACCGCGTAGGCCTCGAGGTCGGCGTCGGGACGGCGCACCAGCACCCGACCCGGCATCGGCGCACCGCGCTCGTCCAGCGGCACGTGGACCAGCCCCGTCCGGTCGCTGCCCGCGACCCCGGGGAGCTCCGGCAGGCCGGCGCGCAGGAAGACCGCGTGGCCGCCGGGGTCGAACCGGCCGTCCTCGGACTCCGCGCCGCCGGGGCCGTCCAGCGGCAGCACCCGCCGCTGCGCGCCGGTCGCGACGTCCACGACCACGACGTGCCGGTGTCCGCGCGGACCGCGCCGGGCCAGCACCCGCTGCTCCCCGGGGGCGACCGCGGTGACCGCGAGGAACCCGCCGCGGGCGAGCGTGCGCTGCGCCCCGCTGGGCACGTCGACCAGGACGACGTCGGCGTCCGGCCCGTCACCGGAGGCGATCGAGCACACGTAGTGGCCCGGGACCGAGGTCCAGCCGCCGGCGAACACGGTGGCCCGCGGGTCCTCCCCGGCCACCAGGTGCCGGTCGGTGCCGTCGGGACGGACCGCGTGCAGCTCTGCGCAGATCGACCCACCGGGGCTGACCAGGTAGGCCAGCCAGGTGCCGTCGGGCGACCAGGCGACCGAGACCACCTCCTCGTCGGCGCCGGAGAGGACGGCCGGGAGCGTCGGCCGGTCGAGGGCGGCGACCTCCAGCCGCGGGGTTCCGGAGCGGTCGGTGACGTAGGCGATCCGGTCGCCACCGGGTGCCAGGGCGGGGCGCCAGGCTCCGGCCGCGCCGGCGATCTCGGCGATGGCGAGCCGGACGGCGGTGGGCAGTCCGGCCGCGCGCAGGGCGTCGGGCATCTCACCTCCTCGGCGACGGGACGGGTACGGGGCGCCCGCTCGCCCGCGCCGCTCGGACCGGGGCCGGGATGCCGGACACCCGAAGCCCCCGGACCGGCGCCGCCACTCTGGCACGCTGCCCACCCGGCTGCGAGCGGGAGATCGCGCACCGCCCGGCAGGCCGGACGGCGGCTGTCGAGCCGACGCGCCGCACGGGCGTGTCTGCCGGTGGGGCTGGTGTTGCGCAGATAGATTCGCGGGACTGGCCCGCTCCTCCGGGCCTTCCCCATCCAGCCTGGAGGTCGCCCTCATGCGCTCCCTGCGCCTCGTGGCCCTCTCCGACGACGGCAAGCACCTGGTGTTCGCCCACGACGGGCCGGACGCCCCCGACCCCGCCGACCGGTTCCTCGTGCCGATCGACGACCGGCTCCGGGCCGCGGCGCGCGGCGACGCGCACCGGGTCGCCCAGATCGAGATCGAGGTCGGCAACTCGCTGCCGCCCCGGGTGATCCAGGCCCGTATCCGCGCCGGGGAGACCCCCGAGGAAGTCGCCGCCGCCTCCGGCACCTCGGTCGAGCGGATCATGCGTTTCGCGCACCCCGTGCTGCAGGAGCGCATCCGGGTCTCCGAGCAGGCGCGCGAGTCCCGGGTCCGGCTGTCGGAGGGCACGCCGTCCGTGCCGCTGGAGCAGTTCATGTCCGACCGGCTGCGGCTGCTCGGCGCCGATCTGGACGCCGTCCGCTGGGATGCCCGCCGCACCGAGGACGGCACCTGGCACGTCGAGGCGGCCTGGCGGGCCGGGCACAAGTCGGGCACGACGCTGTGGAGCTTCGATCTGCCGGCCAGGACCGTGACGCCGGTCGACGCCGCCACCACGGACTTCGCCGAGGGCACCCGGCTGGTGCGGGTGGTCCCCGACGTGCCGGCCGGCACGCCCGCGGCCGACCCTCGACGGCCGATCGCGGTGGTCCGCTCCGCCGACCCGGCGGCCGCCGGGTCCGACGACGACCCCACCGCCGACCACCCCGCCACCGACGCCCTCGACGAGGACGGGCCCGGCGAGCCGGCCGAGGACGTCCGCGTGCCCGCGACCGATGCCGACCTGCTGGCGTCCGAGCCGTCCGGCGCGGACGCCGAGGACGACCTCGCCACCCGCGACACCGTCGTGCTGGGCCGGGTGGACGGCGAGACCGAGGATCCCCGCGCCCGCATCCCGGCCTGGGAGGACATCGTCTTCGGGGTCCGCCGGCACCGCTGATCAAGGACCCCCCTGCAGGGGCCGACGGAACATCGCGTCCCGCGTCGCCGTTCGGGTAGACGACGGGCCATCGCCCGGGAGACGTCGGATCGGCCGGACCACCCGGCCACCGCTCCCCCGGGGCGGAGCCGGATCGGAGACAGCCATGCCAGCATCGGTGTCCATGCCGCTCGGCGGCGTGCAGGTCGCGACGTACGACGACTACCAGCAGGCCCAGCAAGCGGTCGACTTCCTGTCCGACGAGAAGTTCCCGGTCGAGAACGTGACGATCGTCGGCAGTGACCTGCGGATGGTCGAGCGGGTCACCGGCCGGCTCACCTGGGGCCGGGCGATCGGGGCGGGCGCGGCCAGTGGCGCCTGGTTCGGGCTCTTCGTCGGTGTACTGCTGGGCATCTTCGCCCCCGACGGCAGCAGTTGGCTCGGATCGGTGCTCTCCGGCCTGCTCATCGGCCTGGTGTTCGGCGCGGTCTTCGGTGCGGTGGGCTACGCCGCGACCCAGGGCAAGCGCGACTTCACCAGCACCAGCCAGGTGGTGGCCAGCCGCTACGAACTGCTGTGCGAACCGCAGACCGCCGAGGACGCCCGGGCCCGGCTGGCCCGCCTGTCGCTGCGCTTCTGAGGAAGGACCGCGCCGCCTGAGCCGGGTCCTTCAGCAGCGCAGCGTGGCGAACGCGATGGCCGCCGCGGCGGCCACGCCCAGGGAGTCGACGCCGCCGCGCATCGGGATGCGGGCGCGCACCCGCGCCGCGGCCTGCGCGGCCGGGGTGAGCCCCGGGCCCTCCGCCCCGAGCAGCACCGCGGTGCGCAGGTGCGCTCCCGGGTCGACGTCGGCGATGTCGACGGCGTCGTCGGCCGGGGTGAGCGCGACGGTGCGGTAGCCGGCACCGTGCAGCCGGTCGAGACCTGCGGGCCAGTCGCCGAGCACCGCGATGGGCAGGGTCAGCACGTGCCCCATGGACACCCGCACGCACCGCCGGTACAGCGGGTCGGCGCAGGTGGGGTCCAGCAGGAGTCCGTCGACGCCGAGGGCCACCGCCGATCGGGCGATCGACCCGATGTTCTCGTGGTCGTTCAGCCCCTCGAGCACGGCCAGCCGGCGCGGCGCGGCGGGATCGGGGCCGGTGAGCAGCGCGTCCAGGTCGAGCGGCGGGCGCCGGTCGGCGGAGGCGAGCACGCCGCGGGTGAGCCGGAAGCCGATCACCTCCGAGAGCACCCACCGATCGGCCTCGTAGGCGGCCACGCCGGCGGGCAGCCGCAGGCCGGCGACCCGGCCGGGAATGCCGAAGACGGTGCGGATCCGGTACGGCGAGGCGAGCAGCCGCTCGACGGCGGGCACCCCCTCCACGATCACCGGGCCGGTGCCGCGCTCGGTGCCGGGACGACGGTCGCCGGCGACGAGGTCCCGGAAGTCGGCCACCCGCTCGTCGGCGGGGTCGGTGATCACCTGGGGCTGCGCGGGCACACCCGTGATCATGCCCGCTGCCCGGGGCGGCCCGGGGAGCGGGACGGGCCGGCGGCCGCCAGGATCGGCACGTGGACAGCCCCGGGACGACGGTCATCGGCAGCGGCATCTCCGGCATCGCCTGCGCCCGGGCGCTCGCCGACGCCGGGCTCACCGTCCGGGTGCTCGACCGGGGGCGGCAGCCCGGCGGCCGGATGGGCGGGCGCACCCTGCACGGCCGGCCGGTCGACCTCGGCGCCTCCTACCTCACCGTGCCCGACGGCTCGCCGTTCGCACCCGTCGTCGCCGGCTGGGTCGAGCGCGGGCTGGCCCACCCGTGGACCGACACGTTCGCCGTCGGCGGTCCTGACGGGCTGACCCGGACGACGACCGGCCCCGTCCGGTACGGCACCGCCGGTGGTCTGCGCGGCCTGGTCGCCGACCTCGCGACCGGCCTGGACCTGGTGCAGGAACGCACCGTGCACGAGGTCACGGCCGACGGCGCGGGCCGCCCGTCGGTGGACGGCGAGCGGGTGGACGCCGTCGTCCTCGCCATGCCCGATCCCCAGGCCCGGCGGCTGCTCCCACCGGCGGGCGCCGGCCCGGCTCTCGACCCCGACGGCTGGCAGCCCTCCCTCGCCATCGCCCTGGGGTGGTCACAGCGCCGGTGGCCGGGCGACCTGCACGGCGTCTTCGTGCACGACTCCCCCGTGCTCGACTGGGTCGCCGACGACGGCGACCGGCGCGGCGACGGCGCCCCAGTGCTCGTCGCCCACACCACGCCCGGCCTCGCCGCCCGCCACCTGGACGAGCCCGAGCGGGCCACCGCGGAGGTCGTCGTCGCGGTCCGCACCCTGCTGGGCATCGAGGCGGAGCCCGAGTGGACACACGTCCACCGCTGGTCCTCCGCCAGGCCCGCGCACCCGCGGGAGCAGCCGTTCGCGCTGGCCGGCCGGATAGGGGTCTGCGGCGACGGCTGGGCGGCTCCGGCGCGGGTGGAGAGCGCCTGGCGATCGGGCACCGCGCTGGGCGAGGAGCTCATCCGCACCCGCTGACGGGCGGCAGAGCCGGAAGTCCCTTGCCGCGGGCCACGCAACTCATCTAGCGTTGAGTTCATTACCCGTTGAGTTGTGGAGGCCGGCATGGACGCCGCTGTCACCGTCACCGATCTCGTCGTGCACCGCGGTCGCCGTCGTGTGCTGCACGGCCTGTCCGCCACGCTCCCCCGCGGGCAGGTCACCGGCCTGCTGGGCCCCAGCGGCAGCGGGAAGACCACGCTGATGCGCGCGCTGGTCGGTGTCCAGGTGGTCCGGTCCGGCTCGGTCAGCGTGCTCGGGGAGACCGCCGGCTCACCGGGGCTGCGCGCCCGGGTCGGCTACGTCACCCAGGCGCCGAGCGTCTACGCCGACCTCACCGTCCGGGAGAACGCCCGGTACTTCGCCGCCCTGTACGGCGTCGGCGCCGCGGCGGCCGACGCAGCCCTGGCCGACGTGGGCCTCACCGACGCGGCCGGGCAGCTGGTCACCGACCTCTCCGGCGGCCAGCAGGGCCGGGTGTCCCTGGCCTGCGCCCTGGTCGGCGTCCCCGAGCTGCTGGTGCTCGACGAGCCCACGGTCGGGCTCGACCCGGTGCTGCGGGTCGAGCTCTGGGCCCGCTTCCACGCCCTCGCCGCGGCCGGGACGACGCTGATCGTGTCCAGCCACGTCATGGACGAGGCCGGCCGGTGCGACCGGTTGCTGCTGATCCGCGAGGGCCGGTTGCTCAGCGACTCCACCCCGCAGGAACTCCGGGCCCGCACGGGCACCGAGGACCTCGAGGCAGCCTTTCTCACGCTGGTCCGGACCGCAGAGGAGACGGCGGCATGACCGCCGCGACGCTCCCCCGGCGCACCGCTCCCGCCGCACCACACCCCCCGGGGGGTCTACGCCTGACCGCGGCCACCGCGGCGCGGGTGCTCCGCCAGCTGCGGCACGACCACCGCACCGTGGCGATGATGCTGGTGCTGCCCAGCGCGCTGCTCGGGCTGCTCTACCTGCTGTGGGCCGACCTGCCGACCGTCCCGGGGCAGCCGAGCACCTTCGACCGGGTCGGGCTCACCATGCTCGGCATCTTCCCGTTCGTGGTGATGTTCCTGGTCACCAGCATCGCGATGCTGCGGGAGCGCGCCTCGGGCACGCTCGAGCGGCTGCTCACCACCCCGCTGTCCCGGCCGGCCCTGCTGCTCGGCTACGGCCTCGCCTTCGGGCTGGCCGCCGCGGCGCAGGCCGTCGTCACGGTCTCCGTCGCCACGATCGGCTACGACCTGGACGTGGCGGGGCCGGTGTACCTGGTCGTCCTGATCGCCGTCGTCGATGCCGTGCTCGGGGTCGCGTTGGGGCTGCTGGCCAGCGCCTTCGCCCGCAGCGAGTTCCAGGCGGTGCAGTTCATGCCGGTGATCGTGCTGCCGCAGTTCTTCCTGTGCGGGTTGCTGGTGCCGCGCGAGCAGATGGCCGGCTGGCTGCAGGCGGTCAGCGACGTGCTGCCGCTGACCTATGCCGTCGAGGCCCTGCAGGAGGTCGGTGCGTCGGCCGGGGCGTCGGGCACCATGTGGGTCGACGTCGCCGTCGTGGCCGGCGCGGCGCTGCTGGCCCTCGGCGCCGCCGCGGCCACCCTGCGGAGGAGGACCAGCTGAGCGAGCCCGCCCCCCGGCCCCGCCGGGCCCGGCCGTCCGGACGCCGTCCCGGCAACCCCGACACCCGCGACGGCGTCCTCGCCGCGGCCCGCGCCGTCTTCGCCGACCGCGGCTTCGACAGCGCCTCCATCCGGGTCATCGCCTCGGCCGCCGGGGTCGACCCCGCGCTGGTGCACCACTACTTCGGCAGCAAGGAGAAGTTGTTCCTGGCCGCCGTCCACGCCCCGGCGGACCCGGATGAGCTGCTGCCCGACGTGCTCGCCGGCGGGACGGCGGACCTCGGCGCCAACGTCGTCCGGATGCTGCTGCGGGTCTGGGACGGGCCGGGCCAGGCAGCCGGGCTGGCGCTGGTCCGCTCGGCGGTCAGCAACGAGTGGACGGCCCGGTTGCTGCGCGAGTTCCTGACCGCGCGGGTGCTGCGCCGGGTGGTCGGCACGCTCGACCTGCCGCAGGAGGAGCGGGACGCCCGCGGCGGGCTGGCCGCCTCCCAGCTCATCGGCGTGGTGATCGCGCGCTACGTGCTGCGGGTGGAACCGCTGGCCTCGGCGTCCGCCGACGAGGTGGTGGCCGCGGTCGGCCCCACCGTGCAGCGCTACCTGACCGGCCCGGTGGACCTCCCCGCCACGGGGGCGGCCACCTCCTAGGCTCCCGCCTCGATGAGCGCGAGCGAGGGGTTCCGGTCCGCCGGCGACCCGCTGGGCGACACGGCGTCCGCCGGCGCGCCGGCGGCGGGCCCGGCGGCGGCCTGCCGGGGCGTGGGCAAGACCTACCGGACCGCCGCCGAGGCGGTCCCCGCGCTGGTCGACGTGACCCTCACCGTCCCCCGCGCCCGGGTCACCGTGGTCGTGGGCCCGTCGGGCTCGGGGAAGTCCTCCCTGCTGCGGCTGCTGGCCTGCATCGACCGGCCCGACACCGGCGAGGTGTCCATCGCCGGGGAGCGGGTGGACCGGCTCCGGGCCCGGGCCCGCCGGCGGCTGCGCCGGCAGCAGGTGGCCTACCTCTTCCAGCGCCCCGGCGAGAACCTGCTGCCCTACCTGGATGCCGTCGGCCAGGTCCGGCTGGCCGCGCAGCTGCGCGGCGCCGCGGTCTCCCCCGGCCAGGCGCGGGCCCTCCTGGAGCGGCTGGGGCTGGGCGACCGCGCCGACCACCGGCCGGCCCAGCTGTCCGGTGGGGAGCAGCAGCGGCTCGCGGTCGCCTGCGGGGTGGTCGGCTCCCCCGCCCTCGTCGTCGCCGACGAGCCCACCGCCGAGCTGGACACCGCGGCCGCCGAGCGGGTGCTGGCGGCGGTGGCGGACCTCGCCGGCAGCGGTGTCGGGTTCGTCCTCTCCTCGCACGACCCGCGGGTGATGGCCATCGCCGACGGGTTCATCCGGCTCGACCACGGCCGGGTCGTGCCCTCGTGACGGCGACGCCGTCCGGCGGCTTCACCGCGACCGGCCTGGTCAAGCGGTACCGGCGGGGCGCGGAGCAGGTGTCCGCGCTGGCCGGGGTGGACCTGGAGGTGGCGGCCGGCGAGCTCGTGGCGCTGGTCGGCCCGTCGGGGTCGGGCAAGAGCACGCTGCTGGCCGTGCTGTGCGGCTGGGAGACCGCGGACGAGGGCCGGCTGGCCTACCGCGGCGCGCTCGCCGGCCGGCGCCCGGACACCCTGGGCTGGCCGGAGCTGGCCCTGGTGCCGCAGGCCCTCGGGCTGGTCGCCGACCTGAGCCTGGCCGACAACGTGCTGCTCCCGTCCCGGCTGCGCGGTTCGCCGGCCGCCGGGCAACCCCGGGCGCAGGACCTGCTGGCCGGGTTCGGGCTCACCCACCTGGCCGACCGGCTGCCGGCCCAGGCGTCGCTGGGCGAGCAGCAGCGGGCCGCCGTCGCCCGGGCACTGCTGCTCGCGCCGGTGGTGCTGCTGGCCGACGAGCCCACCGCCCACCAGGACCGCGGGCACGCCGACCGCCTGCTGGACGCCGTCGCCGACGCGGCCCGCGCCGGATCGGCGGTGCTCATCGCCACCCACGACGAGCAGGCGTGGGCCCGCGCCGACCGGGTGCTGTCGATGCGGGACGGCCGGCTCACCGCGGGTACATCCGCATGACCCGCGAGTCCGGGGTCGGGCAGTGACCCGCGGGCTGTGGCGGCTCCCGCCGTGGACCCGGGCCCCGTGGCTGGGCCTGCGCCGGCCGGCCGCCGTCGTCGCCGTGCTGGTGACCAGCGCCGTGCTCGCCTGCGCGGTGGCGTCGGCGCCGCTGTTCCTGTCCTCGGCCCGGTCGGCCGCGCTCCAGCAGCAGCTCGCCGGGCAGTGCGCGGAGGCCGGCTGGGGTCGGACCCAGGGCTTCTTCGCCGTGCCGCCCGGCACGCCTCCGGCCGAGGTGATCGCCGGCCTGGACGGGCTGCGCGCCGGCTGGGCCGAGCAGGGGCGGCGCAGCGAGCGGGTCCTGCAGGTCCAGCGGGCCGTGGGCGCCGGTGGCAACCCCCAGGCCGGGATGCTGGTCCGCGATCCGGCCGGCGCCCCGGTCACCCAGCCGGCCACCCTCTTCTGGCGGCCCGGCGCCACCGGGCACGTCCAGGTGGTCGACTCGCTCGACGCGCCGGGGGTGTGGCTGCCCGCCGGCTACGCGGACGCGGTGGGTGCCCGGGTGGGCGACGAGATCACCGTGTCCGGGCGGCGGGTCGCGGTCAGCGGCGTCTACACCGACCTGTTCGAGACCGATCCGGGCACCTACTGGTGCGACCACGGCGACCTCTACCTGAACCTGGTCTCGGCCAACGTCCCCCCGCCCGCCCTGGTGCTGGCCACCGACCAGGAGACCTTCGCCCAGCTCGCGGCCGCGGCCGGCTTCGCCATGGTCACCGAGCAGGTGCCGGCCGACGCCACCACCCTGTCGGTCACCCGTGCCCGCGCCCTGGCCGCCGCCCAGGAGCGGGCCGCCCGCGGGTCGCCCGCACCCGCCGGTGGGGTCGAGTTCCTGGGGGGCGGCTGGAACGGCCGGCTCGACGACGCGATCGGGCGGGCGGAGCTCATCGCCGCCGGGCTGCGGGGACCGGTCGTGCCGGTCGCCGTCGCGGGCGCGCTGCTCGCCCTGGCGCTGGTGGCGGCGGCGGGCAGCGCCTGGGTCGACCGGCGGGCCGCCGAGGTACGGCTGCTGGCCGCCCGCGGGGTCGGGCCGGTGCCGCTGGCGGGCAAGGCCGCCCTCGAGCTCGGCGTCCCGGCGCTGGCCGGGGCGGCACTGGGCTGGGCGGCGTCCCGGCTGCTGATCGCCGGGCTGGGCCCGGCCGACGACCTCGACCCCGGCGCCACCCGAGCGGCCGTGGCGGCCGGGATCGCGGCCTTCGTGGTCGGGCTGGCCGGCGCCGCGGGAGTCGCGGGGCTGCGCGCCCAGGGAACGGCGGAGCGCCCACCGGGCGCGGCCCCCCGGTGGCCGTCCCGGGTGCCGTGGGAGGTGGCCCTGCTGGTGGCGGCCGGCTGGTGCTGGGGGCTGCTGCAGACCCGGGACGCCGTGGTCAGCGACGGCGGGGTGGCGCAGGTCAACGGACTGCTGGTCGCCTTCCCACTGCTGGCCGTCGCCGGTGCCGCGGTGCTGCTGGCCCGGCTGCTCACCGCTCTGCTCCCCCGGCTGCGCCGCTGGGCCGGGCACCGCGGTCCGGCGGTGTTCCTGGCGGTGAACCGGCTGGCCGCCGCCCGGCTGGCCACGGCCACACTGCTGGCCGCGGTGACCCTGCCGGTCGCCGTCCTCGGTTACACCGCGACGCTGACCGCCACTTCGCAGACCACCCTGGATGCCAAGGTCGGGGTGCAGATCGGCGCCACCCGGGCGGTCGTCTCCGTCTCCCGGTTCGCCCCCACCCCGGCGATCGACGACGTGGGCACCCTCGTCGTCCGCTACGACGGGAGCGTGGCCGCGGCCGCCGGCGAGGGCGACGGTCGGGGCCGGCGCGACGTCCAGGTGCTCGCCGTCGACCCCGCGGACTTCGCCTCGACCGCTTTCTGGGACGAGTCCTTCGCCGACGTGCCGCTGCCCGAGCTGCTGGCGGCGCTGACCGGCCCGGAGATCGACGGCCGGGTGCCGGTCGTCGCCGCCGGGCTCCCCCCGGGCGACCCCGGCCTGCGGCTGGGCCGGGCACCGGTCGCCGCCGAGGTGGTCGCCGGGGCCCGGGTGCTGCCGGGCCGCCGCACCGCCGACCCGGTGGTCCTGGTCGCCGCGGGCCGGCTGCCGGAGGTCGAGCGCAGCGCCGGCGCCGGGCGGGTCGCCGAGGTGTGGACCGACGGGGAGCTCGGCCCGGCCGTGGACGCCCTGGTCGACGCCGGTGGAGTGCGGAGCCGGGACCTGGAGCCGGCCGACGTCCAGCAGACCGCCAACTTCCTGGGCCTCACGTGGACCTTCGGGTACCTGTCCGCGCTGGCCGTCTTCGTCGGCGTCATCGCCGTCGGCGGGCTGCTGCTGCACCTGGAGGCCCGCTCGCGCACCCGGGTCACGGGCTACGTGATGGCCCGGCGCCTGGGGCTCGGCCGCGGCACGCACCTGCGGTCACTGCTGGTCGAGCTGGGCGGCGTCGCCGTCACCGGTCTGGCGCTGGGGGCGGCGATCGCCGCGGCCGCGGTGGCGCTGGTGTACCGGCGGCTGGACGTCGACCTGCTCCGCCCGCCCACCCCGCTGCTCGACGTCCCGTGGGCGGCGATCGGGACGACCGCCGCCGTCACCGTGCTCGTCCCGGCGCTGGCGGCGCTGTACGCGCAGCGGGCCGCCGACCGGGCGGACCCGGCGACGGTGCTCCGCGAGTGAAAGGACCGTCGTGCCCCCCGGACCTCGCTCCGCTCGGCCCGGGCCCCTGCACGACGGCCGTTCCACCCCGTCAGCGGGGGGCGCGGGCCAGTTGGCGGCTCTGTGCGACCAGCCGGCCGGTGGAGTCCCAGATCCGGTAGTCCTCGTCGAGCCAGCCGCCGGCGATCTCCCCGGCCCGCGCCTCGACCAGGCACCAGCCCGGCGCCGGGACGGCGCGCACCAGCACCTGCAGCTGCACGGTCGGCGCCCAGCCGAACCGGCCCAGCGCCCAGCTGGTCGGCGGCAGCGCATCGGCGAAGGTGACCAGGGCGAGCGGGTCGGGCTGCCGCCCGTCGGCGAAGCGCATCCAGGCCCGGATCACCGGCTCCCCGCCGGGCCGGCCCAGCGCCCAGCCGGCGGTGAGCGGGTCGATCCGGGTCTCGACCCGCTCGCTCAGCCCGGGCACCGACACCCCGGCCGGGGCCAGGTGGGCGTGCTCCGCGATCGAGGGGCACTGCTCCACGGGCGTGGCCGCGGGCACCGGGACGGCGACGTCGGCCGGCTCGGCGCCCAGCGTGGCCGTGGTCGCCTGGACGGTCACCGCCGGACCGCCGCCGTCGGCGAGCACGATCGCCGCGGAGGCGAGCGTCCGGCCGGCCGGGCCGGGGGTGACGGTCAGCTGCGCGGGGCCCGCCACCGGCGCGCGGAGGTAGTTGGCCGACAGCGCCACCGGGTGCGGGTGCGGCGAGTCCAGCACCGCCGCCCGGGCGGCGACCGCGAGCAGGTAGCCGCCGTTGAGCACGCCACCGCCGACGCCCCAGCCGGGGTCCAGGACGGCGGTCAGCACACCGCCCTCCCCCCGGTCGACGGCGGTGGCGACGTCGAAGGCGGACTGCTGGTCGGCGCGGTGGGTCTGCGGCACGCAGGACAGGGTGCCAGGCCGCCCACCGCGGGCCGCACCTCGCTCAGCCGACCGGCCAGGCCGCCAGCCGCTCGTACCGCGGCACCGGGCCCAGGTGGCTGCGCCACAGCACCACCTCGGCCACCGGCCAGACCGGTCCGCGGTAGCCGGCCAGCCGGTCGGCCAGGGTGGCGTCGGCCGGGCGCCCGGTCGGCCAGCGGCCCAGCGTCAGGTGCGCCCGGAACGGCCGATCCTCGACCGGAAGCCGGACCGTCCGGGCGGCGGCGCCGAGCCGGTCGGCGAGCGAGGTCAGCGGGACGACGTCGCCGGCCAGCCCCGCCCAGCACACAGCGGGACGGCGTCGCGCGCCGAACGTGCCCGCCCCGGACACCTGCAGCGACATCGGCGGGGCCGCGGCCACGGCCGGCGCGGCCGCTTCCCGCAACGGTCCCACCGCCGCCGCCGGGACCTCGCCGAGGAACTGCAGGGTCACGTGCCAGCGCTCCGGCGGCGTCCAGCGCGGCGCGCCCGGGGCGTCCCGGAGCGGTACCAGGGCGCGGGTGAGGTCGGCGACCGCGGCGGGCGGCGGGTCGACGGCCAGGAAGAGCCGCCCCGACCCCGCCTCGGTGGCCGGCCGTGCCGGCCGGGTGCCGGAGCTCAGCCGGACACCACGAGGCCGGCGGCCTCCAGCGCGGCGACCAGCTGGAGCCGCTCCACCTCACGGGACGCGGCGGGCACCGTGGTCAGGCCGTTCGGCACCTGGAGGATGGCGGCTGCCTCGACGAGCACGTCGTCGTAGGCGGCCAGCAGCCCGCGCCGGCGGGCGACGGGGGTGCCGCTGGGCACGACCGCGAGTTGGTGCGCGAGCCGGCGGAGGTCCGCGGCGACCAGTTCGACGGGCCGGTGCGGGCCGGGTGGGGGCGGCGGCTCGACGCCGGCCGCGGCCCGGCCGCGCGCCCGGCGGGCCGCCCGCCGGTCGGCCTGGAGCTGGCCGGTGAACGCGCGGTAGACGAGCCCGAGCAGTAGGAACCCGCCGACCAGCATCGCGGTCACCGCGCCGAGGTCGAGCAGGGGCCCGACGACGTCGGCTGGGCTCCCGTCCGCGGGCACGGAGGAACGCTACGTCGGCCGCCCCGGCCGGGGCAACGGTCCTTGGTCCTGGCTGGTGGCCCCGGCGCCTGCGGCGGTCAGCGCGGGGTGGCGCCGGGCGGGGGCGCTCCCGCCGACTGCGCACCCGGCGCCTCGCCGTCGGCCGCCGCCACGAGCCCGGCGACCGCCGCCGGCGGGCGCGGCGCGGCGACGCGCAGGTGCGCACGGGGCGGAGTCAGGTGCACCTCGAGCCGCACCCGCCGGCCGCGGGCCAGCAACGCGCCGGCGACGACGGAGGCGAGCACGCAGACCAGGCCGCCGGCGATGAACCCCCAGCGGGCACCCAGGTGCTCGGACACCCAGCCGATCAGCGGGGCACCCGCCGGTGTCCCGCCCATGAAGCACATGAAGTAGAGCGCCAGGATCCGGCCGCGCATGTGCGGCTCGACGCCGAGCTGGACGAAGCTGTTGCAGGCCACGCTGAACATCAGCGCGGCGGCCCCGGTGGGCACCAGCAGGACGGCGAAGGACGTCTCGTTCGGCATCAGGCCCGCGATCACCAGCAGCACGCCGAAGGCGGCCGCGGCGACGACGAGGAACCGCTGCAGCGGCCGGGCGCTGCGGCGGGCCGACAGCAGCGCCCCGGACAGCGAGCCGACGGCGTAGCAGGTCGACAGGAACCCGAAGGCGGTCGCGCCGAGCCCGAACTCCTCGCGGGCCATCAAGGCGATGGTGATCTGGGTGTTGAACCCGAAGGTGCCGGCCACGAAGGCCAGCGACATGGCCAGCAGCAGGTCGGGGCGGCCCCGGGCGTACCCCAGGGCCTCCCGCAGCTGCCCGCGCGCCCGGGCCACCGGGGGGCTGCGGCGCAGCTCGCCGACCCGCATGGCCAGCAGCGCGCCGATGGTGACGACGAAGCTCGCGGCGTTGATCAGGAACGCCGGCGCGGTGTCGCCCCCGGCCAACCCGATGAGCGCGCCGGCGACCGCCGGGCCGACCAGCCGGGCGCCGTTGAAGACGGTGGAGTTCAGGCTCACCGCGTTGGCCAGCCGTTCGGGGCCGACCATCTCCGACACGAACGACTGGCGCACCGGCAGGTCCAGCGACGACGCCACGCCCAGGGCTGCGGCGAGCAGGTAGACGTGCCAGAGGATGACGGCGTCGGTGGCCACCAGCAGCCCGAGGCCCAGGGCGAGCGCGCCCATCAGCGCCTGGGTGCCGACGAGGACCCGGCGCTTGTCGTAGCGGTCGGCGAGCACCCCGCCGTAGAAGCTGAACAGCAGGGTCGGGGCGAACTGCAGGGCGGTCGTGACGCCCAGCGCGATGCCGCTGCCCCCGGAGAGCTGCAGCACCAGCCAGTCCTGGCCGATGCGCTGCATCCACGTACCGGTCAGGCTGACCAGGTTGGCCGATGCGTACAGCCGGAAGTTGCGCACGCCGAGAGCGGCGAACATCGACGTCCGCCTGGTTGCGTCTGCGTCAGGCGTCTGCGTCACCCACTGGCGAGCTTGTCCATGATCGTCGCCGCCTCGCGCAGCACGGCCCGCTCCTCGGCGCTGAGCTGCTGGAGCCGCCCGGACAGCCACGCCTCCCGGGCACGGATCTCGTCACCGAGCATCGCCTCGGCGGCCGGGGTGAGATCGATGACCACCTGGCGGCCGTCGGTGGGGTGCGGCGTCCGGGTGACCAGCCCCTTGGCCTCCAGCGCCACCACGACCCGGGTCATCGACGGCGGCTGCACCCGCTCGTGGGCGGCCAGCTCGCCGGGGCTCATCGGGCCCTGCCGCTGCAGCGTGGACAGCGCGGCCAGGTGCGTGAGCGTGACCGAGGTGTCCACGCGCTGGTTGCGCAGCCGTCGGGAGAACCGCATGACCGCCAGTCGCAGGTCGTGGGCGAGCGCTGCGGTGTCCAGCGTCGTCCGAGGCACGGTGGTAACCCTATCCGAGAACCGAAGCCTGCCTAATGACTCGGCCCCCCTTCAGGGTCCCGCCCCGAGCCTGCGAGGGGTGCGGGGAAGGTCAGGCCCCCCTTCAGGGTCCCGCCCCGAGCCTGCGAGGGGTGGGGGGAAGGGGGGTCCTTACTCAGAAGAGCTGCTGCAGCGGTTCGAGGGCGAAGTAGACGACGAAGACGGCGGCCACCACCCACATCAGGGGGTGCACGTCCCTGCTCCGCCCGACCGCGACCCGCAGCAGCACGAACGCGATCACGCCGGCGCCGATGCCGTTGGTGATCGAGTAGGTGAACGGCATCAACGCGATGGTCAGGAAGGCCGGGATGACCAGCGACAGGTCGCCCCACTCGAGGTCGCGGATCTGACTGATCAGCAGCGCGCCCACGATGACCAGCACCGGGGCGGCGGCCTCGGAGGGCACGACCGCCACCAGCGGCGTGAAGAAGGCCGCGGCCAGGAACAGCGCACCGGTGACGACGCTGGCCAGACCCGTGCGGGCACCGTCGGCGACACCGGAGGCGCTCTCGATGTAGGTGGTGTTCGACGAGACGCTGGCCGCGCCACCGGCCGCGGCCGCCAGCGAGTCCACCAGCAGCACCGGCTGGGAGCGCGGCAGGTTGCGCTTCTCGTCGAGCAGGCCGGCCTCGGCGCCCACGGCGGTGACGGTGCCGACCGTGTCGAAGAAGTCGGCGATCATGATGGAGAAGACGATGAGGATCGCCGCGAGGACGCCGATCCGCTCGAAACCGCCGAAGAGCGAGAAGTTCCCGATGATCGACAGGTCGGGGACGCCGACCCAGGAGTCCGGCCACGAGGGCACCTGCAGTGCCCACCCCCGCGGGTTGGCCTCGGCGCCGTCGGCACCGATCCGCGGGCCGACCTGGGCGATCGCCTCGACGACGATCGCGAACACCGTGGTGACGACGATGCCGATGAGCAGCCCGCCGCGGACCTTGCGGACGACGAGCACGCTGGTCACGAGCAGGCCGACGACGAAGGTGAGCAGCGGCCAGCCGGCCAGCTGGCCGTTGACCCCGAAGCTGATCAGCGGGGTGCCCGGCCGGATCACGCCGGCGTCGGCGAGCCCGATGATGGTGAGGAAGAAGCCGATGCCCACCGCGATCGACGTCTTCAGCTGGGGCGGGATGGCCTCGAAGACCGCCCGCCGGAAGCCGGTGAGCACCAGCACCGTGATCAGCAGGCCCTCGAGCACGACCAGGCCCATGATCTCCGGCCAGGAGAGCTGGGTGGCGGCGAAGACGGCGACGATCGCGTTGATGCCCAGCCCGGTGGCCAGCGCGAAGGGATAGCGGCCGATCACGCCCATGGCGATGGTCAGCAGGCCGGCCACCAGCGCGGTGACCGCGGCGACCGACCCGAAGGACAGCGTGTTCCCGTTGATGTCCGCGCCGGACAGGATGATCGGGTTCAGCACCACGATGTAGGCCATCGTGAAGAAGGTGGTCAGCCCACCGCGCACCTCCCGGCCGACGGTCGAGCGGCGCGCGGTGATCTCGAAGTAGCGGTCCATGCCGTTCTTCGGCCTGATCGTGGGCCCGGGGCTGCGCCGCGGGGAGCCCTGCACCTCGTCCGGGGTGCCGGCCGTCGCGGTGCCGGCGGCCGCCCCCTCCCGGCCGGCCGCGGAGGAACCGCCCCGGCCACCGGAGGGCTTGCGGGCGCTGGGGCGGGACTTGTCGGGCATGGGGTGGACTCCCGGGGACAGCAGGCGGGCGCGCCGCGGTGCGCAGGGCACTCCGGGCCCCCGCGTCGCAGACGGCATCGAGCGGCGACAGCGTGCCACATCCCCGACGGGCGGCGGCACGCCCGGACGCCGGGGCCCGTTCCGCCGTCCTAGTCTCGACGCGTGCCCGTGCCCACCCGCCCCTCGCCCCCGCCGCTGCGTGTCGACACCGCGCGGGTGGTGCGGGTCGGCGCGGCCCTGTGGGCGGTGGCCCTGGTGGTGCTCCTGCTGCTCGGCGACCGGGTCGACCGGGTCTGGACCTGGACCTGCCTGGCCGCCATCGGCCTGGCCGCGCTCGGGCTCGGCATCATGAAGTGGCAGGGACAGAGGTAGGGGAAGCGCCGCTGACCCGCCCCTGCCGTCGTCCTGACGGTCTTGCGCTGTTGTGCGCGACCGCAAGAGCAGCAGCGCGACCGCAGGAGCCGGCAGCGGCGGCCGGGAACGGCAGTGATGATTGAAGGCGAGCCCCGCACCGGTGGTCTGACTCTGGGAACGGCTGACCGTTGGTGTCT
>JABAKE010000119.1 GCA_019779905.1 Modestobacter lapidis | reverse complement strand
CGCGGCTATCCAAGAATTTCAATGTTTGAATCGAGGGTTCATACTGTAAGACTTATCCGATCTTATCAATTGTTAGAATTTTTTTTTCTCGAATAAATCATGAATTTTTCTAGGACAGTATTAAAGATCTCATCGAAAACTTACAGCAGCTTGCCAAACAAAGGCTAAGAGAAAAAAGAGCACAGGTATGACTGGCATAACATCTACAATTGGATTTAAAAAAGCGTAGGCCTCGGGTAATTTGGCGAAGAAAAAACTACTCGAATAAAGGGCAGAATTAAGACAGATACCGATCAAACTAAAGATATTAAGCATAACAAAGATTTTGTTTTTGGAGATAATTGCATTTTGATTGAGTTATTGATATAAGGGAAAAATGAAGAAAGTAAAGTAGACCAAAAAATCCTTCTTTTTCTTTGAACTCACCCAACCAAAATCCTTCAATTCTCAAAAGAGAATAGAAGAAATCATACTTTCATACAATACAATATCTTATATCTTAATTAAATTATATGTAATGATCAATAAATTCAGTTTAATTCTATATCTACACGTGTCAAAATCCTATCAACAATCTAATCTATTCCATAGATATTTGGACTGGAATTGACGAACAACCAATACCAATAATAGTCTTTATTAGTGCAGAATAGAAATCTAAATGGGGCGTGGCCAAGTGGTAAGGCAACGGGTTTTGATCCCGCTATTCGGAGGTTCGAATCCTTCCGTCCCAAAGTATACCCTTTATTTAATATCAGAATAAAGGTTGCTACAACTTCTATTTAAGAGTGTACTAGTGGCTAGAATGGGATTCTTGTTTCTAATTTTTAATGATTCTTCTCTGAATCATATCTTTTTCACAAACTGAATTGAGTTCAAATGACACGCGGATGTAACTCAATCCATTTGTGATCCAGGTAAGATGGGAACATAGATCACAAGAGTTTGAATTCAAAAAAAAAGTAGGACGGGCCTTTCATCGTATGCCCATCCCCCTCATATTGAAGTTAATTACTTAAAAAAACCTTACGTACCATATCTATTTGAATTTTCAATGATGCATTCTAAATTGAAATACGAAAGAAAAGCCTCTATATTCCCTATCTCTTATTCCCT
>JABAKE010000118.1 GCA_019779905.1 Modestobacter lapidis | reverse complement strand
ATCTCACCTCATATACCAAATTGAGCCAAAACCTCGAAATTGACATTTCACCAAAAATTAAACCGGTCCCCTAACATTCCACATACAGCTTGTTAGGTCACAAGACCAAAACCAAAACCAAAAACTGATCCCCTGACATTCCACATACAGCTTGTTAGGTTACAAGATCAAAACCAAAATCGACCCCCCAGCATTCCACATACAGCTTGCTGGGTCACACGGTCAAAACCAAACCCGACCCCCTAACCTGCCACATACAGCTTGTTAGGTCACAAGGTCAAAAACAAAAACCCAAATCCACATCCCTGATGTCAATCTTCAAAACTTTGCCTCGAGATGGTACGTGATTCCTCTCACTACCATAAAATTCCCCTGGAAGCTCAAAAGGCTACAATACCAAAAGAAAGACTGCTCAAAGACTCTTGGTCAAGTCACAAGCTCTCCTTCAAAAAATCTCTTCGAGGCACATCGACTGCAAAAGTTAAGCAACTCGTCGCTGTACCTCGAGGGGGCATTTGTTGACACCAAAAAATGTTACTTTGCCTCCTCACATCAAAAAGCAACATGAAGTCGCAACCTGCCATAAATAGGCACCGCTACTTCCAAAAATCCAATCTTGTCAGAATCAAGCAAAAACTGCAAGATCCCTCAAGACAGCCAAAAGAAGAGTATGCAGGAAGTTTCGGGCCATTTCAAGATCATTTGGCCTAACTTCGACGCTCCGACAGCTGGATCAAGCCTTCCGGCGGCGAGAACCACCGAGGCCATTACTCATCAAACCAAGCACATGGATGGCTTCAGCATGCCTACAAAAGGCTACACGTCAAGTTTCAGGTCATTTCGACAACATTTGACCAGACTTTGACTCTCGGAAGCCAAATCGGGCCTACCGGCGGCGAAGCTCTCCGGGACCATGATTCCCAAAATGGAGCCTATGGATCATCTTAAAATGCCTCTAATAGGCTCCCCGTCAAATTTCAGGTCAATCGGACATCGGATGACCACACATCAAAGCCCGGCATTTTCCTCGCGGCAGAACAAAGCCTAGTGTTTGCGGGCCCCCAAAAATCTTCAAAACTCAAAAAAAAGCCCATGGTTGGTCTTATTTAATGCTCAAGAA
>JABAKE010000117.1 GCA_019779905.1 Modestobacter lapidis | reverse complement strand
GGAAATGTATATGTGTACGAGGTATATACTTCGTAAATTTATATATTATATGAAATATTTATTTAATATATCTGTGGATCTTAATATTATTTCCACCAGGGGCGAATATTTTTTTTTATAAAAAAATTAATAAAAAGATCCAAATTCTTTGTAATTCGTTTAGTATTGCCTTTTAAAGGTGGTTAATACCGAATTACAGAATAATAGAATAAAATATAAATAAAATAAAAATAAAACTAATAATAAATAAATTAATGTAAAAATGTAAAGAGATAGCAACTAAAGTAATACCAGCTACTAGGAATAAAGCATAATTAAATAATGATCCATTATTTAAGTAACCAATAATAGAAGTAACTAAATGAGCCATTCTTCAAGAACCATTAGGACCTAAAATTTTCAGTAATCCTTTATCTATATGATGGTTAAGTAATCCCCCAACAATTAAACCACTTCTAATAATCACATTATTAATTAATTGATCACTAAACACTTTTTGGTTCAAGTATATATAAATATGTCTAAGTAAATTATTATCGAAAATGAATAAAAATTTATATTTAAATTCATACATAATAAGTAAAATAGAACTACCTATCATTCCAGTAATTAAAGGTAAAACTTTAAAAATAGGATTTAAACTAAACTCAGTTTCAATAATATGTAAATTATTAGGATGAATAAATAATCCACTAAATGTAGAACCCATACCTAAATAAATATCTCTAGTAATATAACCAACAAAAATAGATCCAAAAGCTAAACAAACCATAGGTATAATCATAAATCAATCAATTTCTTGTATATAGAAATAATTAATTTTAGGACTATTCGGAGTATTAAAGAAAGTTAAATATAAAATTTTTATACTATAAACAGAAGTTAAAGTAGCAGATAATAGAGATAATCAATAAACTAAGAATCCAGAGATTTGGTAAGACCCAACAAGAGTTTCTAAGATAATATCTTTAGAATAAAAACCAGTTAAACTAGGAATTGCCATTAAAGATAAAGAAGCAATAAGAATACAAGTATATGTTAAAGGTAAGAAAGGTAAGAAACCTCCATAAGTTCTTAAATCTTGTGATTCATTAATTACACTATGAATAATCGCACCTGCAG
>JABAKE010000116.1 GCA_019779905.1 Modestobacter lapidis | reverse complement strand
TCTGTAAATTTAACTCGTAGAATATACCCCGCGCGGCCGACTTGCTCGGCCGTAAGGCCTCGCGCGTACCGCGCGGGGACGAATATTATAATAAAAATAGATTATTAAAAGAGGATAGTATGGCTATAAATAAAGCATTATTAAAATATGATTATAATAATTTTAGTTTTTGTATATTACCCCCGACGGCCGACTTGCTCGGCCAAGGAGGCCCTCGCGCGTACCGCCGGGGGACGAAATTTGTGATATTAATGAATTAATATATAAAGAAAAACATTACTTTAACATATATTCTCCAGAATATAATATATTAAAAACACCAGGTAGTCCCTCAAGAGGATCTGCCCCTTCGGGGCGGATCCAAAATTAAAAATTTCGGATCTGGTTGAAAACATATTGAATCTTCTATTGAGAAGATGCGTATGTCAGCTATAAAAAGATTTAATAATATTGAAAATTTAAAAAAATTATCATTATCTCAACCTTCAAGTATATCTGTAGAAGTTACTGATTTAAAAAATAATACCATAATTAAATATAATGCTATTAAAGCAGCAGCTCGTGATTTAAATATAGATCATAGACATATATTAAATTATGTATATTTAAACAATAATAAACCTATACTAAATAGATATATTTTTAAACTCATAAAACCAGAAGCTCTGGATAATAATGATAATAATCTAAATAATCTTAAATATATTACTAATCAAAAAAATTCTCAAAAATTAGAAGTTTTAAATCTAGATACTGCCACTCCGGGGCGGTATCCGCCCTGCGGGCAGATACTAAAGAAATAAGTGTTTACCCTTCAATAAGTTATGCTGCTAGATTATTGAATTTACGTCAATCTAGTATATCAATTTATTTAAAGGGTAAACAATTAAAACCTTTTAAAGGTAAATATTACTTTAAATTGATTAAAGAATAAATTTGTGATCGTTTATCAGGACATTTATTATTAAGTATTTTAAGTGGATTAACATTAACATTAATGTCTATATCAGTAGTTACATTTGTATTAGGATTCTTACCATTAGCAGGTATCTTAGCTATTGTATTCTTAGAATATGCTATCGCTATGATTCAAGCTTATGTTCTTAGTGTTTTAACTGCAGGTTACCTTAAAGATGCGTTAT
>JABAKE010000115.1 GCA_019779905.1 Modestobacter lapidis | reverse complement strand
CTCGGCAATGCCGAGGTGGTATAATCCTTATAATTTTATGAATTATAGTTTTAAATTTGAGTTTATATTCGTTAATTAATGGATTAACTAAGTAATTTATAACTTTATTATAAGAACGAATACAGGCTTAATTCTTAAGCTTAACTAAATTAATAAATGATGGAAATGATTATGGCGAAATTGGTAAACGCGGTTCTTTTAGGCAGAATATCTTATGAGTTCAAGTCTCATTAATCATAATATAATGTAAGTCCATTATAATAAAAAATAATAAAAAGATAAAGGTTCGGTAAAGCGATCACTGCATCTTCAATAAAAAAAAGTTTCAAAGGGACAAATGTCCGAGTGGTTTAAGGTGTAATATTTGAGCTATTATGTATTGTTACTCAATACCGGGAGTTCGAATCTCTCTTTGTCCGTAATAAAAAAGAATTATAAAGCCAATTCAAAAAGAATTATAGCTTAATCGGTAAAGCAAACCACTCATAATGGTTGTACCAGAGATCGAAACTCTGTAATTCTAAACTGTTTGGTAGGTATAGCTTAATGGTAAAGCAGATTCTTGTGGCGGATCCTATCTGCGTTCGATTCGCAGTATTTACCCAAATTAAATTAACGATTAATATAATTAATCTACGTTAAAACTAATTAAACTTATATAGTTCAAAGGTAAGAACACTGATCTCATATGTCAGTAATGATAGGTTCAAGTCCTTCTATAAGTTCTTATCCTTTTTTTTTTTATTTAAATTTAAATAACGAATTAATAATAAATAAGCCTTTATAGCTCAACGGTAGAGCAATAAATTGAAGCTTTATGTGTCGAGGTTCAATTCCTTGTAAGGGCAAATAAAAAATTTTTTCATAAAAAATTAAATAATTAAAAATAAAATTTAATTTTACAAAGATACAAGGTTATTAACCATAACCGAAGTATCACCCCCTCGTAAGGGGTTGATACTTCGCCCTGCGGAGTATCCGGCCCCCCTGGGGCTAGATACGGCCCCGAAGGGGTGGGATCTAGGTTATTAAAAATAACCATGGTATCATTCTCGGAGGGAAAGATACCACGAAAGGGGGGGGGGGAGTTGGATCCTTCGGCTTTGCCGAGGGATCTTACCACAAAATAGAACTAATCTAAATAAAAT
>JABAKE010000113.1 GCA_019779905.1 Modestobacter lapidis | reverse complement strand
TACGAAATCATGATGTCCTTGTCAGAAATGTTCACAGACAAGAGCAGGCCAGCTAGGCAAGCTGCTATAAGGACCATCATGAACACTAGAATGGCTGAAGGAACACCCGTCAGAGATCATATGCTCAAGATGATGGATTGTTTCAATGTAGCTGAGATTCTAGGGGCTGAGATTGATGGAGAGAGTCAAACTGACATGATTCTAGAATCTCTGCCGGATTCCTTCAATCAGTTCAAGCTCAATTTCAATATGAGCAAGATGGACATGACCCTTTCGGAGTTAATGAAGGAACTCCAGGCGGCAGAGGCCATCATGAAGCCCAAGGCCCAAGCTCACCTTTTCCAGTCTTCTTCTAAACTGAACCCGAAAGGGAAAAAGATTAAGAAGAAGCAAGGTAAGGGAAAAGGACAGAAAAAGGGCAATACTGGTGGTAAAAAGGACAAGGGTACAGATGCAAAGCCTAAAGGGAAATGCTTCAAATGTGGCCTCAAAGGTCATTGGAAGAAAGATTGTCCCAAGCTCCTAGCTAAGAAAGGTACTTCTTTTTCATTCTACATTGAAACCTGTCTTGTGGTTGATTCTACTGACACATGGATAGTAGACTCTGGAGCCACTAATCATATCTGCAATTCGTTGCAGGGGTTTCAGATAATGCGGAAGATTGAAAAAGGGGAGCTTGCTTTTAGAGTTGGAACTGGAGCTAAAGTTTGGGCGGTTGCAGTGGGAAATGTTTCATTACATTTTTCAAATAATAGGATTTTATTTTTAAATAATGTTTTCTATGTTCCGGACATGAGGAAGAATTTAATTTCAGTTTCCAGACTTATTGAATTTAATTATTCAGTTTCTTTCCATTCTGGTATTGATATCAGTAGAGATGGAAATATCATATGTTCCGGTAGAATGCATGATAACTTATTTTATATATATCCTATTGCTCCCACTGTACAAAATGTACAACAAGAAAGCTCAACTTCCCTTAAGAGGAAGGTATCTTCAACCAATGACACTTATCTTTGGCACTTACGTTTGGGTCACATTAACCTAAAACGGATTCAGAGGTTGGTAGAAGATGGGCCCTTGAGCTCATTAGACTTCGAACCTTTTCCTCAGTGCAAATCATATCTCAAGGGAAAGATGACCAAAAGGTCATTCTCTGGAAAGG
>JABAKE010000111.1 GCA_019779905.1 Modestobacter lapidis | reverse complement strand
AAATGCTGTTGAAACACCAGAAGGTTTCGTTGAGCTGGAAGCCTCCGAAAATATTGTGGAGGAATTACCCTCGAATCTTCCGACAGAAGATCCTGTCCAAAAGATAGACTTGGGAACACCAGATAACCCACGTCCTGTATTCATAAGCAAGAATATAAAGGATGATGAGTTACCCGAGTATATCGAGTTTCTTCGTGAGTTTGTTGATTGTTTTGCATGGTCATATGCCGAAATGCCTGGCTTAGACCCAAAAATAGCAGTCCACAAGCTCAACCTTCAAAAAGACATCAAGCCTGTCAAACAAGGCCAAAGAAGGTTCCGTCCTGACGTGATGGACAAAATTGAACAAGAAGTTCAGAAACTCAAAAGCGTTGGCTTCATCCGCGAGGAACAGCATCCTGAATGGTTGGCCAACATCGTCCCCGTGACAAAGAAAAATGGGCAAATCAGGGTCTGCATCGACTACAGAGACCTGAACAATGCATGCCCTAAAGATGAATTCCCGCTCCCCATACCAGAGGTGATGATCGACAACACCTGTGGGTTCGAGCGAATGACATTCATGGATGGCTTCTCTGGCTACAATCAGATAAAGATGCATCCTGAAGATGAAAAACACACAGCATTTCGGACTCCGTTTGGCGTGTATTGCTACACTGTCATGCCATTCGGTCTGAAGAATGCCGGTGCAACATATCAGAGGGCTATGATGAAGATATTCCAAGATATGCAGCACAAGACGGTCGAATGTTACGTTGATGACCTCGCCGTCAAAAGCAAAAGAAAAGAAGACCATCTCAAAGATCTTCGAGAAGTCTTCCTCCGGCTACGCAAGCACAAACTGCGCATGAATCCCCTAAAATGCTTCTTCGGTGTATCATCGGGTAAGTTCCTCGGATTCGTAGTTCGGAAAGCAGGAATAGAGCTTGACCCCATCAAAGTCAAGGCTATCCTAGAAATGCCATCTCCAAGGACCCTAAGACAACTGAAAGGGCTCCAGGGAAGATTGGCGTACATTCGACGGTTCATCTCCAACCTGTCAGGGAAATGCCGTCCATTCTCCCGCCTAATGAAAAAGGGCGTGGACTTTGTCTGGGATGCTGAATGCGAAACTGCGTTCCAAGACATCAAGTCATAGCTAACCAAACCTCCAGTACTGGCTGCCCCCACAACTGGAAAACCATTTATCTTG
>JABAKE010000011.1 GCA_019779905.1 Modestobacter lapidis | reverse complement strand
GACGCCCGCGCCCAGAACCCCGCCCACCTCGACACCCTCCTCACCGGCACCGACAGCTGGACCGTCCAGTAACCCGACCCCCTGCACCGAGAACCAACCCGGCTCAAGACGCCGGGGTCACCCGCAGCAGCTGGTCCTCGCCCCCGCCGTTGTCGGTGAGGACGTACAGCACGCCGTCCGCACCGGCCTGGGGGGTGCGGATCCGCCCGTAGCGGTCCTCCAGCTCGGGCAGGCGGAAGGCCTCGACCAGCTCGCCGGCCTCGCCCAGGCGCAGCGCGAGGACACCGGTGTCCTTCTGTACCCCGGCCAGGAGCAGGCCCTCGTAGCCGCCCCACGCCGGGCCGTCGAGGAAGGTGATCCCCGATGTGGCGATCGTGGGCTCCCCGGAGCTCCACACCGCGGGTACGGCCCCGGGCAGCTCGAGGTCGGTCATCGGCACGGATTCGTCGTAGCCGCCGTCGTCCCCCTCGGGGTCGTAGCCGTAGTTGCCGCCGGGAACCGAGACGTTGACCTCGTCGTCGCGCCGGGTGCCCTGCTCGGCGGTGTAGACGCTGCCCGTGCCGGGTTGGACGGCGATGCCCTGCACGTTGCGGTGCCCGTAGCTCAGCACGAGCCGGGTGAGCGGGTCGTCCGCCTCGAGGAACGGGTTGCCCTCGGCCGGTCCCCCGGTGTCCGCGTCGATGCGCAGCACCTTGCCGGCGAGGGTGCCGAGGTCCTGCGGGTGGCTGCCGACGGCGTTGTCGCCGGTGCCGACCAGCAGCGCTCCGGTGGGGTCGAAACGCAGCCGGCACCCGCCGTGCCGGCCCGAGGACTCGTTGACCGGGATCTCGCCGAGCAGCGGGTCGTCGACCCGGGTGGCCTCCCGCCACTGCGCATCGACGGTCCAGCTGACGACCTCGATGGCCGGTCCTCCGTCCGCGGCGCCGTCCTCGGCGCCCTGGCAGGTGTAGAGGCGACGGTTGTCGGCGAAGTCAGGGTCCAGCACCAACCCCATGAGCCCGGTCTCGCCCTCGGCGAAGAGGTCACCGAAGTCGGCCTCGAGCTCGCGGACCGTGCCGTCGGGCAGCACTGCGGTCAGCCCGCCTCCCCGCTCGTCGAGCACCAGCGTGCCGTCCGGGGCGCGGGCGACGTCCCACGGGTGGTCCAGCCCGTCGGCGAGCACCTCCACCTCGAGGGCGGGCGTCGCGGGAGCAGGCGGTGCCGGGCTGGTGGCCTCGTCCGGTACGTCGGTCGCGGCCGACCCGCCCTGCTGCCCGGGGGATGAGCTGCACCCGCCCGCCAGCAGCGCGACCAGCAGGGCGGCCGCCATGGCCCCCTTGCCGGGTCCCGCCGCGAGCTCGCGAGTGGTGGGGGGCATGGCCCCCTCGCAGGGTCCCGCCGCGAGCTCGCCAGTGGTGGGGGGCATGGCCCCCTTGCAGGGCTCCGCCACGAGCTCGCCAGTGGTGGGGGGCATGGCCCCCTTGCAGGGCTCCGCCACGAGCTCGCCAGTGGTGGGGGGCATGGCCCCCTTGCAGGGCTCCGCCACGAGCTCGCCAGTGGTGGGGGGCATGGCCCCCTTGCAGGGCCCCGCCACGAGCTCGCCAGTGGTGGGGGGCATGGCCCCCTTGCAGGGCCCCGCCACGAGCTCGCCAGTGGTGGGGGGCATGGCCCCCTTGCAGGGCCCCGCCACGAGCTCGCCAGTGGTGGGGGGCATGGCCCCCTTGCAGGGCCCCGCCACGAGCTTGCGAGTGGTGGGGGGCAAGGGGGTCCTTCCTCAGCTGGTGCGGGTGACCACGTAGGTGCACAGCGCGGACAGCGCCTCGCGCACCGGCCCGTCGGGAACCCCATCGAGCCGTGCGCGCGCCCGGTCGGCGTACTCGCCGAGGACCTCGGTGGCCCGGGCCAGCGAGGCGCTCGTGCGCAGCAGGGCCAGCGCTTCGGCGTGCTCGTCGTCGTCCACGACCGGTCGGCCGACGAGCTCCCGCAGCCGCGCCTCGGCCGGATCGTCCCCGGCCAGGGCGAACAGCGCGGGCAGGGTGGCGATCCCCTCGCGCAGGTCGGTGCCCGGCGACTTTCCCGACTCGCCGCCCTCGCTGACGATGTCCAGCAGGTCGTCGGAGAGCTGGAAGGCGACCCCCACCTCCTCACCGAACGCGGTGAGAGCGGTGACCAGCCCCGGCTCCACGCCGGCGAACGAGGCCCCGAACCGCGCGGAGGTGGCGACCAGCGACCCGGTCTTGTCGGCCAGCACCCCCAGGTAGTGGGCGACGGCGTCCTCCCCGGGGGCGGCACCGACGGTCTCCCGCAGCTGGCCGGTCACCAGCCGCTCGAAGGTGCGGGCCTGCACCCGCACGGCCTCGGGTCCCAGGTCGGCGAGCAGGTCGGATGCCCGGGCGAAGAGGAAGTCGCCGGTGAGGATGGCGACGCTGTTGCCCCACCGGCTGTTCGCGCTCGGCGCGCCACGCCGCACGGCCGCCTCGTCCATGACGTCGTCGTGGTACAGCGTCGCGAGGTGGGTCAGCTCGCAGACGACGGCGGACTCGGTGACGCCGGGGGCCTCCGGGTCGCCCAGCTGGGCGGCGAGCAGCGCCAGCATCGGCCGGAACCGCTTGCCGCCGGCGGCCATCAGGTGGCCGGCCGCCTCGCTGACGAACGGGTGGTCGCTGGTGACCGACGCCGTGAGGGCGTCCTCGACCCGGGTGAGCCCGTCGGCGAGGGACTCGCCGAGCTCACCATCGGGCAGCCAGGCGCCGATCGTCGATGCGGGCGTGGACGGCCGGTGCCACAGCTGCGTGTCGCCCCCGCCGCCGCTCCGTGCGCTGGTGGTGCCGGCTCCGGTCATCAACCGTCGAAGATAGCCGCCGCGCTGCGGCCTCCGGGCACCGGGCTCCGGACCCGTCACCCCACCAGCACCGCGGCGGACTCCGCGATGTCCAGCACCGCCCCCGGCACGACGCCCAGCACCAGCGTCGCGGCGGCGGTCACGGCCAGGACCGTGGTGGTCGGCAGCCCCGCGACGCCGACGGTGGGCCCGTCCGGCGCCGCGTCGGAGAAGTACATGAGCACGACCAGCCGCAGGTAGAAGAACGCCGCGATCGCGCTGGCGAGCACCGCCACCACCACCAGCGGCCACGCCCCGTCCTCGATGGCGGCCCGGAAGACGGCGAACTTCCCGGTGAATCCGCTGGTCAGCGGGATACCGGCGAGCGCGAGCAGGAAGAAGGTCATCAGTGCGGCGGTCAGCGGCGACCGCTGCGCCAGGCCGGCCCACTGCGACAGGTGGGTCGCCTCACCGTCGCCCTCCCGCACCAGGGTGACGACGGCGAACGCACCGAGCGTGGTGAGCCCGTAGGCGAGCAGGTAGAACATCGTCGCGGACAGCCCCGAGCCGGTGCCGCCCGGGCCCAGCCCGATGACGCCGGTGAGCAGGAACCCGGCGTGCGCGATGGAGGAGTAGGCGAGCATCCGCTTCACGTCGGTCTGGGTCAGCCCCAGCACCGCGCCCACCAGCATGGAGACGATGGCCAGGCCGTAGACGAGCGGCCGCCAGGTCCAGTCGGCGGTGCCGAAGGCGACGTAGAGCAGCCGCAGGATGGCACCGAACGCCGCGACCTTGGTCGCGGCGCCCATGAAGGCGGTGACCGCGGTGGGGGCACCCTGGTAGACGTCCGGCGTCCAGGTGTGGAACGGCGCGACGCTGGCCTTGAACATCAGCCCGACGATCAGCAGCCCCAGCCCCAGCACGAGCAGCCCGCCGGTGCCCGAGACGCTGACCGCCTCGCGGATCTCCGAGAGCCGCACGCTGCCGGTGGCGCCGTACACCAGGGCCAGCCCGTACAGGAAGAAGGCCGAGGCGAAGGCGCCGAGCAGGAAGTACTTCACCGCCGCCTCCTGCGAGAGCAGGCGGCGCCGCCGGGCCATGCCCGCCATCAGGTACAGCGGGAGGCTCAGCACCTCCAGCGCGATGAACATGACCAGCAGGTCGTTCGCCGCGGTGAACAGCATCATCCCGGCGACGGCGAAGGACGCCAGCGGGTAGATCTCGGTCTGCACGTGCTCCGACGTCGCGAGTTCGGCATCCCGGGCGCTGCCGGCCGGCACCGCCGCCGAGGCGACGAACGCCGACCGTGCCGGGTCCAGCGACCGCTCGGCGAACAGCAGCACCGACAAGGCGCCCAGCCCGGCGATGGTGGCCTGCAGGAACAGCGCGGCCCCGTCGACGGCCAGCGCTCCCGCGGCGGTGACCTCCCGGGTGCCGGCCAGCAGCAGCGTCGAGACGAAGGCCCCGACCATGCCGACCAGGGCGATGACCACCTGCACGGGATGGCGGCTGTCGCGCGGGGCGAAGGCCTCGACGAGCACACCCACCGCGGCGGCACCGAAGACGAACAGCAACGGGGTCAGCGCGGCCAGCGAGAGGTCCGGGGCCTCGATCGCACCCATCAGTCGTTCCCCTTCCGGTCGGCGGTCGGCTGGCCGGCGGACGGCGTCGTCCCGTCCGGGTCGGCACCGACGTCGCTCATCGTCGCCTCCACCGCGGGGGTGACCAACTCGATCAGCGGCTGCGGGTAGAAGCCCAGCACCAGGACCAGGGCGACCAGCGGTGCGACGACGGCGAGCTCCCGCCGGTCCAGGTCACGCACGCGGAGCGTGCGGGTCGCCGCCGGCGCCGGTGCGTCGAGGACTGCCGTGGCCCCGCCCGCGCCGGATCCCCCGGGGACCGGGTCGGCGTCGGGTGCCGGGTCGGCGTCGGATGCTGGGGCGTCGTTCTCCAGCAGCACGCCGCGGGGCGGACCGTGCATGGTGCGCTGGTACATCAGCAGGATGTACAGCGCGGCCAGCACGATGCCCACCGTGGCCAGGATCGTGAAGACCGGCCGGGTCGGGAACGAGCCGATCAGCACCATGAACTCGCTGACGAAGCTGTTGGTGCCCGGCAGGGCGAGCGTGGCCAGGGCGGCGATCAGGAAGACCCCGGCCAGCACCGGCGCCTTGGCCGCCACCCCGCCGTAGTCGCGGACCTGACGCGAGCCGCCGCGGGCGATGAGCATGCCCACGATGAGGAACAGCAGCCCGGTCGCGATGCCGTGGTTGACCATGTAGAGCACCGCGCCGGTGGCCGCCTCGGTGGTGAACGCGAAGATGCCCAGCGCGATGAAGCCGAAGTGCGCGATCGACGTGTAGGACACCAAGCGCTTCATGTCGCTCTGCCCCATCGCCAGCAGCGCGGCGTAGAGGATCCCGACGACGGCGAGCACCAGCACCCAGGGCGCGAGGTCGCGGGCGGCGTCGGGGAACAGTGGCAGGCAGTAGCGCAGGAACCCGAAGGTGCCGACCTTGTCCAGCACCCCGACCAGGAGGACGGCGCTGCCGATGGGCGCCTCGGCACCGGAGTCGGGCAGCCAGGTGTGGAAGGGCACCAGCGGCGCCTTGATGGCGAAGGCCAGGAAGAAGCCGAGGAAGAGCAGCTTCTGCACGCCCGGGTCGATGTCCAGCTGGCGGAGCGCGTCGAAGGCGAAGGTCCCCTCCCCCAGCTGGGAGTTGCTGACCACGTACAGCCCGATCACCGCGGCCAGCATGACCAGCCCGCCGAAGAGGCTGTAGAGGAAGAACTTCATCGCCGCGTACTGCCGGCGCGGTCCGCCGAAGCTGCCGATCAGGAAGTACATCGGGACGAGCATCGCCTCGAAGAACACGTAGAACAGGAAGACGTCGGTGGCGACGAAGACGCCGACCATCATCGCTTCCAGGAGCAGCAACCAGGCGACGTAGGTGCGCATCGACCGGCGGGCCGGCATGGGATCGCGCCAGGAAGCCAGCAGCACCACCGGCACGAGCACGCCGATCAGCAGCAGCATGACCAGGGCGATGCCGTCGACGCCGAGGGCGAAGGAGACCCCGAAGTCGGGGATCCAGGCGACCGAGGTGGTCAGCTGGAAGCGCTCCCCGCCGGTATCGAAGGCGACCGTGGCCAGCACGGCGAGCACCAGCACCACGATGCTGGTGCCCAGGGCGAGCTGCCTGGCCAGGTGGTCGCGGCCGCGGGGCAGCGCGGCGACCACCGCGCTGCCGACGACCGGGACGACGATCATGGCCAGCAGCCACGGGAAGGTGCTCATCCTGCGGTCACCGCCACGAGCGCCCCGGCGACCAGCACCGCGCCGCCCAGCATGCCCAGCGCGTAGCTGCGCACGAATCCGGTCTGCGCGCGGCCCAGCCGGGACGACGAGCCGCCCAGCGCCGCCGCTGCCCCGTTGACCACGCCGTCCACCCCTCGGTTGTCGACGAACACCAGTGCCCGGGTCAGCCACATCCCGGGCCGCATGAACAGCGACTCGTTGACCGTGTCGGCGTACAGCGCCCGCCGCGCGGCCCGCACCACCGGCGAGACCCGCACCGGTGCGGTCACCGGCACCTCGCGCCGGCCGACGAACAGCCAGGCGGTGAGCACGCCCAGCGCCACCACCACGGTCACGACGACGCTGACCACGATCGGGGCCACCACGTGCGCCGCCTCCGCCGGCTCGCCGAACACCGGCTCCAGCCAGCCCGACAGCGGGAAGACCTGCACCAGCAGGAAGCCGGCGGCCACCGACCCGACGGCGAGCACGATCATCGGGGCGGTCATGACCGGCGGTGACTCGTGCGGATGGACCCCATCCCCCCAGCGGGCCTGCCCGAAGAACGTCATCAGCATCAGCCGGGTCATGTAGAACGCGGTGAGCCCGGCACCGAGGACGGCGACCCCGCCGAGCACCCACCCCCACGTGCCGCCGTGGTCGAGCGCGGCCTCGATGATCGCGTCCTTCGTCCACCAGCCGGACAGGAACGGGAAGCCGATCAGGGCCAGGTAGCCCAGCCCGAAGGTCACGAAGGTGACCTTCATCCTGGTCGCGAGCGCTCCGTAGCGGCGCATGTCGGTCTCGTCGCCCATGCCGTGCATGACGGAACCCGCCCCGAGGAACAGCCCGGCCTTGAAGAAGCCGTGGGTGAGCAGGTGCGCCAGCCCCGCGACGTACCCGGCCGGACCGAGCCCGACGGCGAGGAACATGTAGCCGATCTGGCTGACCGTGGAGTAGGCCAGCACCTTCTTGATGTCGTCCTGGGCGCAGCCCACGATCGCGCCGATCAGCAGGGTCACCGCACCGATGACCAGCACGACGTTGCGGGCGGTCGGGGTGGCGTCGAAGACCGGCGCGCTGCGGGCGATCAGGTAGACGCCGGCGGTCACCATGGTCGCGGCGTGGATCAGCGCGGAGACCGGGGTGGGGCCCTCCATGGCGTCGGGCAGCCAGGCCTGCAGCGGGAACTGGCCGGACTTGCCGCACGCCCCGAGGAGCAGCAGCAGCCCGATCGCGGTGACGGTGCCGCCGGCCAGCAGCCCCACCGAGCCGTGCACGCCGGCGTAGGACGTCGTCCCCAGCTGGGCGAACATGATGAAGATGGCCAGCGCCAGGCCGACGTCCCCGATCCGGTTCATGATGAACGCCTTCTTGGCGGCGGTGGCCGCGGCCGGGCGCTGGTACCAGAACGCGATGAGCAGGTAGGACGCCAGGCCGACGCCCTCCCAGCCGACGTAGAGCGCGACGTAGTTGTCGCCGAGGACCAGCAGCAGCATCGCGGCGACGAACAGGTTGAGGTAGGCGAAGAACCGGCGCCGCGCGTTGTCGTGCGCCATGTAGCCGATCGAGTAGACGTGGATCAGCGCACCGACGCCGGTGATCAACAGGACGAACAGCGCGGACAGCGGGTCGAACAGCAGCCCGGCGCTGACGTCGAGGTTGCCGGTCTGGATGAAGGTGAAGAGTTCCACCTGGACCGACCGGCCCTCCACCCCGGTGAGCTGCACGGTGCACAGCAGCCCGATGACGAAGGCGGCCACCACCGTGGCAGTGCCCAGCAGGTGGCCCCAGCGGTCGGTGCGCCGGCCACCCAGCAGCAGGACCGCGGCGCCGGCGAGCGGCAGCGCGATCAGCAGCCAGGAGGCGGCCAGCAGACCGTCGGCGGGCAGCGTCTCAGACCCGGTCACAGTGCGGTGTCCCCGTCTCGCTCAGTACTTCAGCAGGTTGACGTCGTCGACGGAGGCCGAGCTCCGGGTCCGGTAGATCGACATGATGATCGCCAGGCCGACCACCACCTCCGCGGCGGCCACCACCATGACGAACAGGGCGATGATCTGGCCGTCGATCGTGCCGGTGGACCGGGCGAAGGTCACCAGGGTGAGATTCACCGAGTTGAGCATCAACTCGATGCACATGAAGACGACGATCGCGTTGCGGCGGACCAGCACCCCCACCGTCCCGATGGTGAAGAGGACGGCGGCCAGCACCAGGTAGTAGGTGAGGGTCACGACGCCTCCTCGGTGTCCGCAGCGAGCGGGAGACGCTCCCAGCTCGCCGGGAGCGTTCCCCGTGCCGTTCTCCTGAGGGGTGAGCCCGCACGCCGGCTCACCGCGGCGCCCCTGACCCGCTGCCGGGGGTGGGCCCGTTCGTGGCGCCGCCCAGGGTCCCGAGGGCGGCGTCGGTGCCGCCGCTGTGCCGGATACCGGCGCGTTCGGCCCCGGTGCTGCCCGTCGGGGGCAGCTCGTCGACCCGTTGCGGTTCCACCCCGGTGCTGAAGCTCGCCGGCGCGGGTGCTCCGTCGGGCAGCCGGCCGGGTGCGGCGATGGAGTTGGCCCGCGCGTACACCCCTGGCCCGGGATGGGTCTGCGGCGTGTCGCTGCCGAGGAACCGGGCCCGGGACAGCTCCTTCTGGGTCCGCCGCTCGCCCGGCTGGCGTTCGACGTGGGTGAGCACCAGGGCGCCCACCGCCGCCACGATGAGCAGTGCCCCGGTGACCTCGAAGGCCAGCAGGTACCGGCCGTAGAGCGCGGCGGCGACGGCCTCCACGTTGCCGTCGGCGGCTCCCCCGGGGCCCGCCTGGACGCCCGCCAGGCCGACGACGGGCAGGTCCCGGGTCGCCCGGGCGATGCCGGCTCCGACCAGGGCGGCGAAGCCGATCCCCAGCACCGTGGCGGCGATCCGCTGGCCGCGCAGCGTCTCCACCACCGAGTCGGCGGAGTCACGGCCCACCAGCATCAGCACGAAGAGGAAGAGGATCATGATCGCGCCGGTGTAGACGATGATCTGCACCGCCCCGAGGAAGGGCGCCTCCTGGACGACGTAGAGGACGCCCAGCGAGAGCATGGTGCTGACCAGCCACAGTGCGGAGTGCATCGCGTTGCGACTGAGGACCATGCCGAGGGCACCAGCGAGCGCGACCGGCCCCAGCACCCAGAAGACGATCGTCTCCCCGGTACCGATGACCACCTCGCTGCCCGCTGCGGCGGCGAGCACGCTCATGCGGACTCCTCGATGACCGGTTCGGCCGGCGATCCGGGCCGCGGGTCACGCAGGTAGTAGTCCTTCTCGTCCGAGCCCAGCCGCATCGGGTGCGGCGGCGCCTCCATGCCCGGCAGCAACGGGGCCATGAGCTGTTCCTTGGTGAAGATGAGGTCCTGCCGGTTGTCGTCGGCCAGCTCGAAGTCGTTGCTCATCGTCAGCGACCGGGTCGGGCACGCCTCGATGCACAACCCGCAGAAGATGCAGCGCAGGTAGTTGATCTGGTAGACGGCGCCGTACCGCTCACCCGGCGAGAACCGGGCGTCCTCGGTGTTGTCGCCGCCCTCGACGTAGATGGCATCGGCCGGGCAGGCCCAGGCGCAGAGCTCGCAGCCCACGCACTTCTCCAGCCCGTCGGGGTGCCGGTTGAGCACGTGCCGCCCGTGGTAGCGGGGCTTGGTCTGCTTGGGGACCTCCGGGTACTCCTCGGTGGTCACCTTCTTGAACATCGTGGCGAAGGTGACCCCGAAACCCTGCGCCGGGCCGGGCAACCAGCTCGCGCGCTTCTCCGGCGGTGACGCGGACGCGCCGGTGGTGCGGGCGACCGCCCCGCCGGCGCGCTCGGCCGGGGTGTTGTCAGGCATCGTCGTCCTCCTCGGGGGTGGTGCCGGTGCTGCGGCGGCCGGTGCTGACGACGCTGCCCGCCGCGACCGACTCGCGGCCGCCCAGCCGCGGGGACGGCGGCACGACCAGGTCCATCGGCGGGATGGGGAACCCGCCCTCGGCGCGGTCCGGGCCGGTGCGGTCGGCCGGTCGCCGACGCGGGCCGGCGGGTGGCAGCACCTCGGGTTCGGGCTCGGTCGGGTTCACCGCGCCGGCTGCTGCGGCCTCGGCCGCCCGGCGGGTGGTCCGGTTGCTCACCCGGGAGGCGATGAACAGCCCGGCGAGGAACAGCAGTGCGATGGGCACGCCGATGAAGACCGCGACCTCACCGCCGTCGAGGTCGGCCTCCCGCGACACCGTCCGCATCGTGGCCACCACGAGGATCCACACCAGGGCGACGGGGACGAGCACCTTCCAGCCGAAGCGCATGAACTGGTCGTAGCGCAGCCGGGGCAGCGTGCCGCGCAGCCAGACGAAGACGAACAGCGCGACGACGACCTTGCCGAAGAACCACAGCAGCGGCCACCAGCCGGTGTTGGCGCCGTCCCAGATCGAGATCGGCCAGGGCGCCCGCCAGCCGCCCAGGAACAGCGTGGCGGCCAGCGCGGAGACGGTGACGATGTTGACGTACTCGGCGAGGAAGAACAGCGCGAACTTCAGCGACGAGTACTCGGTGTGGAAGCCGCCGACCAGCTCGCTCTCGGCCTCGGGGAGGTCGAAGGGGGCCCGGTTGGTCTCACCCACCACGGCGATGAAGTAGATGACGAAGGAGACCGGCAGGAGGAGCGCGTACCAGCTGGGGCCGGTGAACTCGACGCCGAAGAAGCTCAGCTGGGTTCCGTCGGCCTGCGCCGCGACGATCTCCGAGGTGGACATGGTTCCGGCGTAGAGGAAGACCGCGACGATGGACAGCCCCATCGCGATCTCGTAGCTGACCATCTGCGCCGCGCTGCGCATCGCGCCCAGCAGCGGGTAGGTGGAGCCGGAGGCCCAACCGCCGAGCACGATGCCGTAGATGCCCATGGCCGAGCAGGCCAGCACGATGAGCACGCCGATCGGGGCGTCGATGAGCTGGAGCGGGGTGCGCTCGCCGAAGATGCTCACCGTCGGGCCCAGCGGGATCACCGAGAAGGCCAGGAACGCCGGGATCGTGGCGATCACCGGGGCCAGGAAGTACACCGGCCGGTCGGCCAGCGCCGGCATGATGTCCTCCTTGAAGGCCAGCTTCAGGCCGTCGGCGAGGCTCTGCAGGTACCCCCGCGGACCGACCCGGTTCGGGCCGATCCGCTGCTGCATCCGGGCGACGACCTTGCGCTCGAAGACGATCGCGAACAGCGTCATCAGGACCAGGACGCCGAAGACGCCGACGACCTTGATGAGCACGATCCACCAGACGTCGTTCCCGAAGTCCTCGAGGGTCGGCTGGTCGGGAGCGGCGAGCACACCCGTCACGCGGCACCTCCGGCGGCACCGACGGAGATCCGGACGACGGATCCGGGGCCGGCGCCGAGATCGGTGCGGATGGCACAGCCCGGGGACCGCGTCGGCAGCCAGACCACCCGGTCGGGCATCTCGACCACCCGCACCGGCAGGCGCACCGAGCCGGCCGGACCGGACACGACCAGCGGGTCACCGTCGGCCAGGCCGAGCCGGCGCGCGGCCTCCTTGCCCAGCCGGGCGACCGGCGGGCGGGCCGTGCCGGCGAGGGCCGGCTCGTCACGCTGGAGCGTGCCGACGTCCAGGAGCTGCCGCCAGGAGGCCAGCAGCGCCTCCTCCCCGGTGTCGTCGCCGGTCAGCACCGGAACCGGCGCCGGGCGCGCAGCCAGGCCGCGGGGGGTGGCCGCACGGCCGGCCCCACCGAGGGCGACGAGCTCGGCGCGGGCCGCCGGGATGGTCGGCAGCCGGAGGTCCACGCCCAGCTCGTCGGCGAGCCCCTGCAGCACCCGGCCGTCGGAGAGCTGTCCGGTGCCGTGCAACGTGGCGTCGAAGGGCCGGATCCGCCCCTCCCAGTCCAGGTAGGCGCCGGCCTTCTCCGGCGCGGCGGCGACCGGCAGGACGACGTCGGCCCGGGCGGTGACGGCGGTGGGGAACAGCTCGAGGCTGACCACGAAGCCGGCGGCGGCGAGCGCGGCCTCGGCCAGGGCCGGGTCGGGCAGGTCGCCGGGGTCGACCCCGCCGACGAGCAGGCCGCCGAGCACGCCGTCCCGCACGGCGGTCAGGATGCCGGTGAGGTCGCGGCCGGGCGTCTCCGGCACCGCGCTGCCCCACACCGCGGCCACCTCGGCCCGCGCGTCGGCGTCGGTGACCGTGCGGCCACCGGGCAGCAGCCCGGGCAGGGCGCCGGCCTCGAGAGCACCGCGCTCCCCTGCCCGGCGCGGCACCCAGGCGATCCGCGCCCCGGTGGCGGCGGCGAGCGCGGTCAGCGCCGAGAAGCCGCCGGGGACCTCGGCCAGCCGTTCGCCGGCCACCAGCACCGCACCGGGGCGGCGCAGCGCGGCGACGTGCGCGGAGCCGTCGTCCTCGGCGAGTGCTCTCAGCGCACGGGCCTCACCACCGGGCGGCGTGGCCAGCGTGGTGGCCTTCAGCTTCTCCGCCGCGCGGGTGACGTACGGCGCGATGTCCAGCACCTGCAATCCCCGGGTCCGGACCGCGCGGCGCAGCCGCAAGAAGACGATCGGCGACTCCTCCTCGGGCTCGAAACCGACCAGCAGCACCGTCGGGGCAGCGGTGAGGTCGTCGTAGGTGACGGCCCCGGCGCCGGGCCCGGTGCCCGCGACGGACGCGGCGAGGAAGGCCAGCTCCTCACCCGAGTGCGCGCGGGCCCGGGCGTCGACGTCGTTGGTGCCCAGCGCGACGCGGGCGAACTTGGCGTAGGCGTAGGCGTCCTCGACGGTCAGCCGGCCACCGGGCAGCACGCCCACGCCGCCGGCCGCCCGCGCGGCGCCCAGGCCGGCCGCGGCAGCGGCCCAGGCCTCCGGCCACGAGGCCGGCTGCAGCTCCCCGTCCCGCCGGACCAGCGGGCCGGTGAGCCGCTCGTTGGACGCCGGGTAGCGGAAGGCGAAGCGACCCTTGTCGCAGTTCCACTCCTCGTTGACCGCGGGGTCCTCGCCGGCCAGCCGGCGCATGACGGCACCGCGGCGGTAGTCGGTGCGCTGGGCACACCCGCTCGCGCAGTGCTCGCACACGCTGGGCTCGCTGCGCAGGTCGAAGGGCCGGGCGCGGAACCGGTACGTAGCGCTGGTGAGCGCACCGACCGGGCAGATCTGGATCGTGTTGCCGGAGAAGTAGCTCTCGAACGGGTCCTCGGGTGAGATGGCGACCTGCTCCAGGGCCCCGCGCTCGTACAGCTGGATGAACGCGTCGCCGGCCACCTGCTCGCTGAACCGGGTGCACCGGGCGCACAGCACGCAGCGCTCCCGGTCCAGCAGCACCTGGCTGCTGATCGGCAGCGGCTTGGGGTAGGTGCGCTTGACGTCGACGAACCGGGACTCGGCGCGGCCGTTGCTCATCGCCTGGTTCTGCAGCGGGCACTCGCCCCCCTTGTCGCAGACCGGGCAGTCCAGCGGGTGGTTGATCAGCAGGAACTCCATGTTGCCCTGCTGCGCCTTGTCGGCGACCGGGCTGGTCAGCTGGGTCTTCACCACCATGTCCGGGGCCACCGGGGTGGTGCAGGACGCCGCCGGCTTGCGCTGACCCTCCACCTCCACCAGGCACTGGCGGCAGGCCCCGATCGGGTCCAGCAGGGGGTGGTCGCAGAACCGCGGGATCTGGATGCCGAGCTGCTCGGCGGCCCGGATGATCAGCGTGCCCTTCGGGACGGCGACCTCGAAGCCGTCGATCGTGCAGTGGACGGCGTCGGGCGGGGTGTGCGGTCCGGGCACCGCCGGCGGCACCGCCGGCGCCGGCTCCGGGGTAGCAGGGGTGGTCACTGGTCCTCCTCGCTGGCGCTCGTCGGCTCAGTGCCGTGTCGTGCTGTGTCTCTGCGTGACCTCGCAAGCTCGCTCACGAGGCAGCTCCCACGGGCTCGAGTCGGAGGGAGCGACCCAGCCGGTCCTGCTCCTGCGGCGGGAGCAGCGCGACGTAGTCGTCCCGGAAGTACTTCAGCGAGCTGGCGATGCAGCTCGTGGCACCGTCACCGAGGGCGCAGAACGCGCGACCGAGGATGTTGTCGCAGGTGTCGGTCAGCAGGTCGAGGTCGGCGGCGCGCCCCTGCCCGTCGACCAGCCGCTGCAGGATCTGGACCAGCCAGTACGTGCCCTCCCGGCAGGGGGTGCACTTGCCGCAGCTCTCGTGGGCGTAGAACTCGGTGAACCGCAGCGTCGCCTCGACGATGGAGTCGGTCTCGTCGAACACCATCAGCGCGGTGGTGCCCAGCATCGAGCCGGCCGCGGCGACGGAGTCGAAGTCCAGCGGGACATCGAGGTGCTCCGCGGTGAAGTACGGCGTCGACGAGCCGCCCGGCGTCCAGAACTTCAGCTGGTGACCGGGGCGCACCCCACCGGCGAGCTCGAGCAGCTCGCGCATCGTCGTTCCCATCGGGGCCTCGTACTGCCCCGGCCGCACCACCCGGCCGGACAGCGAGTAGATCTTCGGGCCCGGTGACTTCTCCGGCCCGAACGCCTTGAACCAGGCGGCCCCGCCGCGCACCACGTACGGGACGCTGGCCAGGGTCTCGACGTTGTTGATCACCGTCGGGGCGCCGTAGAGGCCGGCCACGGCAGGGAACGGCGGCTTCAGCCGCGGCTGGCCGCGGTAGCCCTCCAGGGAGTCCAGCAGCGCGGTCTCCTCCCCGCAGATGTAGGCGCCCGCGCCGGCGTGGACGACCAGTTCCAGGTCGTAGCCCGAGCCGAGGACGTCGCGGCCCAGGTAGCCGGCGGCGTAGGCCTCCTGCACTGCGGCCATCAGGCGGCGGTGGGCGTGCACCGCCTCACCACGGACGTAGATCACCGCGAACTGCGAGCGGATCGCGTAGGCGGAGATGATCACGCCCTCCACCAGCGAGTGCGGGTCGGCCATCATCAGCGGCAGGTCCTTGCAGGTGCCCGGCTCCCCCTCGTCGGCGTTGACGACCAGGTACTTGGGGGCCGCGGCCGGCCCGGTGGGGGTCTCCCCGGGCTTGGGCTGCGGGATGAAGCTCCACTTCAGGCCGGTCGGGAACCCGGCGCCGCCGCGACCGCGCAGGCCGGAGTCCTTGACCAGGCCGACCAGGTCGTCGGGGGTCATGGTCAGCGCGGTGCGCAGCGCCCGGTAGCCGTCGAGCCGCTCGTAGGCCTCCAGGGTCCAGGAGCGGTCGGCGGCGAAGCGCTGGGTGAGCACAGGGGTGAGCGGCACGGGTCAGACCTCTCGCTCGACGGAGTTGTTCTGTCCGGCTCCGGTGCCGGTGGGCGGGGTGTCGGTGCCCTCGCGGCCGCGTTCGGCCGGCGCGCGGCCGGCCGGTTCGCCGGAGTCGGGGTGGTGCTGGGCGGCGCCGGCCCGCTCCGCCGGGGTGTCGGCGGAGGCGACGGCGGTGTCCGCGGCGCGCTTGGTCGGGGTCTGCCCGGTGGCCCCGTCCCGGGGCCCGCCCTGAGCTTGCGAGACGGCCTCCTTCCGGGGCCCGCCCTGAGCCTGCGAAGGGCGGGGGGAAGGAAGTCCTTCATCCATCGGCGGCGCGGTCTCCCCGCGCTCGGCGGCCAGCCGGACGCCGATCAGCGTCGGCTCGCCGACGCCGGGCCCGTCGACGGCGGCACGCTCGGTGGCGGCGTCGGCGTGCTGCGAGAAGCCGGCGAGCTGGCGGGAGATGCCGCGGAAGTCGGTCAGCGGGGCGCCGCGGGTGGGCGCCGGCCGCTCCCCGCGACGCAGCGCGGTGACCAGCGCCCGGGCGGACTCGACGTCCTGCTGATCGTAGAACTCGTAGTCGACGGTGACCACGGGGGCGTAGTCGCAGGCCGCGAGGCACTCGGCGTGCTCGAGGGTGACCGACCCGTCGGCGGCGGTCTGGTCGTGGCCCACGCCGAGGTCGGCGGAGACGGCCTCGTAGATGCGCTGCCCACCCAGCACGGCGCACAGCGTGTTGGTGCAGACGCTGACCAGGTGCCGGCCGGTGGGATGCCGCTTGTACATCGTGTAGAACGTCGCGACCGCGCCGACCTCGGCGTTGGTCAGCCCGAGCATCGTCGCGCAGAAGGCCAGCCCCTCGGGGGCGACGTAGCCCTGCACCGACTGCACCAGGTGCAGCATCGGCAGCAGCGCCGACCGCGGCTCCGGGTAGCGGGCGATGATCTCCCGCGCCTCGGCCTCGGTCTGCGCGGTGAGCGGCGGCAGTGCGGCGAGCACCTCGGGGGCGGCCTCCACCGGGCTGGAGTCCAGCCCGGTCACCGCCGTCCCTTCGTAGGAGCCGGGAAGAGCACTCACGTCGTCTCCTCGCTGACGCTCGTCGACGCCGCTCGTGCGGCACTGCTCTGCTCTCTGGATGAGCTCGCCAGCTCGCTCATCGATCAACGCCCCCCATCACCGGGTCGATGGATGCAATGGCGGCGATCACGTCGGCGATCATGCCGCCCTCGCTCATGGCCGCGGTGGCCTGCAGGTTGGTGAAGCTGGGATCGCGGACGTGCACCCGGAACGGTCGGGTGCCGCCGTCGCTGACCACGTGGAACCCCAGCTCGCCCCGGGGTGACTCGACGGCCGAGTAGACCTGGCCGGCCGGCACCCGGAAACCCTCGGTGACCAGCTTGAAGTGGTGGATGAGGGCCTCCATCGACTGGCCCATGATGTGCCGGACGTGCTCCAGGGAGTTCCCCATGCCGTCGGCCCCCAGCGAGAGCTGAGCGGGCCAGGCGATCTTCTTGTCCTCGACCATGACGGGGCCGGGCTCGAGCTTGTCCAGCGCCTGCTCGACGATCTTGAGCGACTCGGTCATCTCGGCCATCCGGACCAGGTAGCGCCCCCACGCGTCGGCGGTGTCGGTGGTCGGCACCTCGAAGTCGTAGGTCTCGTAGCCGCAGTAGGGCTCGACCTTGCGGAGATCCCAGGGCAGGCCGGCCGAGCGCAGCACCGGCCCGGTGACGCCCAGCGCCAGACACCCGGTGACGTCGAGGTAACCGGCGTCCGCGAGCCGGCGCTGCCAGATCGGCTGACCGGTGAGCAGCCGGTGCATCGCGGTGATCCGGTCGGGCATCACCTGGAGGAACTCGCGGATGCGCGCCTCCACACCCTCGGGGAGATCCTGGGCCAGGCCGCCGGGGCGGACGTAGGCATGGTTCATCCGCAGCCCGGTGATCTCCTCGAGGAGGTCCAGCACCAGCTCCCGCTCGCGGAAGCCGTTGGTCATGCCGGTGAGCGCACCCATCTCCATGCCGAAGGTGGCCAGGCCGACCAGGTGCGAGGCGATCCGGTTGAGCTCCATCACCAGCACCCGGATGGTCTGGGCCCGCGGGGGCGCCGCGATGCCCAGCAGCTTCTCCACCGCGAGGCAGTAGGCGGTCTCGTTGAACAGCGGCGCGAGGTAGTCCATCCGGGTCACGAACGTCGTGCCCTGGGTCCAGGTGCGGTACTCGCAGTTCTTCTCGATGCCGGTGTGCAGGTAGCCGATGACCACCCGCGCCTTCGTCACCGTCTCACCTTCGAGATCGAGCACCAGCCGGAGCACCCCGTGGGTCGACGGGTGCTGCGGTCCCATGTTGACGACGAGCCGCTCGGCCCCACGGAGGTCGGCGCCGAGGGTGGCGTCCCAGTCGCCACCGGTGACCGTGTAGACCCGCCCCTCGGTGGTCTGCCGGGAGCCGGCGTACGGGTCGCTCGTCGTGCTCATCGTGACACCGCCTCGGTCATCGGTAGCTCCTCCGCTCGTCCGGCGGCGGGATCTGCGCGCCGTGGTACTCGACCGGGACACCACCGAGGGGGTAGTCCTTGCGCTGCGGGAACCCCTCCCAGTCGTCGGGCATCAGGATCCGGGTCAGCGCCGGATGGCCGTCGAAGACGATGCCGAACATGTCCCAGGCTTCACGCTCGTGCCAGTCCGCGGTGGGGTAGGTGCGGGTCACCGACGGCACGTGCGGGTCCGCCGCGGAGACCGCCACCTCCAGCCGGATGCGCCGGCGGTAGGTCATCGAGGTCAGGTGGTACACCACGTGGAAACGGGGTCGGCCCGGGGCCGTGGCCGGCCCGCCGCTGTCGAGGTAGTCGACGCCCGAGACGCTGCTGCACAGCTCGAAGCGGAGGGCCTCGTCGTCCCGGAGCGCCTGCACCAGGGTCAGCAGGTGCTCGCGGAGGACGAAGTACGTGATCTCGCCGCGGTCGACCAGCACGCGCGGTACGGCCGCGGTGTAGGTCGCCTCCCCGACGGCCTCGATCAGCGCGTCGGTGACCTCGTCGAACCAGCCGCCGTAGGGCCGGTCGGTGGAGTGCAGGGCGACCGCGCCGCCGGGCTCCACGCGCACCAGGCCGCCGAACCCGGAGGTGTCGCCGCTACCGGTGACACCGAAGGCGCCCTTGCGGAAGCCGCCACCCGGCGCCGTCGCGGCATCGAACCCCGCCTCGTCTCCCGCTGTCATCGCCGGTTCCCCGCCCCCGGCAACAGCACGGCGTTCCCACCGCGCTGCTCGATGGCGAACTGGCCGGTGCGACCGGCCGCGGCCGCCTCCTCGTAGGCCTTCCGGGCGTTCTTGTCGGCGCGCACGCTGGAGGGCATCTCGACGTGCAGGTCGGGCGCCGTCCCGTCGGCGCGGGCAGCGGCGAGCTGCTCGGCCCGCTTGGGCCCGAGCGGCTCGTGCTGGATCTTGTGGTGCAGCTTGAGGATCGCGTCCATGAGCATCTCCGGCCGCGGCGGGCAGCCGGGCAGGTACATGTCCACCGGGACGACGTGGTCGACGCCCTGGACGATCGCGTAGTTGTTGAACATGCCGCCGGAGCTGGCGCAGACGCCCATGGCGAGCACCCAGCGCGGTTCGGGCATCTGGTCGTAGATCTGGCGCAGGACCGGCGCCATCTTCTGGCTCACCCGCCCGGCGACGATCATCAGGTCGGCCTGCCGCGGCGAGGCCCGGAAGACCTCCATGCCGAAGCGGGCCATGTCGTAGCGGCCGGCGCCGGAGGACATCATCTCGATGGCACAGCAGGCCAGCCCGAAGGTGGCCGGCCACAGCGAGGACTTGCGGGTCCAGTTGACCAGCTTCTCGACGGTGGTCAGCAGGACGCCGCTGGGCAGCTTCTCCTCGAGACCCATGTCAGGACCCCCCGTTCCTGTCGTTGCCCGGCGCCGGCGCGGTGGTCAGTCCCACACCAGCCCCCCACGGCGCCACTCGTAGGCGTAGGCGATGAAGATCGTGCCGATGAAGACGACCATCGCGACCAGGCCCCAGACACCCAGCGCGTCGTTGGCGACGGCCCATGGGTAGAGGAAGACGATCTCGATGTCGAAGATGATGAACAGCATCGCCGTCAGGTAGTACTTGACCGGGAACCGGCCGCCGGTGAGCGGTTGGTCGACCGGCTCGATGCCGCACTCGTAGGCCTCCAGCTTCGCCCGGTTGTACCGGCGCGGACCGATGAACGGCGCCGCCGTCACCGAGAACAGCGCGAAGGCGGCAGCCAGGACGAACAGGCCGACCAGCGGGACATAGGTCGAGAGCATCAGCGGCACCCTACGGTGATGGTGGTCACGTTCCGTGGAGCGGGTCGTGACGGTGTCGACATGTCGGTCGCCATCACGCCACCCGGGCCAGCCGGGTCAGCGCGGCGACGGTCCGGTCGACGGCGTCGCCGTCCCGGCCGTCGGTGAGGTTGCCCATCAGCCGCAGCGCGCCGCGCACCAGCGCGGGGCGCTTGAGGCCGTGCGCGGTGGCGAAGCGCACCAGCTCCGGATGCCGCATCAGCGCCAGGAAGCCGGTGCCGAGCCGGTGGTGGCCGCCGTACTCCTCGGCCAGCCGCGCGGGGTAGCGGCGGAGCGCCACCTCGCGGGCCGGACCCTCCGGAGCGGCCAGCGCCTCGACCGCGGCCTCGGCGGCCATCCGGCCGGTCTCCATGGCGTAGCTGATGCCCTCGCCGTTGAAGGGGTTCACCGCGCCCACCGAGTCACCGGCGAGCAGCAGCCCCCGGGTGTAGGCGGGCTGGCGGTGGAGGGCCATCGGGAGACCGGCGCCGCGGACCGGCGTGACGGCGTGGTCCTCGTCGAGCTCCCACTCCGGCGGGAGGCCGGCCAGCCAGTCCCGGAGCACCGCGCGGTGGTCGACGTCGACCGCCCGGCGGGTGTCCAGCAGGCCGAAGCCGACGTTCGCCGTCCCGTCGCCCATGCCGAACACCCAGCCGTAGCCGGGCATCGACGCAGCGGACGGGCCGTCGGGGGTGAGGTCGAAGGAGATGTCGAGGTAGTCGTCCTCGCTGCGCGGGCTGGCGACGTACCGGCGGACGGCGACGCCCAGGGGCCGGTCCTCCCGGCGGAGCAGGCCGAGGGACTTGGCGAGCCGGCCGGACAGCCCCTCGGCGGAGATGACCAGGCGGGCCCGCCACGTTCGCGGGGCGCGCTCGTCACCGACCGTGGCGTGCACCCCGGCCACGCGCCCGGCGTCGTCGAGCAGCGGGTCGGTCACGGTGACGCCCTCGTGGACCCGGGCGCCGGCCGCGGTGGCGTGCCGGGCGAGCAGCTGGTCGAACTCGCGGCGGGTGCGGATCAGGCCGAAGTCCGGCCAGGACGACAGCCGGGGCCAGTCGACCTCCACGACCTGCCCGCCGCCGTGCACCCGGAGGCCCCGGTGCCGAACCCAGCCGGCGGTGGCCGACGTGTCGACGCCCATCGCCTGGAGGGCGGCGACCGCGCGCGGGGTGAGCCCGTCGCCGCACACCTTCTCGCGGGGGAACGACGCCTTCTCGAGGACCGCGACATCGAGCCCGGCGGTGGCCAGCCAGTAGGCGGCCGCCGACCCGGCGGGGCCGGCGCCGACGACGAGCACGTCGGCGGAGCGGTCCGCGGCGTCCGGCACGGACGGCGCTGCGCTCACCACGGTGACGACCTCCCCTCCACTCCGGCGCCGGCGAGGCGGCGCTTGTGAACAACTTCACAAGGTCGGACGGAGGAAGCCTATGCCCGAGGGCCGGCACAGCGCGAGGACCCCCGGCGAAACGGCTCGGCGGAGGACCTCGCAGGGTGCCGACCGCCGCGGGCGACGGGCGGCGCAGGGCCCGCGTCGCGCTTCCCCGGCCCGCCGAACGGGCACGTGCGGTCGCCCGGACCGGCGGGTGTCCGCGTGTCGGCGACCACGACTGCGCACTCGACGTCGGCGGGCGGTGGTGGACCCGCGCGCGGGCTCGGCCGGGGAGTTCAGGCGCGGGTGCCGCGGTGCAGCGCCACCACACCGCCGGTGAGGTCGCGCCACTCGACCCCCGCCCAGCCCGCCTCCTGCAGCCAGCCGGCCAGTTCCGGCTGCGCCGGCCAGGCCCGGATCGACTCCGCCAGGTAGACGTAGGCCTCGGGGTTGCTGCTCACCGCCTGCGCGATCCTGGGCAGCGCGCGCATGAGGTACTCGGTGTACACGGTACGGAACGGGGACCAGGTCGGGCTGGAAAACTCGCAGACGACCAGCCGCCCGCCGGTGCGGGTCACCCGGGCGAACTCCCGGAGCGCGGCCCGCGGGTCGGCGACGTTGCGCAGCCCGAAGGAGATGACGACGCCGTCCACGCTCGCGTCGGCCAGCGGCAGGGCCATCGCGTCCCCGGCCACCTTCGGCACCGGCCGGGCGCGGCCGGCCCGCAGCATGCCCTGGGAGAAGTCGCAGGCGATCGCCAGCACGCCGTCCGCGGCGAGCTCGACGGTGGAGACCGCCGTGCCGGCCGCGACGTCGAGCACCGTCTGCCCCGGCCCCGCGCCCAGCGCCGCGCGGGTGGCCCGCCGCCAGCCGGCGTCCAGCCCGCCGGAGAGCACCGTGTTGGTCAGGTCGTAGCGGCCGGCGACCCGGTCGAACATCGCCGCGACGTCGGCCGGCCGCTTGTCCAGCCCCGCCCGCATCCCCGCCGCCTCAGGTCGTGCACCGGTCGCCACGTCGGCGACGCTACCTGCGGGCCTCCTACCCTGGAGCCGTGACCACGGCCGCGCTCCGCCCGACGCCCTCGACGGCCGGTCCGGCGGGCACCCTGGTCACCACCCCCATCGACGACGACGCCGCCCTGCTCGACCTGGTCCCCGACATCGGCGCGCTGTCCTGGGTGCGGCGCGGTGAGGGCCTCGTCGGCTGGGGCGAGGCGGCCCGGCTGGAGGTGACCGGCCCCGGCGCGCTGGCCGAGGCCGACGCCTGGTGGCAGGCCCGGGTCCGCGACCTCGCCGTCGACGACCCGCTGGGCGTGCCCGGCTCGGGCGCCGTCGTCTTCGCCAGCATCGCCTTCGATCCCGCTGCCGGGACGTCGGTGTTCGTCGTCCCCGAGGTGGTCCTGGGCCGCCGCGACGGCCAGACCTGGCTCACCGCTCCCGCCGGCTGCGATCCGGCCGGCATCCTTGGCCCCGGAGCGCCGGTCGACGGCCCGGTCGGCCAGCTCCGCTACGCCGACGGGGCGCTGGACCCGGCGACCTGGTGCGCCGCGGTGGAGGCCGCCCTCGACCGGATCGCAGCCGGTCAGCTGGACAAGGTGGTGCTCGCCCGCGACCTGCTGGTCACCGCCGAGGCGCCGATCGACCCACGCCGGCTGCTCCGCCGGCTGACCGCCCGGTTCCCCGACTGCTGGACCTTCGCCGTCGACGGCCTGCTCGGTGCCACACCCGAGCTGCTGCTGCGCCGCACCGGGCGGGCGCTGTCCGCCCGGGTGCTGGCCGGCACGGCCCCGCGCGGCGCCGGCCGCGCCGACGAGCGGCTGGCCGATGCACTGCAGGCCTCCGCCAAGGACCGCGCCGAGCACGGCTACGCCGTCGCCTCCCTGGTCGACGCCCTCCGGCCGTTCTGCAGCACGCTCGACGTCCCGGCGGACCCGGTGCTGCTCACCCTGCCCAACGTGCGGCACCTGGCCACCGACGTGCACGGCCGGCAGCACCCGGCGGACGCCACCGGGCTGCTGGGCCTCGTCGGCGCGGTGCACCCGACGGCGGCGGTCTGCGGAACGCCGACCGACCGGGCGACGGCGGTCATCGCCGAGCTCGAGGGCATGGACCGCGGCCGCTACGCCGGACCGGTCGGCTGGCTGGACGGCCGCGGCGACGGCGAGTTCGGTCTGGCGCTGCGCTGCGCCGAGCTGACCGGCGCCGAGAACGGCCGGCAGGCCCGGCTGTTCGCCGGCTGCGGCATCGTCGCCGGCTCCGACCCGGCGGCGGAGCTGGCCGAGACCCAGTCCAAGTTCGCCGCCGTGCAGGCGGCGCTGGAGGACTGACCCGGCGCCGGGTCACCCGTTCGGGGTGCCGTGATTACAGCCACCACCACCGGGTGCCGACACCCCGGGGGTGACCACTCTGCTGCCCGCCCCGACGAGCTCCCCGGCGGCCGGCCGTCCGGCGGTGCGCCGGCGGCGGGTGCGCGCCGTGGCCGTCGCCGGGGCGGTCGCGGTCGCGGCCGCGGCGGCCATCGCCGTCGTGGTGGTCACACCCGCGTCGCCGCTGGGCAGGGGCACCTACTTCGCCGCGAGCCTGGCCATCGCCCTGATCGCCTGGTCCGGGGTGCGCACCCAGGCCGGCCACCGCCGCCGCGCCCTCCGGCTGCTGGCCCTCGGCCTGGCCGCCACCACCGTCGGCGACCTGCTCTGGCAGGTGCACGTCTGGATCGCCGGTAGCGAGCCCGACATCAGCATCGCCGACATCCTCTACCTGGGCGCCTACGCCGGCCTCGGCGCGGCCCTGCTGATGCTCACCGAGGGCAGCGCGCTGACCGCCAAGGCCAGGCTGCACGCCCTCCTCGACGGCGGGGCGGCCCTGGTCATCGCCCTGCTCGTCGTCTGGCAGGCCTCGGTGCAGAGCACGCTGAGCGACGACGGCCTGCCGCTGCTGACCAAGCTCGTGTGGGCGCTCTACCCGGTGTTCGACGCCGTGCTGATCGGCCTGGTCGCGCGCTGGTTCATGCTGCAGCACCGGGTCGGCGCCACCGCCCTGCTGCTCGTCACCGGCGCCGGCTGCTGGCTGGCCGCCGACCTGGGCTGGCTGCTCCTCGCCGCCCCGGCGGGCTTCAGCGGCTGGCTCACCGCCGGCTGGCTGCTGGGCGGCGGGCTGCTGGCCGCCGTGACCTTCCAGCAGCCACCCACCCCTGCGGCGACCGCGGCCGCCGATGCCACCGCGATGAGCCGCCGACGGCTGGCGCTGGCCTTCCTGCCGATGCTGGCGCCCTCGGTCCTGGGCGTCGCCGGCTGGCTGGACGGCCGCACCGTCGACCCGCTGCCCGGAGCACTCGCCACGACGGTGCTGGTGCTGCTGGTGACCGTCCGCGCCCAGCGGCTGCTGCTGGACTCCCGGCTCGCCGGGCAACTGGTGGCGTCCCAGGCGCGCCGGTCCGAGGCGCTGGCCCGCAACTCCTCCGACGCCGTCGTCGTGGTGGCCGCCGACGGCACGCTGACCAGCGGATCCCGCTCGCTGGCCACCCTGGTCGGGGTGCCGAGCCCGGCCGGCCGGCCGCTCGCCGACCAGCTCGCCGCGCTGGCGGTCGACCCCGCCACCGTGCGTGGCGTGCTCGAACGCGCCCGGCTGCACCCCGGCGCGGTCTTCGAGCTCGAGCTGCCCGGCCGCCGCCCCACGGGTGAGCCCGTGTGGTTCGGCGGGCGCGCGGTGTCCCTCCTGGACGATCCGGACGTGCGCGGGATCGTCGTCTCGGTGCACGACATCACCCGGCGCAAGGCCGCCGAGCACGAGCTCGCCCACCAGGCCTTCCACGACGAGCTGACCGGCCTGGCCAACCGCACGCTGTTCCTCGACCGGGCGGAGCAGACCCTGCGCCGCGCCGGCCGCAGCGGCGCCGCCCCGACCGTCCTCTGCCTGGACCTCGACGGGTTCAAGGACGTCAACGACAGCCTCGGCCACCTCGCCGGGGACGAGCTGCTCCGGACCGTCGCCGTCCGCCTCGAGGGCGTCGTCCGCGCGGCCGACACCGTCGCCCGGCTGGGTGGCGACGAGTTCGCCATCCTGGTGGACGGCACCAGCGGCGGGCTCACGGAGGCCGGCGCGCTGGCCGAGCGGGTGCTCGTCGTGCTCGGCGAGCCGATCGACCTGGAGGGCAAGCGGGTGAGCATCTCGGCCAGCGTCGGCATCGTCGCCGCGGAGCCGGAGGCCACGCCGCTGTCGCTGCTGCGGGACGGCGACATCGCGATGTACCGCGCCAAGGCCGGCGGCCGGAACCGGTGGGTGGTCTTCGCCCCGGACATGCGCACCGCCGCGCTGGAGCGGATCGAGCTCGAGCGCGAGCTCGGCGGCGCCGTGGCCGCCGGCCAGCTGCGGCTGGTCTACCAACCGGTGGTGGACCTCGCCGACGAGTCCGTGGTCGGCTTCGAGGCCCTGGTCCGCTGGGACCACCCGGAGCTGGGCGTGGTCGGCCCCGACCGGTTCATCCCGATCGCCGAGGAGTCCGGGCTGATCGTCCCGATCGGCCGGTGGGTGCTCACCGAGGCGACCCGCACGGTCGCCCGCTGGCAGCAGGCCCACCCCCGCACCCCCGCGGTGTCGATGGCGGTCAACGTCTCCGCCCGCCAGCTGGCCAGCAGCGCGCTGGTCGACCACGTCCGTGAAGCGCTCGCCGACAGCGGCATCGCGCCCTCCACCCTGGTGCTGGAGGTGACCGAGACGGCACTGGTCACCGACCCGCAGGCGGTGGCCGAGCAGCTCGCCCAGGTGCGCGCCCTGGGCGTGCGGCTGGCCCTGGACGACTTCGGCACCGGCTACAGCTCGCTGAGCTATCTGCGCCAGTTCGACGTCGACATCCTCAAGATCGACCGCTCGTTCGTCGGCACGATGACCGAACCCGGCGACGACGCCGCGATCCTGCACGGACTGCTGGAGCTCGGCCGGCGGCTGCAGCTGGAGATCGTCGCCGAGGGTGTCGAGCTCGAGGTCCAGCGCGACCTGCTGCGCGCCGAACGATGCGCGCTGGCGCAGGGCTACCTGTTCGCCCGGCCGCTGGACAGCGCGGACGCCGAGCTGTTGCTGGTGGCCGAGCGGCCGTTGATCGCGGACTGACCCCCCGGCTTCAGCGCAGCGCGGCCGCGGCCACCTCGCGCAGTCGGGTGGCCAGCGCGGCCTCGGCGCGCTGGTCGGTGCGGACGACGACGACCCGCGGCCCCCCGGCCGCGAGCGCGGCGCCCAGCTGTCCGGCATCGGTGACCGAGCCCGCCGCCCAGCCCAGGGCCCGGGCCACCGCGACCAGGTCGCGGCCGTGCGGGGTGCCGAACACCCGCCGGTAACCCGCCTCGTACTGCGGTTGCCCGGGCTCGAGCTGGGCGAAGATGCCGCCGCCGTCGTTGTCCGGGACGACCACGGTCAGGTCCGGCACCGGCTCCCCCTCCCCGGTGAGCAGGCCGGTCAGGTCGTGCAGGAACGTCAGGTCGCCCATCAGCGCGAACGCCGGCCCACCGTGCACCAGGGCCGCGCCGATCGCGGTGGACAGGGTGCCGTCGATGCCGGCGACGCCGCGGTTGGCCAGCACGGTCACGTCCCCGCGGGGCACGGCCAGCCGGTCGACGTCCCGGACCGGGGACGACGACCCCAGCACGAACAGCGCGCCGGCCGGCAGCGCGGCCACCACGTCGCGGGCCAGCCGCGCGGCGGTCAGGGCCGGCTCGGCGTCGAGCACCGCGTCGACCGCCGTGCCGACCCGGGCGGCGGCGGACCGCCAGCCGGCCAGCCAGGAGCTGTCGCCGGCCCCGTCCCCGGTCGGGACGCGGAGCCCGACGGCGGCGCTGGACCGGCCGGCGTCGGACCACCGCGGGGTGGCCGCGACCGTCTCCACCTCGACCCGGGGGTCGGCGAGGAGCGCGGCGACCGGGCGGGACAGCGTCGGGCGGCCCACCACGACCACCCGGTCCGGGCGGTGCTCGGCCAGCCACTCCGGCGCGCCCAGCAGCAGCACGCCGCCGCGCACGGCATCGCGGCCCCAGGCCCCGCTGCTGGGCTCGGCGACCACCGGCAGGACGCCGGCCGCGTCGTCCGCCGCGACCCGGCCCCACCCGGCCGGCCCGTCACCGGCCACCACCAGTGTCCGGGGCCGCCGTCGCGCCGGAGCGGGGGCGGCGTCCGCCGTCGGACGCGCCGCCGTCCACGGCGCCCCGTCGGCCCGGCCCGCCCAGGGGCCCTCGAGCGCGGCGGGCGGCTCCGCGCCGGGCATCAGCGGCTCGCGCAGCGCCATGTTCAGGTGTACCGGCCCCGGGTCGGCCGACAGGTCACCGCGGGCGACGAGCAGCGCGCGGGCGACGAGCGAGCGCCAGTACCTGTTCTGCTGCTCCTCGCGGCCCGCCTCCGGCACGCCCACGTCCACGGCCCAGCGGGCCGCGCCGCCGTAGAGACCGGGCTGGTCGACGGTCTGGTTGGCGCCGGTGCCACGCAGCTCGGGCGGCCGGTCGGCGGTCAGCGCGAGGAGCGGGACGCCGCTGTGCGAGGCCTCCAGGACGGCGGCGTGCAGGTGTGCCGTCGCCGTTCCCGAGGTGGTGAGCACCGGGACCGGCCGGCCCGCGGCCTTGGCCAGGCCGAGAGCGAGGAACGCCGCGGTGCGCTCGTCGATGCGCACGTGCAGCCGCAGCCGGCCGGCCGTCTCGGCGGCGGCCAGGGCCAGCGCGACCGGCGCGGACCGGGAACCCGGGGCGAGCACCGCGTCGGTGACCCCGCCGCGGACCAGCTCGTCGACCAGCACCCGGGCGAAGGCGGTGGACGGGTTCACGCCGCTCCCCCGGCCGACCGGACGGCGGCCAGCCGCTCGCGCCAGCGACGGTCGGTGCCCGGGTCGGCCGCGACCTCGGCGAGCCGGTCGGGCGCGGGACGGCGGACCGGCAGCGCGCCGCCGACCGGCAGCAGCGGCTCGGTGCTGACGTCGTCGGTGAACAGCGCGATGGTGGCCAGCCCGCAGGCGAAGGGCAGGTCGGGCAGCGCGGCCGCGAGCGCGACCCCCGCGGCGATCCCGACCGAGCTCTCCAGGGCGGAGGAGACCACGCACGGCAGCCCGTGCGCCTCCGCCACCTCCAGCGCCGCCCGCACCCCGCCCAGCGGCTGCACCTTCAGCACCACGACGTCGGCGGCCTCGCGCAGGTCGACGCGGCGCGGGTCGGCCGAGCGGCGCACCACCTCGTCGGCGGCGATCCGGACGTCGACCCGGCGGCGCAGCGCGGCCAGGTCGGTCAGCGTCGGGCACGGCTGCTCGGCGTACTCCAGGCCCACCCGGTCGAGCTCGCGCAGCCGGGACACCGCGGTGTCGACGTCCCAGGCGGCGTTGGCGTCGACCCGGATCGCGCCGTCCGGGCCGAGCGCGTCGCGCACCGCCTCCACCCGGGCGAGGTCCTCGGCCGGCGACTGCCCGGGCTCGGCGACCTTGACCTTCGCCGTCCGGCACCCCGACGCGGTCACGATCGCGTGCGCCCGTTCCGGGCCGACCGCCGGGACGGTGACGTTGACCGGCACGCTGGTGCGCAGCGGCGCCGGCCAGCCCAGGACGGCGGCCTCGGCGGCGGCGCCCCACCAGCGGCGACTCTCGGCCACGTCGTAGTCCCAGAACGGCGAGAACTCACCCCAGCCGGCCGGGCCGTGCACCAGCACCCCGTCGCGCACGTCGATGCCGCGGAACCGGGTGCGCAGCGGCACGCGGTAGACGTGCGCCACCAGCGCCGGCTCCGCGCCGCCGGCTGCCGGGGCGATCACGGGGTCAGCGTAGTTCGGAGCCCATCGGGGCCGCCGACGGTGCGACGTACCCTGGCTCCTCGTGGCCAGGCAGATGGAGCTCGTGCCGGCTCCCGGCCCGGACGACGCCGCCGCGGTGCTCGACACCGTCTGGCCCGCGCTGCGGTCCTGCCTGGACGGCGACGCCCCGCTGGCGGTGCTGCCCGCCGGCGCCGGCCCGGCCGCCGCCGCACGGGCGGTGCTGCGGCCCGGGGAACCGCTGGAGCCGGGCGCCGACCTGGTCGTGGTCACCTCCGGCTCGACCGGCGCCGGGCCAGCAGGTGGGGGAAAGGGCGTGCTGCTGTCCGCCGCAGCGCTGCGCGCCTCGGCCACGGCGACCCTGACCCGGCTGGGCGGTCCGGGCAGCTGGCTGCTCGCCCTGCCCACCTCGGCCGTCGGCGGGCTGCAGGTGCTGTGCCGCAGCGCGCTGACCGGCCGCACCCCGGCGGTGCTCGGCCACGGCGAGCCGCTGGCCGGTGCGCTGGCCCGCCTGCCGGCCGGCGACCGGCGCTACACCTCGCTGGTGCCCACCCAGCTGCGCCGCTTCCTCGCCGCGGAGCCCGAGGCGCTGGCCGCGTTCGACGGGGTGTTGGTCGGCGGCGCGGCCACCGACACCGCCCTCCTTCAGCGGGCCCGGGACGCCGGGGTCGCGGTGCGCACCACCTACGGGATGAGCGAGACCGCCGGCGGGTGCGTGTACGACGGCGTCCCGCTCGACGGGGTCGGCGTCCGGGTGGACGAGGCCGGCGTGCGGCTGGCCGGGCCGGTGCTGGCGCTCGGGTACCGCCTCGATCCGGCCGGCACCGCCGCGGCGTTCGCCGACGGCTGGTTCCGCACCCGGGACGCGGGCAGCCTGGACGACGACGGCCGGCTCACCGTGTCCGGCCGGCTGGACGACGTGCTGATCAGCGGCGGGGTCAACGTCGTCCCGCAGGCGGTCGAGGCCGCGCTGCGCGAGCACCCCGCGGTCGCCGACGCCGTCGTCACCGGCCGCCCGGACCCGGAGTGGGGGCAGCGGGTGGTCGCCGCCGTCGTCCCCGCCGCCGGCGCGGCGCCCACCCTCGACGAGCTGCGCCGCTGGGTCGCCGGGCGGCTCGGCCCGGCCGCCGCCCCCCGCGAGCTGCACACGGTCGGCGCCGTGCCGACCCTGCACACCGGCAAGCCCGACCGCCGCGCCGTCATCGCGTGGTTGACCGAAGGAGACCAGTAGTGGCCACCGCCGCCCAGTGGCTGGAGGGCGCCCGCCCCCGGACCCTGCCCGCCGCCGTCGCGCCGGTCTTCGTCGGCACCGGCGCCGCCGCCGCGCTGGACGGCTTCCGCCTCGGCCCCGCCGTCCTGGCGCTGGTCGTCGCGCTCGCGTTGCAGGTCGCGGTCAACTACGCCAACGACTACTCCGACGGCCGCCGCGGCACCGACGCCGACCGCGTGGGGCCCATGCGGCTGGTCGGCTCCGGCGTGGCCTCGCCCCGCCAGGTGCTCGTCGCCGCGGTGCTGGCCTTCGCCGTCGCGGCGCTCGCCGGGCTGGGCCTGGCTGCGCTGTCCAGCTGGTGGCTGGTGGCGGTCGGCGCGGTCTGCATCCTGGCCGCCTGGACCTACACCGGTGGGCCGGTCCCGTACGGCTACCGGGCGCTGGGCGAGGTCTTCGTCTTCGTCTTCTTCGGCCCGGTGGCGGTGGTCGGGACGACGTTCGCCCAGACCCGCAGCCTCGACGGGCTGGCCGTCGCCGCCGCGGTGCCGATCGGATTGCTGATCGTGGCGCTGCTGGTGGTGAACAACCTGCGCGACGTGCACGGGGACGCCGCCGTCGGCAAGCGGACCCTGGCCGTGCTGATGGGTGAGCAGCCGACCCGGGTGCTCTTCACCGCGCTGGCGGTCGCCGCCTTCGTGCTCGTCGCCCTGATCGGCGCGGCCCGCCCCTGGGCGCTGCTCGGCCTGCTGGCGCTGCCCCTGGCCGTGCCGCCGGTGCGGGTGGTGCTGCGCGGCGGGACGGGCCCGGTGCTGATCGGCGCGCTGAAGGCCACCGGCCAGCTGACCCTGGTCACCGGAGTGCTGTTCGGGGCCGGCCTGGCCCTGAGCTGAGGAACAGCCCGCACCGTCGGGGTGCGGTGACCGCCGGCAGCGTGCGGGCCGTGCGCACACCCTGCCCACGGGCGGCAGTACCGCTCCGGAGGGCCGAGCCGCTGCCTACAGTGACCGGGTGCCCGCCCAGTTCCTGCCCTTCCTCGCTGTGGTGGTGGTCCTCACCCTTGCCCCGGGCCCGGACATGGCCCTCGTCCTGCGCAACGGGGTGCGGGGCGGCGCCCGGGTGGCGTGGTGGACCGGGCTGGGGTGCTGCGCGGGCATCGCGGTCTACGCCGCGGCGTCCGCGATCGGCCTGGCGGCGATCCTCGCCGCATCGGCGACGGCCTTCATGGTTCTTAAGTTCGTCGGGACTGCGTACCTGGTCTATCTGGGCGTGATGACGTTGTGGCACTCGAGGCAGCAGCCGGAGGCAGCCGCCGCGGTCACCGCCCCGGCGCCGGCGCCCGTGGTGCGGCGGCGCGCTGCCTTCCGCCAGGGCCTGGTGAGCAATCTGCTCAACCCCAAGATCGCGTTGATCTTCCTGACGCTCATCCCGCAGTTCGTGTCCCCGGGGGAGCCGGCATCCACTACCGGCGTCCTGGCGGCCGCGTTCCTCGGCCTGGCGGTCCTCTGGTGGCGGCTGTTCTCGCTCGCGGTGGGCTCGTTGGGCCGGGCGCTGTCCCGGGAGCGGGTGCGCACCGCCGTCGAGCGGGTCACCGGCGCGGTGCTCATCGGTCTGGGCGTGCGGGTGGCACTGGCCAACGACTGACCGATCGCCGGCTGGCCGGCGAGGCGCACCCCGCCATCCCGCTCCCCCACCGCGACGGGGAACAGCTCAGCTCGCGGCGTCGTCGGTGTCGCTGCCGCGCAGCCGGGCGCGCAGCGCCTCCTTCGCCTCGGCCCGCGCGACGATCGCGGCGGTCAGCCGCTCGCGTACCGGGCGCAGCGCGAAGTACGCCACCGGCATGGCCAGCAGCACCCCGAAGAGCAGGCCGGGGAGGCCCGGGAGGCCGGCGAACCAGATCACGGCCACCAGCACCGCGACGATGGCCAGCCGGCCCAGCGTGTAGGCCAGCAGCCAGGGCAGCACCTTCGGCGCGGGGGCGCCGGGTGCGGCCTGCGCCCCGGTCGGGGCAGGTACGGACTGGTCAGCCATGACGGCCCTCCCACTTGGTCGACAGCACGACGGTCGTCCGGGTGCGGGCGACGCCTCTGATCCGGTTCAACGCGCTGATGGTGTCCTCGAGTGCCGCGATGTCGGACACCCTGACCTTGAGCACGTAGCCCTCGCTGCCGGCGACCCGCCAGCAGTCCTCGACCGAGGGCAGCCGGGCCATCGCCTCCTCGAGGCCGGTGTCGTCGACGGAGTCGCTCTCGATCACCCCGACCAGCGCGGTGACGCCCACGCCGACCGCCGCCGGGTCCACGACCGCCCGGTAGCCGGTGATCACCCCGGAGGCCTCCAGCTTGCCCACCCGCTCGTGGACCGACGGCGCGGAGAGGCCCACCTGCCGGGCGAGCTCGGCGTAGCTGGCCCGGCCGTTGGCCCGCAGCAGGCTGATCAACTGGTCGTCCACCGCGTCGATGACGTTCCTCCGCTCGCTGCCCTCCCCCGCACCCGGCCCCCTCGGAACCGGATCACCGCCGCCGAGTATCGCCGCGGACGTACATTGGACCGGACGAGGGGGGTGACCGGGTGGTCTTCCTGGTGATGTTGGTGATCGCGGTGGCCGTGGTCGTGCTGGTGGTGCGCGCTGGTGCGGCGCAGGGTGGTACCGGGGCGCCGTCCCGGCCGGCGCGTCCGTCCCGGCCGCCCCGGGCCGCGCGACCCACCCGGCCGGTGGCGCCCGACGACGACCCCGAGTTCCTGCGGGAGCTGGAACGGCGGGCCCGCCGGGACGACGGCGCCCCTAGCTAGCCTGCCACCTCCGGTGCGGCGGCGGAACGGCTGCGCCGCGTTCTCAGGCCTCCCGGGGACGGGGCTACGGCCGTCCCGGTGCGCGGCTCTCCCGATCCCTGGGGGTTCAGGCCGCGCTGGTGTCCTGCCGCGCCCGCTCCGCGCCACCGAACAACCGGCGCCAGGCCGACCGCTTCGGCGCCGGGACGTCGGCGGCCTGCGCGTCCGCATCTCCCGGCCAGCCGAGGCCGTCGCCGTCGCCGGGTGACCCCGGCCAGCCCAGGTCGCCCTCGCCCTCGGGCGTCGCCCCGGCGGCCGCCGGCCGGTGCGCGCCGGTCCGCGGGCGCTGCCGCGCCTCGAGCGCGGCAGCGACGAGCGGGTGCATCCCGGCCCCATCGCCGGCGGTGTGCCTACCCACGGTGATCCCACCGCCATCATTCATGCCGCACAGGATGACATGTCCGCCGCTCACGAACACTTACCCTACGGAGCGGCGCGGCAGGACCAGCCGATGAGGTGACGCTGCGTCACCAGATCCGGAACCGCGCGCCGGTGGGTCGGGTCAGCTGACGCCGCCGTAGCTGTGCAGCCCGGTGGACACCATGTTCACGTAGAGCAGGTTGAACACCATGACGGCCAGGCCCACCACGTTGACCCAGGCCGACGGGCGGCCCCGCCACCCGGAGGTGGTGCGGGCGTGCAGGTAGGCCGCGTAGACGACCCAGGCGATGAACGCCCACGTCTCCTTCGGGTCCCAGCCCCAGAAACGGCCCCAGGCGCTCTCCGCCCAGATCGCCCCGGCGATCACCGCGAACGTCCAGATCGGAAAGCCGAAGACGACCGTGCGGTGGGCGGTGCGGTCGAGCGCGGCGGCGCTGGGCAGCCGGGCCAGCATCGAGTTCGGCGGGATCTCGCCGGCCGGCTTCTCCTCGAACCGGGACCTCACCAGGTACAGGATGCTGGCCAGCCCGCTGACGAAGAAGATGCCGAAGCCCAGGATCGCCGTGCTCACGTGCACGGCCAGCCAGCTCGAGCGCAGCGCGGCGACCAGCGGCCCGGCCTCGGCGTAGAGGAACAGCCCGATGGCCACCATCGACAGCACCACCGGACCGAGCACGAAAACCCCGATGTGCCGCAGCACCGGCGCGCGTACGGCGAGCACCGTGAAGGCGACGACGGCCACGAGCACGGTCGCGGTGGCGAACTCGTACATGTTGCCCCAGGGCAGCCGGTCGGTGGCCATCCCCCGGGTCACCAGGACCGCGGCGTGGGTGAGCGCGCCCACCGCGGTCAGGCCCATCGCGGCCAGCCCCACCCGGCGGGCGCGCGGCGTCTCGGCCGGGGGAACCGCGACCGGGGGCACCGCGGCACCGGCGCCCACCAGCTCGCGCGAGGCGGCCGACCGGCGGGCCCCGAAGGCGAGCTCGGCGCAGAAGGCCACCACGGCCAGCGAGTACAGCGCGACGGTGATGGAGAACAGGGTGTCCGACAACGAGGCCAGGGACGGGTCGATCACGAGGGTGGGATCTCCTTCTCCGGGGCCGGGCCGTCGGCGGACGGCGCGACCGGCGCAGGACCGGGGTCGGGCGTGCGGTCGGCCCGGGCGGACAGGGCCGCCCGGAGCTCGTCGGTGAGTGCGGTGAAGCGCGGCCCGGTGTCGGCGCTGCCCCGGGTCAGTGAGCCGATCGACAGCACCGTACCCCCGCCGTCCGGGCCGGGACGGACCCGGGCGAACACCCGCTCCCGGCGGACCAGGAGCATCCCGAGCAGGCCGGCGAGCAGGGCGATCGAGGACCCGAGCACCCACAACTGCCCCGGGTCGTGGGACAGCTGCAGGGCGGCGAACTCCTTGTAGCCGGAGAAGGCGACCACGGTGCCGTCGGGCAGCGTCGTCGACTCACCGACCGACAGGTTGGCCGCACCGACCCGGTTCAGCCGCTCACGGTCGATCTGGGTCTGGTCCAGCGAGTAGACCGACTGCGGCAGGCCGGAGTCCAGCCCGAGGTAGCCCCGGTAGACGAAGACGGCGACCTGGGGGTCCAGCGGCCGCGGGTCGACCGAGGTCAGCACCCCGCCCTGCAGGACGCCGGTGGGGGCGAAGAAGCCCTGCAGCGCGAGCTGGTCGGTGGCGCCGGCACCGAGGTCGGGCAGCTTGAGCGCGCCCTCGCTGGCCATCGTCGACAGGTCCGCGGGCAGGAAGGGGGCGCAGATGTCGGTGAACGGCTCGTTCCCGGGCACGGTGACGGTGAAGCAGGGGCTGAAGCCGTGGCCGGTGACGTACACCCGGTCGCCACCGGTCCGCAGCGGGTCGTTGACCCCGATGGTGGTCGCCCGGCCCTCCGCGCCCGGCGGGCCGTACTCGATGTCGGCGGTGAACGACGCCGCGGTGCGGTCCTGCTCGTACTCGGCCCGGAAGTCGGTGAGGTCCACGCACAGCGGCGAGAGGTCGGAGGTCTCGACCAGGGGCCCGGTGGAGTAGGTGTCGTACTGCTGGAAGGAGTTGCAGAACCCCTGCCCCTCGGTGACCAGGATGCTGCCCTCGTAGCCCCACAGCTTGCCGCCGGCCAGGCCGAGCAGCAGCGCCAGCAGGGACAGGTGGAACAGCAGGTTGCCGGTCTCCCGGAGGAACCCCTTCTCCGCCGACACCTCCGGCCCGTTGCCGCTGGACCCGGCGGAATGGGCACCGCGCCCCTCGCGCCGGGCCACCCGGTAGCGCCGGACCCGCAGCTCCTCCTCGGCGACGTCGAGCGCCAGGTCCGGGGCCAGCGACGTGACGATCTCACCGGATTCCGGCAGCCGGTGCAGGTGCCGCGGCGCCACCGGCGGCGGGGCCAGCGAGGCGCGGGCGTGCTCGGCCGCGCGGGGCAGCACGCAGCCGATCAGCGAGATGAACAGCAGCAGGTAGATCGCGGCGAACCACGGCGAGCTGAAGACATCGAAGGCGTACAGCCGGTCCAGGACCGGTGCCAGCGTCGGGTGCTCGGCGAAGTACCGGTTGACGCTGGCCTGCGACAGCGACCGCTGCGGCAGCAACGAGCCGGGGATGGCCGCGACCGCCAGCAGGAACAGCAGCATCAGGGCGGTGCGCATCGCGGTCAGCTGCCGCCACCAGCGCAGCAGCCGGCCGGTCACGAGGCGGTGCAGCGGGGGCCGGGGCGGCGGGGTGGGCTGTGCCTCCGGCCGGGGCGGGGCAGTCAGACTCACAGGGGCGCGCCCTCGCCCAGCCCGGTCGCGGCCAGCCAGCTGCGCAGCCACTGCATCATCTCGGTCCACGCGCCGGTCACCAGCAGCAACCCGACCAGCACCAGCATCGCGCCGCCGACCCGGGTGACCGCCGCGGCGTGCCGGCGGAGGAACGTGGTCGCCCCCATCGCCCAGCGGGCGCCCAGGGCGACGAGCACGAAGGGCACGCCCAGCCCCAGGCAGTACGCGACACCCAGCAGCGCGCCGCGGGTGGCGGTGGCCTCGGTGAACGCCAGCACGTTCACCGCCGACAGCGTGGGGCCCAGGCACGGCGTCCAGCCCAGTCCGAAGACGACGCCCAGCAGCGGGGCGCCGGCCAGCCCGGCGGCCGGCCGGGCGGTGAGCTTCCGGGTGCGCTGCAGCATCGGCAGCCAGCCGAGGAAGGCCAGCCCGACCACGACGGTCACGACGCCCATGACCCGGGTGATCACGTCCTGGTGCTCGAGCAGGAGCCGGCCCAGCCCGCCGAACAGCGCGCCGAACGCGACGAACACGGCGGTGAAGCCCAGCACGAAGAGCACCGCGCCGAGCACCATCCGGCCGCGGGGCGAGCGCTCGTCGACCGCCGCCCGGACCTGGGTGGCGGTGGCCCCGGCGGCGGCGGGCGCGGCTGCGGGAACCGGCGCCGTGGTCCGGGCGCCGGTGCCGACCAGACCGGTGACGTAGGACAGGTACCCGGGGACCAGCGGCAGCACGCACGGCGAGGCGAAGCTGATCAGCCCGGCCAGCGCGGCCACCGCGGCGGCGACCAGCAGCGGCCCGTCGGTGACCAGACCGGTGACGGTCTCCCCCACTCCTCAGCCCTCCCCGAGCACCCGGTCGAGCACCGCGCGCAGGTCGTCCTGGCGCACCTCGCCGGTGTACACCGCGGCGACCCGGCTCTGCCGGTCGAGCACGATCGTCGAGGGGATCGCCGTCGCCGGGTAGTCGCGGAACGCCAGCGCGGTCTCGCCGGTGGGGTCGAACAGCGAGGGGAACGTGATGGCCTTGCTCTCGAGGAAGGCGCCGGCCAGCTGCTCGTCGTCCTTGACGTTGAGGCCGAGGAACTGCACGCCCTCGTCCCGCACCTCCTCGTACACCTCCTGGAACTGCGGCGTCTCCACCCGGCAGGGCGCGCACCACGACCCCCAGAAGTTGAGGACGGCGACGTCCCCGACCAGTTCGGTGGAGGAGAAGTCGCCACCGCCGAGCAGGGTGCCGGAGAACTCCGGGGCGGCCGCCCGCTCGTCGACGGGGATCACCTCGCCGGCCGGGGTGCCCTGGACGAAGCGGAACTCGCCGCCGTTGGCGACGTCGACCTGACCCTCGCCGGTCGAGCAGCCGGCGAGCGCGCCGACCGCCAGCAGGGCGAGGAGGAGCGCGCGGGCCGACCTACGCACCGGGCACCACGCCCGGTGGGGTCGCCCCGGCCGGCTCGGCGTAGCCGATCCGGTCCAGCTGGTCGCCCACGTAGGTCAGCGAGGTGACGCTGGCCAGTCCGCACTGCCGGCGGCGGGGGTCGTGGACGTACCGGCGGGCCTCCAGGTGCAGCCGGAGCGTCCAGATCGGCAGCTGGTGGCTGACGCACACCGCCTCGCGCCCGCGGGCGGCGTCCCGGGCGGCCTCGGCCGCGGCGAGCATCCGGGCGGCGATCTCCACGTACGGCTCGCCCCAGGACGGGCGGAACGGGTTGCGCAGCCGCCACCAGTTGGCCGGGCGCCGCATCGCACCGTCGCCCACACCGAAGGTCTTGCCCTCGAAGTCGTTGCCGGCCTCGATCAACCGCCCGTCCGTGGCGATCGGCAGGTGCAGGGCGTCGGCGATCGGCTGCGCGGTCTGCTGGGCGCGCTCCAGCGGGCTGGCCACCAGGTGGGCGATGTCCTTGCCGGCGAACCACTCCGCCGCGGCAAGGGCCATCGCCTCCCCGGTGACCGAGAGCCGGAACCCGGGCAGCCGGCCGTAGAGCACCCCCGCCGGGTTGTGCACCTCACCGTGCCGCATCAGGTGGACGACGGTCGTCTCGCCGCCAGAATGGCCATTCTGGCGGGAACCCGGCTCGCTCACGGGGACAGTTCCTGGGCGTCGTTCGCGGCGGCGGTCTGCGCGCCGCCCCCGGCGGCAGCTGCGGCCCGGGCCGCAGCGGGCAGCGCGGCGAGCACGTGCTCGACGGCCGCGTCGTCCAGCGCGGCGTTGACGAACCACGCCTCGTACGCCGACGGTGGGAGGTAGACCCCGGCGGCCAGCATCGAGTGGAAGAAGGCGGTGTGCCGGGCGGTGTCCTGGCTGCGCGCGTCCTCGAAGTCGCGCACCTGGCGCTCGTCGGGCACGAAGAAGACGGAGAACATCGAGCCGGCCTGCTGCACCCGGTGCGGCACCCCGGCGGCGAACAGCGCCGCGCTCGCCGCGCCGCGCAGCACGGCGGCCACCTCGTCGCAGCGGGCGTAGACGTCGTCGGTGCACAACCGCAGCGTGGTCAGCCCCGCGGCCACCGCGACCGGGTTCCCGGCCAGCGTGCCGGCCTGGTAGACCGGGCCGGCCGGGGCGAGCTGCTCCATCACGTCGGCGCGGCCACCGAAGGCCGCGGCCGGCAGCCCACCACCCATCACCTTGCCGAAGGTGAACAGGTCGGCCTCGACCGGCTCGAGCCCGTACCAGCCCGAGCGGGACACCCGGAACCCGGTCATCACCTCGTCGACGACCAGTAGCGCCCCGTGCGCGGCGGTGATCCGGCGCAGGTGGGCGTTGAAGCCGTCCAGCGGCGGGACGACGCCCATGTTGCCGGGCGACGCCTCGGTGATCACGCAGGCGATCCGGTCGCCCTTCTCGGCGAACACCGCCTCGACGGCGGCGACGTCGTTGTAGGGCAGGACGACGGTGTCCGCGGCCGCCCCGGTGGTCACGCCCGGGGTGTCGGGCAGGCCCAGCGTGGCGACGCCGGAGCCGGCCGAGGCCAGCAGCGCGTCGACGTGGCCGTGGTAGCAGCCGGCGAACTTGACCACCAGCGGCCGGCCGGTGGCCCCGCGGGCCAGCCGGATCGCCGACAGCACCGCCTCGGTGCCGGAGTTGACCAGCCGCACCCGCTCCACCGGCGCGACCCGGGAGGCGATCTCCTCGGCCAGGTCGACCTCGCCCGCGGTGGGCGTGCCGAAGCTGAAGCCGCGGCGCGCGGCGGCCGTGACCGCGGCGAGCACCTCGGGGTGGGCGTGGCCCAGGATCATCGGCCCCCAGGAGGCCACCAGGTCGACGTAGCGGCGCCCGTCGACGTCGGTGAGCCAGGGCCCGCTGCCCTCGGCCATGAACCGCGGCGTGCCGCCGACGGCCCGGAAGGCCCGTACCGGTGAGTTGACGCCGCCCGGGGTCACCCGTCCGGCCCGGTCGAACAGCTGCGCCGACACGGGCGCCTCATAGGGGTATGGCTCGCTCACGGTCCCACTCTCCCAGGCTCGGCTGTGTGCCCGGCGCCCGCTCCTTCAGCGCAGCCAGCGGGCTGCCTCGACCGCCCAGTACGTCAGCACCGACCCCGCGCCCGCGCGGCGGATGGCGGTCAGCGTCTCCAGGATCGCCCGCTGCCGGTCCACCCAGCCGTTCGCCGCGGCCGCCTCGACCATCGCGTACTCCCCGCTGACCTGGTAGGCGCTGACCGGGACGTCGACGGCGTCGGCGACCCGGGCGACGATGTCCAGGTAGGGGCCGGCCGGCTTCACCATGACCGCGTCCGCGCCCTCGGCGAGGTCCTGGGCGACCTCGCGCAGCGCCTCGTCGGCGTTGGGCGGGTCCATCTGGTAGGTCGAGCGGTCACCGAACTGCGGCGCACCCTCGGCGGCCTCGCGGAACGGGCCGTAGAAGCCGGAGGCGTACTTGGCCGCGTAGGCCAGGATCGGCGTCTCGGTGTGCGCGGCGCTGTCCAGCCCGGCGCGGATGGCCGCGACCTGGCCGTCCATCATCCCGCTGGGGGCGATGACGTGGGCGCCGGCCCGGGCCTGGGCGATGGCCACGGCGGCGTAGCGGTCCAGCGTGGGGTCGTTGTCCACGACACCGGCCGGGGTGACGACGCCGCAGTGCCCGTGGTCGGTGTACTCGCACAGGCACAGGTCGGCCATCAGCACCAGCTCGTCGCCCAGGTCGGCCCGCAGCTGCTGCAGGGCGACGTTGACCACGCCGTCCGCGGCGTCGGCCTGCGACCCGACCGGGTCCTTGTCACCCGGGATGCCGAAGAGCATCAGCCCGCTGATGCCGGCCTCGGCCGCCTCGTGCGCGGCCTTCCGCAGCGAGTGCTGGGTGTGCTGCACCACGCCGGGCATCGAGGTGATCGGCACCGGCTCGGAGATGCCCTGCTTGACGAACACCGGTAGCACGAGATCGGCCGGGGACAGCCGGGTCTGCGCCGTCCAGCGGCGCATGGCCGGCGTGCCGCGCAGCCGCCGTCCCCGGGCGAAGCCGGGGGTGGCCCCGCCCTGCTGCGCTGCCCCGCCCGCCGCACCCGGGCGGCTCACTGGGGCTCCCCGGCCTCCGCCTCGGCCCGCCGGGCCTGGGCGAACTCCGCCAGGGCGTCGACCAGCGGGCCGACGGCCGCGGTCTCGGGCTGCACGTCGACCCGCAGGCCGAACTCGGTGGCGCTGGCCGCGGTGGCCGGGCCGATCACCGACACGACCGTGCGGGCGTGCGGCTTGCCGGCGATGCCGACGAGGTTGCGCACGGTGGACGACGACGTGAAGCAGACCGCGTCGAAGCCACCGCCCTTGATCGCCTCACGGACCGCCGCGGCCGGCGGCGCGGCCCGCACGGTGCGGTAGGCGGTGACGTCGTCGATCTCCCAGCCGCGCTCCTTCAGGCCCGCGGCGAGGGTCTCGGTGGCGATGTCCGCGCGGGGCAGCAGCACCCGGTCGATCGGGTCGAACACGTCGTCGTAGGGCGGGAAGTCGACCAGCAGGCCCTCGCTGGACTGCTCGCCGGAGGGCACCAGCTCGGGCACGATGCCGAAGTCGCGGACCGCCTGGGCGGTCGGCTCGCCGACGCAGGCGACCTTCACACCGGCGAAGGCCCGGGCGTCCAGGCCCAGCTCGGTGAACTTCTCCCGGACCGCCCGCACCGCGTTGGTCGAGGTGAACACGATCCAGCCGTACCGCCCGGTGACCAGGCCCTTGACCGCGCGGTCCATCTGCGCCGGGCTGCGGGGCGGCTCGACGGCGATGGTCGGGACCTCGACCGGGACGGCGCCGTAGGCGCGCAGCCGGTCGCTCATCTCGCCGGCCTGCTCCCGGGTGCGCGGCACGAGCACGCGCCAGCCGAACAGCGGCCGGCTCTCCCACCAGGAGAGCTTGCCGCGCTTGTCCACGGCCGAGCCGACGGTGGCCACGACCGCGCCGCTGAGCGAGTCGAGCCCGGCGGTCTTCTCCGCCACCGCGGACAGCTTGGCGACGACGCTCTTCTGCGCCGTCCCGGTGCCCCCGACGGTGACCACCACCGGGGTGCCGGCCGACAGGCCGCCCTCGATGAGGCCGGCCGCCGTGGCTGGGAGCTGCTCGGCGTCGGCCGTCAGCACCAGCGTGCTCCCGGTGCCGGCGGCGGCGGCCGCGAGCGCGGCCAGGTGGGCCGGGCCGTCGGCGTGCGTGTCGCTGCCGGCGACCGGACGCAGGTCGGCCTGCACCGAGGTGCCCCCGAGCGCGACGCCGGCGTACGCCGGGACGGCGGTGCCCACGGCCACGCCGGGGACCACGTCGAACGGCACGCTGGTGCGGGTGACGGCGAGCGTCTCCTTGACCACCGGGTCGCTGGTGAACGGGTCGCCGGCCACCAGCCGCACGACGGTGTTGCCGCTCTTGGCCGCGGTGACGGCGGCCTTGGCGATCTCGGTGGCCTCGCCGGTGGCGGTGCTCAGCTCGAGGCCGGGGTGCGCCTCACGGACGGCGTCCTGCACGGCCGCCGAGACGTCGGCATCGACCAGCACGAGATCGGCGGCGGCCAGGGCCGCGCTCGCCCGGGCGGTGAGCAGCCCCGGATCGCCGGGACCTGCTCCGACGAAGACGATGGTGCCCTTGCTGCCGGTCTGCTTGCGTGAGCGCGTCATCGCGTGCTCCTGTTCCTGCCCCTGGACGGGGTCGCTGCGGGTGGTACGGGACGGATGGGGGAAGCAGGCGCGGGGCCCGCGGGCACGGTCATCGACCGGCCGACATCAGGGCGGCGGCGCCCCGGTCGAGGAGCTCGGCGGCGAGCGCGCGGCCCAGTTCGGCCGCCTCGGTGGCGGGCCCGCTGGTGGAGCCGCGGACCCCGTCGCTGCCGTCGAGGGCGGTGACGGAGGCGCGCAGGTACAGCTCGGCGGTGCCGTCCTCGGCCTCGGCCAGTTCGGCGTAGGCGGCCACCGGTGCGCTGCAACCGGCCTCGAGGGCCGCCAGCACCGCGCGCTCGGCGACCACGCAGGCACGGGCGGTGGGGTCCTCCAGCACGGCGAGCAGCTCCCGGACCCGGCGGTCGTCGGTGCGGCACTCGACGGCGAGCGCGCCCTGGGCCGGCGCCGGCAGCACCTGGATCGGGTCCAGGACCTCGGTCACGGCGCCCAGCCGACCCAGCCGGGCCAGCCCGGCCCGGGCCAGGACGACGGCGTCCAGGTCACCGGGGCCGTCCTCGGGCCGGCCGGCGACCCGGCCCAGCCGGGTGTCGACGTTGCCGCGGATCGGAACGATCTCCAGCCCGAGGCCGAGGGCGCGCAGCTGGGCCATCCGCCGCGGGGCGCCCGTGCCGACGCGCGAGCCCGGCGGCAGCTCACCCAGGGTGCGGCCGTCGCGGCCGATCAGCACGTCCCGCGGATCCTCCCGCGGCGGGACGGCGGCCAGGGCGAGGTCCGGCTCCGGTGCGGTCGGCAGGTCCTTGTAGCTGTGCACCGCCAGGTCGACCGTGCCGGCGCGCAGCGCCTCGCGCAGCGCGGTGACGAACACGCCGGTGCCGCCGAGCTGGCTGATCGCGGCCTGCGAGCGGTCGCCGTAGGTGCTCACGTGCACGAGCTCGACCGGCACGCCGGTGGCTGCGGTGAGCGCGTCGGCGACGTGCTGGGACTGGGTCAGCGCGAGCCGGCTGGCGCGGGTGCCCAGCCGCAGCGCCTGCTGCTGCACCGGGGTGGGCGTGCCGCTCACGAGGTACCCCCGGGGCGGACGTCGACGTCACCCAGGCGCAGGTCCAGGGCGGACAGCCGGGTGCCGGCCGGCAGGTCCGGGTCGAGCGCGACCGCGTCGGACAGCGTGGCGGTGTCGCCGTCGACGCCGATGCCCAGCCCGAACAGGGCCCGGAGCGCGTCGGCGTAGTCGGTGCCGCCGGGCGAGCCGGCCAGCTCCTTCACCCGCACGGTGGGCTCGTGCAGCAGCTTGTCGACGACCCGGCGGACGGTCCGGGCGATCTCGTTGCGGGCCCGGGAGTCGAGGTCGGGCAGCCGGGTGGACAGCCGCAGCAGCTCGGCGTCGACGACCTCGGCGGCCTGGCTGCGCAGCGCGGAGACGGTCGGTGCCACGGCGGCGGCCTGCCGTTCGGCCCGCAGCAGCGAGGTCTCCAGCTCCACCAGGGCGTACGCGGCGGCGACGTCGTCGGCAGCGACCGAACCGGCCACCGGCCGGCCCGGGTGCGCGGCGCGCTCCCCCTGCAGCATCGCCAGGTCCACGACGTGCACGCCGGGCAGGCCCGCCACGGCGGCGTCGACGTCGCGCGGCAACGCCAGGTCGACGATCACCAGCGGCCGGCCGGCGCGCCCGGCCAGCGCCGCGCCGACGACGTCGGTGCCGACCACGGTGCCGGTGGCGCCGGTGCAGGTGACCAGCACGTCCGCGGCGGCGATCTCGTCCGGCAGCGTCTCGAGGTCGGCCGAGCGGCCGCCGATCGACTCGGCCAGCCGCGCGGCGCCCGCCGGCGTCCGGCTGCTCACGGTGACGACGGCGCCCCGGCGGGCCAGGGTGGTGGCGGCAAGCGCGCCCATCGAGCCGGCGCCGACGACGAGCACCGGCCGGCCGGCCAGGTCACCGAGGGTCGCGCCGACCCGGTCGAGGGCCACCGACACCAGCGACGCACCGGCCTTGTCGATGCCGGTCTCGGCGTGCACCCGCTTGCCGACCCGCAGCGCCCGCTGGGCGATCGGGTGCAGCTCGCGGCCCACCGTGCCCTCCTCCTGGGCGAGGGCGTAGGCGGCGCGGAGCTGGCCGAGCACCTGGGTCTCCCCGACGACCATCGAGTCCAGCCCGGCGGCGACGGTGCACAGGTGCCCGATCGCCTGGTCCTCGTAGTGCACGGTGACGTAGGGCGCCAGCTCTTCGACGGTGGTGCCGGCGTGCCGGGCGAGCACCCGGCTGACGTCGGTGACCCCGCCGTGGAAGCGGTCGACCTCGGCGAACACCTCGATGCGGTTGCACGTGGCCAGCACGAGGGCCTCGGAGACGTGGTCGGAGCCGACCAGCTCGTGCAGGGCCTTCACCCGGTCGTCGCCGGACATGCTGACCTGCTCGAGCAGGGCGACCGGCGCGGTCTGGTGGCTGATGCCGACGGCGAGCAGGCTCACCGGGCACCTCCTGCGCCGGCCGGGACCGGGACGACCACGGGCGGTGGGCCGCCGTCGCGCTGCTGGTCGAGGAAGGCCAGCACCTGGAGCTCGACGGACAGGTCGACCTTGCGGACGTCGACGCCCGCGGGGACGGACAACGCCACCGGCGCGAAGTTCAAGATGCTCCTCACCCCGGCCGCGACCAGTCGGTCGCAGACCGACTGGGCCACCTCGGCCGGTGTCGTGATGACCCCGATGGAGGCCTGCGTGCCGGCGACGACCGACTCCAGTTCCTCCACCGGACGGACCGTGCACCCGCTGACCCGGTCGCCGACCCGGGCCGGATCGGCGTCCAGCAGGCCGACGAACTCGAACCCCCGGCTGGCGAAGCCGGCGTAGTCGGCCAGCGCCGCGCCCAGCCGGCCCATCCCGACCAGCACGCACGCCCGGGACCGTTCGACGCCGAGCGCCGCGCTGAGCCGCTCCTGCAGCCCGGCCACGGAGTAGCCGACACCCCGCACGCCGCAGGGCCCGAGGTAGGAGAGGTCCTTGCGCAGGCCGGCCGGGTTCACGCCGGCGGCCGCGGCGAGCTCACCGGAGGAGACGTGGCTGCGGCCGCCGTCGGCGAGGCCGGCCAGCACCCGTAGGTACACGGCCAACCGGGCGACGGTGGCCTCCGGAACGATCCGGGGCCGCGACTGGGTCACGGGGCAGACTCCACAGCGGTCCGATCACGGTCCGGCGGTGGCCGGCGCGGTCGGGAGGACTTCGAGGGCGCGGGCACGTGGCGGCCCGGCAACGTCACGGTAACCGCTTGTGAACGCAGGTACAAAGTCGCGACGTGCGTCTGCGCAGGTCGGCGGATCCGGCTGTGGCGCATGCCACCGTAGCCGAGGGCCGCGCCGGGCCCGTCAGCCGGTGCCGAGGTCGCGACGCAGCCGTGCCACGTCGACGGTGAAGTAGCTGTGCTCACGGCCGTCGAGCAGGACGACGGGCACCCGGTCGCCGTACTCGGCGCGCAGGTCGGCGTCGGCGTCGACGTCGACCAGCCGCGGTACCAGCCCGGCCTCGTCGGCCAGCCGGTTGAGGGTCTCCGCCGCGACCTCGCACAGGTGGCACCCCGCGCGGGTCAGCAGTTCCAGGCGCGGTTCAGGCACCGCCCACCTCCTCCCGCGGGTCGATGGTCAGCCCGTCGTCGTCGTCCCGGTCCGGGCCGTCGTCGCGCCCGGCCGCCGCGGCCGCGCGCTCCAGCCCCAGCTCCCGCAGCCGCGCCCGGCTCACCTTGCCCGCCAGGGAGTGCGGCAGCTCGGGCACGAAGTGCACGCCGGTGGGCACCTTGAAGCGGGCCAGCGACGCCCGCGCGTGCTCGAGCAGCGCGGCCTCACCGACCGGCTCGCCGGGGTTCCGGACGACGACGGCGTGCACGGCCTCACCGGTGCGCGGGTCGGGCACGCCGATCACGGCGCTCTCCGCCACCCCGGGATGGGCGTCGAGGACCCGCTCCACCTCGCCGGGGTAGACGTTGAAGCCGCTGACCAGCACGAGGTCACGACGGCGGTCGACCAGCCGCAGGTCGCCGTCGGCGTCCCGGTAGGCGATGTCACCGGTGAGCAGCCAGCCCTCGGCATCGGGCCCGTCCGCGCCGTCGGGCCAGTACCCGGAGAACAGGTTGGGCCCGCGGGCGCACAGCTCGCCGGCCTCCTCCCCGGAGCTGCCGGGGGCGTCGTCGCCGTAGGGGTCACCGAAGACGCCGGCGCGGACCCGGCTGCCCGGGTCGTTCCCGGCCACCGGGCCGCCGGCGGTGTCCCGCAGGACGAGGTCGACGCCGGGCAGCGGCCCGCCGATGCACTCGGCCTTGGCCCGCCCGGTCGCCAGGGTGCTGGCCAGCACCGGCGCCGCCTCGGTGAGGCCGTAGCCCTCCCACACCGTCACGGCCGCGCGGTCCCGCATGCCGGCGAACACCCCCGCGGGCAGCGGGGCGGCGCCGCAGGAGGCGGTGCGCACCGCAGTGCAGGCGCGCCGCAGCGCGGCGTCGCCGACGGCGTCGGCCACGGTCAGCCAGGCCGCGTACATCGGTGGCGCGCCGGGGATCGCGGTGACCGCCTCGTCGACCATCAGCTGCAGCGTCGCGACCGGGTCGAACTCCGGCACCAGCACCGCGCAGGCGCCGGTCGCGGCGACCAGCCCGAAGCCGGCGTTGAGGCCGTAGACGTGGAACAGCGGCAGCACGACGAGCACCCGGTCGTCGGCCCGGACCGGCGGCGGGTCGAGAGCGAGGCACTGCTGCTGGTTGGCGAGCAGCGCGGCGTGGGTGAGCATGGCGCCGCGCGGGCGGCCCGTCGTCCCGCTCGTGTAGGCCAGCAACGCCAGCGCACCCGGGTCGTCCGGCGCCGGCGGCGGCGGGCCGTCGGCGGCCGGCGGGCCGGCGATCACCGGGACACCGGCCACCGCCGCCCCGGCCGCCCCGGCCACCAGCAGCCGCGCGCCGGAGTCGGTCAGCAGGTGGGCGGTCTCGTCCTCGGTGTAGGCGGTGTTCACCGGCACCACGACCAGGCCGGCCCGCAGCGCCCCCACCGTGGCCAGCACCCAGTCGATGCCGTTGCGCAGCTGGACGGCGACCCGGTCGCCGGCGGAGAGGCCACGAGCGGCGTACCCGGCGGCGGCCCGGTCGACGAGGGCGTCGAGTTCGGCCCAGGAGATCCGCCGGTCACCCTCCACCAGCGCCGGCGATCCGCCCCGCGCCGCGGCGGCCCGGTGCACCAGGCCGTCGAACGTGCGGGCGCCCCCAGCGGGTCCGCGAGCCGGCACCGGTACCTCCCGAGGTCGCGCGCGCACCGCCGCCGGCGACGCCGCGTGGACGCAGCGCCCCGATGTTGTCACCATGGTCGTCGGCCCGCAGCGCGCGATCTCGGCGGGAGCCCGAGCCATCCGGCTCGGCGGGGCGGACGAGGAGGTTCCACCGGCATGTCCCGCCCCCGGCCCGTGGCGTCCCGGCCTGCCGCCGGCGCCCCGGAGCAGGTGGCCGCGCGGCCGGTGCCGCGTCCCCGGACCGACCCGGCACGGCCCGCCGGCGCCGCGCCCGGTCCACGTGCGCGCCCGGCCGCCGGGGCGGGCCCGCCGCTGGCTCCCCGCCCGTCGCCGTCCGGGGTGGGGATGGTGGCATCCGCGTCCGAGCCCGCGCCCGAGCACCACGACCAGGTGGCGGTGTGGGAGCTGGTGCGCCGCGCGCAGGCCGGTGACGCCGAGGGCTTCGGCCTGCTCTACGACCGGTACGTCGACGTCGTGTTCCGGTTCCTGCTGCACCGGGTGGCCGACCGGCCCACGGCCGAGGACTTCACCAGCGAGACCTTCGTCCGGGCGCTGCGCCGGATCGACTCGCTGTCCTTCCAGGGCCGCGACGTCGGCGCCTGGCTGGTCACCATCGCGCGGAACATCGTGCTCGACCACGTGAAGAGCAGCCGGTTCCGGCTGGAGGTCACCACCGCCGACATGCGGGACGCCGACCAGGTCACCGCCGGCCCCGAGGAGTCGGTCCTCCGGTCGATGGCCGACGTCGAGCTGCTGGCCGGCGTGCGGCAGCTGTCCGTCGACCAGCGCGAGTGCGTGGAGCTGCGCTTCCTGCAGGGCCTGTCGGTCGCCGAGACCGCCGCGGCGATGGGCAAGAAGGAGGGTGCGGTCAAGGCCCTCCAGCACCGGGCCATCCGGCGGCTGGCAGCGCTGCTGCCCGAAGGCCTGCTGTGACGGGTGTTGCCCAGATCACCGGCGAGCACCCCGTAACCGCACCGGCTCCCCGCTCGTTGACCACCCGCCGGAGAAACGCTGCCACGGAGCGTCGACACGGAAGAGATCTGCTTGCGCGCACTGCGCAACGACGACCGCCGGGGGGAGAGCGATGAGTCTGTCGCGCCACGACGGCCCCGGCCGCGCTCCGCATCACTCCCCCACGCCGCGCGAGGACGCCCTGGTGGTGCGGCTGCAGTCGGTCGGCACGCGGCTCGCCGCCGCCCCGGCGGAGGAGCACCGCACCGCCACCCGCGCGCGGCTCGTCGCCATGGCCGCCGTCCGCCCGCCCGGCGGCGGCGCCGTCCGCGCGCCGGTCCCGCTGCCGCGTCTGGCCCGGCTGCTCCGTGGCGGGTCCCGTCGGCGGGGCCGCCTGAGCGCGGGCCTGGCCGGGGCGGCGCTCGCCGTCAGCGCGCTCGGTGGGGTGCTGGCCGTCTCCCAGGACGCCGCCCCCGGCGACCTGCTGTACGACGTCAAACGCGGCGGCGAGCAGACCCGGCTGGCGCTGGCCAGTGATGCCACCCGCGGGCGCACGCTGCTGCAGTTCGCCAGCACCCGGCTGACCGAACTGACCGCGCTCACCCGCGATCCGGCCACCGCGGTGCCGGCCGCCGCCCCCGGTCCGGCCGGGACGACGGCGGTGCCCGACGGCGACATCGATGGGGACACCGACGGGGACACCGACGGGGACATCGACGGCGAGGTCGTCGCCGACACGCTCGCCACGATGGACCGCCAGACCACGCAGGGCGCGTGGGAGGTGACCACCCGGTCGGTGGCAGCCGGCGACCCCGCCGCCCTCGCCGACCTCGCCACCTGGGCGGCCGGGCAGGAGACCGGGCTCGCCGCGCTCAGCGCCGCCGTGCCCGAGCCCGTCGGGCCCGCCCTCCGCAGCTCCACCGGCCTGGCCACCGCGGTGGCCGACCGGGCAGCCGCGCTGGTCACGGCGCTCGGCTGCGGCGCCGGCCCGGCGACGACCGGCACCGACGACCTGGGCCCGCTCCCCGCACCGTGCTCCCCGGCCACCACCCGCACCGCCACCCGCGAGGGCGCCGGGGGTGATGCGGAGGCCGGATCGGGCACCGGTGACGTCGCGACGGACGCCTCCGCCGACCCGCCCGGTGCGGGCACCGCCGAGCCGGGGCCCGCACCCGCGGCGTCACCGGCCCGCGCATCCGCGGTTCCCGACGTGCCTGTGCCCCCCGGAACGGCCGGCGAGGCACCGGGGTACTCCGGCGGGGCGCACGGCGGCGCCGCAGGAACGGCCGCCAACGGTGGCGACACGGCCGGCCTGCCGTCGGCGCCCACCGCCGGGAAGCCCGGTCCCGACCGGCTGCCGGTGCCCACGCCGCCGCGGGCCGCCACCCCGGCGCCGCCCCGGTCCAGCACCCCGCCGGTCATCGACCTGCCGCTGCCGCTGTGCGTCAGCGCCCTCGGGCTGCCGATCCTCTGCTGACCGGTGGCGGGGCGGACCGAGGGCCCACCGGGCTCCGCCGCTAGGGTCGGGCGCGGCGGCGGACGCTCCGCCGGAGGGGGTGAGCACGGTGGTCCGAGTGCCCTTCCGAGGCCGGTCGGCGCGGGTCGCCACGGACCTGGTCGACGAGGAAACCCGGGCTCTCGTCGCCGGCGAGGCCTCGGCCGCCGCGGCCGAGACCGAACTCCCGCCGGCGCCCCGGCAGGACCGCACCGCCGCGGCCTTCTTCGACGTCGACAACACGATGATGATGGGTGCGTCGCTGTTCTGGTTCGCCCGCGGCCTGGCCGCGCGGCAGTACTTCACCACCCGCGACGTCGCCTCGTTCGTCTGGCAGCAGGCGAAGTTCCGGATCGCCGGCACCGAGAGCAGCATCGACATGCACACCGTCCGCGACAACGCGCTCGCGTTCGTCGCCGGGCGCTCCGTCGAGGAGATCAAGCAGGCCAGCGAGGAGATCTACGACGAGTTGATGGCCGACCGGATCTGGTCGGGCACCCGGAACCTCGCCCAGCAGCACCTGGACGCCGGCCAGCGGGTCTGGCTGGTCACCGCCACCCCGGTCGAGCTGGCCTCGATCATCGCCCACCGGCTGGGCCTCACCGGCGCCCTCGGCACCGTCGCCGAGGTCGTGGACGGACGGTTCACCGGCCGGCTGGTCGGCGAGATGATGCACGGTGAGTCCAAGGCACAGGCCGTGCGTGCGCTCGCCGAGCGCGAGGGCCTCGACCTGTCCCGCTGCACCGCCTACAGCGACTCCACCAACGACCTGCCGATGCTCACCCTCGTCGGCACCGCGGTGGCGGTGAATCCCGACAGCGAGCTGCGCGCCGTCGCCCGTTCCCGCGGCTGGCTGGTCAAGGACTTCCGCACCGGGCGCAAGGCCGCGAAGATCGGCGTCCCCACGGTGGGCGCGGCAGCGCTCTCCGGCGGTGTGGTGGGCGGCCTGCTCGCGCTGCGCCGCCGCAACCGCTGGCCGTTTTGATGGTGACCCTTCGGGCCACACCGCGGCCAGCGGCCGTGCCCCACGTGCGTTGAGCCGCTGATGCCGCTCCTCGGGGAGGGCTCCGCCCTCCCGTCGTCACGGCGTGCCGGCTCCGCCGCACGTCCGTATTCCAGCCTGTTGCGTTGCTGCCCCTCCTCAGGAACCCTCCGGGCCCCTTCGTCGGGTCAGCTGAAGACGGACCTCCGCTGGAGGAGCAGGCTGTAGAGCGAGTGCTGGATGGTCTCGCGCACCTGGTCGGTCAGGTTGAACACGACCATCGGATCGTCGGCGGCGCCCGGTCCGTAGGCCGCTGTCTCGATCGGCTCACCGAAGGCGATGAACCACTTCGAGGGCAGCGGCACCGCGCCCAGCGGGCCGAGCAACGGGAACGTCGGCGTGATGGGGAAGTACGGCAGCCCGAGCACGCGCGCGGCGATCCGGGCGTTGCCGAGCATCGGGTAGATCTCCTCGGCGCCCACGATCGCGCACGGCACGATCGGCGCCCCGGTGCGCAGAGCCGCCGTGACGAAACCACCCCGGCCGAACCGCTGCAGGGTGTACCTCTCGCTGAACGGCTTGCCCACCCCCTTGAAGCCCTCCGGGAAGACGCCGACCAGCTCACCGGCACGCAGCAGCCGCTCGGCGTCCTCGTTGCAGGCCAGGGTGGCGCCCATCTTGCGGGCCATGGCGCCCATGAACGGCACCTGGAAGACGAGGTCCGCGCCCAGCAGCCGGAACCGACGGGACGCCGGGTGCTCGTCGTGCAGCGCGACCGTCGTCATCAGCGCGTCGACCGGAACGGTGCCCGAGTGGTTGGCCACCACCAGCGCGCCGCCGACGTCGGGCACGTTCTCCAGCCCCTGCGCCTCCACCCGGAACCACCGCTGGAACCACGGCCGCAGCAGCGGCAGCACCACGTGGTCGGTCAGGTCGGGGTCGAAGCCGAACTCGTCGGTGTCGTAGTTGCCGGTCATCCGGCGACGGAGGAAGTCCAGGACGTCGGCGAGCTGCGCGTCCCAGCCCGGCGGCGGAGCCGGCGTCGACGGCTCGTCGTCCCCCGGGTGCAGCGGGATCACCCTGGCCTCAGGCACGGGACGTCTCCCTTCCTCGGCAGGCGCGGGTCGGGGGCACGGTCACACGTCCCGCACGGCGCGCAGCCCGGGCACGACGGGGGCGTCCGGCTCCCGGGGCCGCCACAGCGACCGCCCGAGGGCCCCCACCGTGGTGGCGTGCCCGGCCACCCTGGACGCGACCGCGGTCGTGCCGGTGACCACGGCGTCCACCAGTTCGGGAGCCACCACCGGCACCAGGGTGCGCCCGTAGTCGGCGAGCGCGGCGGACGTGGAGAAGCGCGGCGCGTAGCCGAACTCCTCGCGGAGCACCCGGGTGTCCAGGACGCGGCCGTAGACGAGCAGGCGCATCTGCTCCGGTGACCAGTCGACCATCCCGGCGCTGCGGGTGAGCCGGGACAGCGAGCCGATGGCCGGGGCCGGTACCGGCACGGCGACCCGGCCGAGCCGGCGCAGCGCCTGCGAGAGCAGCACCGTGCCGGGCGCACCGACGTTGACCGTCCCGGTGAAATCGCCGGTCGTCGCCCGCACCAGCACGGCGAGGGCGTCGTCCTCGTGCAGCAATTGCAGCCGGGCGTCGTAGCCGAGCACGGTGGGCACGACCGGCAGCCGGAAGGCCTCCGTCAGCAGCGAGTCGATCCGCGGACCGATGAAGTGGGCGAAGCGCAGCACCGCGACGGCCACGTCCGGCCGGCGCCTCGCGAAGGACCGGACGTAGCCCTCGATGTCGAGGCTGTCCCGGGCGAAGCCGCCGCGCGGCACCCGACGGGCCTGCATGGCCTCGGTGAACACCGCCGGGTCGCGGGGGCTGGCCCCGTAGACGGCGCTGGTGGACTTCAGCACGAGGCGTCGCACCGAGGGAGCCCGCTGGCACGCAGCCAGGAGCTGCATGGTGCCGATGACGTTGAGCTCCTTCATCGGCACGCGACCACCGGCGCCCGCCGGCGTGGAGCTGATGTTCATGTGCACGACCGTGTCGACCGACGCGGACTCGATGACCTTGGCGATCAGCGGGTTGCGGATGTCGGCCCGGACGAACTCCGTGCGCCCGAGGCGGCGGAGCACCGCGGGGGACGGGGGAACGGTGTCCACCCCGATGACCCGGTCGATGGCCGGATCGGAAGCGAGCTCGGCCGCCAGCGCACCGCCGAGCCACCGGCTCACACCGGTGACGAGGACGACCGCGGGCGGCACGAGCGTCAGCTCACTTCTTGTTGCGCCGCTGGACGCGGGTCTTCTTGAGGAGCTTGCGGTGCTTCTTCTTCGCCATCCGCTTGCGGCGCTTCTTGATGACAGAACCCATGTCAGTGCTCCCGACGTCGAGGTCGCACGGCGACCGGGAGGGCGACCGGGACGGTCACGCCGGGCACCGTGCGTGGTGAACAGCTCGTGCGCGGGCTGCCCTCGCTAGGCGAGGCAGCACGCTCGGCGCCCGAGCCTACCCGGCGCGCGGCCGACGGGCTGGCACGGTCGACCTGCCGGCCTCCCGAGCCCGTGACGTGCTGGAGCGGCCACCTCGCAGGGGCCCGCCGCGAGCGGGCGAGCGGCGGGGGGCGAGGTGGTCCTTCTTCAGGCGATGTCGGTGTAGGCGTCGCGCAGGTAGTCGTGCACGGCACGCTCCGGCACGCGGAACGACCGGCCGACGCGGACGGCGGCGAGCTCGCCACCGTGGACCAGGCGGTAGACGGTCATCTTCGAGACCCGCATGAGCGCGGCGACCTCGGCGACGGTGAGGAACGCCACGGCGGCGCGCGGAGCCGGGACGGCGCTCGGGCGGCCGACCGGCATGGAGGCCGGGTGCGCGGCGGGGATCGGGCGGCCGAGCGAGGCTGCCGAGATCGGCCGGCTCATCTGCCGCGGCGCCGGGACACCCGGACGAACGGTCTGCACAGTGGCGCGCTGGGGCATGGTCATCTGATTCATCTCCGTGTCAGCACGAGTCGGGCCACCGGCTTCCCCACCGGCGGACGGGACACGCACGTGCTGTTGGAAAGAACCCTAGGGGGACCGGAGTGACAGAAGCGATGGGTGAAACGGACAGGCGGACCGGTCCGTCCTGGGCACAAGTGGACAGAGACACAGGGTGACACTCCTGTGACGGCGTGTTATCCACAAGGTGACAGGTCGACACGGGACACCGTCCACAGCTTTCTGTGGAGAACCAAGCGATTTCCGGGGACCGTCAGCCCCAGTGAGTTGCTCCTTGCTCACTGCCCGCATCGACACCCGGATCGTCGCGACGTTCAGCGAGTGTGACCTCACCGACTGTGGACAGTCAGCGGTCTTCGCCGAGCGCCACCGAGCGGTCGTGCGCGGCCTCGATGGCCGCGATCAGCGCCGCCCGCACGCCGTGCCGCTCCAGCTCGCGGATGGCGGCGATGGTGGTCCCGCCAGGGCTGGTGACGGCCTCCCGGAGTTGCACGGGGTGCTCCCCGGAGTCCCGCAGCATCACCGCTGCCCCGAGCGCGGTCTGCACGATCAGGTCGGCGGCGAGCGTGCGCGGCAGGCCCAGCAGGATCCCGGCGTCGATCATCGCCTCGACGAGGTAGAAGAAGTACGCCGGACCGCTGCCGGACAACGCCGTGACAGCGTCCTGCTGGCTCTCCGGCACCCGGCGCACCCGCCCCACGGGGGCGAGCAGGGCCTCCGCCTCGTCCAGGTGCGACTCGGTGGCGTGCGTCCCCGCGGACAGCACGCTCATGCCCTCGTCGACCAGCGCCGGGGTGTTCGGCATGACCCGCACCACCGGCGTACCGGCGGGCAGCAGCGCCTCGATCCGCCTCGTCGGCACCCCGGCGGCGACCGAGACGACCAGGTGGTCGGCCGTCACGTGCGGGGCGAGCAGGCCCAGCAGGGTGTCGATGTCCTGCGGCTTGACGGCCAGCAGGAGCACCCGGACCCGGCCGGCCGCGCCGGCGAGATCCGCGGCAGCCACGCCGTACCGGTCGGTGAGCTCGGCGGCCCGCTGCCCGCTGCGCTCCACCACCACGATGTCCCCGGGGCCCGGGCCGCTCGCGTCCGCTTGGCGGACCAGGCCGGCGAGGAGCGCCTCGCCGATCTTGCCGCCGCCGACGATGGCCAGTCCCGAGCGCCCGCCTGTGGTCACGGCGGCGACGGTAGTGCCCCGGCGGGTGCGCCGGCACGGGCCGGGGGTGCGGCGGCGGGCTCACCCGCCCCGGCTCACCCCGCGGAGAGCAGCCCGGCAGCCGGGGCGATGACCAGGAGGGTTCCGGCGAAGACGAGCACCGCGAGCAGGCGTACGCCCAGCTGCGCCTGCTCGCGGCGGTGCCGCCACGCGGCGACACCGGCGACCAGGCCGGTCAGCGCCAGGGGGGCGGCGACGAGCGCGACGTAGGGCATCAGCTCCCAGAGCAGGGTGAAGGCGAAGTACGTGCCCACGCCGACGGCCACGGCCAGCAGCAGCTCACCGGCGAACCGGGCCCAGGCGAGCGCGCTCTGGCCCGCGGTCGGGGCCTCAACATCGGGGTACCCGTCCTCGACGGCCGCGCCGGCCACCACCGCCGCGAAGGAACCCGTCGCCACCGGGTCACCGGTAGCGGGTACGCCCGAGCGCCTCGGGGAGCGGACTGCGGGCACGGCCGGGGTCGCCGGTCCACGTGTCGGGGCCTCCCCCCGCGGCGGTCGGGGCGGGCCGGTGCGGGCAGACCGAGCGGCCGGGGACGGGGCGGCCGAAGACGGGGCGGCGGATGGCCGCGCCGCCGCCGGCGGCGCGGCGGCCGCGGCTGCAGGGGCAGGCGCAGGGGCAGGGGCAGGGGGTCCCGCCCGGACCTCCTCGCGGGGCGCCTCACGGGGCCGGGCCACCCGGGCCGGCGGCCCGGTGTCGACCGGGGGCCGCAGCCTGCTCCGGGGCTGGTCCTCCGGCGCCGGCCGCGCCGGCCAGTCCGCCTTGGCGCCCTCACCGCGCCGGCGGCCGGGCCGGGTGCCGAACTCGGTCTCGAGGCCGTGCTGGCGGAGGATCTCGGCCGCCGCGGCCTCGGTGGCCGCCGGCCGGCCTTCCGGACGCGGCGGTGCGGTCGGGACCTCGCGCGGCCGGGCCGGGCGGGCGCCCGTCCCGGGCGTCGACCGCCCGCCGGGACGCAGCCTCGAGGGGGGCTGGTCCTGCGGGGCGGGGCGGGCCGGCCAGTCGGCCTTCGGTTCGCCGTCCCGCTGCCGGCGTCCGGGCCGGGTGCCGAACTCGGACTCCAGACCGTGTTCCCGGAGGATCTCCGCCAGCGAGCGGACGCTGTGTTCGCCTGTGCCAGGGTCTGACATCACGCCCCCTCCAGCTGGTCGAGGCGGCGCAGGATGACCCCTTCCCGCAGCGCCCATGGGCAGATCCGCACGAACGGTACGTCCACCGCGCGCATCGCGGCCTGCGCCACGACGGCGCCGGCCGGAACCTGGTGGGCCCGCTGGGCGGACACGCCCTGCAGCTCGGCCAGCGCGGCGGACTCGATCCGGGACACGAAGCCGATGACCTGGGCCAGCCCGGTCGCGGTCAGCTCGCGGGACACCCGCAGCCCGGCACCGTAGGGTGCCGCACCGGCCAGCCGGGCGAGGGTGCGGAAGGTCTTGGACGTCGCCACGACACAGTCGGGCGGCCCGGCGGCCCGCAGCTTCGCGCCGGCGGGCGCCAGCATCTCCTCGGCGTGCTGCCGCAGCTTGTCCAGCGCGGCGAGGTCGGGCCGGCCGCCGCGCTCGGCACGGGGCAGGTAGTGCCGGGTCATCCGGCCGGCGCCCAGCGGCAGGGAGAGCGCCACGTCGGGCTCCTCGTCCAGGCCGCTCGCCAGCTCCAGCGATCCGCCGCCGATGTCGAGCACGAGTAGTCGGCCGGCGCTCCAGCCGAACCACCGGCGCACGGCCAGGAAGGTCAGCCGCGCCTCGTCCTCGCCGGTGAGCACCTGCAGGTCGACCCCGGTCTGCTCGCGGACCCGGCGCAGCACTGCCGCGCCGTTGTCGGCCTCCCGGAGCGCCGAGGTGACGAAGGCCAGGAGGTCCTCGCAGCGCTGGTCGGCGGCCTGCTGCTTGGCCCGCTGGACAGCCGTCAGCAGCGCCTTCTCCCCCGCCTTGGACAGCTTGCCGTCGGGCCCGACGTGCTCGGACAGGCGGAGCAACGACCCGTCGTCGTGCATCGGCGTCGGGTGCGCACCGCGGTGGGCGTCGACGACGAGCAGGTGGACGGTGTTCGATCCGACGTCCAGCACACCCAGCCGCATGCCGGAGAGTGTGCCGGGTCGGACTCCTAGGCTGCTGCGGTGGCACCTGGACAACCGCCCGCGCCGCCCCCGGAGGTCGGCCTGGACTTCGCCCGGGAATGGGTGGAGTTCCCCGACCCGGCCGACGCCCACCACCGCGTGCGCGCCGACCTGACCTGGCTCACCTCGGCCTGGACCTGCGTCTACGGCCGCGGCTGCGCCGGCGTGGTGGCCGGCCGGGCGGACGACGGCTGCTGCAACCACGGCGCCTTCTTCACCGACGACGACGACCTCGGCCGGGTCGGCGCGGCCGTGGCCGAGCTGACCGACGTCGACTGGCAGCACGCGGGGCGCTGGCGGGACGACTGGACCGAGCCGGACACCCTGACCGAGCCCGAACCCGATGGTCCGGACGCACCCGGTGAACCGGCCGGGCAGGCGCTGCGGACCCGCGTGGTGGACGGCGCCTGCGTGTTCCTCAACCGGCCCGGCTGGCCGGCCGGCGCGGGCTGCGCGCTGCACGCGATGGCGCTGCGTCAGGGACGGCACCCGCTGGAGACCAAGCCGGACGTGTGCTGGCAGCTCCCGGTCCGCCGCGAGCAGGAGTGGGTGCACCGTCCCGACGGCACCCGGGTGCTGGTGTCGACGATCGGTGAGTTCGACCGGCGCGGATGGGGTCCGGGCGGCCACGACCTGCACTGGTGGTGCACCGGGTCCCCCGACGCGCACGTGTCGCCCGAACCGCTGGTGCACACCTACGCCGCGGAGCTCACCGAGCTGCTCGGCGCCCCGGCCTACGCGGAGCTACGCCGGCTGGTCGAGGCCCGGCTGGACCGCGGTCTCGTCGCCCCGCACCCCGCCAGCCCCCGGCCAGTTCCGGTGCAGCTGCACCGGCGCCGCCCCGACTGAGGGCCACGCCGGCGCCGTGCCGGCCCCCGGGCCCGGACCTGCGGCCCGGAAGGTCTGGCGGTAGGCCCGCGGGGACACCCCACGACGGCGGGTGAACTGGTCGCGCAGGCCCGCGGCCGTGCCGAAGCCGACCAGCCGGGCGATCTCCTCCACCGGGGCATCACCGTCCTCGAGCAGCGCCTCGGCCGCCGCGAGCCGCTGGCCGAGCAGCCAGGCGTGCGGCGTCGTCCCGGTGGTGGCCTTGAACCGGCGGGCGAAGCTGCGCGGGCTCATCAGCGCCCGGCGGGCCAGCAGTTCGACGGTGATCTCCTCGGCCAGGTGCGCCCGGGCCCACTCCAGCACGACGCCGAGCAGGTCGTCCTGGCAGCGGGCCACCGGGGCGTCGATGAACTGGGCCTGCCCGCCGTTCCGGTGCGGAGGCACCACCATCTCCCGGGCCAGGGAGTTCGCCGCCGCCGCACCCCACTCGCGCCGGACCAGGTGCAGCAGGGTGTCGACGCCGGCCGCGGTGCCCGCCCCGGTGAGGACCTGACCGTTGTCGACGTAGAGCACCGCCGGGTCGACGTCGACGGCGGGGAACCGCGCGGCCAGCTCACCGGCGTACTTCCAGTGGGTGGCGGCGCGCTGCCCGTCGAGCAGGCCCGCCTGGGCCAGCACGAAGGCGCCGGTGCACTGGCTGACCACCAGCGCACCGCGTCCAGCAGGTCCGGCGGCGGGACGGCGGAGTACAGCTCCCAGGCGGTGACCAGCACGATGTCGGACACCGCCAGCCGCTCGAGGCCGAGCTCGACGGTGATGGCGATGCCGGTGTCGGTGCGCAGCACGCCCGGCCGCGGGGCCACCAGCGCGAAGTCGAACCGCGGCAGGCCGATGGCCCGGCGGTCGTAACCGAACACCTCGGCGGCCACGCCGAGGCCGAAGCTGCCCACCAGCCCGTCGGCGACCAGGGCGCTCACGACGAGGGGACGTGCGGTGTGCTGCACGTCTCCATCATGGCAGGTTCGACGCGGTCGCGGTCAGTTCTGCCACTCGTCGGCGACGTCCGGCCCGAGCAGGCTCGGTCCATGTTGCTGATCACCTGCCCCGTCACCGGGACCGACGAGCTGGTCGCCGACCGGCGCATCCGGTCGGTCACCAACCACCCGAAGCACATCGCCCTCGCGGTGGAGTGCCCCTGCGGCCGGGTGCACGTCTACCGCACCGGCCGCCGGTGGGAGAGCGCCGGTCGCGGGACCGCGCCGATTCGGGAGGCGGAGGACCTCCTCCCGGCCTAGGGTCGAACACATGAGCGAACCGAACGCACCGGCCGGCAGCGGACAGGCGGGCGACCCCACGGCGGAGAAGGACCCGTCCGACTGGGTCACCGGCGGGGAGCCGGCCACCGGCGCCCAGCAGAGCTACCTGGAGACCCTGGCCCGCCAGGCCGGGGAGGAGGTCCCCGACGACCTGAACAAGGCCGACGCCTCGAAGAAGATCGACGAGCTCCAGGAAGAGACCGGCCGCGGCCAGTAGGAGAACCACCCCAGCTCGCCGGGCACGTCAGTGGAGCCCCCGGAAGGGTGGTCCGGACGCCGAAGGCGGTCACCTCGGGCAGCAGGTCGCGAACCCGGTACGGACGCCGAAGGCGGTCAGCCCGGGCGGCGGGCCCGCAGGGTCCACCCCGGCCTGACGGGAAACGGCTCAGCGCCCGGCAAGGCGCTACCTGGCCGCGGTGGGAGGCCGTCAGGCCGACAGTGTGCGCAGCGGTCAGCCCGGGCGGCGGGCCCGCAGGGTCCACCCCCGGGCTGACGGAAAACGGCTCAGCGCAGACCGACCAGGCACCTGGCCGCGGTGCGATCCGGAGGATCGCACTGTGCACAGGTACGGACGCCGAAGGCGGTCAGCCCGGGCGGCGGGCCCGCAGGGTCCACCCCGGGCTGACGGAAAACGGCTCAGCGCAGACCGACCAGGCACCTGGCCGCGGTGCGATCCGGAGGATCGCCATGTGCACGGCTACGCCTCGAACTTGTAGCCCAACCCCCGCACGGTCAGCAGGTACTTCGGGTTGGCCGGGTCCGGCTCGAGCTTGGCGCGCAGCCGCTTGACGTGGACGTCGAGGGTCTTGGTGTCACCGACGTAGTCCGCGCCCCACACCCGGTCGATCAGCTGCCCGCGGGTCAGCACCCGCCCGGCGTTGCGCAGCAGCAGCTCCAGCAGGTCGAACTCCTTCAGCGGCAGGGCCACCGGGCGACCGTCGACGGCGACCACGTGCCGGTCGACGTCCAGCCGGACCGGTCCGGCCGCCAGTGACGTGTCGCTCGCGGGCTCACCCTCCGCGCCCCGGCGGAGCACCGCCCGGATGCGGGCCACCAGCTCCCGCGCCGAGTACGGCTTGGTGACGTAGTCGTCGGCGCCGAGCTCCAGCCCCACGACCTTGTCGATCTCGGCGTCCTTGGCCGTGAGCATGATGATCGGCACCGAGCTCTTCGCCCGCAGAGCACGGCAGACCTCCGTGCCGGACAGCCCCGGCAGCATGAGGTCCAGCAGGACGATGTCGGCACCGCCCCGGTCGAACTCGGCCAGCGCGTCCACCCCGTCGGCGGCGACCACCGTCTCGTAGCCCTCCCGGCGCAGCATGTACGACAGGGCGTCGGAGAAGGACTCCTCGTCCTCCACCACGAGCACTCGGGTCATGACCGTCCTCTCATCGCGGCCCCGGCGGGGCCGTCCTCTCGTGGCGCCCCCGCGGGCCTGTCGGGCCCGGTGGCGGCGCTGTCCCGGTCCGCGGCCGCACCGTCGGCGAAGGTCGCCCGGGGCACGGACCGCAGGTCGGCCAGCGGTGGGACCGGGGGCTGGCCGGTGCCCGCCGCCGGTGCCGGCGCGACGGCGCCGGCGGCGAGCGGGATCCGCAGCGTGAACGTCGACCCCAGGCCCTCCTCGCTCCACACCGACACGGACCCGCCGTGGTTGCTGGCCACGTGCTTGACGATCGCCAGCCCCAGGCCGGTGCCGCCGGTGGCGCTGGCCCGGGACTGGTCGACCCGGTAGAAGCGCTCGAACACCCGCCCGCGGTCCGACCGGGGAATGCCGATGCCGGAGTCGGTCACCGCGATCTCGGCGAAGCCGGAGCGGGCCCGGGCGCCGACGGCGATCGTCGTTCCCTCGGGGCTGTAGGCCACCGCGTTGGCCAGCAGGTTCGTCAGCGCGGTGGCCAGCTGGGCCTCCACCCCGCGCACCACCAGGCCGGGCTGGGCGCCGACGGCGAGCTGGATCCCCTTGACCACGGCCGCCGCCCGGGTCCGGTCGACCGCCTCGCCGATCACGGTCGCGATGGCCACCGGCACCAGTTCGGGCAACGGCTCGGCCCCCTGCAGCCGGGACAGGTCGATCAGCTCGCGGACCAGCCGGGCCAGCCGGTCGGCCTCGTGCTGCATCCGGGCGGCGAAGCGCTGCACCGTCTCGGGGTCGTCGGCCGCGCCCTGCACGGCCTCGGCCAGCAGGGCCAGCGCCCCCACCGGCGTCTTGAGCTCGTGCCCGACGTTGGCGACGAAGTCGCGGCGGACCGCCTCGACCCGGCGGGCCTCGGTGACGTCCTCCAGCACCAGTGCCACCGGGCCCGGGGCGACCATCGGGCTGCTGCCGAGCCGGATGCCGTGCACGCCGACCGTCCGCGGCCCCCCACCGACCAGATCACCGGGCAGGACGACCTCGGCCCGGCGGCTGCCGGTGGCCTGCACGCTCCGGGACACGTCCACCAGGCCGGGCACCAGCAGCCGGCTGCCGCGCAGGATGCCCAGCGCCCGGGCGGAGGGGTTGGCCAGCAGCACGGCGTCGTCCGGGCCGAGCAGCACGACTGCGGGGTCCATCAGGTCCATCACCCGGCGGCTGAGCGCGGCCTCCTCCTCCGGGCGCAGCTCGGCGCCCGACTGCCACCTGGGGCGGTCGTCACCACGGCCGCGGCGATCGAGCAGCGCCCAGCCGGCCCGGGCCGCCGACACAGCCAGCAGCAGGCCGATCAACAGGCCCGCCACCAGGGCGACCACCGGGTCCACGCCTCGATGCTAGGCCGGAACGGTGGCCTGACCAGCCGTTCGGGTGATGATCACCCCCTGGGGGCGCAACTGTTCACCGCCGCGTGCCCGCCCGTTCACCCGCCGGTCCCCTGCCTCGCCCCGGGACGTCTCTACCCTCGACAGCACACGCGCCCCGGGGGTCCAGCCACTGGCGCCCCGCGCGTGCGAGACCTGCGCCGCCCGCCGCGGCGGCGCGAATGGAGGAACCGTGCGGGAGAGCTACCGCGAGGAGCTGGAGGACATCACCGCCTGCCTGGTGGAGATGTCGAACTCGGTGGGCTCGGCCATGAGCACCGCGACCACCGCGCTGCTCGACGCCGACGTCGCCCTGGCCGACCTCGTGATCGCCGGTGACGAGCGCATCGACGCGGTGCGGGAGAGCATCGAGGAGCGCTGCTTCACCCTGCTCGCCCGTCAGCAGCCGGTCGCCACCGACCTGCGGATGATCACCACGGCGATGCGGATCGTCGCCGACCTGGAGCGGATGGGCGACCTCGCCGCGCACATCGCGAAGGTGGCGCGGATGCGCTTTCCCGAGCACGCCGTGCCGCAGGAGGTCCGGCCGATCTTCCTCGAGGCGGGGCACGTCGCCGAGAGCCTGGTGACCAAGGCCGGCACCGTGATCGCCAAGCGCGACCTCCAGGCCGCCGTCGAGCTCGAGGCCGACGACGACGTCATGGACCAGCTGCACAAGGCGCTCTTCCTGGCCCTGCTGTCCGACGACTGGCCACACGGCATCGAGTCGGCCATCGACGTCACGCTGCTCGGCCGCTACTACGAGCGCTTCGCCGACCACGCGGTCAGCGTCGCCCGCCGGGTGGTCTACCTGGTGACCGGCGAGAAGCGGATGACCCAGCCCTCGTGACGGTGCGGTCCGGCAGGGCCGCTACCTGGGGAGACGGGTGCCCGAAGGGTGACCACGGGCACCGCGCTCACTTCTTCGCGTGCCCCTGGTTCTTGACCGCCTCGATCGCGGCGGCGGCGGCGTCGGGGTCGAGGTACGCGCCGCCGGGCTCGACCGGGCGCAGATCGGCGTCCAGGTCGTAGCGCAGCGGGATGCCGGTGGGGATGTTCAGTCCGACCACGTCGTCCTCGTCCATGCCGTCGAGGTGCTTCACCAGTGCCCGCAGGCTGTTGCCGTGCGCGGTGACCAGCACCGTCGCGCCGCTGCGCAGGTCCGGCACGATCGCGTCGTACCAGTAGGGCAGCATCCGGACGACGACGTCGGCCAGGCACTCGGTCGCCGGGCGGGCCTCCGGCGGCAGGAACTGGTAGCGCGGGTCGTCGTCCTGGCTGTACTCGCTGTCGGCCTCGATCGGCGGCGGCGGGGTCGCGTAGCTGCGCCGCCAGGTCATGAACTGCTCCTCGCCGTACTCGGCGAGCGTCGCGGCCTTGTCCAGCCCCTGCAGCGCGCCGTAGTGCCGCTCGTTGAGCCGCCAGGACCGGCGCACCGGGATCCACTGCCGGTCGGCCGCCGCCAGCGACAGCTCGGCGGTGCTGATCGCCCGCTTGAGCAGCGAGGTGTGCAGCACGTCGGGCAGCAGCCGGTGCTCGGTGAGCAGCTGCCCACCGCGGGTGGCCTCGGCCCGCCCCTTCTGCGACAGCTCGACGTCCACCCAGCCGGTGAAGAGGTTGGCCTTGTTCCACTCGCTCTCGCCGTGGCGGAGCAGTACCAGGGTCCCGGTGTCGGTCACGCCCGACATCCTGCCCGACCGGTGCGGGCGCGGCCGACCGCACTGCCGCCGGGCAGGATCACGCCATGAGCGCACTCACCCGCTGGGCCGACGAGCTGGCCGCCTGGGCGATCGATCCGCAGCTGCTGGCGGCGGCCCCCGAGTCCCCCTACGGCTTCCCCGCTGGGCTCTTCGGCGCCGACCGCGGCGCCGCCGCCACCCACGACGCGGTGCGGGCCGCGGCTCCGCGCAGCGTGCTGGACGTCGGGTGCGGCGGCGGGGCGGCGAGCATCCCGGTGGGGGCGCCGGAGCTGCTGGGCGTCGACGAGTCCGCCGAGCTGCTGGCCCGGTTCGCCGCCGCGGCCGGGCCGGGCACGCGCACCTGGCGCGGGCGCTGGCCGGACATCGCCGGGGAGGTGCCCGCCGCCGACATCGCCGTCGCGGCCAACGTCGTCTACAACGTCCCCGATGTCGCCGACTTCGTCCGGGCGCTCACCGGGCACGCCCGTCGCCGGGTCGTGGTGGAGTTGACCGACGTCCACCCGTGGACGTCGATGGCCGGGCTCTGGCGGCACTTCCACCGCCAGGAGCGTCCCGGCGGGCCGACCGCGGAGCTGTTCGGGGAGGTGCTCACCGAGCTGGGCCTGGCCTGGGAGGCCCGCAGCTGGCCGCGCGAGGACCCGTGGCGGGAGGCCCCGGCCGATGTCGTTCTGGCCTTCACCCGCCGGCGGCTGTGCCTGCCGGCGTCCCGGGACGCCGAGATCGCGGCGGCGATGGTGGAATTCGCCGACGTGCGCCCGCGCACCGGCACCACCTACTGGTGGCCGGGCTCCGCCCGGGCCTGACCGGCTCCCGGTCGCGGTCGGGGACGCCGCCGGCGACGTCCAGGATCGTGCTGCCCGTGATCACCATGGTCGGACCCGGAAGCCCTCACGGTGCGGGCTCCTCCCCGTGGGCGGTCGTGCGCTCCGGGTCGGCGAACGCAGCGAAGGCCTGGAGGTTGGCCAGCGACTCCCCGCGCTTGACCCGCCAGGCCCACTCCCGCTTGATGGAGCTGCCGAAGCCGATCTCCAGCAGGGTGTTGAAGTGCTCGTCGGCGTAGGCCAGCACGGTGCCCAGCAGGGTGTCGATCTCCTCGGGCGTGATCGCGCTGTGCCCGAGCCGGCCGGTCAGGTAGACGTCGCCGACGCTGTCGATGGAGTAGCTGAGGCCGTACATCCGGGCGTTGTGCTGCAACAGCCACGCCCACAGCTGTTCGCGGTTCTCGTCCGGCTGGCGGCAGACGAACGCCTCGATGCGGAAGCCGTGGTCACCGACGATCAGCCCGACGACCGTCTTCAGCTTCTTCGTGCCGGGCAGGGTGACGACGAACCGGCCGGGGGCGGTCTGCTCGTACTCGAGCTCCGCGGCGCGCAGCGTGCTGTCGACGACGGCGGCCAGCGCCGTCACGGTGCGCTCGCTCATCGCGCGGCGGTGCCCCCCGGCAGCAGCCGGACCGCGTCGCGGGCCGCGTGCTCGCGCGTGGGCAGCAGCCGCCCCGTGCCGGCGGCCATCTCGGCCATCGCCGCGGCGTAGGCGTCGACGAGGGAGTCGACCGTGCGGTCCCAGCTGAACCGGCTGGCGTGCCGGCGGGCACCGGCGGCGAGGAGCTCGCGGCGGGTGAGCACCCGGCGGATCGCGGCGGCGTAGTCGGCCGGGTCGCGCCCCTCGACCAGCAGGCCGGAGACCCCGTCGTCCACCGCGGTGTGCAGGCCGCCGACCGCGGCGGCCACCACCGGCGTGCCGCAGGCCTGCGCCTCCAGCGCTACCAGGCCGAAGGACTCGTTGTGGCTGGGGACCACGGCGACGTCGGCGGCGCGGTAGTGCTCGGCCAGCTGCTCCGGCGGCTGCGGCGGCAGGAACCGGACGACGTCGGTCACGCCGAGCCGCACCGCCAGCTCCTGCAGCCGCTGCGGCTCGGCCAGCCCGGAGCCGCTGGGGGCGCCGACCACCAGAACCTGCAGGCGGTCGCGCAGGGCCGGGTCGTCGGCGAGCATCCGGGCCGCGGCCTGGAGCAGCAGGTCGGGGGCCTTGAGCGGCTGGATCCGGCCGACGAACAGCAGGACGACGGCGTCGGCGGGCACCCCGACCCGCCGGCGGGCGGCCTGCCGGTCACCCGGGGAGAACCGCTGCAGGTCGACACCCGGCGGGACGACCAGCGTGCGCCGGGGGTCGGCGTCGTACCAGCGGACCAGCTGGTCGGCCTCGTCGGCGGTGTTGGCCACCAGCCGGTCGGCCTCGTCGACCACCTGCTCCTCGCCGATCACCCGGGCGAGCGGCTCGGGGGCGTCACCCTCGGCCAGCGCGGCGTTCTTCACCTTGGCCAGCGTGTGCGCCGAGTGCACCAGCGGCACGCCCCAGCGGTCGCGGGCCAGCCAGCCCACCTGGCCCGACAGCCAGTAGTGGGAGTGGACGACGTCGAAGTGTCCCGGCTCGTGCTGGGCCTCCTCGCGCAGCACCGCGGCGGTGAAGGCGCACAGCTGGGCGGGCAGGTCGTCCTTGCCCAGGCCCTCGAACGGGCCGGCGCTGACGTGCCGCACCGTGACGCCGGGGCTCATCTCGACCACCGGCGGGAGGTCGCTGGAGGTGGCGCGGGTGAAGACGTCGACGGCGATGCCGCGCTCCGCCAGCCGGCGGGAGACCTCGACGACGTAGACGTTCATCCCGCCGGCGTCACCGGCCCCGGGCTGGTCGAGCGGGCTGGTGTGCACGGAGAGCGTGGCGACCCGGCCGGGCAGCCGGAGCTCGGCGGCGGGGGGATGGACGGAGGGCAGCGGACCCCCCGCACCACGCCAGGGCGGGCGGGGGTGCCGGCGAGCGGGCACAGCTCTCCTCCCGCTCGGGCGTGTACGCGGCGCCCGGACGGGACACCCTGTCGGCGCACCAGTCTGCCTCAGCGTCAGGATGGCCACATGCCCAGCCCCATCGCACCGCAGTCCGTTGCCCCGTCGTTCCGCGGAGAGGGACGGGTGGCCGTCGTCACCGGCGCCTCCAGCGGGATCGGCGCCGCCACCGCCACCCGGCTGGCGGCGGAGGGCTTCGACGTCGTCCTGGCGGCCCGCCGGCTGGACCGGCTGACCGCCCTCGCCGAGCGGATCGGCGGCCGCGCGGTGCAGCTCGACGTCACCGACGCCGCCTCGGTGGCCGCGTTCACCGCCGGGCTGGACCGGGTGGACGTGCTGGTCAACAACGCCGGCGGGGCGTTCGACGCCGCGCCGGTGGCCGAGGCCGACCTGGACTCCTGGCAGCGCACCTACGACGTCAACGTGCTGGGCACCGTGCGGCTGACCAAGGCGCTGCTGCCCGCGCTGCGCGCGTCGGGGGCGGGCGACCTGCTGTTCGTCGGCTCGACGGCCGGGCTGATCAGCTACGAGGGCGGGGCCTCCTACACGGCGGCGAAGCACGGCGTGCACACGCTGGCCGAGACGCTCCGGCTGGAGCTGGTGGGCGAGCCGGTGCGGGTGATCGAGATCGCCCCCGGCATGGTCAGGACCGAGGAGTTCTCGCTCAACCGGACGCAGTCGCAGGACCTGGCCGACGCCGTCTACCGCGGGGTGCGCGAGCCGCTGGTCGCCGAGGACGTCGCCGACTGCATCGCCTGGGCGCTGACCAGGCCGCACCACGTGAACGTCGACCTGCTCGTGCTCCGCCCGCGCGCCCAGGCCGCCCAGCACAAGGTCGCGCGCGAGTAGCAGGACCCCGCCGTCCCCCTCACCCCTCGCAGGCTCGGGGCGAACCTCCGGACGGGGCCGGACTAGGGACGGACAGCGGTGGGCTCGGGAACGAGCGTGACGCCGAACCGCTCCTGGACGCCGGCGACCACCTTCTCCGCGAACGCCATCAGCTCCTCGGCCGTGGCGCCGGGCTCGGTGGTGAGCGCCAGCGCGTGCTTCGACGAGATGCCGACCCGGCCCTCGCGGGTGCCGCGGCCGAAGCCGGCGTACTGGACCAGCCAGGCCGCGCTGAGCTTGACCCGGCCGGAGCCGGCCGGCCAGTTCGGGCACTCCGCCACCCCGACGGACGCCGGCACGATCGGGTTGGTGAAGAACGACCCGGCGCTGCGCGAGTCGGGATCGGCGGGGTCCTGGACCATGCCCTTGCCGCGGCGCAGCTCGAGCACGGCCGTGCGCACGTCGCCCAGCGGGGCGGTCTCGCCGACCTGCAAGCCCAGCTTCGCGGCGAGCTCCGCGTACCCGACCGGCCGCGACAGCCGGCCGGGCGCCAGGGCGAAGGTGACGCTGAGCACCACCAGCTCGCCGGGGTGCTGCTTGAGCCGGCTGTCGCGGTAGGCGAAACCGAGGTCCGCGGGGCGGAGCACCCGCTGCCGGCGGGCGGCCCGGTCGAGCACCCGGACGGCGGTGATCGTCTGGGCGACCTCCTGGCCGTAGGCGCCGACGTTCTGCACCGGCGTCGCGCCGGTCGAGCCCGGGATGCCGGCCAGCGCCTCCATCCCGGCCAGCCCCTCGGCGACCGTGGCGGCGACCAGGTCGTCCCAGACCTCCCCGGCCTGCGCCTCGACCTCGACCGTGCGGGCGCCCGACCGGTACCGCAGCCCGCGGGTGCGCACCGCCACCACGTCGCCGGCCCAGCCGGCGTCGGGGGCGACGATGTTGGACCCGCCACCCAGCACGAGCAGCGGCCGGCCGGCCTCGTCGGCGTCCAGGACGGCGGCGACCAGCTCGTCCTCGGTGGTGACCTCGACCAGCCGCTCGATGGGCCCGCCGACCCCGAGGGTGGTGAGGTCGGCGAAACGGGCGGACCGGGAAACCAGCACGCGTCCACGCTAACCGCCGCGCCGACTATCCTGCGGAACGGTGAGCGAGTCGGGGCGGGACCACACCGCGCGGGCCACCCTGCCGCCGGCGCGCCGGGCCCCCCGGCTGGCCGCCGGCCGCGCCCGCGCGCTGGGCCTGCCCACCCGCGGGACGACGAACGCCAATCGGCTGCGCCGGGTCGACCGCTGGCTGCTGGCCACCCAGGTGCCCCGGCTGCGCGACGCCGTCCGCCCGCTGGTCGTCGACCTCGGCTACGGGGCGTCGGCGGTCACCACCCTGGAGCTGGTCGACCGGCTGGCGCCCGCCGTTCCGGGTCTGGAGGTCGTGGGGCTGGAGATCGACCCCGAGCGGGTGGTCGCGGTCGCCGCCGACCGCGACCCGCCGCGCGTCGACTTCCGGCTCGGCGGCTTCGAGCTGGCCGGCCTGCGGCCGGTGCTGGTGCGGGCGTTCAACGTGCTGCGCCAGTACGACGAGGAGTCGGCCGCCCGCGCCTGGGAGACCATGCGCGGTGCGCTGGCGCCCGGTGGCCTGCTGGTCGAGGGCACCTGCGACGAGTGGGGCCGGCGGGCCGGCTGGGTGGCCCTGGACGACGACGGCCCGCTGACCCTCACCCTCGCCGCCCGGGTGACCGACCTCGAGCGCCCCTCCGATCTGGCCGAGCGCCTCCCGAAGGCGCTGATCCACCACAACGTGCCCGACCAGCCGGTGCACGAGTTCCTCAGAGCCTTCGACCTGGCGTGGGCCTCGGCGGCCGGGTTGTCGGCGTTCGGGCCGCGCCAACGCTGGGCGGCGGCCGTCACCGCGCTCGCCGACGCGGGCTGGCCACTGGTCGGGTCCTCGCGCCGGGCCAGGCACGGTGAGGTCACCGTGCGCTGGTCCGCGGTCGCGCCCCGCTGAGCTCGGGCAGGATGGCCGGGTGCCCGCCCGCCGACCCGACCCCGCCGAGCTGCACGACCGGCGCACCGCCGCGCCCGTCCGGCACCTGGGCCCGGCCGCCGTGGCCCTGCTCCGCAGCCGATGAGCCGGCACCGATGAGCCGGCGCGGGAGCCGCCGGGGCCGGACCGAACAGCCGGGTCCCGGCCCGGTCGCGACGGCCGTGCCCGGCCGCACGCCGGTGGGGGGCGGCACGGCCGAGCTGCTGGCCGACGCGGACCGCCCGGGTTCCTGGGAGCTGGCGATCGACGGCACGCCGCAGTCGCACGTCGACCTGGCCGATCCCACGCACCTGGAGTTCGAGTACGTCCGCCGGATCGGCCACGTGCTGGACCTGGCCGCCGCCCCGGGTGCGCCGCTGCACGTGGTGCACCTGGGCGGCGGGGCGCTCACCCTGCCCCGCTACGTCGCGGTCACCCGGCCCGGCTCCCGGCAGCGGGTCGTCGAGCTCGACGCGGCCCTGACCGAGCTGGTGCGCACGTCCCTGCCGCTGCCACGGGACGCCCGGGTGCGGGTGCGCAGCGAGGACGCCCGGGCCGGGCTGGCCACCTTTCCGGACGCCAGCGCGGACGTCGTCGTGGTGGACGTGTTCGCCGGCGCCCGCACCCCCGCGCACCTGACGACGAGGGAGTTCGCCGCGGACGTCGCCCGGGTGCTGAAGCCCGGCGGCGTCACCGCCTGGAACGTCTCCGACGGCCCGCCGCTTCGGTTCCTGCGCGCCGAGGCGGCCACCCTGGCCGCGGTCTTCGGGCACGTCGCGCTGCTGGCCGAGCCGGGAACGCTGCGGGGGCGGCGGTTCGGCAACACCGTGGCGGTGGCCTCGGACGCCGAGCTGCCGGTCGCCGGGCTCACCCGCCGGTGCGCCGGCGACCCGATGCCCTCCCGGGTGGTCGCGGGCGACGACCTGCGGGCGTTCGTCGGCCAGGCCCGGCCGGTGCTCGACGCCGTCGCGGAGCCGTCACCGCAGCCGCCGGCCGGGGTCTTCGACCGCTGACGACGGGGCGGCCGCGGTGGGCCGCGCCGGGAGGGCGCGCAGACCGTAGGGTCGATGCCATGACCTCGCCCGTGCACCGCCGCCTGAGCCGCGACAGCCGCCACGCGGTGGTCGCCGGGGTGTGCGCCGGCCTGGCCCGGCGCTTCGGCCTCTCCCGCAACGGCCTTCGGGTGGCGTTCGTCGTCTCCTGCGTCCTGCCCGGCCCGCAGTTCCTCGCCTACCTGCTGTTGTGGGTGCTGATGCCGCGCGACGACCGGTACTGACCACCCGGACGACGAACGGGACCGGACCGGCCGCCCGACCACGAAGGTCGAGCGACCGGTCCGGTCCCGGGACGTGCTGCTAGCCGGCGGTCACCAGCTGTTGTTGCCCCGCTGCAGTCCGCGGACCGCGGGGCGGACGTCGACGAGGTAGACGACCGCGGCGATGACCGCCGGCAGGCCGAAGAAGTCCATCGGCCCGCGCCAGAGCAGCACCAGCGCGGCGATGCCGGTGATCGCCATCCAGCCGGGCTTGGTCAGCTTCCCGGCGGCGACGTAGGACGCGGCCGGGCGGACCAGTGCGTCGACGAACGCCCAGATCGCCAGGGCCAGGACGCCGTAGTAGACGATCCCGAAGACGATGCCGTCGAACGTGAGCATGATCCGAGGCTACCCGGCCGGCGGCCGCTGACCGGTCAGTTCGCGCCGTCGGTCGACGGCGTGCTCTTGGCCGGGATGGCGGTCGGGTCGGGAACGGGGCCCTCGCTGGCGATCAGCGCGCTCGTGGCCGGGACGTCGAGCGGAGTGAGCTCGGAGCCCTCGCTGGCCGCAGCCGCCTTGGGCGCCCGCTTCGCGCGGGGCTTGCGGGCCGTCTTCTCGGCCGTCTTCTCGGCCTTGGCGGCGGTGGCGCGGGCCCGGCGCTTGGTGGCCCGGGCAGCGGCCTCGGTGTCCTCGGCGATGGCCTCGGCGCTCTGGTCGGCGCGCGCCGCCGTCTTCTGCGCCACCGAGGTGACCTTGTCCGACGCGCTGCCGACGGTGTCCCCGACCTCGGCCAGGGCGTCCTCGACGGTCGCGGCGGCGGTGTCGACCGCGGCGTCCACGGTCTGCTCGGTGCGGCCGGCGACCCGCCGGACGACCGGCTGGCGGTACAGCTCCTCGACGACCTTCTCGCCGCGGTCGGCGAACCCGGCCAGGGTGCTGACGGCCTGCGTGCGGGCCGCCCCGACGAAGCCGGCCACGGTGCCGAGCACCGTCTCGGGCCGCACGGTGGCGGCCGCGGAGATGACGGCGGTGCGGGCCTGCTGCGCGGCCTCACCGGCCTGCTCGGCGGCGGTGAGGGCGCGGACGCGCGCCTCCGCGGCGGCCGAGGTGGCTCGTGCCCGGGCCAGCTCAGCGCGGGTGCGGGCCTCCTTGACGGCCAGGTCGGCCTGGACCTGGGCCTCACCGGGCAGGGCCTCGGCGCGGGCGCGGAAGCCCCCGACGACGGTGCGGGCCCGCCCCACGGCGGCGTCGACAGCGATGTCGCCGGCGCCGATGGCGGCCAGCAGGCCCGTGCGGCTCTGCTCGGCCAGGGTCTCGCCGTAGTGCTTCAGGGTGTCGGTGCGGCTCATGCCGGCTCCTCCTCGGAGGGTTTCTCGGGGGACGTGCGGAACGGTGCGGGGGGAGGCGGGGTCGCCGCAGGAGCGGCCTGCGCATCCAGGTCACGGGCGTGCTCGCGGGCGTAGGTCTCGTAGAGCTCCAGCAGCACGGCCTTGTGCCGCTCGGAGAGTGCGGCGTCGGCGCGGAGCGCCGCGACGGTGCCGGCGGTGCCGGCCCGGCGGTCGAGGATGCCGGCCTGCTCGTAGAGCGTCTCGGCCGAGATCTTCAGCCCGCGGGCGATCGAGGCGAGGATCTCCGCCGACGGCTTGCGGAGCCCGCGCTCGACCTGCGACAGGTAGGGGTTGCTCACCCCGGCGTTGCGGGCCAGCTCGCGCAGCGACACCTGGGCGGCGCTGCGCTGGCTGCGGATGAAGTCGCCCACGTGCGAGCTGACCGATCCGGAGACGGTGGTGGCCTCCGCCGCCGCACTGGCGGCAGCGGTGGCCACGGTATCGCGCACCGTGCTCACCTGCTCGCGGACGAACTCGGCCGGCTTCTGCACAGCTCCACGGTAGCCCACCGTGCTAGCTCCTGCAAGCAGGGTGCTAGCGCAGGTGACGCGGCTCTCAGCCGCGCAGCGCGACCGCCGCGCGGATCTCCCCGACCACACCCGCGCCGCCGGCCACCGGGGTGACCGCCCAGCGCTCCAGCGTCCCGCCGGGCACACCCAGCCGCCGCAGCCCGGCGGCCAGCGCCGGCAGCCGCCCCCGGTCGCCGCCGTCGTCCAGTTTCAGCGCGACCGCCCCGGCACCGGGCAGCGCGGCGACGTGCACGCCGTCCGCACCCCCCTTGACCAGCACCCCCTCGACGTCCTGCATCAGGTCGGTGTCGTCCCGGCCGGTGCCGGCGACCAGCCACGGGTGCGCCCGCATCGCGTCGGCCACCCGGCGGCCCGGGGTGCCCGGCCCGGCCTGGACCAGCGACAGCACGCTGCGGGCGAGTCCGGTCAGGGACAGCGCGTGCTGCGGCGCGCCGCACCCGTCGGTGACGACGGCGGACACCGGCTCACCGGCCGCCTCGCCCAGCCGCGCCTCGATCAGCTGCTGCAGCGGGTGGTCACGCGCCAGGTAGCCCCCGGTCGGCCAGCCGGCCGCCACGCACGCCGCGAGCATCGCCGCGTGCTTGCCCGAGCAGTTCATCGCCACCCGTTCCGGCGCCCGCCCGGCGGCCAGCCAGTGCGCGCGGGTGGTCTCGTGCCCGGGCAGCGCGGGCGGGCAGCCGAGGTCGTCGGGGGTCAGCCCCGCGGCGTCGAGCAGGGTGCGGACCAGCTCGACGTGCCCGTCCTCGCCGTTGTGCGACGCGGCGCCGATGGCGAGCTCACGGTCGTTCCGGGGCGACCAGCCGGCGGCCAGCAACGCCGTCGCCTGCACCGGCTTGTTCGACGAGCGCGGCAGCACCGGCCGGACGACGTCCCCGGTGGCGAAGGTCTGCTGCCCGTCGGCGTCCACCACGACCAGGGCTCCGCGGTGGACGGACTCCAGGACGTCGGTACCCAGGCCGGCGCGCCACGCCTCCACCAGGACGGGGTTGTCCGGCCAGGTCCTGAGGGCGGCGGTGGGGGTGGTCAGCCGGCCCCCGTCCAGGGGCCCGCCCCGAGCCTCCGAGCTCAGGTGGCCCCCGTGCAGGGGCCCGCCCCGAGCCTGCGAGGGGTGGGGGGCACGGGGGTCCTTCATCAGTGCCGGGACTCGTCGGCGAGCAGCTGCGCGACGTCGGCCAGCCCGTCACGGTAGCGACGGCCCAGCTCACCGGCGAGGGCGTCCATCACCCGCTGGACGCCCCGTCGCCGCTCGGACAGGCTCCGCTCTCCCTCGCCCAGGGAGCGGGCGGCGCTCTCCAGCTGGTCGTCGGGCAGCGCCTGGACGTCGGAGAGGTCGACGCCCGGAGCCAGCCCGGTGACCCAGCGCTCGAGCTGGTCGGACGCGGTCGGCTGGACGGTCTGGTGCCGGCCCAGCCCGTGCGCCGGGCCGCGGCCCTTCTCCGACAGGATCTCCGGGAGCAGGTCGACCAGCGAGCGGCCGTCGTGCTCGGCCCGCCGCTGCAGCTCGCGGCGGACGATGTCCAGCCGGCCCTGCAGCAGCCGCCGGGTGTAGGAGAGGTTGACCTCGGCCTGCTCGGCCCGGTGGCGCAGGTCGCGGACCTCGGCCATCGACTTGTCCTCGACGCCGTCCAGGAACGAGGGTTCGAGCAGCGCGTCGACGGTGTCGCCGCCGGCGGGGGCGGGGTTCGGGGCGGTCACGGAGCAGCCTCCACGGGAACTCGGGTCGGGTCGGGAGCGGGGTCGCGCGGGTCGGCCGGGATGCCGAGGAGCTGCCGGGCCGCCGTGGTGGAGAGCGGAGGCCGCTGCGCGATCCGGGCGAGGCCGGCCGCCCGGGCCACCAGCTGGGCGTTGTCGCGCACCGGCTCGCCCGGGGCGTAGCTGAGCGTGTCCTGCATGCCGACCCGCAGGTGCCCGCCGGCCGAGAGCGCGGCGAGCATCACCGGCAGGGACGCCCGGCCGACCCCGGTCGCGGCGAACGTCGCTCCCGGCGGCAGCGCGGGCAGGCAGGCGGCCAGGGTCGCCGTCGTCCCCGGCATGCCCCCGGGAACGCCCATCACCAGGTCGACGTGCACCCGCCCACCTGCGGGCGGCCCGTAGCGGTCGAGCAGCCGGGCGAGGGTGGCCAGGTGGCCGAGGTCGAACACCTGGTACGCGGGGACGATGCCGCGCTGCTGCATCCGGGTGTGCAGCTCGACGATCAGCCCCCACGGGTTGGCGAAGATGTCACGGCCGGAGTTGACCGTGCCCAGCGACAGCGAGGCGGCGTCGGCCCCGGCGTCGAGCACCGCCAGCCGGGCGTCGGCCGGGTCGCCCACCGCGCCACCGGTGGACAGCTGCACGACCAGCTCGGTGCTCTCCCGCACGGCGGCGACCACCTCGCGGACGCGCGGCAGGTCGAGGGTCGGGCGGGTGTCGGTGCCGCGGACGTGCAGGTGGATGACGGCCGCGCCCAGCGCCGCGCAGTCCCGGGCGGTCGAGACGACCTCGTCGACCGTCACCGGCAGCGCCGGGACGTCGGCCTTCGCCGACTCGGCCCCCGTGGGGGCGAGCGTGATCAGCGTTCCCGCGCCGCCGCCCGCTCCGCTCACCGGCCGATGGTCGCAGACCGCACGGCTCTGACCCGCTCCCGGGCCGCCGCCTGTGTGTCGTCCAGCTGCGCCGGGGCGTCGTCGGTGTCGACCACCGCGACCGCCTCGCCCACCCGCAGCTCCGCGTCCTGCTTCAGCGACTGCTTGACCAGCGCCAGCGCGATGACGCCCAGCTCGTGGTGCCGCACGGCGGTCCCGACCCGGCCGACCTCGCGGGTGCCCGAGGTGAGCGGCGTGCCGGGCGCCGGCAGCACCTCGCTCATGCCGTCCAGGTGCAGCAGCACCAGCCGGCGCGGCGGGCGCCCGAGGTTGTGCACCCGGGCAACGGTCTCCTGCCCGCGGTAGCAGCCCTTCTCCAGGTGGACGGCGGTCTGCAGCCACTCCACCTCGTTCGGGATGGTGCGGTGGTCGGTGTCCACCCCGGCCCGCGGGCGGCGCGCCTCCACCCGGAGCGCCTCGTAGGCGTCCAGCCCGGCCAGCGAGGCGCCGGCCGCGGTCAGTTCGTCCGCCCGGGCGGCGAGGTCGGTGCGCGGGACCAGCAGGTCGACCGCGTCGGCGGTGCCGTCGCCGAGCGCCGGCATGCGGCGCACCCAGCCACCGCCCGCCAGGGGCACGACGGCGCCCGCCCCCTGGGGCACGGGGATCCCGGCGGCGGTGAGCACCGCGTCGGCGCGCGGCCCGACCAGCGACAGCAGCGCCCAGGCCTCGGTGACCAGGGCCGGCTCCACGCGGAGCATGAACCGCATCCGCTCCAGGAAGGTGACCAGCGCGGCACCGGTGCCCGGCTCGACATCACCCCAGGTGGTGCCGGCCAGCTCGCTGAGCACCACGTGGTGCTCGACGTGCCCGTTCGGCGAGAGGACGAGCGCCTCGGAGCCGGTCGCGTCGCCGAGGGATTCCAGATGCTGGCTGGTGATGCTGTGCAGCCAGCTCAGCCGGTCGGCGCCGGGCACGACCACCACGTCGCGGTCACTGCGGTCGACCAGCCCGGCGCCCTCGGCGAGCCGGCGCTGCTCGGGTAGCGGGTCGCCGTAGTGCGCGGCCACCGGCCCGGTGCCGCCGTCGGGCAGCGAGAGCGCGACCGCGCCGGGGCGGGACAGCAGGGGCGAGCGCAGGTTCGGGTGCCGTGCGGGCTGGGGGGTGGTCATGGCTGCTCCGTTCGGGACTTCTCGGCGCAGGCACGGCAGGTGCCTGACAACGCCACGTGGCCCACGTCCACGGTGAAACCCAGATCGGCGGCCAGGCGTTCCGCCGCCGCGTCGAGCAGCGTCGGGTCGACCGAGCTGATCTGGCCGCATTCCTGGCACACGACGTGCAGGTGGGGGTGCTCGGCGGCGTGGTAGACCGGCGCGCCCTTGCCCAGGTGGGTGTGCCACACCAGGCCGAGCCGCTCGAGCAGTTCGAGGGTGCGGTAGACGGTGGAGGTGTCCGGGGCGGCGCCGTCCGGACCGGCCTCGGCGCGCAGCCGCGCCCCGATCTCCTCCGGGGTGCCGTGCTCGAGGGCCGACACCGCGGCGAGCACCCGCTGCCGCTGCGTGGTCAGCCGCAGCCCGCGTGCCCGCAACTGGGCAGCCAGCGGCGGCGCGTCGGGCTCGTGCGGTGCGGGCTCTCCGGACACGCACCGAGCCTAGAGGCCGGGTACGGCAGGGTGGCCCCGTGACGGGTGAACGGGTGGCGATCTGGCAGTCCGGAGCGGCGCGGACCGTGCCGCCCGCCGACCCGGTGGTCGGCGCCTTCGACCTGGGCCTGGCCCGCGGCGACGGCGTCTTCGAGTCGGTGCTGGTGATCGGGGCGGCGACCCCGCACCTGGGCGCGCACCTGGAGCGGCTGCGCCGCTCGGCCGGCCTGCTTGGCATCACCCACCCCGGGGACGACGCCGTCCGCGCCGTGGTCGCCGCCGTGGTCGCCGGCCGGCCGGCCGGCAGCGAGGCCGCCTGCCGGATCCTCCTCACCCGCGGTCTCGGGAACGGCACGCCGCCCACCCTGCTCGCGCTGCTGGCCGCCGTCCCGGCCGAGACACTGCGGCAGCGCAGCGCGGGTGTCTCGGTCATCAGCCTGCCCCTGGGCATCCCGGCCGACTTCCGGGCGACCGCTCCCTGGCTGCTCGGCGGAGCGAAGACGCTGTCGTACGCGGTCAACATGGCGGCCGGGCGGCACGCGCACGCGGCCGGCGCGGACGACGTCGTCCTCACCTCGCTGGAGGGGCGCGTGCTGGAGGGGCCGACGTCCACCGTGGTGTGGGCCGCCGGCGGCGTGCTGCACACCCCGCCGGTGGAGACCGGCATCCTCGCCGGGACCACGCAGGCCCGGCTGTTCGCCCGGGCCGAGGACGACGGCTGGCCGACGGCGGTGACCCCCGGCACGCTGGCCGACCTGCACGGTGCCGATGCCGTGTGGCTGCTGTCGGGCATCCGCGGGGCCGCGCCGGTCACCGCGCTGGACGGCCGGGCCCGCGGTGACGCCGGGTTCTCCCGGCGGGTGCGGGAACTGCTCAGCCGGTAGCCTCGCCCCCGGTGCGCCGGGAAGTCTGGTCGGCAACTCCTCACCCGACCCCGCACCATTTCGGAGCCGCCACGTGACGTCGCCCACCCGCCTCTTCAGCCGCGGTTCCTACCCCGAGGCCAAGCGCATCACCGCGGTCCTGCGGAAGGAGACCGTCGGCGGCATCCTGCTGATCGCCGGGGCGGTGATCGCCCTCATCTGGGCGAACTCCCCCTGGTCGGCGGCCTACGAGTCGCTGCGGGACACCCGGATCGGCCCGGCGTCGCTGCACCTGGACCTCACGCTGGGCACCTGGGCGGCCGACGGGCTGCTGGCGATCTTCTTCTTCGTGGTCGGGCTCGAGCTCAAGCGCGAATTCGTCGCCGGCGACCTGCGCGAACCCCGGCGGGCGGTCCTGCCGGTGGCCGCCGCGATCGGCGGGATGGTCGTCCCCGCGGTGCTGTTCGTGCTGGTCAACCTGCGCACCGGCGATGGCGCGCTGCGCGGCTGGGCGATCCCGACGGCCACCGACATCGCTTTCGCCCTCGCCATCCTGGCGGTGATCAGCACCCACCTGCCGACCGCGCTGCGCACCTTCCTGCTGACCCTGGCCGTGGTCGACGACCTGCTGGCCATCACGGTCATCGCGATCTTCTACACCTCCGCCCTGGCGGTCGTGCCGCTGCTGCTGGCCATGGTCCCGCTGGCCGTCTTCGGCTTCCTGGTGCAGAAGCGGATCCGGTGGTGGTGGCTGCTCATCCCGCTGGCCGTCCTCACCTGGGTGCTGATGCACGAGTCGGGCGTGCACGCCACCGTCGCCGGCGTGCTGCTGGCCTTCACCGTGCCGGTGGTCCGCAGCCAGGCCGCCGGTGGCCCCGACGCCGGCCCGGGGCTGGCCGAGCACCTCGAGCACCGGATCCGGCCGATCTCCGCCGGGTTCGCCGTCCCGGTGTTCGCGTTCTTCGCCGCCGGGGTCACCATCGGCGGCCTGGACGGCCTGGTGGAGTCGCTGTCGGACCCGGTCGCGATCGGCATCGTCGTGGGCCTGGTGGCGGGCAAGACGATCGGCATCACCGGGGCCACCTGGCTGGTCTCCCGGTTCACCCGCGCCCAGCTCGACGAGTCGCTGGGCTGGCCGGACGTGATCGGCCTCGCCATGCTCGCCGGCATCGGCTTCACCGTGTCGCTGCTGATCGGCGCGCTGGCCTACGGGGAGGGGTCGCTGCGCGACGAGCACGTGAAGGTCGGGGTCCTGGTCGGCACGTTGACCGCCGCGCTGCTGGCCTCGGTCCTGCTGCGGCTGCGGGACCGACGGTACCGCCGGATCGCCGAGGAGGAGACCGTGGACGTCGACGCCGACGGCGTGCCGGACGTCTACCAGACCCAGGACGGCCGCCAGATCCGGACCGTGGAGGCCGATGCCGACCACGACCCGGACCGGAGGGACATCCCGCCGCCCGGGCGCCCCGCGCGTCCGTCCGCCGACAGCTGAGAAAAGGACGTTGCAGAGGCCCTTTCGCCGTCGTACGGTCGTCGTACACGAGAGAGGAGGTGGTCCGAAAGTTGCATACGTTCAGGACTCGTGAGGTGGCTGTCCGCTAGCCGCCGTCCAGATGGGCCGCCCGTTCAGCCGACCTCTTCCGAGCGAGGCTGAGCGACGGCAGATCGCCCGTCCGTCGTACGGCGGCGAGCGAGAACCGGACAGTCACCCGACCCCCGGGCCGCCGACCAATGTCCAGTCGGCCCGCGAGCCGCTCCTCCGCACTGCGGGGTCAGCGCCGCGGAGCAGCCCGGGGGTTGTCCGTCTCCTGGGACGTCCCAGGGAGGTGTGCAGGTGCAGTTCGCCGGGCGGTCCGTGGCGCTCGACACCGCCGCCGGCGACTGGCTCGCCGAGGCGTTGCACCGGGCACCCCTGGACACGGTCGGCTCGCTGGTGCCGGCCGGCTTCGCCGCGATCGCCCGGGTGTTCCACCCCGCCGTCCGCTACGTCGGGGACGAGGACGTCGAGGTCCCGTGGGCCGACGTCGCCGCGGCGAACGGCACGAAGGTCCACCCGCTCATGCAGTGGGGCTCGCTCACCGGGTCGATGGACTACTTCGAGAACGACGACCAGGCGCCCCTGTGGCACGGCGCCCCGGCGCGCGGGCACCTGCCCGTACCGGTCGCCGAACGCCTCGCCCCGGTGCTGGCGCGGCACACCACCACCCCGGACGTCTGCTGGTTCGGTGTCCGGCAGGGCGGCGCCGTGATCGCCGACCATCCCACCCTGAGCCTGGGCGACCGCGACTTCTGGCTGGTCAACGGCTCGATCGGGCTCGCGACGGTGAACTTCGCAGCCGAGCCGTTCGAGCAGAGCGCCAACCTGTGGTGGCCCGCCGACCGCGCCTGGCTGGTGGCGACGGACATCGACCTGGTCACCACCTACGTCGGGGGTACCACCGCCTGCATCGCGGAACTGCTGGCCGACGAGGGGCTCGAGGCCGCCCCGGCCGACCGCCGGCAGAAGGTCACCTGGGACGCCGACCAGGTCAACCCACCCCCGCCCGACGCCCCCGACTAGCAGCCAAAATGGCCATTTTGGCCTCTACCGCGACGCAACGTTCTCGTGAACCGCCAAAATGGCCATTTTGGCGGTCAGAGGCGGGCGAGCTCGGCGGCCAGGTCGTCGAGGCCCAGGCTGCCCTGGCTGAGCGCCGCCATGTGCCAGGCCTTGAGGTCGAAGTCGGCGCCGCGCGCCTGTCGCGCCGCCTCGCGGCCCTGCAGCCAGGCCCGCTCCCCCAGCTTGTAGCTGATCGCCTGCCCGGGCATGCCCAGGTAGCGCACCAGCTCGCTGTCGAGGAAGGCGTCGTCCCGGCCGCAGTACTCACCGAAGAACGCACGGGCCAGGTCGGGGGTCCAGGGCTGCCCGCGGTGCTCGGCCAGCGCTCCGTCGGCATCGGCGGGGATCGGCAGCTGGAGGTGCATGCCGATGTCCACGACCACCCGGACGGCGCGCATCTGCTGGGCATCGAGGTACCCCAGCCGGGCGCCGCGGTCGGGAAGGAAGCCCAGCTCGTCCATCAGCCGCTCGGCGTACAGGGCCCAGCCTTCGACGTTGGCGCCGACCGAGCCCAGCGAGGTCTGGTACGCCGACAGCTCGCCGGAGACGTACGCCCACTGCGCCAGCTGCAGGTGGTGGCCGGGGACGCCCTCGTGGTACCAGGTGGAGACGAGGTCCCACAGCGGGAAGCGCTCCCGGCCCAGCGTGGGCAGCCAGGTGCGGCCGGGCCGGGAGAAGTCCTGCGTGGGCCGGGTGTAGTAGGGGGCCGCGGCGCTGCCGGGCGGAGCGATCATCGCCTCGACCCGACGGATCGGCTCGGCGAGGTCGAAGTGCACGCCGTCCAGGGCGGTCATCGCGTCGTCCATCATCGACTGCAGCCGCTGCCGGACCTGCTCGACGCCCTCGACGGACTCGCCGTGCTCGTTGAGCCAGCGCATGGCCTCCATCGGCGTCGCACCAGGAAGAACCTGCTCGGCGGCGGTGCGCTGCTCCTCGCGGATCCGCAGGTGCTCGCCCCAGCCCCAGGCATAGGCGTCCTCCAGGCCTGACCCGGTGCCCAGGTCGGTGCCGTTCCAGGCCCGGGCGAAGCGGGCGTAGCGCTCCCGGCCGACGGCGTCGGGCGTGCCCGCGGCCCGCGGCGCGTAGCTGTCGCGGAGGAAGTCGCGCACCTCGGCCACGGCGCCGTCGGCGGCGGCCGCGGCGGCGTCCAGCTCGCTGCGCAGCTCGTCGGGGCCGGCAGCCACGACGCCGGCGAAGTACGGGCCGGCCAGCCACTCGCCGAGCTGCCCGACGACGGTGTGCACCTGGCGCGGCGCGGCGAACAACCCGCGGGAGGCACCCTCGGTGAGGGTGGCCAGGTAACCGCGGTAGGCCTCCGGCACCCGGGCCAGCCGGCGGCCGAGCACCGCCCAGTCCTCGGGGGTCCCGGTGGGCATCATCGAGAAGACCTGGCGTACCGAGTGCACCGGGGAGAACAGGTTGGACAGCGCCCGCAGCCCCTCCCCGGCCTCGTGCTGGTCGAGGCTGGCGGTCAGCCGCTCGCGCAGCAACCGTGCGCAGCGCAGCTCCACCGGGTCCGACGCCAGCGCGGGGTCCGCGGCCAGCACCCGGTCCAGCTCGGCGAGCGTGGACCGCTCGAGCGCGGCCTCCGCCGCCAGGCCGGCGGGGCTGAGGTCGGGCAGCTCGTCGCTGGCCGGCCGGGTGCCCAGCTGGGTACCGACGATGGGGTCGAGGTCGCAGACGGCGTCGACGTAGGCGTCGGCCACCTGGCGCGGGGTGCGGGGGCGGTCGGTCACGGGGCTCAGCGGATCCTCTCCAGGCGGGCGGACATGGTCGGCCGCAGCGGCTGGTCGCCGGCGGCCCGGTCGACGGCGTACATCAGCGCGCCCTCGACGATCCCGTACAGCCGGGCGGCGCGGCTGACGTCGGGATGGTCGGGGGTGCGCGCCAGGACGTCGCTGGTGAACTCCCAGCTGGTCGTGGTCCGGGCCTGCCCCACGTAGATCTCCACCAGCCCGTCCGGAGAGCTCACCAGCAGCTCCACGTCGTCGCCGGCCCGTGGACGCAGGAACCCGGACTCGCGCTGGTCGGGCCCCTCGACCCGGCCCTCCGCCGACAGCCGCCAGGTGCGCGACTCGTAGGTCAGGAAGTTCCGGCCGTCGTGGGCGAAGCGCACCCACTGCCCGAACCGGTGGTCACCGTCGGCTCCGGCCGCCTGCCCCTCGCCGTGCCACTCGCCGAGCAGCGGGAGCACCGCGAGCAGCTCGTGCGCGACCTCCGGCCCGACCCGGACGTCGACGGTGTCCTGCACCGGGAGCGCCGTCGGCCCGGACGCCGGACCTTCGGGGAGGCCGGGCGGGGTGGGGGCGCTCATCGGGCGCGCCCCGCCCGCTCGCGGCGGGTGAGCCGCCACGCGGCGGATGCGCACCCGCCGGCGGCCAGTGCGGTGAGGGCGACCAGCACCCAGGCGGAGAACAGACCCATGCCGCCACGGTATCCGCGCCCTCGGGGCCAGGCGGCCGCCGGGCCTGTGCCGCCGTCCCGAACGGCGTGCGCTGGCGCACAGGAACCGGCCGTCGAACCGTGCCTTCGCGCACATCGTTGGCCCGGCACAGGGGGCGGGGCGCCCGGACACGACAGAGCCCGCCTCCCCGGTGGGGAGACGGGCCCGCCACGTGGCGCTTCAGGCGATCGCCAGCGTCGTCTCGTTCAGGCCGACGTCGGCCGCGATCGTGCGCTCGGCGCGGCCCACCGGGGCCAGCGAGCGCAGCGTCCACTTCCCCGGCGCGGCGAAGAACCGGAACTCGCCCTCCGGGCTGGTCACCACCTCGGCGGTGAACTCGTCGGTCTCGTCCAGCAGTCGGACGTAGGCACCGGCGACCGGGTCGCCGTCGTGCCACACCGACCCCTGGATCACCGTCTGGGTGCTCAGGTCGATGCCGTCGAGCACACCGCCCTGCTTGGGGGCTCCGCACATGGTCAGCTCACTTCTCGATCGGGACGCCGACCAGCGAGCCGTACTCGACCCAGCTGCCGTCGTAGTTCTTGACGTCGGACTTGCCGAGCAGCTCGCGCAGCACGAACCAGGTGTGGCTCGAGCGCTCGCCGATCCGGCAGTAGGCGATGGTCGGCTTGCTGGCGTCGAAACCCTGCTCGTCGTAGAGCGCGGCGAGCTGCTCGTCGCTCTTGAAGGTGCCGTCCTCGTTGGCCGCCTTGCTCCACGGGATGTTCTTCGCCGTGGGCACGTGCCCGCCCTTCTGCGCCATCTCCTGCGGCAGGTGCGCCGGGGCGAGGATCTTGCCGGAGAACTCGTCGGGCGAGCGGACGTCGATGAGGTTCTTGCTGCCGATCGAGGCAACGACTTCGTCGCGGAAGGCGCGGATCGACAGGTCGGGCTCGCTGGCCCGGTACTGCGTGGCCGGGCGCGGATGAGCGTCCTTGGACAGCGGACGGCCGTCCAGCTCCCACTTCTTGCGGCCGCCGTCGATCAGCTTGACGTCGCGGTGGCCGTACAGCTTGAAGTACCAGTAGGCGTAGGCGGCGAACCAGTTGTTGTTGCCGCCGTACAGGATCACGGTGTCGTCGTTGCCGATCCCGCGCGAGGACAGCAGCGTCTCGAAGGCCTCGCGGCCGACGAAGTCGCGGCGCAGCGGGTCCTGCAGGTCCTTCTTCCAGTCGAGCTTGACGGCACCCTCGAGGTGGCCGCCGTCGTAGGCGCTGGTGTCCTCGTCGACCTCGACGAAGACGAGGCCGGGGTCGCCGAGGTGTTCCTGGGCCCAGTCGGCAGTGACGAGCACGTCGCTTCGGCTCATGTCTGGTGTTCCTCCATCAGTTGTCCGGGGATGTGCAGGAAAGTGGTGTCGGTGCTCGAGGGGCCGATACCCGCAACGGTCGCCGCACCCCGCGGGGATGGACGGCGAAGACGACCTCGGGACGGCGGGACGGCGCGTTCCGGGACGAACGATCGTCCCCTCAGGAGGTCGGACAGAGGGAGCTGCCGACGCGGCACAGGTCGACTGTGCGGCGCGAGGTCAGCAGGGTGCCCACGGCCGAATCGTAACGGATCACCCGGGTACCCCCGCCCGGCCGCCCACCACGGCATCGACCACGGCGGCCAGCCGGGGCAAGGGAGGCGCGCCGTCGGCCCGCCCCACCACCGCGCCGCTGCGGTCGACGTAGAAGAGCGTGGGGGTGCGCTGCACCCCCAGCGCGCGGACGGCCCCGAGGTGGCTCTCCGCGTCCACGTGCACGTACGCCAGCCCGGGCCGGCTGGTGCGCAGCTGCTGGAGCCGGGCGCGGGTCGCGCGGCACGGTCCGCAGAACGCGGTGGAGAACTGGACCACGGTGAGGTCGGCGTCCCCGGGGCGGACGCCGAGCTCCATCAGGACGGCGAGCGTCCCCGCGTCGTCCGTCGGCTGGGTCACCCTCCTGCCAACCGGGCCACCCCCGGGGGCATTCCGGCCGATCAACCCCCCAGCACGGTGTCGGTCGCCTGGACCGACACCTGCACGCCCTCGCGCTCGGGCTGGACGCCCGTCACCTGCAGGCCGAAGGGCAGCGCCGGGACCGGGTACCGGAAGTCCAGCAGGTCGGCGGCCCGGTCCACCACGAAGTCGGGGACGCCGAGCCCGGCGGCCGCGGCCTGGTCGACGTCGACCACCACCTCCTGGCCGTCCAGCTCGACCGTGCCGGCCGCGGTGAGCGGGACCTCGACGCCCAGCAGCTCGACCGTCCGGGTCAACCGGAGCCCGTCGCCCTCGGCGGCCAGCGTCGTGTCGCCGCCGAGCTGGGCGGCCAGCAGCTCGTAGGAGAGCGTGGCGGTGCCCTCCACCCGCTCGACCGGGATCTCCTCGACCGACCCGGAGAGGACGTCGGAGAGCGGCACGTGCACGCCCCGCAGCGAGACGTGGGCCACCGTGCCGGCGGGCTGCCCGAGCTGCTCGGCGGTGAGGGAGATCCGCACGTCCTCGTAGCGGCCACCGAGCGCCTGGGTGAGGAACGGGAAGCCGGTGATCTCCACCTCCGGCGGTCCGGCCAGCTCACCGCGCTCGGCGATCCGGGTGGCCACCTGGTCCTCCGTGATGTTCTCCGCCACCCGGTCGGCGGCCACCACGAGCCCGACCGTCAGCACGAGCAGGAACAGCAGCACCTTCATCGTCGCGCGCCCGTCAGCCGGCCGCGTAGAGGGTGAGGGCGTAGGCCGCCGGCGCCGCGGCCGTGAGCGGCAGCACCGCCTGGACCACCGGCAGCGCCCAGCTCCGCTGCGCCCGCTCGGCCACCACGTAGGACGCGCCCAGCCCGGTGAGCGCGGCCACCGCGCCCAGCACCGTGCCGGCGGTGACGGCCGCCAGCGCGTCGAACAGGGTGGCCGCCCCGTCGCGGAGCACCGCGACCCCGATGCCGGCCGCGATCCCGAGCACCAGGCCGACCAGGCCGCGGGGCACCCCGTAGGCGATCTGCGGCCGGGGCAGCACGACGTCGACCAGGTGCCCGACGAGCAGGGTCCCGCCGACGACGAGCACGGCGGTGGTCACCGACCGGGGCCCGCCGTCCAGCCGGCCGACGGTGAGCAGCAGGCCCAGGGCGCACACCGCGGAGACCAGCATGACCACCCCGGCCAGCGACGCGACCAGGTACCGGCGGGGCGCCGGGCGGACCATCTGGTGGACCACGGCGGCCAGGAAGACCAGGCCCAGCACGACGACCAGGCCGTCCAGCCGGGCCCGCTCGGGCAGCAGCAGCGCGACGTCGGTGCCGGCCGCCGCCGCCGTTCCGAGAGCCAGGGAGCCGAGGAAGCCCCGGATCCCGGTGGCCACCACCCACGCGGCCACCAGCGCCAGCTGCGCGGCGGCCACCGCCGCCACGAGCCCGGCCTGGCCCCAGACGGCCGGCAACCCGACGAGCACCGCCGTCACGACGACCACCGCGCCGGCGGCGGGCAGGTGGTGGGCGCGCGGGGACAGCTCCCTCGCCAGCACGGCCGCGGTCACCCCCCGATGCTCGCAGAACCCGCGGCCCCGGCCCCGGCAACCGCGCCGACCGCGCCGCGGCCGATCCGCTCGGCCGGCGACGGAACCGTCTTCCAGCGCACGTCGAGCCGGAGCCGGCGGGCGGCGACACCCGGCCGGCGGCCGGCCGGATCCGGGAGGGGCTGGCGCACGTCGGTTATCCTGCCCTCCCACCTCGACAGCGTCGTCGACGGCCTCGTGAGGAGACGACATGCGACTCGTGCTCATGACCTCGGCGCGTCAGGCGACCACCGAGGTGCTGCCGGCCCTCGGGTTGCTCGGCCACCAGGTCCGTGTGGTCGTCCCGGAGCTGTCCAGCCTGCTCGACGGTGACGCCGGTGACGTCGTCCTGGTCGATGCCCGGCACGACCTGGTCTCGGCCCGCACGCTGTGCAGCCTGCTGGCCTCCACCGGCGTCGCGGCGTGCGTGGTGGCGGTGCTGTCGGAGGGTGGGCTCGTGGCCCTGTCCGCCGGCTGGGGTGTCGACGACGTGGTGCTGGACACCGCGGGGCCGGCCGAGGTCGACGCGCGGCTGAAGTGGGCCACCGGCCGCCGGCTGGCCGCCGCCACCCCGGCCGACGGTGTCGAGGGCGGTGTGACCAAGGCAGGCGAGCTGGTCATCGACGAGCACAGCTACTCGGCGAAGCTCCGCGGCCGGCCGCTGGATCTGACCTACAAGGAGTTCGAGCTCCTCAAGTACCTCGCCCAGCACCCGGGCCGGGTCTTCTCCCGGGCCCAGCTGCTGCAGGAGATCTGGGGCTACGACTACTTCGGTGGCACCCGCACCGTCGACGTCCACGTGCGCCGCTTGCGCGCCAAGCTCGGCGCGGAGCACGAGGCCCTGATCGGCACGGTGCGCAACGTGGGCTACAAGCTCGACCAGCAGGTCGCCGACGCCACCGCCCTGGCCGGCGCGGCCGCCGCCGACACCCCGCTCCCGGTCCTCCCCTGAACGCCCAGCCACCACCGGCGGTCAGCGACGCGACCCGGCTGCCGGCCAACGAGATCGCCGAGGTCCGCGCCCTGCTCGCCGGGGCCGCCGCGGCCGACGGCGTCCGGCCGGTGTCGGAGGAGGGCGAGCTCCGGCTGCAGCACGGCGGGGCCGCCGGCGGCTCCGACCTGACCGCCCGGGACGCCGGCGGCGCACTGCTGGGTTACGCGCGGCTCGAGGTGGCCGCCGACGAGGCGGAGGCCGAGCTCGTCGTGCGCCCGGAGGCACGGCGCCGCGGGGTGGGCACCGCCCTGCTGGCCCGGGCCGAGGAGCTGGCCGGTGGCCGGCCGCTGCGGGTGTGGGCACACGGCGAGCTGCCCGGCTCCACGGAACTGGCCACCGGGCGTGGCTACACCCGGGCCCGGGTGCTGCTGCAGATGCGCCGTCCACTCGACGGGGTCGACCCCGATCCGCAGCCCGCCCTGCCCGAGGGCGTCACGGTGCGGCCCTTCCGCCCCGGCGTCGACGAGGTCGCGTGGCTCCAGGTCAACGCGGCAGCTTTCGCCGGCCACCCCGAGCAGGGCCGGTGGACCGCCGAGGACCTCGCCCTGCGGCAGTCCGAGCCGTGGTTCGACCCGGCCGGCTTCTTCCTCGCCTGGCGGGACGAGCCCACCGGCCCCCGCCTGCTGGGCTTCCACTGGACCAAGGTGCACCCGGCCGGCGAGGCGGCGGAGGGCCCGATCGGCGAGGTGTACGTCCTCGGCATCGACCCGTCGGCGCAGGGGCTCGGCCTCGGCCGGGCGCTCACCGACCTGGGGCTGGCCCACCTGCGCCGCGCCGGGCTCTCGCACGTCCTGCTGTACGTCGAGGAGGAGAACACCGCCGCGGTGGCCCTCTACGAACGCAGCGGTTTCACCCGGCACGCCGTCGACGTGAACTGGCGGTCCGCTGCCGGCTGAGCCGGCCGGCCCTCGCACCCCGCCCGACCACCCGCGTTCGCAGCCGCCCGCCGCCACGCCACAACGCCCCGCCGCCACGCCCCGCCAGGGACCCCGCGCGGCGGCCCCGCCACCCGACGCGCGGTGAGTTCACCGGCCCGACGTGACCCGGCCCACGGGCAGTGACCGAACGCTCCGCCCTCGTTCACCTGGCGTTCATCGAGCCACCCGGATCCGTCCACCTCAGCTGCTTAACGTCCCTCTCGTTGGATCCCCTGCCCGGCATCGACGTCCGGGTGACCTCCAGTCGAAAGGCACTGAGTTGAAGCTCAGCTCCAGGACGCGCGCCACCACCCTCGCGGTGGCCCTCGCCGGCACGCTCGCCCTTTCCGCCTGTGGTGCCTCCAACGAGGCCGACCCGGGCACCGCCGGCAGCGGCAGCGCCGAGACCCAGCTGAGCGGCACCCTGGTCGGTGCGGGCGCGAGCAGCCAGCAGGCCGCGATGCAGGGCTGGACCGCCGGCTACTCCAGCGTGCAGCCCGGCGTGACGGTGAACTACGACCCGGTCGGGTCCGGCGGCGGCCGCGAGCAGTTCCTCGCCGGCGGCACGGATTTCGCCGGCAGTGACGCCGCGCTGGACGCCGACGAGCTGGCACAGGCCGAGCAGCGCTGCGGCGCCTCCGGCGTCTTCGAGCTGCCCAACTACATCTCGCCGATCGCCGTGGTCTACAACCTGGCGGGCGTCGACGAGCTCAACCTCTCCCCCGACGTCCTGGCCAGGATCTTCGCCCAGCAGATCACCACCTGGAACGACCCGGCGATCGCCGCGGACAACCCGGACGTGACGCTGCCCGACACCCCGATCACCGTCGTGAACCGCAGCGACGAGTCCGGCACCACGGAGAACTTCGTCGAGTACCTGGCCGCCGTCGCCCCCGAGACGTGGACCTACGAGGTCAGCGGCGACTGGCCGGTGCCCGGCGGCGAGGCCGCCCAGGGCACCTCGGGCGTCGTCAGCGCGGTGGAGGCCGGGGCCGGCGCGATCACCTACGCCGACCTGAGCCAGGCCGGTGACCTGGGCGTCGCCAGCATCGGGGTCGGCGACGACTTGGTGGCCCCCTCGGCGGAGACCGCCTCCGCGGTCGTGGAGAACTCCGAGCCGCTGGAGGGCCGCGGCGAGTACGACTTCGCCATCGAGCTCGCCCGCGACACGACCGAGTCCGGCAACTACCCGATCGTGCTGGTCAGCTACCACGTCGGCTGCGTGGAGTACGAGGACCCCGAGACCGCCGACCTGGTCGCCGACTTCATGGGCTACGTGATCAGCGAGGAGGGCCAGCAGGCAGCGGCCGACTCGGCCGGCTCGTCCCCGATCTCCGACGCCCTGCGGGAGCAGGCCCAGGGCGCGGTCGACGCGATCACGGCCACCAGCTGACCGGGAGCCCGACAGCGGGGCTGCGGCCCGGACCACCCTCGGGCGGTCCGGGCCGCAGCCCCGCCCGCACCACCCGCGCGGCACCACCCCACCGGCACCACCCCGCACACATCCCGACGGAGCAGCGGTGACCACGACCAGTTCCCCGACCACCCCGGCCGGCCGGCCCAAGCAGCGCCCCGGCGACCGGGTCTTCGCCGGGAGCGCCAAGGGCGCCGGCATCCTGATCCTGGTCATCCTCGCCGGGGTGGCGGCCTTCCTCGTCACGGAGTCGCTGCCGGCGCTCACCGCCCCGGCCGACGAGATCCCGGGCGGCGAGGGGCTGATCGCCTACGTCGCGCCGCTGATCTTCGGCACGCTCCTGGCCGCCGCGCTGGCCATCCTGGTCGCCACCCCCCTCGGGGTGGCGATCGCGCTGTTCATCACCAACTACGCCCCCCGCCGGCTGGCCCAGGTGCTCGGCTACCTGGTCGACCTGCTCGTCGCGATCCCCAGCATCGTCTACGGCTTCTGGGGCATCTACTGGCTCGCCCCGAAGCTGGTCCCGCTGTTCCAGTGGCTCGAGCAGCACCTCGGGTTCATCCCGCTGTTCGCCGGCCCGGCCTCGGCGACGGGCCGCACGATGTTCACCGCGGGCCTGGTGCTGGCCGTGATGATCCTGCCGATCGTCAGCGCCATCTCCCGCGAGGTCTTCCTCCAGGTGCCCGCGCTGCACCGCGAGGCAGCCCTCGCCCTGGGGGCCACCCGCTGGGAGATGATCAGGATGGCGGTCCTGCCCTACGGCAAGTCCGGGATCATCGGCGGGGCGATGCTCGGCCTGGGCCGCGCGCTCGGCGAGACGCTGGCCATTGCCCTGGTCCTGTCGGTCTCCGGCGGCATCACCTTCAACCTGATCGGCACCGGCAACCCCTCGACGATCGCAGCGAACATCGCGCTGCAGTTCCCCGAGTCGACGGGCATCGACGTGAACACCCTGATCGCCAGCGGACTGGCGCTGTTCGTCATCACCCTCGCGGTCAACGTGCTCGCCCGGTGGGTCGTCAACCGCCGGGCCGACTTCTCCGGAGCCAACTGATGAGTACCCGGACGCCCCCTGCCCCGGCCGCGCCGACCAGCGCCCCGCCGGCGACGTCCACCGCCGCGAGCCGTCCGAAGCTCCCGCGCTGGGCCCCGTGGGCGGTCTTCGCCGCAGCGGCCGTGGCCGCGTTCCTCGTCGGGCGGCTGACCAGCCCGAACCTCGCCCTGCTGGTCATCTACACGGTCGTGCTCGGGACCGTCGTCCTGTACGTGGTGTCCCGGGTGGTCGAGGGCCCCCGCAAGGCCACCGACCGGCTCGTCACCTCGGTCGTCTACAGCGCCTTCGGCATCGCCATGGTGCCGTTGCTCTCGCTGGTCTACGAGGTGACCCGGCGCGGGGCCGAGCGCCTGGACGGCGAGTTCCTCAACTCCTCGCTGGTCGGGATCACCGGCGAAGGTGGCGGGGCCTACCACGCGATCATGGGCACGCTGATCATCACCGCGCTCACCACGCTGATCTCGGTGCCGATCGGGCTGCTGACCGCCATCTACCTGGTCGAGTACGGCAACGGCCGGTTGAAGAAGGCGATCACCTTCCTGGTCGACGTGATGACCGGCATCCCGTCCATCGTGGCCGGCCTCTTCGCCTACGCGCTGTTCGCCCTGTTCCTCGGCCCCGGCATCCGGCTGGGCATCGCCGGCGCCGTAGCGCTCTCGGTGCTGATGATCCCGGTCGTCGTCCGGTCCGCCGAGGAGGTGCTCAAGCTGGTGCCCAACGAGCTGCGCGAGGCCGCGTACGCCCTCGGCGTGCCCCGCTGGCGGACGATCGTCAAGGTCGTCCTCCCCACGGCCGTCGCCGGCCTGGGCGCCGGGATCACGCTGGCGATCGCCCGGGTCATCGGAGAGACCGCACCGCTGCTGATCACCGTGGGCATCACCAACGCCACGAACCTCGACCCGTTCGACTCGCGCATGGCCACGCTGCCGGTGTACGCGTACTACCAGCTCACCCAGCCCGGGGTGCCACCCGAGTTCGCCATCGACCGCGCCTGGACGGCCGCGCTCATCCTCATCATCCTGGTCATGGGCCTCAACGTGGTCGCCCGCCTGATCAGTCGCTTCTTCGCCCCCAAGAACAGTCGCTGACCCGCTCGACCCGAGAGGAACCCCCATGGCCAAGCGCATCGACGTCTCGGACCTGGACATCTACTACGGCAACTTCAAGGCGGTCGAAGGGGTCAACCTCTCCATCGAGCCGCGCAGCATCACCGCGCTGATCGGGCCCTCCGGCTGCGGGAAGTCGACGTTCCTGCGTGCGCTGAACCGGATGCACGAGGTGATCCCCGGGGCCCGGGTCGAGGGCAAGGTCGTCATCGAGGGGCAGGATCTCTACGGGGCCGACGTCGACCCGGTCGACGTCCGGCGGCAGATCGGCATGGTCTTCCAGCGGCCCAACCCGTTCCCGACCATGTCGATCTACGACAACGTCGCCGCCGGGATCCGGCTGAACAACAAGAAGATGAAGAAGGCCGACCTCGACGACCTGGTCGAGCGGTCCCTGCGGGGGGCCAACCTGTGGAACGAGGTCAAGGACCGCCTCGACCGCCCCGGCTCCGGCCTGTCCGGCGGACAGCAGCAGCGGCTCTGCATCGCCCGGGCCATCGCCGTCGAGCCCGACGTGCTGCTGATGGACGAGCCCTGCTCGGCGCTCGACCCGATCTCCACGTTGGCCATCGAGGACCTCATGGCCGAGCTCAAGGAGCGGTTCACCATCGTGATCGTCACCCACAACATGCAGCAGGCGGCCCGGGTCAGCGAGCAGACCGGGTTCTTCAACCTCAACGGGGTGGGCCAGCCCGGGCGCCTCATCGAGTTCAACCCGACCGAGAAGATCTTCAGCAACCCCGAGATGAAGGCGACGGAGGACTACATCTCCGGCCGCTTCGGCTGACCTCCGCACGCCGCGCCCCCGGCACCGACCACCGGGCCGGTCGGCCTCCGGGTCGGCCGGCCCGTGCGTCCCGGCGTCAGGCGCAGGGCGCGGCAGCGGCTGCCGGAGCTGGAGCCGCGGCCTCCGGCACCGGAGTGCCGACCGCGACTGGGGCGACGACCGGGGCGGCGACCGGGTCGCCGGGCCCCAGCACCAGCTGCACGCCGCCGGCCACCAGCTCCGTCTCCACCAGCACGGCGCCGGGGACGGCGGCCGCCACGGTGCGGGCCGGCTCCAGCGCAGCGGGCGCGTACCGGACGACGGTCTGGTCGACCGCCGCCGGCTCCGTCGCCACCACGCCGGTGCGGAAGCCGGCCGCGACGAGAGCCTCCGCCGTGGGCACCGCCCGGCCGGCGCCGGTGGCATCCAGCACGTCGACGGTCACCCCGGCCGGCGGCACGGTGACCGTGGTGCCCGGCGGGACCGGACTGGCCAGCGCTGGGTCGATCGGCGCCTCGGGCACCTCGGCGGCCGCCGGATCGACCGTGCCGGCCGGCGTGGCCGGCAGCCGGCCCTCGTCGATGACGGCGTCGAACACCGCCCGGGCGCCCACCCCGTCGATCAGGGTCCCCGCCTGGTCGGTGCCGGCCGGGACGTAGCCGATCCGCGACACCGGCACGCCGCTGCTCTCGATCGCGTCCCCGCCCAGATCGCCCAGCGTCGCACCGAGGGAACGGAGGTCGCCCAGGGTGGTGTCGGCGTCGACCGTGACGGCCTCGGCGGCCCGGGTCAGGACCTGCGTGAGCTGCAGCGGGTCGGCGAGGGTGCCGGCGGACATCGCCGACCCCAGCGCCGAGGTGAGCACCCGCTGGGTCTCGAGGGCCGCGGCCGTCCCGAGGACGTCCGCGCCGACCGCGGCCGGCCCGAGCAATGTGGTGACGTCCGCACCGGACAGCCGGCCAGCGCCCGCCGCGAGCGCCTCCCCACCCGCGGTGGTCACCGCGGTGGGCAGGCAGACGTCGACCCCGCCCAGGGCGTCGACCATGCCCGGCAGCGCGCCGAGGTCGAGCCCGACGTAGTGGTCGACCCGCAGGCCGGACAACTGCTGCACGGAGCGCACCAGGCACGACGGCCCGCCGTCCAGGAGCGCCGTCGCGAAGGGCTCGGTGACCGGCTGGCGCAGCGACCCGTCGGGCGTCCGGCACCCCGGGGTGTCGGTGAGGGCGGTGGGCGGGACGGCCACCAGCACGGCCCGGTCGCCGTCGTCGGAGACGTGCGCGATCAGCGTGCTGACCGAGGCCGGACCCGAGCGCCCCGGCAGCCCGGTGCCCACGACGAGGTAGGTCTCGGCAGCGTCCTGCAACCCCGGGGCGAGCACCTCGGGCCCGTCGGTGACCAGTGCGTCCACCCGGCCGATCGCGCGGTCGACGTAGAAGTAGAGGCCCACGTAGTAGGAAGCGACCACCCCCAGCAGGACGGCGAGCGCGACCGCGACCCTGGTCAGCCGGCGTCGGACCGGACCCACCGGCGCCCGCAACGGCGCGAGTCCGGCGCTGGTGACGCCGGAACCGGCGACCGGGTTCCGGGGCGGCGCCGCGGGCGGGTGCAGCCCGGGCAGCGGCGGCACCGGCATGGACAGGCGCACCGCGCGGTCCGGCAGCGGCAGCGAGGGGTGGGCGGTGCCGCCGAACTGCTCCTCGATGGGCGTGAGCCGGCGGGCCGGTCCGGCCGGTGGGGTGACGGCCGGGCTGTCCGGCGCCGGCGGGGAGCCGGCCGACCACCCGGCGGCGCCGGATGCCGGGGCCGCGGAGGCCCCGGGCCGGTCGGGCGCGGCGGCCCGCCGGGACACCGCCGGCCGATCGGGACCCGGTACCCACCGGGGGGTGTCGGTGCCCGGGGACGGCGCCGCCGCGGGGACCGGGCGCGGCAGGGCGGCGGCCGGGGACCCGGGGGTGGCCGATCCCCGGGCGGGGACCGGGACCGCCGGCACGACCGGCACCGGACGCACCGGCGTCGGACGCTGCGGGGTCGGGTGGAGCGGGGCCGGCGGGCGGGACGCCGCCGGCCCCGGACGGTCGGCGCGCGGGACCGGCGGCCGCTGCGCTGCCGCGGGCGGGACCGCCGCACGGGCCGGTGGGACCGGTGGCACGGGTTCCGGGCGTGCGGCGCCGTAGCCGTCGACCCGCTGCTGGCGGCCGGTCGCCTCCCGGCGTTCGGCCCGCCGGCCGCGGACGACACCGGTGCGGGCCAGCAGTTCCTCGACGGTGACGTGGTTCTCCGGCGTGGGGCCGCCGGCGGACCGGTCGGGGACACGGGCGCCGGCGGGCATTCCCGGGTGCCCCTCGTCCCTCGTCGGCTGGTCCGCCACCGTTGTCGACATCCCATCGTCGAAGTGCTGCCGTGCCCTGCCGGCACCCGTCCCGTGGTCCGCGGCGGGCCGAGGACGGCCGGTCACGGAAGGGCCCAGGATACGGCGGGGCGGCCCATTTCCCGGGCGGGCGCGCGGAAGGGAGCGCGGTCCGCGCTCCTCTCGGGCGGCGCGGCACCGTGGCCGTGCGTAGCGTCCCGGGGATGCGGCTCTCCATCCCCGGCCCCCTCGACGTCCTGCACGCCGCGGGAGGACTGCGGGACGGGGTCCTGGAAGCGCTGGCCCTGGTGCCGCGCATCGGCACGGCGGTCGGTCAGGTCGAGGAACTGCTGGACCGGATGTCGGGGCTCATGGCCCGGGTCGAGGTCGTCGTCGAGCGGGCGGAGGTCGCCGTCAGCGGCATCGACGCCGCGCGCGCCCGGGCCGACGAGGCCATGACGGCGGTGCGCGCGACGCAGCTGGCCGCGGACGACGCGATCTCGGCCGTGCGGCGCACCAACGCAGCCGCCGACAGCGTCATCTCCGGAGCCCGCGCCACCACCGAGGCGGCCGGCGAGGTCATCGACGGCGCCCGCGCCACCACCACCGCCGCCGCCGACGTCATCACCACGGCCCGGGCCACCACCACCGAGGCCGCCGACGTCATCACCACGGCCCGGGCCACCACCACCGAGGCCGCCAACGTCATCACCGCGGCCCGGGTTACCACCACCGAGGCCGCCGACGTCATCACCGCGGCCCGGGCCACCACCACCGAGGCCGGCGAGGTGATCACCGGCGCGCAGGGCGCCACCCGGGACGCCGGCGAGCTCGTCGCGGCGATCGGCGGCACGACGGCCGCCGCCGGCTCACTCCTCGGCCGGACGGAGGGCCTGCTGGATGCGGTCGCACCGCTGCTGGACGCCTACCGGCCCACCCTGACTGCGCTGGAGCCGGCCGCCACCCGGATGGCCCAGCACCTGGACGACACCGAGGTCCTGGCCCTGATCACCCTCGTCGACCGGCTGCCCAGGCTGGTGCAGCACCTGGACGAGGACGTCCTCCCGGTGCTGTCGAGCCTGGGCAACGTGGCCCCGGACGTGCACGACCTCCGGGACACCGTCCAGGACCTCCGCCAGGTGGTGAAGGGCTTCCCCGGCTCCCGGCTCTTCCGACGCCGCGGTGCGGAGGAGATCGCCCAGGAGGAGGCCGAGGAGGCTCAGGACCAGGACGACCAGCACCAGGACGATCGGGACCAGCAGGACCGCCAGACCGGCTCCTGAGCCACCTGCCGCGCCCGCGGTGCCCCGGGCCCCGGGGCACCGCGGGCGCAGCGGTCAGGTCTCGGTCGGGTAGCCCAGCGCGCGGACCACGTCGCCGATCCGCTCGAAGACCGCGTCGGCAGGGAGCCGCTCCAGCTCGGCGGCCACCCCGTCGGGCGCCCGGTGGTCGCGGGCGGCCTCGACCAGCTCCGCCCCGGTGTTCGGGAAGTCCGCCCGGTCCAGCCAGCGCGCCAGCTCCGCCCGGGCCACGACCGCGTCCTGCGTCATCCCCTCGGGCACGCCACCGGTCAGGGTGCTGTCCGGCGCGGCGTCCACGTCGGGGTCCGTCTCGGCGGTGGGCTCGGGATCGTTCCACTCCTCGGAGTGCGTCGTCCGCCCCGAGCGGACCATGCCCTCGAGCTCGTGCTTGAGCTCGTCGTCCTCCCGGGGGCTGTGCTTGGTGCTCCGCGCCGACGTGCCGGCGAACTCGTCGCTCTCGCTCATGTCTCCCTCTCCGTCCGGCCGTCGGCCGGGTCCGTTCAGTGCCCGCGCAGCGCGCCGGGCCTGTGCACCGCGGTGGTGCCGCTCTTCTCGCTGCGCACCTCGTACTGCGGGTCCTCCTCGCCGGCCCGCACCGTCCGGCCGGAGGCCTCGGTGTCCTCGGTGATCCTCCGTTCCACGGTGCCCTCGGCCTGGCTGCCGTGGCTGTTCCAGCTGACGTGGTCACCCTTCCGGAACTCGTCGGCCATGCCACCTCCTCGTCGTCGCGCGGCCCTCCCGGGGGGCTCCCGGGGGCCGCGCGGGATGGTTGCCTGCCCGGCACCGTCCCGGCGCACACATCGCCTGGCGCCGGCGCGCCCAGCACGACCGCCGGCCGGGCGCAAATCGAACCGTGTCACCCGTTCGGGGGGAGTCCACCGCGCGGGCTGTTCTCCACCCCCGATCGTCACGTAGCGTTCCGATCTGACGGGCCAGGGAAGCGAAAGTGCTGACCAGGGCAACAGCTCGGTGACGAAGAGTCACCATCCCGTCCGCGATCGCCGGCCCGGTCGACCCCATTCCCCCGGGGACGGCCGGGTCGGCCCCGCTCGGGCCGGGCCGGATCACCACGGGTCGCCTCCGCTGAGGTTCGATCCACGTGGGTCGCCTCCGCCTAGGCTCGATCCTCGTGAACGCCCCCGACGGGCTCCGCCCGGTCGACGTCCTCACCGTCACCGCCGTCACCTCCGTGACCCCGGCAGTCCGCCGGGTGACGCTGGGCGCCCCGGCCGACGTCGTCACCGCGGCCGGCCCCACGCTCTCGCTCCTGGTACCCCGCGTCGGCGACCGGTCCCCCCGCTGGCCGCAGATCGCCCGGGACGGCCGCATCGTCTGGCCGCAGGGCAGCCACGGCGTGAGCATGCGCCGGTACACGGCCCGCCGGCAGGACCGAGCCGCCGGAGAGGTGGACGTCGACTTCGTGCTGCACGGCGACGGCCCGGCAGCCACCTGGGCCGCGGCCGCCGCCCCCGGGGACGTGCTCGGCGTGGCCAGTTCCGCCCCCCTCGGCGACGCCCCCGCGGGCTGGCTGCTGCTGGTCGGCGACGAGACCGCGATCCCGGCCATCGGCCGGATCCTCGGTTCGGCGGCTGCCGGCGCCCGCGGCGTCGCGCTGGTCGAGGTCGCCGGCCCCGAGGAGGAGCAGCCGCTGCCCGCACCCGCCGGGGTGGAGGTGCGCTGGCTGCACCGGGCGGGCGCGGCGCCCGGTGCCGGGACGCTGCTGGTCGATGCGGTGGCCGCCGTCCAGCCACCGGCCGGCTCCGACGTCTTCGCCTGGGTGGCTGCCGAATCGGCCACCGTCCGCGCGGTGCGGGCGGACCTGCGCGACCGGTGGGGCCTGCGCCGCGGCCAGCACCACGCGATCGGCTACTGGCGGCGCGGCCGGGCGATGTCCGGAACGGACTGAACGCCCAGCCGGCTCCCAGGTAGCGTCCAGGACCAGCGCAGCCCGGTGGGGCAGCCTGTCGCCATGACGACCACCGACGCGCCAGGGACCTCGGGAGGGGCCGTGCCCACCAGCAGCCGACCGCAGCAGCCCGAGGCCCGGCTGCTCGTGGTGGACGACGAACCGAACATCCGCGAACTGCTCTCGGCCAGCCTGCGCTACGCCGGGTTCGAGGTCGCCACCGCCGCCGACGGGCAGGAGGCGCTCGCCGTCGCCGACCGGTTCCGCCCCGACCTCCTGGTCCTCGACGTGATGATGCCCGGGCTCGACGGGTTCGGCGTCGTCCGCCGGCTCCGGCAGAACGGCAGCCACACGCCGGTGCTGTTCCTCACCGCGCGCGATGCCGGGGAGGACAAGGTCACCGGGCTGACCCTGGGTGCCGACGACTACGTGACCAAGCCCTTCAGCCTCGACGAGGTGCTGGCCCGGATCCGGGCGGTGCTGCGCCGCAGCCAGAGCGTCCAGCAGGCCGACCAGGCGCCGCGGCTGACCTTCGCCGACATCGAGCTGGACGAGGAGTCGCACGAGGTCCTCAAGGCCGGGAAACTGGTCAGCCTCTCCCCCACCGAGTTCAAACTGCTCCGCTACCTGATGACGAACGCCGGCCGGGTGCTCTCGAAGGCGCAGATCCTCGACCACGTGTGGAACTACGACTTCAACGGCGAGGCGAACGTGGTCGAGTCCTACATCTCCTACCTCCGCCGCAAGGTCGACACCACCGAGCCACGCCTGCTGCACACCCTGCGCGGGGTGGGCTACTCGTTGCGGCTGCCTCGCGGCACGTGACCGCCGCTCCCGGGACGGCCGCCGCCGGTACCCCGGCGCCCCCCACCTCTCCCGAGGTCCTGACCGGTGGGCCCCTGGGCGCGGCACGACCACCCCGCGTGCCGCTGCGGATCACCCTGGTCGCCCTCCTGATGGCCCTGGTCACCGTCGCGCTGGTGGCCACCGGCTCGGCCGCCACGTCGCTGCTGCAGGGGTTCCTGCTCGACCAGCAGGATCAGAGCCTGCGCAGCCAGGTCCGCGAGATGACGGCGGACCCCGACGGGCTGCAGCGGCTGTGCGGCATGCAACGGCTGAGCCTGCCCGGCGGTGGCACCTACGTCGCCTGCCTGGACACCGACGGGGCCTTCGAGCAGTTCGCCGCCACCCGCGACGAGGACCGGCTGCCCGACGTCAGCGCGATGACCGCCACCAACGCGGCCGGGTACGGCAACGCTCCCTTCACCGTCCGCTCGGCCGACGGCAGCACCACCTGGCGGCTCGCCGTGGGGCAGGTGTCGGAGGACTTCGCCGTCGTGGTGGGCAACGACCTCGCCCAGGACGAGGCCATCGTCCACCGGCTGGTGGCGATCGAGGTCGTGGTCGGGCTGCTCGCCGTGGTCCTGCTGGGCGTCGCCGGGTACCTCCTCGTCCGCAACAGCCTGCGCCCGCTGGCCGAGGTGGAGCACACCGCGCAGGCCATCGCCGCCGGCGACCTGTCCCGCCGCGTCCCGGCCGGGAACGACCGCACCGAGGTCGGCCGGCTGTCCACCGCGATCAACGGGATGCTGGCCCGGATCGAGAGCTCCTTCCGCGCCCAGCAGGCCTCGGAGGAGCAGGCCCGGGCGTCGGAGGAGCAAGCGCTCGCCTCGGAGGCGCAGGCCGTCGCCTCGGAGGGGCGGATGCGGCGCTTCGTCGCCGACGCCAGCCACGAGCTGCGGACGCCGCTCACCTCGATCCGCGGCTTCGCCGAGCTGCACCGCCAGGGGGCGGCCGGCGGGCCCGCGGAGACCCGCCGGCTGATGCAGCGCATCGAGGCGGAGGCGACCCGGATGGGGCTGCTGGTCGAGGACCTGCTGCAGCTGGCGCGGCTGGACCAGCAGCGCCCGCTGTCCCTGGCCCCCGTCGACCTGGCGGAGGTGGCCGGCGACGCGGTGCACGACGCCCGCGCCGTCCAGCCGGCGCGGCCGATCGGGCTGCACCTGGACGAGTCACTGACCGACGTCCCGGTCGTGATCGGGGACGAGGCCCGGTTGCGCCAGGTCGTCGGCAACCTGGTCACCAACGCGCTCACCCACACGCCGCCGGACGCCCGGGTCTCCGTGCGGCTGTCCGGGGACCAGGCCGATCCGGACGTCGTGGTGCTGGCCGTGTCCGACGAGGGCCCCGGACTGGAACCGGCCGACGCCCAGCGGGTGTTCGAGCGGTTCTACCGGGCCGACCCCTCCCGCACCCGCGCCGCCGGCGGGACCGGCCTGGGGCTCTCCATCGTCGCGGCGCTGGTGGCTGCCCACGGCGGACGGGTGGAGCTGGACACGGCACCGGGCCGGGGGGCGACCTTCGCCGTCCGGCTGCCCCGGTCCGGCCCGCCGGGCCCTCCGGCCGGCCCCTGACCGACCGCCGCGCGGGCGGCGTCGCGCCATGCCGGACACTGTGACCGGGAATCCCGCTCTCCCCGAGCGGGTTGCCCACCGACAGAGCGCCGTCCACCGGACGGCGCGACCGACCCCTGCCGCCTTCCCGGGAGCTCACCGCGTGACCACCCCCGACTACCGGCTCACCCAGCTGCAGACGCTGGAGGCCGAGTCCATCCACGTGCTGCGCGAGGTCGCCGCCGAATGCGAACGGCCGGTGCTGCTGTTCTCCGGCGGCAAGGACTCCATCGTGATGCTGGAGCTGGCCCGCAAGGCGTTCGCCCCGGCGCGGATCCCCTTCCCGGTCATGCACGTCGACACCGGCCTGAACTTTCCCGAGGTACTCGAACTCCGCGACAAGCGGGTCGCCGAACTCGGCGTCGAGCTGGTCGTCGCCTCGGTTGCCGACGCGATCGCCGCCGGCACGGTGCAGGAGGAGCCGAACGGCTCCCGCAACCGGATCCAGACCCCGGTGCTGCTCGACGCCGTCGAGGAGCACGGCTTCACCGCGCTGTTCGGCGGGGCCCGCCGCGACGAGGACAAGGCCCGGGCCAAGGAGCGGGTGTTCTCCTTCCGCGACGACTTCGGCCAGTGGGACCCGAAGAACCAGCGCCCCGAGCTCTGGGACCTCTACAACGGCCGAATCCACCAGGGCGAGTCGATCCGGGTGTTCCCGCTGTCCAACTGGACCGAGCTGGACATCTGGGGGTACATCGCCCAGGAGGAGATCGCCATCCCCCCGCTGTACCTCGCCCGCGAGCGCGACGTCGTCGACCGGCAGGGGATGCTCTACGCGGTCAACGAGTTCATCACCCCGCGCGAGGGTGAGCAGGTGCTCCGGGAGAGCGTCCGCTACCGCACGGTGGGCGACGCGAACCTGACCGCAGCCGTGCGGTCCACCGCGGCCAACGTCGAGGAGATCATCGCCGAGATCGCGGTGACCCGGCTGACCGAGCGCGGCGCCACCCGCGGCGACGACAAGGTCAGCGAGGCCGCCATGGAGGACCGCAAGAAGGAGGGGTACTTCTGATGAGCGTCCCGAGTCCGGCCGCCCCCGTCGACGTCCACTCCGCCGCGGCCGAGGCCGCCGCGGAGATCGCGCACGCCCGCAAGGACATCCTGCGGATAGCCACCGCCGGCTCCGTCGACGACGGCAAGAGCACGCTGATCGGCCGGCTGCTGTACGACAGCAAGGCGGTGTTCGAGGACCAGTACGAGGCGATCGAGCGCGCCAGCCGCGGCGACTTCGTCGACCTCGCGCTGCTCACCGACGGCCTGCGCGCCGAACGCGAGCAGGGCATCACCATCGACGTCGCGTACCGCTACTTCAGCACCCCGCGGCGCACGTTCATCCTCGCCGACACCCCCGGGCACGTGCAGTACACCCGCAACATGGTCACCGGCGCCTCGACCGCGGACCTGGCGATCGTGCTGGTCGACGCCCGCAAGGGGATGCTCGAGCAGAGCCGCCGGCACGCCTTCCTCGCCTCGCTGCTGCGGGTGCCGCACCTGGTCGTCGCGGTGAACAAGATGGACCTGGTGGACTGGTCCGAGGACGTCTACGAGTCCATTCGCGACGAGTTCACCGCGTTCGCCACCAAGCTCGAGGTCCCCGACCTCACCGTCGTCCCGATCTCGGCCCTGCAGGGCGACAACGTGGTGACCCGGTCGGTGAACATGCCCTGGTACGAGGGCGCCTCGCTGCTGCACCACCTGGAGCACGTGCACGTGGCCAGCGACCGGAACCTGGTCGACACCCGGTTCCCGGTCCAGTACGTCATCCGCCCGCAGACCGACGCCCACCACGACTACCGCGGCTACGCCGGCCGGGTGGCCGGTGGCGTGCTGCGGCCCGGCGACGAGGTGCAGGTGCTGCCCAGCGGGTTGACCACCACCATCGCCGCGATCGACGGCCCGGACGGCCCGGTCGCCGAGGCCTTCCCACCCATGTCGGTGACCGTGCGGCTGGCCGACGACCTGGACGTCTCGCGCGGCGACCTGATCTGCCGGCCGCACAACGCGCCGCACGTCACCCAGGACGTCGACGCGCTGGTGTGCTGGATGAGCGACCAGCCGCTGCGGCCCCGGCAGCGCCTCGCCGTCAAGCACACCACCCGCTCGGTCCGCGCCGTGGTCAAGGAGCTGCAGTACCGCCTCGACGTCAACACGCTGCACCGGCAGACCGACGCCGACGGCGGCCTCGAGCTCGGCCTCAACGACATCGGCCGGGTGCGGCTGCGCACCACCCAGCCGCTGTTCGTCGACGACTACCACCGCAACCGGGTGACCGGCCGGTTCATCCTCGTCGACGAGGCCACCAACGCCACCGTGGGCGCCGGGATGCTCACCCCCGCCGGCTGACGAAGGACCCCTGCCCCCCGCCACTCGCAAGCTCGCGGCGGGACCCTGCAGGGGGCCTGAGGGCCGACGGGCTGACGTTTACCGGCCCGTTCTTCAGCGAGCAGCCGCGGCGGCCTTCTCCAGGGCCCGGCGGGTGAGCAGCCGGGCGAGGTGCCGCCGGTACTCCTGGTCGGCGTGCATGTCCGCGGTGGGCGAGGTGCCCTGGTCGGCGAGCGCTGCCGCCTCGGCGATCGACGCCCCGCGGGCCAGCGCCTCCTCGGTGGCCGTCGCCCGCAGCACCGAGCCACCCATGTTGGCCAGCGCCACCCGGCCCTGCACCGCGGCGGCCGCCACGATGGGCCAGTCGTTCTCGCGGCGGGTGAACTTCTCGTAGCCCCAGCCGGCGTCGCCGGTGCGCGGCACCCGCAGCTCCACGACCAGCTCGTCGGGCGACATCGCGGTCTCGAAGAAGCCGGTCCAGAACTCGGTGATGGGCACCTCGCGCCGGCCGTCGGGCCCCTGCAGGACGACGGTGCCGCCGAGGGCGAGCAGCGCGGTGGGCAGGTCCGAAGCCGGATCGCTGTGTGCGACCGTGCCGCCCAGCGTGCCACGGTGCCGCACCTGGGGGTCACCGACCCGGCCGGCCGCGTGCGGCAGCAACGGCACCTCGGTGCGGGCCGTCTCCGACCGCTCGAGCTCGAAGTGCCGGGTGCCCGCGCCGATGGCCACCTCGTCGCCCTCCACCCGGACGTAGGACAGGTCACGGATGCCGCTGATGTCGATCAGCACCGACGGCACGGCCAGCCGCAGCTTCATGATGGGCAGCAGCGAGTGGCCACCGGCCAGCAGCTTGGCGTCCTCGCCGTGCTCGGTGAGCGCGGCCACCGCCTCGTCGACCGACCGCACCTTCACGTAGTCGAACGGCGAGGGAATCATGCTCGCTCCTCCTGTGACTGGGGCACCTGGCCGGCGGCCGGGCCGGACTTGGCGGCGGTCTGCACCGCACGCACGATGTTGTGGTAGCCGGTGCACCGGCAGAGGTTGCCCTCCAGGCCCTCGCGGACCTCGCGGTCACTAGGGTCGGGGTTGTCGGCCAGCACGCCGATCGCCGCCATGACCATGCCGGGGGTGCAGAAGCCGCACTGCAGGCCGTGCTCGGCGCGGAACGCGGCCTGCATGGGGTGCATCTCGCCGTCCGGACCGGCCAGCCCCTCCAGGGTGGTGACCTGCGAGCCATCGGTCTGCGCCGCGAGCACCGTGCAGCTCTTCACGCTGAGCCCGTCGACGACGACGGTGCACGCGCCACACGAGGTCGAGTCACAGCCGATGTTGGTGGCGGTCAGCCCGCAGGTGTCGCGGAGGTAGTGGGCCAGCAGCAGCCGCGGTTCCACCTCGTCGGTGCGCTGCTGCCCGTTGACGGTGATCGAGACCTGCATCAGTTGCCTCCCTGGCCTGCGGCCTGACCGGCCTGCTGGATCGCCCGCCACACCCGCATGGGGGTGGTGGGCATGTCGATGTGCCGGACGCCGAGGTGGGCGACCGCGTCGATGACGGCGTTCTGCGTCGCCGGTGTGGAACCGATGGTGCCCGCCTCCCCGATGCCCTTGGCGCCCAGCGGGTTCATCGGGGTGGGAGTGGCCATCTCGACCAGCTCGAAGCTGGGCAGCTCGGTGGCCGAGATGAACGGGTAGTCGGCCAGCGTCGAAGTGGTCGGGTTGCCGTCCTCGTCGTAGAGGACCTCCTCCAGCAGCGCCTGCGCCACGCCCTGGGCGAAGCCGCCGTGCCGCTGACCGTCGGCCAGCAGCGGGTTGAGGATGGTGCCGGCGTCGTCGACGGCGACCAGCCGCAGGACCTCGGCCTTGCCCGACTCCGTGTCCACCTCGACGACGACGGCGTGCGCCCCGAAGGGGAACGTCGGGGCAGCGGCGCTGAAGGTGCTCTGCACCAGCAGGCGCTCGTCCCCGGCCAGCTCGGCGAAGGTGACCCCCACACCGGGGGTGCCCCGGACGGCGAGCCCGGCCAGCGCCTGGTCGACGACGAGGTCCTCCGGGTTCGCCTCGAGCTTCTCCGCCGCCCGCTTCCTCGCCAGCTCGACCAGCTCGCCGGCCGCCTGGTGCACGGCCGCGCCACCCTGCTGGAGGCTGCGCGAGCCCATCGTGCCGCCGCCCTTGGGCACCAGGTCGGTGTCGCCGTGCAGCACGGTGATCTTCTCCAGCGGGATGCCCAGCTGGTCGCTGGCGATCATCGCCCAGGAGGTGGCGTGCCCCTGCCCGTGCGGGGAGGTGCCGGTGAGGATGGTCGCGGTGCCGTCGGGGTGGATCTCGACCGACGCGTCCTCGCTGGGGGCACCGGCCTCGCCACCGGCACCGGTGATCTCCACGTACACCGACAGCCCGATGCCGAGCTGCCGGACGTCGCCGGCCTCCCGCCGCCGGGCCTGCTCGGCGCGCAGTTCCTGGTAGCCGACGGCCTCCAGCACCTTGTCCAGGGCGGTGACGTAGTCGCCGGTGTCGTAGGTGGCGCCCATCGGCGTGGTGTGCGGCGAGTCGAAAGGCGGGATCAGGTTCTTCCGGCGGACCTCGGCCGGGTCCATGCCGATCTCGGCGGCGAACAGGTCCATGGCCCGCTCGACGGAGAGGGTCGCCTCCGGCCGCCCGGCGCCGCGGTAGGCGGCGGTGGAGGTGGTGTTGGTGGCCAGCACCCGCGCCTGGGCGTGCACCTTCGGGAACGCGTAGACGCCGGAGGTCATCAGCATGGTCAGCGTCGGGAGCACCACGGCGAAGCGCGGGTGGGCGCCGGCGTCCTGGTCGATCTCGATGCTGTACGCCTCCACGGTGCCGTCCCGGCGTCCGCCGATGGTCACGACGTGGTCCTGGGCGCGGCCGTGCACCATCCCGACCAGGTTCTCCGAGCGGCTCTCGGACCAGCGCACCGGCCGGCCGGCGATCTTCGCCGCCTGGGCGATGAGCGCGAACTCGGGGTCGGCACCGATCTTGGCGCCGAAGCCGCCGCCGACGTCGGGGGTGATCACGTGCACCTTGCTGATGTCCAGACCGAGCCAGGCGGCGATCTCCATCTGCACCATCTGCGCGCCCTGGTTGGAGCACCAGATCGTCACCCGGCCGTCCTCGCCCCAGACCGCTGAAGCGGCCCGGGTCTCCAGCGGCGCGGGGGCCACCCGCTGGTTCACGACCGGGCGGCTGACCACCACCTCGCAGCCGGCGAAGAAGTCCTCCGGTGCCGGCTCGCCGAAGGCGGCGTAGACGTTGGTGCCGACGTCCGGGTAGAGCAGCACGTCCTCGGCACGCGCCGCCGCGGTACCGACCACCGCGGGCAGCGGGTCGATGTCGACGGCGACCATCTCCGCGGCGTCCTCACCCTGGTAGCGCTGCTCGGTGAGCACCACGGCGACCGGGTCGCCCACGAACCGGACGACGTCCTTGGCCAGCCAGTCCCGGGTGAAGCCGGCGTTCACGAAGGGGAACCCCGGCGGGATCGGGGCCAGGTCGGCGAGGTCGTCGGCGGTGATCACCGCGACGACGCCCGGCGCCTCCAGCGCCGCCGAGGTGTCGACGGAGAGCACCCGGCCGTGCGCGACGGTGGAGCGGACGAAGGTCGCGTGCAGCGCTCCGGCCAGCCGTTCGTCGGCCAGGTCGTCGGTGTAGACCGCCCCCCTGGTGAGGAACAGCGGGTCCTCCGTGCGGACCACCCGGGTACCGAGGATGCTCATGCGACCTGCCCTCCGTCGTCGACAACGTCGCACACTCAACCAGATGCTGTGACGGCCCCCACAGGGCCTCCCGTCCGGCGGAAACCCGAACCGCGGACGCCGGTCAGCGCAGCCGGACGGGCAGCCGGGAGAACCCGCGCAGCGTCTGCAGGTCCCGCCGCACGGGAGGGCCGGCGACCCGGAGCCGCGGAAAACGCTCGGCGAGGACGCGGAGTGCGCCGGCCGCCTCCAGGCGGGCCAGCCCGGCGCCGAGGCAGTAGTGGATGCCGGCGGAGAAGGCCAGGTGGTCCCGGGCGTTGGCCCGGGTGACGTCGAAGCGCGCCGGGTCGGTGAACACCTCCGGGTCGCGGTTGGCGGCACCGAGCAGCACGGTGACCCGGCTGCCGGCGGGCACCGGCCGGCCGGCCACGGTGGTGTCGGCGAGCGCCGTCCGACCGGTGAGCTGGACGGGGCTGTCGTACCGCAGCACCTCCTCGACCGCCAGATCCCAGCCGGAGGGGTCGGCGGCCAGCCCGTTCCACTGGTCGCGGTGGGCGTCCAGCAGCACGACGGCGTTGCTCAGCAGGTTGACCGTCGTCTCGAAGCCCGCACCGAGCAGCAACATGACGACGGCGTGCAGCTCCCGGTCGGTGAGCGCGTCGTCGGGCAGGCCGACCAGGTGGCTGACCAGGTCGTCGCCGGGATCCCGGCGCAACCGGTCGAAGTGGCCGCTCAGGAAACGGTGCATGGCCCGCAGCGCGCCCTCGGCCTCGGCGTACCGCCGGTAGGGCAGCCCCGGGTCCAGGGTGACGGCCGCGGCCCCGCCCCAGCGCAGGAAGTCCGCGCGCCGGTCGGTGGGCACGCCCAGCAGCTCGGCGATGACGAGCACCGGCAGCGGCGCGGCGTAGCCGGCCACCAGGTCGACGGGGTCCCCGCCGCCGTCGAGCTGGTCGAGCAGCGACCGGGCGATCGCCTCGATCCTCGGCTCGAACGCCGCGGTCGCCCGCGGGGTGAACGCGCGGCTGACCAGCCGCCGGTAACGGGTGTGGTCGGGCGGGTCGGTGACCAGCATCGACGGCGGTTCGGCCACGCCGTCGGCAGCCGGGTCGTCGGTGGCGGTGAGCAGCCACTGCACCCAGCGGGGCGCGGTCGACCGGTGCCAGCCGACGCCGAACGCCTCGGACCGCAGCACCTCGGCAGCGACCCGGTGGGAAGGGGTGACCAGACCGAGACTGCTGTCGGACACCGGCCCCCGGGCGCGCAGCCGCTCGTAGACCGGGTGGGGGTCCGCACGCAGCCGCGGGTCGCGCAGCAGCCGGGCCACCAGGTCGCCGCGACGGGCGGCCCGGGTGAGGTACATCGCGGGAAGGCCGTGCGCAACCGCCCAGCGCAGCGCCGTGCGCGGCGTCCGGTCCGCCGGCGCGGTTCCCGTCATGGCCACCACCCCCACCGTCGGCGGGGCCGGCCGCCGGCGCGATCCCAGCGTCGTCCTGCGCGGCCGGGTCCGCCAGCCGGACGGCGGCCCACCCGGGCCGGCCGGCCGGCGCGGAACTACTGCTGCGGCGCCTGCGAGGGGTCGCCGTCCCAGTCCTTGCCGGCCTCGCTGGCGTGCTCGGACGCGCTGTCGGTCGAGCCGGCGACGGCCTCGACCATCTCGCCGTCGGTGAGCTTCTCGCCGGCTGCGGTGACGTTGCTGCTGGGCTGGTCCGTGGCGGGCAGGCTCTCGGTGGGCTCGGTCATCGCGACGACTCCTCGGTCTGGCGGGCTCGGACCCCCGGGCCCTCCCCGCGCGGAGCCGACGGCAAACCAGCCGGCACACCGGCGGGCACCAGGTCGAACCAGACCCGCTTGCCCCCGGAGTGGTCCTCGACGCCCCACCGGGTAGCGATGGCCGCCACCATCTGCAGCCCGCGCCCGCGCGGGCGCACCCCGGAGAGCCCCTGGACCACCGGCCGGACCGCGGACCCGTCGACGACGGCGATCCGCAGCCAGTCCTCGGCCAGCACGATCTCGAGGGAGAGCCCGCCGTCCCCACCGACGTGGTCGACGACGTTGGCCACCAGTTCGGTGGCCAGCAGCTCGGCGTCCTGCCGGTCCTGGGAAGCGCCCCAGGCGGCCAGCAGCTCGCGCAGCACCCGGCGGGCCGCGACCACGCTCCGGGGCACCGCCGGCAGGTCGATGCGCGCGCTCAGGGCCGACATCGCTGGTCCTCCCGCCTCGTCGCCGGTGACCCGGAACCGGGCCACCTTCCCTTCATCGGCGGATCGGATCGCGGCCTTGACCCCCGGGGCGCCGGGTCAGGCCGTGGCCTGGTCCAGCACCCCGTCGATGGCCTTGTAGACCCGCTGCTCGGAGACCGGCCGGGAGGTGCCGATGCCCTGGGCGAACAGCCCGACCCGCAACTCCTCGACCATCCAGCGCACCCGGGCCACCGGGTCGCCGGGCGCTCCGGTGGCCGGCACCCGGGCGCGCAGCTGCTCGTACTCCTCGGTGACGGCGGTGACCTGCGCCATCCACAGCGCGTCCCGCGCGGCGTTGGCCGGCAGCTTCTCCAGCCGGTACGCCATCGCCTTCAGGTAGCGGACGACGTCGGGCAGCCGCCGCCGGCCGGCGTCGGTGACGAAGCCCCGGTGCAGCAGCCCACCCATCTGCCGGCGCAGGTCGGCGATGGCGGCATCGGGCACCCGACGGGCGGGCGCCGCGCCGATCGCCACGGCGACCTCCCGGGCCTCGGTCAGCACGGTCTCGACCCGCCGCACGGTGTCGGTGGTCAACGGCAGCAGCTGGTCGCGGGCGGTCCGCACCAGCGCGGCGAAGGCCGCCTCGTCGCGGGGCGGCCCGCCGGCGTCGGCGATGAGCTCGGCGGCGGCGGCGTCGACGCAGTCGGCGACCAGGTCGGCGATCTCGCCGTCCGGGTTGAACTGCAGGGCCAGCCGGGTGCGCGGGGAGAGACCCTTGACCACCTGTTTCACCGGTGACCCGGCCGCCAGCACCAGCAGCCGGCCGGCCCCACGCCAGGTCAGCCGGCCGGCCTCGGCCTCGGTCGGGACGACCCGGACGCCGACCGTCGTCCCCTCGTCGACGAGCGCGGGCCAGGCGGTGACGTCGTGCCCGCCGCGGCGCACCTGCACCGTGCGGGGCAGGTCGCCGATCGTCCAGCCGGTGAGCCCGGTGCGCTCGAGGTCGGCGGCCGCCCGGGCGAGGCTGGCCCGGCTCTGCGGCGCCACCTGGGCGCGCAGCGCCGCCAGGTCCTTACCGGTCGCCAACGGCTGTTGCCGGTCGTCGAGAACCCGGAAGGTGGCCCGCAGGTGGTCGGGCACCTGCTCGGGGTGCCAGGCGTCGGGCGGGACGGTCACCGCGGTGGCCCGGCGCAGCTCGCGCTCCAGCGCGGGCAGCAGCGGCTCGGTGGGATCGATGCGCGGCAGCACCTCGCGCACCCGGTCGGGGATCGGCACCAGCCCGCGGCGCAGCTGCTTGGGCAGCGAGCGCAGCAGCTCGGTCACCAGCTCCGCCCGCTGCCCGGGCACGGTGAAGGCCAGCGACTCCCCCGACGTCGCGGCGAGGGTGTCCAGCACCCCCAGCGGGACGTCGACGGTCACACCGTCCTCGGCGGCACCCGGCGCGAACGCGTAGCTCAGCGGCAGCGTCAGCCCCTGCGTCAGCCGCACCTCGTCCGGGTAGTCCTCGGCCCGCACCTGGCCGGCCGCCGCGGTGTTGGTGAGCAGCTCCGGGGTGAAGGTGAGCAGGTCCGGGGCCTCCCGGCGGGCGGCCTTCCACCAGCGGTCGAAGTGCCGCGCCGAGACGACGTCGGCCGGCACCCGCGCGTCGTAGAGCTCGAACACCGTTTCGTCGTCCACCCGGATGTCCCGGCGGCGGGCCCGCTCCTCGAGGTCGGCGACCTGCTGGAGCGCGCGGGCGTTGTCGGCGACGAACCGGTGGTGCGTCGTCCACTCCCCCTGCACGAGGGCGTGCCGGATGAACAGCTCCCGGGAGACCACCGGGTCGATCGAGCCGTACTGCACCCGGCGGCCCACGACCAGCGGCAGCCCGTAGAGCGTGACCCGCTCGGTCGCCACGACCGAGCCCCGCTTGGCGTCCCACCGCGGCTCGGCGTACTGCCGCTTCACCACGTGCTCGGCCAGCCGCTCGACCACCTCGGGGTCGATCCGGGCGGCGGTGCGGGCGAACAGCCGGCTGGTCTCCACCAGCTCGGCGGCCACCACCCAGCGCGGCGGCTTCTTCACCAGCGGCGTTCCGGGCGCGAGCACGAAACGCGTGTTCCGGGTGCCCAGGTACTCCCGCGACCCCCGTCGGGGGCCATTGTCGCGCTTGTGGCCCTTGTCGGGTTCGGCCTGCATGCCGACCTGGGACAGCAGGCCGGCCAGCAGGGACGCGTGCACCCCGCGCTCGTCCGGACCTTCGGCCAGCTCACCGAGCTGCATGCCCAGCCGGCGGGCGGTGCCGCGCAGCTGCCCGTGCAGGTCCTGCCACTCCCGGATGCGCAGGTAGTGCAGGAACTCCCGCTTGACGGTGCGGCGGAACTGGTTGCCGCTCAACGCGTCCTGCTGCTCGACGAGGTACCGCCACAGGTTCAGCAGCGACAGGAAGTCGGAGTTCTCGTCGGCGAACCGGCGGTGCAGCTCGTCGGCGGCCTGCTGGTGCTCGGCCGGGCGCTCCCGCGGGTCCTGGATGGTCAGCCCGGCCGCGATGACCAGCACTTCCTCCAGCACGCCGCGGCGGTCGGCCTCCACGACCATCCGGGCCATCCGCGGGTCCAGCGGCAGCGCGGCCAGCGAGCGGCCGGTCTCGGTGAGCACGCCTTCGCCGGTGAGGGCGCCCAGCTCCTCCAGCAGCGCCACGCCGTCGGCGACGGCGCGGCGGTCCGGCGGGTCGATGAACGGGAAGTCGGCGACGTCACCCAGGCCCAGTGCGGCCATCTGCAGCAGCACCGAGGCCAGGTTGGTACGCAGGATCTCCGGGTCGGTGTACTCCGGCCGGGACTCGAAGTCCGCCTCGCTGTAGAGGCGGATGGCGATGCCCTCGCTGGTGCGCCCGCAGCGGCCCGAGCGCTGCCGGGCCGAGGCCTGGCTGACCGGCTCGATCGGCAGCCGCTGCACCTTGGTGCGATGGCTGTACCGGGAGATGCGCGCGGTCCCGGGGTCGACGACGTACTTGATGCCGGGCACGGTCAGCGAGGTCTCGGCGACGTTGGTGGCCAGCACCACCCGCCGGCCGGTGTGCGGCTGGAACACCCGGTGCTGGTCGGCGGCCGTGAGCCGCGAGTAGAGCGGCAGCACCTCGGTGTGGGGCAACCCCCGCTCGGCCAGTGCGTCGGCGGTGTCGCGGATCTCCCGCTCGCCGGCCAGGAAGACCAGCACGTCGCCCGGGCCCTCGGCGACCAGCTCGTCGACGGCGTCGACGATCGCGCTCACCTGGTCGCGGTCGGGGTCGGCTGCCGGGTCATCCGGGTCGACCACCGGCCGGTAGCGCACCTCGACGGGATAGGTGCGCCCGCTGACCTCCACCACCGGCACCTGCGCGCCGTCCCCCTCGTCACCACCAAAATGGCCATTTTGGTGGGAGCGGCCGGAGAAGTGCCGGGCGACCCGCTCGACGTCGATCGTGGCCGAGGTGATGACCAGCTTGAGGTCGGGCCGGCGGGGCAGCAGCCGGGCCAGGTAGCCCAGCAGGAAGTCGATGTTGAGGCTCCGCTCGTGCGCCTCGTCGATGATGATCGTGTCGTACTGGCGGAGCATCCGGTCGCGCTGCACCTCGGCCAGCAGGACGCCGTCGGTCATGAGCTTGACCAGCGTGGCGTCCCCGACCTGGTCGGTGAACCGGACCTTCCAGCCGACGACCTCACCGAGCGGGCTGTCCAGCTCCTCGGCGATCCGCTCGGCCACCGTGCGCGCGGCGATCCGCCGGGGCTGGGTGTGGCCGATGCGGCCCCGCACCCCCCGGCCGAGCTCGAGCAGGATCTTGGGCAGCTGGGTCGTCTTGCCCGAGCCGGTCTCGCCGGCGACCACCACGACCTGCGCGTCGCGGAGCGCCGCGGCGATCTCGTCCCGCCGCTGGCTGACGGGCAGCTCCTCGGGGTAGGTGATCACCGGGACGGCGGCCCGACGACGGGCGATCCGCTCCTCGGCGGCGACGACGTCGGCGGCGATGCGCTCGTGCTGCCGGGCCCGCGCCGCCGGATCCTTCGTGCGCCGGATGGCGTCGAGCCGGCGGCGCAGCCGGTGCTCGTCCTCCAGGGTGAGTGCGGGCAGCCGGGACCGCAGGTCGTCGTGCGGGGTGCTCACGGGCGCTCGCGTTCCTCTCGGGTGGGGCAGCTCCCCAGGATCCCATCCGGGCGGGCGGGTGGCGCGCGTTCCGATCCGTGCTATCCGCAACTGATTGCGTGTACGGAACAACGGCTTGTATCGTGCAACTGTTCCGCCGGCGCAGCGTCGCGTCCGCCGCCCGCGTCCAGTCCTTCCGGAGTGCCCGTGACCGCCTCGCCCGACACCGCGCCTGCACCGGGGACCGACCTCAGCCTCTCCGACGAGCTGGCCCGGCTGACCCGCGTGCTGCACGCGCTGAGGTCCGGGCCGCCGGGTGGCGCCGGCTCCGACGCCCGGGAAAGCGCGGCACACGTGCTGCTGTTCCCGCTCACCCGGCTGGGCCCGCTCCGCCAGGGAGCGCTGGCCGAACTGGTGCACGCCGACCCCTCGACCGTCAGCCGGCACGTCACGCTGCTGGTGGAGCGCGGGCTGGTGCGCCGGGAGGCCGACGAGCAGGACGGCCGGGCCAGCGTGCTGGTCGTGACGGCGACCGGCGAGGCCGCGCTGGAGTCCATGCGGCAGGAGCGCGACGCCTTCCTGGAGCGGGTGACCGCGGCGTGGAGCCCCGGCGAGCGCGCCACCTTCACCGGCCAGCTGCACCGCTTCGTGCAGGACCTGACCACCCACCTGCCCTCCCTGAGCGATGCCACCGGCGGCACCGCTCCCTGCGCCGAGAAGGACCGATGACCCAGACCAGCGACCGCGGGACCGCCGCCGGCCGCCGCCGGGCGGCAGCCGCCGCCCCGGACGCCTCCGGTTCGTTCACGCACCGCCAGATCGTGACGATCCTGGTCGGCCTGATGCTCGGCATGTTCCTCGCCGCGCTCGACCAGACCGTGGTCTCCACGGCGATCCGCACCATCGCCGACGACCTGCAGGGCTACGACCTGCAGGCCTGGGCGACGACGGCGTTCCTCATCACCTCGACGATCGCCACCCCGCTGTACGGCAAGCTCAGCGACATCTACGGCCGCCGGCCGTTCTACCTGTTCGCCATCGGCGTCTTCATCATCGGCTCGCTGGCCTGCACGTTCGCCGACACGATGTACCAGCTCGCCGCCTTCCGCGCGCTGCAGGGCATCGGCGCCGGTGGGCTGATGTCGCTGGCCCTGGCGATCATCGGCGACATCGTGCCGCCACGGCAGCGGTCGAAGTACCAGGGGTACTTCATGGCCGTCTTCGGCACCTCCAGCGTGCTCGGCCCGGTCATCGGCGGCTTCCTGGCCGGCCAGGGCACGCTGCTCGGGATCACCGGCTGGCGCTGGATCTTCCTGATCAACGTGCCGCTGGGGGTGCTCGCCTACGTCGTCGTGATGCGCGTGCTGCACCTTCCGCACCAGCGCCGCGAGCACCGCATCGACTGGCCGGGCGCCCTCGCGCTGATCACCTTCCTGGTCCCGCTGCTGATCGTGGCCGAGCAGGGCCGCACCTGGGGCTGGAGCTCCGGGGCCGCACTCACCTGCTACCTCCTCGGGGCACTCGGGTTCGGAGCGTTCGTGCTGGCCGAGCGCGCCTACGGCGACGAGGCGCTGCTCCCGCTGCGGATGTTCGGCAACCGCACGTTCACCGTCGGGGCGGTGGGCAGCGTGGTGATGGGCGCCGGCATGTTCGGCGGCATCCTGCTGCTGCCCCAGTACCTGCAGATCGTCCAGGGCTCCAGCGCCACCGTCGCCGGGCTGCAGATGATCCCGCTGGTCGCCGGGATCATGGCCGGCGCAGTGAGCTCGGGCATCGCGATCTCGAGGACCGGGAAGTACAAGGTCTTCCCGCTGGTGGGCGTCGCCCTCATGGTGGTGGCGCTGCTGTCGATGTCCGCCTTCGTCACCGCGGACGCCTCGATCTGGACCCTGGTGCCGTTCATGGTCATGCTGGGCCTGGGGCTGGGCTTCAATTTCCAGCCGGTGGTGCTGGCCGTGCAGAACTCCGTCTCCCCGCGGGAGATGGGCGTCGCGACGTCGTCGGTCACGTTCTTCCGTCAGATGGGCGGCACGATCGGGGTCGCGGCGTTCCTGTCGATCTTGTTCACCCGGCTGCCCACGGACATCGGAAACGCGATCTCCGACGCGGCGCGCACCGACCCGGCGGTGGGGGCGGCGGCCGGCAGCTTCGACATCGAGGCCGCGCTCAGCGACACCACCGCGATCGCCGGCGCCCCCGCGTCGCTGCTCGAGCCGTTCCGGGTCGGCTTCTCCGACTCGATCGACCTGGTGTTCCTCATCGCCGCAGGAGTCGTGGCGATCGGCTTTTTCGTGTTCCTGTTCCTCCCCCAGCTCCCGCTGAGCAACAAGTCGGGGATCCAGGCCAGGCAGGAAGCCGGTCCGGACGCCGGGACCCCCGGGGACCCGACGCTGGCGGCGGAGAACTCCGCCGGGATGGCGGCGCCGACCTCGACGCCCCCGCCGGCCCAGGGCGCCGACCGCAGGGACACCGGCAGCCGGGCCGAATAGCCTGCCGGGGGCGGACACCGCCGTCCGCACCGGCAGCACCACCCTCGGAGGAACCCGTGCGTTCGTCGCTGGTCCTGTCCCGTCGCGACCTGGACTTCCTGCTGCACGACTGGCTGCGGGTGGCGGAGCTGGGCGAGCGGGCCCGGTTCGCCGAGCACTCGCGCGAGACGATCGACGCGGTGCTGGACCTGGCCGCGCAGATCGCCACCGAGCACTTCGCGCCGCACAACCGCACCGCCGACGAGCACGAGCCGCACGTCGTCGACGGCCGGGTGGTGCTCGTGCCCGAGGTGGCTGCCGCGCTGCGGGTCTTCGCCGAGGCCGGCATGAACGCCGCCGCGCTACCGGAGGAGCTGGGCGGCATGCAACTGCCCGCGGTGGTCAACCAGGCGGTGCACGCGTGGTTCCAGGCGGCCAACATCGGCACCTCGGCCTATCCGTTCCTGACCATGGCCAACGCCAACCTGCTGGTGGCGCACGGCACCCCGGAGCAGGTCGCGACCTACGTCCCGCCGATGGCCGAGGGCCGCTGGTTCGGCACCATGGCGCTGTCCGAGCCGCAGGCCGGCTCGTCGCTGGCCGACATCACCACCCGCGCCGTCCGTCAGGACGACGGCAGCTACCGGCTGACCGGTCACAAGATGTGGATCTCCGGCGGCGACCACGAGCTGACCGAGAACATCGTCCACCTGGTACTCGCCAAGGTGCCCGGGGGCCCGCCCGGGGTGAAGGGCATCTCGCTGTTCGTCGTCCCCAAGTTCCTGGTGGCCGCGGACGGCAGCCTCGGCGAGCGCAACGACGTCACGCTGGCCGGGCTCAACCACAAGATGGGCTACCGCGGGACGACCAACACCGCGCTGAACTTCGGCGAGGGCGGGCACACCCCCGGCGGACGCCCCGGCGCGGTCGGCTTCCTCGTCGGCGCGGAGCACCGCGGCCTGACCTACATGTTCTCCATGATGAACGAGGCCCGGATCGGCGTGGGCCTGGGCGCCACGGCGCTGGGCTACACCGGTTACCTGCACGCGGTGGAGTACGCCCGGACCCGTACGCAGGGCCGCCCGGTGGCCGGCACGGCCGGGCACCCGAAGGACGCCGCCGCCGCGCCCGTGCCGATCATCGAGCACCCCGACGTCCGGCGGATGCTGCTGGCCGCCAAGTCCTACGTCGAGGGCGGCCTCGCGCTGGGCCTGTACTGCGCCCGCCTCGTCGACGAGGAGGCCACCGCCGATCGCGACGAGGACCGGGCCCGCGCCCGACTGCTGCTGGAGGTGCTCACCCCGATCGCCAAGAGCTGGCCGTCGCAGTGGTGCCTGGCCGCGGACGACCTGGCCATCCAGGTGCACGGCGGGGCCGGCTACACCCGCGACTTCCCGGTCGAGCAGTTCTACCGGGACAACCGGCTCAACCCGATCCACGAGGGCACGCACGGCATCCAGGCGCTCGACCTGCTCGGCCGCAAGGTGGTCATGGGCGGCGGCGCGGGCCTCGGCCTGCTGGCCGGGGCGATCACGGCGACGACGGCGCGGGCGGCCGGCACGCCCTGGGCGGACCTGGCCGCCGACCTCGACGCCACCGTCGCCCGGCTGACCGAGGTGACCGGCACGCTCTGGGGCGCCGGCGACCCGCAGCTGACGCTGGCCAACGCCGCCGTCTACCTGGAGGCGGCCGGGCACCTGGTGGTGGCGTGGCTGTGGCTGGAGCAGGCGCTGGCAGCCGAGGGCCGGGACGACGACCTCGCGGCCGGCAAGCGGCAGGCCGCGCGGTTCTTCCAGCGCTGGGAGCTGCCGAAGGTCGCCGCCCAGCTGGACCTGCTGGCCTCGCTCGACCGGACCGCGCTGGACATGCGCGAGAGCTGGTTCTGAGGAAGGACGCCGTCCTCCTCATCCCTCGCAAGCTCGGGACGAGCCTCTGGACGGGGCCTGACCGAGGGGCTTACAGGGCCGCGGTGGCGCGCACGGGATCCGCGCCGGCGTGCCGCCCGCGGGGTGCGTCCGCCTCCTGCTTCTCGGCCTCGTACCGCGCCGTCGACTGGATGCCCATGGCGATCACCAGGGCGGTCAAGAGCAGGAAACCGAGGAGGGTCACCGCCGGCCACAACACCATCTATCGCTCCACGTCCTCTTCGGGGCACCCGCCGGGGAAGGGCGGGCCGTTCGTCTGGCTCAGCACTTCCCGGCCGGACCCGCGGTCAATCCTCGACCGGGGGACTTCCTGGGTGAACAGTGTGTGACACGTGTCGCCTTCTGTGGCCACAGTGTCCGGCGTGTCTGCCCGGCGACCGGTCCGGGCGGCTGCGGTCGGTCACGGATCGGACTCGCTGTTGCCGGAATCGCCCCGCTGCACGCGTGGGAGGCAGTGGTCCGGGGCAGGGACCGGACGCCCTGTCCCTGATCTTCCCGGAGGCCCCGATGGCCGGAGCACGCAGAACCGACCCCGACGAACGAGCCCGGGGCGGCGGACCGGCCCAGGACCCCGCCGACACCGCGCCCGGCGACGACAACATCAGCCGGGAGCGCGCCGACTTCGCGCCCACCGGCGCCGACGGCAAGGCCACCACCGGTGGCACGCTCAAGCGCACGCTGAAGGAGTTCAGCGAGGACGGGCTGACCGACTGGGCCGCGTCGCTCACCTACTACGGCGTGCTGGCACTGTTCCCGGCCCTCATCGCGCTGCTGTCCATCGTGGGCCTGCTGACCGACCCGACGACGCTCACCGATGCGCTGACCGCGGTGGTGCCGGCTACCGCCGCCGAGACCCTCAACCCGGTGATCCAGCAGCTCGCCGGGAACACCGCCCCCGTGGGCTTCGGGCTGATCCTCGGTCTCGCCGGTGCCGTCTGGTCGGCCTCGGGCTACGTCGGGGCGTTCACCCGGGCGGCGAACGTCATCTACGAGACCCCCGAGGGTCGCAAAATCTGGAAGCTCAAGCCGCTGCAGCTGCTGATCACGCTGATCGGGATCCTGTTCGCCGCGGTGCTCGTGGCGATGCTGGTGCTCAGCGGCCCGGTCGTCGACGCGATCGGTCAGGCCATCGGCCTGGGCGACACCGTGCTGACCGTCTGGACCTGGGCCAAGTGGCCGGTGATGCTGGTCATCCTGGCGCTGATGATCGCCGTCCTCTACTACTCCACCCCGAACGTGAAGCTGCGCGGCTTCAAGTGGGTCAGCCCCGGAGCGGGTGTCGCGATCCTCGTCGCGGTCCTCGCCTCGGCGCTGTTCGCCTTCTACGTCGCCAACTTCGGCAGCTACAACGCCACCTACGGGGCGCTGGCCGGTGTGGTGATCTTCCTGATCTGGTTCTGGCTGATCAACCTGGCGCTGCTGTTCGGCATCGAGCTCGACGCCGAGATGGAGCGCACGAAGGAGCTGAAGGAGGGCGTGCCGCGCGCGGACAAGGAGATCCAGCTCGACGCCCGCGACGACCCGAAGCCGCAGCAGACCACCTGATCCGGACGGCCGGTGCTCGGTGTCACCGAGCACCGGCCCGCCCTTCCTCAGTCGGCCGACCGGCGCATCGACCACATCTGCGCCGGCCGCTCGAACTGGGTGGCCACCTCCCAGCTCACCTGCGGCGGGCCGGTCTCCGTGCGGAAGTTCGCCGCCGCGACCCGGGCGAGTTCGGGGTCGGCTGCCACCCGGACGGCGAGCTCCCGGGCGCGGTCCTCGACCGCGGCGTCGTCCACCGTCTCCCACGCCAGCCCCAGCTCGACGGCGCGCGCGCCGTCCACCTCCTCGCCGAACAGCGCCATCGCCGCCGCCGCCTCCCGGCCCACCAGCCGGGAGAGGAGCACGAAGTGCCCGCCCCCGGGGTGCAGGCCCCGCTTCAGGAAGCCGCACAGCAGCCGGGCGTCGCGGGCGACGATCCGCAGGTCGGCGGCGAGCAGCAGGTTCATCCCCGCACCCACCGCCGATCCCCGGACGGCGGCGATGGTCGGCGTCCGCACCTGGCCCAGCCGGTAGAAGGAGTCGTAGATCGCCCCCATGCCGGCGTAGGCGCCCGGCGCGGCCGGGTCCCGGCCGGCGTCGGTGAGCGTCTGCACGTCGCCGCCGGCGCAGAAGGACCGCCCGACGCCGCGCACCACCACCGCACCGACCTCCGGCCGCGCGTCGGCCTCGTCGAGGGCGGCGACGAACTCCGCGGCCATCGCCGGCGTCAGCGCGTTGCGCCGCTGCGGCGCGTTGAGCGTGACGACGGCGACGCCCTCGTCGACCTCCAGCAGGACCTCGGTGGACGACGTGTCGGACATGCGGCTCCCTCGCGGTCGGTGGCCGGCGGCGGCGCCGGCCCGTCCCGGCGATCAGACCATGCAGGGCCGGACCGCGCGCCCGCCGGTCACGAGGTGCGGAAACCCGACCAGATGTCGATGCCGGCGTCGACGGCGTGCGCGTCGATGGCGGCCAGCTCCTCGGCGGTGAAGTCGAGCCGCGCGAGGGCACCCAGGCTGTCGTCGAGCTGGGCGACGCTGCTGGCCCCGATGAGCACCGAGGTCACCCGCTGGTCGCGGAGCGCCCAGGCCAGCGCCAGCTGGGCCAGGCTCTGCCCACGCGACCGGGCGAGCTCGTCGAGCGCACGGATGTGCCCGAGCGCCTCGTCGGTGAGCAGGTCGGTCGACAGCGACTTCCCCTGGCTGGCCCGGGAGCCCTCGGGCACGCCGTCCAGGTACTTGTCGGTGAGCATGCCCTGAGCCAGCGGGGAGAAGGCGATGCAGCCGGCGCCGGCATCGGTCAGGGTGTCGAGCAGCTGGTCGCTCTCGATCCAGCGGTTGAGCATCGAGTACGAGGGCTGGTGGATGAGCAGCGGCGTGCCGAGGTCGGCCAGGATCTCCGCGGCGCGGGCGGTGTCGGCCGCCGAGTAGGAGGAGACGCCGACGTAGCGGGCCTTGCCGGCCTGGACGGCGCTGTGCAGGGCGCCCATCGTCTCCTCCAGCGGGGTGCTGGAGTCGAAGCGGTGGGAGTAGAAGACGTCGACGTGGTCGACGCCCATCCGGCGCAGCGACTGGTCGAGGCTGGCCGTCAGGTGCTTCCGCGAGCCGCCGCCCTGCCCATAGGGGCCGGGCCACATGTCGTAGCCGGCCTTGGTGGAGAGCACCAGCTCGTCACGGTAGGGAGCGAAGGAGTCGCGCAGGTGCCGACCGAAGTTCGTCTCGGCCGCGCCGTAGGGCGGACCGTAGTTGTTGGCCAGGTCGAAGTGCGTGACGCCGCGGTCGAAGGCGCGGTGCAGGATGTCGCGCTGCCGGCCGAACGGGACGTCGTCGCCGAAGTTGTGCCACAGCCCCAGGCTGATCGCCGGCAGGTCGAGGCCGCTGGCACCGCACCTCCGGTAGGACATCGACTCGTAACGGGACTCGGCAGCGCGGTAGGACATGCCACCGATCGTGCCCGTCGTGCACAACCGGTGCTCCGCGGGGTCAGCGGCTGGTCGGTGGCCGGTCGCCGGTCCGGGCCGGCGGCACCCGCTCCACCAGACCGGCGACCATCGCCAGCCCGCGACTGACGGCCTTCCCGGCCGGCGCCAGCCGGCTCGGCGCGCGCTGCACGCCGGCGTCGACCAGGTCGCGGGTGCGGTCGAGCAGGCTCAGCGGGAGGGCCGACAGCACGTTCCCCGGCGGACGGCGGGACACCGTGGGGTGCGGCCGGGTCGGGGAGATCCGGCGGACCAGTTCCCACTGCCGGCCGAGCCGGCGCAGCCCGGCGGCGTCCACCCGTTCCTGCAGGCGCGGCAGGAGCACGTCCTCCTCGTCGCGGACGTCCTCGCGGAGGACCTGCACCAGCCGGGTCAGCAGCGCGGCGCGGCGCGGGTCGTCGTGCGGGGTGGTCTCCAGCGTGCTGACCAGCTCGTTGACCTCCTGGTGCTCCTCCTCGACGCGGAGGGTGAGCGCCTCCCCGTCGGGCAGCACCCGGCGCAGCACCGGCCAGAGCACGGTCTCCTCGGCGAACGCGTGGCTGAACACCAGCCGGTCGATCCGCCGCAGCACGCGCGTCTGCGCGGCGCCGGTCGTGCCGTCGAGCTGGTGCAGGAGCTGGTCGAGCCGGACGTGGTCGGCGCGCTGGCGCACCAGCACGCTGCCGGGCCCGCCGAGTTCCTCGGCGGCCTGGTGGGCGATCGAGCGGGTCATCGGAGCTCCCGGGGACGAGGGGAACCCGTCCAGTGCCCCGGACCGGTCCCCCTCATGCCCGGTCAGCTCCGGCAGCAGGTGCCGTCGCCGGCGACGACGGACTTCCCGATCGCCGTCCGGCCCTCCAGGTCGGGGCGGGCGTCACCCTTGACGGTGTAGACCTCCCACGGCTCCCCGCCCGGGCCGGTCACCCAGACCTTGTCCTGCAGCGCGTAGCAGCAGGTGGTGTCGTCCTCCGGCCGGGTGGCCAGTCCGGCAGCGGCCAGCCGGCCGGTGGCCGCGGTGACCTCGTCGGAGGTCGCCACCTCCACGCCCAGGTGGTCCATCCGGGTCGCCTCGCCGGGCTCACCCTCCAGCAGCACGAGCTTCAGCGGCGGCTCGGCGACGGCGAAGTTGGCGTAACCGGGCCGGCGCTTGGCCGGGGCCGTGTCGAACAGCCGCGAGTAGAACTCGATCGCTCCCTCGAGGTCAGCCACCCGGAGAGCCAGTTGAACGCGGGACATGGGATCACGCTCCTCATCAGACATCGACGCTCGTCGATGGATGCGACTGTGGACCTGGCATCGATACTTGTCAATACGATGTTCGTCGTTACCATGGGCGCCGATGGATGCCCAGGAGGAGGTCCCATGACCGATCCAGGCTTCGCCTGCTGCACGCCGGTGACCGGCACCCCGATCAGCCCCGAGCAGGCCGATCAGGTCGTCCCACTGCTCAAGGCCCTCGCCGACCCGGTGCGGCTGCGCCTGGTCAGCCTGATCGCGGCCGCCGAGGGCGGCGAGGCGTGCGTCTGCGACCTCAACGACGCCTTCGACCAGACCCAGGCCACGATCAGCCACCACCTCAAGGTGCTGCACTCGGCCGGCGTCCTGGACCGGGAGAAGCGGGGGGTCTGGGTCTGGTACGCCGTCCGCCCCGAGGCCCTCACCGCCGTGGCCACCCTGTTCGCGCCCGCTCCGCTGGCGGGGGCCCGGGCATGAGCGACGCCATCCGGGAGACCGCCCGCCCCGGCACGACCGTCGAGGCCCCCGTGCTGCAGCGGCTGAGCACCCTGGACCGGTTCCTGGCGGTGTGGATCATCGCGGCGATGGCCCTCGGCCTGCTGCTCGGCCGCCTGGTCCCCGGCCTGGACGACGCCCTGAACGCCGTCCAGGTCGGCGACGTGAGCCTGCCGATCGCCATCGGCCTGCTACTGATGATGTACCCGGTGCTGGCCAAGGTGCGGTACTCCGAGCTCGACCGGGTGACCGGCGACCGGAAGCTGCTGATCGCCTCGCTGGTGCTCAACTGGCTGCTCGGCCCGGCGCTGATGTTCGCCCTGGCCTGGCTGCTGCTGCCCGATCTGCCCGAGTACCGCACCGGGCTGATCATCGTCGGGCTGGCCCGCTGCATCGCCATGGTGCTGATCTGGAACGACCTGTCCTGCGGCGACCGCGAGGCCGCGGCGGTCCTGGTGGCGATCAACTCGGTCTTCCAGATCCTCGCCTTCGCCGCCCTGGGCTGGTTCTACCTACAGGTGCTGCCCGGCTGGCTCGGCCTGGCGACGACGTCGGCCGACTTCAGCGTCTGGGCCATCGTGCTCAGCGTGCTCGTCTTCCTCGGCATCCCGCTGCTGGCCGGCTTCCTGACCCGCACGTTCGGCGAGCGCGCCAGGGGCCGGGACTGGTACGAGTCGACGTTCCTGCCCCGGATCGGCCCGGTCGCGCTCTACGGCCTGCTGTTCACCATCGTGATGCTCTTCGCCCTGCAGGGGGACGCCATCACGTCCAACCCCTGGGACGTCGCCCGCATCGCCCTGCCCCTGCTGGCCTACTTCGCGCTGATGTTCGGCGGCTCGTTCCTGCTCGGCATGCGGCTGCGGCTGGGATACGCCAGGACCGCGACGCTGGCCTTCACCGCGGCGGGCAACAACTTCGAACTCGCCATCGCCGTGGCCATCGGCACGTTCGGGGTGACCAGCGGCCAGGCCCTCGCCGGCGTGGTCGGCCCGCTCATCGAGGTGCCGGTGCTGGTCGGCCTCGTGTACGTCTCCCTCTGGGCGGCGCGGCGCTGGTTCCCCGGCGACCCGACCGTCCCCGACGCCGTCCGGACCGCCCGATGACCTCCCCCACCGGCCGGCCCAGCGTGCTGTTCGTCTGCGTGCACAACGCCGGCCGCTCCCAGATGGCCGCGGGCTGGCTGCGCCATCTGGCCGGCGACGCCGTCGAGGTGCGGTCGGCCGGCTCGCTCCCCGGCGACCAGGTCAACCCCGCGGCCGTCGAGGCGATGGCCGAGGTCGGGATCGACATCGCCGACCAGCGCCCGAAGGTGCTCACCGCCGAGGCCGTCGAGGCCTCCGACGTGGTCATCACCATGGGCTGCGGTGACGCCTGCCCGGTCTTTCCGGGCAGGCGCTACCTCGACTGGGCCCTCGAGGACCCGGCCGGCAAGGGCGTGGCGTCGGTGCGGCCGATCCGGAACGAGATCGAGGGCCGCATCCGCGGCCTCCTGGCCGACCTCCAGGTGCCGGCCACCGGACGGGGTGGCGCCGGGGTCAGCTGAGCACGGCGAGCGCGGCCCGGTGCTCCTCGGTCAGCCGGGCCCGGGCCGCCTCGTCCAGCTCGGTCAGCCGCGCGGGGTCGGTGAGCACCTCGAGGTCCGCCAGCTTCACCTGCCGCGCCAGGGGGTCGGCCCGCACCCGCTCGTAGTACTGCGCCGGGGTCTCACCGGAACGCGGCGTCAGGGCGAGCACGGCGTCCACCACGTGGGCCGGGAAGTCCCGGCCCAGCTCGTCCTCGGTGCACCCGGCGCCGGTGAGCGCGTCGTGCAGCAGCGCCACGGCCTGCACGGCCGTGGACTCGCGCGCCACCCGCCGGTGGACCTCGACCACGTGCGCGTCGAAGTAGGGCCGGCCGGTCACGTCCGTCTGCCAGCGGTGGCAGGCGCGGGCGACCTCGGCGGCACGGAGGACATCGACAGCAGCCTGGATCACGGTCGGTCCTCCCCTGGGTCGTCGTCGGTCGGTCGGAGGTCCATGGTCCCCCCTTGCGGCCCCGGACAGTTCCGTTGGGGTGCCGCTGACCCCCCGTAAGGGGCCCGGAACGGCGTGTGGCATCCCTCACGTCCGGGGATGCCGGCCCCGGACGCCCGCCCTAACCTGCACGAATGGGCCGCCATCCACTGCACGACCTGGTCCGGCGCCGGCTGTGGGAACTCGGCCGGAGTGCTGACGATGCGTCATGGCGCTCGGGATTCGTGCTCCCGGCGGAGACGATCGAGCGGATGGCCCGCGGCAGCGGGCGCAGCTTCATCAGCGAGGGCATCGCCGCCCACCTGGCCCGGGCCCTGGACGTCCCGGAGCACCGGGTCCGCCGGGCAGCCGGGCTGCCCCCGGTCCAGGTTCCGGACGTCCGCACCGGCCCGCACCTGCGGCTGGTCCGTCCCGACGACCGGTAGTGGCCGGCGACATCCGCCGCCCACCGAACCGGATCGGGCAAGATCTGGTCGTGCACACCCAAAGAGCCGGGTCGGACGATCCGACTCGCTCGCCCGCCCGGCTCACCGCCGTCCGGGCGACCGAGCTGCTGGACGCCATCGCCGAGGAGTCCTTCGACCGGCTGACCGGACTGGCCCAGCGGCTGACCGGTGCGCCCTTCGCGTTCCTGACGGTCGTGGACGACGAACGCTCCTACTGGCTGAGCCGGCAGGGCATCGCCGCCGGCGGCCCCGCCGAGAACACCCTCGAGGAGTCGTTCTGCCAGTACGTCGTGGCGGGCGGGGAACCGCTGGTGCTGGGCGACGTCACCGCCGACGAACGGACGCGGGACAACCCCTCGATCGTGTCCATGGGCGTCCGGGCCTGGGCGGGATTCCCGGTGCACACGCCCGAGGGCGAGGTCCTGGGCACCTTCTGCGTCGTCGACACGGAGGTGCGCACCTGGTCGGCCGACGACGTCGCGCTGATCGAGGACCTCGCGGCCGTGGCCTCGCGGGAGGTCGGGCTGCGCATCGCCGTCCGCCGGGTCGAGGAGTCCCGCGCCGCGGCCGAGGCCGCGGCGCGCGAGGCGGAGGCGGCCACGGCGCGGGCCCGCACCGAGGCCGAGCGGGCCAACCTGCTGGCCCGGATCAGCGAACTGCTCACCACGGGGCTGGACCTGGACGGGGTGTGGCAGGCGATCGCGGCGCTCGCCGTCCCGGCGATCGGCGACTTCGCCTACGTGTGCGCCGTCCAGCGCGACGGCGGGCTCACCGCGGTGGCGGTGCGGCACAGCGACCCGTCCGCCACCGGGGTGCTCGAGGAGTGGGTGCACTCGGCGGGCCGCCGCACCGGTGAGGCGGTGGGCCCCGGTCACGTGGCGATCACCGGCGAGGTCGAGCTGGTGGAGCCGGCCCGGGCCCCGGGGCTCAGCGCCGCCCAGCGCGCCGCCGCCCAGCGGTTGGACGTCAGCAGCGCGCTGATCGCCCCGCTGAGCAGCCGCGGCGATGTCGCGGCGGTGGTCGTGATCGGCCGGACGGCCGGTTCGGCCCCCTACACCGACGAGGACCGCGCCCTGGTCGAGGCGCTCGCCGGGCGGGCCGGCCTGGTGGTGGAGAACGCACTCCTGTTCCAGCTGCAGCGGGCCCTGTCGGAGACGATGCAGCGGGCGCTGCTGCCCGCCCTGCTGCCCCGCCCCGCCGGCCTGCGGATGGCCGCCCGCTACCGGCCGGCCGGGCGGGCCCAGCTGGTCGGTGGTGACTGGTACGACGCCTACCTCGACGCCGCGGGCACCACCAGCCTGGTCATCGGCGACGTCGCCGGCCACGACATCGACGCGGCCGCGGCCATGGGGCAGCTGCGGACGATGGTGCGGATGGCCGGGCACGACGCCGTCCGGACCGCACCGGAGGTGCTGGCCACGGTCGACCGGGCGTGCGCGATCTTCGGCTTCGACGTGTTCGCCACTGCCCTGGTCGCCCAGATCGGGCCCGGCTCGGCGGACTCGACGGGCCGGACGGTGCGCTGGGGCAGCGCCGGCCACCCGCCGCCGCTGCTGGTCTCCCCGGCGGGCGCCGTCTCGGTGCTCGACGACCGTCCGGGCCTGCCGCTGGGCGTCGCGCCCGAGCGGGACCGCCCGGAACGCTCCGCCACCCTGCCGGCCGGCGGGACGCTGCTGCTGTACACCGATGGCCTGATCGAGAGCCGGGGCCACGATCTCGACCACGGCCTGGCGCGGCTGGTTCACCTGCTGGCCGACTCCCCCGGCCTGGACCTGGAGCGGCTCTGCGACCGGATCGTGCACGAGCTGCTGCCCTCGGCGGGCGCGGACGACGACGTGGCGCTGATCGCCGTCCGGGCCGAGGGGGCGTAGGCGCTCAGCCCCGCGGGCTCACCCCTGCTCCTCGGGCGCGGTGACGAGGCAGCAACCCGTCTCCCCGAACGGCTCGACGCCGAAGCCGGCCTCGAGCAGGAGGTCGGCGAGCGCGGCGTTCATCGTCCGCTGCACCGCCGCGTCCATCGCCGCGCCCCGGGCCTGCTGCAGGCTCGACCGGTCGTGCCGGCTCCAGCTCACCACGATCCCGTAGTGACCCGGCCCGGGGGTGAGGCACACGCCGCCGGCCGCGCCGTCACCCGCGCAGTCGTGCAGCGCCAGCCCCGCCTCGACCAGCGTCGCGGCCACCTCGACCACCAGCGTGGTGAGCGCGTCCTCGTCGGACAGCAGCGCGTTCCAGTCCTCGGCCAGCCGGTCCAGCTGGTCGCCGAGCTCGCTCAGCCAGGCCTGCTCCTGCGGCAGCGGCCGCCGGACCACGCCGCGGCCGTCGGCGCGCCGCGCGCCGTAGACCACGCGCACGGCCGTGGCCGCGCCACCGGACAGGGCGGCCCAGTCCGCGTCGATCCGGTCGGGGAACGGCCCGGCCACGAGCCCGCCCGGCTGGTCGCCCAGCTCCTCGACCAGCCACCACGCCGCTGCCGCACCGGGCTCCACGACCCGCTTGCCCGCGGGGTGGTTGGCCACGCTGACCGCCGTGCCGCGCTCGTTGCGCAGCTCCTGCGTCGCCGCGCCGCTGCCGCCGGCGGCCCCGCGCGGGTGGTCACCGGCCGGCCGGGCGGCGGGCCCGTCACCGGCCGGGACGTCGGCGACCGCGGCGGTCACCTGCTGCCGCGCGCCCTGCACCCGGTTGCGTTCGAACTCGTACCGCGCGGTCGAACTGGCCCCCAGGGCGATGACCAGGGCGGCCAGGACGACGAAGCCCACCAGCGACACCACCGGCCAGAACAGCAGCACCGCACCACCGTCACCAGGCACGCCAGACACCCCCCGGGCCCGCGCCCCAGCCGATCGCCCGGCGCAGCAGCTCCTGGGCCCAGGCGTGCAGTGCGGCTCCGGCGGAGCGGGCCGAGCGGCGCACCGGCGGAGCAGCCGCCGGGTGCTCCTCGGCGTCCTCGGCCGTGAACAGGTCGAGCAGGGCTGCCAGGTCCAGCTCCTCGTCCGCGGGCAGCGACACGACGGGGGACGACGATCGGGTGGCCAGTGCAGGGGGCGCGTTCACGCAGGACTCCTCGGGGCTGTCCGTCGCGGCAGGGGAAGTGCCGCCGACAAGGCAGAAAAGTAGGCGCTGCGAGGCCTCCCCGGACGCGCCCAGCCACGGTCCGCGGAGCTCCGTCACACAATCGTTGCGCCGGCCCGCCCAGCGGTCGACGACCCGCCTCCACAGCCGTCACCTTGTCGACTCCATCGGGCGTTCGTGCAGGTCAGGGCCGGTGAACGAGCTACCGGGTGCTCGGTCACGTCGGCGGCGCGGCGCGCCCCGGCATGTCGTCGGGGCCACCACCGGGGCGTGGTCGCGCGGAGCCGAGCATGACGCCGGACCACGACACGAGCCGCCCGCTCGGTCGCTCGCCTGGCCCCGGCCCGGCCTCGGCTCCGGTACGGCTGTACCAGTTTTTGGTACGGTCGTACCACCACTCGCCGGAAATCGAAGGAGTACCTACGTGGCCTGGGCCTTGGTCGTCATCGCCGGCCTGTTCGAGACGGCCTTCGCCGTCTCGCTGAAGATGTCCGAGACCTTCACTCGTCTCTGGTGGTCCGTGTCCTTCATCGCGTGCGCCGCGGTCAGCTTCGCCCTCCTGTCGACGGCGCTGAAGACCCTGCCAGTGGGATCGGCCTACGCCGTGTGGACAGGAATCGGTGCAGGTGGGACGGCCGTCGTCGGGATGGTGTTCCTGGGCGACGCCGCCACGACCGTGCGCATCGTGGCGATCCTCCTCATCCTCGGCGGCGTGCTGGCCCTCCAGCTCGCACCCTCGGCAGCCCATTGACGGCGAAGCTGACGGCCAAGGGCGAAGCCCGTCGGTCGGCCATCATCGAGACTGCCGCAGCACTGGTCTCGGCCGCGGGGCCCGACGCTCTCTCGCACCGGGCAGTGGCCAGCGCGGCCGGCCTGCCACTGGCCGCGACGACGTACTACTTCGACAGCCTCGACGACCTGCTGGTTGCTGCGGTCGGGCGGATCCTGCAGGGCGAGCGCGAACAAGTGGATCGCGCGGTTGCCGCGCTCCCCCGGAGGACCCGCTCAGCGGCTGCCACGGCCGAGCACGTCGTCGACGTCGTGCTCGGGCCCGGGCGGACCGGCGATGGAGAACTGCATTCCCTGTACGAACGCTTCCTGGCCTGTGGGCGGTATCCCGGACTGCGCCCCCTGCTTCGTGAGGCACGGGCCCGGATCGACGTCGCCCTCGCCGAGTTGCTGGAGCGATCTGGTCGGCCGGCCGCCGACGGAGCCACCTTGATCCTGCTGATCGACGGCTCGGTGATCTCCGCACTCGTCGAAGGCGACGGCTCCGCTCGGAGGCGCGCAGAGGCAGCCGTCACGGCTGCACTCGGCTGACTGTGCAGACTCGACCAAGAACGGCCCCCGACCAGGAAAGACGCCGGGCTGGGTCCGTCTCGTGGGCCCCGTGGGGATCGAACCCACAACCCGCGGATTAAAAGTTCCCAAGAGACGCTCTTCTGATCAGCGCATTCTCCGCGGAACTGTGTCTTGACCAGCAGAAATACCGTTTGCTGCGTTCGGTCGACGTTGGTCGCGGACGGCCCTTCTGTGGGCGTCTTGTGGGCGCGGCGTGGGCGGCTGTCGGGCGAAGTGCCCCCACTGATCCGCACGCCGCCGGTGAACCATCCGCGTGGTGGTGAGCGCCGTAGGCTCGCGGCACCCACCCCCGCCTGGGCGACGGAGCGTCGACGCTGGCGGCCGAGTCTCAGCCCCGTCGTCGGAGGCTCGGGGAGGGCCGCCCGTTCAGCGCGATATGCCCCGCCCCGGGGCGCGGTGCGGCGAGATGTATTGAAGATCCTCGGGCCGCGGGCGGCGGACACCCGGTTCGGAGGCGGTCAGCAGCGGGGCGGCCGATCCGTGTGGGTTCGGGTCGGCGTCCTGGTGTGCACGCCAGGTGACCCGCTCCTGGGCGAGGCGGTCGACCGGCTGGGCGAGAAGAGCCGGCTCGGCCGTCAGACGCGCAACGCGGGCGCCGACGACGGCCAGTTCTGCTCGGGCGGCGGTGATGGCCCGGTCGGTGTCGGACAGTCGCTCCGCCGGGTCGAGGGTTCGGGCGAGAGGTCCGAAGCGGGCGAGCCGGTCCTCGTGCTGACGGCGGGCGTCGGCCAGCGCGGCCCCGGCGTGCCGGTGGGTCTCCTGGGCGGTGGCTGCGGTCTCGCGCAACTGAGCGTGCTCCGGATGGGCGTGTTCGGCGTGGTGGCGGGCGTAGGAGTCGAAGGCAGTCCACAGCCGCGGTCGGTCGTCGGACCGGTCAGCCAGGCGCGCGAGCTGCTGCGGGTCGGTGGGCATGGCCGGCAGGTAGGGCCGCCAGGCGTCCGCCCAGTCGACCAGCTGCTCGCCGGCCCGGTTCACCGCCGCCCGCCGCAGCCGGAGCCGGCCGGGACCATCGAGCACGACCTGCGCGGCGTCACGGGCGGCGTCACGCCCAGTGTCCCAGCTGCCGAGCAGCGTGTCGCGGATCCGGTCGGTCTCGGCGGTGACGACCGCGCCGCTGACGTCGGCCCGCGCCGTCGCGTGGCGGGCGTCGATCCCTGTCTGCCGATACGCATCTGTGAGCGCGGCGGCCCGGTCGGCGTGGGCGGACTCGAGCGCGACGATCTCGCGCAGCGCGTCCCGGCGCGGCAGGTCGTGGGCGAGCCGGTCGAGGCAGCGTTGCTCGGCCGTCCACGCAGAGTGCAGGTCGGCGAGCGTCTGCTCCAGCGGGCGGGGAGTGGCGTACCGGGCGGCCTCGGCGGCGGCGAGCTGGGCGGCGTGCGCGGGGCCGAGGTCTGCGCGGTCGCGGGCGAACACGGCGATCCATTGTCCCCGCGCCTGGTCGGCGTCGGTGGCGACGAGGTGGGCGGTGTTCGCCGTTCGGCCGCGGGTCATCCCGACATAGCAGGAGGAGGCGCCGGTCTGCTCGCCGACCACCACGTGCGCGGCGGTGACGGTGTCGCCCTGCACGCCGTACGCGGTGGAGGCGTAGGCGAGCTCGACGTGCTCGGTGACGTAGTCCGCGGGCAGTACGCGGGTCCCTGGGCCGGCCGGGGTGACACCGCCGGACCCGTTCCCGGGGACGGTGCCGGTGGGGGTGACAGCAGGGGTGACGAGCAGCCCGCCGCGGCGGCCGACCGCGGTGACCACCCAGGTGTCGCGGTTGGCGACGTCGAGGTGACGGTCGTTGCGCCGGGTGGCGATCCGGTCCCCGGCGCCGATCCGCTCCCCGGCGCCGGTGACGGCCACCGTTCGGTCATCGACCCGGCCGGCGACGGCCAGCCGTTCCCGGATGGCGGTGTTGAGTTCGGCGGCCTGGTCGCGGGTGTCCACCACCACGGCCACCGGTCGGCCTGCGGCATAAGACTCGGCGGCGGTGGCGGCCAGCGCGTCGCGCAGCGCGGCGGCGTCGGGGAACAGCCGGATCTGGCCGCGGGCGAGGAGGGCGTCGAAGACGGCGCCGAGGTCCTCGCCGGTGCGCATGGCCAGGGTCAGCTCGGCGTAGCCGGTGTCGCGTGTTGTGCGGCCTTCCTCGTCGGTTCGGGTGAAGCGGTGCACGGAGTCGAGTGTCAGGTGCGCCCCGGGGTCGGCCTGGCCGATGGCGAGGTCTAGGACGCCGCCGCGGCCGACCGCGGACAGCTGGTGCCGGTCGCCGAGCAGCGCCACCCGGACCCGGCACTCGTCGGCGACGGTGAGCAGGGCGCGGGCGGTGTCCTGATCGAGCATCCCGGCCTCATCGACCAGCAGCAGGTCCCCGGGCCGTAGCTGCGCGGCCTCGTTCGGCCCGGCGTACACACGGCCGGTCGCCGGGTCGACCTGGCCGGCGGTGAGCCGGGTCCAACGCCCTTCGTCGTTCCAGCGCCAGCCGTGCTGGAAGGCCAGGGATGCCGCCGACCCGGCGGCCGTCCCCACCTCGCAGGCGGCCACCTTGGCTGCCTTGCGGGTGGGGGTGACCACCACGAGCCGGCGATGTTGTGCCTCGAGCAGGTCGCGGGCGGCGGACAGGGTGGTGGTCTTGCCCGCCCCGGCGGCGCCCTCGACCACCACCAGGGGCCGGTCGCCGGCGAGCGCGGCGACCGCCGCGGCTTGGCCGGCATCCAGCCGGCCGGCGGCGGCCACGCGCTCGACCGGCAGTGCCGGGACGGTGTCCGGCACGCCGCGCGCAGCGCGGGCGGCGAGCCGGGTGGTCAGGTCGGCTTCGACGTCGAGGACCGGCTGGGAGGTCCACGCGCGGATGTGCTCGGGCACCCCGTCGCGGTCCAGCAACGGCACGCACCGGTCCATCGCGCGGGCGGTGAGGTCTTCGGCCAGCTCGATGCGCACCCCGGCGTCGGCGACGACGCCTGCGGCGGCGATCAGCCGCTCGGCCTCGCCCCGGATGTCGGCGGCGTTCCACGCCGACCGCCCGGCCGCGAGCCGGGCCAGCGCGCGCTGCACCAGTTCGTCTCGATCGAGGGCCCCGATCGGGGTGGGGGCCAGGTCGACCGGCTTTCCCGGGTCGCGGTAGCCGAGGGCGGACAGCTCGGCCCGCCAGCGTTCCTCCAGCCCGACCCCGGGCTGGGCAGTGATCTTGTCCGGGCGGCCGTCGGCCCACGCCCGGACGTCCCAGGCTCGGCGCAGCACCGGCCCGGGGGATTCGCCGGGGTGCGCTGCGGTCCAATCTTGTTCGTAGCGGTCCACATTCCGGGCGATCTGGGCGTGCCGGGCGCTGAACGGACCCGTGTACTCGGCGAGCTCCAGTATTTCTCCCGTAGCGCCCTTCCGGTAGCCGTGCGCGGCGAAGGCGGCGTTCAATTCCGGGTCACACGCCATCGCGGCGTGCCCGATCCCGTTGATCGCGCCCAAGAAGTCGCGGACGCCGACGGTGTGCAAGCCGCGCCATTTCCCCGCGGCGAATACCCGGGACAGGAACTGCAGGTGCAGGTGCCAGTGCGGGTCGTTCGCCCGGGAGGTGTAGTGCCGAACCGTCGCGGCCTCCAGCACCTCCAGCGGTATCTGCACCTGCCCGCCGCGCGGGCCGACCCGGGTGGTGGCGTGCTCGGAGAGCCAGGCGATGATCTGCTCGGCGGCGCGGTCCTGCGCCGCCTCGTACGCCGTCGCGATGTCCGGGTCCAGCGCGGCGGCCAGCGACCACGTCTTCGGGCCGTTGACCACCACCTCGGCGAACCGAACGGCGTGCTCATCGGTGCGCAGCTGCCCCCGCGGCTCGCCGGTGTCCGGGTCGCGGCCAGCCACCCAGGTCTCGTAGGCGTCGCCGGTCAGCGGCCCCAGCTCGGCCACGCGACCATCCGTTGTGGTGAAGCGACGGGCGACGCCGGTGCCCTCGGTGAGGTAGTAGTCGTCGACCCGGCCGCGGTCGGCCTCCACGTAGTGCCGGGCAGCCACCGGCGCGCCGGCGTAAATCTTCATTCCGCCGTGCATCTTCAACGCCACCCGACAATGACCAACGAGTCACCCCTAGAAACGCCGATGGGCCCCGCGAAGCGGGGCCCGAGCTACCTCCGAAGGTAGCATTCGTGCCGTTCTTCAGCAAAGGCTTGTGCGGTTTTGGTAAGCGCTTGGAGTCGATACAAGAAGGCTGGAGGGGTTCGACTCATTGGTTACTCGTGACAATCACTGATTGCTTGCAGAATGCCGACTTAACGGTTCTTGACGATCATGACTTCGGGTTCGCGTCGGCACCGTGCGGTCCGGTCGGTCCCAGGGCCCTCCGGGTGCTCACGGCGAGGGCCCCGCCGTCCGGCCGCTACCCGGCGCGGTGACACCCATGGCCGATGAGGTTCGTCCGTGACCAGACGGGGGCACCCCCGCGACGCCGAGATGGAACGTCGCCCGTGTCTCGGGCCTTTCGGTATACCGGCCAGCCCTAACCTTGATCTTTCGTGATCTTGTCGGGGTTCATGATCGTCGGGGTTCTGAGCCCGCGTGGGCGTGAGGATGA
>JABAKE010000109.1 GCA_019779905.1 Modestobacter lapidis | reverse complement strand
TAGGTCCTACAGCTGTCTCTGGGATATTGTAGCCACTGTAAGGTATTACCATCACGTTACGGGAGTCCCTATACCCCTAGTTCATTAGAAAGAGATTCAATAGTCCCCCCCGCATTGCATATATAAAGCCTGAATTTATAGTATTTCGGTTACGGCCATATCTAGCAGAAAGCACCGTTTCCCGTCCGATCAACTGTAGTTAAGCTGCTAAGAGCGAGACCGAGTAGTGTAGTGGGAGACCATACGCGAAACTCTCGTGCTGTAATCTTTTTTTGGTGACAACATAGGTATATTTTTGTATCATTGGATAGCTGAGAGTGGGAAGTATATCATGTCTTCTTTTTACTATATGTTTACTCTTAAAGTTTGTTGGTATGTCTATATAATGGGTTCCCCATACATTATATTGGGTGCGAAAAAAGTGTTTCACGGGATGCGAAGTGTACCCTACTATTGTAACACAAAATATATATAAGCAACCTATCGATATTATGAGCTCAGTGTGTTGGTTGTGGTGTATATGTACATATATCCAACTTTCATTGTATGTTTACTCCCAAAAATGGGATGTCTACTATACTCAAAAATACCATACATTACCTACTATATATTCACTGTCATTTTCAGTTTTTTGTTCTTGTTTTTGTTTTTTTCGCAACCATTCGCAATTGGGGTTACCCGGACATTGCACATTGGAGAGAACTGGTAGTAGTTTCTCACTAGGAGTAACTATCCACCACCACTTCACAGTATAAATCTGTACCACTTTTTAATATATCCACCACCAATTCTCAGTATCACCACCACCACTTTTTAATATATCCACCACTTCTCAATCTCCCTGAGTTACCCGGACATCGCGCTTCTTAACAATCTAAATCCTAGTCAGATACTTCCAACTAGCTCTTAGATTGTGTGTAAAACACAAACAAATCGGACAACTGAAGCTTAATCTCAGCAGATCGTAACAACAAGGCTACTCTACTGCTTACAATACTCCGTTGTACATGTAAGTCGTATGCAAAGGATTTATCCCCGCGCATTATGACATTGCTATTCGTCGGCAAGCACACAAAACCTTTCCGTTAAGCGTACCGTTGCCAACCTGCTATGGTTCAGCGACTCGAAGAGTCTTATTCTTATCCAACTAAAATGTGCGAGGCAAGAATCATCGCTTTCTAGCATGGATTCTGACTTAGAGGCGTTCAGCCATA
>JABAKE010000108.1 GCA_019779905.1 Modestobacter lapidis | reverse complement strand
GATATTAGGTATATACCACAAAAAGCAATCAAGGGCCAAGCTTTAGCAGACTTTCTCGCAGAGCATCCGTTGCCTGAAAACTCTCCACTTAGAGACGATCTCCCAGATGAATCTGTCTACAACGTGGAGGCTCTCTCACCAAATGCTGCCTGGGAAATGTACTTTGACGGTGCAACCAGGACAAATGAAAAAAGAAAGCTGATCTCGGGAGTTGGCATCCTCTTTGTTAGCCCCGACAAATATATGATTCCACACGCCTTCTCGCTACTGGAACCATGCACAAACAATGCAGCTGAATACCAAGCTCTGATCCTAGGATTGGAACTCGCCATCGAATCTGGCATTACCATACTGGAAGTCTTCGGAGACTCTCAACTGATCGTCAACCAGATGAATCAGAAATTTGAAGTCAAGAAGCCTGATTTGTTGCCTTATTACAACAAGGCGCAGTCACTTTTGCAGAAGTTTGACATCTGTCACATCACCCACATTCCTAGAGGTGAAAACATCCGTGCAGATGCCTTAGCTGGACTTGCCGCATCGATGGCAATCCAAGAAGGAGAAAACATGCAAATTACAGTATGCGAGAGAAGAATCCTTCCTCCTCTCAACACGCACCAAGCAGTCGCTGAATGCCACAGGGTGGTTGGAAGTAGGATTTCTGTCCTTCAACCTCCAATTGGTGACTGGAGGGATCCGTTCATTGATTACACTATGTTCGGAATCCTACCTGAAGATCCAAAAGAGCGGGTGAGTATCCAAAGACGAGCCCCAAATTTTCATTTGGATATTCCTTCAAAAACCCTCTACAGGAAATCCTTCAATGGAGTACTTCTACGCTGCTTGTCACAACAAGAGGCAGAAGAAGCACTTAAAGAAGTCCATGCTGGTCTTTGTGGAGCCCATCAGGCTGGTCCCAAGCTCCACGATCAGATAAAAAGGTTAGGTTACTACTGGCCTACCATGGTAGCAGATGCAATGCAATTCGCTAAACGCTGCCAACAATGCCAAGTTCACGGAGACTATATTCACATGCCTCCAGAATGGCTGCACCCTACTGCAATCTCATGGCCCTTCGAAGCCTGGGGTATGGACATCATAGGTCCTATTTCTCCCCCTTCCAGCAAAGGGCATCGCTTCATCTTCGCCGCTACAGATTATTTCTCTAAGTGGTCAGAAGCGTTTGCGCTCAATGAAATGAAGACCTCGTCAGTCCTACAGTTCCTGCGCACAAAC
>JABAKE010000107.1 GCA_019779905.1 Modestobacter lapidis | reverse complement strand
CCTGCCAACCCTCACAAACCAGAAGCCACTCACACGCAATCACGTACACTTAGCACGACCCCAATCCATGCGCTGCGACTCATCGGGTTTTTAAGCCCAACAAATACACAGACATTAATCGAAGCCACACCAGCACCGCTAAGCGTGAAATTTTTTCCGAAGTGACGTGTGGGGAAACCCACACGACTGGACCCACGATTTTCCATCCCTTCACTCGCCTCGAGATTGGCTAGCCATGCATCGTCGGTTTGCCCAAGCACTGGCTAGCCATGCATCGTCGACACGCCTCAGCACCTAGCCACGCATCAACTCGCCGCGCATTGCGGGTTGCCTCTGCGTTCTGAGCTTGCGGTACCTCGACCTGCCTCAACATTAGCTTGCCATTGCCTAGACTTGCCTCAACATTAGCTTGCCTCGCCTCGTATCGGCATTGACTTGCCATGCATCGTCGGGTTGCCTCAGCACTAGCTCGCCATGCATCGTCGGCGCGCCTCGGCACCTAGCCACACATCGACTCACCGCGCAATGCGGGTCGCCTCTGCGTTCAAAGCTTGCGGCACCTCGTCACGCCTCAACATTAGCTTGCCTTTGCCTCGACTTGCCTCAACATTAGCTCGTCATGCCTCAACATTAGCTTGCCTCGCCTCGTACTTGCCTCCGCACTAGCTTGCCATGCATCGTCGGTTTGCCTCGACATTGGCTTGCCATGCATCGTCGACACGCCTCAGCACCTAGCCACACATTGACTCGCCGCGCAATGCGGGTCGTCTCTGTATTCAAAGCTTGCGGCACCTCGACCTGCCTCAACATTAGCTCGCCTCGCCTCGACTTGCCTCAACATTAGCTCGCCTCGCCTCGGCTTCACCACGACTCGCCTCGGCGTGGGGACACCACGCTTCATCGGCACTCGCCATGACGTTGCTTGAGGCATGCCTTGGCGGTGCTTCCGCGTGCCCCGCCTCGACTCGCCTCGGCATCGGGTCGCATGCCCCGAATTGCCTCGGCGTGTCATGCATTGCTTGGCTTGACATGCCAATACAATGCCCACGGGTTGCCTTGGCTTGGCTTGGCATGGCAGCACATGGCATGCCTTGCTGCCTTGCCCCCCTCAGCAACCCCCACCCCTATAAAGAGCATTCTATGCATTTGGGGGAGTGACGGGAGTAGACATCAAAATATAAATACGAGGTTTGGAGGCATTATACAAAGACCAACCATCAAATCTTATTTAAAAGTATTTATAAAAACAT
>JABAKE010000106.1 GCA_019779905.1 Modestobacter lapidis | reverse complement strand
AGAAAAAAATCTCACAGAAGGGGTGGTTCACTTCGCCTATAAAAGGAAGGTTCACAAAGCAAAGGAGGATACAGTTTTTAGACACAGTTTTTAGTTTAGTTTTTTTTTCTCTCTGAAGCCCGAAGCCACACAATGCGCCATTAGCTTAGTTTTAATTTCTGTTACAAGCAAGCAAGATTCCATAGTTAGTTTTATTTTCAGTTTTTCTCTGTTGTTCAGACGCACAAATAGTTAAGCAGTTATTTTTCTTTGTTAGTTGAGTGTTGAGTTTTATCAGAAATATTCGTAGATTTTTATGCCACGTGCATCTAAGTCTTGACTATTTTCTGTTTCCATATATTGTACCACTTTTCAGTTCAGTCAGTTTAATTTCAGAAAGTGAATTTATTTTTCCAGTTGTTATTCTCAGTTTCTATTTTTAATTTCAGTATTTTCCAAATTACACAATATCACACACGATGCAATTGTCCCTCTTTCCACTTGGAGAGAAGAGGTTTTTATTTTTATTTTAAGTTTTAATTATTACTTTTAATTACGCAATTTCCATTTCAGTAGAATATCCCCTCTTTTTCCACTTGGAATTATGTGGAGGAATTTTTAGTAATTTTTGCTTTCAATTATGCAATTTTACATTTCAGTAGAATATCCCCTCTTTTTCCACTTGGAACTATGAGGAGGACTTTTTAGTAATTTTTGCTTTAAATTCTGTACTTTAAATTTCAGTAGGATGGTCCCTCTGTCCACTTGGAACGAGGTTGATTTTTATTAATTTTTGCATTAAATTTCAGTACTTTTAATTCCAGTAAAATATTCCCTCTTTTTCCACTTGGAATTACGAGGTGGATTTTTCTTTATTTATAATTATGCAATTTCAATTCCTGTCCTTTTAATTTTTGCAATTTAATTTAAGCTCATTTTCTGTTATTTCTAACCTTATATATTCAGTTTATTTTCTTGCAGTGATTCTTAAGTATTACGCTGTACTTGGCAGTTTGACTTGCAATTACTGTTTAAAAAAAAAATCAATCAATCAAATTTACCCAATGGGATAAAGTCTTTTTCACCAAAAGTGAATTGACTTAACCAATTTTCATTACTAGTCTCTGTGGATCGACACCCGTGCTTACCATTCTCTTCGGATTGAGGTTAAACATAGGGTAAATTATAAATGAATTAATTTTGAGCGTAAATACGGAATTTAACCTCCCGTATTTCCAGCGATCAAATTTTGGCGCCGTTGCCGGGGACTATTAAA
>JABAKE010000105.1 GCA_019779905.1 Modestobacter lapidis | reverse complement strand
TGGGGTGTACCAATGATCTTGGACAGTGACTCGCTGCTGAGAGGATCTGTCCATGCCAGAGCAGCGGCGAAGGTTCAGCCCGCAGTTCAAGGCCGAGGCCGTGCAGATGGTGCTCGAGACCGGCAAGCCCGTCGCCGAGGTCGCCCGCGACCTGGGGATCAACGAGGGCACGCTGGGCAACTGGGTCAACATCTGGAGACGCGATAACCCGGAGCCCGTTCCGGACCTGAATCCTGTGGAGCGCGCCCGCGTGAAGGAAATGGAAGACGAAATCCGCCGGCTGCGGATGGAGAACGAGTTCCTGAAAAAAGCAGCGGCCTTCTTCGCACGGACGCAGCCGTAGCCGAGCGCTGCGCTGTGATCGACGCGGAGAAGGCCAACTATCCGATCGCGTTCATGTGCCGGCTGCTGCGCGTGCCGCGGTCGAGCTTCTACGCCTGGACCAACCGGGTGGAGACGCCCACGCAGGCCCGCCGCCGGGCGCTGGCCGCGGCGATCACCACGGAGTTCAAGGCCTCGCGACAGACCTCGGGATGCCGGCGGATCACCGCTGCACTCAACCGGGCCGGCATCGAGTGCTCGGTCGGGCTGGTCGCCGATCTGATGCGTGAGCTGGGCTTGGCCGCAGTGCAGCCGCGGGCCTACAAGCGCACCACCGTCCCCGGAAGGGAGCCGGTGGCGGCCCCGGATCTGATCGACCGGGACTTCACCGCTGACGGTCCCGGCCAGCGGCTGGTCGGAGACATCACCTACCTACGCACCGGCGAGGGATGGCTGTACCTGGCCACCGTGATCGACCTGGCCACCCGCATGGTCGTGGGCTGGCAGACCGCCGCCCACATGCGCACCACCCTGGTCACCGACGCCCTGCAGATGGCCATCGTCGGCGGTCACGTCGCCGACGATGCAATCTTCCACTCGGACCGAGGAACGCAATATACGTCCGCTGAATTCGAGGCATTCACGGCGAAGAATGGCATCCGCCGGAGCCGAGGGCGGACCGGAGTGTGCTGGGACAACGCCGCCGCCGAGTCATTTTTCGCGACCCTGAAGAACGAGATGTACTACCGGCAGACCTTCGACACGCGAGCACGCGCCCGGTTCGCCGTGGCCGAATACATCGAGGTGTTTTACAACCGCCGACGGCTGCACTCCACGCTGGGTTACCGGACCCCGTTCGAAGCGCTCACCGACCACCGGGCTGCGGCAACCGCCACAGCGTGATCAACCCGAGGACCTGTCCACGATCCTTGACACAGCCCA
>JABAKE010000104.1 GCA_019779905.1 Modestobacter lapidis | reverse complement strand
CAGTAAATTTTTTTGGCAAAAACTTTATAATAATAAAATATATACTTATAATATACGGAAAATATAGACTTTAATAAATCTTAATAATGGAGGAAATTAATTTTTAATAAAGGCTAAATATGTTAAGATATATTTTCATAAATAATATAAATGTAATTTATCTGAGATAAGTTATAGTATGATAGTATATCCTAACACTATGTTTAAACCCCTGAACCGTGCTTTCCGGCAAAGGGTTGGATTAACCTTTGGTTTCAGAGGTTTTCCGGCAAAGGGTTGAGTTAACTTTTGCTTTCAGGGGTTTAAATTTTAACCTTATTATAATAATTCATTTATTATATAATAACGTATATTTGTATATATATATCCTTGATATAATCATTAAATAATTATTATAAAAATCGCAAGGGCAAGTAACCTTATACCTTAAATTACTTATTAAGATATATTTACTTAAACTATATATGTACTAAGTATTAAAGTTAGTTAAATACTGAACTTAGTATACTAAGATATATGTTATAGATTTAATCTTTGAGATAATCTATTTATGATAAATCGATGATTATTCTCAACAAATGCTAAAGATATTGCGATATTATATTTTATAATCGCAATCTTTAGTGGTATGATTGGGTCTGCAATGTCGTTAATCATTAGATTAGAATTAGCAGCTCCAGGACAACAAATATTACACGGAAATAATCAGGTGTTTAATGTAATTGTAGCTGGACATGCAATAGCAATGATTTTCTTCTTTGTTATGCCTGCATTAATTGGGGGTTTTGGTAACTATTACCTCCCATTAATGATAGGTGCTAGTGATATGTCATTTGCACGTTTAAACAATATTAGTTTCTGATTATTACCTCCTGCTTTAGTATGTCTATTAGCTTCTACTTTAGTAGAACAAGGTGCAGGTACCGGCTGAACGGTTTACCCACCTACTAGATGATTTAGGGAATCATTATTGTGGGTTAGACTATCAAACTCCGGGGAAGTCCTAAAGTTTCTGATACCAAGCCATAGTGGAAATGCTATGAGTGGATGAAGTAATTACTCATGTACGGTAACAAGTCAGAAAATGATTGAAAAAGAAATGGATTATCGCGGATCTAAATCAGAATTTTATTTTTATTCTGTAAAAGAGCAACGAGTATACGGTAGTCAATATAATAATATATTAGTTAAATTATGTAATAAATTTAATCTAATTTATTTATATTTAAGATGTACTCTAATGGGTCTCGAAAGAGATTATCAGATCAAAACCCTTTCTAACCAAATTC
>JABAKE010000010.1 GCA_019779905.1 Modestobacter lapidis | reverse complement strand
CCAGACCAACGGGAATTGTTACTTGGCACTGACTTTCGGCACGCTGTTGAGTTCTCAAGGAGCGGACGCGCGAGGAACCAGACCCTGGAAGGTCGTCGTCTCCGGCGGCTTGACCCACGTTACGCCGTGCACGGCTCGCTGTCACACCCGGAGGTCTGACGGTGCGGCTCCCGGGCCTTTCGACCCGGTCTCGCTCGGCGCAGAAGGAAAGTTACGCGGCGGGGAGGGCCTCGTCAAACCGGTGCGGGGCCCGATCGGCCGTCGACCCGGCTGCGCGCCCCGGTGGCCGCAAGAACCTGCAGGTCAGCGCGATCCAGGGGATGCCGGGATGCGAGGCAGGTCACGCCCCGAGGCCCCGGGGACGGCGTCCCAGAGGCCCCACAAGACCGTTCCGGGGTGCTCAGAGACCGAGCAGCGACTCGATGCCGACGGTCAGACCCGGTCGGGAGGGAATCTCGCGGACCGCGAGCAGGACACCGGGCATGAAGGACGCCCGATCGTAGGAATCGTGCCGGAGCGTGAGCGTCTCCCCCGAGGACCCCATCAGGACCTCCTGGTGGGCGACGAGTCCGGCCAGCCGGACGGCGTGCACCGGGATCCCCTCGATGTCGGCTCCGCGGGCTCCGGGTAGCGAGTCCGCCTCCCGGGTGGCGTCCGGCGCGATCGGGATGCCGGCCGCCCGCCGCGCCGCGGCCACGAGGCGGGCGGTCCGGGCTGCGGTGCCGGAGGGGGCGTCGACCTTGGCCGGGTGGTGGAGCTCGACGATCTCCACCGAGGGGAAGAACCGCGCCGCCTCCTGGGCGAAGCGCATGAGCAGCACCGCACCGATGCCGAAGTTCGGCGCGATCAGCACACCGAGGTCGGGCTTGGGCTCCAGCCACTGGGCGATGGTGGCCAGCTTCTCCTCGTCGAAGCCCGTCGTCCCGACCACGCAGTGGATGTTCTGGTCGATGCAGAACCGGATGTTGTCCATGACGACGTCCGGCCGGGTGAAGTCCACGACCACCTGGGCGCCGGCGTCGGCGACGTTGAACAGCCACTCACCGTCGTCGACCATCGCGACCAGCTCGAGGTCCTCGGCGGCGTCGACCGCCCGGCACACCTCGGTGCCCATCCGGCCCCGGGCGCCGAGGACGCCCACCGAGACGAGCGGCGCCTCCCCGGGCGGGACGCTGGGGGGCTGTGGTGCGGCGGTCGGCGTGCTGGTGGTCATGCGGCGATGCTCACCAACGTGCGCGCCCGGCGCAAGGCGGCCTCCCTTCCGGGCGGTCCGGGAGGCACCGGGGTTCAGGTCCCGGCGGGAGGCCGGCGCCGGACGGCCAGGGCCCAGACCGCCAGGCCGGCGAGCACGCCGACGACGTCGGCCAGCCAGTCCGCGACCGAGGCGGTCCGGCCCACGGCATCGAGGCCCTGCACGACCTCGCTGCCGGCCGCGTAGAGCACCAGGAGGCCGGCCAGGACCGCGCGCCCCACCCCCGCCCAGCGGCCGGTGACCGCCAGCAGCAGGAACAGCGACGCGTGGACCACCTTGTCGATGCCGGGCGCGCTGTCGGGCACGTCGGACGGGGGCGCGAACAGCACCGCCAGGGAGACCAGGACGGCGACCGAGAACACGCCGCGGGACAGCGCCCCGTGTTGGCGCCACGGCGAGGCCGGCGGCCGGGGGGCGGACAGCCCGGGAGGCGGCGTCATGCCCGGCGGCCCCTCAGGCGGTCAGCCGGTCGAGGTCCCGGTCCCGGTAGGGACCGACCACGGCCAGGCAGACGTCCCGGGTCAGCAGGTCCGCGGCCACCGACCGGACCTGCTGCTCGTCCACCGCGTCGAGCAGACCGAGGACCTCCCGCACGGGGAGGTACTCCCCGTAGGAGAGCTCGCTCTTGCCGAGCCGGCTCATCCGGGACCCGGTGTCCTCCAGGCCGAGCACCATGCCGCCCTTCAGCTGCCCGCGCGCCCGGACGACCTCTTCGGTGGAGAGGCCGTGCGCGGCCACCCCGGCGAGTTCGGCCCGGACGATGCGCAGGACCTCCGGAACCCGCTTGGGCGAGCACCCGGCGTACACGGAGAAGCTGCCCGTGCCGGCGTAGTGCGTCAGCGCGGAGCCGACGCTGTACACCAGCCCGCGCTTCTCCCGGATCTCCTGGAACAGCCGGGAGCTCATCCCGCCGCCCACCGCGGCGTCGAGCACCGCGGCGGCGTACCGCCGGTCGTCGAGCCGGCCCATGCCGACGCTGCCCAGCAGCAGGTGGGTCTGCTCGGTCTTCCGGTGGATGAGCCCGGCCGGCCGGGCGGGCCGGACGAGGTCGACGTCGTCCCCCCGCCGCAGCGGCTCGGGGCGGCCCGGCCCGGTGAGCCGGTCGCCGAACGCGGCGGTGACCAGGTCGAGTACCTGGGAGTGGTCGACCCGGCCGGCGGCCGCCACGACGATCGAGGGGACGGCGTACCGGTCGCGGTACCAGCCGTCGACGTCATCCCGGCTCAGCGACTCGATCGACTCGACGGTACCCAGCACCGACCGGCCGAGTGGGGTGCTCCCGAAGAGCGTCTCGGCGAACAGGTCGTGCACCGCGTCGCTGGGCTCGTCGTCGCGCATGGCGATCTCCTCGAGCACCACCGTCCGCTCCGACTCGAGGTCGGGGGCGGTGTTCAGCGCATCGGTGACGAGGTCACCGAGCAGCGTCACCGCCAGCGGCAGGTCGCTGGCCAGCACGTTGGCGTAGTAGCAGGTGTGCTCCTTGGCGGTGAAGGCGTTCATCTCACCGCCCACGGCGTCCATCGCCGTGGCGATCTCCAGCGCCGAGCGGCTGCGGGTGCCCTTGAAGAGCAGGTGCTCCAGGAAGTGCGACGAGCCCGCGAGGGCCGGCGTCTCGTCCCGGGAGCCCACACCCACCCAGATGCCCACCGTCGCCGAGAGGACGCCGGGCATCGTCTCGGTCAGGACCCGGAGTCCGCCGGGCAGCTCGGTGCGCTCCACCCGGCCGCCGACCTCGTCGACGTCCAGCACCTGGATGCTGCCGACCGGGGCCGGGGCGGGTGCGTCGGCACCCGTCCCGGCCCCGGTGGTGGAGCGGCTGTCGAGCGTCGTCACGCCTCCGCGGGGGCGGTGTCGGCGTCGGCGGCGGCGTCGGCGGCCGGGGCGTCCGAGGACGCCTCGCCCTCGGCGACCGGGACCAGGCTGATCTTGCCGCGGGCGTCGATGTCGGTGATCTCGACCTGCAGCTTGTCACCGACGTTGGCGACGTCCTCGACCTTGGCGATCCGCTTGCCGCCGCCGAGCTTGCTGATGTGCACCAGGCCGTCCCGGCCCGGCAGCAGCGAGACGAAGGCGCCGAAGGCGGTGGTCTTCACGACCGTGCCCAGGAACCGTTCCCCCACCTTGGGCAGCGTGGGGTTGGCGATAGCGTTGATCCGGTCGACGGCGGCCTGGGCCGAGGGGCCGTCGGAGGCGCCGACGTAGATGGTGCCGTCGTCCTCGATGGTGATGTCCGCGCCGGTCTCGTCCTGGATCGCGTTGATCATCTGCCCCTTGGGGCCGATGACCGCGCCGATCTTGTCGACCGGGATGCGCACCGTGGTCACCCGGGGCGCGAACGGGCTCATCTCGTCGGGGCCGTCGATCGCCTCGAGCATGACGTCGAGGATGTGCAGCCGGGCCGCGCGGGCCTGGGTCAGCGCACCGGCCAGGACGTCGGAGGGGATGCCGTCGAGCTTCGTGTCCAGCTGGAGGGCCGTGACGAAGTCCTTGGTGCCGGCGACCTTGAAGTCCATGTCACCGAAGGCGTCCTCGGCGCCGAGGATGTCGGTCAGCGCGACGTACTCGGTCTTCCCGTCGACCTCGTCGGAAACCAGGCCCATGGCGATGCCGGCGACCGGCGCGCGCAGCGGCACACCGGCGTTGAGCAGGGCCAGCGTCGAGGCGCAGACCGAGCCCATCGAGGTGGAGCCGTTGGAGCCCAGCGCCTCGGAGACCTGCCGGATCGCGTAGGGGAACTCCTCGCGGTCGGGCAGCACGGGCAGCAGCGCCCGCTCGGCCAGCGCGCCGTGACCGATCTCGCGGCGCTTGGGCGAGCCCACCCGGCCGGTCTCACCGGTGGAGTACGGCGGGAAGTTGTAGTTGTGCATGTACCGCTTGCGGGTGATCGGGTTCAGCGTGTCCAGCTGCTGCTCCATGCGGAGCATGTTGAGCGTGGTGACGCCCATAATCTGGGTCTCGCCGCGCTCGAACAACGCCGAGCCGTGCACCCGCGGGAGCACCTCGACCTCCGCCGACAGCGGCCGGATGTCGGTGAGACCGCGGCCGTCGATGCGGATCTTGTCGCGCAGGATGCGCTGCCGGACGACCTTCTTGGTCACCGCACGGAAAGCCCCGGAGACCTCCTTCTCGCGGCCCTCGAACGCAGCCGAGAGCGCGGCCTTGACCTCGTCCTTGAGCGCGTCGGTGGCCTCCTCGCGCTCCTGCTTGCCGGCGATGGCCTGAACCACGGCCAGCTTCTCGGCGGCCTGGGCCTCGACCGCGGCGTAGACGTCGTCCTGGTAGTCCAGGAAGCGGGGGAAGTGCGCCTCGGGCTTGGCGGCCTTGCCGGCCAGCTCGGCCTGCGCCTGGCACAGCGCCTTGATGAACGGCTTGGCGGCCTCGAGGCCCTGGGCCACGACCTCCTCGGTCGGCGCGGGGGCACCGCCGGCGACCAGGGCGATCGTCTTCTCGGTGGCCTCGGCCTCGACCATCATGATCGCGACGTCACCGTCGGGCAGGACCCGGCCGGCCACGACCATGTCGAAGACGGCGTCCTCGAGCTCGGCGTGGGTCGGGAAGCCGATCCACTGGCCGTTGACCAGCGCCACCCGGGTGCCACCGACCGGGCCGGAGAACGGCAGGCCGGAGAGCTGGGTGGACGCGGATGCGGCGTTGATCGCGAGCACGTCGTAGACGTGGTCGGGGTCCAGCGACAGCACGGTGATGACGACCTGGACCTCGTTGCGCAGACCCTTGGCGAAGGTCGGGCGCAGCGGGCGGTCGATCAGCCGGCAGGTGAGGATCGCGTCCTCGGAGGGGCGGCCCTCGCGGCGGAAGAACGAGCCGGGGATCTTCCCGATCGCGTACATCCGCTCCTCGACGTCGACCGTCAGGGGGAAGAAGTCGAACTGCTCCTTGGGCTGGCGACCGGCGGTGGTGGCCGACAGCAGCGTGGTGTCGCCCATGGTGGCGACGACGGAGCCGGCGGCCTGCTTGGCCAGGCGACCGGTCTCGAAGGTGACCGTGCGGGCACCGAGTGCGCCGTTGTCGATCACCGCGGTGGCGGTGAAGACGCCGTCCTCGGCGTCGAAGTCGATCGGATCCGTGGTGGGTGCGGACATCGTGTCCTCTTCCTACGTCGCATGCGGCGACGTCCTCTTCGCGGCTGGGAGGCCGGCGGCGTCCGGGGCGACCGGTCTTCGATCGAAGCCCTCGGGGACGCGCTGTCCGCGCTCGTGCGCGGGTGCGTCCCGGGGGCCACTACCGAGGACCGGCCCTCGCGGGTGGCCGGAATCCCTGGCCGGTGGGCCCGTGCGGCGGGTTGCCGCACGAGAGAGGGGACCGTCCCGGCGTACCGGAGCGGTCCCCTCGGAGTGCTAGCGGCGCAAGCCGAGCCGCTCGATGAGCGAGCGGTACCGGTTGATGTCGGTCTTCGCCAGGTAGTTCAGCAGCCGCCTGCGGCGGCCGACCAGCAGGAGCAGGCCCCGCCGGCTGTGGTGGTCGTGCTTGTGCAGCTTGAGGTGCTCGGTCAGGTCACTGATCCGTCGGGTCAGCATCGCGACCTGCACCTCCGGCGAACCGGTGTCGCCCTCGACCGTCGCGTACTCGGTCATGATCTGCTTCTTCGTCGCGCTTTCAAGCGCCATGTGTTGCCTCCAGGGCAGGTCACGTGTGGCCCCCGGTCTGTGTCACGGGGGCAGCATGCACACACGTCGGTCACCCGACGCCACGAGCGAGGTTACACGGCCCGGTCAACGCCCTGTCGTGCCGAGTGGGGGCCGGAGGCCTCCGCGCAGGCGCGACGCAGCGGCTCAGCCCGGGAGGGGACGGCACCTGGTCGCGTTGCGACCCGAGAGGGTCGCAGTGTCAGAGACCGAGGGCCGCCCGGGTGTCCTGCACGTCCCGGGCCATCGCCTCGAGCAGTTCGGGAACTCCCGGGAAGGCGGCCATCCCGCGCAGCCGGACGGCGAACTCCACCCCGACGTGCTCGCCGTAGAGATCGCCGGAGAAGTCGAGCAGGTGCGCCTCCACGGTGCGCCGGCTGCCCGCGAAGGTGGGGTTGCTGCCCACCGAGATCGCCGCCGGGTGGCTGCTCCGGCTGGCGCCGGTGGTGTGGTCGCGCAGCACGAGCGCGCCGGCGTAGACGCCGTCGGCCGGGACGGCGGTGTACGGCGGGCTCTCCACGTTGGCCGTGGGGTACCCCAGCTCGCGGCCCCGGCGGTCGCCGCGCACCACGACGCCGTCGACGCGGTGCGGCCGGCCCAGCGCCATCGCCGCCGAGGCCATGTCACCGGCCGCGACACAGGCGCGGATGTAGGTCGAGGAGATGGTGACCTCCCCGTCGCCCACCAGGTCGGGAGCCTGCCCCACGCTGGTCAGGTCGACCCCTTCCACCGCGAAGCCGAACCGCCGGCCCTCGGCGGCCAGCGACTCGACGGTGCCGGTGGCCTTGTGCCCGTAGGTGAAGTTCCGCCCGACGACGACCTGCGCGGCGTGCAGGTGCTCGACGAGCACGGTGTGGGTGAACCCCTCCGGGGAGAGCCGGCTGAACTCGGGGGTGAACGGCAGCACGCACATCGCATCGACGCCGAGCCGGGCCACCAGCTCCGCCTTGCGGTCGGCGGAGGTGAGGATCGCCGGGTGCGAGCCGGGCCGGACCACCTCGGCCGGGTGCGGGTCGAAGGTGAGCAGCAGCGAGGGACGGCCCAGCGCACGCGCCCGGGCCACGGCGGTGCCGATCAGGTGCTGGTGCCCGCGGTGCACGCCGTCGTACATCCCCACGGTGACCACCGTGCGGCCGAGTTCGGCCGGTGTCGCCTCCAGGCCGCGCCAGCGCAGCACGCCGCTCCCCTCCCCCGGCTCGCGGCTCGTCCCACCCACCCGGGTCAGGAGTCGGGCGCGACGCGGTGCAGCCAGCCGTGGGTGTCGGGCAGCCGGCCGTGCTGGACGTCGAGCAGGTGGGCGCGGAGCTGCATGGTGAGCGGCCCGGGCTCGCCGTTCCCGATGGCGAAGTCGCCGGTGCGGGCCTTCACCGCCCCGACGGGGGTGATGACCGCGGCCGTGCCGCAGGCGAAGGTCTCGGTGATCGAGCCGTCGGCCACGCCGGACCGCCACTCGTCGACGCTGATCCGCCGCTCGGTGACCGGGTGCCCCAGCTCGCGGGCCACGGTGATCAGCGACTCGCGGGTGATGCCGGGCAGCAACGTGCCGGTGAGCTCGGGGGTGACCAGCTCGGCGTCCTCGCCGGAGCCGAGGACGAAGAACAGGTTCATCCCGCCCATCTCCTCGACGTAGCGCTTCTCCACCGCGTCCAGCCAGACCACCTGGTCGCAGCCCGCGGCGATCGCCTGCTCCTGGGCCAGCAGGCTGGCGGCGTAGTTGCCGGCGCACTTGACGTCGCCGGTGCCACCGGGCGCGGCCCGGATGTAGTCCTCGGACAGGTAGACCGAGACCGGGTGCACCCCACGCGGGAAGTACGCGCCGGCGGGGCTGGCGATCACGATGAACAGGTACTCGTGAGCCGGCCGGACGCCCAGGAACGGCTCGGTGGCCAGCATGTACGGCCGGATGTACAGCGTCTGGTCTGGTCCGGTGGGCACCCAGTCACGGTCGGCGTCCACGAGGGCGTCGACGGCGGCGATGAACGACTCTTCGGGCACCGGGGGCATCGCCAGCCGGGCCGCGCCCCGGGCGAACCGGGCGGCGTTCGACTCCGGCCGGAAGGTGGCCACCGTGCCGTCGGGCTGGGCGTAGGCCTTGAGCCCCTCGAAGATCGACTGGGCGTAGTGCAGGGCCGCGGCGCTGGGGTCCAGCTGCAGCGGAGCGTAGGCGGCCAACCGGGCATCGCACCAGCCCTGCCCCGCGCGGTGGCGGGCGATGAACATCGAGTCGGTGAAGTACCGGCCGAAGCCCGGGTCCTCCAGCACCTGGGCGCGCTCGGTGACCGGGCGGCGGGCCATGTCCTCCACGACCAGCGGTACACCCTCGGAGAACTCCCGCGGGGACGTACGGCTGTCGGCGAGCGTGTCGGTCATGGCTCCCACCTGCTGGTGCTCGTGCTGGCGCGGCGCCCGACGGTTGCCGGGCCGCCCGGCCACCCTAGCCCGCGCCCGGGCGGGCACCCCGGGCGCGGGCGCGGGTCCTCACCCCTTCGCGCCCTGCGGGCCGGCCGACTCGATGACCTCGTAGCTCCACAGGTGGTTCTGCGAACGCTCGGCCGCCGGGGCGAGCGTGTCGCCGCCCCCGTCGTGCGCCCGGTCGAACTCCTGGCTGGACTGCCAGGAGTCGTAGGCCTCCTCGCTGCTCCACCTCGTGTAGACAAGGTAGGAGTCGGTGCCCTCGACCGGGCGCAGCAGCTCGAACCACTCGAACCCCGGGGTGCTCTCCACGGCCCCGGCGCGGCCCTTGAACCGCTCCTCGAAGCGGGCCCGCTTGTCCTCCGGCATGGTCACGACGTTGATCTTCACGACGCTCATGGCAGGCATCCTGCCCAGCCGCGGCCGGTGTGACACGCCAGGTGCGGGAGACTGGACCGGTGACCGAACTGCGCCGCACCGCCGACGTCGGCATCGCCCGGCTGGATGTCGACCGGGCGGCCCGCACCGGCACCCCGGAGGTCGTCTACGCCGCGGGCAAGACCCCCGAGCAGACGGTCACCTGCCTGGCCGGGTTGCTCGACGCCGGGGCGGGGCCGGGTGGTGGGGCCTTTGCCTGGGCGACCCGCGTCGACGCACCCACGGCCGCCGCGGTGCGCGCCCGCTGGCCCGAGGCGGGGGTCGACGAGGCAGCCCGGATCGCGTGGGTCGGCGAACTGCCGGCACCGGTCGGCCGGGTGCTGGTGCTCACCGCCGGCACCTCCGACGGCCCGGTGGCGGCGGAGGTGGCGGCCACGCTGGCCGCCAGCGGCGTGGGCTGCGCCCGGGTGGACGACGTCGGGGTGGCCGGGGTGCACCGGGTGCTGGCCGTCGCCGACGACCTCGCCGCCTGCGATGCCGTGGTGGTGGTCGCCGGGATGGACGGGGCGCTGCCGAGCGTGGTCGCCGGCCTCACCGACCGGCTGGTGGTCGCCGTCCCCACCTCGGTCGGGTACGGCGCGGCGTTCGACGGCCTGGCCGCGCTGCTGACCATGCTCACCGCCTGCGCGCCGGGCGTGCTGGTGGTCAACATCGACAACGGCTTCGGCGCCGGTGTGGCCGCGGCGCGGATCGTGCACACGCTGCGGCACGGCGACCGGCCCCGGGATCAGCGGTAGCGGACCGGGTCGGGCAGGAGCTCGTTCATCGATCCGGAGCGGAAGCCGCGGGGGTCCAGCTCCACGAGGTCGAAGCCGGCGGCGTCGCGGACCCGGGCCAGCACCTCCGGCCGGCCCGCCAGCTCGGCCACCAGCACGGCGTCGACCTCCACCCGGGCCGTGTCCCGTCCGCGCACGGCGCCGAGATCGCGCACCCGGAGGTCGCGCGCGGTCAGCCCGGCGGCGGCCAGCGCGCCGCGCAGCGCGGTTTCCGCCGTCTCCACCCGGGCCAGCCGCTCGGCCGAGACCGGCACGCCATAGGCGATCCGGCTGGCCAGGCAGGCGGCGGCCGGCTTGTCGGCCAGCGGCAGCTCCCAGCGGTGGGCGGCGGCGCGGACGTCGTCCTTGGTCAGGCCGGCGCGGGCCAGGGGCGCCCATGCGCCGCGCTCGGTGGCGGCGCGGATGCCGGGGCGGAAGCCGGCCCGCACGTCGTCGGCGTTGGTCCCGGTCACGACGTCGGCGATGCCGAGCCGGGCGGCGATCGGGGTCAGCACGTCGACCAGCTCGGCCTTGCAGAAGAAGCAGCGGTCGCCGGCGTTGGCCACGTAGCCCTCGCGGGACAGCTCGTCGGTGCGCGGCTGCTCGTGCCGCACACCGAGGGACCGGGCGAACCCGGCGGCGGCGGTCCGCTCGGCAGCCGGCAGGCTGGGCGACAGCGCCGTGGCGGCCACCACCCGTCCGGCGCCGAGGGCGCGCACCGCCGCGGCCAGCACGACACCGGAGTCGACTCCTCCGGAGAAGGCGACCAGCACGCCCGGGAGGGCGACGAGGTCGGCGTGCAGCGCGGCGAGCCGGTCGTCCAGGGCCGTCATGCGGTCCACGGTGTCACCCCGCGCTCCCGGGCGGGAAGCCGACCGCCACCCGGGCGATCCGACCGCTGTCCTCGATCAGGGCGACCAGCCGCTCCCCGGGGCCGACGGCGGCGTGCAGGCCGGCCGCGCCGGTCGCCGGCACCCGCTGGCCGTGGCCCAGCGCGACCGCCTCCTCCGCGGACAGCTCGCGGGCCGGGAACACCCGGCGGGCCGCCTCGGTGAGCGACAGCACGCCCGGGCCGGCACCCGGGCCGGCCAGGGCGGCCGCGGCCTCCTCGACCGGCCGGGCGTCGTCGGTGGCGAACGGCCCGGAGGAGGTCCGGCGCAGCGCGGTCAGGTGGCCGCCGACGCCGAGGGCCGCACCGACGTCGCGGGCGATCGCCCGGATGTAGGTGCCGGTACTGCAGCAGACGGTGACGTCGACGTCGACCAGGTCGGGCGTAGCGCGCCGCACCCGGTGCACGTCGATCCGGTGCACGGTGACCGAGCGGGCAGCGAGCTCGAACTCCTCACCCGCGCGCACCCGGTCGTAGGAACGGCGGCCGTCGACCTTGACCGCGCTGACCGAGGACGGCACCTGCTGCAGCGCGCCCACCTGACCGGCCAGCGCCGCGCGGACGTCGTCGTCGGTCACCCCGGCCGCCGAGGTGGTGCCGGTGACCTCACCCTCCTGGTCGTCGGTGACGGTGGTCCGGCCGAGCCGGACGGTGGCGTCGTAGGTCTTGTCCGAACCGCTGAGGTGGCCGAGCAGCCGGGTGGCCGCGCCGACGCCGAGGACCAGCAGCCCGGTCGCCATCGGATCGAGCGTGCCGGCGTGCCCCACCTTGCGGACCGAGAGGACCCGGCGCGCGCGGGCGACGACGTCGTGGGACGTCATGCCGCCGGGCTTGTCGACCAGGAGCAGGGACGGCGGGACGTCGGCGTCGGGCTTCTTCGGACTCACCTCCCGTCCTCGCCAGCGTTCGCCGGCCGGCTTCGCCGGGCTGCTGTGCTCCTCGGTTCGCTCGCGGGCTCGCTCACCCGTCCTCCTCGCTGGCGCTCGTCGGCCGGCTTCGCCGGGCTGCTGTGCTCCTCCGTTCGCTCGCGGGCTCGCTCACCCGTCCTCCTCGCTGGCGCTCGTCGGCCGGCTCCGCCGGGCTGCTGTGCTCCTCGGTTCGCTCGCGGGCTCGCTCACCCGTCCTCCTCGCTGGCGCTCGTCGGCCGGCTTCGCCGGGCTGCTGTGCTCCTCCGTTCGCTCGCGGGCTCGCTCACGTGCCCACCGTCCCAGGTGCGCTCAGCCAGCGGTCCCCCGCCACCCGGACGCCCACCGCGACCAGCCGCAGCACGATGAACAGGGTCAGCCCGGTCCACACCCCGGCCAGGCCCCAGTCGAGCCAGCCGGACAGCAGCGACAGCGGCACGAAACCCAGCAGGGCCGCGCCGAGGGTGACGGTGCGCAGGTAGGCGACGTCGCCGGCGCCCATGAGCACGCCGTCCAGCGCGAACACGACCCCGGCCAGCGGCTGCATGAGCGCGAGGAACCACCAGACGACGGCGGCCTGGGCGAGGACGGCGGGGTCGTCGGTGAACAGCGGCGGCAGCAGCGGCCGCAGGGCCAGCAGCGCGAGGGCGACCACGACCCCGGTGCCCAGGCCCCACAGAGTGACCCGGCGGGCGGTGCGGCGGGCATCGCCGGGGCGGCCGGCGCCCAGCGCGTGGCCGACCAGGGTCTGCGCGGCGATGGCGTAGGCGTCGAGCACGAGCGCGAGGAACAGCCACAGTTGCAGCGCGATCTGGTGGGCGCCCAGCGGGGCGGCGCCGGAGCGGGCCACCACGGCGGCGGCCGCGGCGAAGGCGAACTGCAGCACCGCCGCCCGCACCAGCAGGTCGCGGCCCAGCACCAGGTGGGCCCGCAGCGCCGAGGCCCGGGGCCGCCAGTCGATGCCGAGCCGGCGGAGCTCCCGGCCGAGGGCGAGCCCGAAGGAGGTCGCGGACACCGCCTGGCCGATGACGTTGGCCACCGCGGAGCCGACCAGGCCCAGCCCGGCCGGGTACACGAGCAGCGGGCACAGCACCAGGCTGACCAGGCTGCCGGCCAGCACGTACCGGACCGGGCGGTGGAGCTCCTGCACCCCGCGCAGCCAGCCGTTGCCGGCCAGGGCGAGCAGCAGGAGGGGCAGCCCGAGGCTGGCGACTCGCAGCCACTGCTCGGCGGCGTCGGCGACGGGGCCGGCCCCGCCGGCCAGCAGCCGGGTCAGCGGGCCGGCCAGCACCTGGAACACCAGCGCCAGGAGCACGCCGAGACCGAGGGCCAGCCAGGTGGCCTGGACGCCCTCGGCGACCGCGCCGGCGCGGTCACCGGCTCCGGACCGGCGGGCGGCCCGTGCGGTCGTGCCGTAGGCGAGGAAGTTCAGCAGCGCCGCGGCGTACGCCAGCAGTCCGCCACCGATCGCGAGCCCGCCGAGCGACACGGTGCCGAGGTTGCCGATGACGGCGGTGTCGACGAGCAGGTACAGCGGCTCGGCCGCGAGGACGACCAACGCCGGCGCGGCCAGCGCCGGGATCGACGGAGCTGAGCTGATCGCGACCCTTCGGGCCGCACCGCGGCCACGAGCCATCACCGATTTCCGATGAGCCGTTGCCGTCGTTCCCGGCGGAGACCCTCCGGGCCTCGCACCGGAGCCGCCGAGCTCGCAGGCTCGCTGATTGGCGGGCTCAGTTCGAGGACCCCGTCGCGAGCATGCCCCGCAGGGCGGCGATGGTGCCGGGAAGGTCCAGCCGGGAGGTGTAGCCGGCGGCCTGACGGTGCCCACCGCCGCCGAGCTCGATCGCGACGTGCGAGACGTCGGTGGCTCCCCGGGAACGGAGGGACACCACCCAGCTGCCGTCGTCCTGCCCCTTGAGGACGCACGCGACGTCGGCCTCCCGGGTGGCGCGGATCACGTCGACGAGCGCCTCGAGCTGGTCGCCGGCCAGACCGTGGTCCCGCGCCTCCGCGACGGTGGCCCAGGTCCAGACGAGCCCGGCGCCGACCTCGGTCTCGAGGCACGCCCGGCCGGCAACCAGGGACAGCAGCGGCAGCCGGCCGAACGGGGCGGTGTCGAACAGCCGCTGGCTGATCGTGGCGTGGTCGATGCCCGTGCCCAGCAGCCGGGCGGCGAGCTCGTGCGTGCCCGGCGCGGTGTTGCCGAAGCGGAAGGAGCCGGTGTCGGCGGCCAGGCCGGCGTACAGGCAGGTGGCGAGGTCGTCGTCCCACGCGACGCCGAGTCCGTCGAGCAGTTCGGCCACCAGCACGACGGTGGCCGCGGCGCCGGGGTCGACGAGCCGGACGGTGCCGAACCCCGGGTTGCTGGCGTGGTGGTCGACGACGAGGGACGTGCCGGCGGAGTGGAGGAGCCCGGCGAGGTCGCCCAACCGACCGGTCGAGGAGGCGTCGAGGCTGACGAAGACCTCGGGCGCCGTCGGGATCTGGTCCGAGGGCACGAGGGCGCCGGCGCCGGGCAGCCAGCTCAGCGACTCGGGGAGCACGAACGGCGCCGGGAAGGTCGCCACCACGCGGGCTCCCCGCCGACGGAGCCCCTCGGCCAGCGCGAGGGTGCTGCCGAGGGCGTCGGCGTCGGGCTGCACGTGGCCGGACAGCACCACGGTCGCCCCCGCGGACGCGGCCGTGTCGAGGAGCTCGATCGCGGTGGTCAGGGAGGCCCCGGTGACGGTGGTCACCGCGGTCAGGTGCCGGGGCCGGGGTCGGCCACCGGGGAGGCGTCGGACTCCTCGGTCACCTGGCCGCCACCGACCGGGATGGCCGGGCCGCCGTCGTCGGGCTCGTCCTCGGCGATGCTGCCGGTCTCGCCGATCTGCCCGCGTCTACCACCCATGGTGGGGTCCCCGGCCGGATCGGGAGCCGACCGGCCGCCGAAGGCGGCGCCCTCGGCGGAGGCGGCACGGTCGTACGGGTCCGGGTCGACGGCCTCGGTCATGGGGTGCTCCTGGTGGGCTCGGCCTGCGTGGACGTGGGGAGCCCGTCCCCGGACAGGACGTCGCGGTCGAGGCCGTCCCGCTCGGAGGTGGGCGCCGGGTCGGCGCCCCGGAGGTCGTCGTCGGCGGCGGTCTCGTCGGTGTCGTCGGTGTCGTCGGCCTCGACCGGATGGCGGTACGGGTCGGCGTCGCCGGCGTACTGGGCGCCCTCCCGGGCCCGGGCCAGCTCTGCATCGGCGTGCCGGACCCGCTCCAACGCGATCTCCAGCTCCCGGGCGGTGTCCGGGACGATGTCGGCGACGAAGGCGAGCGTCGGGACGAACTTGATGCCGGTCTGCTTGCCCACCGTGGACCGGAGGACGCCGGTGGCACTGGCCAGGGCGCGGGCGGAGTCGGCGACCTCGGTCTCGTCGCCGTAGACGGTGTAGAAGACCGTGGCCTCACGCAGGTCGCTGGTCACCCGGGCGTCGGTGATGGTCACCATGCCCAGCCGCGGGTCCTTGATCTGCATCTCGATGGTGGCGGAGACGATCTGGCGGATGCGCACCGCCAGTCGGCGTGCCCGTGCCGGGTCGGCCATCGGTCGGTCCTCCTGTGCTCGGCGCGGGCGTCCGGTGGGGCGCCGGCGCGGGATGGACGGCACCGGCCGGGGCCCTGGTCCAGGGCCCCGGCCAGCTACACACGGCCCCCTCGCAGGGGCCCTCCGCGAGCTTGCGAGCGGTGGGAGGGCGAGGGGGTCCTTCCTCATTCGTCGGAGTCGGACACGAGCTGCCGGTGGGTCGACAGCAGCGTCACCTCCGGCCGCTCGGCCAGCAACCGCTCGCAGGCGTCGAGGACCTCGGTCGCCTGCCCCGCATCGCCGGCCACCGTCGCCACGCCGACCTGCACGCGGCGGTGCAGGTCGTTGCCCTCCACCTCCGCGGCGGCGACGGCGTAGCGGCGCCGCAGGTCGGCCAGGATCGGCCGGACCACGGCGCGCTTTGCCTTGAGCGAGTGGACGTCGCCCAGCAGCAGATCGGCGCTGAGCGTGCCGGTGAACATCCGGCTCCCTCCGACCTGCCGCTGGGGACGTCGTGCTGGAACATCCTCGCCGCCCCACCACTCGCACCCGGAGCGGGCCCCTTCGCAGGGGCCCGCTGCGAGCTCGCGAGCAGTGGGGGGCGAAGGGGTCCTTCTACTCTCGCGGCTTCTCGCGCAGCTCGAACGTCTGGATCACGTCGTCGACCTTGATGTCGTTGAACGACCCGAGGCCGATGCCGCACTCGTAGCCCTCGCGGACCTCGGTCGCGTCGTCCTTGAAGCGGCGCAGCGAGTCGACCGACAGGTTGTCGGCGACCACGGCGCCGTCGCGGACCAGGCGCGCCTTGGAGTTGCGCACGATCGTCCCGCTGCGGACCAGCGAACCGGCGACGTTGCCGATCTTGGGCACCCGGAAGACCTCGCGGACCTCCGCCGTGCCGAGCTGGACCTCCTCGTAGACGGGCTTGAGCATCCCCTTGAGCGCGGCCTCGATCTCCTCGATGGCCTGGTAGATGACCGTGTAGTACCGGACGTCCACCCCCTCGCGGTTGGCCAGCTCGGTGGCCTGCCCTTCGGCCCGGACGTTGAAGCCCAGGACGATGACGTCGTCGGCCAGCGCGAGGTCGATGTCGCTCTTGGTGATGCCACCGACGCCGCGGTGGATGACCCGCAGCGAGATGTCGTCGCTCACCTCGATCTTCATCAGCGCCTCTTCGAGCGCCTCGACGGTGCCCGAGTTGTCACCCTTGATGATCAGGTTGAGCTGACGGGTCTCGCGGAGCGCCGCGTCGAGGTCCTCCAGGCTGATCCGCTTGCGCATGGAGGCGTTCTGCGCGTTGCGGATGCGGGCCTGGCGGCGGTCGGCGATCTGCCGGGCGACGCGGTCCTCGTCGACGACGAGGAACGTGTCACCGGCCCGCGGCACGGAGGTCAGGCCGACGACCTGCACCGGCCGCGACGGCAGGGCCTCCTTGAGCTTGGTGCCGTGCTCGTCGAGCAGCGACCGGACGCGCCCGTAGGCGTCACCGGCCACGATCGAGTCGCCCTGGCGCAGGGTGCCGCGCTGGACCAGCACGGTCGCCACCGGGCCCCGGCCCTTGTCCAGCTTGCCCTCGATGACCACACCCTGGGGGTCCTGCTCGGTGTTGGCGCGCAGGTCCAGGGAGGCGTCCGCGGTCAGCAGGATCGCCGTCGTGAGCTCGTCGAGGCCCTGCCGGGTGGTGGCGGAGACGTCGACGAACATCGTGTCGCCGCCGTACTCCTCGGCCACCAGGCCGTACTCGGTGAGCTGCTGACGGATCTTGGCGGGGTTGGCCCCCTCCTTGTCGATCTTGTTGACCGCGACCACGATCGGCACCTCGGCGGCCTGGGCGTGGTTGAGCGCCTCGACCGTCTGCGGCATGACGCCGTCGTCGGCGGCGACCACGAGCACCACGATGTCGGTGACCTTCGCCCCGCGGGCACGCATTGCGGTGAACGACTCGTGACCCGGGGTGTCGATGAAGGTGATCGGCCGCTCGTTGTGCTCCAGCTCGGTGACGATCTGGTAGGCGCCGATGTGCTGGGTGATGCCGCCGGCCTCCTTCGAGACCACGTTCGTGTGGCGCAGCGCGTCCAGCAGCTTGGTCTTTCCGTGGTCGACGTGACCCATGACGGTCACGACCGGCGGACGGATGTCCCAGTCGCCTTCCTCGCCCTCCTCGTCACCGAAGGTGAGATCGAACGTCTCGAGCAGCTCGCGATCCTCGTCCTCCGGGCTGACGACCTGGATGACCCAGCCGATCTCGGAGCCGAGGAGCTGCAACGTGTCGTCGTTGACCGACTGCGTCGCGGTGACCATCTCGCCCAGGTGGAACAGGGCGGTGACCAGCGCGGCCGGCTGGGCGTTGATCCGCTCGGCCAGGTCGGTCAGCGAGGCGCCACGGGGAAGCCGGACGGTCTGCCCGTTGCCCCGGGGCAGCTGGACGCCGCCCATGGAGGGCGCCGCCATGGAGTCGAACTCCTGACGCCGCTGCTTCTTGCTCTTGCGCCCGCGGACCGGACCGCGACCACCGGGCCGCCCGAAGGCGCCCGCGGTTCCGGCACCCGAGCCACCACGGCCGCGACCACGGCCACCGCCGCCGCCACCGGGCCGGAAACCACCGGCCGGGGCGCCGCCGCCACCACCGGGGCCGCCGGCGCCGCCGCCGGGACGGAAACCGCCACCGCCACCGGGGCCACCGGGGCCACCGGGGCGGCCACGACCGGCCGGGGCGCCACCGGGGCGACCGCCGGGGCCGGACGGGCGTCCGGGCATCATGCCCGGGCTCGGGCGCTGCGGCATCATGCCCGGGTTGGGACGCGGCCCACCGGGACCGGCCGCCGGACGGGGACCGCCGGGACCGGCCGAGGGGCGCGGCCCGCCGGGACCGGGACGCGGGCCGCCGGCACCCGGAGCGGGACGGGGACCGCCCTGCCCCGGTGCACCCTGACCGGGTACGCCCTGGCCGGGAGCACCGGCACCGGGCGCAGCCGGACGACCGGGCGCGGCCGGGCGGGGTGCGCTGCTGAAGGGGTTGTTGCCCGGACGCGGCGCCGGACGAGGGCCGGGCCGCGGGCCGGCCGCGGCGGGACGCGCCGCACCGGGGGTCGGTGCGGCCGGACGGGCACCCTGCGGCGGAGCCGCCGGGGGCTGCTGCGGCGGAGCCGCCGGGGGCTGCTGGGCCGGAGCGGGCGGCTGCTGCGCCGGAGCGGTCGGCTGCTGCGCAGCAGGCTGCTGCGGAGCGGGACGCGGCCCGGGCCGCGGGCCGGGTGCCGGAGCCACCGGGGCGGACGCCGCCGGGGACTGCTGCACCGGGGGTGCGACCGGCGCCGCCGGCGCCTGCGGAGCCGGGCTGGGCGCAACCGGCGCCGAGGCGACCGGGGCGGGCGTGGGGGCCGCGGGCTGCGGCGCCGGCGCGGACGGACGGGGGCCGGGTCGGGGGCCGGACGCGCCGTTGCCCCCACCACCGGAGCCGGAGTACGCCTCACGCAGCCGCCGGGCCACGGGGGCCTCGACGGTGGACGAGGCGGACTTCACGAACTCGCCCTGCTCCTTGAGCTTGGCGAGCACTGTCTTGCTGTCGATACCGAGCTCTTTCGCGAGCTCGTGTACGCGGGCCTTGCCTGGCACGGGTCTCCTCTTGGTGAGGCCGGCGGCTGGCCCGCTCGACCCCTAAGTCAGTGGTACATGGTCATCGTGACGACTTCACAGGTGGCTCATCCGAGGACGTCCTGCTCTCGACGTGCGGACCGGCCGGGTGCCGGTCCGTCGGTGGTCCTGCCATGGTGCGCCCGCCGGGGTGCACCCCGGCAACCGGTCGGGTGACCTGTTGCGCGACGTGCTCCTCCAGCGGACCGGTCTCCAGCGGCGTGCTGCACCGCAGCGCGCGCGGGAAGGCCCGCCGCCGGACCGCTGCGCGCAGGCACTCCGCGGTGGGGTGCAGTGACGCACCCCGACCGGGGAGCCGCCGCCCGGGATCCGGGGTCAACCCGGAGTTCCGCACGACGACCCGCAGCAGTTCGGTGACCGGAGCGCGTCCCCGGCACCCCACACAGGTGCGGACCGGGGTCGACGGGTCGGCCATCGTGAAGTCTAGCGCGCCGTCGAGCCGGGATGTTCCGCGCGCCGCGCAGGCGGTCGCGCACCGCCCGACGGGACGCGGCCGGGCGGCCGCGCGCCGGAACGCAGCGGCGCCCGCCCGACACCCGGCGACGCCGGGCCCTCGGCGCCATCGGGCTGCGCATCGCTGCGGATGTCGATCCGGCAGCCGGTGAGCCGGGCCGCCAGCCGGGCGTTCTGCCCCTCCTTGCCGATGGCGAGGGAGAGCTGGTAGTCGGGCACGACGACCTGCACGGCCCGGGCGGCGGGGTCGACCACCCGGGCGCTGGTCACCCGGGCCGGGGAGAGCGCCGAGGCGACGAACGAGGCGTCGTCGTCCGACCAGTCGACGATGTCGATCTTCTCGCCGTGCAGGTCGCTCATCACGTTGCGCACCCGCTGGCCCATCGGCCCGATGCAGGCGCCCTTGGCGTTGAGCCCGGGCACCGAGGTGCGGACGGCGATCTTCGACCGGTGTCCCGCCTCGCGGGCCACGGCCATGATCTCCACGCTGCCGTCGGCGACCTCGGGCGCCTCCAGCGCGAACAGCTTGCGCACCAGGTTCGGGTGCGTCCGGGACAAGGTGACCTGGGGTCCACGGAACGTGCGCGCCACCGAGACCACGTAGGCCTTGATCCGGCTGCCGTGCTTGTAGTCCTCGCCGGGGACCTGCTCGGTCGGCGGCAGGTTCGCCTCCACCTTGCCGATGTCGACCAGCACCATGCCCTGGATGTTGCGGCGGTCGTGCGCCTGCACGATGCCGCTGACGATGTCGCCCTCCTTACCGGCGTACTCGCCGAAGGTCTGCTCGTGCTCGGCGTCCCGCAGCCGCTGGATGATGACCTGCTTGGCGGTGCTGGCCGCGATCCGGCCGAAGTCGCGGGGGGTGTCGTCCCATTCGTGCACGACCTCGCCGTCGGGGCCGAGCTCCTGGGCCAGCACGGCGACCTCACCGCTCTTGCGGTCCACGTGCACGCGCACGTGCTTGGCGGCCCCCTCGGCGTGCCGGTAGGCGGTCACCAGGGCGGTCTCGATCGCCTGGAGCACGGTGTCCGCGGGGATGCCCTTCTCCCGCTCGACCGCCTTCAGTGCGGTCACGTCGATGTTCACTGCTCTCCTCCGGACCCGGTCGGGTGGCGCTGGTCCAGCGCCACCTCGTCCAGCTCGTCGATCTCGTCTGTGTCGATCTCGTCTGGGTGGATCTCGTCCTCGCCGGTGTCGTCGTCCGGCTCGTCGTCGGCGGGCCCGGTGACGACCAGGCCGGCATCCCGGTGCCCGGCCGGGCGGCTGAACTCCACCTGCACCCGGCCCTCACCCAGCTCTGCCCAGGGCACGGCGCGCTCGCCGACGGTGCGGCGCACCTGACCCTTCTTCGTGCCACCCTTCTCCACCGCGAGGACGACGCCGTCGTCGGTGACCCGCAGCAGCCGCGAGGTCACCTGCTCGCGGGCCGTCTCGGGCCCGACCTCCACGGTGACCAGGCGGCCGGCGTTGCGCCGCCAGTGGCGGGGCGCCGTCAGCGGGCGGTCCACCCCGGGGCTGGTGACCTCCAGCACGAAGGGCGCCCGGCCGGCGTCCTGCTCGTCGGCGTCGAGCACCTCGGAGACCGCCCGGCTGACCTCGGCGACGTCGTCGAGGCTGGTGCCCTCGTCCCGGTCGATGACGACCCGGACCACCGAGCGCTGGCCGGCCGCGCGGACGACCAGCTCCTCGAGGTCGTACCCGGCGGCGGTGACCACCGGCTCGACCGCGGCAGTGAGCCGGTCGGTGGTGCGGTCGGCGGCGGATGGTCCTCGGCTGGACACGGGCTGCCTCCTCGCTGTGCGCGTTGCTGTGCAGTCTGGTCGCCCGGACCGGCACGGGAGGCCGGAGCGACCCGGCGGTCTGCCGGCTCCGGTCGACGGGCCGGCGGCATGCTGCGCAGGAACCGTCAGGCTACCGCTCCCCGCGCGAGTCGACCGGGCGCACGGGCCGCACCCTGCCGGACCCGGCGGCACCGCGCCGACACCGGTCGTCACCGGGTCGTCGCCGGGTCGTTGCGGGGACGTTGCGGGGACGGGCCGCCGAGGACTGCGAGGATGGGCGGCGATGTCCGACTCCTCCCCCGGTGCCGTCCCGGCGGGCGCCTTCTCCCGGCGCGCGCTGCTGGCCGCCGCCGTGGCGGGGACGGCGGCGGTGGCCGCGGGCTGCACGTCGTCGGACGGCGACACCGCCGACGCGGTCACCCCCGCCCAGGTCGACCGGCTCGCCGAGCAGGTGGCGGTGCAGGCGGCACTGGTGGCGGCCTACGACCGCGCCTCGGCCGGCTCCGCCGAGGTGGCCACGGAGGTCGCCGTGCTGGCCGCCCAGGCCCGGGCGCAGCTCGAGCGGCTGGTGGCGGCCGCACCGGGGGCGGCGGCGGACCCGACCGCAGGACCCTCCTCGGCGCCGGGCGACCCGGCCGGGGTCCGGGCCCTGCTGCGCGCCGAGGTGGGCCGGGCGGCCGCCGCGCACGCGGCGGCCTGCCCGGACTTCACCGGCGCCCGGGCGGCGCTGCTCGGCAGCATCGCCGCCGGTCTGCGCGGGGCGGAGGGGCGGCTGGCATGAACACGCGACGACCTGGGAGGAGCGCCGCTCGTGGCTGACGGCGAGAGCACGCCGACCTCCGGGCGCACCGCGGTCGGCCCCGAGGAGGCAGCCCTGCAGGACGCGCTCGCCGCCGCCCACGTGGCGGTGTGGGGCTACGGCGTCGTCGGCGCCGCGCTGCCGGGAACCGACCGCGAGCCGGCCGACGTCGCGCTGGCCGCCCACCGCGACGTCCGCGACGAGGTGGCCGGGCTGCTGGACGCCCGGGGCGTGGACCCGGTGCCCGCCGAGGCGGCGTACGCCCTGCCGTTCCCGGTGCTGTCACCGGTCGACGCCGCCGCGCTGGCGGTCACCCTCGAGGACGGCGTCGCCGCGGCGTGGGCGTGGGTGCTGGACCAGGCCGGCGAGCGGTCCACCCGCGCGTGGGCGGTGGTCGTGCTGGCCGATGCCGAGGTACGGGCCGTCGCGTGGCGCGCCGCGGCCGGTCTGACCCCGGTCACCACGGCGTTCCCCGGCCTCCCCGGCTCCTGAGCAGCAGCCCCTGGAAGGGCCCCGGCCGGCCCACGCTTCGCGGGCTCCGGCCACGATCGGACGGGCCAGGGCGGTGTCAGAGGGCGCCGAGGAAGGTGTCGGCGACGTCCACCGCGACACTGCTGGACTGGCCCTCCTCGACGAGCACGGCGAAGGCGATGTCGCCCTGCGGCCCGCCGAGCTGGTAGCCCATGAACCAGCCGTGCGCGTCCGGCGGGGTGCCGGGGCCGAACTCGGCGGTGCCCGTCTTGCCGTACACCTCGCCGCGGTCGGCCAGGCCCGTGGCGGTCCCGGAGAGCACGACCTGGCGCATCATCGGCCGCAGCCCCTCCAGCACCGCGGCCGGTGGACCGGCCGGGGCCGGCCCTGCCACCGGTGCACCCGGCACCTCGACCGGTGCGGCCGGGGTGCCGCTGGCGATCCCGGCGGCGACGAGGGCGAGCTGCGCGGGGCTCATCAGCACCTGCCCCTGGCCGATCGCGTCGGCCGCCTTGGCGGTGCCGGTGCTCGTGGTGGGTACCTCGCCGCTGAATACGTCCACCGGCAGCTGCCAGTCGCTGCCGACCCCGTAGGAGGCGGCGGCGGCGGCCAGGGCGCCGTCGGGCAGGGTCAGGGCCTGCTGGATGAAGGTCGTGTTGCACGACTGCGCGAAGGCCTCGGTGAAGGGCACGGTGCCCAGGTCGAACTGGTCCTCGTTCTCGAACTCCCGGCCGTCGACCACGGTGGTGCCGGGGCAGGCCACCGGGGACGACGGGGCCACGGTGCCGGCCGACAGCAGCGCGGTCGCCGTCACCGTCTTCATGCTCGAGCCGGGCGGGAACCGGCCGGTCAGCGCGTTCGTCGGGTTGGCCGCCGCGTTGGAGCTCACCGCCAGCAGCTCCCCGGTGCCCGGGCGGACGACCACCAGGTGGGTGGCCAGTGGCTGGGTGGCGACGGCGGCGTCCGCGGCGTTCTGCAGCGCCGGCACCAGGGGCGTCTGCACCGGTGTCCCCGGGACGGGGTCCACCGAGCCGACGACCACACCGGTGTCCTCGAGTGCCTCGTCGTCGCTGACCACCGAGACGCTGAACCCGGGCGTGCCGGCCAGCTGGGTCTGGAAGGCGCGCTGCAGACCGCTGGTGCCGAGCACGTCACCGGCTGCGTACCGCGGCTCGCCGTCGTCGTCCACCGTCTCCTCCAGGACCTCCGCGGTCGCGGGTGCCACCCGGCCCAGCAGCGCGAGGGCGAAGCGGGAGGTGGGCGCCAGGGATCGGGTCTCGGTGGGGAACACGGCGCCGGGCAGGTCGAAGACCTGCGCGCGGATGGCCTCGAAGTCCGGTCGGCGGAGGCTGATGACGGGCACGAACTGCCCGGCCGGTGCGGCCTGCACGTCGGCGACGATCTCCTCGGCGGCGATACCGGTGGCGGCCGACAGGCCGGCGGCCAGCGACGGCAGGTCGGTCACCTGGCCGGGGTCGATCCCGACGTTGACGATCTCGGTGGGGGTGAACAGCGCGGCGCCCGCGCCATCGGTGATCGGGGCGCGCCCGGCGAGGGTGCGGCTGAGCTCGAGGTGCTGCCCCTCCCCCAGCTCGGGATGCACGATCGTCGGTGCGGACACCACCTGCCAGGAATCCCCCGCCTCGGTGAGGTCGAGCGCGGCCGAGTAGGTCCAGTCGGGGGCGGCGACCAGGTCCCAGGTGGCCTCCCAGGCGACCGTCGCCTCCCCGTCCTCGACCACGACGTCACCGACCTCGGCCGTCAACGTCGCGTCGGGCAGGTCGGTGGCCGTCCGGGTCAGCAGCGTGGTCGTCGCCGCCGGGTCGGTGGTCTGCGTCGCGGCGGCCTCGGTGTCGCCCGCGGTCCAGTCGTCGAGAAACGCCTGGGCGGCCGCGCGGACGTCGTCGGACGGGTCGCTCGAGCACCCGGCCAGCACCGGCGCCACGACCAGCAGCGCCACTCCGGCCGACCCGATGACCTGCGCCGTCCCCCGCCGTCTCCGCACCTCCCCACCTTGGCAGACACCGGCGACCGGGCCGAGCACCCGGCACCGAGATCCTTCTTCAGAAGAGGATGGAGGCGTAGGTGCCGACCTGGCTGAAGCCGACCCGGGTGTAGGCGGCGCGGGCCGTCTCGTTGTAGTCGTTGACGTAGAGGCTGACCACCGGGGCGATCGTGGTCCGGGCGTACTCGACGACGGCCGCCGTGCCGCGCTGACCGATCCCGCGGCCACGCCACCGCGGCGCCACCCAGACGCCCTGCAGCTGGCACGCCTCGCGCGACACGGCCCCGACGTCGGCCTTGAACACCACCTGGCCGTCCTCGATCCAGGCCAGCGCCAGGCCGGCGCAGACCAGCTCGGCGACCCGGGCGCGGTAGCCGGCGCCACCGTCGATCCGGAGGGGGCTGATGCCGACCTCCTCGGTGAACATGGCCACCGCCGCGGGCAGGAGGACGTCGAGCTGGTCGGGGCGGACCGGCCGCACCCGGGCCTCGGCCGGCACCGCCGGCGGCCCCTCGATGGCCATCAGCGGCTGGTGGGCCCGGACCTCGCGGGCCGGCCCCCAGGACGGCGCCAGCAGCTCCCACAGCGGCGTCACGGCCGAGGCCGGGCCGACGACGGTGGAGCACCGCCGACCGGCCCGGCGGGCCCGTTCGGCGAAGGCCACCGCCGCGGCGCGCTCGGCGCCGGGGCGGGCGAAGGGGATCAGGTTGGCGCCGGCCAGGCACACCGCGTCCAGCTGCCGCCCGGAGTACAGGCCCCACAACGGAGCCCCCAGCGACGTGCCGGTGCCGTACACCTCGACCCGGCCGGCGAGCATGCAGGCGCCGACCGGGTCGGTGGCCAGCAGTTCCCGGACCGCTGCCTCGTCGTCCTCGTGCAGGACGCGCGCCGATGCCGACCGCAGCACCTCCAGCGCTCCCGTCCTCGGCCCTGGGCCGTCGTCGTCCTCAGCTGACCGTCACGACCGGCGGACCCGACGGGTTGCCGACGTCGACCTGCTCGGCGGCGATGCGCATGGCCTCCTCGATCAGGGTCTCGACGATCTGCGATTCCGAGACGGTCTTGATGACCTCGCCGCGGACGAAGATCTGGCCCTTGCCGTTGCCGGAGGCGACGCCGAGATCGGCCTCCCGGGCCTCGCCCGGTCCGTTGACGACGCAGCCCATGACCGCGACCCGCAGCGGCACCTCCATGCCCTCGAGCCCGGCGGTGACCTCGTTGGCCAGCTTGTAGACGTCGACCTGGGCCCGGCCGCAGGACGGGCAGCTGACGATCTCCAGCCCGCGCTGGCGAAGGTTCAGCGACTCCAGGATCTGGTTGCCGACCTTCACCTCCTCCACCGGCGGTGCCGACAGCGACACCCGGATCGTGTCGCCGATGCCGCGGGACAGCAACGCCCCGAAGGCCACGGCGGACTTGATCGTGCCCTGGAAGGAGGGCCCGGCCTCGGTGACGCCCAGGTGCAGCGGGTAGTCGCACTGCTCGGCCAGCAGCTCGTAGGCCCGCACCATGACGACCGGGTCGTTGTGCTTGACCGAGATCTTGATCTCGCGGAAGTCGTGCTCCTCGAACAGCGAGCACTCCCACAGCGCGGACTCGACCAGCGCCTCGGGTGTCGCCTTGCCGTACTTGGCCAGCAGCCGGCGGTCCAGCGAGCCGGCGTTGACGCCGATCCGGATCGGGGTGCCGGCGTCCTTGGCGGCCTTGGCGATCTCGCCGACCTTGTCGTCGAACTTCTTGATGTTGCCGGGGTTGACCCGGACGGCGGCGCAGCCGGCGTCGATCGCGGCGAAGACGTAGCGCGGCTGGAAGTGGATGTCGGCGATCACCGGGATCTGCGACTTCTTCGCGATGATCGGCAGCGCCTCGGCGTCGTCGGTGTCGGGCACCGCCACCCGGACGATCTGGCAGCCGGACGCGGTCAGCTCGGCGATCTGCTGCAGCGTGGCGTTGATGTCGGCGGTCTTGGTGGTGCACATCGACTGCACGCTGACCGGGGAATCGCTGCCCACCCCGACCCCGCCGACGTCGAGCTGCCGGGTCGCGCGGCGAGGGGCGAGGACGGGCGGCGGCAGGGCAGGCAGCCCCAGAGAGACGGTCACGTGCGCTCCTCGCTGACGCTCGTCGGCCTCGTGACCGACGGTGCTGTGCTCGATGGTTCGTTCGCAAGCTCACTCACAACCAGAAGTCTCCTACTGCGAGAGCGTGAGGGGGTTGACGATGTCGGCGATGAACAGCAGCCCGGACAGCACGATGAACAGCCCGGCGACGACGTAGGCGACCGGCATCAGCCGGGCGATGTCGAACGGGCCCGGGTCGGGCCGGCCGCGCAGCCGGGCCGCGACCGAGCGGGCCTTCTCGTAGAGCGCACCGGCGACGTGCCCGCCATCCAGCGGGTAGATGGGCACCAGGTTGAACAGGAACAGCACCAGGTTCACCCCGGCCAGCAGCGAGAAGAACGTGCTGATCTTCTCGGTGGTGGTGAAGCGCTCGAGGGCGAACACCTCACCGGAGATCCGGCTGACGCCGATGACGCCGATCGGTCCGTTGGGGTCTCGCTCCTCGCCCAGGAACGTGGCCCGGAACAGCTGCGGAATCCGCTCCGGAATCTCGATCAGCCGGTCCACCGACCGCTCGATGGTGTCACCGAGGAAGGCCGGGACGGCGGTGACCGGCTGCTGCACGTAGGTCTGCGCCGGACTGACCCCGACGTAGCCGACGCGGACCGTCTCGTCGCTCTGCGCCTCGAGGTAGACGCGGTTCTCGATCGGGGTGACGGTCAGGTCGCGCTCGGCGCCGTCCCGTTCCACGGTGAGCACGACCGGGGCGTCGATGCTGGCCCGGACGGCCTCCTGCAACTGCTTCCAGCCGGTGTCGGTCTCCTGCGACACCGGGCGGCCGTCGATGGCCACGATGGTGTCGCCGGGCTCCAGGCCGGCCGCGGCGGCCGGGCTCGGCGGCGGCAGCGCGCACTCGGCGCTGCCGGTCTCGCACCGCTCGCCGGTGTCGGTGATCGGTACCCGGCAGGGGTCGGCGGCACCTGCGCTGCTGGCACCGGCGGGCAGCACGCAGGCCGGGACCGAGGCGATCGTCGTGGTCGACTCCGGGATGCCGAAGCCGACCAGCACGACGGTGAAGAAGACGACGGCGAGCACCAGGTTGTGGAACGGACCGGCGAACATCACGATCACCCGCTGCCACCAGGGCTTCTTGTAGAAGACCCGGTCGCCGTCGGTCGGCCGCACGTCGTTGAGCGCCTGGCCGCGGACCTCGGCGATGAAGCTGCGCATCCGGGTGGCGCGCTTGCTCTCGCCCTCCTCGGCCGGCGGGATCATCCCGACGATGCGGATGTAGCCGCCCAGCGGAACGGCCTTGATGCCGAACTCGGTCTCCCCGCGGTGCCGGGAGAACACCGTCGGGCCGAAGCCGACGAAGAACTGCGGCACCCGCATGCCGAACTTCCGGGCCCAGAAGAAGTGGCCGAACTCGTGGAAGCCGATGGAGAACAACAGGCCGACGGCGAAGGCGACGATCCCGAGGACCGTCAACAGGAACCCGCTCAGTTCAGCCCCTCCGTCACATCCGCTGGCCGATCGCGGCGCGGGCGTGCTCCCGGGCCCACTTCTCCGCGGCCAGCACGTCCTCGACGCAGGTGGGGACGCCGAGGTCCGGCGCCTGGTCGAGCGTACCCGCGACGACCTGGACGATGGCTGGGAACGACAGGTGTCCGGCCGCGAACGCCGCCACCGCCTCCTCGTTGGCCGCGTTGTACAGCGCCGGGACGACGCCGCCGGCCTCCCCCGCCTGCCGGGCGAGGCGCACCGCCGGGAAGGCCACCTCGTCCAGCGGTGCGAACTCCCAACGGGTGGCGGCCGACCAGTCGAGGGCAGGCTGGACGTCGGGCAGCCGGTCGGGCCAGGCCAGCGCCAGGGCGATCGGCAGCCGCATGTCCGGTGGGCTGGCCTGGGCGATCGTCGCGCCGTCGGTGAAGGTGACCATCGAGTGCACGATCGACTGCGGGTGCACCACGACGTCGATGTCGGCGTAGGGGACGCCGAAGAGCAGGTGGGCCTCGATCAGCTCCAGCCCCTTGTTGACCAGCGTGGCCGAGTTGATCGTCACGACCGGGCCCATGTCCCAGGTCGGGTGGGCCAGGGCCTGCTCGGGGGTGACGTCGGCCAGCTCGGCCGCGGTGCGGCCGCGGAAGGGGCCGCCGCTGGCGGTGAGCACCAGCCGCGCGACCTCGCCGCGGGCACCGCCCCGCAGGCACTGCGCCAGGGCCGAGTGCTCGGAGTCGACCGGCACCAGCTGACCCGGTGCGGCCGCGGCGGTGACCAGCGACCCCCCGGCGACCAGGGACTCCTTGTTGGCCAGCGCCACGGTGCGCCCGGCCCGGAGCGCGGCGAGGGTGGGCCCGAGTCCGATGGACCCGGTGATCCCGTTCAGGACGACGTCGGCGGGGCGGGCGGCCAGCTCCTCGGCGGCGCGGGGTCCGGCAAGGATCTCGGGGAGCGCGTACTGCCCCTGCGCCCAGCCGCGCTTGGAGGCAGCGGCGTAGAAGGCGAGCTGCAGATCCTGGGCGGCCGTGGCGCGGGCGACCGCCACGGTGCGCACGCCCAGCGACAGGGCCTGCTCGGCGAGCAGGGCCACGTCGCCGCCACCGGCGGCCAGCGCGGTCACCCGGAGGTGGTCGGGGTTCTGCCGGGCCACGGCGATCGCCTGCCGGCCGATCGACCCGGTGGACCCCAGCACGGTGACCTTCCGCGGCGCGTTCACGGGTGCATCCTCGCAACACCCGCCCCCCGCCCGCCGGTCGCCGGGTGGCCGTTCGCCGGGCCTGGCATCATGCGTCGTGAGCGAGCGTGCGAGCTCACCGACCAGCACAGCAGCGCCGCGAACGCGGCCGACGAGCCCCAGCGAGGAAGCCACGTGAGTGAGCACAGCGGCCGTGGACAGGGCCACCAGACCAGCGCCCGGGTGATCGAGCAGCCCGCCCGGGTGGAGGGCATCGTGCGGGCCGGCGAGGCCCCGATCCAGCACGAGCGCCCCGAGGACTGGGGCTGGCACCACGAGATGGGCAAGTACGGCCGGATCGCAGCGCTCGTGCCGATCGCCTTCCTCGCCGCGATGGTCTTCGGCAACCACGAGGGCCAGGTGGAGGACCTCTGGTTGATCAGCCTGGCGGCCGTCATGGTGGTGCTCCTGATCTGGGACTCCCGCCGCCGGAAGAACGCCTGGCGCAAGAACTGAGCTCACGCCGCCGACTGCGGCGCCGCACGACCACGGAGGCCGCCTCCCCCACGGGGAGGCGGCCTCTGCCATTGGCATGTCCTGCCCGATTCCCGACTCCGTCCGCAGCAACGGGTGGTGCGGCTGTGACGGGATGGCCGGCCGGCCAGCGTGTCCTGGCAACCAGTGCCAAGCGGGCCCTGCCGGGCAGCTAGACAGAGACGGACAGGTCCGGCCGCCGGACCACCGCCCCACCCCGGAGGTCCCGATGGCCCGCCTGCCCCGTTCCCGGGTCGCCGTGGCGGCCGGTCTCGCCGCCGGCACCGCCGTTGCGGTCCTCACCTTCGGGACCACCGCGGCCGCCGCGCCGCAGGGTGCGCCGGCCAGTGCACCCGCGCTGCCGCTGACCGTGGTCGCGGGGACCCCGTTCACGGTCAGCGGAAGCGGGTGCCACGCCCTCGACGCCGGCGATCCGGCCAGGGTGGCCGTCCTGACCGACGAGGCGGAGTCGACCGACGACCTGGCCGTCGGCGTGGCCGACGCCGACGGCGAATGGTCGGTGACCCTGTCGTTCCCGGCCGGCACGTCGGCCGGGACGCACGAGGTGGGCGCCGTGTGCCGGGGCGGCGGCTCCGCGGACAGCGCGGAGTTCGACTACCCGATCGTCGCCGTGACCGTGACCGCGGCAGGACCGCCGGCCTCCGGCACGGACGACGCCGACCGCCCCTGATCGCTGGACGATCGACCGCAGGATCGTTCCGGTCACCCGCCCTCGCGCCGTGACGCAGATACCAGCACATGTGGGTAGCGATCCGTCCAGCTGTCGGCAGGTGCACACAGCGTCGAAGGCCTCGCGTCTGGACGATCCGCGGGTCAACTGTCATGACTTGGTCGATAGCGTGGCGTGTCGGAGCAACGACTGCCATTCCGGGACGAGACCGACCACTAGACAGACACCAACAGGCCCGGACGTCGGGCCGCCGCCACGAACCGGAGACTCCGATGAGCCGCCTGTCCCGCTCCCGCGTCGCCGTGACGACGGGCCTCACTCTCGGCACCGCTACCCTCGGTCTGGCGCTGGCGCCTGCCGCCCTCGCCGCCGACCCGCTGCCCGCCCCGGTGGCTCCTGCCTCCGTCGTCGCCGGTGCGTCGTTCACCGTCAACGGCACCGCATGCCCGACCCTCGACGAGGCATACCCGGCATTCGCGGTCGTCCTGACCGACGAGGCGCTGGAGACCGACGACCTGGTCATCGGGGAGTCCGACGCGAACGGCGCATGGTCGGTGACCCTGTCCTTCCCGACCGGCACCCCGGCCGGCGCCCACCAGATCGGTGCGGTCTGCAGCCAGGTCTACGGCACCGAGGGCACCGAATACCCGTTCATCACCACGACGGTGACCGCGCCGGCCACGACGCCGACCCCCGCCCCCAGCACCGACACCAACGACACCGGCACCGACACCGGCACCGACACGGCCACCCCGGCCACCCCGGCCAAGGGCGCCATCAAGGGCGCCTCGGCCAACACCGCGGGCATCGCCCCCACCTCCACCTCGGTGCCGGCCTCGGCCGTCGTCCCGGGCAAGGAGATCACCAAGATCCTCAAGGGCTTCCAGCCCTTCGAGGTCGTCACCCTGGTCATGCACTCCACCCCGACCGTCCTGGGCACCTTCACCGCCGACGCCAACGGCGTCGTCACCGCGACCTACACCATCCCGGCCGGCACCACCGAGGCCGACCACACCTTCGTCTACGACGGCAACAAGGGCTCCTACTTCCAGGAAACCGTCCACGTCGGCACCGGCACCACCACCGCCAGCTCCAGCAACCTGGCCTACACCGGCGCCAGCGTCGCCGTCCCACTCGCCCTCGGCGGCGCCCTCGTCATCGCCGGCAGCGGCGCCCTCCTCGTCTCCCGCCGACGCACCGGAGCCACCCAGGCCTGAGCATGACCACACCGACCACACCCGCGGACGCCGGCCAGGAACCCCCCGGCCGGCGTCCGCCGTCCGCTGCCCCCGGGGTCTCGTCCCGGCGGCGCCGGCTCCGGACGGTCCTCGCCGTCCTGGCGGCGCTGGTGGCGCTCCTCTGCGTCGATGCGACGCTGGTCAGCGCCCGGGTGGGTGAGCTGGATGTCGATCTGCGTCCGGACGGCGACGGGACCACCTGGGTGCTCGTCGGCTTGGACTCCCGCGAGCGCCTGCCGGCCGGGGCGGCCGTCGAGGACTTCGGCAGTCCGCAGGACGTGCCGGGGAGCCGTGCCGACGTCATCGTCGTCGTGCACCGGACGGCCGACGGCGTCGCCGGTGCGCTGTCGATCCCCCGGGACCTCGTCGTGCGATCCGGGGGTATCACGGCCGGCCGCCTGGCTCTGACCTGGCTGGACGGCCCGGGGGCCACGGCCGACGCGCTCTGCACCCTGGGCATCCCGGTCGACCACCTGGTGGCGGTCGACCTGGCCGGCTTCGCCTCGGTGGTGGACGCGGTCGGCGGTCTGGACCTCGACGTGGCCGCCGCGGTCCGCGATCCCGCCGCCGGGCTGTTGCTGCCCTCGGCCGGGCCGCAGCACGTGGACGGCGCGACCGCCCTGGCTCTGGTGCGCTCCCGGCATCCGGAGCGCCGGGTCGGCGACGACTGGGTGCCGGTCCCGGTCGACCCGGACGGCCGCGCGTCGGCCGCCGGCACGGTTCTCTCGGCCCTCACCGACGCCGTCCACGGATCCGTCGTCCGCCCGTGGCGTCTCCAGCGGATCGCCTGGGCCGCCTCGGGTGCGGTGACCGTCGACCCGGGCACCTCCGTGGCCGATCTGATCTCGCTGGCCCGGGCGGACGTCGGGGAGGTCGCGGTACTGCCGGTCAGCGCTCCCGTGGGTAGCACCATCGCCCGGGTCGCGACCGATGAGACGACCGCCGCGGTGGCGGCGGCAGGCCTGGCCTGCGAGCGATGAGCATCGGGTCCGCTCCGGGCAGATCCGGACATCGCCGCCCCGTCGGGTGATCCCGTTTCAGTTGGCCCGGTTCCACGCCGATGTCCAGGGCAAGCCGGTCCGGACGTGCGGGCCGCCAACCTGAGACCGGAGTCCCGATGTCCCTCCTTCCCCTGCGCCGCGTGACCGCTGCCGCCGGCCTGTCGCTCGTCGCCACCACCGCCGGTCTGGCGCTGGCGCCCGCCGCCCTCGCCGCCGACCCGCTGCCCGCCCCGGTGGCTCCTGCCTCCGTCGTCGCCGGTGCGTCGTTCACCGTCAACGGCACCGCATGCCCGACCCTCGACGAGGCATACCCGGCATTCGCGGTCGTCCTGACCGACGAGGCGCTGGAGACCGACGACCTGGTCATCGGGGAGTCCGACGCGAACGGCGCATGGTCGGTGACCCTGTCCTTCCCGACCGGCACCCCGGCCGGCGCCCACCAGATCGGTGCGGTCTGCAGCCAGGTCTACGGCACCGAGGGCACCGAATACCCGTTCATCACCACGACGGTGACCGCGCCGGCCACGACGCCGACCCCCGCCCCCAGCACCGACACCAACGACACCGGCACCGACACCGGCACCGACACGGCCACCCCGGCCACCCCGGCCAAGGGCGCCATCAAGGGCGCCTCGGCCAACACCGCGGGCATCGCCCCCACCTCCACCTCGGTGCCGGCCTCGGCCGTCGTCCCGGGCAAGGAGATCACCAAGATCCTCAAGGGCTTCCAGCCCTTCGAGGTCGTCACCCTGGTCATGCACTCCACCCCGACCGTCCTGGGCACCTTCACCGCCGACGCCAACGGCGTCGTCACCGCGACCTACACCATCCCGGCCGGCACCACCGAGGCCGACCACACCTTCGTCTACGACGGCAACAAGGGCTCCTACTTCCAGGAAACCGTCCACGTCGGCACCGGCACCACCACCGCCAGCTCCAGCAACCTGGCCTACACCGGCGCCAGCGTCGCCGTCCCACTCGCCCTCGGCGGCGCCCTCGTCATCGCCGGCAGCGGCGCCCTCCTCGTCTCCCGCCGACGCACCGGAGCCACCCAGGCCTGAGCATGACCACACCGACCACACCCGCGGACGCCGGCCAGGAACCCCCCGGCCGGCGTCCGCCGGCTCAGCCGATGCCGGATCCGATCGCCAGACCGATCAGGTAGGTCACCGCGGCCGCCACGGCGCCGAACAGCAGCTGGCGCAGGCCGGCCTGCCACCAGGGCCGCGCGGTGAAGCGCGCGGAGATCGCGCCGGCCGCGACCAGACCGATCCCGCCGCACAGCAGTGCGAGCCACAGCACCGGCGCCCCGAGCAGGAACGGCAGCAGCGGGATCACCGCGCCGACGGCGAAGCACAGGAACGAGGAGACCGCCGCCGTCATCGGCGACGGCTTCTCCTCGGGGTCGAGGCCCAGCTCGTTCACCGCGTGCACCCGCAGCGCCTGCTCCGGGTCGCGGGACAGCTGCTCGGCGACCGCCGCGGCCAGCGGGGCCTCGAGCCCCCGGGCCTCCCACAGCTCGGCCAGCTCCCGCTGTTCACCGACGGGGTTGGTCGTCAGCTCGTGGCGCTCCTTCGCGACCTCGAGGTCCAGCTGCTCGTTCTGCGTGGTGACCGACGTGTACTCACCCAGCGCCATGGAGATCGCCCCGGCGGCGAGACCGGCAACCCCGGACAGGACGACGGCGTGCGCGCTGACCCCGCCCCCGGCCACCCCGGCCACCAGCGCGGTGTTGGTCACCAGGCCGTCCATCGCCCCGAAGACGGCGGCGCGCAGCCATCCCCCGGCGACGTCGGAGTGGGTGTGGGTGTGCGCCTCGGCCTGTCCCGGATGCCCACCCGCGGTGCCCGGTGCGGTCATGCCTCGTCGGGGTCGGCGCCCAGGGCCACGGACTCCTCGACGGGTGGCTGCGGGATCGAGGGGGTCGCGAGGGCGACGCTGGGGACGCCGTCCACCTGGTCGGCGGCGGCGAGCTGCCCGCAGGCGCCGTCGATGTCCGATCCGCGGGTGTCGCGGACCGTCGTCGGCACGCCGGCCGCCCGGAGCCGGGCGACGAACTCGCGCTGCGCGGGCAGCGGGCTGGCGTCCCAGGGGCTGCCCGGGGTCGGGTTCAGCGGGATGAGGTTGACGTGCGCCAGCCGCGAGGACAGCAGCTTCCCGAGCAGGTCGGCGCGGAACGGCTGGTCGTTGACGTCGCGGATCAGCGCGTACTCGACCGAGTACCGGCGACCGGTGCGCCGCGCGTAGTCGTCGGCGGCGCCGAGCACCTCGGCGACCTTCCAGCGAGTGTTGATCGGCACCAGGGTGTCGCGCAGCTCGTCGTCGGGGGCGTGCAGGCTCACCGCGAGGGTCACGTTGAGCCCCTCCTCGGTGAGCCGGCGGATCGAGGGCACCAGGCCGACCGTGGAGACGGTCACCGCGCGCTGGGACAGCCCGAGCCCGTGCGGGGCCGGCGTGAGCAGCGCATCGAGGGTCTTGCGGACGCGGGGGTAGTTCGCCAGCGGCTCGCCCATGCCCATGAAGACGACGTTGGACAGCCGCCCCGGCCCCCCATGGATCTCCCCGTTCGCCATGGCGGCCGCGGCGGCCACGGCCTGACCGATGATCTCGGCCGCGGAGAGGTTGCGGGTGAGCCCGCTCTGCCCGGTCGCACAGAACGGGCACGCCATCCCGCAGCCGGCCTGGCTCGAGATGCAGACCGTGGCCCGCTCGGGGTAGCGCATGAGCACGCTCTCGACCAGCGCGCCATCGTGCAGCCGCCACAGGGTCTTGCGGGTGCGTCCACCGTCGGCGGACTGGTGCCGGACCGGGGTCAGCAGGCCGGGCAGCAGCGCCGCGGTGAGGTCCTCGCGGACCGCGGCCGGGAGGTCGGTCATCTGCGCCGGGTCGGTGACCCCGGCGTAGTAGTGCCGCACCAGCTGGTCGGCGCGGAAAGCCGGCTGCCCCAGGTCGACCGCGGCGGCGCGGGCCTCCTCGCGGGTCAGATCGGCGAGGTGGCGGGGCGGCTTGGTACGCCGCGGGGCGTCGAAGACGAGAGGCAGGGCAGTCATAGCGTGTTCCATGGTCCCACTGCCCGGCGGCCCGGGGCCCGTCGGTGAGGGTGAGATGGCTCCCCGGCCGGTGGGGTCAGTAGGGCCGGGCGGCGCTCGCAAGCGGCGGCAGCTCGACCGGAGGGGTCGGTGCCGACGTCGCGGTGGGCGGCGCCGTGCCGGTCGGCGGGGCGGTCGGCGTCGGCTCCGCCGGATCACTCGGCTCTGCCGGATCGCTCGGCTCCGCCGGATCGCTCGGGTCGGGCGGCGTCGTCGGCGTCGGCTTCGCCGGATCACTCGGCTCCACCGGATCGCTCGGGTCGGGCGGTGCCGTCGGCGTCGGCTCGGCCGGATCGTTGGGGTCGGGCGTCGTCGGCGTCGGCTCCGCCGGATCGTTGGTGTCGGGCGTCGTCGTCGCCGTGGGCGGCTGCGTCGCGGTGGGCGGCGGCGTCGCGGTGGGCGGCGTCGTGGGCATCGGCGTCGTGGGGATCGGCGTCCCGATCGGCGGGGCACCGGGCGTCGGCGTTCCCGCGGGCGGGGCCATCATGACCGGGGCGCCCGGCGTCGCTCCGGTCGAGGGCGCGCCGACCGGAGCGGCGGTCTTCACCGGGGCGACGGGGGGCACGGGCGCCCGCACGGCGGTCACCGGTCGTGCCACCACCGGCCGCCCGGCCGCGTCGCCAAGGGTCGTGCCGCTGGCGGCGGGCGCGGCCAGCGGCCCGGTCACCCGCGCGACCGACGGCTCGGCGGCCGGAACCGCGGTCGGCACGGCAGGGGGGCTCGGGACGGCGGCACCGTCGGCGCCCCGGCCCGCTCCACCGGCGCGCGCCGAGGGGGTCGTCGCGGCAGGGGTCTCCCGCTCGGCTGCTGCGACGGCCGGGGCCTCGCGGTCGGCGACACCGGACGACGTGAACACCGCGACTCCCGCGCCGACGACGACCAGGACCAGCGGCACGAGCATCCGGGCCCGCCACCGGGGACGCACGCCGGCAGGGCTCAGGACGGGTTCCTGGTCGACGGACCCGACGGGATCCCGGGCGTCGGGTCCCGCGCCCTCGTCGACGTCGTCCTCCGCCTGCTCGTCGTCGACGACCGCAGCCGCATCGGTGACCGCGGGCTCCAGGGCCGGGACCGCCGTCTGGGCAGGTCCGGCGGCTGCCGCGGCGACGACGCCGGTGTCCGCGGGCCCGTCGTCAGCACCGTCGTCGCCCTCGGCATCCCGGAGCTCTCCGTCCTCCGCGCCCTCGGCCGCGGCCGCGTCGACGTCCAGCGGCTCGACCGCGTCGCCGTCCGCGGCGCCGCCGGTCGGTTCCGGAGATCCGTCGTCCCCAGGCTCCTCGGGCTCAGCCTCGTCGGGCCCGGCTTCCTCGGGCCCAGCCTCGTCGGGCTGGAGCTCGTCATCCTCCGACGCCAGCCACTCGGGCAGCCAGGCGGCGTCCCAGCTGGGGTCGGCGGCATCCGCGCCCGGAGCGCCGGGCGCGGCAGGCGGAGGAACGACGTCCCGCGGTCGACCGGTGTCCACGAGCGCTCCTCCCCCGGCGGTCGTCCGGCCGGCCACGTCCGTGGCCGGTACTCAGGAAGCCGGAACCAACGGGCCATGCTGCCCCTCGCCGGCGGGTCCGCCGGGCAGGCGACGCCGGGGAGAATGGCCAACCCGCGCCGGGCGCGTCGTCACACTTCGTTACTGGAGTGGCCGGACAGGTCCGCGTGTTGCCGGACCCAGCCGTGCATGGCGATCCCGGCAGCGACGCCGGCGTTGAGCGACCGGGTCGAGCCGAACTGCGCGATCGAGACGGTGAGCGCGGCCCCCGCCCGGGCCTCCGGCGTCAGCCCGGGCCCTTCCTCGCCGAAGAGCAGGACGCAGCGCCGGGGCAGGTCGACGGTCTCCAGCGGAACGGCACCGGGCCCGTTGTCGACCGCCACGACGGCCAGGTCGGTCGAGGCCGCGAAGCGCAGCAGGTCGGCGACCGTCGGGTGGTGGCGCAGGTGCTGGTAGCGGTCGGTGACCATTGCCCCACGCCGGTTCCAGCGCTGACGGCCCACGACGTGCACCTCGGCAGCGAGGAAGGCGTTGGCGGTACGCACGACCGTGCCGATGTTCATGTCGTGCCCGAAGTTCTCGATGGCGACGTGGAACGGATGCCGGCGCCGGTCGAGGTCGGCGACGATCGCCTCGAGCGTCCAGTAGCGGTAGCGGTCGACGACGTTGCGCCGGTCGCCACCGGCCAGCAGTTCCGGGTCGAGACGAGCATCCGCCGGCCACGGACCCGGCCACGGGCCCACCCCGACGGATTTCCCCCACTCGGTCGGTCCGGGAGGTTCCTCGTTCGGCACCGGGAGCATGCTGCCACGGCGCCGGCGGGAACCCGGCCGACGAGCCGGCCCGGCGGGGGTTCACCGTCGTCGGCCGGAGCAGGTGCGCGTCGACGGCCCGTCGCCCTCACACCGGGGCGACGACCGACAGCAGCAGGTAGGCGACGGCGGCCGAGGGCAGCAGCGAGTCCATCCGGTCCATCAGCCCACCGTGGCCGGGCAGCAGCGCCCCCATGTCCTTGATCCCGAGGTCGCGCTTGATCAGCGACTCGCCCAGGTCGCCCAGCGTCGAGGTGAGGGCGATCGCTATCCCGAACAGCACCCCACCCCACCAGGGCCCGGAGAATGCGAGGGTGACGAACAGGGTGCCGATGAGCACGCACGCCGCGACCGAGCCGGCCAGCCCCTCCCAGGACTTCTTGGGGCTCACCGTCCGCGCGAGAGGATGCTTTCCGAAGAGCACACCGGCCGCGAAGCCGCCGATGTCGCTGCCGACCACGGTGACGATGAAGGCCAGCACCCGGGCGGCGCCGTCGTCAGGGACCAGCAGCAGCACCGCGAAGCCGGCCAGCAGCGGCACGTAGAGCGCCACGAGGACCGCGGCGGAGGCATCGCGCAGGTAGCCGACCGGGCCGTCGCCGAGCCGCCAGAGCAGGACGGCGAAGACGGTCAGCAAGAACGCCACCACCAGGCCGGTGGGGCCCCGGGTCCAGGCCAGCGCCACGATCGCCAGCGAGCCGATCAGCAGCGGCGGGAGCGCCGGGCGGTGCCCGCCGTCCTCGAGGGCACGGCTGAGCTCGACCACGCTGATCAGCACCGCGATGGTGAGGACGAGCAGGAACGCCGGCCGCCAGACCAGCAGGGACGCGAGGAGGACCACAGCCAGGCCGACGCCGACGCCGACGGCGGCGGCCATGTTCCGGCCGGCCCGTCCGCTGGCCGGTGCCGGAGCGCCACTGGGCGTCTCGTGCGGCGTCTCGCCGGTCGCCTCGGCCCCCAGCGCGTCGGGCAGCGCGGTCGCCGGTGGCTCCTCGGCTCCGCCGCCATCGGCCGGCCGGGCCGGGGAGGCCCCGGAACGGCGAGGCACCGGCGGTGGCTGCACCTGCCGCACCGGGCCGGTGTCGGCCCGACGGTGGGCGGGACCGGGCCGCGGCCGCCGCGGAGCATGCTCCTGGGGAGCCGGCCGGTCGTCGTCCCGGTCGAGGCCGGGGACCAGGCCCCTCAGGCCGAGGGCAGGCTCGGTACCCGGGCCGTTGGGCTCGGGGCGGGACGGGTGGCGGGCCATCGTGCTGCGGCGCGTCGGCTCAGACGTCCAGCAGCTCGGCTTCCTTGTTCTTCATCGCCTCGTCGATGCTGGCCACGTGGGCCGAGGTGAGGTCGTCGAGCTCCTTTTCCGCGCGGCGCACGTCGTCCTCACCGGCCTCGCCGTCCTTGGCGATGCGGTCGAGCTCTTCCTTCGACCGGCGCCGCACGTTGCGGATGGCGACCTTGGCGTCCTCGCCCTTGGCGCGGGCCACCTTGACCAGATCACGGCGGCGCTCCTCGGTCAGCTGCGGGAACACCACCCGGATCAGCGTGCCGTCGTTGGTCGGGTTGACGCCCAGATCCGAGTCGCGGATGGCCCGCTCGATGGCCTGCAGCTGACTGGCGTCGTAGGGCTTGATGACCGCCATCCGCGCCTCCGGCACGGTGATCGAGGCCATCTGCGGCACCGGGGTGTAGGCGCCGTAGTAGTCGACGACGATCTTGTTGAACATCGATGGGGTGGCGCGGCCGGTGCGGACGGAGCCAAGGTCCTCGCGGGCGACCGACAGGGCCTTGTCCATCCGCTCCTCGGCGTCGAGCAGGGTGTCGTCGATCACGGGGCTCTCACTTCCTGCGGCAGGTGCTGCCGCGCTGGCCGGCGGGTGGTGACGGTGCGGGGCGGTGCGGGCGACGTCCGGCGAGCGTCGCCCGCACCGTGCGAGCGGAGCCGGTCGTCAGACCGGCTGGCTGATCAGCGTGCCGATCTTCTCACCCGCGACCGCCCGGGCGATGTTGCCGTCGCGCAACAGGTTGAACACGACGATCGGCATCTGGTTGTCCATGCAGAGGCTGATGGCCGTGGCGTCGGCCACCTTGAGCTGCTTGGCGAGCACGGTGCCGTAGTCGAGGTCGTGGTACATGGTGGCCGCGGAGTTGGTCCGCGGGTCGTCGTCGTAGACGCCGTCCACCCCATTCTTGGCCATGAGCAGCACCTGGCAGCCGATCTCCAGGGCGCGCTGGGCGGCGACGGTGTCGGTGGAGAAGTACGGCATGCCGGCACCGGCGCCGAAGATGACCAGGCGCCCCTTCTCCAGGTGCCGGACGGCCTTGCGGGGGATGTAGGGCTCGGCGACCTGCCCCATGGTGATCGCCGTCTGCACCCGGGTCTCCAGGCCCACCTGCTCGCAGAAATCCTGCAGCGCCACACAGTTCATGACCGTGCCGAGCATGCCCATGTAGTCGGCGTGCCGGCGGTCCATGCCTGCCTGCGACAGCTCGGCGCCGCGGAAGAAGTTGCCGCCACCGACGACGACGGCGACCTGCGTGCCGGCGTGGACGACGGCGGCCAGCTGCTCGGCGATGTTGCGGACGATGTCCGAGTCCAGCCCGACCTTGCCGCCGCCGAAGGCCTCACCGGAGAGCTTGAGCAGCACCCGGGAGTAGCCCTGGCCGTCCGGGGGCGCGAAGGCGGTGGGTGCGGACGTCAGCCCCTCCGGGTTGATGGCGGTACGGGTGTCGGTCACATCGGTCCCTCGGGTCGGTGTCGTCTGCGTCGATCCTGCCGCATGGAGCCGCAGCGGGCGGGTCGGCCTGGGTCCGGACAGCCCACCGGCCCCGTCCCTGACGGGAACGGGGCCGGCGGTGACGTGCTGGAACGGCCCCCTTCCCGGGACCCACGCCGAGCCTGCGAGGCGGGGGGAGGAAGGGGGTCCTTCTTCAGTTCTGGCCGACCTCGAACCGGGCGAACCGGTCGACGGTCAGCCCCTGCTCGGCGATGACCTGCTTCACCGTGCGCTTGGGCTCGGTGATCGAGGGCTGCTCGAGGAGGACGAAGTCCTTGTAGTAGGCGTTGACCCGACCCTCGACGATCTTGCTGATCGCCTGCTCGGGCTTGCCCTCCTCCTTGGCCGTCTGCTCGGCGACGCGACGCTCGGTCTCGACCGCCTCGGCCGGGACCTCCTCACGGGTGAGGTACCGCGGGCGGGCGGCGGCGATGTGCATCGCCAGGCTGCGCGCGGCCTCCTCGCTGCCACCGGAGTACTGCACGGCCACCCCGATCGCCGGGGGCAGGTCGGTGGCGCGCTTGTGCAGGTAGATCGCGGTCGCGCCGTCGAAGGCGACGAAGCGGGACAGCACCAGCTTCTCGCCGATGCGGGCCGACTCGGACTCGATCAGCGCGGCGACGGTCTGGCCGTCGACCTCGGTGGCCAGCAGGCCGGCGGCGTCGGCCGGCTTCTGCGCCAGGGCGACGTCGAGCAGCCGGTCGGCGAGCTTGACGAAGTCGGCGTTCTTGGCGACGAAGTCGGTCTCGCAGTCCAGCTCCAGCAGGGCGCCGTCGCGGCTGACGACCACCCCGTTGGTGGTCGAGCGCTCCAGGCGCTTGCCGACGTCCTTGGCGCCCTTGACCCGCAGGAACTCGACGGCCTTGTCGTAGTCGCCGTCGGCCTCGGTGAGGGCCTTCTTGCAGTCCATCATGCCGGCGCCGGTGGCGTCGCGGAGACGCTTGACGTCGGCTGCGGTGAACGCGGGCATGTCACTTCCTCTGGTCTGGTGGAGTTCGGGACTCACGGCTCCGCGACGTACTCGCGGCGGCCCCTTCGCAGGGGCCCGCCGCGAGCTCGCGAGCGGTGGGGGGCGAGGGGGTCCTTACTCAGCCGTTCTGGGCGTTCTGCGTGCCGGTGGCGGTGTCGCCGGTGGCGGGAACGCCCTCGACGGGGGCGACCTCGGTCGCGGTGACCGTCGGGGGCTCGGCCGGGGTCTCCGGCAGCGGGGTCGCGGCGGCCTCGGCCGGCGCGGCGGCCTCGGCCGGTGCGGCGGGCTCGGCCGGCTCGGCCGGTGCGGTGGGCTCGGCCGGTGCGGCGGCCTCGCCCTGCTGGCCGGTCAGGAGCTCCCGCTCCCAGTCGGCCAGCGGCTCGCCACCACCGATGGCCGGCGCCTCGGCGCCGTCCTCGCTCCGGCCCGCGTTGGCCTGGGCCGCGGAGCGGGCCATCAGGCCGTCGGCCACGGCGTCGGCGATCACCCGGGTGAGCAGGCCGGCGCTGCGGATGGCGTCGTCGTTGCCCGGGATCTTGTAGTCGACCTCGTCGGGGTCGCAGTTGGTGTCGAGGATCGCGACGACGGGGATGCCCAGCTTGCGGGCCTCGCCGACGGCGATGTGCTCCTTCTTGGTGTCGACGATCCAGACGGCGCTGGGCACCTTCTGCATGTCGCGGATGCCACCGAGGGAGCGCTCGAGCTTGGCCTTCTCGCGCGAGAGGACCAGCTGCTCCTTCTTCGACAGGCTGACCAGCGCACCGGTCTGCTCGAGGTCCTCGAGCTCCTTGAGGCGCGCCAGCCGCTTGTAGACGGTCTGGAAGTTGGTGAGCATGCCGCCCAGCCAGCGCTGGTTGACGTAGGGCATGCCGACGCGGGTGGCCTGCTCGGCGATGGCCTCCTGCGCCTGGCGCTTGGTGCCGATGAACATGATCGACCCACCGTGGGCCACGGTCTGCTTGACGAACTCGTAGGCCTGGTCGATGTAACCCAGCGTCTGCTGGATGTCGATGATGTAGATGCCGTTGCGCTCGGTGAAGATGAAGCGCTTCATCTTCGGGTTCCAGCGACGGGTCTGGTGCCCGAAGTGGACCCCGCTGTCGAGCAGGTTCTTCATGCTGACGACTGCCACGTGGCGCCGCCTCTCTGTGCGCGCGCGGTCGACCCTGGGTCGGACCGCGCTCCTCGGTTGACGCGGGTGCCGGTTGGCGCACCGCCCTGGTGTCCGTTCCGCGCCACCGACCCGCCGCAAGGAACGGGACCGAGGTGGCGACCGCCCCGCTGCTGGAGCGGGGAGAGGACACGCGAAGTCGATCCGCCAGAGGCGGACCGCGTCGATCAGCATACGCGCTGCCGGGGGGCGGTTCGACCGGGTCGTCCCCAGCCCCGCGACCGGTCCACAGCGGCGGCGGGTCCGGGCCCCGCCGCCCGATGTCCGCCCAGGCTGGTCGGGTGCTCGCCCGCCGTGTGCTCGTCGTCGCGCTGGTCGTCGGCCTGCTGTCGGGGCCGGCAGCGCGGGCCGCTCCCCCGGCGGCCGCCCCGCCGGAGCCCTTGGCTCCGGCCACGTCCCGCTGGGGCTGGCCGCTGGCCGGCTCCCCCACGGTCTCCCGCGCGTTCGACGCCCCGCCCACGCCCTACGCGGCCGGCCACCGCGGGGTGGACCTGCTCGGCGCCGCCGGCGACCCGGTGCTGGCCGCCGGCGCCGGCGTGGTCTCGTTCGCGGGCATGGTCGCCGGCCGCCCGGTGGTGAGCGTCGCGCACGCCGACGGCCTGCGGACGACGTACGAGCCGGTGCAACCCACCGTCGCCGCGGGGCAGTCGGTGACCCGGGGGTCGGCCCTGGGCACGCTCGCCCGGGGCCACGCCGGCTGCCCGGTCGAGGCCTGCCTGCACTGGGGGCTGCGGCGCGGCGAGAGCTACCTGGATCCACTGTCGCTGCTCCGCGTCCCGCGGGTGCGGCTGCTGCCGTGGGGCTGACGGTCGACGTGCCGCTGGCAGGGGAACGCCGGCCGTGGAACGCCGACCGGTCGCCCCTCTCCCTCAGGCGATGTCGGCGAGCTTGGTCCGCAGGTGCAGGACGGCCTTGGTGTGCAGCTGGCAGATCCGGCTCTCGGTGACGCCCAGCACCCGGCCGATCTCGGACAGGGTGAGGCCCTCGAAGTAGTAGAGACTCACCACGACCTTCTCCCGGTCGGGCAGCTGCTCCACGGCCCGGGCCAGCAGCTGACGGGCCTCCCCGTGCTCGGCCATCGCCTGCGGGTCCAGTGCGCTGGTGTCCTTGAGCGTGTCGACCAGGCGCGGGGCGGAGCCGTCGTCGTCCACGAGGAGCTCGTCGAGCGCGACGACGTTGACCAGGGACAGCTGGCCGAGGAACTTCCGGATGTCCTCGACGTCCATGTCCATCTCGTCGGCGATCTCCTCCTCGGTCGGGCTCCGCTGGAACTTGCTCTCCAGCGCCGCGACCGTGCGCTCGAACAGCCGCGCCCTGGTGCGCACCGACCGCGGGATCCAGTCGGTCGACCGGAGCTCGTCGATGATCGCGCCACGGATCCGCGCCATCGCATAGCTCTCGAACTTGATCTCGCGGGAGGGCTCGAACCGGGTGATCGCGTCGATCAGGCCGAAGGTGCCGTAGGACACCAGGTCGGCCTGCTCCACGTGCGCGGGCAGGCCGCTGCCCACCCGGCCGGCGACGTACTTCACCAGGGGGGCGTAGTGCAGGATCAGCCGGTCACGCAGGGCGCTGTCCCGGCCGACGACGTAGCGCGCCCACAGATCGGCCACCGCGGCACCGCGGTCGTCGTCGACATCGGGCTCCTGGACCGTCGCGTCAGTCACCGGTCGTCCTCCGCGCGGTCGTCGACCGCGGCTGCTGCCCCGTCACTCAGGCACCCCTTCAAGCTCGTGGATGTGCTCGCGCATGGACCGCGCGGAGCCGCTCGACCGTCACGTGCGTGTAGACCTGCGTCGTCGCGAGGCTAGCGTGACCCAGCAGCTCCTGGACCGACCGCAGGTCAGCGCCGCCCTCCAGGACGTGGGTGGCCGCGGAGTGCCGGAGCCCGTGCGGGCCGACGTCGGGGGTGCCGGGCGTCGCGGCCACCGCGGCGTGCACCACCCGGCGCGCCTCCCGGGCGTCCAACCGGCCGCCCTTGACCCCCAGCAGCAGCGCAGGGCCGCTGTCGGGCACCGCGAGCACGGGCCGGCCGTCCGCCAGCCACGCCTCCACCGCCGCGGCCGCCGGCGCACCGAACGGCACGCTGCGCTCCTTGCGGCCCTTGCCGAACACGCGGAGCAGCCGCCGGCCCCGGTCCACGTCGTCGACGTCCAGTCCGACCAGCTCACCGACCCGGACGCCACTGGCGTAGAGCAGCTCGACGACCAGCGCGTTGCGCAGCCGCACGGCCGTGGCGGCCCCGTCCTCGGGCTCGTCCCCGGCCCGGCCGGCGCGGTCGAGCACCTCGCGTGCCTGTTCAGCGCCGAGCACGCCGGGCAGCGTGCGGTGCCGGCGCGGGCTGGACAGCCGGAGCCCGACGTCCACCGGAACCTGGCCGGTGCGGCGCAGGTGCGCGGTGAACTGGCGCGCCGAGGCCGCGCGCCGCGCGGTGGTCGCCCGGCTGTCGCCCTTGGCCCGGCCCTGGGCCAGCCAGCTGCGGAGCGTGGCCAGGTCCAGGTCGGCGACGCCGGCGCCCCGACGTCGGACGAGATGGTCGAGCAGGGAGACGACGTCGCCCACGTACCCACGCACGGTGTGCTCGGAGAGGTCCCGCTGCAGCCGCAGGTGTTCCTCCCAGCCGGCCAGCGGCTCGGCCAGCGGAGCGGGCAGCGCAGCACGCAGCCCTGCTGTCCCGATCGCCATGCGCTGAGCCTCCGTCGGCAGGGCGACATGGTCAACGGGCCACGCCGGACACCTCGCTCACGACCGATCACCAGGGCCTGGTGCGCGCAGGGCGGGCTCCTCCCCCAGCAGGCCCCTTGCGGACGGGCTACCCGCCCCGGTGCAGGCGCCAGCCGGTGCCGGTCCACTGCACCAGGTCGGCGAGCTCCAGTGCGGGCAGCACCCGCAGCACGTCGACGACGTCGCAGCCGGCAACCGCGGCCAGCCGCTCCGGCGGCACCCCGGTGCGCACCGGGCAGGCGTCGAGCACCCGCCGGGCGACGTCGGAGAGGCTGTCGCGCGGGGTGGTCGGGGTGGCGGCGCGCTCGGCCAGGTCGGTGCCGATGCCACCGACCCGATCGACGACGTGCGCCGCGGTGGCCACCAGCGTGACGTCCTTCTCCCTCTCGCGCAGGAGCTCGTGGCACCCCACCGACATGGCCGAGGTGACCGGTCCCGGAACCGCCATCACCGCCTTCCCCAGCCGGTGCGCCCGGTTGGCGGTGGCCTGCGCGCCCGAGCGGGCCGCGGCCTCCACCACCACCGTGCCCCGGGTGAGCCCGGCGATCAGCCGGTTGCGGACCAGGAACCGGTGCCGCAGCGGCGCGCAGCCCGGGGGCCACTCGCTGACCAGCAGGCCGTCGTCGAGCACCCGGGCGAACAGCGTCGAGTGCGCGACCGGGTAGACCCGGTCGACCCCGCACGCCAGCACCACCACGGTGGGCGCGCCCGCTGCGAGTGCACCCCGGTGCGCCGCTGCATCGATGCCGTAGGCGCCACCGGAGAGGACCGTCCAGCCCCGCTCCCCCAGCCCGTGCGCCAGCTCACCGGCCACGTGCTCGCCGTAGGCGGTCGACGCCCGGGACCCCACCAGCGCGACCGACCGGTCGACGAGATCGTCGAGCCGGGGCTCCCCGCGTACCCACAGTGCCACCGGGGGCACCAGGGCCTGCGTGCGGTCGGTCGCCGGGGCGCCGTCCGCGGGCTCCGCTGCCACCGCGAGGGCCAGCGCGTGCAGCGGCAGGGCCGGCCACTCCTGGTCCTCGGGGCAGACCAGCCGGGCACCCAGCCGCTCGGCCCGCCGGAGATCGGCTCCGCTGACGTCCTCGTCGGCACGCGGGCCGACGAGCGCCTGCACCCGGGCCGGCGCGACTCCCGACCGCAGAGACGTCGCGGCGGCCACCGGCCCCTCCCGCTCCACGAACCGCCACAGCGCGACATTGCCCGGTTCCACGGCCCGGGAGAGCCAGGCCCGGGCACGGCGCACCTCGGGCGGCGCCGGAGGCTGCTCCGGACCGGGCCCGACGGGCGGCCCGCTCATGCCGCCGCCCGCTGCAGCCGCATGCCCAGGGCCTCCGCGACCTGATCACTCCCCGGCGTCGTGATGCCGGCCAGGTCGGCCAGCGTCCAGGCGACCCGCAGCACCCGGTCGAAGCCCCGGACCGACAGGGCGCCGCGTTCCAGGGCGCGCTCCGCCAGGGGGAGCGCGCCCCGGGGCACCGGCCAGCGGTCACGCAGCAGCCGACCGGGGACCTGGCTGTTCAGCTCCAGGCCCGTTCCGGCCAGCCGGGCGGCGGCTGTCGCCCGGGCGGCGCGCACCCGTCGCGCCACCTCGCCCGTGGACTCGGGCGGGGCCAGCCCGTCCAGCCAGGCCGCGCGGGTGACCGCCGGCAGGTCCACCCGCAGGTCGACCCGGTCGAGCAGCGGCCCCGACAGCCGGGACTGGTAGCGCCGCCGTTCCAGCGCACTGCACGTGCAGGCGGTGTCACCGGCGGCGCTGGCGCACGGGCAGGGGTTGGCGGCCAGCACCAGCTGTGCCCGGCATGGGAACGTCGCCGATCCGCTGGCCCGGTGGATGGTCACCTGCCCGCGCTCCAGCGGCTGGCGCAGCGTGTCCAGCACGGCACGGGGAAATTCCGGTGCCTCGTCGAGGAACAGCACGCCGCGGTGCGCCCGGCAGAGGGCCCCCGGCCGGATTTGCCCCGACCCGCCGCCGACCAGCCCGGCCATGGTGGCCGAGTGGTGCGGCGCCTCGAACGGCGGCCGGGTGGCCAGCGGCGACCCCGGCGCGAGGGTGCCGGCCACCGAGGCGATCGCGGTCACCTCGAGGGCGGCGGGCTCGTCCAGCGGCGGCAGCAGCCCGGGCAGCCGCTCGGCGAGCATCGTCTTGCCCGCCCCCGGCGGCCCGGTCAGGAACAGGTGGTGCCCGCCGGCGGCGGCGACCTCCACCGCCCGCCGGCCGGCCGCCTGCCCCACCACGTCGGCGAGGTCGGCGCCCGGCGGCGCAGGCGGGCCGGGGACGCGTGCGTGCGGCGTGAGCGCCACCCGGCCGGCGAGGTGCGCCACGACCTGACCGAGGCTGCCCGCGGCGAGCACGTCGATGTCCTCGACCAGCGCGGCCTCGTCAGCGTTCTCGCCGGGGACGATGACCTGCCGGTGACCGGCCCGCACGGCGGCCAGCACGGCCGGGAGCACCCCGCGAACCGCCCGCAGGGACCCGTCCAACCCGAGTTCGCCCAGCAGGACGAGCTCGTCGACGGCCGCGCGGGGCAGCACCCCCGCCCCGGCCAGCACTGCCACCGCGACGGCGAGGTCGAAGCCGCTCCCCTGCTTCGGCATCGCCGCCGGCGACAGCCCGATCGTGACGCGACGCAGGGGGAACTCGTGACCGCTGTTGACCACCGCCGCCCGCACCCGGTCCACCGACTGCCGCACCACCGCGTCGGGCAACCCGACCAGCACGACCGTCGGCACACCGGAGGCCAGGTCGACCTCCACCTCCACCATGGCGCCCTGCACACCGGCCAGCCCCACCGACCACGTCCGGGCGAGCGCCATCAGAACGCGTTCCGCAGGTGGGTGACCCGGGCGGGGCCCGAGCGGGGGACCAGCACGCCGACCACGTCGAAGCGGAGGTCGGGGGCATGGTGCTCGTGGGCGTCCAGCCAGGCCCGGGCCAGCTGGCGCAGGCGCCGGCGCTTGACCGCCGTCACCGCCTCGACCGGGTGCCCGAAGCCGTTCGCCGAGCGGGTCTTCACCTCGCAGAAAACCAGCGCGGAACCATCCCGGGCCACCACGTCGAGCTCACCGGACCGGCAGCGCCAGTTGCGGTCGAGCACCTCCAGGCCCTGGTCGGTCAGCACCCGCACGGCCACCCGCTCGCCGTACGCGCCCAGCGCGGCCCGGGTGGACGGGCGGGCACCGGTGGGCGGCCGTGGCGTCGTCTCTCGTGGGTTCTGCACCCCGCCGACCGTTCCCGGCAGCCGCACCGGGGTCCACGGTCCGGCTCGGGCTGTGGAGGGGTCCGCTGCCTGTGGACGGCGGCCGGCGGGCCAGAGGTCGACCGGGAACGCTTCCCCGATGGATCAGGTCAGGGCAGGCGGGGATTGTCCGGGAGCTCGAGGTCGGGCTTGTCGAGCTCCTCCACGTTGACGTCCTTGAACGTCACCACCCGCACGTTCTTCACGAAGCGGGCCGGGCGGTACATGTCCCACACCCAGGCGTCGGAGAGCTTCAGCTCGAAGAACACCTCGCCGCCGGCGTCGCGGACCTGCAGGTCCACCGAGTTGGCCAGGTAGAAGCGGCGCTCGGTCTCCACGACGTAGGAGAACTGCCGGACGATGTCCTTGTACTCGCGATAGAGCTGGAGCTCCATCTCGGTCTCGTACTTCTCGAGGTCCTCGGTGCTCATTGCTCGACTCCGCCCACGAGCACCGGAAAGTCGGTCGGCTGGGTGCTCACCGCCCCATCATCGTGCATCCCGCCCCCGCCCGACAGCCGCGGTGCCCGCGTGGCGCGCAGTGCGCTCGCCCGGGCCACGTTGACGAAGCGCATCCGGTGCTCGGAGCAGGGCCCGTGCCGGTCCAGCGCCGCGCTGTGCACGTCGGTGATGTAGCCCTTGTGCACGTCGAAGCCGTACTCCGGAAAGCGCTCGTGCAGGTCGAGCATGATGCGGTCCCGGGTGACCTTGGCCAACACGGACGCCGCGGCGACGCAGGCCGCGACCCGGTCGCCCTTCCAGACGGCGAGGGTGGGCTGGACCAGGCCGGAGACCGGGAAGCCGTCGGTGAGCACGTAGTGCGGGCCGGGATCGAGCACGGACACCGCCCGGCGCAGCGCCTCGATGTTGGTGACGTGCATGCCGCGCTCGTCCAGATCAGGGACGGGAATGGCGATCACCGACCAGGCGACCGCGCGGTCGACGATCTCGGCGTAGACCCGCTCGCGGGAGGCCGGGGTGAGCAGCTTGGAGTCGGCCAGGCCCGGGACCCGGCCACGGCGCCCGGGAGGCAGCACGCACGCGGCGGCGACCAGCGGGCCGGCGCATGCACCGCGGCCGGCCTCGTCCGCGCCGGCGATGGCACTGAAGCCGCGACGACGGATCGCGCCCTCCATCGACCAGAGGTCGTCGGGGGCCGGAGCGGGACGGACAGCCATCGCCGTCCGACCTTACGTCGCTGTCGGCTGGGTCCGCCGCCCTGCCGGACAGGGAACCGCGGGCCGGTCCCCGGGGGAACGGGGACCGACCCGCGGACGACCTCGCCGGACCACGGAAGGGTCCGGCGTGGTCACCGGACCAGCCACCGAGGTGACGGTCCGGCCGTGCAGTCGGGACCGGGCGCTGAGGAGGCGAGGACCCGGGCCCGACGGGCTCGGTGTGGTCAGGCGCCGGCGGGGGTGCCGGTCAGGGCGTGCGCGCCGCAGGTGCAACCCGGACGGGCCGGGTTGCGGGCCGAGAGCACGAGGGAGACCGCGTGGGCGCGGTCCCGGGCACCGAGCTTGCGCAGGATCGCCTTGACGTGGGACTTGACGGTGTCCTCGCTGATGAACAGGTTCCGGCCGATCTGCCGGTTGGACTGCCCCTGGATGAGCTCGTCGAGGACGTCGGCCTCACGCCGGGTCAGCGGCACCGACGGGGTCAACTCCTTGGCCACCGGCTCGGTGGCGCCCTCGGTGCGGCGGATCTGGGGGTCGACCACGGTGCGGCCGGCGCGGGCGGCCAGCACGGCCCAGCCCAGCAGGGTCGGCGAGGTGTTCATCAGCAGGTAGCCCCGCACACCGGCGGCCAGGGCCTCGTTGACCACGGCCGGGTCCTCCGAGGTGGCCAGCGCCACGATGGCGACCTGGGGGAAGCGGCGACGCAGGTCGCGGCAGGCGTTGAGCGTCTCGGCCCGGCCGGAGCCCAGCTCGACGACGACCGCATCGGGGCGGGCGGACTCGGCCAGGGTGAGCGCGCGACGGGCCTCGCCCGGCGTTCCGACCGCCTGCAGACCGGCGGTCTCGTTGATCATGCTGAGCAGCCCACGGCGCAGCACCGGGGCGTCGGCGAGGATGAGCACGCGGGTGACGCCGCGGGTGTTGGCCAGAGGTGCAGACACGACTTGCTCCGTTTCAGATCCGGTGAACTCTCAAACAATCCATCGGATGGGTGAACGGAGTACTTGAACACTTTTTCAAGAAAGACTTCTGCGCACACCGAAAGGTGCGACTGACCATTCGGGGCGACGAGTGCAGAATGTCGACAAGGCGCCTCGCGCCACTTCCCGCTCAGACGGGAATGGTCAGCCGTCGGCCGGCTCGCGTCCCGGCCGGGTCCGCGGACCGCGCCGCACACGACGCCATCCCGTGCCGGGTGGGCGGCTCGAGGGCCCGGTCAGCACGGCGCGCCGGGCCACCGAGCGGCGCCGTCGTCGCCAGGCGGTGACGGGGACAGCACCGATCAGGCCCAGGGCGTACGGGGCCGCCACGGCGGCATTCCCCTGCACCACCGGAGCCCCGAGCGCCTGCTCCTGACCCTGGATGTCCGGGTCGTCGAGCAGGGTGAACCGGTCCAGCGGCCAGACGATCAGCGCCGCCTTCCCGATGACGTCGTCGACGCCGATCGTGCCGGAGTACCGGTCGGTGACGTGCTCACGGGAGTCCGCCGAGGCCACCCGGTGGTCGCCCATCACCCACAGCCGGTCCTCCGGCACGGTGACCGGCCCGAAGGCCCGTGACTCCAGCGGCTTGTCCTCGAAGATGTAGGGCTCGTCGAGGGGCTCGCCGTCGACGGTGACCCGGCCCTGCGCGTCGCAGCACTGGACCGTCTGCCCTTCCGTCGCGATCACCCGCTTGACGAAGTCGTCCTCGCTCGGCGGGGCCACGCCGACGGCCCGCCCGATGGTGAGCAGCGCGCCGGACAGCCAGTTGCCCGGCTCGTCGACGGTGATCTCCGGCGACCAGGTGTCCGGCCCCTTGAACACGACGATGTCGCCCGGCTCGGGCTCGCCGAACCAGTACGGCACCTTGTTGACCAGGACCCGGTCGCCGGTGCAGCCGGTGCAGCCGTGCAGCGTCTGCTCCATCGAGCCCGACGGGATGAAGAAGGCCTGCACCAGGAAGGTCTTGACCAGCAACGCCAGCACGAAGGCCACCACCAGGAGCACGGGCAGCTCGCGCAGCAGCGAGGACTTCTTCTCCGGGTCGGCCGCACGCCGGTGCCCGCCGGCCCGGCGCCCCCGCTCCGGTCGCGTCGCGGGTTCCTCGGGCAGCGGCCCGTCGGTGGCGTCGGCAGGCCCATCGGCCCGGTCGGTGCTCATCACGACCAGCGTACGGTCCGCGTCCGGCACCAGCCCCGGACGCGGCGTGCAGCCGGCCACAAACGCGACCGGACCGGCTGCGGTGCGCAGCCGGTCCGGTCGGGAGAGAGGAAGTCGCGTCAGCGCGCGACGGTCTCGCGCTTCTCCTTGATCTTGGCGGCCTTGCCGCGCAGCTCGCGGAGGTAGTACAGCTTCGCCCGGCGGACGTCACCACGGGTGATGACCTCGATCTTCTCGACGACCGGGGTGTGCACCGGGAAGGTGCGCTCCACGCCGACACCGAAGCTGACCTTGCGGACGGTGAAGGTCTCGCGGATGCCCCCGCCCTGGCGGCGGATGATGACGCCCTGGAAGACCTGGATGCGGGAGCGGTTGCCCTCGATGACCCGCACGTGCACCTTCACGGAGTCCCCGGGGCGGAAGGTGGGGATGTCGTCGCGCAGCGACGCGGCGTCGAGGGCGTCCAGGGTGTTCATCGCAGCAGTCCTCAGTCCTAGTGGCTCGTTCGCGGTGCGGACAGCGGTGTGCCCGGCCTGTCCGTACTCGGGGGCTGCGCTCCACGCCCGGCTGGTCGATCAGCGCACCGGTCGACCATGAGCAGAGAGCCACCGCCGGCACGTGCCGGCGGCCTGCAGCAGCTCTCTACTGTGCCACATCTTCGGACGACGATGCGCGGCGGGCCGGTCCAGGGGCCGGCGAGCAGCTCCGGGAGAGGTTGCCGCGCTCGTGGGAGTCGGCCGGAGTGCCTGCCCCGCCCTGGGGGTCGGCGTCCAGAGCGATGCGATCGGTCGGGCTCAGGGCGCCATCCGGCAGGGCGGTGAGCAGGTCGGGACGGCGGTCGGCGGTGCGCCGCAGCGACTCGGCGCGACGCCAGCGGGCGATCGCGGCGTGGTCACCGGACAGCAGGACGGGAGGCACCTCGTGCCCCCGCCAGGTGGCCGGCCGGGTGTAGGAGGGGCCCTCGAGCAGCCCGTCGGCGTGCGAGTCGAACTCCACGGACTCGGCGTTGCCGACCACCCCGGGGATCAGCCGGGTGACCGCTTCGACCATCACCAGGACCGCGGACTCGCCGCCGGCCAGCACGTAGTCACCGATCGAGACCTCGGAGACGGGGCCGCTGCCGGCCGCCCAGTCGGCGACCCGCTGGTCGATGCCCTCGTACCGGCCACAGGCGAAGACCAGCCCCGGCTCGGTGGCCCAGGCGGCGGCGGTGGCCTGGGTGAACGGCCGGCCGGCCGGGGTGGGCACGACCAGCCGGGTGCCCGGCGGGCGGACCGCCTCCAGGGCGCGGGCCCACGGCTCGGGGCGCATCACCATGCCGGGTCCGCCGCCGTAGGGCGCGTCGTCGACGGTGCGGTGGACGTCGTCGGTCCACTGCCGCAGGTCGTGCACGCCGATGGAGACCAGCCCACGGGCGGCCGCCTTGCCGAGCAGCGACTGCCCGAGCGGGGCCAGGTACCCGGGGAAGATCGTCAGGACGTCGATGCGCAGTGCGCTCAGAGCTCCAGCAGGCCCTCGGGCGGGTCGACGACGAGATGGCCGGCGGCCAGGTCGACCGTCGGCACGATGGCCTGCACGAACGGGACGAGCAGGTCGCCGGCCCCGGGACGGCGGACGACCAGCAGCTCGGTGCCCTCGTGGCGCACCGCGGTGACCTCGCCCAGCACCGAACCGTCCGGCAGCTGCGCGGCCAGCCCGACGAGCTGGTGGTCGTAGAAGGAGTCGGGATCCTCGAGGTCGGGCAGGTCGGTGACCGGGACCAGCAACCGGGTGTTGCGAAGGGCGTCGGCGGCCTCGCGGTCGGCCAGCACGCCGCCGTCCGGGCCGGCCAGCTGCAGCAGCAGCGTGCCGCTGTGCCAGCGCATGTCCACCACGGTCAGCGGCCCCCGCTCGGCCGGCTCGGTGCTGAGCACGGCGCCCGGGGTGAACCGGAGGTCGGGGTCGTCGGTGCGCACCTCGACGGTGACCAGACCACGGACACCGTGGGGTCGGCCGATACGGCCGACCACCACGGTGTCGGTGGACTCAGGAGCTGCGGGCACGGAGGGTGCTGCTCAGCGCCCGTCGGTGTCGACGACGTCGACCCGCAGGCCGCGGCCGCCGACCCCGGTCATGACCTGGCGCAGCGCCTTGGCGGTACGCCCGCCACGGCCGATGACCTTGCCGAGGTCGTCGGGGTGCACCCGGACCTCGAGGGTCTTGCCACGCCGGCCGTTGACCAGGTCGACGGCGACGTCGTCGGGGTTGTCGACGATGCCCTTGACCAGGTGCTCGAGCGCCTCTTCGAGCACGTCTTACTCGGCGGGCTTCTCGGTGGCGGCCGGCTCGGCGGCGGCGTCGGCCTTCGGCGCGGCGTCGGCCTTCGGCGCGGCGTCGGCCTTGGGCGCGGCCTTCTTGCGCGGGGTCGTCGCGTCGGCGGCGGGCTCACCCATGGCGGCGCGGGCGGCCTCCTCGTAGATGGCCTTCTTGTCGGCCTTGGGGGCCGCGACCTTCATCGGCGGCGGGGCGGGCTCGCCCTTGAACTTCTGCCAGTCACCGGTCACCCGCAGGATCGCGGCGACGGCCTCGGTCGGCTGCGCGCCGACACCGAGCCAGTACTGCGCCCGCTCGCCGTCGACCTCGATGAAGGAGGGGTCCTCCTTCGGGTGGTACTTGCCGATGGTCTCGATCGACCGGCCGTCCCGCTTGGTACGGGCGTCGGCGACGACGATGCGGTAGTACGGCGCGCGCATCTTGCCCAGGCGCATGAGCTTGATCTTGGTGGCCACGGGTGTGGTGTGCTCCTCGAACTCAGACTGTGGTGCCCGCCGGACGGACGCGTGGGGCACGCCGGGGCGGAGCGAGGGACACGGACGGCAACGGTGAGAGGGCCGCCGACCGCCGTGTTCGACCCCCCATCATGCCAGACGGCGGACAGTCGCCGGGACCCGCGTCAGTCGGCCGGGCGCATCGCTGACCACGACAGCTCCGACGGCGGCCCCGACGTCGACCCCCGCGGCCCGGCCGCGCCCCCTCGCACCTCTGCCAGCACCGCATCGCGCGCCTCGGCGACGGGGACGTCACGGCGCTCCCCGGTGGCCCGGTCGCGGATCTCGATCACGCCCTCGGCCAGCCCGCGGCCGACCGTGACGATGGTCGGCATGCCGAGGAGCTCGGCGTCCTTGAACTTCACCCCCGGCGAGACCTTCGGCCGGTCGTCGTAGAGCACCGCCAGCCCCCAGCCGTCGGACAGGTCGCCCGCCAGGCGCTCCGCGAACTCGAAGATCGCGGGATCCTTGCCGGTGGCGACCACGTGCACATCGGCCGGCGCAATCTCCCGGGGCCAGACCAGGCCGAGCTCGTCGTGCGTGGACTCGGCGATCGCGGCCACGGCCCGGGAGACCCCGATCCCGTAGGAGCCCATGGTCACGGTCACGAGCTTGCCGTTCTCGTCGAGGACCTTGAGGTCCAGCGCCTCGGCGTACTTGCGGCCGAGGGCGAAGATGTGCCCCATCTCCACGCCGCGGGCCAGCTCCAGTGGACCCGAGCCATCCGGTGCCGGGTCGCCGGGCAGCACCTCGGCGGCCTCGATGACGCCGTCCCAGCCGAAGTCGCGGCCGGCGACCAGGTCGAACACGTGCGCGCCGGGCTCGTTCGCGCCGGTGATCCAGCGGGTTCCGGCCACCACCCGGGGGTCGACCAGGTAGCGGATGCCGCTGGCGCTGTCGGCACCCAGCACCTGCGGGCCGATGTAGCCCTTCACCAGCGCCGGGTGGGCGGCGAAGTCGGTGAACCCCTCCACCTCGGCCGGCGCGACCTGGGCCTCCAGCCGCTTGGCATCGACCTCGCGGTCGCCCGGCAGGCCGACGACCAGCGGCTCCCGGGTCCCGTCGGGGTGCACCAGGGTCACGACGACGTTCTTCAGCGTGTCCGCCGCCGTGTACCCGGCGTCCGGGAACTTCTCGTTGGCGACCGCGACGAGCGTCTCGATCGTCGGGGTGTCCGGGGTGTCCTCGACGTGGGCGTCGGGCAGCCCGTCGAACGGCACGGCCTCGGGTACGACGGTGGAGACGGCTTCGACGTTCGCCGCGTACCCGCCGGGTGAGCGGACGAAGGTGTCCTCGCCGATGGCCGTCGGGTGCAGGAACTCCTCGCTCCGGGAGCCGCCCATCGCCCCGGACATCGCCGAGACGATCACGTACTCCAGGCCGAGCCGGTCGAAGATCCTGATGTAGGCGGCCCGGTGCGCGGCATAGGAGCGGTCCAGGCCGGCGTCGTCCACGTCGAAGGAGTAGCTGTCCTTCATGGTGAACTCCCGGCCGCGGAACAGCCCGGCCCGCGGCCGGGCCTCGTCCCGGTACTTGGTCTGGATCTGGTAGAGCGAGAGCGGCAGATCCTTGTAGGACGAGTACAGGTCCTTCACCAGGAGGGTGAACATCTCCTCGTGCGTGGGGCCGAGGAGGAAGTCGTTGCCGCGACGGTCCTGCAGCCGGAAGAGGTTGGGGCCGTACTCGGTCCAGCGGCCGGTGGCCTCGTAGGGCTCACGGGGCAGCAGCGCAGGAAAATGGACCTCCTGGGCGCCCATCGCGTCCATCTCCTCGCGGACGACGCGCTCCACGTTGCGGAACACCCGCCAGCCCAGCGGCAGCCAGGTGAACCCGCCCGGGGCAGCGCGCCGGATGTACCCGCCGCGGGCGAGGAGCCGGTGGCTGGGCACCTCCGCGTCGGCCGGGTCGTCACGCAGGGTCCGCAGGAACAGGGTCGACATCCGCAACAGCACCCCGACATTGTCGACCTACCGGTCGACACCGCGGCCAGCGGGTTTGTCCGGCTGCGCTGAGCGAGTCGCCGTGTCCCCGGCGGGGAGCCTCCGGCCCCCGCGCCGGGTCCACCGACGACTTCGTCGTCGTCCGTACCCGTGGGCGGCTGGTCAGCCCGCGCCTCCTGGCGTGGCGCTGAGCGTCCTCGGCTGCTCAGCTGACGATCTGGCCGCGGAGGATGACTCGTTGCGGTCGCTGCAGGGTGTCGAGGTCGGTGCGGGGGTCAGTGCCGTAGACCACGAGGTCGGCCGGCGCCCCCTCCTCGATACCGGGCAGCCCCAGCCAGCTCCGTGCCGCCCACGAGCCGGCGGCCAGCGCGGCCTCGGCGGGCAGCCCGGCGGCGTGCAGCGCCCGGATCTCCTCGGCGACCAGTCCGTGGTCGATCCCGCCGCCGGCGTCGGTGCCGGCGAAGACCGGGACCCCGGCGTCGTACGCCGCCCGCACCACGGCGCCCGCCCCCGCGTGCAGCCGCCGCATCGTCGAGGCGTACGCCGGGAACTTCCGCTCCCCCGCCGCCGCGAACTCCGGGAAGTGGGCCACGTTCACCAGCGTCGGGACGACGGCGGTGCCCCGGGTGGCCATCGCGCCGACGAGCTCCTCGGTCAACCCGGTGCCGTGCTCGATGCAGTCGATGCCGGCGTCGATCAGGCCGGGCAGCGCGTCGGTGCCGAAGGTGTGCGCGGTGACCCGGGCGCCCTCCTCGTGGGCGGCCGCGATCGCTGCGGCCAGCACGTCGGCCGGCCACTCCGGGGCCAGGTCGCCGGCGCCGCGGTCGATCCAGTCGCCGACCAGCTTCACCCAGCCGTCGCCGCGCCGGGCCTGGACCCGGACCTCGGCGACCAGGTCGGCCGGGTCCAGCTCGATGGCCAGCCCGGGGATGTAGCGGCGGGATGCGGCCAGGTGCCGGCCGGCCCGCACGATCCGGGGCAGGTCGGGATGGTCGTCCAGCGCCCGCGTGTCGACCGGCGACCCGCAGTCGCGCAGCGCCAGCACGCCCGCCGCCCGTTCGGTCAGCGCCTGCTCGCGCACCTCCGCCAGGTCCTCGACCGGGCCGCCGCCGCGGGCGACGCCCACGTGACAGTGGGCGTCGACCAGCCCGGGCAGGACGAACCCGCCCCGGCTCACCGTCTCGGCGCCGGGCACCGGCTCGAAGGTGATCCGGCCCGCGCGCACCCAGAGGTCGCGGTGCTCACCCTCGGGGAGCGGGACACCGGCCAGGTGGAGGTCGGGCAGCGGCCCGCCGCTCACCGGCCCGGCCGCTCGTCCTTGAACTGGTCGAAGTCGAGCTTGGTGAGGTCGGGCAGCCCCTGGCCGGGGGCCAGGCCGGGCAGCCCGCCGGGGGGCAGCGCCGGCATGCCGCCGCCCGTCCCGCCGCCGGTGAACCCGGCCGGCATTCCGCCGGGCGCGCCGATCGGCCGCCGGGACGGACCGCCCTTGTTCTTCCCCTTGCCCTTCTTGCCGCCCTTGGGCTGCATCTGCCGGCCGCGCTGCTTCTTCGACATCGGCCCCATGCCGGGCATGCCCATGCTGCCGGCCATCTGGCCCATCATCTTCTGGGCCTGGCCGAAGCGCTCGAGCAGCTGGTTGACGTCGGTGACGCTCATCCCGGACCCGTTGGCGATCCGCACCCGGCGCGAGGCGTTGACGATCTTCGGGGTGGCCCGCTCGGCCGGGGTCATCGACCGGATGATCGCCGCGGTGCGGTCCAGGTCCCGCTCGTCGACCTGCGCGAGCTGCTCCTTCATCTGCCCGGCGCCGGGGAGCATGCCGAGCAGGTTCGCGATCGGCCCCATCTTGCGGATCGCCATCATCTGCTCGAGGAAGTCCTCGAGCGTGAAGCCCTCCCGGCTGGCGAGCTTGCCGGCCATCTTTTCGGCCTGGTCGGCGTCGAAGGCCTGCTCGGCCTGCTCGATCAGGGTCAGCACGTCGCCCATCCCGAGGATGCGCGAGGCCATCCGCTCGGGGTGGAAGACGTCGAAGTCGGCCAGCTTCTCGCCGGTCGAGGCGAACATGATCGGCTGGCCGGTGACGTGCCGGACCGATAGTGCGGCACCACCGCGGGCGTCACCGTCGAGCTTGGTCAGGACGACGCCGGAGAAGCCGACACCCTCCTGGAACGCCATCGCCGTGGTGACGGCGTCCTGACCGATCATCGCGTCGACGACGAACAGCGTCTCGTCGGGATGGACGGCGTCGCGGATCCCGGCGGCCTGGGCCATCAGCTCGGCGTCGATGCCCAGCCGGCCGGCGGTGTCGACGACGACGACGTCGTGCATCGTGCGCCGGGCGTGCTCGATGGAGGCCTCGGCGACGGCGATCGGGTCGCCGACGCCGTTGCCCGGCTCGGGCGCGAAGACGTCGACCCCGGCCTGCCCGGCCACCACCGACAGCTGCTGGACGGCGTTGGGGCGCTGGAGGTCGCAGGCCACCAGCAGCGGGGTGTGCCCCTGCGCCTTGAGCCAGCGGCCGAGCTTGCCCGCCAGCGTTGTCTTACCGGCACCCTGCAGACCGGCCAGCATGATCACTGTCGGCGACTGCTTGGCGAAGCGGATCCGCCGGGTCTCACCGCCGAGGACGCCGATGAGCTCCTCGTTGACGATCTTGATGATCTGCTGGGCCGGGTTCAGCGCGCCGGAGACCTCCGCGCCCCGGGCGCGCTCCTTGACCGACGCGATGAACGTCCGCACGACGGGGAGCGCGACGTCGGCCTCGAGCAGCGCGATGCGGATCTCCCGCGCCGTGGCATCGATGTCCTCGTCGGAGAGCCGGCCCTTGCCACGCAGACCGGTGAAGACCTTGTCCAGGCGGTCGGAGAGGGTCTCGAACACAACACGTCCTCAGCTGTCAGGCGTGCAGCCGCCGGCCGACCCGCCGATGCTCCAGCGTGCCGGGCAGCACGGCTCAGGCGCCCGGGGCCACCCCGGGGCCGTCACGCCACCGCTCCCAGGGTAGTGGCCCCTCCGCAGCGGCCCACCGCACGCTTGTGAGCGGTGGGCAGAGCCGGCCCCGCTGCAGGGTCCCGCCGCGAGGGGAAGGACCCCGTCCTCCTCATCCCTCGCAGGCTCGGGACGAGCCTCTGGACGGGGCCGGGGGCAGCGGGGTCATTCTTCAGGCCGCGCGCCGCCAGGCGGACCCGCCGGCGACCGTCGGGACGACGCCCCCGCTCATGAACGCCGTGCCGCACTCGACGCACGCCCACTCGGGACACTCGCCACCGTCGTCGGTGTGACCGTCGGGGCAGGCGGGCTGCTCGAACTGGGTGTCCTGCCCGCAGGTGGGACAGGGCCACGTCGGGTGTTCCACGGATCGGTCTCCCCTCGCGCTGCCGGGCCCCGGACCGGGCGCCGACTCCCGGTCAACGTGTCACGGGGGTACGACAGAACTGGTCACCTCAGCCCGGCGTGTCGACCACCACCCACGCCGCGGGATCTGGTGCCTCCCCCCGGGCGGCGGCCACGAGCGCCCGCTCCGCCCGGGTGCGCTGCCCGCCGTCGACGGGGCCACCCGAGCTGTCGCGGACGTAGAAGGCGTCCACGGCATCCGCGCCGAGCGTCTCCACCGTCGCCGAGCTGACCGTGAGGCCGGCACCGGCCAGGGCGGCGGTGAGCCGGTACAGCAGCCCGGCCCGGTCACCCGCGCGCACCTCCACCAGGCTCGTGGCCCCGGTGGCCTCGGCGTCGAACCAGGAGACCCGGGGCGGGGCGCTCCGGCCGCCGTCCTGGCTGTAGTCGTGCTCGCGCTGACGCAGCCGACCGGCCAGCGGGAGCGTCCCCTCCAGCGCGGCCCGGACACCGTCGGCGAGGATCTCGGGCACCGGGGCCCGTCCGAAGCGCGGGCGGACGGCGAACACCAGGGTGGCATGGCTCCCGACGACGTTGACCCGGGCGGCGCGCACGTCGAGCTGGTTGAGCGCCAGCACCCCGGCGCACAGGCTGAACAGGCCCGGCCGGTCCGCGGCGCCGAAGGTCACCTGCTGACCGTCCAGGACGTCCTCGATCCCGACGGTCACCGGCTCGGTGCGACCGGGGATCTCCGGCGCCGGCGCGGTGACCTGCGGCGCGGTCGGCTCGAGCACCGGCTCGGGCATCGCGGCACTACCCAGCCGGGCGGCGACCCGGGCCACCAGGGCGGCCACCAGGTGCGCCTTCCAGGGCGACCAGGCCGAGGTGCTGGTGGCGGCTCCGTCGGCCTGGGCGAGGGCGTGCAGCAGCTGCAGCAGGGCGGCGTCCCCGCCGATGGCCTCGACCACCCGGTCGACGGTCAGCGGGTCGTCGATGTCGCGGTGGGTCGCGACGTCGGGCAGCAGCAGATGGTGGCGCACCATCGCCACCAGGGTGGCGACGTCCGGCGGGCTGAAACCCATCCGGACGGCGATCTCCTCGATGACCACCACTCCCACGTCGGTGTGGTCGCCGGGCCAGCCCTTGCCGATGTCGTGCAGCAGCGCGCCGACCAGCAGCAGGTCGGGCCGGTCGACGTCCCGGGTGAGCTCCGCCGCCGCGGCGGCCGCCTCCACCAGGTGCCGGTCGACGGTGAAGCGGTGCCAGGGATGGCGCTGCGGCATGGAGCGCACCCGGTCCCACTCCGGGAGCATGCGGCCGAGCAGGCCCTCCTGGTCCAGCTGCTCGAGCACCGCCACGGCACTGCGGCCGCTGGCGAGCAACCGGAGGAAGGACCACCGGACCTCCGGCGGCCACGGCCGGGGCAGCGCCGGCGCGTGCACCGCGAGCACCTTGAGCGTGTACGGGGACAGCAGCAGGTCGGCCCGCGCCGCGGCGGCGGCGCCGCGCAGGACGAGGCCGACGTCGGCCGCCGGCCGCGCGTCGCGGGCCAGCACCACCTCGTCGCCCTGCCGGACCAGCCCCTCGGCGAGCGGTTCACGGCGCACCCGGCGGTACCGGGAGCCCGGCCGGCGCACCAGCGCCGCGTCGACCCGCCGCCAGGTCTCGTCGGCGACGAAGGCCAGCCGGCGCCCCGCCAGGCTCACCTGGCGCAGCAGCACGTCGTCGTCGGCCAGCCCCAGCTGCTCGGCGACGGGCCGCTGGGTCTGCCGGACCAGCACGTCGCCGGCCCGGCCGGTGGACCGGCGCAGCGCGTCACGGACGTCGAGCAGGAACGCGTAGGCCTCCCCCGCGCGCGCCGGCGGCTCGTCGGCCAGCTGGGCGGCGGCCAGGGCGCGCAGCACCTGCCCCTCGCGCAGCCCGCCGTAGGCCTCCTTGAGGTCGGGCTCGAGGAGGAAGCCGAGCTCGCCGACCTGCCGGCCCCGCGCCCGCCGCAGGTCGCGGAGTTCCGGCAGCAGCCTGGTGGCGTGCTGCCGCCAGGACGCCAGGGTCGCGCTGCGCAGGGCCGCCGACAGCGCGGCGTCACCGGCCACGTGCCGGACGTCGAGCAGCCCGAGGCCGGCCCTGACGTCGGCGGCAGCGACCGAGACCGCCTCCTTCACGGTGCGCACCGAGTGGTCCAGCCGGAGACCGGCGTCCCAGACCGGGTACCACAGCGCGTCGGCGACCCGGGCGACCTCGGGGCGGCCGTCGTGCACCAGCACCAGGTCCAGGTCGCCGCAGGGCGGCAGCTCCCGCCGTCCCAGGCTGCCGACCGCGACCAGGGCGATCCCGCTGTCGTCGGCGGGCGGGGGCGCCCCGCGGCGGGGCGCCGGCCGGGGCGTGCCGGTCAGCGCGGCGGCCAGCAGGCCGGTGAGCCAGCCGTCGAGGACCGCGCAGCGCTGGGCGCGGCTCAGGCCGGGCAGGGCATCGGTGTCGAGCACGGGAACCCTCCGGTCGGGACGGCACAGCGGAACGTGGCGCGGCGGGGACGAGCCGGCCGGGACGGCGGGTTCCCCGCCGCCCCGGCCGGCGTTCGCGGTCGAGTCCGGCACCGTCCCGAGGCTCACCCGAGCGTGGACGGCCCCGTCCGGAGGCTCGCCTCGAGCTTGCGAGGGGTGAGAAGGACGGGGTCCTTGATCAGACCGCGTCGGCTCCCCGCTCCCCGGTACGGACGCGGACGACCTCGTCGATCGTGGTGACCCACACCTTGCCGTCGCCGATCTGCCCGGTGGAGGCCGACTCGACGACGGCGTCCACCACCCGGGCGGCGTCGATCTCGCTGACGACGACCTCGATGCGCACCTTGGGGACGAAGTCCACCTGGTACTCCGCCCCGCGGTAGACCTCGGTGTGCCCGCGCTGACGCCCGAAGCCCTGGACCTCGCTGACCGTGAGGCCGGCGATGCCGATCAGTTCCAGGGCGTTCTTGACGTCGTCGAGCTTGAACGGCTTGACGATCGCGGTGACCAGCTTCATGCCCGGGTCGCTCCTTCGGTGTCACGGGCCAGTGCCTGCGTCGGGGCGTGCGCCTGGCCGGCGTGTGATGCGGCACCTCCGCCACCCCCGAGGGAGACGAAGTCGTACGCGCTCTCAGCGTGCTCGCCGTTGTCGATGCCGGCGACCTCGTCCTCCTCGGAGATCCGGAAGCCCATCACCTTGTGGATGACGGCGCCGATCACCAGTGTGAGGACGAACGAGTAGGCCAGGACGGCCACCGCGCCGACGACCTGGCGCCACAACTGGTCGACGCCCCCACCGTAGAACAGCCCGTTCACCGCGGCCGGGGCGTCGGCGGTGGCGAGGAAGCCGATCAGGACGGTGCCGACCAGACCGCCGACGAGGTGGACGCCGACGACGTCGAGCGAGTCGTCGTAGCCGAACCTGAACTTGAGGCCGACGGCCAGGGCGCAGAGCACGCCGGAGACGACGCCGATGATGATCGCGCCGATCGGCGAGACCGCCGAGCAGGCCGGCGTGATCGCGACCAGGCCGGCGACGACGCCGGAGGCGGCACCGAGCGAGGTCGAGTGGCCGTCCCGGATCTTCTCCACCAGCAGCCAGCCGAGCATCGCGGCACCAGTGGCGACCAGGGTGTTCACCCAGACGACGGCGGCGGTGTTGTTGGCGGCCAGCGCGGAGCCGGCGTTGAAGCCGAACCAGCCGAACCACAGCAGCCCGGCGCCGATCATCACCAGCGGCAGGTTGTGCGGCCGCATCGGGTCGCGGCCGAAGCCACGGCGCTTGCCCAGGACGAGGGCCAGGGCGAGACCGGCCGCACCGGCGTTGATGTGCACCGCCGTGCCCCCGGCGAAGTCGATGGCGGCCAGGCCGTTGGCGATCCAGCCACCGGTGTGGCCGTCGGCGTCGAAGTCGAACACCCAGTGCGCGACCGGGAAGTAGACGACCGTGACCCAGACGGCGACGAACACCATCCAGGCGCTGAACCTGGCGCGGTCGGCGATGGCACCGGAGATCAGCGCGACGGTGATCACGGCGAAGACCGCCTGGAAGCCGACGAAGGCCATGACCGGGAGACCGCCCTCGTCGCTGGTGGTGTCCGCCATCAGGCCCTGCAGACCGAAGAACTCACCCGGGCTGCCCAGCAGGCCGCCGCCGACGTCGTCGCCGAAAGCGAGCGAGTAGCCGTAGAGGACCCAGAGGACGCTGATCAGGCCCAGCGCTCCGAAGCTCATCATCATCATGTTGAGGACGCTCTTGGCGCGGACCATGCCGCCGTAGAAGAGCGCGAGTCCTGGGGTCATCAGCAGCACGAGCGCTGCGCTGGTGAGGATCCAGGCGGTGTCGCCGGTGTTGACCACGGCAACCTCCTGTGGGGTCGTCGGCCATCGGCCGCAGCGGGGGCCCGGGGGCCTCGGGGAACGCCGCCCGGGAGGGCGGCGGGGGTTCCAGCCGGCACCCCCGGCGCTGGGGGCGACGCTGCGGACAACCGTGCCGACCCGGTGTTTCCACCGACGGCGCGGACGTGTTTCTCCACGGTGAACTCACGGTCGTCCGTCGGCCCCGGGTGTTCCAGTCGTGTTGCGCCGGTGCCTGACGGCCGCCGCGCGCCGCTCCGGCAACCCTGTTGCCACTGATGTGCATGTGCGACCGATGTGCAATACCGTGGTCGCGACCGCCGCCCGGGCCCCGGGCACACCCACTCCCCGGGAGGCCCTGCGTGCACGTCCCCGACGGGTTCCTCGACCCGGCCACCTCGGCGGCCACCGCCGCCGTCGCCGCCGCCGGCATCGCCGTGGCCCTGCGCGGCGCGCGCCGTGAGCTCGACGAGCGCACCGCGCCGATGGCCGGGCTCACCGCTGCCTTCGTCTTCGCCGTCCAGATGATGAACTTCCCGGTCGGCGCCGGCACCAGCGGGCACCTCATCGGCGGCGCCCTCACCGCCGTCCTCGTCGGCCCCTGGACGGCGGTGCTCTGCATGACCGTCGTCCTGCTCGTCCAGGCGGTCGTGTTCGCCGACGGCGGGCTGACCGCACTCGGCACCAACGTCACGCTGATGGCCCTGGTGTCCGTCGCCGTCGGGTACGGCGTCTTCCGTGCCCTGGCGGCCGTCCTGCCGCGTACCCGGATCGGGGCGCTCGTCGCGGCCGGCGTCGGGGCGTTCCTGTCGGTGCCGGCCGCCGCGCTGGTCTTCGTCGGCCTGTTCGGCGTCGGCGGGGTGGCCGACGTGGCGATCGGCACGGTGGCGCTGACGATGGGCGGGGTGCACCTGCTCATCGGCCTGGGTGAGGCCGCCATCACCGCCGCGGTGCTCAGCGCGGTGCTCGCCGTCCGGCCCGACCTGGTCCGCGGGGCCCGGCACCTGCGGCGCGACGTCACCCTGGCACCCCGGCCACCGGCCGCCGCGCCGGTCGCCGTGAGGGATGCCGCGTGAAGGCCCCTCGCCGCCGCACCGTCGGGTTCCTCCTCACCGGCCTGCTCGTCACGCTGCTCGTCGCCGGCGTCGGCAGCTACTACGCCAGCTCCTCACCCGACGGCCTGGAGTGGTCGGCCGAGGAGGAGGGCTTCATGGACACCGCCCGCGACAGCGCGGTGGCCGGCTCGCCCCTCGCCGACTACGGGGTCGCCGGGATCGGCGACGCGCGCCTCTCCGGCGGGCTGGCCGGAGTGACCGGCGTCCTGGTGACCCTGCTGCTGGCCGGTGGCCTCACGCTCGTCGTGCGCCGCCGGTCCGCCGGGTCGCAGGACGCAGCTGCGGAGACCCCCGACCGCGTGCCGGCCGGCCGGGACTGAGGTGGGCGCGGGGCACGCTTCCGGTGGGCTGTCGGCGCGCTACCTGGCCGGCACCAGCCCGGTGCACCGGCTGGAGCCGCACGTCAAGCTGGTCGCCGTCCTCGGGTTCGCGCTGGTGGTCGTGGCGACCCCCGTGCACGCCGGCTGGGCGCCGGCGGCCTACCTCGGCTTCCTGCTGCCGTTGCTCGTCGTCGCGCGGATCGCCCGGGTCGGCCTCGGCCGGCTGATCCGCGGGCTGACCGTCGAGCTGCCCTTCGTGCTCTTCGCCGTCCTGCTGGTCTTCGTCTCCCGCGGCCCGCGCACCGAGGTGCTGGGGCTGTCGGTGTCCCAGAGCGGGCTGGCCGTCGGCGGCGGGCTGCTGGCCAAGGCGACCTTGTCGGTGCTCGCCGCCACGCTGCTGGCCGCCACCACCGAGCCGCGGGCCCTGCTGCGCGGCCTGGAGCGGCTGCGGCTGCCCGAGGTGCTGGTGCAGATCCTGATGTTCATGATCCGGTACGCCGACGTGGTCGGCGGCGAGCTGCGCCGGATGCGGATGGCCCGGGAGTCGCGCGGCTTCCGCGCCCGGCACCTCGGCGCCCTGCGGGTGCTCGGGCCGGCGGCGGGGTCGCTGTTCATCCGTTCCTACGAGCGCGGCGAGCGGGTGCACCTGGCGATGCTGTCGCGGGGGTACACCGGCCGGCTGCCCACCGGGCCGGTCGCCGCGGTCGGGGCCCGATCCTGGACGACGGCGCTCAGCCTCCCCCTGGCCGCCGGCGCCGTCCTGCTCACGGGTTCACTGGTGGGGTGAGCACTCCCCCGCCGTCGTTGCTGGTGGAGGACCTCGCCTTCGCCTACCCCGACGGGCACCAGGCGCTGTACGGCGTGGACCTGCGGATCGGGCCCGGTGAGCGGGTGGCCGTGCTGGGGCCCAACGGCGCGGGCAAGACCACCCTGGTGCTGCACCTCAACGGCATCCTGCGCGGCGGCCGAGGCCGGGTCGAGGTGGCCGGCCTGCCGGTCGAGGGCAGGGACCTGCGCGAGGTGCGCCGCCGGGTGGGCATCGTCTTCCAGGATCCCGACGACCAGCTGTTCATGCCCACCGTCGGCGAGGACGTCGCGTTCGGCCCCCGCAACCTCGGGTTGTCCGAGCCCGAGGTCGCCCGCCGGGTCGCCGACGCGCTGGCCGCCGTGGACATGGCCGACGCCGCAGATCGCCCGCCGCACCACCTGTCCTTCGGCCAGCGCCGGCGGGTGGCCGTGGCGACGGTGCTGTCGATGCGGCCCGAGGTGCTGGTCCTGGACGAGCCGTCCTCCAACCTCGACCCGGCCGGCCGGCGGGAGCTCGCCGAGGTGCTCCAGGCACTGCCGGTGACCCTGCTGATGGTCACCCACGACCTGCCCTACGCGCTGCAGCTGTGCGCCCGTTCGGTGGTGCTCGACGGCGGGGTGGTCGTCGCCGACGGCCCCACCCGCGAGCTCCTCGCCGACCCCGCGCTGCTGGCCGCGCACCGCCTCGAGCTGCCCTTCGGCTTCGACCCCCGCGCGGTGCGCTGAGAAAGGACCTCCCTGCCCCCCACCACTCGCAGGCTCGCGGCGGGGCCCTGCAGGGAGGCCGCTTCCTGCCATGGTCGGCGCCACCGAGGGGGCTCCGCGGTTGAGCTAGTCGGCGCCTCCGACCAGCGCCTCGGCGAACGCCTCGGGCTCGAACGGCGCCAGGTCGTCCGGGCCCTCGCCCAGGCCGATGAGCTTCACCGGGATGCCCAGCTCGCGCTGCACGGAGACCACGATCCCGCCCTTGGCGGTGCCGTCGAGCTTGGTGAGCACGATGCCGGTCACCTCGACCGCCTCGGTGAACACCCGGGCCTGCACCACGCCGTTCTGCCCGGTGGTGGCGTCCAGCACCAGCAGCACCTCGTCGACCGGCCCGTGCTTCTCCACCACGCGCTTGACCTTGCCGAGCTCGTCCATCAGCCCCGACTTGGTGTGCAGCCGGCCGGCGGTGTCGATCAGGACGGCGTCGACCTCGCCCTCGGTGCCGGTGCGGACGGCCTCGAACGCCACCGACGCCGGGTCACCGCCCTCCCGGCCGCGCACGGTCAGCACGCCGACCCGCTCGCCCCAGGTCTCCAGCTGGTCGGCCGCCGCGGCGCGGAAGGTGTCCGCGGCACCCAGCACGACGCTCTTGCCGTCACCCACCAGCGCTCGGGCGATCTTGCCGACCGTCGTCGTCTTGCCGGCGCCGTTGACGCCGACCACCAGCAGCACCGCCGGCCGCCCGTCGTGCCGGTCGCTGGCCAGCGTCCGGTCCATGTCCGGGCCCAGGACGGCGGTGAGCTCGCGGACCAGCAGCTCCCGCAGCTCGGGCCCCGAGGCGGTGGCCAGGACGAGGCTCTGGGTGCGCAGCCGCTGGACGATCTGCATGGTCGCCGCGACGCCGACGTCGGCCGCGAGCAGCGTCTCCTCGATCTCCTCCCAGTCATCCTCGGTGAGCTTCTCCCGGGCCAGCACGGTGAGCAGGCCACGGCCCAGCGACGACTGCGAGCGGGCCAGCCGGGACCGCAGCCGCACCAGCCGGCCGGCCGAGGGCAGCGGGGTCTCGAAGACCAGGCCGGGCTCGGGCTCCGCGGGCGGCAGCTCGACCGGCGGCGCCGCCGGGGCGGGCGGACCGGTGTACCGGTCGGCTGCGGTGGCGCCGGAGGTGGGGCTCGGGCCCAACGGCGGCTCGGTGTCGGTGGCCGGCTGCGGCGGGCGGGGCCGGGTCAGCGTGGTCCCGGGCGCGGCATCGGTGTCCAGCCGCGTCGTCCGGCGCCCCCGGCTCACGAGCAGACCGACCCCGGCCAGCAGGGCCACCACGAGGATCGCGATCGCGATCAGCACGAACTCCATGAGGTGATCCTCCCAGTTCACGCACACCCCGCACTGGGCGGCGCCCGGGTCGGTGCGTCACGCTGTCGGGCATGCCCGAGACCGCCGGCACCGCCCCACTACTCCTGCTCGGCCCGCTGCTCCGGCACGTCGATCCCGTGTCCGCGACCGTGTGGGTCGAGACCGACCGCCCGTGCGAGGTCACGGTGCTCGACCGCCGGGTCCGCACCTTCCACGTGCAGGGGCACCACTACGCCTTGGTCGTGGTCGAGGGCCTGGAGCCGGGCAGCTCGACGGCCTACGAGGTGCACCTGGACGGGCACCCGGTGTGGCCGCAGCCGCACTCGACGTTCCCGGCGAGCCGGATCCGGACCCCGGGCGGGCCGGGTCCCCTGCGGATCGCCTTCGGGTCCTGCCGGTACGCGACGCCGTCCACGGTCGACGTGCGGGACGGCATTCCACCGGACGCCCTGGACAGCTACGCCGTGCAGGTCGCCGCCACCCCGCAGGAGGAGTGGCCCGATGCGCTGGTGCTGCTCGGCGACCAGGTCTACGCCGACGAGATCACCCCGGCGACGAGGCAGTGGCTGGCCGCTCGCCGCGACCTCGACCAGCCGCCGGGTGCCCAGGCCACCGACTACGAGGAGTACTCCCGGCTCTACGCGGAGTCCTGGGGGGATGCCCAGGTGCGCTGGCTGCTGTCCACGATCCCGTCCTCGATGATCTTCGACGACCACGAGATGATCGACGACTGGAACACCTCGGCCGCGTGGCGGGCCCAGGTCACCGTCACCGACTGGTGGCAGCGGCGGATCTGCGGCGGGCTGACCAGCTACTGGGTCTACCAGCACCTGGGCAACCTCTCCCCGCAGGAGCTGGAGAAGGACCAGACCTGGCAGGCGATCAGCCGGCGGCACGACGGTTCGGACGACGCCGGTCCGCTGCTCGACGAGCTGGCCCGCGCGGCCGACCGCGAACCGCGCAGCGTGCGCTGGAGCTACGTGCGGCACTGGGGCTCGGCGCGACTGATCATGGTCGACAGCCGGGCCGGCCGGGTGCTCGCCGAGGGCGACCGGAAGATCCTCGACGACGACGAGTTCGACTGGGTGGACGGTGCCGTCCGGAACGCGGTCTCCGACGGGGTGGAGCACGTGCTGATCGGCACCTCGCTGCCGTGGCTGCTCCCGCACGCCGTGCACGACATCGAGCGGTGGAACGAGACCCTCACCTCCCGGCACGCCGGGAAGCTGCTGGGCCGGTTGTCCGACAAGCTCCGCCAGGCCGCCGACCTGGAGCACTGGGCCGCGTTCGGACAGTCCTTCGAGCGGCTCGGGCGCACCCTGGTCTCCCTGGCCCGGGGGGAGCTCGGCCCGGCACCCGCCACCGCGCTCGTGCTGTCCGGCGACGTGCACCACGCCTACGCCGCCGAGCTGGTGCACCCGGGCGGGCTGACCAGCCGGGTGCACCAGCTGACGGTCTCCCCGCTGCACAACCGGGCTCCGCGCGCCATCGAGATCGGCTTCAAGATCGGGTGGAGTCGATGGGCCCGAGCGTTGACCGGCGTCCTCCGCGCTGCCGGCCGGGTGTCCGCCACCGACCTGGAGTGGCGCAAGCAGTCCGGCCCGTTCTTCGGCAACGAGCTGGGCGAGCTGGTGCTCGAGGGCAGCAACGCCCGCTTCCGGCTCTTCGCCACCAGCCGGGACGAGGCCGGCCGGACCTCCTTCGACCAGGTGCTCGACACCGAGCTGTCCTGAGCGCCGGTCCGGTGGACGAGCCCGTGCCCGGTCCCGGCCGGCCGTCGATCCCGGTGCGGCTGCTCACGTTCAACATCCACCACGGCGTGGGTCCCGACGGCCGGCACGACCTGCCGCGGCTGGCCCGCCTGCTGGCTGCCGGCGAGGCCGACGTGATCTGCCTGCAGGAGGTCGACCGGCACTTCGGGAAGCGCAGCGAGCACGTCGACCAGGCGGTGCTGCTGGCCCGCGCGCTGGGCATGCAGCTGGCCTGGGGGCCGGCCATCGACCGGCCGGGCGACGGTGCCGGGGAGCGCCGGCAGTACGGCAACGCCCTGCTGTCCCGGCTGCCGATCCTGGCCAGTGCCGTGCACCCGCTGCCGGGGGACGGCGAGCCGCGCTGCGCCCTGCGCACCCAGGTCGGGCTCGACGGCGGTGCGCTGTGGGTCACCGCCACGCACCTGAACGCCCGGTCCGCGGCCACCCGGGCCGCCCAGGCCGCCGTCCTCGCCGGGCTGCACGATCCCACGGAGACCGGCGTTCTCGCCGGTGATCTCAATGCCGACACCGGCGCCTCCGAGCTGGATGTGCTGCGCGAGCGGTTCACCGACGCCTGGCACCTGGCCCGGGCACGCAGCGACCAGGCGGGGCGCTGGTCGCTGCGCGCACAGCAGGGGCTCACCCACCCGGCCGGCCACCCGCGCGTGCGGATCGACCAGGTGTGGGTGTCACCCGGTGTGGCGGTCGCCGGCGCGCAGGTGCTCGACGGCGCCGACTGCTCCGACCACAACCCGCTGCTGGTCGACCTGGAGTTGGAGGACCCCCTCTCCCCCACCCCTCGCGAGCTCGGGGCGGTGCCCTAGAGAGGCCGTCAGGCGACGTCGGGGTCGCGCAGGCGCTGGCTGATCACCCCGGTGATGCCGTCGCCGCGCATGCTGACGCCGTAGAGGGCGTCGGCGATCTCCATCGTGCGCTTCTGGTGCGTGATCACGATCAGCTGCGACGTGTCCCGCAGCTGCTCGATGAGGGTGAGCAGCCGGCCCAGGTTGACGTCGTCCAACGCCGCCTCGACCTCGTCGAGCACGTAGAACGGCGAGGGACGGGCGCGGAAGATCGCCACCAGCAGCGCCACGGCGGTCAGCGACCGTTCCCCGCCCGACAGCAGCGACAGCCGCTTGACCTTCTTGCCCGGTGGCCGGGCCTCGACCTCGACCCCCGTGGTGAGCAGGTCCTCGGGGTCGGTGAGGAAGATCCGCCCCTCGCCGCCGGGGAAGAGGGTCGCGAAGACCGCCGCGAACTCCCGTTGGGTGTCGGCGAAGGCCGAGGCGAACACCTCGTGGATGCGCGCGTCGACCTCCCGCACGACGGTGAGCAGGTCACGCCGGGTGGCCTTGAGGTCCTCGAACTGGGTGGCCAGGAAGGTGTGCCGTTCCTCCAGTGCCGCGAACTCCTCCAGGGCCAGCGGGTTGACCTTGCCCAGCGTGCCCAGGTCGCGCTCGGCCCGGGCCGCCCGCCGTTCCTGGGTGGGCCGGTCGTAGGGCACCGGCTCCGGCTCGGGCTCCCCCGCTGCCTGCGCGGCGGCGAGCTGGGCCTGGGTCGGGGGCACCGGCGCCGCCGGGCCGTACTCCGCGACCAGGGTGGGCAGGTCGACGCCGTACTCCTCGGCGGCGCGGGCCTCCAGCGCCTCGATCCGCAGCCGCTGCTCGGCGCGGGCCACCTCGTCCCGGTGCACCTCGTCGGTGAGCCGGTCCAGCTCGGCGGTGTGCTCGCGAACCCGGGCACGCACCGCGAGCAGCTCTGCCTCCCGGGCGGTGCGCGCCCGGGCCAGGGCGTCCCGTTCGGCGGCGGCCCGGGCCGACGACGCGGCGAGCGCGGCCAGCGCGGTCGCGGCGCCGTCCCGCACGCCGGCCGCGACCCGGGCGCCACGCTCCCGGGCGACCCGGGCGGCGGCGGCCCGCTCGCGGGCGGCCCGTTCCTGGCGGGCCTGCCGGCGCAGCTGCTCCGCCCGGCCGGACAGCGACCGGGCGCGCTCCTCGGCGGTGCGCACCGCCAGCCGCGCCTCGGTCTCGGCCTGCCGGGAGGCGGCCGCGGAGGCCCGCAGCCGGTCGCGCTCGTCCGGGGACGGCTCCTCCTCCATCGGCGCGGCCTCGGCCTCGGCCAGCCGTCGCTCCAGGTCGGTCAGGCCCTCGCCGGCCTGCTCCGCCGCCTGTTCCGCGCGTACCCGGGCGGCGGCCAGCCGCTCGGCCTCGGCGACCGCCGACCGCGCAGCGGCGCCCAGCTCGGCGATCTCGGTGGCGACCGCCGATCGGGTGCGCTCCCCCGCCTGCCGCGCCGCGAGCGCCGCTTCGACGTCGGCGGAGCGGTCGGCGGCCGCGGCGCGGGCCTCGGCGAGCTCGTCGGCCAGCGCCGCGGCCCGGTGCTGGGCCCGGGTCAGCTCGGCGGCCGCCTCGTCGACCCGGGCGCGGACCTCGAGGCCGGACGGCGCGTCCCGCTGCCCGCCGCGGGCCCAGTCGGCACCGAGCAGGTCGCCGTCGGCGGTGACCGCCCGCACCCGCGGGTGCACCCGCAGCAGGTCCACGGCCGCGGACAGGTCGGCGACGACGGCGACCCGCTCCAGGGCCCGGGCCAGCGCCGGCCCCAGCTCGGCGGGGGCCTCGACGAGGTCCAGCGCCCAGCGGGCGCCGTCCGGCAGCTCCGGCCAACCCTCCCGGCCCACCGGCGGCAGCCCGCCGGTGACCAGCAGGCCCACCCGGCCACCGGCCCCGCCGGTGAGGTGGCCCAGGGCAGCGGCCGCCTCCGCCACCCCGGCGACGACGACGGCATCGGCCATCCCGCCCAGCGCCGCGGCCACCGCGACCTCGTCGCCGGGGTGCACGACCAGCTGGTCGGCAGCCGGGCCGAGCACCCCGGGCAGGCCGCTGGCCAGCACGGCCGCGGCCCCGTCGGCGGGGGTGAGCCCCAGCGCCAGGGCGTCACGACGGGCCTGCCACCCGGCCCGGTCGCGCTCGGCGGACCGTTCGGCGTCGGCGAGCCCGCTGACCCGGCGGGCGGCGGCGGTGTGTGCGGTGACCGCATCGGCGTGTGCGGTGACCAGTTCTCCGTCGCCGTCGGCGGCCTCCGCCACCGAGCTGCGGCGCTCGGTCAGCCGCCGCCCGGCCAGCTCGGCACGCTCGGCCGCCTCGGCGGCCGCGGTGGCCAGCCGCTCGATCTCGGCCTGCCCGGCGGCAGCCCGCGACCGCCCGGCGGCGACCTGCCCGGACAGCCGGGCGAGCTGCTCGCGCCGGTCGGCCAGCGCCCGGGCGGCCGCGACCAGCGCCCGCTCGGCCTCGGTGAGGGCCTGTTCTCCCTCGGTGCGGGCAGCGACCGCGGTGGCCAGCCGGGCCCGCTCGGCGGTGAGGTTGTCGGCCAGTTCCGCCTCGGTCGCCTCGACCCGGTCGGCCTCGGCGTCCAGGGCCTCGGGATCGCGGCCGGCGGTGCCGGCGGGCGCGGCGGCGGTGAGGTGCCGGTGCCGCTCGGCCGCCAGCTGCGCCACGCTGCGGAACCGCTCGGCCAGCGTGGACAGCCGGTACCAGGTGTCCTGGGCGGTGGCCAGGCGCGGCGCGTCCGCGGCCAGCTCGGTCTCCAGCCGGGACTCGGTGGTGGCGGCCCCGGTGAGCGCGGCCTCGACCCCGGCCCGGCGGGCGCGGGCGGCGCTCTCGTCGGCGACGTCCCGGTCCAGGGCGTCACGCAGCGCCACCAGGTCGTCGGCGAGCAGCCGCAGCCGGGCGTCGCGCAGGTCGGCCTGGACGCCGGCGGCGCGGCGGGCCACCTCGGCCTGCTTGCCCAGCGGCTTGAGCTGGCGGCGGAGCTCGGCGGTCAGATCACCGAGCCGGTCGAGGTTGGCCTGCATCGCCTCGAGCTTGCGGAGCGCCTTCTCCTTGCGCTTGCGGTGCTTCAGGACGCCGGCGGCCTCCTCGACGAAGGCCCGCCGGTCCTCCGGGCGCCCGGACAGGACGGCGTCGAGCTGCCCCTGGCCGACGATGACGTGCATCTCCCGGCCGATGCCGGAGTCGCTGAGCAGCTCCTGGACGTCGAGCAGGCGCACCTTGTCGCCGTTGATCTCGTACTCGCTCTCCCCGGAGCGGTACATGCGGCGGGTGATCGACACCTCGGTGTACTCGATCGGCAGCGCGCCGTCGGTGTTGTCGATCGTGAGGGTCACCTCGGCCCGGCCGAGCGCCGGGCGGCCGGCGGTGCCGGCGAAGATGACGTCCTCCATCTTGCCGCCGCGCAGGCTCTTGGCGCCCTGCTCGCCGAGGACCCAGGCGATGGCGTCGACGACGTTGGACTTCCCCGAGCCGTTGGGGCCGACGACGGCGGTGATGCCCGGTTCCAGCCGCAACGTGGTCGCGGACGCGAAGGACTTGAAGCCCTTGAGCGTCAGGCTGGACAGAAACAGGGCCCCGTCCCCCTCACCACTCGCGAGCTCGCGGCGAGCCTCTGGACGGGGCCATGCAAGCAGAGTCCGATTATGCCGAGGTGCTCGCGAGCGCGGGGGCGCCGACCGGCTCCTCGGCCATGCCGAGCAGCTCGCGGGCGATGGTCGCGTCGCGCTCCTCCTGGAGCACCGCGACCTGGGCCTCGAGACGCCGGACCCGGGCCCGCAGAGCTGCGTTCTCCTCGGCTACTCGCAGCTCGTGCGGAGCGACGACGGAACCGAACAGGGCCTTGGCCATGGCTTGGGCGGCCTTTCCAGTGCAGGAGGGACCCCGTGGCACCGTCCGGAGGCGGTCTGCGCGCGGGGGCGGGGTGTACTCAGGGTGACACCGGACCGGACCTCGGTCAACGGCACGGGGGCGACTCACTCGTGTCGGGGCGGTGTCGTCTTCGTCACGCCAGGGTGCAGCAACGGCCTCCGTCGTCGGCACCCGCAGCCGCCTCGGGACCCACCTCGACGCCGGTCACCCTGCGCTCCGGGTGCGGGGTCGCGGCTGGCACCGCGGGCAGCTGTAGCTGGATCGGTTCATGAACGACTCCCGGACCACCGGCGTCCCGCAGCGCGGGCAGGGCCGGTCCTGCTGGCCGTAGACGGCGAGGTGGCGGGAGAAGTAGCCGCTCTGCCCGTTGACGTCGACGTACAGCGAGTCGAAGGAGGTGCCGCCCTGCTCGAGGCTCTCGCCGAGCACGTCCCGGACGCCGTCGAGCAGGTCGGCCGCCTGCGCGCGGGTGAGCCGGTCGGTCGGCCGGGTGCCGTGCAGCCGGGCCCGCCACAACGATTCGTCGGCGTAGATGTTGCCCACTCCGCCGATGAGAGTCTGGTCCAGCAGGGCGCGCTTGACCTCGGTGCGCCGGCGCCGCAGGGCAGCGCTGAAGGCGTCGACGTCGAAGCCGGGGTCCAGCGGGTCGGTGGCGATGTGTGCCAGTCGCGGCGGCAGACCCCCGCCGTCCTCCTCGACGGCCAGCCCACCGAAGGTGCGCTGGTCGACGAACCGCAGCTCGTGGCCACCGTCGGTGAACCGGAACCGGGCCCGCAGGTGCACCTCGTCGGGCTCCTCCGGCTTCTCGACCAGCAGCTGGCCGCTCATGCCCAGGTGGGCGACGAGCGCGCGGCCGGAGGGCACCCCGTCCGGCTCGGTCATCGGCAGCCACAGGTACTTGCCGCGCCGGTGGGCGGCGGTCAGGGTGCGGCCGGTCAGCGCGGCCACGAAGTGGCCGGCGCCCTCGAGGTGCCGGCGGACGGCCCGGGGGTGGTGGACCTGCACCTCGGCGATCGTGCGGCCGGTCACCCAGCGGTCCAGCCCGCGCCGGACCACCTCGACCTCGGGTAGCTCGGGCACGGATCAGTCCTCGACGGTGAGGGCGCGCCAGGCGGCCTCGGCGGCTTCCTGCTCGGCGGCCTTCTTCGTGCGCCCGGTGCCGCGGCCGTGCACGGTGCCGCCGAGCATCACCACGGCGGTGAACGTCTTGGCATGGTCGGGGCCGTCGTCCTGGACGTCGTAGGCCGGGGCACCCAGGCCCTGGGCCGCGCCCAGCTCCTGGAGGCTGGTCTTCCAGTCCAGGCCGGCGCCACGGGTGGCCGACTCGGCCAGCAGCGGGTCGAACAGCCGGTGCACGAGCGCGGCGGCGGTGTCCAGCCCGAGAGCCAGGTGCACCGCACCGAGCAGCGCCTCGAGGGCGTCGGCGAGAATCGAGTCCTTCTCCCGGCCGCCGGTGGTCTGCTCGCCCCGGCCCAGCAGCAGGTGCGGGCCGATGCCGCCGTCGCCCAGGGCACGGGCGACCTGCGCCAGGGACGTCATGTTGACCACCGAGGCGCGCAGCTTGGCCAGCTGCCCCTCGGGCAGGCCGGGACGGCTGCGGTAGAGCTCGTCGGTGACGACCAGGCCGAGGACCGAGTCGCCCAGGAACTCCAGGCGTTCGTTGGTCGGCAGCCCACCGTGCTCGTAGGCGTACGAGCGGTGGGTCAGCGTCAGGGTGAGCAGGTCGCCGGGGAGCTCGACACCGAGGGCGTCGAGCAGCCAGGCGGCGGCGCGCTCGGAGTGCGCCGGGCCGACGTCGTGCGGACCCGGCGGACGGCCGACGGTGGCCCCGGTCGCGGCCTGGCCGCCCGGGGACACCGTCGGAGAGGTCGTCCTCGTCACGCCGGGCCTACGCGGGGTCCGGGTCAGACCGCGAGGACCTGGCGGCCGTCGTGCTGGCCGCAGGTCGGGCACGCCTGGTGCGGGGGCTTGAGCTCACCGCAGGCGCGGTTCGGGCACGGGGTCAGGGTGGGGGCACTGGCCTTCCACTGCGACCGGCGGGAGCGGGTGTTGCTCCGGGACATCTTCCTCTTCGGGACGGCCACGGTCAGATCTCCTCTGGGTTGGTGCGAGCGGACCCCGGCTGGGGCCCCTCCGCGCTGTCGGTCTTCTCGGCACTGTCGGTCTCTCCGGCGAGGCGGGCGGCGAGCCCGGCCCATCGGGGGTCGAGAACCTCGTGCGAGTGGTCGGCGGGCAGGTCGTCCAGCCGCTCTCCGCAGTCCACGCACAACCCGGCGCAGTCGGGGGTGCAGGTCGGGGACAGCGGCAGGGTCAGGACGACGGCGTCCCGGACCAGCGGGGCCAGGTCGAGGTGCTCGCCGTCGATCCGGCGCACCTCGTCCTCCTCGCTGGTGGCCTCGGTGGTGCTGCCGGCGTAGGCGTAGAGCTCCTGGACGTCCAGCTCCAGGGAGTCGGTGACCGGCTCCAGGCAGCGCGCGCACTGACCGGCCACGGGGACGTCGACCTGGCCGGAGACCAGCACGCCCTCCATGACCGACTCCAGCCGCAGGTGCAGCTGCACCGGGGCGCCCTCGGGCACGCCGATCATCTCGACCCCCCAGCCCGCCGGGGCGGGCAGGGTGGCGTTCCACTCCCGCATGGAGCCGGCGCGCCGGCCGAGCTCCCGCAGGTCCAGCTTCCAAGGGTCGGCGGCGGAGCGCCGGACGTCCGTGGACGCGGCACCAGGGCGGGGCGATGAGGCAGCAGGCATGTCAGTACTCGTTGTCGGCAGTGGGGGCGGCCGGCGCGGGACCCTCCGGAGGAGGGGCGTCAGCGACCGGACAGAGCTGTCAGCCTACCCGATCGCCGCACCGCGCCTCGCTGGCCGCCGGGAACGGTCAGGGCTGGCGCAGGTTGGTCCGCGCCTGGTCGACCGAACGCACCATGTGGGCCAGCGTGTTCCCGAAGTCGGCCAGCCGGGTGTCGACGTACCCGTCGACCTCGGCGCGCATGCGCGCCACCTCCGCCACGGTCTGCGCACCCAGTTCGTCGGCCCGGCCGACCGCGCTGCGGTAGACCTCGGTCTCGGTGACCAGCCGGTCGTGCTCCTCCTGCGCGGCGGCGACCAGTTCGGCCCGCCGGGCCTCGCCGTCGGCGATCAACTGGTCGCGCCGGCGTCGCCCCTCGGCGACCAGCGCCTCGGCCTCGGCCTCGGCGTCGGCCAGGACCTGGTCGGCCTGGTCCTGGGCCGCGGCGATCACCTCGTCGCGCTGCCGGCGGGCGGTACCGATCAGCTCGTCGCGCTGCAGACGGGCCGAGCCGATGACCTGCTCGGTCTCGCTGCGGGTGCGCCCGGTCAACCGCTCGGCCTCGGCCTGCGCCTGCTGCAGGATCTCGGTGCGCTGCTCGACGATCGCGCCGGCCTGCTGCACCTCCTCGGGCAAGGACTCCCGCAGCTCGTCGAGCAGGTCGAGCAGGTGGTCGCGCGGGACCATGCACGATCCCGACATCGGCACGCTGCGGGCGTTCTCGATGACCGTGGTCAGCTCGTCGACGGTCTCGTAGAGCCGGTACACCACCTCGGTCATGGCGTGGGCCCCATCCCCTGCGCCACGAGCCGGTCGTTGACGCCCGTGGGCACCAGCGACGAGACGTCGCCGCCGAACTTCGCGATCTGCTTGACCAGGCTGGAGGACAGGTGCCCGACCTGCGGGGCGGTGGGCACGAAGAGCGTCTCGATCCCGGCCAGCTCACGGTTCATCTGGGCCATCTGCAGCTCGTACTCGAAGTCACCGACGGCGCGCAGCCCCTTGACGATGACCGGCACGTCGTTGGCCCGGCAGTACTCGACGAGCAGGCCCTCGAAGCTGTCGACGGTGACGTTGGGCAGGTCCACGACGGTCTCGCGCAGCAGCGCCATGCGCTCCTCGACCCCGAAGAGGCCGGCCTTGCCCGGATTCACCAGCACGGCCACCACCAGCTCGTCGTAGAGGGCGGCGGCACGGGTGATGACGTCGACATGGCCGTTGGTGACCGGGTCGAACGAACCAGGACAGACCGCTCGCCTCACGGTGCCCGACCGTACCGGAGCACGGCCTCCCCGTAGCGCCGATCGCGGACGGCGGTCAGGGGTGTCGGCCACGCCCACGGTTCCTCGCGGCTGGACCGCTCGACCATGACCACCGCCTCGGGAGCCAGCCACCCGCCGTCGAGGAGGGCCTGAAGCACGCCGAGCACCTGCGGGACACCCACCGCGTACGGCGGGTCGGCCAGCACCAGATCGAAGGCGGCCGGCGCCGGCCCGGTGACGACGGAGGACACCGCGGCGCCGATCACCCGGGCTCCAGGGAGCCCGACCGCGGCGACGTTGGCCCGCAGCACCGGCAGCACCCGCGGCCCGTTCTCGACCAGCACCGCCTCGACGGCCCCGCGGGACAGCGCTTCCAGCCCCAGGGCGCCCGACCCGGCGTAGAGGTCGAGCACCCGGGCGCCGTCGAGGTCGAGCAGGGAGCCCAGCGAGTTGAACAGCCCCTCCTTCGCCCGGTCGCCGGTCGGCCGGACGCCGGAGGAGGGCACGGCCAGCCGCCGGCCCCGGGCGGCCCCGGCGATGACCCGGGTCACGCCTTCTCCAGGTAGTCGGCGCGGTCGTCCAGGGCCAGCGCGGCGACCTCGGCGGCGAGCTCCGGGTGGTCGGCCAGCCCGCCGCCGTGCTCGACCAGCGCGGTGGCCTCGGCCCTGGCCTCGGCGATGAGCGCCTCGTCGTCGAGCAGGGACAGCAGCCTGACCCCCGACCGGCGGCCGGACTGCGCGGCGCCGAGCACGTCGCCCTCGCGGCGGGTCTCCAGGTCGAGCCGGGCCAGCTGGAAACCGTCGGTGGTGGCAGCCACCGCGGCCAGCCGCTGACCGGTGGCCGAGGACGAGGACACCTCGCTGACCAGCAGGCACAGCCCGGCGTGAGCGCCGCGCGCGACCCGGCCGCGCAGCTGGTGCAGCTGGCTGACCCCGAACCGGTCGGCGTCCATCACCACCATCACCGTCGCGTTCGGGACGTCCACGCCGACCTCGACGACGGTGGTGGCGACCAGGACGTCGACCTCGCCGGCGGCAAAGGCCCGCATCCGGGCCTCCTTGTCCTCCGGGGTCAGCCGGCCGTGCAGCACCTCGACCCGCAGCGCCGACAGCGGCCCGGCGCGCAGCCCCTCCGCGACGTCGAGCACCGCCAGCGGCGGGCGCCGGTCGCCGGCGCCCTTCTCCTCCGGCGGGGCACCGTCGGCGTCGTCGGGGCCGTCGTCGTCCCTGCCGCCGGCGCCCTCCTCCTCGCCGATCCGCGGGCAGACGACATAGGCCTGCCGGCCGGCGGCGACCTCCTCGCGCACCCGGGCCCACGCCCGGTCCAGCCAGGCGGGCTTCTCCCCCACCGGCACCACCGAGCTGGACACCCCGCCGCGGCCGGCCGGCAGCTGGCGCAACGTGGAGGTCTCGAGGTCGCCGTAGACGGTCATCGCCACCGTGCGCGGGATGGGCGTGGCGGTCATGACCAGCACGTGCGGCGGGCGGGCGCCCTTGGCGCGCAGCGCGTCGCGCTGCTCGACGCCGAACCGGTGCTGCTCGTCGACCACGACCAGCCCGAGGTCGGCGAACTCGACCCCCTCCTGGAGCAGCGCGTGCGTGCCCACGACGATCCCCGCGCTGCCGTCGGCCACCGCGGCGCGGGCCGAGCGCCGGACGGCCGCCTTCTGCGAGCCGGTGAGCAGGGTGACCCGGGTGCCCGCCGGATCGCCGTCCAGCTCCCCGGCCCGGCCGAGCGGACCGAGGATCGCGGCGAGGCTGCGCGCGTGCTGCGCGGCGAGCACCTCGGTGGGGGCCAGCAGCGCGGCCTGCCCCCCGGCATCGACCACCTGGGCCATGGCACGCAGCGCGACGACGGTCTTGCCCGAGCCGACCTCACCCTGCAGCAGCCGGTTCATCGGCTGCTCGCGGGCCAGCTCGGCGGCGAGCTCCGCACCCACCTCCTGCTGCCCCTCGGTGAGGGAGAACGGCAGCCGCTCGTCGACGGCGTCGAGCAGGCCGCCGCCGCGCCGCGGCCGGGCGATGCCGGGCTCGAGCGCGGCCGCGCGGCGCCGCGCGGCCAGGGTGACCTGCAGGACCAGCGCCTCGTCCCACTTGAGCCGCTCATCGGCCTGCTCGACCTGCGCCGTGCTCTCGGGCCGGTGCTTGTGCAGCAGCGCCGTGGCCAGGGTGACCAGCCCGTGACGGCGGCGGACCGCCTCGGGCACCGGGTCGTCGAGCGCGCCCTCCAGCGCGTGCGGATCGGCCAGCAGCAGCTTGACCGACTTCTGGATCACCCAGCTGGAGACGTCCTTGCTGGCCGGGTAGATCGGCACCAGGGCACGCGCCCAGTCGTCGTCGTCCCCGGTGATCACGTGGCAGTCGGGATGGGTGAACTGCAGGGCGCCCTGCCATTTCCCGACGGTGCCGGCGAACAGCCCCCACTCCCCCACCGCGAGGTGGGCGTGCCGGTGGTTGAAGAAGACCAGCCGCATGCTGCCGGCGCCGTCGCCGACGGTGACCTCGGTGAGGTTGCCGCGGCGCTGTCGCATCGGCCGGGTGGAGACGCTCCGGACCTGGGCCAGCACGGTGACCCGGTCGCCCACCTCGAGGCCGTCGAGCCTGGCCATCTCACCGCGCCTGGCGTACCGGCGCGGGTAGTGCCGCAGCAGGTCGCGCACCGTGCGCAGGGCCAGCTGGTCGGCCATCGCCTTCGCCGTCCTGGGCCCGACCACCTTGACCAGCGGGGTGTCCATCGCGATCACTGCTCAGCCACCTCCTCGCTGCGCTCGTCGGCCGCTCCGCGGACGTGCTGTGCCCCCGCGTTCGCTCGCGAGCTCGCTCACTCGACCCCGACCAGCAACGGCACCGCCCCCGGCCCGCCGGCGTAGCGGACCACCTCCACGGTGGGGTGCACCGTGGCCAGGTGGGCACAGACGGCGTCACCGAGCGCGGCCAGGTCGCCGTCGCCGTCGGCACCGACCACCACGGTCGCCAGCTCGCCCCCGGCGGACAGCAGGCGGTCGAGCAGCTCACGGCCCACCGCGGCCAGGTCCGCGCCCAGCACGACCACGTCTCCCTCGGCGGCACCCAGCACGTCGCCGGCCCGGCACCGGCCGGCCGAGGTGAGCGCCTCCTCCGTCGCGACGGTGACCTCGGCCCAGCGGGTGGCCGCGGCGGCCTCGGTCATCGTCACGACGTCGTCGCCCAGGCGCCGGGTGGGGTCGGCGACGGCGAGGGCGGCCAGCCCCTGCACCGCCGACCGGGTCGGGACCACGACGGTGTCCCGGCCCGCCACCCGCGCACGGTCGGCGGCCCGGGCGGCCTCCGCCAGGAGCTCCGCGGAGTTGGGCAGCAGCACGACCTCCTCGGCGCCGCAGCCGAGCACGGCGGTCAGCAGCGCGTCCTCGTCGACCTCGGCCACCGGCGCGGTGAGCACCGTGACGCCCTCGACGGTGAAGAGGTCGGCCAGCCCGGCCGAGCCGGCGACGGCGACGACGGCCCGGGCGCCGGCCGCCGGCGCGGGCGGGCGGACCGGGGCCAGCGGGGTCACCGAGATGCGGTGCGGGCGGCCGGCCTCGACCGCCGCCTCGACCGCCGCCCCGACGTCGGAGACGTGCACGTGCACGTTCCACTCCCGGCCGCCCGGGGTGTCGACGCCCACCACCACCAGACAGTCGCCGAGCGCGGCCAGCCGGGCCTGCAATTGGGCGACGGCCCGCTCGCTGGAATCGGCCAGCAGGAACTGCACCTCGCTGCCGGGCCCGTCGACGGGCTGGTGCACCGCCGCGGGCGCGACCCGGCTGCGCTGCCGGGATCCGCCGGAGATCGGCGGTCGGACCGGCTCGGACCCGGTGACCGTGCCGACCAGGGCATCGAGCACCAGGCACCAACCCGCGCCCCCGGCGTCGACCACTCCCGCGTCGCGGAGCACCGCCAGCTGACCGGGAGTGGCCTGCAGGGCGCTCAGCGCGGCGTCGGCGGCGGCCCGGACCACGTCGGCCAGCGCCGCGCGCCCACTTTCCACCGCGGCCACCGCCGCCTCCGCGCCGGCCCGCGCGACGGTGAGGAAGGTGCCCTCCTCGGGGTCGGCGACGGCGCTGTAGGCCGCCCGGGACGCCCCGGACAGCGCGGCGGCGAGCGCACGGCCGTCGACCGCGGGGGTGCCGGCCAGCGCGTCGGCCAGCCCGCGCAGCAACTGGGCCAGGATGGCCCCCGAGTTGCCGCGGGCACCCAGGACCGCCCCGCGGGCGAGCACCGACCACGGCGACTCGGCGCCACCGGCGCCCTGCCGGACCAGGGCCGCGTGCCCGGCCTCGGCGGTGAGCAGCAGGTTGGTGCCGGTGTCGCCGTCGGGCACCGGGAAGACGTTGAGCTCGTCGAGCCGGGCGCGGGCACGGGAAAGCGTGTCGACCACGGCGCCGCTCCACCGGCCGACCGCGGCCTCGTCCAGCGCCTCCAGCACGTGCGGGAGGTTACCTGCGCGAGCCGACAGGACCGGCCCGGCGCCGGTCGGCGGAGCCTCCGGGCCGGGCTGTGCGACGTCGCCTGCGGAGACCGGCTACAGTGGTCGGAAGCTGTTGCCTGGGCGCACCGGCGCTGCGCTCCGGCGCACCGCCTGCGCGCTCCACCTGCAGGCACTGGGCCTGCAGGAATTTTTCTGAACCAACCTCCTGGGAGTGATCCACCGTGGCTGCCGTGTGCGATGTCTGTGGCAAGGGGCCCGGTTTCGGTATGTCGGTGTCGCACTCGCACCGCCGCACGCCGCGCCGCTGGAACCCCAACATCCAGGCCGTGAAGGCCATCGTCGGCGCGGGCACCCGTCGCCGCATCAACGCCTGCACCTCCTGCATCCGCGCGGGCAAGGTCGTCCGGGGCTGAAGAAGGACCCCCTTGCCCCCCGCCGCTCGCAAGCTCGCGACGGGACCCTGCAAGGGGGCCTGACCGTTCTCCTCACCCCTCGCAAGCTCCGGGGCGAGCCTCTGAACGGGGCCTGACCCTGCCCTCCGGGGTCGACGAGCTCCACGACCCCGGAGGTCTGCTGACCTCCGGGGTTTGTCGCGTGCCCGCCTGCTCAGCCGATGCCGCGGGCGCGGGCGGCGGTGACCACCAGGTCGACCACCACGTCGTGCGGTAGCGCCGTGGGGTCCACGACCAGGTGGTAGTGCCCAGCGTCCGCCGGGTCACAGCGGTAGAAGTGCCGGACGTAGGCCTCCCGCGCGGCGTCGGCGGCGTCCAGTTCCCGCCGCACCTCGTCGGCCGGCAGGTCGAGCTGCACCCGCGCGGCCGCCAGCCGACGCTCGCGCGGACCGTCGAGCCGGACGTGCAGCGCATCGGGTCGGTCGGCCAGCACCAGCGCCGCCGCCCGGCCCAGCACCACACCCCCGGGGCTGGTGGCGATCTCACCCAGCACCCGCTCGGTCTGCTCCCGGTAGGCGCGTTCGTCGGGCAGCGTGCTCACCGGCAGCACGCCGCCGACCGGGTCGGGCATCGACCCCAGCAAGGTGATCAGCCGCCACAGGCCCCGGGCGATCGTCTCGTCGTTGGCTTCCGCCTCGGCCACCGGGACACCGAGCCGGCCGGCCACGAGCGCGGGGATGGCCCGGTCGTGGAAGGGCAGCCCCAGCCGCTCGGCGACCGCCGGGGCGATGTCCGCCCCGCCTGCCCCGAACGACGCCGACACCGTCACGACGCCCATGCGTCCTCCTCCTCGGCCCGGGCCGGCAGCTGCCCGCCCAGGTCCTCGCCCAGGTCCTCGCCCAGGTCCCTGCCCAGGAAGACCGCGTCCGGGGACCCGGCGTAGATCCCGTAGCCGGGTACCGGTGTGTACCCCGCGCGGGCGTACAACGCCAGCGCCTCGGGCTGCCGGTCACCGGAGTTGAGCACCAGGTGCCCGTGCCCGGCGGCCGCGGCCGTCCGCTCCAGCGCGGACAGCAGCCGACGGGCGATCCCGTGGCGGCGGAAGGCGGGTTCGACGTACATCCGCTTGAGCTCCACGACACCCGGGGTGTGCACCCGCCAGCCACCGCAGCCCGCCGGAACCCCGTCGACCTCGGCCACCAGGAACAGGCCCTGCGGCGGGGAGAACTCGGCCGGATCGACGACGGCGCCGTCCCGGCCGCCGTAGCGGACGACGTACTCCTGCTGCACCCGCTCCACCAGCTCGCCGGCCACCGGGTCGCCGTAGCCGACCGCCCGCAGCTCGATCCGCGGCCGCTCGACCGACGCGGCCGGGTCATCCGAAGTGCGCATGTCCGGTCCCTCCCGTCCCCAGCGCGGCGGCGACGTCCGCCGCGGGGACGCCGTCGACCCGGACGCCCGGTGCGCCCTCGGCGACCCGGCCGACCACGGTGAAGCCGTGCGGCAGGGCGGCCGCCGCGGGGAAGGTGGCGACCAGGGCGTGGTCCTCCCCGCCGGTGAGGACCCAGGCCATCGGGTCACCCCCGAGCGCCGCGGCCACCTGCTGGAGCGGCCCGGGCGGTTCGAGAAAGCCGCGCGCCAGGGCGGCGCGGTCCAGGTCGATCCGCACGCCGCTCGCGGTGGCCAGGTGGCCGGCGTCGGCGAGCAGGCCGTCGCTGGTGTCGCACATGGCGGTGGCCCCGGCATCGGCGGCCGCCGGCCCGGCACCGTAGGGCGGCACCGGACGGCGGTGCGCGGTGACCGCGGCGATCGGGCTGGCGAAGCCGCGGCGCAGCACCGCCAGCCCGCAGGCCGACCAGCCCAGCCGTCCGGCAACGGCCACGACGTTCCCGGGCCGGGCACCGTCGCGGGTCACCGGGGCCCGGCCGCCCAGGTCGCCGAGCGCGGTCACGGACAGGACGACGGCGGCGGAATCGGGGGCGCTGGCCACGGTGTCACCGCCGACCACGGCCGCACCGAAGCGGTCGCACTCGTCGGCCATCCCGGAGGCGATGTCCTCCAGCCAGGCCGCCGGGGTGCCCGCGGGGCAGGCCAGCCCGACCAGCAGAGCGGTCGGGACGGCGCCCATGGCGGCGATGTCGGCCAGGTTCGCGGCCGCGGCCTTGTGCCCGATGTCCACACCGGAGGACCAGTCGCGGCGGAAGTGCCGGCCCTCCACGAGGACGTCCGTGCAGACGACCACCCGGCCGTCGGGGGCCCGCAGCACGGCCGCGTCGTCCCCCGGGCCCACCTCGGCGAGCGCCGCGGTGCCCGACCGGGCGAGTACCCGGGCGATGACCCCGAACTCGCCGATGGCACCGACGCTGTCGGTGGGGTCCGGCGGGGGCACCAGGGGTCGGGGCCGAGTCACCGGTCACCTCCCCGCGCTGCGGTACGTTGCCGGTCGGCCCGCCGTTCGGCAGGCCGGTCGTGCTCCCAGCCGTTGCCGGATCGGTGACGCCCGAGGAAGGTCAGCCCGTGGTCCACGCCTACATCTTGATCCAGACCGAAGTCGGCAAGGCAGCCGCGGTCGCCGCGGCCATCGGACAGATCGCCGGGGTGACCAAGGCGGAGGACGTCACCGGCCCCTACGACGTGATCGTCCGCGCCGAGGCCAACAGCGTCGACGAGCTCGGCCGGCTGGTCGTGGCCCGGGTGCAGTCGGTGGACGGGATCACCCGCACGCTGACCTGTCCCGTCGTCAACATCTGACGCACCCACCTCCGGTGTCGGGGGCAGCACGGCTGCGCCCCGCCGGAACTTCTCCAGGAGCCCAGCTCTGAGCACCGCACCTCCCGAGGGCGACCCGGTCCTGCGCCGCGCCGCGATCGTGGTGACGGCCGTGGTCGTGCCCGTCGTCGTCGTCCTGCTCGTGCTGGTCAACGTGCTCGCGCGCGGCGACGACGCGGATCGGGACGGGGCGGTCGTCGACGTCCAGGGAACGACACCCGCGCCCCGCGGCGACCTGCCGCCCGTGGTCGTGGACACCCCCGAGGTCACCCCGGAGGCCGACCTGGCCTGCCCGGTGCTGATGGGCCAGCTGCCGCTGGAGCTCGCCGGCGAGACCTCCCGCCAGGTCGACTCCGACACGCCCTTCGCCTACGCCTGGGGCGACCCGCCCGTGGTGCTGGTCTGCGGGGTCGACCCGCCGGCCGGCTACGCGGCCGACACCGGCACGCTGGCGATCAGCGGCGTCGAGTGGTTCGTCGACGACACCGACCCGGACGCCTACGTGTGGACGACGGTGGACCGGCTGGTGCCGGTGCAGGTGCGGGTGCCCGCCGAGTACGACAGCGCGCTCGTCACCGCACTGAGCCCGATCATCAGCACCGCGCTGCCCTACACCGAGCCCGCACCCCCGTCGGCCGCGCCGACCGACTGAACGGCCGCCGGGCCACCTGGAACCCGGGGTCCACAGGGGGGCACGGTCAGGCCCGGTCCAGAGACTGGCCCCGAGCATGCGAGGGGTGCGGAGGACGGTCAGGCCCCGCTGCAGGGACCCGCGCCGAGGTACGAGGCGTGGGGGGCAGCGGGGTCCTTCCTCAGCCGCGGGGCAACCGGGCCAGCTGCTCGGCGGTGACCGCCGCGACCTCGGCGCGCGCGGCCTCCGGGGTGTCGGCAGCGGCGGCCACCGACACGGTGAACACCCCGTGCGGGCACCAGGAGAAGGCGGCCGGACCGGCGAGCCCGAGGTGGGGGTCCGGCTCCTCGACGACCATCCCGGCGCAGCCCCGGGGCAACCCGGCGGGGTCGAGGTCGGGCACGCCGCCGTAGTACTCGGCGTCGTTGCGGACCAGGTCGTCGGCGTAGGACGTCGCGCCCATCGACCCGCTGAACTGGTCGACGAACACGCTGGTCAGCGCATTCCCGGCGCGCCAGAAACGCTCCCACCCGTACCGGTAGCCGTAGTCCGCCAGGACGCGGCGCTGGTCGGCGGCGTCCTCGGCGTACCCGGCCACGTCGTCGATCGACTTCTCTCCTGCCGGCGGGTCCAGCTCGTCGTCGGGCACCCGCGGCAGACCCGACGGGACCTCGCGAACCAGCAGGGCCTCCAGGGCGGCCGGCGTCTCCGGCAGGGCGGCCACGCCGGCCCCGCCGGCCGGGCTGGCCTGCCCGGCGACGGTGGAACTGCACCCGGCGCAGCCGACGCCGGCCAGCATCAGCAGGGCCGCCAGCACCGGCAGGGAGCGCGTCACCCGGTGGTCCGGGTGCCACCGTCCAGCACTGCGTCCGGCACCACTGCGTCCGGCACCACTGCGTCCGGCACCACTGCGTCCGGCATCGCGCCGGCCACCAGGCGGTCCACCAGTTCCGGGTACGTCAGCCCGGTGGCCGCCCACATCCGCGGGAACATCGAGATCGGCGTGAATCCGGGCATCGTGTTGACCTCGTTGACCACGAGCCGCTCCTCGCCGGTCGCCGGGTCGGTGCCGAGGAAGAAGTCGACCCGGGCCAGCCCCTGGCAGTCCATCGCCAGGTACGCCCGCACCGACATCTCCTGCACCGCGCGCGTCTGCTCCGCGGTGAGCCGGGCCGGCACGTCGAACTCGACGGCGTCCTCGAGGTACTTGGCGTTGAAGTCGTACCAGTCGGTGCCGGCCCGCAGCCGGATCTCGGCGGGCAGGCTGGCCTGCGGCGGGCCGCCGCCCACCCCGGCGAGCACGCCGCACTCGATCTCCCGGCCGGGCACGGAGGCCTCGACGACGACCTTGGGGTCGACCGCGGCCGCCGCGGCCACCGCCGCCGGGAACTGCGCCCAGTCGGTGACCCGGGTGATCCCGATGCTGGACCCGGCCCGTGAGGGCTTGACGAACACCGGCAGCCCGAGCCGCTCCCGCGCCGCCTCGTCGAGCAGGCCGGGGTCGGCGCACAGTGCGCCGGTGGCGTCGCGCAGCACGACGTGGTCGCCCTGCGGGATGCCGGCGGCTGCGAGGAGCTTCTTGGTGAACTCCTTGTCCATGGACGCAGCGCTGGCGAACACCCCCGAGCCGACGTAGGGCAGCCCGGACATCTCGAGCAGACCCTGGATGGTGCCGTCCTCGCCGTAGGCCCCGTGCAGCACCGGGAAGACCACGTCGACCTCGGTGAGCGCGCCGACCACCGATGCGGGCCCCAGGGCGGCCAGCCCGCGGCCGGCCGGGTGACCGACCAGGGTGACCGCCGCGCCCCCGGACACCTCGGGCAGCACGCCGTCGGTGATCGCCAGCCGGCTGGGATCCCCGTCGGTCAGCACCCACCCGCCGTCCCGGGTGATGCCCACCGGCACCACCTCGTAGCGGGCGGGGTCCAGCGCGCCCAGCACGCTCCCGGCGGAGACGCAGGAGATCGCGTGCTCCGCGCTCCGCCCGCCGAAGACGACAGCGACCCGCAGCTTGCTCGCCTTCCCGGTCATCGAGCCGACCCTAGCCGAGCGGGCACCGCGCTCAGCCGCGCACCGCGGGCAGCGTGTCCAGGGCCGCCCGCAGGTCGGCGACGAGGTCGGCGGTGTCCTCGATGCCGCAGGAGAACCGCACGAAGCCCTCGGAGACGGCGTCGCCACCCCACTGCGCGCGCCGGTCGACGGTGGTGTGGATGCCGCCGAAGCTCGTGGCGGCCACGAAGAACCGGCTGCTGCGCACCAGGTGCAGTACCGCCTCGGCGTCGGCGAACTCGGCCGAGACCACCCCGTTGGGTCGCAGCATCTGCCTGCTCGCGAGCGCGGCGGAGGGGTCCGAGGCCAGCCACGGCCACCGGACGGCGGAGACCGCGGGGTGCTCGACCAGCACCTCGACGAGGGCTGCGGCGTTGGCCGCCTGCCGGGCCAGCCGCAGGTCCAGCGTGCCCATCGAGCGGTGCGCCAGCCACGCCTCGAAAGGCCCGGGCGTGCTGCCGGTGTGCTTGCGCCAGGCGGCCACCCGGTCGTGCAGCTCGCGCCCGGCGCCGGTCGGGGCGGTGCTGACGTGGCCGAGCAGGACGTCGCTGTGCCCGGTGAGCGCCTTGGTGTCCGCGCCCACCGTGACGTCGGCCCCCAGGTCCAGCGGTCGCTGCCCGATCGGGGTCGCGGTGGTGTTGTCCACGACCAGCACGGCACCCGCGGCGCGGGTCGCGCGGGCGATCGCGGCGATGTCGCAGACATCCAGCCGGGGGTTGCTCGGCGTCTCCAGCATCACCAGCCGGGCGCCCTCGAGATCGCCGCGGGCGGCCACCTCGCCGATCTCCGGGGTCGACACCATCTCCACCCGGACGCCGAACCGCGCCAGGTGCTCGGTGGCCAGCAGCCGGGTGCTGTAGTAGCCGTCGGTGGGCAGCACCACCCGGTCCCCGGCGCGCAGCACCGCCATCAGCGCGGCGCTGATCGCGGCCATGCCGGAGGCGAAGGACAGGCAGTCGCCGCCGTCCAACTCGCCGACCGCCCGCTCGAACACCCGCAGCGTGGGGTTGTCGGGGCGGGCGTAGGCGTCGGCGCCGCCGGCGCCGGGCGGCAGGTCGCCGAGGTGGTAGGGCGCGGCGAAGACCGGCGAGGGGCGCAGCGGTGCCCCGGGGACGACGGGCTCGTCGCCGGCGTGGACCAGCCGGGTGCCGTCCCCGAGCCGGCCGGACGGTGCATCGGTGCTCACGGGGGTCCTCTCGGTCATTCGGGCTTGGCCTCGCGGGACATGATCTCCCGCACCATCCGGCCGGCCGACTCGCCCTCGTGGCAGACCCGGACGACGGCCTCGGTGATCGGCACGTAGACGTCGTGCGCGCGGGCCAGGTCCAGCACCGAGCGGCAGGACTTCACCCCCTCCGCCGTCTGCCGGGTGGTCTGCTGCACCTCGGCGACGGACATGCCCCGGCCGATCCGCTCGCCGAACGTACGGTTCCGCGACAGCGGGGAGGAGCAGGTGGCCACCAGGTCGCCCAGGCCGGCCAGCCCGGCGAAGGTGGCCGGCTCCGCGCCCAGGGCCACGCCCAGCCGGGCGGTCTCGGCCAGCCCCCGGGTGATCAGCGAGGCGCGGGTGTTGTTCCCGAAACCCATCCCCTCGGTGACGCCGACCGCCAGCGCGATGACGTTCTTCACCGCCCCGCCCAGCTCGCAGCCGACCAGGTCGGCGTTGGTGTAGGGCCGGAAGTACGGCGTGTGGCAGGCCGCCTGCAGCGCCTCGGCGCGCGCGGTGTCGGTGCAGGCGATGACGGTGGCGGCGGGCTGCTCCTCGGCGATCTCCCGGGCGAGGTTCGGCCCGGACAGTGCGGCCACCCGGTCGGGCGTCGCACCGGTCACCTCGCAGATGACCTCGCTCATCCGTTTGGTGGTGCCCAGCTCGACGCCCTTCATCAGCGACAGCAGGGACGCCGCGGGCGGCAGCAGCGGCGCCCAGTCGGTGAGGTTGGCCCGCAGGGTCTGCGACGGGACGGCGAGCACCACGATGTCGGCGCCGTCCAGCGCCTCGGCGGCGTCGGTGGTGGCGCGGACCCGGTCGGGCAGCCGGATCCCGGGGAGGTACTCCGGGCTCTCCCGCGTCCCGGTGATGGCGGCGACCAGCTCGGCGCGACGGGCGTGCAGCACCACCTCGGTGCCGGCGTCGGCGAGCACCTTGGCGAACGTCGTCCCCCAGGAACCGGCGCCGAGCACTGCCGCGCGCGTCATGCCGCGTCCCCGGGCAGGTCACCAGGCAGTTGCCGGTGCGGTCGCGCGTGGAAGGCGGCCGGCGGCCGCTCGCCGCGCAGCTCCCCGAGCTGGTCGCGCACGCGCACCATGAGCAGGTCGGTCACCTCGCGGAGCAGCTCACCGGTCAGCGGCAGGCCGGCGCGCACCTGGGCACGGAGCGCGGTGAGGTCGACCGGCTCGCCGACCAGGTAGTCCGCCGGCGCCCGTAGCTGCAGGTGCAGCCGCCGGGCGTGGTAGTCGTGCACCCGCTGGGGCCCCCACTGCGCCACCGGGAGAACGGCGGCGTCGGTGGTGAGCGCCAGCCGGGCGACGCCGGTGCGGGCCTGCATCGGCCACCAGTCGGGGTCGCGGGTCACCGATCCCTCCGGGTAGATGACCACGACGTCCCCGTCGGCCAGGGCCTGGCGGGCGGCGTGCACCGACGACGCGGCCTCGCTGGACCCGCGGGAGACCGGGATCTGCCCGGCGGCGCGCAGGATCGTGCCGGCGAGACCGACGAAGACGGTGTCCTTGGCCAGGAAGTGCGGCACCCGGCCGTGGTCCCAGACGAGCCGGGCGCAGGCCAGCGGGTCGAGCACCGACACGTGGTTGGCGACCAGCAGCACCCCGCCGATCGGCGGGATGCGCCGGCCGTGCCGGTACCGGAGCTTGAAGACCACGGCGGCCACCGGGTACACGACGAACACGCACAGCCGCAGCGCCCACGGGATCGGACGCCGGGTCAGCCGGCGGGGCGGTCGCGGGGCGTGCTCGTCCACGGAGGCCGCAGGGAGCTGCTGCGACACGGGTCACCTCTTCGGGTCGGGCGAGTGGTGCGGCTCATGATCGTGCCTCCTGGCGGCGCCGGGGGTGCCACTGCCCCCCGGGCGCTGCCGGCGACCGCTGCGGGTCAGCCGGCCGGGGCCCGGCGCACCTGCCCGGCGCGCTGGGCGCGGAACACCTCGACGGGCCAGGAGGAGATCCCGCCGGTCCGCACCCGGGTGGCGGCGCCATCGGCATCCCACTCGTAGTCGACCGTCTCCCCGGCCGAGCCGAAGCCGGCCACCGACTCCATCCGCAGCGTGTCCGGGCCCTCGACGGTGAGCTCGAGGTGGCCCTCCACCGGGTCCGGGGCGCTGGGGTGCAGCAGCACCAGCCGGCCACCGAGCAGCGCCACGTCGACGACCCCCCACAGATTGGCGAAGCGGCCGGCGAACCGGGCCGGGTCGGCGCCGCCCGCCGGGGCGGCGGCAGGCGCCGGCTGCTCCGGCCCGGCCAGCGCGAGGTCGAGCAGGGCGAACAGCCCGCGCGCGAGGACGTCGGCCGGGCCGTCGACGGCGTTGGTCAGCACGCTGACCACCACCTGCGCCTCGGGATCGATCCAGGTGCGGGTGATGTGCCCGGGGTACCCGCCGCTGTGCCCGACCAGCCGGCGGTCGCCGGCGGTGCGCAGATCCATGCCGAGGCCGTAGTGGCGCACCTCCTCGTCGTGCGCGCGCACCTCGGACTCCGGCCGGCGCATCAGCCGCTTGCTGGCCTCGCCGAGGAGGCCGGCGGCACCGGTGAAGTGCGCGGCGCCGAAGGTGGTGAGGTCGGTGGCGGTGGAGAAGAAGCCGGTGGCCGCCGCCATGGCCCGGGTGTCGACGTGCGGGATGCGCAGCCGGACGTCCTCGCCGTCCAGCAGGCCGGTGTGCCCGGCGGCGTACTGGGCGGCCCGCCGGGCGTCCCACTCCGGTCCGGTGTCGGCCAGCCCGAGCCGGTCGACCACCTCCCGCTGCACGTGCGCGGCGTAGCTGGTGCCGGTGACCGCCTCGATCGCCAGGCCGAGCAGCGAGTAGCCGACGTTGGAGTACTTGAAGTGCTCGTTGCGCCCGAACACCGCGCCGCCGTCGGCGGCGAGGTCCAGCAGGGCGGCCGCGTCGGGAAAGGGCTGCAGGAGCTGCCAGTGGTCGTTGTCCCGGCCGTCGCGGACGACGCCGCCCTGGTGGCCGAGCAGCTCGCGGACGGTGACGGCGGCCACCTCGGGGGCCCGCTCCCGCACCGCCGGGACCCAGTGCCCGATCGGGTCGTCCAGCCGCATCCGGCCGGCCTCGACCAGCTGCAGGACGGCGGTCGCGGTGAAGGTCTTGGAGTGCGAGGCGATCCGGAACAGGTGCCCAGGAGTGAGCTCCGCACCGCTCTCCAGGTCGGCGACCCCGAGCGCCGTGGAGAGCACGAGCCGGTCACCGACCCGGACCGCGGCCTGCACGCCGGGCACGCGCAGCCGCCGGCGCTGGTGCGCCAGCCAGGACTCCAGGTAGGGCGCGGCTGCGACGGCCACCTCGGCGGCCCGGGTGGGCGGAGTGCTCATCGTGGTCGTCTCCAGGGTCTCGCGCGGGCCCCGGCTCGGAACGGGCGGGCGGGCGGGCGGCGCGACGGTGGGTCGCCGGATGTGCTGAGCTTCCCAGGTGGCGGGACGGGCGGTGCGGCGGTGGTCGGTGGTGGTGCCGGCCAAGCAGCTCGCCGTCGCCAAGACGCGGCTGCGCCCGCTCACCGGTACCGGCGGCCGGGGCCCGGAGGACCACGTCGAGCTGGTCCTGGCGCTGCTGACCGACACCGTGGCCGCGGTGGCCGCCTGCCCCGCGGTGGCTGCGGTCGTGGTCGTGACCGACGACGTGCGGGCCGCGGACGTCGCCGCCACGCTGGGCGCCCGCGCCGTTCCGGACGAGCCGCGCCGCGGGCTGAACCCGGCGCTCGCCCACGGCGCCCGGGCGGCCGGGGCCGGGCCGGTCGCCGCACTCTCCTCCGACCTGCCCGCGCTGCGCCCGGCCGAGCTGGCCGGCGCGCTCGCGGCGGCCGACGGGCACGCCGCGGCGGGCAGGCCCCGGTGCTTCACCACCGACGCGGCCGGCACCGGCACCACGCTGCTGACCGTCGCCGCCGGCGACCTCGGCCCCCGCTTCGGCCCGGCCTCCGCCGCGGCCCACGGAGCCTCCGGGGCGGTCCGGCTGACCGGCCCGTGGCCGGGGCTGGCCCGGGACGTCGACACCCCGGCGGACCTGCTCGCCGCCCGGGCGCTCGGCCTGGGCCCGGCGACCGGGGCGCTGCTGGACCGGCTGCTCCCGGCGACCTGCTCCGGCTGATCCATCGCCCGCCGTTCACCCGGATGCGGCACGATCAGCGGGTGCCCCGAGAGACCCCGCCGAGCGACGCCCCCCTACCGGCCGACCGGTACCTCAACCGGGAACTGTCCTGGCTGGACTTCAACGCCCGCGTGCTGGAGCTGGCCGAGGACGACAGCGCCCCCCTGCTGGAGCGGGTGAAGTTCCTGGCCATCTTCGCCAGCAACCTCGACGAGTTCTTCATGGTCCGGATCGCCGGGCTGAAACGGCGGCAGAGCACCGGCCTGACGGTGCGCTCCGCCGACGGGCTGACCATCCGGGAGCAGCTGGCCCGGGTCACCGACCGCACCCAGGACCTCGTGCACCGGCACGCCGGGGTCTTCAACAAGGACGTCGGCCCCCGGCTGGAGGCCGAGGGCATCCGGATCGTCCACTGGGACGGCCTGGCCGACGACGACGCGATGCGCCTGCGCGAGTACTTCCGCGACCAGGTGTTCCCGGTGCTCACCCCGCTGGCCGTCGACCCGGCCCACCCCTTCCCCTACATCAGCGGGCTCTCGCTGAACCTCGCCGTCTCGGTGCGCGACCCCGAGACCGGCGCCCCCCGTTTCGCCCGGCTCAAGGTGCCCAACAACGTGCCGCGGTTCATCCCGGTGGGGGCGGTCGGGGCGCTGGGCACAGAGCGCGAAGCGGTCTTCCTGCCGCTGGAGGACCTCATCTCCGCCCACCTCCAGCAGCTGTTCCCCGGCCTGGACGTGCTCGACCACCACCTGTTCCGGGTCACCCGCAACGCCGACGTCGAGGTGGAGGAGGACCGCGACGAGGACCTGCTGCAGGCCCTGGAGCGGGAGCTGGCCCGCCGGCGCTTCGGCCCGGCGGTGCGGCTGGAGGTCACCGAGTCGATGGACCCGCAGATCCTCGACGTCCTGGTGCACGAGCTGGAGATCAGCCCGGCCGACGTCGTGCACGTCCCCGGCCTGCTGGACCTCGCCGCCCTGACGGCGCTGTACGACCTGGACCGCCCCGAGCTCAAGGACGAGCCGTTCGTGCCGGCCACCCACCCGCGGCTCAGCGAGGGCGAGACACCCAAGAGCGTGTTCGCCACCCTCCGCGAGGGCGACGTGCTGGTGCACCACCCCTACGACTCCTTCGCCACCAGCGTGCAGCGCTTCATCGAGCAGGCCGCGGCCGACCCCAACGTGCTGGCGATCAAGCAGACGCTGTACCGCACCTCCGGCGACTCCCCCATCGTCTCGGCGCTGATCGAGGCCGCCGAGGCGGGCAAGCAGGTCGTGGTGCTGGTCGAGATCAAGGCCCGGTTCGACGAGGAGGCCAACATCAGCTGGGCACGCTCGCTGGAGCGGGCCGGCTGCCACGTCGTCTACGGGCTGGTGGGCCTGAAGACCCACTGCAAGACCGCACTGGTGGTGCGCCGGGAGAGCGGCGTGCTGCGCCGCTACTGCCACATCGGAACGGGCAACTACAACCCGAAGACCGCCCGCATCTACGAGGACCTCGGCATCCTCACCGCCGACCCGCGAGTGGGCGCCGACCTCACCGACCTGTTCAACACCCTCACCGGCTACTCCAGGCAGACCACCTACCGGTCGCTGATGGTGGCCCCGCACGGGGTGCGCGCCGGGCTGGTGGAGAAGATCCGGCGGGAGGCACGCCACGCCGCCGAGGGCAGGCCCTCGGGCGTCCGGATCAAGGTGAACTCACTCGTCGACGAACAGATCGTCGACGCGCTCTACGAGGCCTCGGCGGCCGGCGTCCCGGTCGAACTGGTCATCCGGGGCATCTGCACGCTCCGCCCGGGGGTGCCGGGCATGAGCGAGAACGTGCACGTCCGCTCCATCGTCGGGCGCTTCCTGGAGCACTCGCGGGCCATGTCCTTCGTCAACGCCGGCACCCCGGAGTGGTGGATCGGCAGCTCCGACCTCATGCACCGCAACCTCGACCGCCGGGTGGAGGTGCTGCTGCGGGTCAACGACCCGGTCGTGCAGCGCGACCTGCAGCGGGTGTTCGACGCCTCCCTGGCCCCCGACGTGCGCAGCTGGCACCTGACCGCCGACGGCAGCTGGACGCTGACCGGGGAACGGGACCACCAGGCCGAGCTCCTCGCCGATCGCGGTGAGCGAGCCAGCGAGTTCACCAGTGGGTAGGGCAGCACGGTGAGCACGCTGGCTGACCGGCCGGCCGGGGTGCGCGCCGCCGGCGGCGCGCTGTGGCGCGCCCGGGCCGACGGAACGCTGGAGACCGCACTGGTCCACCGGCCCAAGTACGACGACTGGTCGCTGCCCAAGGGCAAGCCCGAGCCGGGCGAGCACCTGCTCGGGACCGCGGTCCGCGAGGTGCGCGAGGAGACCGGCCTGGACGTCGTCGTGGGACGGCGCAGCGTGCGCACGCGCTACGCCGTCCGCACCCGGGACGGCGGGACGGCCGCCAAGGAGGTGGACTACTGGCTGATGCAGGTCACCGGCGGCGGCTTCGCCGTCAACGACGAGGTCGACGAGCTCTGCTGGCTGCCGGTCGCCGAGGCCACCGACCGGGTGACGCACGCCCATGATCGCGCGGTGCTCGACGACCTCGCCCGCACCGACGTCCCGCGCGCTCCGGCCCTGCTGCTCGTGCGGCACGCCAGCGCCGGTGAGCGCGCGGACTTCGACGGCCCGGACGCGCTGCGCCCGCTGGACCGGGCCGGCCGCGCGCAGGCCCGGCGGCTGGCCGACGTGCTCCCGGTGTTCGGGCCGGTCGACCTGCTGTCGGCCGAGCCGGTGCGCTGCCGGGAGACCCTCGAGCCGCTGGCCGGCCGGCTGGGCCTGGACGTGCGGCTGCTCCCGGAACTGGGCGAGCAACGGTTCAGCGACGACCCCCGGGGCGGGCTGGCAGCGATCGAGGCGCTGCTGGCCGCGCCTCCCGCCCGGGGGGTGACGGTGGTCTGCAGCCAGGGCGGCGCGATCCCGTCGGCGCTGATGGCGCTGGGCGTGCGCTGGGCGGGCGTCGCGGGGGCGCTGTGGCCGCCGTCGGCGAAGGGCAGCGTGTGGGCGCTGGGCGGCACGCCGGGGGCGCTGACCGCCGACTACTACCGCGACGTCGTCACCGACCCGGTCTGACCAGGCCGACCCCGAGCCACCACCATGGCGGCTCGGGGTCAGCAGGTCAGCCGGCGCGGGCGGGCAGCGTCTTCGGCAGCCAGGACGGCCGGGACGCCTCGAAGGCCGTCACGTCGTCCAGGTGCCGCTCGGTGAGGCCGACGTCGTCCAGCCCCTCCAGCAGCCGCCAGCGGGTGTAGTCGTCGACCTCGAACGGGACCGCGGTGTTCCGGTAGGTGACCTGCTTGGCCCGCAGGTCGACGGTCACCGCGGTGGTCGGGTCGGCCTCGACCGCGGCCCACAGCGCCTCGACGTCAGCCTGCGGCAGGGTCACCGTGAGCAGCCCCGACTTGGTCGAGTTGTTGCGGAAGATGTCGGCGAACCGGGAGCTGATCACGGCCCGGAAGCCGCCGTCGAGCAGCGCCCACACGGCGTGCTCGCGGGAGGAGCCGGTGCCGAAGTCGGGCCCGGCCACCAGCACCGAGGCGTCGGCGTACTGCGGCTGGTTGAGCACGAAGTCCGGCTCGTTCGTCCGCCAGGCGACGAACAGCCCGTCCTCGAAGCCGGTCCGGGTGATCCGCTTCAGGTACTCGGCCGGGATGATCTGGTCGGTGTCGACGTTGGTGCGGCGCAGCGGGGCGGCGGTGCCGGTGTGCGTGGTGAAGGCGTCCATCGGGTCAGGCTCCAGCTCGGGTGGAGGGGCGGGTGGCGATGCCGTTGTCGAGGTCGGCCGGGGCGGTGAGCTTCCCGGTCAGCGCGGTCGCAGCGGCAACGGCCGGGGACACCAGGTGGGTGCGCCCGCCCTTGCCCTGCCGGCCCTGGAAGTTCCGGTTGCTGGTCGAGGCCGCCCGCTCCCCCGGCTTGAGCTGGTCGGGGTTCATGCCCAGGCACATCGAGCAGCCCGCCCCGCGCCACTCGGCGCCGGCGTCGAGGAACACCCGGTCCAGGCCCTCGGCCTCGGCCTCCAGCTTGACCTGCACCGACCCGGGGACGACGAGCATCCGGGTGCCGGCGTCGACGTGCCTGCCCTTCAGCAGGGCGGCGGCGACCCGCAGGTCCTCGATCCGGCCGTTGGTGCACGAGCCCAGGAACACGGTGTCGACGTCGATCTCCCGCAGCGGCGTGCCGGCGGTCAGGCCCATGTAGGCCAGGGCGGACTCCGCGGCCCGCTGGTCACCCTCGTCGGCGAACTGCGCCGGGTCGGGGACGACGCCGTCGATCGGCAGGCCCTGGCCGGGGTTGGTACCCCAGGTGACGTAGGGGGTGAGCGCGGCGGCGTCGATGTGCACCTCGCGGTCGAAGGCGGCGTCGTCGTCGGTGTGCAGCGTCGACCAGTACGCCACCGCGGCGTCCCAGTCCTCGCCCTGCGGCGCGTGCGGGCGACCCTGCAGGTAGTCGAAGGTGGTCTGGTCGGGGGCGATGAGCCCGGCGCGCGCGCCGGCCTCGATCGACATGTTGCAGATCGTCATCCGGGCCTCCATCGACAGCGCCTCGATGGCGCTGCCGCGGTACTCGATGACGTGCCCCTGGCCGCCGCCGGTGCCGATCTGGGCGATGACGGCCAGGATGACGTCCTTCGCCGAGACGCCGGCGGGGAGTTCGCCGTCGACGGTGACGGCCATCTGCTTGGCCGGCTGCTGCGGCAGCGTCTGGGTGGCCAGCACGTGCTCGACCTCGCTGGTGCCGATACCGAAGGCCAGCGCGCCGAACGCGCCGTGGGTGGAGGTGTGGCTGTCACCGCACACGATGGTCATGCCCGGCTGGGTCAGACCCAGCTGCGGGCCGATGACGTGCACGATGCCCTGGTCGCGGTCGCCCATCGGGGCCACCCGCAGGCCGAACTCCGCCGCGTTGCGGCGCAGCGCGTCCACCTGGGCGCGGGAGACCGGGTCGGCGATCGGGCTGAGGATGTCCAGCGTCGGGACGTTGTGGTCCTCGGTGGTCATGGTGAGGTCCGGCCGGCGGACGGTGCGCCCGGCGGCCCGCAGCCCGTCGAACGCCTGCGGGCTGGTGACCTCGTGCACCAGGTGCAGGTCGATGTAGAGCAGGTCGGGCTCGCCATCGGTACGCCGGACGACGTGCGACTCGTACACCTTCTGCGCCAGTGTCTGGCCCACGGTGGTCCTCCTCGAACGGGCAGGTGGCGGCAGCTCGGCCGCCTCACCCACTGGTGTCTCATATGGTGGGATGCGAGTATTGCTACGTGGGACAGCCTAACCCCGTTGCCGTGCTGGACAAAGCAGTGACCATCCTGCGCGCGGTCGCCGACGAACCGGCGAGCCTCGCCGACCTGGTCGCGCGCACCGGCCTGCCCCGGGCAACCGCCCACCGGCTGGCCACCGCGCTGGAGGGCCACCGCCTGCTCAAGCGCACCGCCGGCGGCGCCTGGGCCCCGGGCCCCGGCCTGGCGGAGTTGAACCGGGGCGGTTCCGACCTGGCCGAGGTCGCCGGCCGGCACCTTCCGGGGCTGCGCGACGCCAGCGGCGAGAGCGCCCAGTTCTACGTCCGGGACGGCGCCAGCCGGGTGTGCGTCGCCGCCGCCGAGCGGGTCAGCGGGCTGCGCGACACGGTTCCCGTCGGCGTCCGGCTGCCGCTCACCGCCGGCTCGGCGGCGCACGCGCTGCTCGCCTTCGCCCCGGCCGAGGAGGTCACCCCGCTGCTGCCCGCCGCCAGCTTCACCGCCCGCACGCTGCTCGACGTCCGGCGCCGCGGCTGGGCGCACAGCATCGCCGAGCGGGAGGTCGGGGTCGCGTCGGTCTCCGCCCCGGTCCGGGACGGCGCCGGTGGGGTGCTCGGCGCGGTGTCGATCTCCGGCCCGGTCGAGCGGCTGGGCCGCCGGCCGAGCCCCGAGGTGGTCACCGCCGTCCTCGACGCTGCCGCCGCGATCTCCCGCGCCGCCCGTTGAAGGACCTGCCTGCCCCCCGCCACTCGCAGGCTCGCGGCGGGCCCCTGCAGGCTGGCCAGGGCTTCCGCTCGTCGTCGGCTGGGCGAAGACTGCTCCCATGACCGCCATGGACACCGCCCGCGGCCGCGCCCGGGTCGCCGAGCCCGGTGAGGGCATCGGCCTCGACGAGCTGGCCCTCGCCACCCGCAACCACGGCCTGCCGCTGGAGGCGCTGCGGTACGACGTGACCCCGCCGGGGCTGCACTACGTGCTGACCCACTTCGACATCCCCGCCGTCGACCCGGCCAGCTGGACACTCGAGGTCACCGGCGCGGTGGAGCGGCCGCTCCGGCTGACCCTCGCCGACCTGCAGCGGCGCGCCCCGGCCACCGGCCGGGTGCTGCTGGAGTGCGCCGGCAACGGGCGGGCCCGGCTCGAGCCGCGGCCGGTCAGCCAGCCGTGGCTGCTGGAGGCGGTCGGCTCCGCCGAGTGGGGCGGCACTGCGCTGGCGCCGCTGCTGCAGGAGGCGCGCCTCTCGGCCGACGCGGTGGACATCGTCTTCACCGGCGCCGACCACGGCGTGGAGCGCGGCGTCGAGCAGGACTACGCCCGCGGCATGCCGGTGGCCGAGGCGCTGCGCCCGGAGACCCTGCTGGCCTGGTCCATGAACGGCTCTCCGCTGCCGCCGCAGCACGGGGCGCCGCTGCGCCTGGTCGTGCCCGGCTGGTACGGCATGGCGCAGGTCAAGTGGCTGACCCGGATCGAGGTGCTCGAGGAGCCGTTCACCGGCTACCAGAACGCCACCGCCTACCGGCTGGCCACCGAGCCGGGAGAACCGGGCGAGCCGGTGTCCCGGATCCGCCCACGGGCCCTGCTGAGCCCGCCGGGCTTCCCGGACTTCATGACGCGGGAGCGCTTCCTGGCGGCCGGGCCGGTGCAGCTGTCCGGGCGGGCCTGGTCCGGCCGCGCGCCGGTGACCCGGGTGGAGGTGAGCACCGACGGCGGGCGGACGTGGGCCGATGCGGTGCTCTCCCCCGTCGACCCGGCCCACCCGTGGGCGTGGCGCGCCTGGACGTGCACCTGGACGGCGGAACCCGGGCCGGCCGAGCTGCTGGTGCGGGCCACCGACGCGACCGGCGGGACGCAGCCGGTCGAGCAGGAGTGGAACCGTCAGGGCATGGCCAACACCCTGGTGCAGCGGGTGCCGGTGACCGTCTTCCCGCCCGGGGACTAGCTTTCGTGGGCCGGACCGCGGTCCTCCGCGGCCCCCTCGGCCGCCTCGGAGCCATCGACGGCAGCGCCGGGGTCGACGACCACCGGCCGCAGCCGCGTCCAGAGCACGAACGCCAGGGCCACGACCACCATCACGATGCCCGACCAGAGGTTCGCGTTGACCCCGCCGGTCTTGACCATGTCCTGCTCCGAGCTCCCGGCCAGCCCCATGACCACCAGGACGACCCCGTACAGGCCGATCAGGCCGGCGATCACGTTGCGGACGTCGTAGGCCCCGGCGGTGTGCCGGTCCCCGCTGTCCGTGCCGTCGTCGGTGCTGTGCGCGCCGCTCATGTGCTGCCCCTCTCGGCTGTCGCTGGCCACGGTCAGCGGAAGATGACGTTGAGCACGATGACCATGACCAGCGAGATGCCGGCCAGCTTGGTGGGCGACTGCCACCAGGGCAGCCGGTGCGCCTCCGGGTCGGTGCGCACCTCCTTCGGCGTCTCGGAGTAGACGAGGCCGGCCAGTTCCGCGACGGGTTTCGGCGCGGTCACCTGGCTGACCACCACGCTCACCGCGATGTCCACCACGAACGCGGCGCCGGCAGCGACGAAGGCCGCCCCCTGCCCGGGCAGCGTGATCACCCCCGTCTCGTTCATCACGAAGACGGCCAGGGCGGCACCGGTGCCCGAGACCAGGCCGGCCCACCCGGCCGTCGGGGTCATCCGCTTCCAGAACATCCCGAGGATGAACGTGGCGAACAGCGGGGCGTTGAACAGGCCGAACAGCGTCTGCAGGTAGTTCATCAGGTTGCTGTAGCCGGCCGCGATGAGCGCCGTGCCGATCGCGACGACCGTCGCCCCGACCGTCGCCCACCGGCCGACGCGGAGGTAGTAGTCGTCGGGACGGTCCTTCTTCACGTACTGCTGCCACAGGTCGTAGCTGAAGACGGTGTTGAAGGCGGAGATGTTGGCCGCCATGCCGGCCATGAAGGCGGCCAGCAGCCCGGCGATCGCCACGCCGAGCAGGCCGTTCGGCAGCACGTCCCGGATCAGCGCCAGGATCGCCTCGTTGTAGGTGAGGCTGCTCTCCTCGCCGGCCTTGAGCGCGGTGATCTCCGGGACCAGGACGGCGGCGATCATCCCGGGGACCACCACGATGAACGGGACGAACATCTTCGGGAAGGACCCGATGACCGGGGTGCTCCGGGCGGCGGACATCGACTTGGTCGCCATCGCCCGCTGCACCTCGACGAAGTTCGTCGTCCAGTAGCCGAAGGACAGCACGAAGCCCAGCCCGAACACGATGCCGATGGTCGACCACACCGGGTTCTCGAAGCCGGAGAGCTCGGTCGCCGGCCACGAGGACAGCTGCTCCCCCTCGCCACCCGGCGAGGCCTGCACCCGGTCGATGAGGCCGCCGACGCCGCCGACCCGGTTGAGGCCGATCAGGGTCAGCGGCAGCAGCGCGGCGACGATCACGAAGAACTGCAGGACCTCGTTGTAGATCGCCGCCGACAGACCTCCGAGGGTGATGTAGCTCAGCACCACCACGGCCGCGACGATCAGCGAGATCCACAGCGCCCAGCCCAGCAGCGCCTCGACGATCGTGGCCAGCAGGAACAGGTTGATCCCGGCGATGAGCACCTGGGCGAGGGCGAAGCTGAGCGCGTTGACCAGGTGCGCCCCGGTGCCGAAGCGCCGGCGCATGAACTCCGGGACGCTGCGCACCTTGGACCCGTAGTAGAAGGGCATCATCACGACGCCCAGGAACAGCATGGCCGGCACCGCGCCGATCCAGAAGTAGTGCATCGTCGGCATGCCGTACTGCGCGCCGTTGGCCGACATGCCGATGATCTCGACCGCGCCCAGGTTGGCCGAGATGAAGGCCAGTCCGGTGACCCAGGCCGGCAGGGACCGGCCGGACAGGAAGAAGTCGAGGCTGTCGGACACCCGCCGGCGGGCGGCGAAGCCGATCAGCATCACGACGGCGAAGTAGGCGACGACGAGCGCGTAGTCGATGAACGACGCATCGAGCCGCAGGGTGTCGTCGGCAGCGAGGACCACCGCGTCTCCTCTGGTTCGCAGAACGTCTCGGGCCCCCGGCGCCGGTGACCCCTGCTGCCGTCAGGGCGGGGCACCGGGGGCGCGGCGCGATGATCAGCCCCGCGGACGCTAGCACCGCTCCGGCTGCCCGGCAGGTCGATGATCGGTGCCTCGGCGGCCGACGGCGACCGGCAGCACGAGAGCCCCCGACCTGGGCAGGTCGGGGGCTCTGCGCGGTGTAGCCCCGAAGGGATTCGAACCCTCGCTACCGCCGTGAGAGGGCGGCGTCCTGGGCCGCTAGACGACGGGGCCGCGGTGGTGCAGGTGCCGCGACGATGATGCCATGCCGCCGCCGTCGGGCCACCCGGGCCCCCGCCGGGCGGCGGACGGGCCCGGACAGGGCGAGAGCCCCCGACCCGGGAGGTCGGGGGCTCTGCGCGGTGTAGCCCCGAAGGGATTCGAACCCTCGCTACCGCCGTGAGAGGGCGGCGTCCTGGGCCGCTAGACGACGGGGCCAGGCTCTCGTGGTGCTGCCGTGCGGTGGTGCTGGAGGAGATGGTGCTTCCTCGCTGGGGTACCAGGACTCGAACCTAGACTAACGGAACCAGAAACCGTCGGGCTGCCAATTACCCCATACCCCAAGGGTGTTTCCAGCGCCTCATGGCGCCGGGAACGAACTGTACCCGATGCCGGGCCCGGGGTCGCGGGCACCCCCGGGCCGGCGGCGCGTCAACCTCCGCCGCCCACCCCGGGTGCCGTCGGTCCGTGCTGGTCAGGGCGGGGATGGCCACCTCCGGCCGCCGGCCGCGCCCACCGGTCGTCCGGCGGCGGGACCCAGCGCGGGGCGGGCGGCACCCACGGCGGCGCAGGCGGCGTCCAGGCGGCACCGGGGGCCGCCCACAGCGCACCTTGGGGCAGCGCCGAGCGGAGATCGACGGCGGGGCTGAGCACCTCGGGGCGCAACCGCCCCCGCGACCGGGCCACCCAGCACACGAACGCGACCATGGCGAGGATGCCGAGCAGCACGGTGGCCCAGTCGAGCAGCGGGCTGGTGCCCGAGGAGGCATCGATGGCCAGCACCTCGTCGCCGAGCAGCCCGACCAGCACGAAGATCACCACGTTGTTGACCGCGTGCAGGACGATCGCCGCCTCCAGCCCCCCGGTCAGCCAGACCACCGCGGAGAACGCGAGCCCGATGGCGAACCGGTCGAGGAAGGTCAGGAAGTCCGGTGGGAGGTGCGCCAGGGAGAACAGCGCCGCCGTGACCACCCCGGAGACCACCGCGCCGGCCACCGGACGCCCGATCCACCCGGCGATGGCCTGGCTGAGGTAGCCGCGGAAGACGTACTCCTCGGCGGCGGCCTGCAGCGGCGTGGTCAGCAGCACGACCAGCAGCACCCAGAGGAAGGAGGAGTCCGGCCCGGTGACCGCCACGCCGCTGGTGACGACGGCGAGCACCACGGTGAGGCCCACCGCGAGGCCGAGGGTGAGCAGCGCGCGCAGTGTGTAGGGCCACAGCAGCCGCCAGCGCAGCCGCCCGAGCACCGAGGAGGACCAGCCGATGCCCAGGCCGTGCGGCACCACCCAGCAGAGCCAGACGATCGGGATCGCCACGACCAGCGAGGCGTTGGTGACCAGGAGCACCACCGGGTCGGTGAGGTCGTCCAGCGCCAGGTCGGGGGCCACCCCGGTCACGGCGGCGACCACGATCAGGACCACGACGGCGACGAGGTACAGCACACCGAACAGCAGCAGGCCGAGCACCGGACGCCACCAGGCCCAGTCGCGGGCCCGCATCAGCAGCAGGTAGGGCTGCGGAAGGTCGTGCGGCGGGGCGCCGGGCGGCGTGGTCGGCGGCACCGGGCCGCCCGCCGGCCACGGGGCCGGCCCCGGCCAGGCCCCGGGTCCGGGCCCGTAGGCGCCGTACGGCGCGGGCGGGCCGTACGGCGCGGGCGGGCCGTACGGCACGGCCGGCGGTGCCCCGTAGCGGCCGGTCGGCGGCGGGCCGGTGTAGTGGCCCGGGTCCGGCTGCCACGACGTCTGCTGCCCCGGCGGCGACCAGGGGCCCGCACCGGCCGCGGATCCACCCGACCAGGGCTGCCACCCCTCGGGCCGACCAGCCGGCGGGCCCGGCAGCCCGCTCCCCCGGCCCGGCCCGCTCATGCCCCGGTCTGCGCGCGCGCGGCGGCCAGCCGGGCCAGCGTCCGCTCCCGGCCGAGCAGCTCGATCGACTCGTACAGCGGCGGGGACACCGTGCGCCCGCTGACCGCGACCCGCACCGGGCCGAAGGCCTGCCGTGGCTTGCGCCCGAGCCCGTCGACGAGCGCCTGCTTGAGCGCCGCCTCCAGCGCCGGGGTGCTCCACTCGGCCAGCCCGGTCAGCGCGGCCGTGGCGGCGTCGAGGACCTCGGCCGCGTCGGGCCCGGCCAGCTGCTTGGCCGCCGCGGCGGAGTCGAGCTCCACCTCGTCGGTGAACAGGAAGCCCAGCAGGCCGACCGCGTCGGACAGCACGATCATCCGCTCCTGCGCCAGCGGGGCGATCGCGTCGAGCACGGCCCGCTGCTCCGGCGTGGGCGGGTCGGCGATCAGCCCCGCGCCGGCGAGGAACGGCACCACCCAGCTGGTGAACTCCTCGACCGGCAGGGCGCGCAGGTGCGTGGCGTTGATCGCCTCGGCCTTCTTCAGGTCGAAGCGGGCGGGGTTGACGCTGACCCGGGTGACGTCGAAAGCATCGACCAGCTCGGCCATCGAGAACACGTCGCGGTCCTCGGCGATGGACCAGCCCAGCAGCGACAGGTAGTTCGCCAGCCCCTCGGGCAGGAAGCCGCGCTCGGGGTAGACGTCGAAGTTCGCCTGCGGATCCCGCTTGGACAGCTTCTTGCTGCCGTCCCCCATCACGTAGGGCAGGTGACCGAAGCGCGGTGTCCCGGCGGCGACCCCGATGTCGGTGAGCGCGGCGTAGAGGGCCAGTTGGCGCGGCGTGGAGGGCAGCAGGTCCTCCCCGCGCAGCACGTCGGTGATCTGCATCAGCGCGTCGTCGACCGGGTTGACGAAGGGGTACAGCGGCGCACCGTTGCCCCGCACCAGCACGAAGTCGGGCACCGACCCCGCGGCGAACCGCACCTCGCCGCGGACCAGGTCGGTCCAGGCGAGGTCCTCGTCGGGCATCCGGAGCCGGAGCACCGGCGAGCGGCCCTCGTCGCGGAAGGCGGCCTTCTGGGCGTCGGTCAGGAAGCGGTCGTGGTTGTCGTACCCGAGCTTCGGGTCCTGCCCGGCAGCCCGGCGCCGCGCGTCGACCTCCTCGTTGGTGGAGAAGGACTCGTAGGCGTGCCCGGACGCGAGCAGCGACGCGGCGACCTCGCGGTAGACGTCGTGCCGCTCGGACTGCCGGTAGGGGCCGTGCGGGCCGCCGACCTCGGGGCCCTCGTCCCAGTCCAGGCCCAGCCAGCGCAGGCTGTCGAGCAGGTGGCGGTAGGAATCCTCGGAGTCGCGGGCGGCGTCGGTGTCCTCGATCCGGAAGACGAACGTGCCGCCGGAGTGCCGGGCATGCGCCCAGTTGAACAGCGCGGTGCGGATGAGCCCGACGTGGACCATGCCGGTCGGCGAGGGGCAGAACCGGGTCCGCACGCCGCCGGCGGGCGGAGCCGTCATCGGGGCGTCCCCGCCGTCGACGTCGGGTCGGCACCGGCCACGGTGTTGGCCAGCGTGCCCAGGCCCTCGATGACGCACTCCACGCGCTGCCCGGGGGCGATGGGGCCCACCCCGGCGGGGGTGCCGGTGAGCACGACGTCGCCGGGGAGCAGGGTCATCACCCTCGAGATGTGCGAGATCAGCGTGGGCAGCCCGAACAGCAGCTGGCTGGTGCGGCCGGACTGGCGCAGCTCGCCGTCCACCCGGCAGGTGATCTCCAGGTCGGCCGGGTCCTTGCCCAGGCCGCGCAGGTCGGTCTCGATCCACGGGCCCAGGGGGCAGAAGGAGTCGAAGCCCTTGGCCCGCGTCCATTGGCCGTCACCGCGCTGCATGTCGCGCTCGGAGACGTCGTTGCCGATCGTGTAGCCGAAGACGCTGTCCAGCGCCTGCTCGGGGCTGACCTGCCGGGCGCCGCGGGCACCGATGACGACGGCGAGCTCGACCTCGTGGTGCACGTTGGTGCTCCCGGCCGGGATGCGGATGGCGTCACCGGGGCCGATTACCGACGTCGAGGGCTTGAGGAAGATCAACGGCTCCGCCGGCGCCTCGCCGGTCTTCATCTCGGCGATGTGGTCGGCGTAGTTCTTCCCGATACCGACGACCTTGCTGGGCAGGATGGGCGAGAGCAGCCGGACGTCGGCGGCGGCGAACCGCTGGCCGGTGAAGGAGATCTGGCCGAAGGGGTGCCCCTCGATCTGGGCGACCTGGCCGTCCCCGTCGAGGACCCCGAAGGACATGCCGGCTGGGTGGGCGAAGCGGACGATGCGCACGTCGATGAGGTTAGTCGGGCCGGGGACCGGCGCCCCGGCCGCGTCGCCGGGCCCGGGGCAGCCGGTCAGCCGGTCAGCCGGTCAGCCGGAGAAGTGCTGCTCCGGGGTGACCTCCACGTCCAGCAGCAACGGCCCGGTCATCCCCGGCAGCTGCGGGACGACCTCGTCCAGCACCTGGACCAGCTCGGCGTGGCTGGTGATCGCCCGGGCCGGGCAGCCGAACGCGGTGGCCAGTGCGGACAGCCGCACCTCGGGGAAGCTCGGCCAGGGCGCCTTGCCGCTCCCGTGCGCCTCGGCCAGCCGGTCCATGATCGCGTACCCGCCGTTGGCCAGGACGACGAAGAGCGTGCCGACGCCGTAGTGGGCCGCCGTCCACAGCGACTGGATCGCGTACATCGACGAGCCGTCCCCGAGGACGGCGACCACCGGCCGCTGCGGCTGGGCCATCCGGACCCCGACCGCGGCCGGCATGCCGAACCCGAGCCCACCCATGGCCGCGGACAGGAAGCCCAGCGGCCGGCGGGCCGGCACCATGGCCTCCAGGAGCTGGCGGGACGAGGGGCTCTCCTCCACGACCACGGTGTCCGGCGCGAGCCGCTCGGCCAGCAGCGCGTAGACGTGCGGGGCCCGCAGCGGTTCCCCCGCGGCCGGCGGGGGCACCGTCGGGACCGACCGCGCCGGTCGGCCCGACGGCGGTCGGGCGGTCAGCCGGCCGGCGAGCGCGGCGCAGAACGGGCCCGGATCGGTGACGACCGCGAGGTCGGCCGGGCTGTGGTGCACCTCGGCGGGATCGTCGCTGACCAGCACCACCCGGGCGCCGGGGTCGGTCAGGGCGCCCGGCTCGTAGCCGTAGAGCCGGAAGGCCGGCGCGCCGACGACCAGCACCAGGTCATGACCGGCCAGCACCTGCCGCAGCCGACCGCGGCCGGAGGGCAGGTGCCCGCCGAACCGGGGGTGGTCCTGCGGAAAGCCCGCCCGGGCGCTGAACGCCTCCTGGAACACCGGCGCGTCCAGCCGCTCGGCCACCGCCGCCAGGGCCGCCCAGGTGTCGGCCCGGTCGGCTCCGGCACCCACCACCAGGGCCGGCGACCGGGCACCGTCGAGCAGGGCCGCCACCTCGGCGACCGCCGTCGGGTCCGCGCCGCCACCCCGCCGCACCAGCGCCGGCGCGGCCTGGGGCCCGTCGTCGTCCATCGGCTGGAGCCAGTCGTCCATCGGCACGACCACGATCGCCGGGCCGCGGCCGGTGACCGCCTCGTGGTAGGCCCGGGCGACCGCACCGGGCACGTCGCGCGCGATGGCCGGCTGGGTGACCCACACCGGGTACTCCCCGGCCAGCCCCTCGAGCCGTCCGGTGAGGAACGGCTCGAGCGCCAGGTGCCGGCGGTCCTGCTGCCCCACGAGCACGACCAGGGGCGCCCGGTTGACCCGGGCGGTGGCCAGCGCGCCGACGGCGTTGCCCAGGCCCGCCGTGGTGTGCAGGTTGACCAGCGCCGGGCGGTCGGCGGCGATCGCCCAGCCGGTGGCGACCCCCACGACCGACCCCTCGTGCAGGGCCAGCACGAACCGGAAGTCGTCGGGCAGGCCCGCCAGGAACGCCACCTCGGTGGAGCCCGGGTTGGCGAAGATCGTGGTCAGGTCCAGCCGACGGAACACCTCGAGCGTGGCGTCCCGGACGGTCCGCGCCCCGGACGCGCCGGTGGGGTCGTCCATCGGTCAGTCGGTCGCGAGCAGCGCGTCGACGTCGACGGGGTCGCTGGTGATGCCGTACTCCTGCATCAGCTCGGCGACCTCCTCCAGCGACGCCACGTTGATGTCCTGCGGAAAGGCCGGCAGCGCCATCTCCGCGGCGACCTCCGGGGAGATCTGGGTGTAGGTGGTGACGATCCGGCGCACCTCGTCCGGGTTGTCCTGCGCGTACTGCAGCGACTCGCCGATCGCGGCCTGGAAGTCGTCGACCAGTTCCGGCTCCTCGGCGAGCACCTGCTCGGTGGTGAAGTACGTCGCGACGGTGAGGTCGTCGACCGCCTCGGCGAAGTTGGCCAGCACCGTGCGCGCGCCCTGGTTGGTCGCGGCGGTGACGAACGGCTCGACCACCCACGCGGCGTCGACGTCACCGCCGGCCACCGCGGCCGGCATGTCCGGGAAGGGCAGCTCGATGAAGTTGATCGTGCTCGGGTCGCCGCCGGCGTCCTCGACCGCCTTGCGGATGGTCAGCCCGCCGATGTTCTGCAGGTTGTTCACCGCCACGGTCTTGCCCGCGAGGTCCGCGGCGGACTGGACGGGTGAGTCGGCGGCGACCACGACGGCGGAGAAGTCGGTCTCCGGGTCACCGGTGGAGGAGTTCCCCTCGGCCACCACCCGGAGCGGCAGCCCCTGGGAGGCGGCCAGCAGCACCGAGGTCACGTTGCCGAAGGCGAACTGAAAGTCCCCGGCCACCACACCGGGGACGGCGGCGGCGCCACCGGAGCCGGGCACCAGCTCGAGGGAGATCCCGCGGTCGGAGAAGAAGCCCTGCTCCTGCCCCAGGTAGATGGGTGCGACGTCGACGATCGGGATGACCCCGACGGTGAGCTGGCGGGTGCCGTCCTCCCCCGTCGGCGCGGCGCCACCCCCCTCGTCGGAACCGCCGCAGGCGGTCGCGGTGCCGAGCAGCGCCAGGGTGACGATCGGGACGAGCAGGCGGCGCATGGGGGTCTCCTTCGACTCCGGCAGGACGGCAGCGGGCGGGACGGTCAGGCGGGGGTCGTCGCGGCCGAGGCGCCGGTCGCCCCGGCGGGGGCGGGCTCACCACCACGGCGGTGCTTGGCGAGCTGGATCTGCTCGTAGACGTGGTGCCGCAGCTCGGCGAACCGCGGCGAGGACCGGGTGTCGAGCTGGTTGCGCTCGTCCGGCAGGTCGATGGTGAGGTCCTCCATGATCACCGTCGGGGAGGACGACAGCACCAGCACCCGCTCCCCCAGGTACACCGACTCGTCGATGTCGTGGGTGACGAACAGGATCGTGACGCCCAGCTTGTGCCACAGCGACCGGATGAGGTCCTCGAGGTCGGCGCGGGTCTGCGCGTCGACGGCCGCGAACGGCTCGTCCATCAGCAGCACCTGCGGCTGGTAGGCCACCGCCCGCGCGATCGCCACGCGCTGCTGCATCCCGCCGGAGAGCTGCCAGGGGTAGGCGCTGTGCGCCTCGGCCAGCCCGACGGCCTCCAGGGCGTCCCGGACCAGCTCGGCCCGGCGCTCCTTGGCCATCTTCTTCTGCTTCAGCGGCAGCTCGACGTTCTGCTCGACGGTCATCCAGGGGAACAGGCTGCGCCCGTACTCCTGGAAGACCACCGCCATCGACGGCGGCGGGCCGGTGACCTGCGTCCCGTCGAGGGTGACCGTGCCCGACGTGGGTTCCAGCAGGCCGGCGATCACCTTCAGCAGCGTCGTCTTGCCCGCCCCGGAGGGGCCGACGATGCAGACCAGCTCGCCGTTGCCGACGGAGAAGGTGAGGTCGCGGACCGCCTCGACGGTGCGGCCCTGGCCGGTGTAGGTCTTCTGCACCTTGGCGACGTCCAGCAGCGCGGTGCGCCCCGTGGGGGTGGCGGTCGGGTCGCTCATCACTTCTCTCCTCGTTGCGATCGACGCAGGCCGTGGTACCAGCGCAGGCTGCGCCGCTCGAAGAGGGCGAACAGCAGGGACATGACGAACCCGAGGATGCCCAGCAGCAGGATGCCGCTCCACATCTCCGGGATGGCGAAGCTCCGCTGGAACTGGATGATCGCAAAGCCCAGCCCGTTGAAGCTGCCGAACAGCTCGCTGATGACCATCAGGATGATCGAGATCGACAGCGCCTGACGCATTCCGGCGATGATCTGCGGGCTGGCCGAGGGCAGCACCAGGTGCCGCATCCGAGCCCAGCCGCTGACCCCGTAGGACCGGGAGGTGTCCGAGAGCACCTCGTCGACGGCCCGGACCCCTTCGACGGTGTTCAGCAGCACCGGCCAGATCGCGCCGAACACGATCACGATGATCTTGGCGGTGTCGCCGATGCCGGCGAACAGGAACAGGATCGGGATCAGCGCCGGTGGGGGGATGGCCCGGAAGAACTCCAGGACCGGCTCGGTCAGCCGGCGCAGCGTGCGGTTGGCCCCGAGCAGGATGCCGAGGCCCACGCCCAGCACGACGGCCCCGGCGTAGCCGATGACCAGCCGGGTGACGCTGGGCAGCACGTCGTCCACGAGCCGGGGGCCGAACCAGACCTCGCCGAACGTGGTGAGGATGGTCTGCAGCGGCGGCGAGTAGTAGTTGGTGCTGCCGGCCGACAGCACCCACCACAGCGTGACGAGCACGACGGGGAGCGCGAGCGCGACGAACAGGCTGCGCCCCCAGCGCAGGACGGTCTGCACGGTCAGCCTCCGATGTCTGCGCGCATCGAGGAGTGCCAGGACAGCGTCCGGCGCTCCAGGGCACGGGCCAGCAGGTTGATGACCACGCCGAGCAGGCCGGTGGTGATGACCAGCCCGTAGACCAGTGGCACCGCACCGCTGGACTGGGCGACGGCGATCTCCGCACCCAGGCCGCGGCCCACGCCGACCAGGCCGGCGGTGACCGCCAGGATCAGCGCCACCGCCGCGGCCAGCCGGACGCCGGTCATCACGTAGGGCAGCGCGGTCGGCCAGATGAGGTAGCGCAGCCGGGCGACCGGCCCCAGCTGGTAGGAGCGCGCGGTCTCCCGCGCGACCGGGTCGACGTCCTGCACGCCGTAGAGCACCTGGATCAGCACCTGCCAGAAGGAGGCGTAGATGACCAGGAGCAGGGTCGACTGGAGCTGGAACCCGAACAGCAGCACGGCCAGCGGGATCAGCGCGACCGAGGGCACCGGGCGGAGGAACTCGATGGTCGAGGCGGTGTAGCGGCGCAGCACCTCGACGCTGCCGAGCAGCAGGCCCAGGGCGATGCCGGCGACCAGCGAGATGCCCAGCCCGATCCCCCAGCCCAGGAGCGTCTCGGTCATCGCGTCCCAGAACCCGGCCGTCTGCACCTCGTCAACCATCGCGGTGACCATCGCGCTCAGCGGCGGGAAGTAGTCGCGCGAGACGATCCCGGTGCGGGGCAGCACCTCGAGCAGCACGGCGAAGCCGACCAGGCCGAGCAGACCCAGCGCCGAGGACGGCGGCGTGAACCGCCGGCGGGCGGGGACGAGGCCGGCCTGGGCGTCGGGGGTGTCCAGGGTGGGGGCGTCGGTCGCGGTCATGCGGGCGCGGGGCGCGTGCGACGGCGGCGGTGTCGGCGCATCGGGGGTGGTTCCTCCGGCGGGGTGTGGTGGCGGCGCTGGGCGCGGGACCGGGGTCGGGTCACTGACGTGCTCGCCATGCGGGAACGAGCTGGCCCTCGGTTACGGTGTGCGCTAGACGCACGACCGTTCACCCAGTGGACCGTAAGTGGTGGGCCGGGTGACGTCAATCTCCGGTCGAAAGGGCTGGCATGGCGCTGCAGGACACTACGGAGGGGTCTCGCGGGGCGCCCTTCGTGCAGTCGCTCGAGCGGGGGCTGGCGGTGATCCGCGCCTTCGACGGCGACCACCGGCAGCTGACGCTCAGCGACGTGGCCCGCCGGACCGGGCTGCCCCGCGCCGCCGTCCGGCGGTTCCTGCTCACCCTGGTCGAACTGGGCTACGTCCGCACCGACGGCCGGCTGTTCTCCCTGCGCCCCCGGGTGCTGGACCTGGGCTACGCCTACCTGTCGAGCACCTCGCTGCCCGAGGTCGTGCAGCCCCACCTGGAGGACTTGGTCGCCCGGGTGCACGAGTCCTGCTCGGTGTCGGTGCTCGACGGCGACGACATCGTCTACGTGGCCCGGGTCGCCACCAAGCGGCTGATGACCGTCGCGATCAACGTCGGCACCCGGTTCCCGGCGTACGCCACGTCGATGGGCCGGGTGCTGCTGGCCGCCCGCCCCCCCGCCGAGCGGGCCGCGTACCTGCGCACCGCCCGCCTGGATCAGCTCACCCGGCACACGGTGACCGACCCGGACCGGCTCGCGGCGGTGCTGGCCGAGGTCGCCGGCCAGGGCTTCGCGCTGCTGGACCAGGAGCTGGAGGAAGGGCTGCGCTCGATCGCCGTGCCGGTGCGCGACGCCACCGGCGGCGTGGTCGCGGCCATGAACGTCTCCGCCTCGGCCCGGCGCGGCCCCGAGGCGCTGTACCGCGACGTGCTCCCCCCGCTGCGGCAGGCCGCCCTCGCGGTGGAGGCGGACCTGCGCCGGACCGCCTGAGCCCGGCCGGCCGGCCGGCCCTCCTGCAGGGTCCCGCCGCGAGCCTGCGAGCGGTGGGGGGCAGGAGGGTCCTTCTTCAGCCGGCGGTGGGAGCGCGGTGCCGCACGGCGTAGGTCAGGGCGTCGACCAGCGCGTGCCACGAGGCCTCGACGATGTTCGCGTGCACCCCCACGGTGGTCCACTCCCGCACCCCGTCGGTGGTGTCGACCAGCACCCGGGTGGTGGCGCTGGTGCCGCCCTGCCAGCCCAGGATCCGCACCTTGTAGTCGGCCAGCGAGACCTGGGCCAGGGAGGGGTAGCGGTTGACCAGCGCCTGGCGCAGTGCGTTGTCCAGCGCGTTCACCGGGCCGTTGCCCTCGCCGGTGCTGATGATCCGCTCGCCGTCCACGTGCACCTTGACGGTGGCCTCGCTGACCACCACCCCGTTGCCCCAGTGCTCCACCGAGGACCGGTAGCTCTCCAGCTCGAACAGCGGCTCGGGGGCGCCGGGCAGCTCCGAGCGCAGCAGCAGCTCGAAGGAGGCGTCGGCCGCCTCGAAGGACCAGCCGTCGGCTTCCAGGACCTTCACCTGGTCGACCACCCGGCCGATGGCGTCGCCCTGCCCGGCGAGATCCACCCCGAGCTCGCGGCCCTTGAGCTCGACCGAGGCCCGGCCGGCCATCTCGGTGACCAGGATGCGCATGTCGTTGCCGACCACGCCGGGGTCGAGGTGGTTGTACAGCTGCGGGCTGACCTTGATCGCGCTGGCGTGCAGGCCGGCCTTGTGGGCGAAGGCGGAGGCACCGACGAACGGCTGGTGGTCGTCGGGGGCGATGTTGGCCAGCTCGGCGATCGCGGAACTGACCCGCTTGAGCTCGGCGACGCACTGCGGGGGCACCACCGGCAGCCCCATCTTGGTCACCAGGTTGGCGATCAGCACGAAGGTGTCGGCGTTGCCGGCCCGCTCGCCGTAGCCGTTCGCCGTTCCCTGCACGTGGGTGGCCCCCGCCTCCACGGCGGCGAGCGAGTTGGCCACCGCGCAGCCGGTGTCGTCCTGGCAGTGGATGCCCAGCCGCCCGCTGGTCCGGGCCCGGACGTCGGCGACGACCCGGCCCACGCCGGTGGGCAGCATGCCGCCGTTGGTGTCGCACAGCACGCCGACCTCCGCTCCGGCGGCGAAGGCGGCCTCGAGCACCCGGACGCCGTAGTCGGGGTCGGCGGCGTGGCCGTCGAAGAAGTGCTCGCAGTCGACGAACACCCGTCGTCCGTGCCCGACCAGGTGCGCGACGGTGTCCGACACCATCGCCAGGTTCTCCTCCAGGGTCGTGCGCAGCGCCTCCCGCACGTGCCGGACGTCGGACTTGGCGACCAGGCAGACCACCGGCGTCCCGGCGTCGAGCAGCGCCTGCACCTGCGCGTCCTCCGCCACGGCGACACCGGCCTTGCGGGTGGCGCCGAAGGCGACCAGCTGCGCGTGCCTCAGGTCCAGCTCGGTGCGGGCCCGGGCGAAGAACTCGGTGTCCTTGGGCAGCGCGCCCGGCCAGCCGCCCTCGATGAAGCCGACGCCGATCTCGTCGAGCAGACGCGCGACGGCGAGCTTGTCGGCGACGGAGTAGCTCACGCCCTCGCGCTGGGCGCCGTCGCGCAGCGTGGTGTCGAAGACGTGGAAGTCGACGGGCTGTGCCTGGACTGGCGGGACCACTGGTGCTCCTGGGTGAACGGTACGGGCCCCGAACACGAAAAAGACCTCCCGGAAAGGGGAGGTCGGCGCGCAGTCGGGGTGGGGACTGCGCGCTAGATGATGATGATCGTGTCGGGAGCGGACATCGGGTTCAGTACAGCACGGCGCGCGGCTCCCCGGAACAGCGGGCCCGGCTCACCCGGACGGCCCGCCCGCAGGGGCCCACGCCGAGCGGAGCGAGGTGTGGGGGGCGGGCGGGTCCTTGTTCAGCCGCCGGCGAGGGCGGTGAGCCGGTCGCCGACCTCGGCGGTGCGGACCTGGGCCTTCGGGTCGCGGGTCGACAGGTCGAAGGCGACCGCGGCGTTGACCCGCTTGGCCTGGTCGGTGCGGCCCAGGTGCTCCAGGAGCAGGGCGACCGAGAGGACGGCGGCGGTCGGGTCGGCGAGGCCCCGGCCGGCGATGTCGGGCGCCGACCCGTGCACCGGCTCGAACATGCTCGGGTTGGTGCCCGAGGCGTCGAGGTTGCCGCTCGCGGCCAGCCCGATCCCGCCGGTCACGGCGGCGGCGATGTCGGTGACGATGTCGCCGAAGAGGTTGTCGGTCACGATGACGTCGTAGCGGGACGGGTCGGTGATGAAGTACATCGACGCCGCGTCGACGTGCTGGTAGGCGACGGTGACCTCCGGGAACTCGGCCGCGACCTCCTCCACCGTGCGGGACCACAGCGATCCCGCGTGGGTGAGCACGTTCGTCTTGTGGATCAGCGTGAGGTGCCTGCGCGGCCGGGCGACGGCGCGCTCGAACGCGTACCGGACGACGCGCTCGACGCCGAAGGCGGTGTTGAGGCTGACCTCGGTGGCGACCTCGTGCGGGGTGTCCCGGCGCAGCACGCCACCGTTGCCGACGTACGGGCCCTCGGTGCCCTCGCGGATGCAGAGCATGTCGATCTCGCCCGGCTCGGCCAGCGGGCTGCGGACGCCGTCGAAGAGCCGGGCGGGGCGCAGGTTGACGTGGTGGTCGAGCTCGAAGCGGAGCTTGAGCAGCAGGCCGCGCTCGAGGATGCCGGCGGGCACCGACGGGTCGCCGACGGCGCCGAGCAGGATCGCGTCGTGCTGCCGCAGCTCGTCGAGCACCGCGTCGGGCAGCAGCTCGCCGGTCCGCTGCCAGCGGGCGGCCCCCAGGTCGTAGGGGGTGGTCTCGACGTCCGGGGCGACCGCCCTCAGGACCTTGAGGCCCTCGGCCACCACCTCGGGACCGATGCCGTCTCCAGGGACCACTGCCAGGCGCATGAGGTCAGAGGTTAGTGGGCCGGCTCGACGGCCTGCGCACCCGCTCCGGCCGACGCTCCCCGGCAGGGACGCGCTCGCCCCCGGCGAGCGGTTGCTCGCCGGGGGCGTCGGGTGCCGAGCGGGACCGGTCAGACCGGGTTGAGGTCGGCCGCGCGGGCCTGCCGGGCACCGATGCGCCCGGCGATGTCGCCCAGCAGCTCGCTGCTCACCGGGCTGTCGACGGTGACCGCCATCAGCGCGTCGCCGCCCTGGGTGGTGCGGCTGACCTGGGCACCGGCGATGTTGATGCCGGCCTCTCCCAGTGCGGCGCCCACCGCGCCGACGACGCCGGGCCGGTCGGCGTAGACGAAGAACAGCAGGTACCCGTCGGCCGAGAGGTCGAGGTCGAAGCCGCCGACCTCGGTCAACTTGGGCACCTGGTTCTTGCCGTAGAGCGTGCCGGAGACCGTGATCCCGGTGCCGTCGGACATCGCGCCGCGGACGGTGATGAGGTTGCGGTAGTCGGGGCTCTCCGGGTCACTGGTCAGCGCGACCTCGAGCCCGCGCTGTCCGGCCAGCAGCGGCGCGTTGACGTAGGTGACCGGCTCCTCCACGACGTCGGCGAAGACACCGCGCAGCACCGCGAGCGAGACGACGGAGACATCGAACTCGGCGATCTTGCCGAGCACCTCGACGTGCACCGACTGGGCCAGCCCGCCGGCGACCGCGGTGAAGACCCGGCCGAGCTTCTCCGCCAACGGCAGCCCCGGGCGCACGTCCTCGGCGACGATGCCGCCGGCCTGGACGTTGACCGCGTCGGGGACGAAGTCGCCCTGCAGCGCCAGCCGGACGCTGCGGGCCACCGCGGTGCCCGCCTTGTCCTGCGCCTCGGTGGTGGAGGCGCCCAGGTGCGGGGTCACGACCACGTTGGGCAGGCCGAACAGTGGGCTGTCGGTGCAGGGCTCCTTGGCGTACACGTCGATGCCCGCGGCCCCCACCTGCCCGGACCCGAGGGCGGCGGCCAGCGCGGCCTCGTCGACCAGCCCGCCGCGGGCGGCGTTGACGATGATCACGCCACGCTTGGTGGCGGCGAGCTGGTCGGCACCGATCAGGCCCAGCGTCTCCGGGGTCTTGGGCAGGTGGATGGTGATGAAGTCCGACTCGCGCAGCAGCTCGTCCAGGGAGACCAGCCGGACGCCGAGCTGGGCGGCCCGGCCGGGCTGGATGTAGGGGTCGTAGGCGATGAGGGTGACGCCGAAGGCGGCCAGCCGCTGGGCCACCAGGACGCCGATCCGGCCCAGGCCGACGACGCCGACGGTCTTCTCGGTCAGCTCGACACCGGTGAACTTCGACCGTGCCCATTTCCCTGCGCGCAGCGAGGCGTCCGCCGCCGGGATGTGCCGGGCGGCTGCCAGCAGCAGCGCGACGGCGTGCTCGGCGGCGCTGACGATGTTGGAGGTGGGGGCGTTGACGACGAGCACGCCGCGCTCGGTGGCGGCGGCGACGTCGACGTTGTCCAGGCCGATCCCGGCGCGGGCCACCACCTTCAGCTGCGGCGCCGCCGCGAGCGCCTCGGCGTCGATCTGGGTGGCCGACCGGATCAGCACGGCGGCCGCATCGGCGAGGGCCGGCAGCAGGGCGGCGCGATCAGCGCCGTCGACGTGCCGGATCTCGACGTCGGTCCCCAGCACCTCCAGGACACTGGGAGCGAGCTCCTCGGCGATCAGGACGACGGGCGCGGGCCCCGGCACAGGAACGGTCACAGGGCAGCAGCCTAGGAGCGTGCCGTCGGCGGCGGATCAGCGGCCGTCGCACCGGGGCTCCCGGGCGGGTCCGTGGGCCCCTCCGACGGCACCCCTGCGGGTACCGCGAGCTTGCTCCGGTGCGGCCCGCGCAGCCATCCTGGCGCGGCAGCGCCGGTGCCGCCGGCCTCGTGCGGAGGAGACCATGAGCGACGAGCGCCACGACCAGCAGCCCGGCCGGCCGGCCGGGCAGGACTCCCCTGCCGACCAGCCGTACGGACAGTCCGGCGGGCAGCAGTACGGCCAGGCCCCGCAGTACGGCCAGGCCCAGCAGTACGGCCAGGCCCCGCAGTACGGCCAGCCGCCGCAGTACGGCGGGTCGACCCAGTACGGGCAGCCGCCGCAGTACGGGCAGCAGGCGCCGTACGGCCAGCAGACCCAGTACGGCCAGACCGCCCAGTACGGCCCGCAGTACGGCCAGCCCTCCCCCTACGGCCCCTACGGCCCGTACGGCGGCTCCGGGGTGCCGGCCCGTCCGGGGTCGGTCATCACCGCCGCGGTGCTGGCTTTCGTGTACGGCGCCTTCGGCCTGCTGGCCGCGGTGGGGATGCTCGCCTTCGGAGCGGTGGTCGACGACCTGATCGGCATGATCGAGGAGAGCGACGAGTCGCTGGGGGCCATCGACCCGGGGGCCGTCGACGCCGCCCGGGCGGGCCTCGTCGTCTTCGGTCTGATCGCGCTGGCCTGGACGGTGCTCATGGTGTGGGGCGCGGTGCTGGCCATCCGTGGGCGCAGCCGGGTGCTGCTCCTGGTCGGTGGCTCCATCGCGATCGCGGTCACCGGGTTCGTGCTGTTCGCCGCGGTCCTGGGGGCGACGGATCCGAACACCCAGGACGCGGCGGGCGGCGTCGTCCTCGGCCTGGTGCTGTTCCTCGGCGCGCTGGCCATCGTGGTGCTGCTGTGCCGGAAGAGCGCGGCCCAGTTCTTCGCCGCCCACCGCGCCCGCCGGTCCTGACGCACGAGGGCCCCTGCCGCACCGGTCGGTGCGGCAGGGGCCCCTGGACGTGCTGGAACGGCCCCCTCGCAGGAGGCATGGCCCCTCTGCAGGGTCCCGCGCCGAGCGTGCGAGGCGTGGGGGGCAGAGGGGTCCTTCTTCAGTTCCGGGCAGCGCTGCCGGTGTAGTCGTCCGCGGTGGACACCCAGCTCATCAGCCCGCGCAGGTGGCGGCCGGTCTCCTCGATCGGGTGCGCCTCGGCGGCGGCCCGCTTGGCCGTGAAGTCCGGGGCGCCGGCGTCCTGGTCGGCGATGAACGCGGCCGCCCAGGAGCCGTCCTGGATCGCGCCGAGGATGTCCTTCATCGTGCCCTTGACGTGGTCGTCGACGACCTTGGGCCCGGAGGTGTAGTCGCCGTACTCCGCGGTGTCGGACACCGACCAGCGCTGCTTGGCGATCCCGCCCTCGTACATGAGGTCGACGATCAGCTTGAGCTCGTGCAGGCACTCGAAGTAGGCGATCTCGGGCTGGTAGCCGGCCTCGGTCAGCGTCTCGAAGCCGGCGGTGACCAGCGCGGACATGCCGCCGCACAGCACGGCCTGCTCACCGAACAGGTCGGTCTCGGTCTCCTCGGTGAAGGTCGTCTTGATCACGCCCGCCCGGGTGCCGCCGATGCCCTTGGCGTAGGAGAGCGCGAGCGCCTGCGCCGCGCCGCTGGCGTCCTGCTCGACGGCGATCAGGCAGGGCACGCCCTTGCCGTCGCTGAACTCGCGGCGCACCAGGTGCCCGGGGCCCTTGGGGGCGACCATGGCGACGTCCACGCCGGCCGGGGGCTTGATGTAGCCGAACCGGATGTTGAAGCCGTGGCCGAAGAACAGCGCGTCGCCGTCCTGCAGGTTGGGCTCGACCGACTCGGTGTAGAGGTTCCGCTGCACGTGGTCCGGGGCCAGGATCATGATCAGGTCGGCCTCGGCGGACGCCTCGGCCGGGGTCAGCACGCGCAGGCCCTCGGCCTCGGCCTTGGCCCGGCTCTTCGAGCCCTCGGGCAGACCCACGCGGACGTCGACGCCGGAGTCGCGCAGCGACAGCGCGTGGGCGTGGCCCTGGCTGCCGTAGCCGAGGACGGCGACGGTGCGCCCTTGGATGATCGAGAGGTCGGCGTCGTCGTCGTAGAAGATCTCGGCGGCCATGGAGGCGATTCCTTCCGGTGGTACGTGCTTTATCGCGATAAAGCTCGGTGGGGACCGGCGTCCGTCATCGGGCGCCGGGAGTTCGGTGGTCGGGTGCGGCTAGGCGGTGCGCTCGACCGGGCGCAAGGTACCGGCGCCGCTCATCGACCGCGGACCGCGGCCCAGTGCGACGGTGCCGGACTGGGCCATCTCCTTGATGCCCAGCGGGGCGAGGACGGCCAGCAGGGCCTGCAGCTTGTCCGGCGTCCCGGTGGCCTCGAGGGTGACGGTGTCGGTGTTGACGTCGATCACCCGGGCGCGGAACAGCTCGGCGGTCTGCAGCACCTGGTGCCGGTCGGCCAGCGGCGCGCGGACCTTGACCAGCAGCAGCTCACGCTGCACCGCCGCGGTGTCCAGCTCCACGATCTTGATCACCTCGATCAGCTTGTTCAGCTGCTTGGTGATCTGCTCCAGCGGCTGGGCCTCCGCGTCGGCGACGATCGTCATCCGGGACAGGTCGGGGTTCTCGGTGGGCCCCACCGCGAGGGACTCGATGTTGTAGCCGCGCCGGCTGAACAGCGCGGAGACCCGCGCCAGCACGCCGGACTTGTTCTCGACCAGCACCGAGAGCGTGTGTCGCGTCATCCCTACACCTGTCCCTCTCCGAAGACCGGGCGCACGTCGCGCGCGGCCAGGATGTCGTCGTTGCTGGCGCCGGCGGCCACCATCGGCCAGACCTGCGCGTCGGAGCCGACGATGAAGTCGATGACGACCGGGGCGTCGTTGATCGCCATGGCCTTCTCGATCACCGCGTCGACGTCGTCCTTGCTCTCGCACCGCAGGCCCACGCAGCCCAGCGCCTCGGCGAGGGTGACGAAGTCGGGGATGCGCACCTGCTTGACCGACCCGTCGCCGGTGTGGGTGTTCAGCCGGGTGTTGGAGTAGCGCCCCTCGTAGAAGAGGGTCTGCCACTGCCGGACCATGCCGAGATTGCCGTTGTTGATGACGGCGACCTTGATCGGGATGCCCTCGATGGCGCAGGTGGCGAGCTCCTGGTTGGTCATCTGGAAGCAGCCGTCACCGTCGATGGCCCACACCGTGGTGTCCGGGCAGCCGTACTTGGCGCCCATCGCCGCCGGGACGGCGTAGCCCATGGTGCCCAGGCCACCGCTGTTGAGCCAGCTGCCCGGCTTCTCGTAGGAGATGAACTGGGCGGCCCACATCTGGTGCTGGCCCACACCGGAGGCGTAGATCGCGTCGGGCCCGGCGATCGCGCCCAACCGCTCGATCACGTACTGCGGGGACAGCGCGCCGTCCTCGGGCCAGTCGTAGCCCAGCGGGTACTTCGCCCGCCACTGCTCCAGCTGGGCCCACCAGGAGGTGAGCTCCGGGGCGCGCCCGGCGGCGTGCTCGGCCTGCAGCGCGCTCACCAGCTCGGCGATGGTGGCCTTGGCATCGCCCACGATCGGCACGTCGGCCCGGCGGTTCTTGCCGATCTCGGCCGGGTCGATGTCGGCGTGGACGATCGCCGCGTGCGGGGCGAAACTCGACAGCTGACCGGTCACCCGGTCGTCGAACCGCGCCCCGAGGGCGACGAGCAGGTCGGCCTTCTGCAGCGCGGTGACCGCGGTGACGTTGCCGTGCATGCCGGGCATGCCCAGGTTCTGTGGATGGCTGTCGGGGAAGGCGCCGCGGGCCATCAGGGTGGTCACGACGGGGGCGCCGGTCAGCTCCGCGAGGGCCGCCAGCTCCTCGGTGGCGCCGGCCTTGAGCACGCCGCCGCCGACGTAGAGCACGGGGCGTGCGGCGCCGGCGATCAGCGCCGCGGCCTCCCGCACCTGCTTGCCGTGCGGCCGGGTGGTCGGCTTGTAGCCGGGCAGGTCGATCCGCGGCGGCCAGTCGAAGTCGGTGGTCGCCTGCAGGACGTCCTTGGGGATGTCGACCAAAACCGGGCCGGGCCGGCCGGTGCAGGCCAGGTGGAAGGCCTCGGCGATCCGCTGCGGGATGTCCCGGGCGTCGGTCACCAGGAAGTTGTGCTTGGTGATCGGCATGGTGATGCCGCGGATGTCGGCTTCCTGGAAGGCGTCGGTGCCGATGGCCGCGGTCGGCACCTGGCCGGTGATCGCCACCACCGGAACCGAGTCCATGTAGGCATCGGCCAGCGGCGTGACCAGGTTGGTGGCACCCGGGCCCGAGGTGGCCATGCACACCCCGACCCGGCCGGTGGCCTGGGCGTAGCCCTGGGCGGCGTGCCCGGCGCCCTGCTCGTGGCGGACCAGCACGTGCCGCAGCGCGGAGTCGAAGAGGGGGTCGTAGGCCGGCAGGATCGCCCCGCCGGGGATGCCGAACACGACCTCCACGCCGACGGCCTCCAGGGAGCGGACCAGGCTCTGCGCCCCGGTGATGCCGGTGGCCGGCTCGGCGGCGGCCTCGGCCATCGTCCGGGCGGTCGTCTCGACGCCCAGACCGGCCTGGGCGGCGGAGTCGGTCGGCGTGGTCGCGGTCGCGGGGGCCGGACCGGCACCGGGCGCCGGACCGACGGCGGTAGCGGATGCCGGGGCGGGTCGGCCGGCGCTGCTGGTGGTGCTCATCTTCGACGATCTCCCTGGGCGGGGGGCGGGGGCGGCGAGGGGCGAGATCGTTGGCCGGTCGGACTCCCGGCCAACAAAAAACCCCTCGTGCCGTTGGCACGGAGGGGTGGCGCGTCGGTCGGGGTGGACCGGCGCGCTAGGCGATGACTACGAGGAGGGTGCGGCGCACACGGACACTGTGCGCCGGGAAGGCGCCCTACGTCAACCACGACATCCCATCAGGTGGACTCCCGGGACAGGATCCGTGGGACGCGGCATGCTGCGGAGCCGGTCAGACCGCCGTCGCCACCACACCGGCGGCCGGGACGGCGTCGAACAGACCACCGTCGAAGCCGTCGACCACGGCCGCGATGTCGGCCACCTCGGTGGGCCGCCCGAGCAGGTAGCCCTGCAGGTAGGCGCAGCCCATGTCCCGCAGGGCGGCCATCTCCTCCGCCGTCTCGACCCCCTCGGCCGCGACGTCGATCCCCAGCCGGCGGCCCAGGTCGATGACGCTCTGCACCAGGGCGGCGCTGCGCTCGTCGTGCGCGATGTCGGCCAGGAACTCCCGGTCCATCTTCAGCACGTCGACCGGCAACCTGGCGAGGTAGGCGAACGTCGAGTACCCACGCCCGAAGTCGTCCAGGGCGATCCGGCAGCCCAGGTCGTGCAGGGTCTGCAGGTCGCCGTCGGCCCGGTCGCGCTCGTTGATGAACAGCGACTCGGTGACCTCGAGCAGCAGCCGGTCGGCCGACAGCCCGGCGGCCCGCAGCGCGGCGGTGACGTCGGGGACCAGGCACCCGGCCTGCAGGTGGCGCACGCTGATGTTCACGCCGAGCCGCAGGTCCCGCCCGTCCCGCAGCAGGTCGGCCAGCACGACGGTGGCCTGGCCGAGCACCCACCGCTGCAGCGGCACGATCAGGCCGTCGTCCTCGGCGAGCGGGACGAACTCCTCCGGCGACACGTCCCCCAGCAGCGGGTGCCGCCACCGCAGCAGGGCCTCCACACCCAGCACCCGCCGGTCGGTCACCCCGATGATCGGCTGGTAGACCACCCTCAGCTGGCCGCGGCCCAGCGCGTCGGGCAGATCCCGGGCCAGCCGGGTCCGCCGTCCGGTGGCGGAGTCGGCCGCCTCCCCGGCGCAGCGCACGCAGTCCTTGCCGGCGGCCTTGGCCGCCCGCAGTGCGAGGTCGGCCTGCCGGATCGTGGTCGGCACGTCGTCGGCCGGGTCGAGCGCGGTGACCCCGATGCTGCAGGAGACGTCGAAGCGCAGGTCCGGGCCGCCTCCGCCGGTGGGCACCGAGCGGTGCACGTCACGCAGTTCCGCGACGATCCGCTCGGCCAGCGCGGTGGCCTCCTCCAGGCCGGCGGCCACCAGGACGGCGAACTCGTCGCCGCCCAGCCGACCCACCAGGTCCCGGTCCCGGACGGACGTGCGCAGCCGGGCGGCCACCTCGACGAGCAGCAGGTCCCCCGCCTCGTGGCCGGCCACGTCGTTGACCGCCTTGAAGCCGTCCAGGTCCAGCATCAGCAGGCAGCCGGGGTGTCCCTCGGCCGCCCGGCTGCGGGCGTCGGTCAGGGCGGCCATCAGCCGGGCCCGGTTCGGCAGCCCGGTCAGGTAGTCGGTGTAGGCCAGCCGCTCCAGCTCCAGCTCGCTGCTGCGCCGGTGGTCGACGTCGCGCAGGTGCACCACGAGCCCGTGCCGGTGCCCGCCGTCCGGCCCGCCGTCGGGCATCCCGGGCAGCACCGCGGAGCTCACCACCCGGACCGCCTCGACGTTGCGCCAGCCACCCTCACGGGCGCGCAGCCGGAAGACCCGCCCGCGCGCGCCCGCAGGGTCGGGAACCGGATCGAGCACCCGGTCGAGCTCGGCCCGGTCCTCGTCGTGGACGAGGTCGGCCAGCCGCCGGCCGGCCACGTCGCGGGGCGTCCAGGCCGTCGGGCCGCGGCCGCCCCCGGAGCTCCAGGTGATCCGGCCGTGGGAGTCGAGCAGGATCGTGAGGTCCGCGGCACTGTGCACCAGCGTGCGGAAGTAGGCCTCCGTGCTCAGCACCTGCCGGGTCAGCCGGGCGCCGTCCGCCGCCCAGACCAGCGTGCGGGCGAGGATGAGGGCGAGCAGCACCGCGGCGGAGACCGCTTCGACCGGCGTGAGCGGCCGGCCGGCCACCCCGCCGACGAGGAGCACCAGGATGCCGCCGAACCCGACGCAGTAGCTGAGCACGACCCCGGCCAGCGGCGCCGCGGCCACCGCCTCGTCGCTGCGCGCGCTCGGCCCGGGGTCGCGGGCCAGCGCCAGGGTGCCGGCGGCCAGCACCGCCAGGTAGCAGGTGCTCGTGACGACGTCGAGCAGCGTGGACGGGAACGCCGCGGCCCGCGCACCACTGATCATCGTCGCGGCCAGCGAGACGAAGGCCAGCAGCAGCAGGCCGGCCGCGGGCCGGCGGGCCGGGGTCACCGCGGCGAACGTCACCAACCCTCCGGCGCACAGCACCGCGCTCACCGCCGGGTAGCCCACCGCGAGCACCGGGTCGGTGCCGGTGGTGCCGGTCGCCAGGGGGGCCAGCACCTCGACCAGCACGCCCAGCGCGATGAGCGCGACGATGCCGTCCAGGGCCACCGGTGCGCGCAGCAGCACGGCCACCGGTCCGCTGGCCGCCAGCGGCAGGTCGGGCAGGCCGGTGGCGACCGGGTTCACCCCGACCCCGGCCGCCGCGCGCAGCGCGTGCCCGAGGCCGAGCAGCACGGCGATGAGCGCGAACGCCCGCCAGGTGGCGGCCGCCACCGGGTCGAGCCGGCGGCAGTGCCGCAGCACGAGCGCGCCGACGACCCAGGTGGCGAGCGCGAGGCCGGCCGGTGCGAGGTGCCCGCGCACGCCCGGGGCGAGCACCTGGAGGCAGCCGAGGACCACGGCGGACCCGGCCAGGCCGGCGGCGACCACGGTCCGGGGCCAGCCGGGTGCCGGGCCGGAGGCGGTCACACCCGGCCGGGGATGCCGGGCCACAGCTGGCCGGCCCCCTGCTCCAGCAGCTCCTCCAGCGCGGCCAGGCTGACCGGCCGGGAGAGCAGGAAGCCCTGCGCGTAGCCGCACCCCAGGGACTCCAGGACGGTCAGCTGCGCGGTGGTCTCCACCCCGACGGCGACGACGTCCACGCCCAGCGCGGCGCCGATGCCGACGATCGACTCGCACACCGCCCGGGTGTAGCGGTCCCGGTCGACGCGGGCGAGGAAGGACCGGTCCAGCTTGATGATGTCGACCGGCAGCCGGGACAGCTGGGGCAGCGAGGACTGGCCGCTGCCGAAGTCGTCGAGCGCCAGGTGCACGCCCATCAGCCGCAGCGCGGCGACGTCGGCCGCCACCCGCTCGCCGCCGACGGCGACCGCCGCCTCGCAGATCTCCACGACCAGCCGCTCCGGGGGCAGGCCGCTGGCCTGCAGGGCGCCGGACACGTCGCCGACCAGGGTGCCCGACGCCAGGTGCGGCAGGGAGATGTCGACGCCGAGCTTCAGCGCGAGCCCCTGCTCGGGCAGCCCCGCCGCGGCGGCGGTGGCCTCCCGCAGGACCCAGCGCTGCAGGTCGACGTCCAGGCCGGCGCGCGCGGCGACGGGCAGGAACTCCTCGGGCAGCACGTCACCGAACACCGGGTGCCGCCAGCGCAGTGACGCCTCGACCCCGGTGACCCGCTGGTCGGCCAGCCCGACGATCGGCTGCCAGGCCAGTCCGAGCTCGCCCCGTTCGCGGGCGCCCACCAGGTCGCGGCGCAGCTGCTCCGCGCGGTCGCGGGCCGCACCCATGGCGTCGGTGTAGCGGCGCACCGTGCCGGGAGCCGCGGCACGGGCGTCCCGCACGGCCAGGTCGGCGCGGTCGAGGGCCTCCCGCTCGGACAGCCCCGCGGACAGCGGCACGAGCCCGACGGCCGCGGTGAGGTCGACCAGGCCGGAGCCGGTCGCCAGCGGCTGCTCGATCACCGACAGGCAGCGGGCGGCCACCCGGTCGGCGTCCGCGCGGGTGCCCATCGCCAGGACGCTGAACGTCCCGGTGCCGATCCGGGCGACCTGGTCCTCACTGCGCAGCGTGCTGCGCAGCCGGCGGCCGATCTCGACCAGGGCGACGTCGACGACGTCGCCGCCGGAGCGGTCGAGGGAATCGTGCAGGCCCTGCAGCTCGAAGAGGAGCAGCGAGGCGCCCTCCGCGGGGGCCGGCGGCTCCGGGGTGCCGGAGCCGTCGGCGCCGGCAGTCCCCGGCTCGGCGTCGGCCCGGTCACTGAGCGCGCCGAGCCGGCTACTCAGGGCGACCAGCTGGGCGGCCCGGTTCGGCAGGCCCGTCAGCGGGTCGGTGAAGGCGATGGAGTGCAGCTGGTCCTCGCGGTCCAGCCGTGCGGTCACGTCGCGGCAGTGCAGCACCAGGGCCTGAACGTCGTCATCGGCACGCAGGTCGCTGACGCCGGTCTCCAGCACGCGCCAGCACCCGCGCGGCGCGGGCAGCCGGAAGGTGCGCAGCCCGGCCGGTCCCGCCCCCGCCCCTGCCGCCTCGCCGGTCAGCCAGCCGGCGACCGCCTCCGCGTCGTCGGGGTGCACGACGCTGGGCAGCCGGCTGCCCACCAGGTCGGTGCCGGCGGCGGCGGTCCCGGCGGCCAGGGTCGGCGCGGCCCACGTGACGCGCAGGTCGCCGTCGAGGATCAGCACGGCGTCGCTGCTGGAGCGCACCAGGGAGCGGAAGTAGGCCTCGCTGCGGTCGAGCCGCCGGGCGACCCGCGCCTCGTCCCGGGCGGTGACCGCCCGGTGCAGCGCGGTGAGCACGAGGCCGGCCAGCACGGCGGCCGCGGCCACCGGGCCGTGGCCGGCACCGAGCACGGCGGACGCCACGAACAGCAGGGCGGCCACCACCATCACCAGGTGCGGGAGCACCTGCCCGGCGAGGCCGAGCCCGGCGGCCCGCCCGGTGGGAGGCGCCTCGCCGGCGGCATCCGGGCCGTGGTCGCGCCGCACCGCCAGCACGACCAGGAGCAGGGAGGCCACCTGGAGGACGGGCACCCAGGTGGTCAGGCCGGTGAGGTGGCCGCTCGAATCCAGGATGGTGACGGCGTGGCCGGCGGCCGTGGTGGTGACGGCGAGCAGCAGGGCCGCACCGGGAACGCGGCGTCCGGCGGAGGCGGAGACCAGGACCAGCACGGCCGACAGCAGGGCAGCCGTTGCCGCGCAGGAGACCTCGAGGGCGGTGCGGGTGGCGACGTCGAGGGGTGGCCCCTGGAGCACCGGGCCGACGACGAGCACCTGGGCCAGCACCATGGCCGCGCTGAAGAACAAGGCCGTCTCGGTGACCAGCCGGGCCCCGCCCCGGCGCAGCTGCGCCCAGGTCAGCAGGGAGAGGACGCCGGCGGCGGCGAGCACGAGGGACGGGACGGAGGCCAGCGACCGGGTCGCGGCCTGCGGGACGTCGCCGGGAAAGGCGGGCAGTCCGGCGACGGCATCGCCCACGACGCCGAGGAGCACGGCCACCGCCAGCAGCGACCAGCCGCGCGCACCGCCGGGTGGACGTCGCCCGGCCCGCCACAGCACCGCCACCGTGACCAGGGCGGTGGTCAGCACCACGAGGTGCGCGGCCCAGGGTGCGGCGCCGCCGGCCGCACCGGTCAGCACCGGGACGGCCAGTAGCCACCGTCCGGGTGTTCGTCGCCGCGTCAGGTCCACAGCTGGGTTGTCGGCGGCCCGGCGCCGCTGCAGCAGCGTGCCCGCCCGGCACTCACCCCTCCGGGGTGAGTGCGCCCCACTGCGCGCCCCTGCCCGCCCGGGAGTCCGGGCGGGCAGGGGTGGTCGCGCTCAGCCGCAGATGGCGCCCTGGGCGGCGGAGCCGACCAGCTTGGCGTACTTCCCCAGCACACCGGTGGTGTAGCGCGGGGCCGGCGGGGCCCAGCCCTCGGCCCGGCGGGCCAGCTCGGCCTCGTCGACCAGGAGGTCCAGGGTGCGGGCGGCAAGGTCGAGCCTGATCGGGTCGCCGTCGCGCACGAAGGCGATCGGGCCGCCGTCGGTGGCCTCGGGCGCGATGTGCCCGACGCACAGACCGGTGGTGCCGCCGGAGAAACGACCGTCGGTGAGCAGCAGCACGTCCCGGCCGAGTCCGGCGCCCTTGATCGCGCCGGTGACGGCCAGCATCTCGCGCATGCCCGGCCCGCCGCGGGGCCCCTCGTACCGGATGACGACCACGTCGTTGGGCTTGAGGGTGCCCTCGGTGACGGCGTCCATCGCGCCCTGCTCGCCGTCGAAGACCCGGGCGGTGCCCTCGAACACCTCGGCGTCGAAGCCGGCGGACTTCACCACCGCGCCGTCGGGCGCCAGGGAGCCGCGCAGCACGCTGAGCCCACCGGTCTTGTGGATCGGGTCGTTCATCGCGTGGATGATCGCGCCGTCGGGGTCCGGCGGGGAGATCTCGGCGAGGTTCTCCGCCAGCGTCTTGCCGGTGACGGTCAGCACGTCGCCGTGCAGCAGGCCGGCGTCCAGCAGTGCACGCATCACCACCGGGACGCCACCGATCCGGTCGACGTCGGTCATCACGAACCGGCCGAACGGCTTGACGTCGGCCAGGTGCGGCGTGCGGTCGCCGATCCGGTTGAAGTCCTCCAGCGTCAGGTCGACCTGCGCCTCGTGCGCGATCGCCATCAGGTGCAGCACGGCGTTGGTGGAGCCACCGAGCGCCATGGCCACGGTGATGGCGTTCTCGAACGCCTGCTTGGTCATGATCTGCCGGGCGGTGATGCCCTTGCGGAGCAGGTTGACCACGGCCTCGCCGGAGGCGATCGCGATGGCGTCCCGGCGGGCGTCCGGCGCCGGCGGTGCGGCGCTGCCGGGCAGCGCCATGCCCAGCGCCTCGGCGACGCTGGCCATCGTGTTGGCCGTGTACATGCCACCGCAGGAGCCCTGCCCGGGGCAGGCGGCCTTCTCGATGGCGGTGAGCTCGTCGCGGGTGATCTTGCCGGCGGCGCAGGCGCCGACCCCCTCGAAGACGTCGATGAGGGTCAGGTCCTTGTCGCCGAGCTTTCCGGGGAGCGTGGAGCCGGAGTAGACGAACACGCTGGCCAGGTCCAGCCGGGCGGCGGCCATCAGCATGCCGGGCAGCGACTTGTCGCAGCCGGCCAGCAGCACCGAACCGTCCAGCCGCTCGGCGAACATGACGGTCTCCACGGAATCGGCGATGACCTCACGGGACACCAGGGAGGCGCGCATGCCCTCGTGGCCCATGGAGATGCCGTCGGAGACGGAGATGGTGCCGAACTCCAGCGGGTAGCCGCCGGCGGCGTGCACGCCCTCCTTGGCCCGCTTGGCCAGCCGGTCCAGGGAGAGGTTGCACGGGGTGATCTCGTTCCAGGACGAGGCCACCCCGATCTGCGGCTTTTCCCAGTCGTCGTCACCCATGCCCACGGCGCGGAGCATCGCCCGGGCCGGGGCCTTGGCGTCCCCGTCGGTCACCTCACGGCTGCGGGGCTTCATGTCGGCGGTGCCGCTGTCGGCGGCGGGGCGGTCCTCGACGGTCGTCACGTCCAGGCATGCTAGGCCGCTCCCGCCAGGCGGCGGACAGCCACCGTCGGCAACCGGCGCCGCGGGCCCCCGGCGGCAGGCCTGGGATCATCTGGAGACGTGCCTGTCGCTCGCTTCCGGATGAGCCGGACCGCACTCCTGCCCACCGCCCTGCTGCTGCTCTGCGTCCTGCCGGCCGCCACGGCCGCACCGTGGGCCGTGGTTCTCCTGCTGCTGCCCGTCCTCGTCGCCGCCTGGGTGCTCCGGGTCGGGGTGGACGTGGCCGGGAGCACCCCCGACGCCGACGCCGCCGGCGAGCCGGGTGCCGGCGTCACGGTGCGCTCGCTGGTGGGCCGGCGGCACGTGCCCTGGCCCGAGGTGGCCGGCATCCGGATCGGTTCCCGGGGAGACCTGTGGCTGGTGACCACCGGCGCGACCGAGGTACGGCTGCCGGTGGTCCGGCTGCGCGACCTCCCGGCGCTGTCGGCCGCCTCCGGTGGACGGATCCCGGCCCCGGTGGCGCCCTAGAGACCTGGACAGCCGTCGCTTTGCATGATCATGCACTGGTGTGCATACTTCTCGACGTGTCCAAGGTGCTCACGTCCCTGCCCGTAGGCGAACGCGTCGGGATCGCCTTCTCCGGCGGCCTCGACACCTCGGTGGCGGTCGCGTGGATGCGCGACAAGGGGGCCGTGCCGTGCACCTACACCGCCGACATCGGCCAGGCCGACGAGCCCGACATCGGCTCGGTACCCGGCCGCGCCACGACGTACGGCGCGGAGGTCGCCCGGCTCGTCGACTGCCGGGACGCTCTCGTCGAGGAGGGCCTCGCAGCCCTGACCTGCGGGGCGTTCCACATCCGGTCCGGTGGTCGCAGCTACTTCAACACCACCCCGCTCGGGCGGGCGGTCACCGGGACGCTGCTGGTGCGCGCGATGCTCGAGGACGGCGTCCAGATCTGGGGCGACGGCTCCACCTACAAGGGCAACGACATCGAGCGGTTCTACCGCTACGGCCTGCTGGCCAACCCCGCGCTGCGGATCTACAAGCCGTGGCTGGACGCCGACTTCGTCACCGAGCTCGGCGGGCGCAAGGAGATGTCGGAGTGGCTGGTGGCCCACGGGCTGCCCTACCGGGACAGCGCCGAGAAGGCCTACTCCACCGACGCCAACATCTGGGGCGCCACCCACGAGGCGAAGGCGCTGGAGCACCTGGACGCCAGCATCGAGATGGTCCAGCCCATCATGGGCGTCCGGTTCTGGGACCCCGAGGTGGAGATCCCGGCCGAGGACGTCACGGTCGGCTTCGAGTACGGGCGGCCGGTGACGATCAACGGCACGGAGTTCGACTCGGCCGTCGACCTGGTGCTGGCGGCCAACGCCATCGGCGGCCGGCACGGCCTGGGCATGTCCGACCAGATCGAGAACCGCATCATCGAGGCCAAGAGCCGCGGTATCTACGAGGCGCCGGGAATGGCCCTGCTGCACGCCGCCTACGAGCGGCTGGTCAACGCGATCCACAACGAGGACACCCTGGCCACCTACCACAGCGAGGGCCGGCGGCTGGGCCGGCTGATGTACGAGGGCCGCTGGCTGGACCCCCAGGCGATGATGCTGCGCGAGTCGCTGCAGCGCTGGGTCGGCATGGCCGTCAGCGGCGAGGTGACGCTGCGACTGCGGCGCGGCGAGGACTACTCACTGCTCGACACCGCCGGGCCGGCGTTCAGCTACCACCCCGACAAGCTCTCCATGGAGCGCACCCAGGACTCCGCCTTCGGGCCAGTGGACCGGATCGGCCAGCTCACCATGCGCAACCTGGACATCGCCGACTCCCGCGCGAAGCTGGAGCAGTACGCCCGGATGGGCATGGTCGGCGGGTCCACCCCGACGTCCATCGGCGCCGCCCAGGCGGCCTCCACCGGGCTGATCGACGCGACGCAGCAGGGTGGGGCCGAGGCGATCGCCTCCCGCGGCCGGGTCTCCGCCCACGACGAGCTGCTCGACCGGGCCGCGATGGAGTCCGGCACCGATTAAGGACCCCGTCCTCCTCATCCCTCGCAAGCTCGGGACGAGCCTCGGGACGGGGCCATCCCGGCCACCACAGGCCCCCAGAGGTGAGGCTCTCTAGTAGTCGGCGACCACGTTCCGCAGCGGCTCCCCGGCGACGATCCGCGCCAGCTGGTCGGTGACCGCCCGCACGGCCCGGTCGCCGCTCTGCGGCACCAGGCCACCGACGTGCGGGGTGAGCAACAGCCCGGGCGCCGACCACAGCGGGTGCCCTTCGGGGAGCGGCTCGGGGTCGGTCACGTCCAGGGCGGCCCGCAGCCGGCCGGCGGTCAGCTCGGCCAGCAGCGCGGCGGTGTCGACGACGACCCCCCGGGCGGCGTTGACCAGCAGCGCGCCGTCGGGCATCGCGGCGAGGAAGCCCGCATCGACCAGACCCCTGGTCTCCGCCGTGACCGGGACGATCAGGACGACCACGTCGGCGTGCGGCAGCAGGGCGGGCAGCTCGTCGACGCCGTGGACGCCGTTCCGCGGGGTGCGGGCCACGTAGGTCAGCTCGACGTCGAACTCGCCCAGCATCCGCCCGACCGCGCGCCCGATGTCGCCGGCGCCGACGACGAGCACCCGGGCCCCGACCAGCGAGGCGTGCACCCCCTGGGACCACCGGCCGGCGTCCTGCTCGCGGACGAAGGACGGCAGCCCGCGCTGGGCGGCGAGCGTCGCCGCCACCACCCACTCGGCGGTGGCGGCGGTGTGCGCGCCGCGGGCGTTGCACAGCAGCAGGCCCTCGGGCAGCCGCCCGACATGGGCGTCGGCGCCGGCGCTGACCAGCTGCACCAGCCGCAGCTGCGGCAGGCTCTCCAGGAAGCCGTTGTCCGGCACGCCGGGGCCCGGCGGCACCCAGACCTGGGCCTGCGCGGCCTGCCCGGTCACCGGACCGGCCTGCGGGTCGGCCACGTGCGCGCGGATGCGCGGGGACACGGCCCGCGCGGCCGCGGCGAACGCCTCGGACGGCACCAGCACGTGCAGCTGCTGATCAGGGCTGAGGGCCAGGGTCGGGGCCGTCCGCGGTTCGGGCACGGGTCCCGACCCTAGGGGCCCGGCCGCACGTACTGTGGCCGGGGTGGGCAGGCGGACGACGGGGCGGGCGGGTGCGCGCCGGGCATGGCTGGCCCCGGCGCTGGCCGGCTGCCTGCTGGCCGCCGGATGCTCGAGCGGCTACCAGCCCGCCGGACCGTTCCGCGACCGCCCGGAGGGACCACCGCCCCAGGTCGCCCCACCCTCGGGCACGGCACCGGCGCCCGCGCCGGGCGACCCGGCCGAGCCGGGCAGCAACCCGGGGCCCGGTGGCGACCCCAACGTGGTGGCCACCGACCTGACCGTCCCCACCGGCCTGGTCGTGCTGCCCGACGGGACGGCGGTGGTCGGGGAACGGGAGACCGGCCGGCTGCTGCAGGTCTTCCCCGACCGCTCCCCCGCCCGCGAGCTGATGACCCTGCCCGGGGTGGACACCACCGGCGAGGGCGGCCTGCTGGGGCTGGCCCTCTCGCCGACCTTTCTCCAGGACGGGCTGCTCTACGCCTACCTGAGCACCCCGACCGACAACCGGGTGGTCCGGTTCCCGCTCGGTGGCACGCCGAACCCGGTGCTCACCGGCATCCCCCGGGGCGAGGTGCGCAACGGTGGGGGGCTGGTGTTCGGCCCCGACGGGACGCTGTACGTGGGCACCGGCGACACCGGGAACCCGGCGCTCGCCGCCGACCCGGCGTCCCTGGCCGGCAAGGTGCTGGCCATCGACGTCTTCGGCCAGCCGGTCGGCGACGGCCCGGTGTTCACCCGCGGGCACACCGACGTCACCGCCCTCTGCGTGGGCGGCGACGAGCAGCTGTACGCCACCGACGACCTGGCCACCGGCCCGGATGAGTTCGACGCCCTCGCCGCCGGCGGCGACCACGGCCCGGGCGGGCGGTCGCCGGTGCTGGAGGTGCCCGAGGCCGAGGCGGGGCTGGGTGGCTGCGCCGTCTCCGGGCCCTACGTGTTCCTCGGCGCGCGCACCGGCGAGCAGGTGCTGGTGGTCGAGCTCGACGGTCGGCGCGACCCGGTCGCGGAGCCCGAGGGCTTCCTCACCGGCCAGTACGGCCGGCTGCGCACCGTGGTGATCGACCCGGCCGGGGCGCTGTGGATCACCACGTCCAACGAGGACGGCGCGGGCACCCCGGCGGACGACGACGACCGGGTGCTGCGGGTGCTACCGCCGTCTTCGGACGCCGACTCCCCGCTGTAGAGAAAGGACCCCGCTGCCCCCCGCCACTCGCAAGCTCGTAGCGGGTCCCTGCAGCGGGGCCTGACCGTCGCCCCCGGTCCTCGCTCCGCTCGGGCCGGGCCCCTGCGACGGGGCCGATGGGCGTCGGAGGAGCCGGTCGGCTCAGGACGTGTGGACGCGCTCCTCCAGCATCCGGCGCACCGTGGCGGCGTCGGCCTTGCCGCGCGTCGTCTTCATGACCGCCCCGACCAGCGCGCCGAGCGCCTGCACCTTGCCGCTCTGCACCTTCGCCACCACGTCGGGGGCGCCGGCGATCGCCGCCTCGACGGCGGCGACCAGCTCGTCGGACTCGCCCAGCACCGCCAGGCCCTGGGCCTCGACGACCTTCGCCGGGTCGCCCTCGCCGGCGAGCACCCGGTCGAGCACCTGCCGGGCCAGCTTGTCGTTGATCGTGCCCTCGGCGATCAACCCGGCCAGCTCGGCGACCTGCGCCGGGGTCACGGCCAGCTCGGCGAGCTCGCTGCCGGCCTCGTTGGCGCGCCGGGCGAGGTCACCCAGCCACCACTTGCGGGCGTCGGTGGGGCTCGCCCCCGCGGCGACGGTCTCCTCCACCAGGCCCAGGGCGCCGGCGTTGGCCAGCCAGGTCATCTCGTTGCCGGAGATGCCCCACTCCTGCTGCAGCCGGGACCGGCGGGCGGCCGGCAGCTCGGGCAGCCCGGCCTTCAGCCCGGCAATCCAGTCGGCATCGGCGGCGATCGGCACCAGGTCGGGCTCGGGGAAGTACCGGTAGTCGGTGGCCTCCTCCTTGCTGCGCCCGGCGGAGGTGGAGCCGGTGTCCTCGTGGAAGTGCCGGGTCTCCTGCACGATGCGCCCGCCGTCGTCCAGCCGGGCGGCCTGCCGGCGCATCTCGTAACGCACCGCGCGCTCGACCGAGCGCAGCGAGTTCACGTTCTTCGTCTCGGTGCGGGTGCCCCACTCGGCGGCGCCGGCCGGGTTGAGCGAGATGTTGACGTCGCAGCGCAGGCTGCCCTGCTCCATCCGCACGTCGGAGACGCCGAGGGCCTGGACGATCTCGCGCAGCTCGGTGACGTAGGCGCGGGCCACCTCGGGGGCCCTGGCCCCGGCGCCCGGGACGGGCCGGGTGACGATCTCGACCAGCGGGATGCCGGCGCGGTTGTAGTCGACCAGCGAGTGGTCGGCGCCGTGGATGCGCCCGGTGGCGCCACCGACGTGCAGGTTCTTGCCGGTGTCCTCCTCCAGGTGCACGCGCTCGATCTCCACCCGGTACGTCTCGCCGTCGACCTCGACGTCCAGGTGCCCGCCGACGCACAGCGGCTCGTCGTACTGGCTGGTCTGGAAGCCCTTGGGGATGTCGGGGTAGAAGTAGTTCTTGCGCGCGAAGCGGCACCACGGCGCGATCTCCGAGCCCAGCGCCAGGCCGATCTGGATCGTCGCGGCGACTGCAGCCTCATTGGCCACCGGCAGCGAGCCCGGCAACCCGAGGCAGACCGGGCAGGTCTGGGTGTTGGGCTCCGCACCGAAGGTGGTCGAGCAGCCGCAGAACATCTTCGAGGCGGTGCCCAGCTCGACGTGGGTCTCCAGCCCGATCACCGGCTCGTAGCGGGTGGTGACCTCGTCGAACTCGACGAGCCGATCAGTCGTCACGGGGTGTGTCCCTCCGAGGTGGGGTCCGGGCCGGGGCGCGACGGCGGCGGGGCGATGCGGCCGGTGAACCATGCGCCGACCCCGGTGAGCACGCCCAGGACGATGAAGACGGCGAACACGTTCCGGCCGGTGACCGCCCAGAGGACGGCGCCGGCGACGATGACGAAGACGGTGAGGCCCCAGGCGGCCTTCATCGCGCCGTTCATGCCGCGGCCGGAGTGGGGAGCTCGTCGAGCAACCGGTGGCCGCGGGCGGCGTCCTGCGCGGCCTCCAGCGCGGCGGCGACCCGGTAGCACCGGTCGTCGGCCAGCGCGGGCGCCATCACCTGCAGGCCGACAGGCAGCCCCTCGGACAGCCCGCAGGGCACCGAGATGGCCGGCACGCCGGCCAGGCTGGCCGGCAGGGTGCAGAGGTCGGCGGCGTACATGGCGATCGGGTCGTCGACCCGGGCACCGATCGGCCAGGCCACCGTCGGGCTGGTGGGGCTGACCAGCACGTCGACACCCCCGCCGTCGGCACCGCCGTAGGCGGCCGTGAAGTCGCGCGTGATCAGCGTGCGCACCTTCTGCGCCTGCCCGTAGTAGGCCTCGTAGTAGCCGCTGGACAGCGCGTAGGTGCCCAGGATGATGCGCCGCTTGACCTCCGGGCCGAAGCCCTGCTCCCGGGTGAGCGCCATCACCTCGTCGAGGTCGGCGCTGCCGTCGTCACCGACCCGCAGGCCGAACCGGACGCCGTCGAAGCGGGCCAGGTTGGACGATGCCTCGCTGGGCGCGATGAGGTAGTAGGCCGCCAGCGCCAGGTCGAAGGACGGGCAGGACACCGGCCGGACCTCCGCCCCCAGCTCGGTGAGCAGCGCGACCGCCGCCGCGACGCGCTCCAGCACGCCGGCGCCGTAGCCCTCCTGGTGCCCGTCGCCGCCGAGCTCGGTGACCACGCCGACCTTCAGCCCGGACAGGTCGCCGCGGGCGCCCTGGCGGGCCGCCGCGACCAACCCGGGAAGTGGCGCGTCGATGCTGGTCGAGTCGCGCGGGTCGTGACCGCCGATCGCCTCGTGCAGCAGCGCCGCGTCGAGCACCGTGCGGGCCATCGGGCCGGCCTGGTCGAGGCTGGAGGAGAACGCGATCAGCCCGTACCGGGAGACCGAGCCGTAGGTGGGCTTGTGGCCGACCAGCCCGGTGACCGCCGCCGGCTGGCGGATCGAGCCGCCGGTGTCGGTGCCGATCGCCCAGGGCGCCAGGTGCCCGGCGACCGCCGCGCTGGAGCCACCGGAGGAGCCGCCGGGGATCCGGTCGAGGTCCCAGGGGTTGCGGGTCGGGCGGTAGGCGGAGTTCTCGGTGGAGGAGCCCATCGCGAACTCGTCCATGTTGGTCTTGCCCAGCAGCACCGTGCCGGCCGCCTTGAGCCGCCCGGCGACGGTGGCGTCGTAGGGCGGGCGCCAGCCCTCGAGGATCTTCGAGCCACTGGTGGTGGGCACGCCCTCGGTGACCACCACGTCCTTGAGCGCGACCGGGATGCCGGCCAGCGGGCCGAGCTCGCCGCCGGCGGCCCGCGCGCGGTCCACCTCGGCGGCCGCGGCCAGCGCGGCATCGGGATCGACGTGCAGGTAGGCGCCCAGCCGGGCGTCGTCGGCGGCGATCCGGTCCAGGTGGGCGCGGGTGACCTCCACCGCGCTCACCTCGCCGGTCGACAGCGCCGACTGCAGAGCGGCGACGTCGAGCGTCGTCAGATCGGTGCTCATCGCTCCGGGGGTGCTCACGCTTCCTCCTGCAGGATCCGCGGCACGCGGAACCGGTCGTCCTCGGCTGCCGGGGCGCCGGCCAGCACCTGGTCGCGGGGCAGGCTCGGCGTGACGACGTCCGGGCGGAAGACGTTGGTCAGCGGAACGACGTGCGAGGTCGGGGGGACGTCGGCGACGGCCGCCTCGCCGACCCGGGCGACGGCGCCGAGGACGACGTCGAGCTGCCCGGCGAAGACGTCGAGCTCCTCGTCGGTCACCGCCAGGCGGGCCAGCCGCGCCAGGTGCTCGACGTCCGTGCGGGAGAGGTTGCTCATGCTGCGCTCGGACCCCATTCCGTCTGCCGGTCGGACCGGTCTCCAGTGCGCTCCACGACCAGCCACTCTACGGGGGCCGGAACGGCCCGCGACGCGCCCGGGGTTGGCCACGGAGGCCCTCGATGCGGGAAGCTGACCCCCGATCGACGGCGATCGCCCCGCACCCCGGACTCCCGGGGCCAGGCACAGGACGGCACCCCGGAGGGAACCGTGTCCTACCTCTTGCGGCTGGTCGTCCCCGACCGGCCCGGCATCCTCGGCGCGGTCGCCACCGCGCTCGGTGGCGCCGGCATCGACATCGTGTCCGTGGACGTCCTCGAGCGCGGCGGTGGTGTCGCCGTCGACGACGTGGTGGTGGAGCTGCCGCCCGACCGGGTCGCGGACAGCCTGATCACGGCCGTGATGACGGTGCCCGACGTGCGGGTGGAGTCGTTGCGGCCCTACGCCGGGCCGCTGGACACCCACCGCGAGCTGGTGCTGCTGGAGGCGCTCGCCCGGGCCGGGGCCGGCACCGCGAAGCTGCTGGCGGCCGAGCTGCCCCGGGTGTTCCACAGCGGCTGGGCGACCGTGCTGGCCCCGAAGGGAACCGGCGGGGCCGGCGTGCTGGCCACGTCCGACGCCGCGCCGACCTTCGACGGGGTGGCGCTGCCCTGGCTGCCGCTGGCCTCTCCCCTGCTGCTGCCCAGCGACGCCGAGTGGGTGCCGGAGCGGTGGCGGGAGCTGGCCGTGGAGATGATGGCCTCACCGCTGGACGACGCGGGCACGGCGGTGGTGGTGGGCCGCTCGGGCGGTCCGGCGTTCCGCCGGTCGGAGCTGCTGCGGTTCGCCCATCTCACCGGGATCGCCGCCACCGTCGGCCGGCTGCCACCCGCCTAGCTCTTCGCGGTCCCATCCGAACCGTCGCCGATGGTGGCGACCTCGCGGGCGGCATCAGGCCCCTGTTCCAGCAGCACGGCGAACCCGTCGTCGTCCAGGATCGGCGCCTTGACCGCAACCGCCTTGTCGTACTTGCTGCCCGGGTCGGCGCCGACCACGACGAAGCCGGTCTTCTTCGACACCGAGCCGGTGACCTTGCCGCCGCGTTGCTGGATGGCGGCGATCGCCTGGTCGCGGCTGAGATCGCGCAGCGACCCGGTGACCACGACGGTGACGCCGGTGAGCGGACCGGGGCCGGTATCGGACTCGGCATCGGCCATCCGGACGCCGGCCTGCCGCCACTTCTCGACCACGCCGAGGTGCCAGTCGACGGCGAACCAGTCGCGGACGGCGGCGGCGATGGTGGGGCCGACGCCCTCGGCGGCGGCCAGCTCCTCCTCAGTGGCGGCCCTCAGCCGGTCGATGGAGCGGAACTCGCGGGCCAGCGCCTGGGCGGCCGTCGGGCCGACGTGCCGGATGGACAGCCCGACCAGCACCCGCCACAGCGGGACGTCCTTGCGGGTCTGCAGGTTGGCGAGCAGCTTCTGCCCGTTGGCCGACAGGGTGCCGTCCTTCTTGGTGAAGAACGACGCATGCTGCAGCGCCTCGGCGTCGAGAGAGAAGACGTCGCCCTCGTCCTCCAGCAGGTGCGAGGACAGCAGGGCGACCGCAGCCTCGTAGCCGAGCACCTCGATGTCGAAGGCGCCGCGGCCGGCGACGTGGAAGACCCGCTCCCGCAGTTGCGCGGGGCAGGACCGGGCGTTGGGGCAGCGGATGTCGGCGTCGCCCTCCTTCTCCGGGCGCAGTTCGGTGCCGCACTCGGGGCAGTGCGTGGGGAACACGAACTCGCGCTCGTCGCCGGTGCGCGCCGCCACGACCGGGCCGAGCACCTCGGGGATGACGTCGCCGGCCTTGCGGATGACGACGGTGTCGCCGATGAGCACGCCCTTGCGCTTGACCTCGCTGGCGTTGTGCAGGGTGGCGAGCTGCACGGTGGAGCCGGCGACCTTGACCGGCTCCATGTAGGCGAAGGGCGTGACCCGGCCGGTGCGCCCGACGTTGACCCGGATGTCGTGCAGCTTGGTGGTCGCCTCCTCCGGCGGGTACTTGAAGGCGATCGCCCAGCGGGGGGCGCGGCTGGTCGACCCGAGCCGGCGCTGCAGCGCGACCTGGTCGATCTTGACCACGACGCCGTCGATCTCGTGCTCGACGGAGTGCCGCTGCTCGCGGTAGCGCTCGATGTAGGCCCACACCGCCTCGAGGTCGGGAACCACCTCGTAGCGGGTGCTCACCGGCAGGCCGAGAGCGGCCAGCTGCGCATAGGCCGCCGACTGGCGCTCGGGCTCGAAGCCCCGGCGGGCGCCGACGCCGTGCACGACCAACCGCAGCGGCCGGGTGGCGGTGACCTTCGGGTCCTTCTGGCGCAGCGAGCCGGCGGCGGCGTTGCGGGGGTTGGCGAAGGGCGCCTTGCCCGCCTCGACCTGGGCGGCGTTGACGTCGGCGAAGGCGGTGACCGGGAAGTAGACCTCGCCGCGCACCTCGACCAGGTCGGGGACGTCGTCGCCGGTCAGCTGCTGGGGGACGTCGGCCATGGTGCGGACGTTGGCGGTGACGTCCTCGCCGGTGACGCCGTCGCCGCGGGTGGCGGCGCGGACCAGCCGGCCGCGCTCGTAGACCAGGTCGATGGCCAGGCCGTCGACCTTGAGCTCGCAGAGGTAGCCGGCACCGGCGGCGCCGTCCCGGTCGGCGCGGGCGGCCCAGGCGGAGAGCTCGTCGGAGGAGAAGGCGTTGTCCAGGCTCTGCATCCGCTCCAGGTGCGTGACCGGGGCGAAGGTGGCGCCGAAGCCGCCGTTGACCTTCTGGCTGGGCGAGTCGGGGGTGACCAGCGCGGGGTGGGCCGCCTCGAGTACCTTCAGCCGGCCCATCAGCTCGTCGTACTGGCCGTCGCTGACCAGCGGCGCGTCCTGCACGTAGTAGGCGAAGGCATACCGGTCCAGCTCCTCGGCCAGGTCGCGGTGCCCGGTGCGGGCCTCGTCGGGGACCTGGGTGAGGTCCTCCCGGTCGACGGCCGCGGCCACCGACGGCTGGTTGGCCTGCTGCTCCACCTCTGCCTCGGTGCTCACCAGCGAACCGTAACCGGCGGCTACGACGACGACCCGCGCTGCGAGCCGCGGTCAGCCCGCGGGCGCGTCCGGGCCTGCCCCGCCCGCCCGTGGACTGCCTGGCGGGAGGCTGCGGCCGCGGTGACGCCGGTCAGGTGCGCGTTCTGCGGGGAGAAGCCGAAGGTGGCGCTCTCGACCCCTACGCCGCCATCGTCTCTCCCGCGGGCATAAGGCGGAGGCATCGCAGCGCGAGCAACAGTTCCTCGCGCACGGGCATTGCCTCCAACAGCGGCTCCACCCGGATGCCGACGCCGTTGCACGAGTTCTCGACCCGAGCTGGGACGGCGAGGACATCGAGTCCGCCCGGCGGTGTTTTTTGCCCTGCAGGCGGCTTCAGGGACGCAGCCCCGGACGCCGCACTCTAGGCTCTGCTCAAGCGCTCCGTCGGGAGTGACACGGCCGCCCGCTCTCAGGCGTGGCGCTACGGTGCCGGGCTGGATGTGAGCCGGCCGAGCACCCTGCATCGAGGGATGCACCGCGATGCCGGGCTGCATCAAGAAGCGTTATCCGTCCCGACCCGCTGCACTGGTCGCGTTGAGGGCCATCCAGCGGTGGAGTCGTGAACGCCGACGAAAGGCGCCGACGGGCGCTTACCTCTGTCCCCTGTGCCATGGGCAGTGGCACCTGACCTCCAAGTCACCGACGCAGTCCCCGCCGTGGCGAAGGAGGCGACAGCCCGAGTCGACCGACCCGTCGCCGCTCGCTATGGGGCAGGCGATGGTGGCTCGGCCGGCGCGAACGACTTCAGCGCTTCAACCTGGTCTTCAGTGAGGACCCACCGAAAGTTGACCGGCTTCGGATAAATCTCAGCTTGCGCCCACAGTTCGGTGCGAACGCTCGACGCCGTGCCAATCTGTCTGCCGCGCGCGAGCAGGTTGTCCCGCAGTCCCGTGGCATCGAAGAGGTAGACGCTGTCGATGCGCCATGGCCGCGTTCCGCCATGTGAACTCATCGCCGCGCTAGCCGGACCAGTCATCACGAGGTAGTCGTCCGGCATCGCCGGTGACGTCAGGTCGAGGATGCCCTCTCGCCGCAGGTACCACTTCACGTTGACCGATCGCCGCTGGAGTGGACCGGAGCGGAAGTAGCCGTCCAACGCGGCCGCCGACGCGGACTTCTCGAGTGCGATATCGAAGATCTCACCAGCGATCCACTCCCCCAGGTGGCCGGACGTCATCGGTCGCTGGATAAGCGCGGCGATCTCGCCGTCAATTCGATTGCGCTCCCCGAGCAGGTCCGCGATCCGCCGCAACGCCTCATGCTTCACGAGACCAGTCTGCGCCGCGGACGCTGTCGCCTCCGTCAGCGGACTGTCGCAGCGGCGCAGGAGGCCGCGCCGCGCACCCCCGCCCCTGTCCCATAGTGGGCCGCTCAGGGACACCCAAGGTCGCTGCCCGCGCGGCAGCCGCAGGGCGAGCATTGGCGGCCGGGCACCCGGCGAGCAGGTCGCTAGATCCTTGGGCCGATGACGATCTCGGATCCATCCGGGCGATACGTGCGCCATCGGCCGTCGGGTGGTCGTTCGACCCGGAACCCGTGGTGGACCTTGGTGTGGTGCCGTTCGCACAAGAGGCCGGAGTTCTCCAAGTTGGTCTCGCCGCCGAACAGCCAGTGCAGGAGATGGTGCACGTCGCACCACCAGTGCGGTGCTCCACAGCCGGCGAACACGCAGGTCCCGTCCCGCCGCACGACCGCCTTGCGAAGCCCCGGTGTGACCACGCGGTGATCGCGCCCCAGATCAAGCGGCACCCCCTCCGGGCCCATCACGATCCGGGAGATGCTGCCGTCGCAGGCCAGCCACCGGGCCCGCTCGGCGGAGATGCACGCTCCGAAGCCGGTGGCCGCAGCGCCGGCACCGGTGGCCGGGTCGGCGAAGTCATCGACGTCGAGGTTGAGGACCACATGCGGCTTCACCGTCCGCAGGAACGGCAGGTTCCCCGACGCCAGCTGGTTGTCACACAGCTGGACGAGCGCGTCGGCGTGCTGCTGCGCGCGGGTTCGGTCATCGCCCTTGGGCCGGTCGGCCTGCACGATCGACTCGATCGCCGCCTGCACCTTCTCCCCACCCAC
>JABAKE010000103.1 GCA_019779905.1 Modestobacter lapidis | reverse complement strand
ACGACCAACGAGATGTCCCGGTCGGTTCAGGAGGCGGCCAGCGGGTCGGGTGAGATCGCCACGAACATCACCGGTGTCTCGGCTGCGGCGTCCTCCACCACCCAGGCGCTGGGTCAGACCCGGGTCGCGGTGGACGAGCTGTCCCGGATGGCCAGCGACCTGCGCACCACGGTCGGCCGCTTCACCTACTGACGCGCCAGGAAGCGCGCACCCCAGTCGCTCACCGCGATTCCCCGACGGTGAGCGACTGGCGGCGTGCCAGACCTACCCCCTACCTGTGCGGCAGCATTGCCGCATCTCTTCTGTTGGAGAACATTCATGAACGGCACCCCCATCACGTTGTCGCGGCGATTCCGCGATCTCGGCGTCCAGACCAAGATCCTGGCCGCGATCGGGACGGCCGTCGCCGCTGCTCTGACCGTGGGAACCGTCGGGCTCACGTCGCTGTCAGCGACGGCCGACCGGACGACGGCGATGTACGAGCAGAACACGGTCGGGGCGCAGCTGGCCGAGCACATGCAGTACCAGTACATCTCCTACCGGTTCGACGCACTCAACCGGGTGAACGCCCCGACGCCGGAGGCCAAGGAGGCCTTCGGGGCACAGCGCGACGCGGCCGGGGAGGCGGTGCTCAGGGCTGCCGAGCGCATGCGCACCGAGACCCGTCCGACTGCCGACGTCGTGGCGGCCCTCGACGAGGTGGTGACCGACTTCAACACCTACCTGGGGCTGGCAGCCCAGCTCAACCAGCTTGCCGCAGCCGGCCGGCAGGCGGAGTTCAACGAGTTGCGGTCGACGCAGGTCGCGCCACTCAGTGACCAGCTCCTGGAACGACTGGAGGGACTCTCGGCCCTGCAGCAGGAGCGCGCGCTGGCCAGCTCGGTAGCCGCCGAGGAGGCCTACGCTGCCACGCGCAATGGACTGGCCATCGTGCTGGTGCTGGGCAGCGGCCTGGCCCTCCTGGCCGGTGTTGTGGTGGCCCGGTCGATCACCGGTGCCCTGGCCCGGGTTCGGCGGTCCGCCGAGCGACTGGCCGACGGGGACCTGACCCACGAGACCGGTGTCGACCAGCGGGACGACGTCGGGCGGATGGCAGCCGCGATCGACGCGGCCCGGGAGAGCCTGCGCGGGCTGATGTCCTCCGTCGCTGCCTCGGCGGATGCGGTCGCCGCCTCGTCGGAGGAGTTGTCGGCGTCGTCGGCGCAGATCTCGGCGTCGGCGGAGGAGACGAGCGCGCAGTCGGGTGTGGTGTCGGCGGCGGCGGAGGAGGTGTCGCGGAACGTGGGCACGGTGGCTGCGGGTGC
>JABAKE010000102.1 GCA_019779905.1 Modestobacter lapidis | reverse complement strand
AGTTATATTCTAGTTTAGCATATCCTTAATCCCTTTAATTATTAACACTTAATAATAAGGATTAAGCTAATATCTAAATTAGAATATCCCCTCTTACTAAATCAAGAAGATCACTTAAGCCCTTATGTGTGTGACCCATTGGGTTCACCCCAACCTAGTAGTGGCTCGGGAACATCGCATGTTTCCCAAAATAGAAACTTTCTATTTTTGGTTCAATTGAAACTATTCCAATTTTGCCCTCAATGATAACACTTATCATTAGGCCTACACTAGTCATGAGTGACATCTAGCAACATATCATGACATGCCCTAGGTGTGAGTGAATATACAAATATAAATGAACCCTTCGTGTGATAAATAATCCTTCACCAAACAATGTCACGATTAAGTTATTCGGGTATGGATTCATGTCAAACCCTAACTTAATCCTGTGTTAGCCATTCACCAAAATATAAACTCAATTAGGTTAACCCATGAAAACTCTTTTCCTTGGTTACCTTCTGCTTTGGCCAAAGACTTCATTGAGTTATTATTTGTGAATTAACTGTGACATTCTCCCTTTGATATTAAGGGTGGTGATCCCCTATTGCACACTCACCTATCTTCATATACAACTTACTAAAGCCAATGAGCACCGATTACATCCTCATGATTAAGGGTGTACAAGATACTATCAAACTCTAGTAATTCATACATAAGATAACCAGTGGTGTCTCAGGTATGAGGATTACAAATGTGACTATACACATGAGCAGCTTTTGACATTCAAATACATCTCCATAAGCTGTACTCATATTGGTCACGTTCAGTGTACTTGTTCTCTAACAAGCACCCACAGGTTTACTATAGTGTCTCTACACAGATGGCTTGAGACTCACCATCCTCCCATTGGAGCTAGTATAACCTGAGCCAATCTTAACGGTTTATTATCGCCCAAATAAATAAACCTATGATCAGGAACATATCTAGAATAGATGTTCTTGAGAATCATATGTCTCTCTATCTCAACACTTGAGATACAATTCTCTATCATGCTATTCAAGGACATTATCATGAACAGTTATAAATAACACAAGTTTACATGATAATATAAAAGCCATTTTATAGATGAATAAGATTCATACAATAACATAAATGAAATAAAGTTCCCTAAGTACAACCTACTAATTGGTTTTAGGGCACACTTCTAACAATCTCCCACTTGCACTAAACCCAGTTAGTGATGTATCTCATACCCATCTTCTCAAGATGTTGCTCCAAGGTCTTCAGAGTAAGAGCCTTGGTAAGTGGGTCTGCGGTGTTAACCTCATAT
>JABAKE010000101.1 GCA_019779905.1 Modestobacter lapidis | reverse complement strand
CCGGGCTGGTTAGACTACTAACCATTAGGTGCGTATAACAGCACTATAGACAGCATCAGCATAGGAATTCAACATCTCTACGACCTAATACTGATCTGAAAATAGTCTTCATACGACCACCTAGGCAGATACTGCATCCACACGTTGTTCTTTTTATCTCAGATCTCAAGATCTCCCATTTGTCGTTCTTTTATCATAGATCTCAAGATCTTTCATTTCACAACTTTCATTTCATTTCCCAACTTTCATTTCATTTCAAATATCTTTTGCCAGTACTGCCGGTCTGTGTTCACATGAGTGCACCTTTTCAACCATATGCAATGCAGTACAATCATATTCTCATATCATTCCACAATTCCAGCATTGCAATTCATTTATAATTTCACATTACCAATCATATCTTTCATGCGCAACCAACCACATATCATGCACTCATACTGGCATTATAGTTATAAAAAGAAAGGTATGAATCCTCCTACCTGGAGCGAAGCACACGCAAAAAGGTGTAAACGCAGTTTATGGTTTCCACAAGCTCAAAAGCAATCACCTAACCTTCATATTTAAGCATGATTAACATATAACCAATAAATAATAATAAAAGAAAGAAAATGAAGTAAAAATAGCATTTTTGGAAAATCCGCACTATGCCTATTTATATCCATAAATATAAAGGCTTTAATAATTTATAATAATTATAAACTAATTAAATATTTAAAAACTAGAGTTCATAAGCTTTTCGGGGACACCAAGATCACTCAAAACGGAGTTCAAATGAAAAAGATATAGCCGTTTGAAGTTTAGGGTGCAACGGGGTTAAAATGAGATCATCCACATGGGATGATTTTTGTATCATCTTCCCAAAACAACCGAACGGCCATTGACGCTAATTGAAGGTTTTGCAATTTTTGACACCAACTCCAAATGTCACCAAATTCACATATGTTTAAATTAAAGTATATACTAACAACTTTAATAAAGACACTTTGTCTAATTTCAAATATTCATGCCTCAATTTGCATGTCAAAGTTTTATGGGTAAAAATCACAATTTTCATTTACATAAATTCAAATCTCTATCAAAACTCAAAAGTACGCAATCTCAACCGTACAGTTTGTTAATCTCACTTCATAGACAACATATTAAGTTTCAATTTGTAAATCCAACGGTTGGTTTTGAAGAATCATAAGGTTTTAGGCCTAAAAATCAAAATATTCACAAAACTCAAATTAAGCCCAATTTCTTAGAAATTTCAACTATGAATCAAGCCTACACATCGCAGATAACGTCTATAACCTTTTTCTATCAACGATTCATCAA
>JABAKE010000100.1 GCA_019779905.1 Modestobacter lapidis | reverse complement strand
TCTGCAAAGAATATTCCTATGGTAGTTCTGTCAAAAGGAATGTTCTTGTGTTACGTCCATTTGGTAATCCTTAGACCTGAGACACCATAGCTATCTTGTGCATAGGTTGCTAGAGTTTGATAGTATCTTGTACTGCCTTATCCATAAGGTTGTAATCCGGTACTTATTGGCTCTAGTGAGTTATGTATGAAGATGGATGAGTGTGCGATAAGGAATCATCACTCTCAGTAGATGAGAGAGAATGTCAGGATAAGTTCACAAAGATAATTCTCAATGGGAACCTCTGGCCAGAGTGATAGGTAAACAGTGAAAAGAGTTTCATTGCGATTACCTGATTGAAATTATATTTTGTGGAACAGATATCAAGTTGTTGAGATAGGGTTTGACTAATAACCATACCTATTATCTTAACTGTGACATTAGGGGATGAAGGATTAAGTAACATGAAGGGTTCACATAGTTCTGCTATTCACCCAAACCTAGGGTATGTCATGATATGTTGCTAGATGTCACTCATGACCAGTGAAGGCCTATTGGTAAAGTGTTATCAATGAGGGCAAAATTGGAATTGTTCCAATCGAACCTTAAAATAGAAAGTTTCTATTTTTAGGAGACATAGAGATGTCCCTGTCCACTGCTAGGTTGGGGTGAACCCAAAGGGTCACACACAATAGAGTGTAAGTGAGTTTCTTGAACTTGTGAGAGGTGAATTCTATCTTTGAAATATGTTTGGCTTTAATTATTAATGGTTAATTAATTTTAAGTCAAACATAACCAAGAATAGGATAATCCCATACAAGGATGATTGGTCATGCTAGCACTAGTAACCAAACACTCCTTAAGGAGGAGAGTGCTTATAAATAAGAAGAGAGGGAACCCTAAATTGTAGAGAATCACTTTCCTTAGGGTTTTCTCTCTCCTAGCAGCCACTCTCTCTCTCTCCCTCTCCAAGCTAGCTTTTCACAAAGGTTGTGAAGGACTAGGGGTTCAAGAAGTCTTGCATTCGTGTGGATACCGTTGGAGGCTTCATATCGTTGGAGCTCGAAGGGAAAACTATCGCAAAGGAAATCAAGTATGTATTATTTAATGTTTTTAAATATGTTATATGCTTGTATGTATTAACTCTTGTCCCTATGCTTGTTATCGATTCTTGAATGGTTGAGATGTATGGATTCTTTTATATGAAAAATTTTTGTCGTATGTCTTCCGCTGCGAATCCATGTATGTCACAACCTTTCAGTGGTATCAGAGCCAAATCAAGCATGGACATGAGTTTTGATGATGGCATTAATGGATATAATAATTAAAATCAAGTTTAACATGG
>JABAKE010000099.1 GCA_019779905.1 Modestobacter lapidis | reverse complement strand
GTGCACGGTGTGGAAAAAGAAAATTCGAATGGTTTCGCGCTCCACTACCCCATAACTAAAATAAGGAACGAAAAGATGGCGCCGGAACGAAGTGGGACCAAAACTGCAGCCCTACCCCAGCTCGAAGAGGGGTAAACCTGCACTTGCAAGTTTTCCTCCTCTCCGAGTGGAGGAAAACCTGCACTTGCAGCTTTTCCGCCGTTTGAAGCGGCGGTAAAACTGCATTTGCAGCTTTTCCGCCGTTCTAAGCGGCGGTAAAGCTGCAATTTCCAGTTTTCCTCCTCTCCGAGAGGAGGAAAACCAGCACTTGCAGCTTTTCCGCCGTTTTGAGCGGCGGTAAAGCTGCATCTGCAGCTTTTCCTCCACTTTGAGCGTAGGGAACCCCGCACGTTTTCATTTTCTTTCGCCTCTACGTTTGGGTTGAATCCGCCCTAGGCTCCATGTGAAAGATGCATTATTTTAAATTCCGTTCGATGCGCGGATTAATTTATTGAGATTAATTGGCTAATTTAAGTCTTTGTTTAGATTAATTATCAGTTAAAAATTACGAAAGTTACTCAATGTATTGTCAGTATTTAACTCCGCTGCATGGGGGATAAAGATAATAAAACGTATTTCGCCTCCATTCAACTCAATCGTCCCAAAAATCGTATATAAACATAATCGCTGGACGAAATTAACTTTTCAAGATTGAATAGAAATTGATTTTCAATATAAGCTTATATTTAATTCTAATCTTTCGAATCACGATTCTCTTACATCATTCGTATCTCACCAGCATTTCGAGAATATGGCGTGAACACTTTTCTAATAATAGTTTTCACAATATTGTTATTATTTGTGGAACCGAAAACCGCTGCATAAAATCTACATCGATCCCAATCCTCCCATATATGCGTAAATGGAGGATGGGGATTTGTCCGGGAAAAACAAACAACTAAACTGAAGACCGAAGTTTTAGCATAAGTTTTCTGTGTTTTCAAAGGGGAAAAGAAGGATCGAGTGATCGAAATCTTCAAAAACGGGATTCCTCTTTAAGCGCACAATGGGGCCCACCCGTCGGACCGATCTCATTTCGTGTTTCGCAGAAAGAAATCCGAACTCATTAAACCGAACGTCCTATTATTTCACCGACTGTCCCGAGATTCACTCTAACCGAAATGATTCCCGTTAATTGGAGTAAAATACGGGATCGGCCCGGTTCGACGGCGTCCTGTATGTGTATTCCATTCGGATGAGCCAGTTGTTGCGTCGCACCAAGATGATGCGTGCACGGTGTGGAAAAAGAAAATTCGAATTGTTTCGTGCTCCACTACCCCATAACTAAAATAAGGAA
>JABAKE010000098.1 GCA_019779905.1 Modestobacter lapidis | reverse complement strand
CCAGACGACTGATTTTAAACTAAGCAATTTCATTTTTAGGGTCAATTAAGTCAACAGACTCAACTAACAAACCATCCTGAACCATATCCGTCTCACCTTGGCTTTCAATGCAAGGCTTGAGCCTTTGGCCATTTACAGTAAACAATGTCCCAACATGGGGATCAAGAATTTCTACTGCACCATTAGGATAGACTTTTGATACTACATAGGGCCCATCCCATCGAGACCTTAGTTTACCCGGAAATAATCGCAATCTTGAGTTAAAAAGCCAGACTTTTTGGTTTGGTTCAAAAGTTTTTCGGCTTATGTGTTTATCATGAAACATTTTCATTTTTTCTTTGTAAATTTTTGAACTTTCATAAGCCTCGTTGCGAATTTCCTCTAGTTCACTAAGTTGCAATTTACGATGAGACCCAGCTTCCTTCATTTCAAAGTTAAACTTACGAATGGCCCATAAGGCTTTGTGTTCTAACTCGACAGGAAGATGACATGGTTTACCATAAACCAGTCGGTAAGGGGACATGCCAATGGGAGTTTTGTAAGCTGTTCGGTAAGCCCAAAGTGCATCCGTGAGGCGCACTGACCAATCTTTACGATCAGGCCTAACCGTTTTTTCAAGAATATGTTTAATTTCCCTGTTTGACACTTCCACTTGCCCACTAGTTTGTGGATGGTACGGAGTTGCTATTTTATGTGTGATGGAGTATTTATTCAAAAGTGCTGCAAAATGCCTATTGGTAAAATGAGAACCTCCATCACTAATTATGGCTCTTGGACATCCAAATCTAGAAAACACATTTTCCTGGAGAAATTGTACTACCACCTTGTGGTCATTTGTCCTAGTTGCTACAGCTTCTATCCATTTTGACACATAATCCACTGCAACTAAGATGTATTCAAATCCATGAGAAATTGGAAATGGGCCCATGAAATCAATACCCCACACATCAAAAATTTCGACAATTAAAATTGGGTTAAGAGGCATCATGTTTCTTTTTGAAATGGAACCCATCTTTTGACAATTTTCACAGGACTTACAGAAGTCCATGGCATCTTTGAACAAATTGGGCCACCAGAACCCACACTGAAGTATTTTAGCAGCAGTCTTTTTACCACTAAAGTGTCCACCACAAGCTAGAGTGTGGCAAAACTTTAATACATCCCCAACTTCATTTTCAGGGATACAACGACGAATCATTTGATCTGCACAGTATTTAAACAACACAGGATCTTCCCAGATATAATATTTAATTTGGGAGAACAATCGATCATTTTCATGTTTCGACCATCCTGAAGGTATAAGACCTGTTACAATATAATTTACAATATGCTCATAC
>JABAKE010000097.1 GCA_019779905.1 Modestobacter lapidis | reverse complement strand
CCCATTGTTTTTAATTAAATTATAATTTAATTAAAAATGAATTTCGCCACCCAAAGGGTGGCCCCCCTTCGGGGGTAATGATATTACTATACCCTCATGATTAGTGAGGCCAGATTAAAAGTTTCCTTAAAATCTTTAGTTATTAGAACTTTAGGGCTTCCCCGGAATTTGGCTCTTAAACACATTTTAATGAGGAACCTACCCTCATTATTTTATGTTAGCTGAAAGTCTTAAACCTAATGATACTGCTCTAGCTGTATATGATAATAATTCAATTAATACTAATACAGGAACTAGAGGTAAAGGTGTACCTCCTGGAACAAAGAAACCTAAGAAGTTAACTTTGTGGTAATATACTGCAATAATAGTTGCACCTAATCATATAGTAATACTTAATGATACTATAAATACTAAGTGTGAAGCTAAAGCAAATGAGTAAGGGATCATACTTACTAAGTTAGCAACAAATACAAAGATAAATAATGTATAAATTAATGGGAAGTAAAAACCTCCGTAAGCTCCACCAATTTGTGCTTTTACCATATTTAAGATTGTATCATATAATGCTTCTTGGCTAACAAATCATCTAGATCCTACTAATTTTCCATTATTATCAGTTAATAAATTTAAGCAAAGAATAACAAATAAAACAATAACTGTGTAAAGAGAGAAAGTAGTAAAGTTAAGGAAACTTACATCAAAGAAAGGAACTACAAAACCAATAAAAGTTTGGATATTAAATTGGTCTAAAGGTGAATAAACAAAATAATTCATATTAAATATTAAAATATTATTATTTTATATCGTAAGTGATATACACTATTTTTTACTATATATATTAGACCTCCCGCGGTAAACTTGCTCGCGCGGGTAAAATAATTACAGAATTTATTAAGATAATATATGAAAGATATATTATATATTATAATTTAGTAATAAATAATCTAGAAATATATAATTTTACAATTCTAGGTAAAAAGAATTGTGCAAATAATACTAGTAAGATAACTAGTAATACAAAACCGTATGTAAGTTGGTTTACAAAGTAAAAAGGTATTAATTGAGGCAATTAATTATAGTTTACTTTAATAGGAATAAAATCCTACCTATATTTAAGTATAAGATTTGTCCCAGGGGTTCAACCCCTCCCCTGAAGGGGGAGGGAGGACAATTCTTCCGGATATATAATATATAAAAAATTAAAATTTATAACGTTTAGGTAAGGGACTCGCCCTCCGGATTGTTGGAAATCCAGTTAAAAACCCTAGTAACCCAAGGGGTTTCTTCATGGGCTTGGCGAAGCTCCTATAGCTGTGCCGTGAGGGACTCTCCTCCTGGTTAGCCCCT
>JABAKE010000096.1 GCA_019779905.1 Modestobacter lapidis | reverse complement strand
CTAATAAAATTTTCATTTTAATTTGAGATAATACACCTACCCCTCCGATAAACATAGAAAGTAAAATACTAAAAGCAATTAAAACATAAATAAAGTTATACACAATATCTAATTCACAACAATTATGAATAATAATAAAAATAAATGGTAAAATACTTAATTTGGCAACTAAACTTATATATGCAGTAATAATTGTAGGTGTATTACTATATACAGTAATAGATCAATTATGGAACGGAGCTAAACCTACTTTTCAAATTAATCCTAAAATAATAAAAATTAATCCAAACATTAAAGATTCTAAATAATTATTAAATGAGAATAGAGTAAAAATATAATCTAAAGAAGTAAATCCAGTTACAAAATATATAATAGCAGAACCAAATAAAATCATAATACTTGCTAATCCTCCTAATAAGAAGTACATTAAACCAGCTTTAGTGGCATTATTAGAACCTCTATATAAACAAGTAATTAAATATAAACTATAACTTTGTAATTCAATTATAGCAAATAATGAAATTAAATCATTTACTGAAGGAAATAATAATAAACCTAATAAATTAAATAATATTAATAATATATTTTCTTTATACATAAAATGTATACGATCTACAACATATAAACCTATAATATTTACAGTATTTAAACAAAATAATAATGCAACTATAATGATTATTAATAAACTTATAAAAATAGACAATGAATTAACTTTAAATAATCCATTATATAAATTAATACCAGAATTAATATTTTCTAAACTAAAGATATCTCAAGTAAGATATCCTGTATAAAGAATAGAAATTAAACCTATTCTATTAATATGAATATTTAAATATTCTAATTGTTTAACCGCTTCTTTTTTAATTGAGAAGTCAACTAATTTTAAACTATTTTTAGCAACTAATGATGTATATATAATTAAACTTATTAATGAAAATAATAACATAATTTTTAATTTAAAGGCCCCGAGGCCCTGTTCAGGGGACCCCAGGGGGACGTATTATTTAATATAATATAGAATCACTGCCAGATCCGGGTGATTCTATTAACCCGCGTCGCCAACTTGCTCGACCGGAAGGCCCAATTAATAAAAAGGAATTGGACGAACAATTCATTTTACTTCTGAAGTAGGATTAAAAATAACAATAATAAAAAAAAAAGAAATAAACAATATTATAACAAAGGACCCAAGGGCACCTTCCCTTTAGGAAGGGGAGGGAGGGCCACATTTAGGTAGGCCACCCTTAGGTAGACTCCACCGAAAGTGAAGGCAGTGAGGGATTCTTCCCCCCCTCCCCCCTTGTGAGGGGAGGGGGAATCAAACCTTGGATTTATCACGCTTGGCAC
>JABAKE010000095.1 GCA_019779905.1 Modestobacter lapidis | reverse complement strand
AAATTTTGATAAAATTTAATAAATAAAATTAAATTAAAAATGAATAATGAATTATTAAGAATAAAGAATTTTATTAATGTTAGTAAAACTAAAAATTATATAAAGATTACTTAAAAGAATTTTAAAGAAAGAATAATTTTAAATAAGTTTTTGATAAATCTGAAAGGATAATAAACATTACTTAAAAGGATTTAAAAGATAAAATATATTTAGAAAATTTTAATAAAGATTATGTATGAAAAAGGGAATAAAAGGAAATAAATTAATTAAAAGATAAAGAATAATAGTAAATAAATGAGGAAGATAAAATATTATATGTAATAAAAGGAGAGATAAAGAGAGAGTATAATTAATGAGGAAGATAAAGTATCATATAGGAAATTAAGGGTTAGTCGTCTATATACTAATATACTACGACCTCTTCAGTATGGTGTCTAAATTTTTAATATATCAATCTTCAGTATGGTGTCTAAATTTTTAATAGGTGTATAAATAAAAATATATCAATCTTCAGTATGGTGTATAAAAATTAAATATTAAATAGGTGTCAATAATAAAAAATAGGTAGCAATTATTTTAAATAGATATCATCTTCTATTTTAAAATGAATAATTAAAACTATATATAAATTCTATAAATTCTTAATACCTTCATTATTTAAATAATATAAATAATATATAATATATAGTAAAAAATTTGTGTATGATGTTAAAAAATTTGTGTATGATGTTAAAAAATGTTAATATGGATGTTGTTAAAGATCCAAAGAAAGGGATAAGGTAAAAAAAAGAGAGAAGGAAAGGGGATTTAATAAGGGATATAAGAGTGTTGTGAAAGCTGGAGCACCATATATCTATATATGTCAGTAATCTTCGGTGTATAAGCATATGTTTAATAATGTTTAATAATATAATATAATATAAAATAATATAAATAATATAAATAATATAAAATAATGGGAATAAGAAATGAAGTTTAGAGATCAGATAAAATGATAAAAAATGATTAAAAATGAACAATAATTTAACCGTAAAAATAGTGTGAAGTTATGAAATAACTTATAAAAATAATGGAGTTTACGGAATAACTTGGAAAATAGTGCGAAGCGACCTGTAAAAATAAGAAATGAACAATAATTTAACCGGAAAAATAGTGTGATTTGGTCGCATTTACGTTAGTTCAAGACTAGCTTGTTCAAAAAATTTGTTCATTAAGTTTTAAGTAGTAAGTTGTATAATGGGACGAATAATAAATAAATTTGAAGCATAGGTTGCATTTACGTTAGTTCAAGACTAGCTTGTTCATTAAGTAGAAAAATAAAGATTACATATAAAAGATTATAAGTTTTAT